>NZ_CP012543.1:0-1285839 GCF_004803795.1 Campylobacter rectus | reverse complement strand
AAGACGGTGGCCTTGCCGATAAAAACCCGCAGCTTGACGGTGCAAAGGATGGTGATTTGGCGGATAAATTTGACGGCGTTTATCAAAACTCGCAGGCAAATTTAGACGAAAACGAAGTCGGCGACGAAAGCGGTCGAGTTCCCTCAAAAAATATTTTTAAGGAAAAAGCTCAAAATAGTTTATTTGACGAGCAAGGAAGCGAGCGGAGCGAACCTGTCGCCGGGGTCGATGATGAAAATTTGCAAATTTTACCAAGCGAGACTTCAAACAATGCCGAGCAAAAGCAAATTTTATCAAAAATAGGCGGTCAAACCAAGGTTTTGTCTCGCGAAAATTTAGATAGCAAGCAAAATTTTGATAAAAAAAAAGAGCGAGAAAGCCGATCAAAAAATCTCCAAAAAACCGGTGCAACAGACATTTGATTTAAGTTAGCGTAAATTTAGGATTTGCGCGCGGTGATTTTAGGCTCGCAATCTTTATAAAAGAAGCGTAAAATGGGGTAGGGCGCAAGCAGGCAAGGTTAAGTTTAATCTACTTTTTGCAATCGTGGGCTTACTGGGCAGGCAAGACCGAATAAATTTGTTTTTGGCGTTAAATCTATGCCGAGCCTGCGAGTCTGCGTCAAATTTTGCGAGCTAAATTTAAGCCCAAAATCTGTAAAATCACGGCTGATAAATTTGCATTCGGCAACGTTAACAAAGCGGGCCGGCTAAATTTTAAAAATTTACAAGCCGTCAAAATTTGGCAGAAAATTTATCAAAGCCGTCCGCATCGTAACGAAGTAAATTTGTGTGAGCTAAAAGCAAGTCGCAAAAGCTCTAAATTTAAAAAGAATTAAAGATCTAAAAAGAGAAATTAGGCAAAACCAAAGTATGGGCGGTTTTACAAAATCGCGTCTAAAAACAGTAACCAAGCTCAAGAAGCCGACAAAAACGCCCGAATAAATCCAAATTCGGCAAAGCGGCAGACACAAAAAGCCAAGCTTGATGAAGCGACCAAAAGCGTGAAGGCAAATTTGGCAAGGCGGCGCAATAAAGCCCGCTTAAGCGAATCTAGGAGAAAAAATGAACGAAACCCTCATAAATATCGGCCTTGCCGCGACGCAGATTTTATTTACGTTTGCGCTCGGATTTTATCTCATCACCTGCCTTCAGTGGTTTTCCTACAAGTTCGAGCGCGTGCTGTTTCACTTCACCAGGCCGCTGTGGCACGTGTTTTTCCTTATCGTGCCGATCGTGCTTTTTTATGCGGCGGAGCGATTTTTTTGGATTTATTTTTACTTTGCGCTGGTGCCGAGCCTCGCTCTTTGGCACAAAAAACTCGATAAAAAGCTGGTTTTTACGCCGCGAGTCAAGCGATTTTTTGTTATCCTAGCGCTCGCGGTTATCGCTAGCTACGCTGTCTATCTCGCGACGCAGTACCGCGTAAATTTAGGCGTCGTCCTGCCGCTCGTGGCCTCTTTCGCGCTTAGTTTTTTGCTGGAAAAGGCTAAATTTAAGGCCTACGAAAACAGCGCGCGCAAAAAGCTAGCCTCGATGCCCGAGCTTAAAATCATCATGATAACGGCGAGTTTTGGTAAAACCAGCATCAAAAATTTCCTATTTGAGCTGCTTAAAAATGACTTCGCCTGCCGTAAAACCCCTCGCAGCGTAAACACGCTAGCAGGCCTCATCCAAGACGTAAACAACGAGCTTGCCGCCGGTACGCAGATATATATCGCCGAGGCGGGCGCGCGCCTAAAAGGCGACATCGCGCAGATCACGGAGTTTTTGAGCCCGCAGATCGCTATCGTCGGCGAGATCGGCGCGCAGCATATCGAGTACTTTAAGACGCTCGAAAATATCCGCGCTACAAAGCTTGAGGCTCTTGGCTCAAAGCGCCTAGAAAAGGCTTTCGTGCACAGCAGCATGCAGGCAAACGAGGGCACAAAGATAGAAATTTACGATAAAAACCTAAGCGGCGTGGAGGCTAGCTTGGATGGGGTTAAATTTAAGCTTGGCGAGAGGGAATTTGCTTCGCCGCTGCTTGGTAAATTTAACGCCGCAAACCTGGCCGTCTGCGTCAAAACCGCGCTATATCTGGGGTTAGACGAAGCTAGGATCGCCGCAGCTCTAGCGCGCTTAAAAAACGTCGAGCACAGACTCGAGCGTATCGATGCAGGCGGTAAAATTATCATCGACGACGGTTTTAACGGCAACTTTAACGGTATGAGCGCGAGCTACGAGCTAGCCGCAGGCTACGAGGGGCGCAAGGTGCTCGTGACGCCCGGCATCATGGAGAGCAGCGACGAGGAGAACGAAAAGCTAAGCAAAATCATCAACAAGACCTTTGATATCGTCATGCTAACAAGCTCGCTAAACGCCGTCGCACTGCTAAAGCACCTAAGCAGGCCAAAAGTCATCGTCATCAAGGATAAATCAAAAATGCAAGAAGTCCTGGCGCAAAATACCAAAGCGGGCGATCTGATCCTTTTTTCAAACGACGCTCCGAGCTTTATGTAGGCGTAGGCTTTACGGCGGGAGTTTTAGTTTAAATTTATGCGGTTTTGGACGGTTTGTGCAGGAGCTAAATTTGATGACGCCGTTTTTTAGTCTCGTAAAAACGCAAATTTGATTATTTTTATGGGTAGTTTTTGATTTTTGGATTTAAATTTCGCCTGTTTGTTCTCGGCTATAATCGCTTCGGCTTATTTTTTGGATAAATTTTGCAGTCGCGATTTTGATAGGCGGGCGATGATGCAACAGAAATATACAAGTTTTTCCTGGAGTTTATAAGGTGGCGATCAAATTTACACTTGCTGCGGCCTTTGCGGTGTTCGTCGCGATACTTCTGGCATCCGCCAAAGACCGCGTAAAACGATGCTTTCGTGCCCGAGTCCTTTAACATCAAAACATAAGCACATTTAAGAATATTCGTGCCTTTTGTCGGAGTCGGCGGTAAATACGGGCAAGGCGATGCCTCACGGAGTCTATATCCGAAAGCAAAATAAAGACGGTTTTAAAAATATCGTCGCTAAATACGCTCTACGGTAGGGTGACGGCGCCACAATCTACGTCAAAAACGCAGGTATCATCAAAAAAGTCGAACGAGGGCGGCAGGTATTTCGTCACGGTGCCGAGATTTGAAACCTACGACGCGAGATACAAATGGCTGAAAAATCGATTTTTTATCGGATATGCGGCCTGCACGTCGCACGGTACGCTACTGACTTTTTATGAGGTGTTGGGAAGCTTGGCTTGTTTTTGCCTTGCTTCGTCAAATTTACTTAAATTTACGGCGTCAAAATTTGATATAAATTTGCCCTGAAAGCTATACTAAATTTGACGCTTTCAAAAATTTGAAGAATACGCCTTCAAATCTGAAGTTTAGTTAAATTTAGCATTTTCAAGGTGCGGGTTATACCAAGCGCCAACAGCGACAGATGAAAGATAAAATAGGGCGGCTAAATTTAAACGACTTCAAATTTTACATCGGTCAAATTTGGCGATTTTGTCGTCAAATTTAAATCCCGGCGCTCGCCATCCCGGCCTCTATCAAAAACTGGCTGGGCTGGTAGTTTATCTTTTTGATTTTGTCGTATTTGGCGTAGCTTAAAATCAGCTCGTCGCGCGCCCTCGTAACCGCGACGTAAAAGAGCCGCCGCTCCTCCTCGAGCGAGCCGCCCATGCTCATTAGTTTGAGGTTCGGGAAGCGATTTTGCGCGAGATCGACTACGAAAACGAGGTCAAACTCAAGCCCCTTTGAGGCGTGCACGCTTAGTAGATTTACCCCTTCGCCGCTGCTCATCTCGCTGCTGCCCAGCGTGATAAAGTTATAAAATTTCTCCGCCTCCGAGTAGTTTTTGGCTAGTTCGCCCAGCACCTCTAGCTTGCCCGCGATGCGCTCCAGGGCCTCTTTTTTTAGCGTTTCGTCCACATTTCCGTTTTTTTGCGTGGCGCGTTTGGTCGCGAGACTATCCGCGATGAGGGCGTAAATTTTGCTATTTTTGAGATCTTCTATCAGCGAGGTCGGGCGCGAGTGGCGTTTGGCGGCGTTTAAGAAATTATAAATTTCATACAAAAACTGCCCGCCGCTCTCGCTTAGTTTTTGCATTTTTAGCACGGGATGCGCGAAAAATTTCTCGCTAAAGTTAAATTTAGCAAATCGCGACTTTTCCCCGACCTCGTCAAGCTCGTCAAAAAGCCCTAGCTGGTAGTTTTTGGTCTTTTTAGCAAAGGCCTCCACGCCATCATCGGGCTGCAAAAATCCGCGCACGACGTCGCCGTGTCCGACCTTGCTTAGCACCTCGAAAATCTCCTTGCTAAGCGCCGCACCCACGCCTTTTGCGTATTCGCACACGTGGATAAACGCCATGATGTCCTTTGGGTTGATGAGGATGCCTAGCAAATCCATCGCGGCGCGCACCTCGCGGCTTTCAAAAAAGCTCACGCCGCCCTTTCGCTTGGAGCCGATACCAAGCTCTCGCAGCGCGACTTCTAGGCCGTCGGCGCTTGAGTTGTTGCGAAAGATGATGGCGATGTTTTCTTTTTTGTATTTGCTGACGGCGATGATCTGCGCGATGTTTGCGTACTGGTCGAAAAGCTCGTTATAAACCAGCAGCTTTGGCAAGGTAAATTTACCCTCGCGGCCGACAACTAGCTTTTTTTCGTAAAGGCGCGGGTTGTTTGCGATGACTTTGTTGGCAAGGGCTAGGATGGCGGAGCTGCTGCGGTAGTTGATGTTTAGCGCATAGATTTTGGCGTCTGCGAAGCGATCCTTAAACGAGCCGATGATCTCGATGTTTGCGCCGTTAAAGGCATAAATGCTCTGGTCAAAATCCCCGACGCAAAAAAGGCTTTTCGTCTCAAAAGCGCTGATTAGCGAGCCTTGCAGCGAGTTTGTGTCCTGATACTCGTCGACTAAAATTTCCTCAAATTTTAGCGGCGCGCCTCTTTTCAGTTCGTTACGCATTTTGATAAGCAAGTCGTTAAAATCCGCGTAGTCGAATTTGCTCTTTTCCTCCTCAAATTCGCGCAAAACGTCCTCGTAAATCTCGGCGTAGACGCCTTGCTCGTCGCTTCGCTCTTTTAGCCATTCGCCAAACGTCTGCTTTAGGGCTAAATTTTGAAATAGCGAATACGCGTCGTAAAGATAGGCGCCGCCGTAGGGCTTAACGTCGCTTAGGTGGTTAAATTTACGCCTCTCGACGAGCGATTTTAGCAGTGTTTTTAGCTCGCTTGGCTGCTTTAGCGTGACGGGTTTTTCTAGAAATTTAAGCAGCGAATAAGAAACCGAGTGAAAGGTGCCCGCCGTGATGCGCGAGGTGATTTTTTTATCAAAATGTCGGTTTAATCGCTCGATCATCTCGGCCGCAGCCTTGTTGGTGAAGGTTAGCAGCAGGATTTTTTCCGGCTTTACGCCTAAATTTAGCAGATGAGCGATGCGCGCGACGATGGTGCTGGTTTTGCCGGTGCCGGCACTTGCTATGACTAGATTGTGCCCTGCTGGAGCGGTCGCGGCGGCGTATTGTTCTTGATTTAGTTTTGAAAGGGGCATATTTTCCTCGCGTTAAAAGGTTTGATTATACCCAAACGGGCTTAAAGTTATAGAAAATCGAGCAGGCGAGGAAGGCGGGTTTGTTTTGCTTTGTGAGCGTGAAGTTAAATTTGCCACCGATATAAATTGGCTTAAATTTGAAAATGCGGTATTTAAATTTTAAAATTTGACGCACCCCGACCCGCACCGCGAAAATGCCGAATTCGGCTTTGTTAAATTTGGCGTCGCGCGGTTAATTCCTTGCGTATAAAATTTATCAAGAGGGAAGGGATTTGAATTACGCTCTGCGCGCAGCCCCCAAAGAGAGTGCGAGCGCAAGGCAAAGCCTCACGTATGGCGACGAAAATTTTAAATTTGTATTTGATTAAATGCAATTTATCCACAATATTATTTAAATTTAAAAAATTATGTCTATTTTTGGGCTTGCGCGGCTTAAATTTGAGCTTCGTTAAATTTAAGCCGACGAAGGCAAGACGAGGCGCTAAATTTAAGCTCGAATTTTTAGGCTTAAATTTAAAGATTAACATCTTTGTAAGTCATAGTTGAGTAAAATCAGCCCTTAATTTAACTCGGGGAAGGAAAAATGCAGGCGGATAAGTGGATATTTTACTCTTGCGTTGCGCTGATAGCTATCGGCGTGGTTTTTTCGCTCTCCTTGCCCGTTTTTACCGTGCTTTTCTTTAACTACGAGCCTTATCATTTTTTCATCAGGCAGCTCATTGTGGGCGTCGTCGGGATATTTTTGATGTGGGGCATCTCGCGCTTGGACCCGGATAAATCAATGGTCTGGATCGGATTTTGCCTGTTTGGCTTTTGCGCTATCGCGATGGGGATTATGCATGCGCTGCCCAGCTCGCTGGTTACCGATGCGGGCGGAGCCAAGCGCTGGATACGCTTGCCCGGCTTTTCTCTAGCGCCTGTGGAGTTTTTTAAGATCGGCTTCGTTTATTTTTTAGCATGGAGTTTCGCGCGCAAGATCGACGGGAGCAAAAAGAGCCTGAAAGAAGAATTTAAGCTTATTTTGCCCTATATGTTTTTGTTTTTGATAGCCGTTTATCTCATCGCCATCCTTCAAAACGACCTCGGCCAAGTCGTCATTTTAGCGCTTACGCTTATCGTGATGATGCTTTTTGCCGGCACGAGCAAGCGGCTTTTTATCATCGGTATGGTGGCTGCGTCTTTGATCGCTTTTGTAGCCATTTTTACCTCCGAGCACCGAATCTTACGCATAAAATCATGGTGGGGCACCGTGCAAAATATGGTCACCTCGCTCATCCCCGAAAGCATAGCGGAAGCGATACGCGTCGAGGGCGTGCCGGAGCCCTACCAGATCTCGCACTCGCTAAATGCGATAAAGCACGGCGGATTTTTCGGCGAGGGATTGGGAGCCGGCGTGTTTAAGCTCGGCTTTTTGAGCGAAGTGCATACGGACTTCGTGCTTGCCGGCATAGCCGAGGAGATCGGGGTGCTTGGGATATTTATCATCACTATGCTCATTTTGTTTTTGCTTTTTCGCATCTTTCGCGTCTCCTCAAGGAGCGAAAACAAGGTCTATCATCTATTTACTCTGGGCATCGGGCTTCTTATATCGTTTTCGTTTCTGATGAACTCCTACGGCATCACCTCGATCACGCCCATTAAAGGCATCGCGGTACCGTTTCTGAGCTACGGCGGCAGCTCTATTTTGGCGCTTTGCATAGGTATCGGCATGGTGCTGATGGTGAGTAAAAAAGTAAAAGATCAAGCTTAGTTTTAACGAGGCGAAATTTGGGCTTGCAAGGCGTAAAAGCGGCCTTTACGGCGAAATTTGCTTGCCTTGGATTCTGCCCGAAACGGACGTAAAATTTAAAGCTAAATTTCGAGCGCTTATAATTTAAACTGCAAGGAGTAAAATTTGACACCTAAAAATTTACAAGGCGACAAGCGAAATTCGGCTGAAATTTCGTCGTCAAATTTGACTAACGGCAAGGCTCGAAACGAAGCTCAAATCGATCTGCAAAGCGGTACCCGCAATGACTCCGAAAACGGCTCAATAATCATCTGCGGCGGAGGCACGGGCGGACATCTGGCCGTCGCAAAAGCGCTAAATGAGGAGCTGGTCTCGCGCGGATGCAAGACGATATTTGTGGGCTCTAGCGGCGGACAGGACAAGATGTGGTTTGAAAACGACGACGCATTTAGCGAGAAATTTTTCCTACCGAGCAGCGGCGTGGTCGATAAAAAAGGGCTTGGCAAGCTTTTTTCACTTTTTAATATCCTAAATTTAGCGCTCAAATGCCGCGTAATTTTTAAGGCTCGCGGCGTAAAGGCCGTCGTTAGCGTGGGCGGATATAGCGCGGCGCCCGCGGCCTTTGCGGCGATCATCTCGCGCACGCCGCTTTTTATCCACGAGCAAAACGCGGTGATAGGTAGCTTAAATAAGCTTTTAAAACCGCTTGCAAAGGGCTTTTTTAGCTCGTATTTTAAGCCTGTTTTTAGCTATCCCGTAGCGGAGAGATTTTTTAAGACGGCGAGACTTCGCAGCGAGCTAAAAACAGTGATATTTTTGGGCGGTTCTCAGGGTGCGGCGGCGATAAATTCGCTAGCTTTAAAACTAGTTCCGACTCTAACGCAAAAAGGCGTAAAAATCATCCATCAATGCGGCAAAAACGCGCTTGAGAGCTTGCGTAAGGAGTATAAAAAGCTGGGTATCGGCGGCGATGAGCTCGAACTTTTCGACTTTGATCCTAAAATAGAGCTTAAGATGAACCGCGCCGATCTGGCGGTGAGCCGCGCAGGGGCGGGCACACTGTGGGAGCTCACGGCAAATGCGCTGCCTAGCGTTTTCGTGCCTTATCCTTACGCCGCAAACGATCATCAGGTTTTTAACGCGAAATTTCTCGTGGATCAAAATTTGGCCGAATTTTGCTTCCAAAAAGACGGCGAAGTGGATGCGGATGAGATGTTAAATTTGATAAACGAGATGGATTTAAAGCAAATTTCAAGCAAACTTGCTAAACAGATAGATAATGACGGCGCTAGAAAAATCGCGGATGAAATTTTAAAAAATATTTAAATTTTCTGGATGTCGGAAGTTAAATTTTATGATATTTTTAAAATTTGAATGCTTTGAAGCTTTAAATTTTTAAGGCGGATAAAAGCGGATTGGTCCGGACTGCAAAATACGGTAATTTGAACTTTTTAGCATTTAGCCGCTTTTGCGAATCGACGTTAAATTCGGCAAATCTTAAAAAATTGTAAATTTATAAAGAGTGCGTAATCCATATAAAATTTATCGCCGTTTCAAACGTGTCAAATTTCTAAATCGAACTAAATTTTAGTCTTTAAATTTTAAAAATCGCAACAAAATCAGCATACATTTCCAAAAAAGCCTTTTGACTAACGACATCCGGTTTTGCCGATGCTGCGCGCAGCGCGTGCGTCCGAAATTAAATCTCGCACCGATTTTACGGCTCGTTTCGTCACTTAGGACTACAAGCGCTGCTAAATTTGTCTTGAAGCGTAAAATTTATAATGTCTTTCCGGTCGATGCGGCAAAAACCAAATCGACACGAAAAAAAAGAGGATTAATCTATAAAATTCGCCTTAAATCCCCTTAGCTCATAAACCAGGTAATAATAGATAAGTTCGTCTGTTTTTAGGCTTTGGCCGCCAAATACAGGCTCTATCATCGCCGCGATCTTGTCGCAGACGCTGATTATTTCGGCCAAAAGTAGCTGGTCGTCCCTTTTTTTGGCGATGAAAACGGCGTATAGAAAAAATTTATACATTATCTTAAACTCGCCCAAAATCACATTTGAGATTACGCTGGCTTGCGTTTTTAGTATCTTATCCAGCCTTGCTTGCGCTTTGAGGAGCTCGGCTAGCTGCGTCTTTACGGCGCGCAGACGACTCGCGTCTTTATTAAAGAGGCTTCGTCTTTTGTATTTTTGCATTATGGCGCTTTGAGCTTGCAGGAGCTCGGTTATATCTTTGATATTTTTCGCGGCGACCTGTAGCTTGAGGTTTGCCCTCAGACTGATGCCTTTCTTTTCGCTTTTTATCGATATCGTTTGAAGTACCTGCGACAAATAGGCGCTGATGTTGGCATAATACTCCTTGCCGTCGCAAACGGCGGAAAAATACTCGCTGACTTTTTGCTCGACGCCCTTTATAGAGCTTGCCAGAGCGCTAAACTGCGCTGCATTCATGATCGCCGCCTCCAGCTTTATACCCATTTTCTCAAGCTCGCTAAGCTCGTTTTTTAGCCTATTTATATCGCCGGAGATAGGATGCTGCCTCATAGCTGTCCTCGCTGCAGTTTGTGCACTAGTTCGTCGTAGCTCATACCGGCGTCTGCTAAAATTTGCTCCAGCAGCTTGCCCGAAGCCTTCATGCCGCCGCTTTTTTCAGCATCAAGCAGCTGTTTATACACTCCTTCGATAAATTTGACTCCGTCTGCGTTTGGCTTGCGGCGGACGGAGTGATAGCCGATGATCTCGCCTTTAGCGTCCAGCGACGCCGTGACGTTAGCAAATACCCAGTAAAAGCCGCCGTCAAAGCTTCTGTTTTTGACGAATGCGAAAACTTCCTGCTTTGCCTTGATGCGATCCCACAGCAGCTTAAACACGATGCGCGGCATATCCGGGTGCCTGATAATGTCGTGCGGCTTAAACAAGAGCTGCTCTTGCGTCGCGCCGACGATTTCTAAAAACGGCTGATTGCAATAGGTTATCTTGCCCTTTACATCGGTTTTCGAGACGATAAAGTCATCTTCTTTTACGAAATATTCCTTATTCTCGTTCATTTTACGTCTTAAATTTTTTAGCGATTATAACCAAATATTATGCAAATTTAGCTTACTAATTTTTTAAATTCAGTATTTTTTAAGTGAGCTTGAGTAGGCGAGACGCAGGTTTTTAAAAAATTTGACGCCGTCGCCAAAGGAGTTTAATTTGCCGCTTTTTTCCGCCTTAAAATTTAAAGGCAAAGCGAGCTATTTTATAGTGTAAATTTAAGCATAAAATTAATTTTTTTAAATTTAAAAGTTTTAAATTTGCTAAATTTCGTGCCTATCCCGTAATCACGCAAAGACGGTTCGCGGTCCGGATAGACCCAAAAACACCGCTTTACGATCTAAATTTACTCGCCTTTATTTTTTGCAAATTCGGGCGCAAGCAAAACATCCGTAAATTTAAAAGACAAATTTAAAAGACAAATTTAAAAAGCAAAATTGAAAATTTATTAGGATCGCGCGCGTATGCAAAAAATTAAAAGCAAAATTTAAGCGGGTAAAACCAAGCTCGGCGGCGGAGTTAAATTTGCCGCCGAACCGAAATAAAATTTAAGCCCAAAAAGGCTTAAATTTAGATCGCTTTTAGCAAGATTTTAGTTAGCTTTTTGCTAAACGCCGACGGATCGTCGATAGCGACGCCTTCGTTTAGCTTGGCCATATCCAAAAGCAGCTCCGCCGCATCATAGATCATCGCCTCGTTTTGAGAGAGTTTTTCAAAGAGCTCGTGCTTTGGATTTATCTCCAGTATCGGTAAAATTTTACCTGCATTATGCCCCATCTGCTTTAGCATCATCTGCGTAGCGTAATCCGGATCGTTTTTATCGTAGACGATGACGGCAGCGCTTTCGCTTAGGCGCGAGCTTAGCTTCACATCCTTGACCTCGTCTTTTAGTATCTCTTTCATCTTGGTTAGTAGTGCAGCGAATTTACCCTCGTCGGCTTGGCATTTTTCCGGCTTGATCTCTGCGTCGATATCGGTGTGATTTACCGCTTTTATCGGCGTTTTGTCATAGTCTTGCACCATCGGCATGACGATAGAGTCTATCTCCTCGTCCATGATGAGTACTTCTATGCCTTCAGCCTTAAAGCTCTCTAAAAGCGGCGAATTTCTTAGCATCGTTTCGTTGTTTCCGCTGATGTAGTAGATCGATTTTTGACCTTCTTTCATCGCGTCTTTGTACTCTTTTAGGCTGACCAGCCCCTCGCGTTTGCTTGATTTAAAGAGGCAAAGGTCTAAAATTTGCTCCTTTTCGCTGCTAAATCCATAAAGCCCCTCTTTGATCACCTTGCCGAATATTTTATAAAATTTGATGTACTTTTCTCTGTCTTTTTCTTTTAGCTTGGCTAGTTCGCCCAGGATTTTCTTGACGCTTTGCTCCTTGACGCTACGCATTATGCTGTTTTCTTGCAGGATTTCGCGGCTGACGTTTAGCGGCAGGTCCTCAACGTCGATTATGCCACGGACGAATCTAAGATACGGCGGCAGCATCTCTTTGGCGTCGTCGCTGATAAATACGCTTTTAACGTAGAGTTTCACGCCGCTTTGATAATCCACGCGAAATAAATCAAACGGCTCTGATGCCGGCACGAAAAATAGGGTAGTGTATTCGATCTTGCCCTCGGCTTTCGTGTGAACGTAGAGTAGCGGATCTTCGCTGTCGTGCGAAATTTGCTTATAAAAGTCGTTGTAGTCGGCATCTTTTAGCGCGCTTTTACTCATTTTCCAAAGTGCGGAAGCCTTATTTATCTGCACGTTTTTGGTCTCGTACGAGCCCTCTTTTTCGCCCTCTTTAGGCGGCACGTACTCTTCTTTATCCGCAAATATCGCATACGGGATGTGGTTGGAGTATTTTTTGACGATGTTTTCGATGCGGTAAGACTCGGCAAACTCGTCATCTTTTAGATAAAGCGTGATCGAGGTGCCGTGGCTATCTTTTTGCGCGGGCGAGATTTCGTAGGTTTTTGCATCCGAGCTCCACATAAAGGCCTCTTCGCCAAGCGCTTTTTTGCTCACGACTTCGATTTTATCCGCGACCATAAACGCCGAATAAAACCCGACGCCAAACTGTCCGATGAGCGCGCTATCTTTTTTAGCTTGGCCGCTTAGCTTGTCCAAAAAGCCCTTCGTACCGCTTCTAGCGATGGTGCCGAGGTTGTTTATCAGCCCCTCTTTATCCATGCCGATGCCGTTATCGCTGATGGTTAGCGTCTTTTTGTCCTTGTCTATTTTGATATCGATTCGCGGAGAGTAGCTTAGACTTTTGTAAGCATCATCCGTGAGGCAGAGGTAGTTTAGCTTATCCAGCGCATCGCTTGCGTTTGAGATGAGCTCGCGCAAAAATATCTCTTTGTTTGAATAAAGCGAGTGTATCATCAAATTTAACAGCTCGTTTACCTCGGTTTGAAATTCAAATTTTTCGCTCATTTTTTCGTCCTTTGTTTTTAAAATTTTTAGCAGATTATAGCACAAAGTGCTAAGAATATCTTTAAACTTGATATGATTACTATCAACTAATCTAAAATTTGTTTCTCAAATTTGATTTGCCGTTGAGGCTAAAATTTGACGTTTGCTTGGATGGTAAATTCTGTCAAATTTGGAATTTGATTTTTTAAAATTCGGACGTCAAATTTAGGATTTGGACTTTTTAAATTTTGACGACCGGTTTTTAAAATCGACTAAAATTTAAGCTTTAAAACTTCCGCCGCGCCGTAAATTTTTGCCTTTTTTCTTAAAAACTCGCACTCTTGCAGTAGCTCGCAAAGTCCGTTTTTTAGCAAAAACTCTATCGCTTTAGCGTTATCAAGCGCCAAATTCGTTTCTATAAAAAATCTAAGCCCACCTTTGTTAATCTCTTTTAAGCTTTTAAATTTTAAAAACTCCTCGAAATATCTTATTTTCTCGCGGTAAAACTCCATAAATTTCGCGCTTTTTCCAAACCGCGCCGCCTTTAAATTTATGGCCTCGCCAAACTTTAAAGTAGCGCCGTTTTCATAAGCAAAGGAGCGCATATCGACCGCGATCTGTAGCGTTATCTCGCTCATATCGGCGTTCATGCTAAGCAGCTCTTTAAAAATCCCAAAGCCGTCCGCGCCGTAAACGCAGCTTAAAACAAATTTATCGTTCGCGTCTGCTCCGTGCCTAACCAGTAGCTTTACGAGGCGGATGACGTCAGCTTCGCTAAGATTGGACTTTTGTCCTGAGGGAAGCGGCATCAGTAGCAAAGCGGAGTTGCAAATAGGGCTAGCAACGACGGTTTTGTAGTTTAGATCGGGCTTAAATTTGAGCGCTTTTTCTATCCGCTCAAAGTTGGTTTCGCCGGCATTGTGCATCTTGACATTAAAGATAAAAGGCGTAAAAGGGCGATCACAATACTCGCCCAGCTCGTCGTTTACGCGGTGCGGGTTTTGCCGCAAAAAATCTAAAATTTGATCAAGCCCGGAGTCTATTTGCTCGCTTGTGGCGTTTTTGTCGTAGAAAATCCTAAAATCAGGTACGGATTTTAGCTGCTCGCAAACCTTGACCGCTTCGTCTTGATCTAGCGCAAAAAGCGGCACAAATAAAAAGAGCAGGGCGAGCGGCAAAAATCGTAAAGAAATTTTCATCATCTATCCTTCAAATTTACATACGCCGCGGTAAAATTCGAGCCATTTTGTGTTAAGCTCGCAAGCCAAAATTTGAAGTGATAAATTTAACTCGGGCCGTCTTGTTTAAATTTGCCCTTAAATTTAGCTTCATGCCGCTCGCTTACTGCGTTATGTTATTTGACTTCTATGAGCTTTAAGCTCTCTTTTGCGTCATAGTGCGTCGCGTATTTTTTGAGATTTTCGCACGAGGTTTGTAAATTTTCTTGCTTGCAAACTCCGTTTTTTAGCAGAAATTTAACCATATCCTCGCTATCTAAAACGGCGGCTAGTTTTGCAAAAATTTCCAGCTCT
Organism: Campylobacter rectus; assembly: GCF_004803795.1. Classification (NCBI taxonomy): domain Bacteria; kingdom Pseudomonadati; phylum Campylobacterota; class Epsilonproteobacteria; order Campylobacterales; family Campylobacteraceae; genus Campylobacter; species Campylobacter rectus. The sequence goes on along the minus strand of NZ_CP012543.1, from coordinate 1,271,594 downwards.
TTAGTCTCAAATTCGCTAAGCGGTTTAAATTTTAGCAGCTCCTCGAGGTAGCGCATTTTATCTCGGTAAAACTCGGCAAATTTTGCGGTTTTCGCAAACTGCCTTATTTTTGGATCAAGCGGAGCGTTTGCGATCGGCGGGGCGCCGTTTTGACCCATAAAAATAGCTATCCCACCAGCCACGCAAAGCATCGTTTCTTTGTTGCCGCGCGCGCCTTTGCTAAGAAGGTGGCTAAAAATCTCAAACGCTTCGGCATTGCAAGCCGTGCGCAAAAGCTCGGGCGAGCCGATATCCGCGCCGTTTGCTACGAGCAGGTCGATGAGGCGTATCGCTTCTTTTTGATCAAATTTATATTTGCCCTCGGGATCTATGCCAAGCGCGATAACCGCGTCAAGAGGCGTGAAAATCATAAATTTATAGTTAAGACCCGGCTTAAATTTGAGCGCCTTTTTTATGCGTTCAAAGTCGAATTCGCCTGTTTTTATGATTTTTACATTGTAGATAAACGGCGAAAAAAGACGGTCGTCAAATTCGCCGTATTCGTCGTTTATGCGGTGCGGGTTTTGAGATAAAAACTCCAAAATTTGATCAAGCCCCGCGTCTATTTGCTTGCTTGTGGCATTTTCGTCGAAAAAAATCTCAAAGCCCGGCTCTGGCAAATTTGAAGCAAATAAAATTTGAGTTAAAATCATAAATATAACGGCGCACTTTTTCATAAATCCTCCTAAATTTACGGCTTTTTACGAGGCGGTCAAATTTAACTTGCAGGCTTTAAGAGCTAAAATTTGAGCTAATTTGCTCACGGTAAATTTGACTCGAATTTAGCCGAAAGTCCATCAAATTTACCCGCGCGGCAAATTTATGATAAAACGCCGCTCTAAATCGCCGCTTTTTGCCTCTCGTTATCAAGCGTTTCTTGCATTTTCGCCCTTGCGTTTTCCAGCCACTCGGGCTCGGCGGTGTCGATGAGATCTAGACAGATGATTTTGATTTTGCCGTTTTTAAAGCTGAATTTTTTAACATCCATAATATCTGAGCCCATGATCACGACGGGCTGGATTTTTAGATTTAGCTTGTCGGCGATGATTTTCGCGCCGCCTTTAAAAGGCAAAAGCTCCTTTGAGTGCGAGCGCGTCCCCTCGGGGAAAATCGCCAACACGCGCCCTTTTTCGACGCGGTCCTGCGCGTCTTTTACGAGCTTGATGAGCGAGCGTTTGTTCTCGCGCTCGACCGAGATCATCTGCGGTATGTGGATGATCTGTCCGATGACGGGCAGGTCAGCGATCTCCTTTTTGGCGATCCAGCAAAGATTTTTAGGATAGACCTCCTCTAAAACGACGATGTCTAGCATACTTTGGTGGTTTATGATGATCATATTTGCGCGCTCGTCGAAGCTGCCGACGACTTCGAGCGAATAAAAGCCGAAAAATCGCTGACTCCTGCCCCAAAATTTCCTCACGGCGTGGATGTGTTTTTTAAAAAGCCACATAAAAAGTATGACTAAAAGTATGCTTATCAGAAACTCGACTGCGAAATACGCGGCTTTTGCCCTAGAAAATATCATCTTTTTTTACCCAGCCTATCTTGTCGTCGTCCAGTAAAATTTTGACGTAGTCCTCGCGTTCGCCAAGGATTTCCACTTTTTGCTGCGCTTTTGAAGTATAAAATACGCTCGAGTTTTGCGTAGGCAAAATTTTTACGTTTATATTTTGTTTTAATGTCGCGCCGCCAAACGGATTGTAGCTATAAAGGATATAAGCTCCAAGTCCGACTACAACGATAAGGAAGATCGCATCGCGCTTAAATAAAAAGGTAATTAAAAATATACCGAAAAGCGCATAAACTCCGATATTTTTGTAAATTTCAAATTTACTTTGCTTTGGATTTAGTCCGATTTGCGTGCTGATCTCGTCGTCTTCGACGATAACCGGGAGCGAAAAGCTCACGAAATCTTTTTTGGCGAGGCTAAAATAGTTAAAATCTATCGAGGTTTTTTCAGGCGAAAATATCGCAAAATAATATCCGCTTTGTGCGTCGAATTCGCCGCTAGCAGAATCCACGCCTTGCTTGATGATGTCCTTATCTTCGATGAAAAAGTCCGCGATGTTGCCTTTTTGCGCATTTACTTCGACGATCATTATTAGATTTTTGTCGTCAAATTTATTGGTTTTGTATTTTTTGACTTCGAGATTTTGAGCGACGACGTGGTTGTATTTCTCGCCGCTTTTTAGCGCTACGATTTGAGGTAGCGAAAGCGTCAAATTCGCCGTCTGGAAAAACTCGCCGTTGCGCTTTAAATTTACCGTGATTTTGGGATTTTGCACGGCTTTGGCGGAGGCTTCGGCGTAAATTTGAGCCTTATAAACGCCCTTGCCGTCGTTGTCCCAGCGTAAATTCGAGCTTAGCCATTTTAGATTTTCAGTTTCGGGCAATACGGTTTGCAAATCGACCGTGATGTTATCCTGGATATCGACTGAAAGCGTAAAGCTAAAAATTTGCCCGACATAGACTTGTTTGGGCGTATTTAGAGCCTTGATAATGATCTCGTTTGGCTGCACGCGCTCGTAGAGCTGGCTATCTTTTAAATTTAGCTCGGGTTCATTTGTCGGTGCGATATCTTGCAAGATAGGCTGGCGCAGATGCGTGCCTGCTCGGTTACCCGTTGCTTGATTTTGCGTTGAGGATGCCCTGTTTTGAGCGGTTCCGCTTTGCTCCGCGCCAGGGGCCGCATTTTGTAAATTTTGGTTTTGCTTAGGCTTTTGCGGGGCGGACTTGATCACTTTTTGATTTTGTTCCTCACCCATCATATCAAACACGCTAGGCTCGGTAGCGCCGACGCCATGAGCTAAAAAAAACAGAGCAAAAAAGGCTAAAAAGGGCTTTAGCAAACTAGCCCTTTTAGCATCCTTAGTCCGTCGTCCGTGCCCAAAAATTTCTCGCAGGCGCGCTCTGGGTGAGGCATAAGACCGAATATCTTTTTGCTCTTATCGCAAATTCCCGCGATCGCATCGACTGAGCCGTTTGGATTTAGCGGGGCGCCGTTTGCGTCGCAGTATTTTAGCAGCACCTGGTCGTTGTCGTATAGGCTTTTTAGCGTATCATCGCTCGCATAAAAATTACCTTCGCCGTGAGCGATCGGGATATTTACGACCTCGCCGACGCTTAAATTTGAGAGAAATTTATTTGCGTTTGAGACCACTTTTAGGTGGTGGTATTTTGAGATGAAGCTCAAATTTTCGTTTCGTCTCATCGCGCCCGCGAGTAGTTTTAGCTCGCACAGCATCTGAAAACCGTTGCAAATGCCAAGCACGTATCCGCCTTTTTGGGCGTGTTTACGAGCGGCGTTCATCGCGGGGCTAAATTTAGCGATAGCCGCCGTGCGTAAGTAGTCGCCGTAGCTAAATCCGCCCGGAAGCACGATAAGATCGGCGTTTATCTCACTTTCTTTATGCCAGATTATCTGCGTTTGGCAGCCCAAAAGCTCGAAGGCGTACTTCGTATCTTGCTCGCAGTTCGTGCCGGGAAACAAAACGATGGCGACTTTCATTTTTTGCTCTCGTAGTCGCACAAATTTATCTCGTAGTCCTCGATGACGGTGTTTGCTAGCAGCTCTTCGCACATTTTGGTTAGCTCGGCGCGAGCCTCGTCTTTGGTTGCGGCGTTTATATCCAGCACGATTTGTTTGCCTATTCGCACGCCGCTTACGTTTTTAAATCCAAGCGAACCAAGCGCATGCTCGACGGCCTTTCCTTGCGGATCCAAAACGCCGTTTTTTAGGGATACGTTGATGACGGCTTTCATTTTAAACCTTAGATAAAATTCTTTTTAAAACTTCTTCATAGGCGACTTTTACGCTGCCAAGATCTTGGCGAAATCTGTCCTTGTCGAGCTTTTCGTTCGTAGTCGCGTCCCAGAATCGGCAGCTATCGGGACTGATCTCGTCCGCTAGCAGGATATTTCCGTCTTTGTCGATGCCGAATTCCACCTTAAAATCAACCAGCTTTAAATTTCTATCCGCGAAAAATTTAAAGAGGATCGCGTTTATCTCGCGACCCATATGTTTTAGTCTGTCAAGGTCGTTTTCGCTTTTAACCAAGCCCATGATTAGGCAGTGCTCGTCGTTTATGAGCGGGTCGTGAAGCTCGTCGTTTTTGTAGTAAAATTCCACTAAAGTAAATGGCAAAACCGTGCCTTCTTTTATAGCAAGGCGCTTTGTTAGCGAGCCTGTGGCTATGTTTCTAACTACGACTTCAAGCGGGATGATTTTGCATTTTTTGACTAGCTGTTCGGTGTCGCTTAGAGTTTCAACCAAGTGGGTCGGGATGCCTTTTTCTTTTAAAAGATGAAAAAGCTGCGTCGAAATTTTATTATTTAGCGCGCCTTTACCGGCTTCGTTGCCTCTTTTTTGCGCGTCAAAAGCGGTTAGGTCGTCTTTAAACTCCGCTATGAGCAAATTCGCGTCGTCGGTTGCGAACATCTTTTTCCCCTTGCCTTCGTAGATCAGCTCCTTTTTTTGCATTTTTGCACTCCTTATTTTAGCTGCAATATTTTAATCGCGTCAATCGCCGATTTTAGCTGTATATCGTCGTTTACGTTAGCCTCGGTTATTATCGTTTTGTTGTCGGTATTTTTAGTCGCGTTTTTATCGCTGTTGCCGTTAATCTTACTTAGTTCGTTGGTTAGGTGTTTTTTTAGCTCGCTCTCTTTTATGGAAAAAGCGTTTTCATTTTGCTGAGGCACCTTGCCTGGAAATACAATGATATCGGGCTCTACGCCGGTTGCTTGGATAGTTCGGCCACTCGGCAAATAGTAGCGCGCTATCGTTAGTCGTATAGCCTCTTTGTCATCGACGGGCAGGATGATCTGCACGCTGCCTTTTCCGAAGGTTTTTTCGCCGATGACGACGGCGCGTTTATGATCTTGTAGCGAGCCGCTTACGATCTCGCTTGCGCTTGCGCTTCCGCCGTTAACTAGCACGGCAAGCGGTAAATTTGTGATTTTATTTGCTCTAGCGGCTTTAAATTCGCTGTTTTCGCTCTCGTTTCTACCTTTTTGAGATACGATCACGCCGCTATCTATAAATAAATTCGTTAGTTCCACGGCTTGGTTTAAAAGTCCGCCCGGGTTATTGCGAAGATCGAGGATGATACCCCCGGCTTTCGGATATTTTTTGATAAATTCCCCGGCCTTTTCGGTTACGTGCTTGTCAAAATTCGTCACGCGAAGATAGAGTATATTTTCCTTTTCGATCATCTTGGCGTAAACGGACTCGACCGAGATGATGTCGCGCACGAGCTTCACGTCAAACGGCTTTTGTTCGCCTTTTCGCACGATAGTTATGGTGATAGGGGTTTTCGGTTTGCCGCGCATTTTATTGACCGCTTCGTCTATGGTGGTGCCCAGAGTCGCGTTGCCGTCGATGCGAAGGATGATGTCGCCGCTTTTTATACCCGCCTTATCCGCAGGCGTATTTTCGATAGGCGAGATGACCGTTAGCGCGCCGTCTTTGATGCCGACCGTGATACCCAAGCCGCCGAATTCGCCGTTTGTTTGCACCTGCATATCCTTAAACGCCTTTTCGTTTAAAAATCCCGAATGCGCGTCAAGGTTGTTCAAAAGCCCTTCTATGGCTTTATCCACGATCTCTTTAAACCGTAAATCATCAACATAGTATTTTTCGATAGTAGAAATGGTTTTTGTGAGCTTTGAGAGCGATTGTAACTTGGAATTCGACCCGTCCTCGGTGGCTTTAGCGTTTAAATTTGCGCCAAAAACCGCTCCGAATATCATCGCGCCGGCAACACCCGAAAACAAAAACATCTTTTTTTTATTCAAAATTAATCTCCTGCCTTTTAAGTGGGGCTATTTTAGTTAAATTTGCCTAAAAATAGGATAAAAGATTTTTGTAAAATCAAAATTATTTTATATGTATTTATATAAAACCACTAAGATAACTTGACATTATATCACTAAAGCTATATAATATATTCATTATAAACTAAAGGAGAAAAAATGGCTAATTTAAGCGAAAATTTAACCGCACAAATGCAAGAACTGGTAGAAAAGGGCGTCGCACTCGCGATCCACGCGAAAAATCCGCAAACATTTCCGCTCCATTTACTTTGGGCGCTGGTCACGGATAGCGGCTCGCTGCTTAACCAAGTCTTTAACAAAATGAACGTCGGCAAGGACGCAGTGGAGCTTGAAGTAAAAAGCAAAGCCGCGCAGCTGCCGACAAGCTCAAACGTGAGCAAAGAAAACGTGCAAATTTCAAAGGAGCTCATAAGCTCGCTTGAAAGCGTAAAAGCCCTGATGGTGAGCCTAGGAGACAGCTATATCGCGGTGGATACGTGGATCATTTCGGCGCTTGAGCTGCCTGAGATCAAGCAAATTTTAGGCAAATTTACCGACGTTTTAGAAATCCGAAAAAATTTAGAAAGCATCAGGGCAGGGCGCAAGATAGATAGCCAAACCGGCGACGAGACGCTAGATAGCCTCGAAAAATACGGCATCGATCTCACCGCAAAGGCGCTAAATAAGGAGCTTGATCCGGTCATCGGGCGCGACGAGGAGATCACGCGAATGATGCAAATTTTGATAAGAAAAAGCAAGAATAATCCTATTTTATTAGGCGAGCCGGGCGTGGGTAAAACCGCTATCGTCGAGGGCCTCGCGCAAAAAATCGTGGCAAAAGACGTGCCTACTAGCCTAGCAAACAAACGCGTAGTAGCACTTGATATGAGCGCGCTGATCGCGGGCGCGAAATACCGCGGCGAATTTGAAGACAGGCTAAAAGCCGTCATAAACGAGGTAAAAAGTGCGGCAAATATCATCCTGTTTATCGACGAGATCCATACTATCGTGGGCGCGGGAGCTAGCGAAGGCAGCATGGATGCGGCAAATATCCTAAAACCCGCGCTTGCTAGAGGCGAGCTGCATGCCGTAGGCGCGACGACGTTAAAAGAGTACCGCAAGTATTTCGAAAAAGACGCCGCGTTGCAACGACGCTTTCAGCCCATCGACGTAAAAGAACCTAGCGTAAACGAAGCGCTTCAAATTTTACGCGGTATAAAAGAGCGCCTCGAGGTGCACCACGGCGTGACGATCACCGATAGCGCGCTGGTCGCGGCGGCAAAGCTAAGCGATCGCTATATCTCAAACCGCTTTTTGCCAGATAAAGCGATCGATCTCATCGACGAAGCCGCAGCCGAGCTAAAAATGCAGATAGAAAGCGAACCGTACGAACTAGCCCGTATCAAACGCGAGATCGTGACGCTGCAAGTCGAAAAAGAGGCGCTAAAAATGGAAGACGAGGCCAAAAATGCGGCGCGCCTAAGCGAAATCGAAAAAGAAATCGCCAATCTAAACGAGCAAAAGCACGCCCTTGACGGTAAATTTGAAAACGAAAAGGCGGTTTTTGGCGGCATTTCAAATGCTAAAAAAGAGATAGATAGTCTAAAAAGCGAGGCCGAGATAGCGCGTAGAAACGGCGATCTGCAGCGCGCGGCCGAGATAGAATACGGCAAAATTTTAGAAGCGGCCAACCGCCAAAAAGAGCTCGAAAAAAAATGGGACGAGATGAAAAAATCAGGCGTGCTACTCAAAAATCAGGTCGATGAGGAGCTGGTGGCTGAAATACTAAGCAAATGGACGGGAATTTCAGTCAGCAAAATGCTAACTAGCGAAAAGCAAAAATATCTGATGATCGAGGAGCATTTGCGCGAAAGCGTCGTCGGTCAGGATGCCGCGCTGCACGCTCTAGCAAGAGCCATCAAGCGAAACAAAGCGGGCCTAAACGAGGGCGCGCGTCCGATCGGATCTTTTTTGTTTTTGGGGCCTACGGGCGTAGGTAAAACGCAGTCGGCGAAGGCTTTGGCTAAATTTTTATTTGACGACGAACGCGCGCTCATACGCTTTGATATGAGCGAATACATGGAAAAGCACAGCGTCTCTCGCCTGCTCGGAGCGCCTCCCGGATACGTGGGCTTTGAGGAGGGCGGACAGCTAACAGAAGCCGTGCGCAGACGTCCGTATAGTGTCATACTTTTTGACGAGATAGAAAAGGCTCACAAGGACGTGTTTAACGTGCTTTTAGGCATCCTAGACGACGGAAGGGCGACTGATAATAAAGGCGTGACGGTCGATTTTAAAAACACGATCATCATCCTCACGTCTAACATCGCGTCAAATTTTATCATGGATCTAAAAGGCGAGGAGCGCGAGCAAGCGGTCAAAAACGAGCTTAAAAACTACTTTAAACCCGAGTTTTTAAACCGTCTTGATGATATGATAATCTTTAATCCGCTTGACGAAGACGGACTCATAAAAATCGTAGATATAATGTTTAAAGAGCTCGAAAAAACGCTGCAAAATCGCGGCATAAAAGCAAGCCTAAGCGAAGAGGCGAAGAAATTTATCGCGGGCGCCGGCTTTGACATCGTTTACGGCGCTAGACCTTTGCGTCGCGCGCTATATGAGCTGGTTGAAGATCCGTTAGCCGATATGATCCTACGCGACGAGCTTGAAAGCGGCGACGAGATCGTAATCGGTAGCGACAAAGAAAAAATAACTATATCTAAAATTTAAACCAAATTTACGGTCGCGTTTCAGGCGCGGCCGAGGCCGGTTACCCTAGACGAGGCGCTAAGCTTGCTTGACGTGCCGCTTTAAATTCGATTTTAAGGGTGCTAGCGCGGCTAAAGGGCTATATTTTGCTTTTTCATCGCAGGACATCGGGCTTACGCGGATATTTTGCCACCGAGCGATAAAGGGTGGGCGCGTCGCCGAGGTCGTAGATTGCAAAGAAATTTGCCGCACCATCGGTAAAGAGTTTAAAAGAGCGGTGTCGCCGCTGTTTTCGAGCTATTAAATACTTAAAATTTATCTAAATAAGTTTAAAACGACGCGTCTAAATTCGCCGAGTTTTGAAGCGTTAAATTTCGCCTAAAGCGATACCGTATAGCGAGCGCGAGTAAATAAAGGCAAATTTACGGCGCTCGTAGCTTAAAAATTGCTAAAATTTTATTCATTTCAGGATGCTTTCAGAGAAAATTTATGCAGGTAAATTTGGCTCAAAAAGTCAAATTTGATAGTTTAAACGAGCGATTTTGCCTGCGTAAATTTAGCAAAATCCTAAAAATTTAGCTGCAAAAATTTGGCGTATAGTAGTAAAAAACGAAAATTAAAACGCAAAAAGAGCTTAACAAAATAACATTAATTTTTAAGGCCGCGTTAAGACGCTTTACTCACGAATTTAAAACAAAATTTACAGCGTTTCGCATATTTTTCGCTGCCGGTTTTGCGGATAAAAATCCAAGGCCCCTTTAACTTAATCTCAAGCAAAAAAGTGGGGGGGGGGGGGTATTGAGTTACGATGAGAACTATGTTCTTGAAAAGTAACGAGCGTAGCGAAGTTAAAAATAAGTAAATTTAGCAGTGAGATTTCCAGCTCGCACACTCGCCTAGAAGCTTCGCTTTAAACTTTAAAATAGATGAAAGCTACTTTAAAGCTAAGAGAGTAAGAGGTCTTGTGCTTAGCTTCATACTACTGATAAGACGCACTCTCTTTGAGAAAAAAGGTAGAGGTGCAGCAAATAAAACACCGGTGCTTAACTTCGCTTAGCGTCGCTTCGCTAGCTACCGTCGTCTAATGGCTCGAGACCGCTCGTTACTGCGTCTTGAAAAGCTACGAGTGTAACGAAGTAGAGTTTAGATATAATAACAGTAAAGATACAAAAACTTTCTATCATATTCTACTAAAGATGATAAGAGAAAATCCACTTAAGTTTAATCGAGCCAAATCCAAATAACGACGTAAATTTAACCTTTTGCCGTGCGAAACGTAAATTTGACCCGCCCTCCGCATTTCCCGCCAAATTTTAAGTAACGGCAAATTTGGCATTTAGATTTTTAGACTTTTGCGATCGGGGTTATGACGACAAAATCCGGGTCAAATTTAAAAATACAAAATAAAACCTCGACAGATTGGTAAAGATTGGCTAGAAGTACTAATCAAACCGCCGTATAGCAAATATTTTTCATCAAATTTAAGCAAAAATCACAAACGATAAAGCCAAATTTAACAAAACGGCAAAATTTAAGCGCCAAATTTGTCCGAGGCACAAATTTACTTGACTGCAAGGCTTCAAGTTTGGCTAAAAAGGCGAAAATTTTCAAAAAAGCAAATTTGCAAAGTTGAAAAAGTAAAATTTAAGCACAAGATTGTCAAATTTTATAAATAACGTTAAAAAGAAGATGAGGCCTACACATACCCGCAAAAGGCTTGCGAATTCGGCGATGAAATTATAAAAACTAACCGAATTTTACGAAAACAAAGGCACAAATTTAAAGCCAAAAACTAAAATTTAACGCCTTAAAACACGGTTTTATAAGCCCGCTGCCGCCAAACCGCTCAAATTTAGCGGCTATTCTCCGCTCAGCTCCTCGGCTACCTGCGCGGCGAGCTTTAGCTTTTCGCTATCAAAATGCGTGTAAATTCGCGATGTGTTTAGACTCGCGTGCCCGAGCACTTCTTGCACTAAAACCAGGTCTTTTTGCTTTTTGTAAAGCATCGTGGCAAAGGTATGACGCAGCATATGAGCGCCGTTTTTTTCCTTACGGATGCCAGCTTTAAAGAGTATCTGCTCGACGATGCGGCTCACGTAGGCTTGCGTTAGACGCGTGCCTTTTTTATTGATAAAAAGATAGCCTTCTTTATTTATATAGTTTATCGCGATCGCGTCCAGGTGGGCTTCGATGAGGCGGCGTTTGATCATCACGACGCGGTATTTGTTGCCTTTGCCGCGGATTCTTATGACGTATAGTTCGCCGTCCTCGGCTATGTCTTTGCGCTTTAGACTTAGCGCCTCGCTCACGCGGATGCCGGTGAAAATAATGATTTTTATGATGAGCTTATTGCGGTTGGCATTGCTTTTAAAGTCTGCGTTTTCGATCGCCTCCAAAAATCTCTTAACCTCATCCTCGCTCATAAACTCAGGCAGCTTTTGTCCGCGCGCTCCGCCCACGCCGCCCCAATTTTTTAGCCCGACGTCAAAGACGTGCGCCTTGCCGTCCTCTTCGTTTTGCTTATCCAAAAATGCGAAAAAATTTATCGCGCTTATGCGGTAGTTTTTCTTGCTCGCGTCGCTAAGTCCGCCCGTGACGCTAGCTAGCACTTCGCTTAGCAGCTCTTCGTCGATCTGCTTTAGGCTCTCTAGCTCGTAAAATTTAAGCGTCTCGTAAATTTTTTTAAGCGGATTAAAGTATGTATTTATGCCCGTTAGCCCCGCGTTTCTAGCCGATTTTACGAGGCCGTCGAGCTGATCGATGTTTTTTATCTCGCGGCTTAAAGCGAAATTTACGCTTGCTAGCGCCTTTGGGTCGCGAAGCTCTTTGTTTGAGAGCGAGCTAAGCTTAAATTTGACGTATCTCGTGAGCCAAAATATAAACGAGTTTTCAAAACTATCCTTGCAATCAAGCGCGTATTTCAAGATCTTTTCCTTAAATTTATAAAAATTTGAAAAGCATTATAACCAAACGCTTCTAAAAAATAAATTTTTGATAGTCTAAAAAATACTTTTAGTTAAAATATTAATATTATCGTTTAAGCTAATATATGATAAAGTCATAAAATCATTTCAAATCAAAGGAGAAAAAATGCAATCAACGCTAGGTTCGCGTCGTAGCTTTATCGCTGCGGCGGGTGTTTTTATCGCCTCTACCGCGCTTAGAGCCGCTACGAATACTTTTGAAAAACCAAAGGCCCGCGCTACGGCATGGTCATCGACCTCACGCGCTGTATCGGCTGCCAGTCGTGCACGATGAACTGCGCGATGGAAAACAACGTCCAAGCAGGCGCCTTTAGGACGATCGTTTCGGAGTACGAAGCCAGCGACAAAGACGGCAACCGCGCCGTTATCGCCTCGTTGCCGCGCCTTTGCAATCACTGCGAAAACCCCGCCTGTATCGACGTTTGTCCGACGGGCGCCAGCTACCAAAGAAATAGCGGCATCGTCAAAGTAGATAGCGCCGAGTGCATCGGCTGCGCGCTTTGCGCCGAGGCCTGTCCGTATCACGCCAGATACCTTAGCCTGCAGACTTACAAGGTCGATAAATGCACCTTCTGCGACCACAGACTGCGCGCGGGCCTGCTGCCTGCCTGCGTGGAGACCTGCGTGGGCGGAAGCCGCATAATAGGCGATCTAAACGACGAAAACTCAAATATCAGGAAATTTTTAGCCGCTCACGAGACGATGGTACTAGATAGCCCGAAAAATACGCACCCGCAGGTTTTTTATCACGGCGTGAGCGAAATTTTGGCTAAGAACGACAAGGAGCTGCTGGCTAAAAACGGCTACAAGCAAGCGATCAGCTGGAGCGAAGAGATCGCGCTGTAAGGAGAAACGATGAAAAGACGAGAATTTTTAAAAAACGCGGCGATGATCTCGGCCGCGGGCGCAACCGCTGCTGTAGCGGACGACGCTGCTAAAATAAAAGACGACTACAAGCCGCAGGGCAGCTCGCTACAGCCAGAATTTAGCGTAAAAGACGGCAAAATTTTAATGAACGACGGGCATAGCGTGGTATTTTCGATGTGTCACGGCTGCGTGGCAAAGTGCGGACTACGCCTACACGTGGACGAAAAAGAAGACCGCGTGCTAAGATGCACGGGCAACCCATACCATCCGCTATCAAACGTGCACTGGGCGAGCTTTGAGACATCGATAAACGACGCATTACTGGCAACCACGGCTAGCGGCGAGGACGATCGGCGCGCCACCGTATGCGCTAGAGGCGCGGCGCTGCCCGAGATGATAGCTTCGCCTATTAGAATTTTATCTCCGCTAAAGCGAGTGGGCAAAAGAGGCGAGGGCAAGTGGAAAAAGATCAGCTTTGAGCAGCTCATAGAGGAGGTCGTCGAGGGCGGGGATCTTTTCGGCGAGGGGCACGTGGACGGGCTGCGAGCCATACACTCAGACGAGCTCATCGACGAGGCAAATCCCGAATACGGCACCAAGCGCAACCAGCTTTTGAGCTTTTATCTCTACGACGGGCGCTCGGATATCGTCGATCGCTTTATCAAAAAATCTTTCGGCACCGTAAATCACTACTCGCACGGCGGTATCTGCGGCGGCGGCTTTAGGGTGGGCGGCAAGATCGCGCACAACGCAAAGGGCTTTGCTCACACCAAGCCCGACTACGAAAATTCCAAATTTAGCATCTACTGGGGAACCTCGCCCGCAAACGGTGGAAATCCGTTCCAAAAGCAAGCTAAAATGGTCGCCCACGCAAGAAGCGTAAACGATGACTTCAGCTATGCGGTGGTAGATCCGACGCTAACAAACGCCGTCAAATTCGCCGCATCCGACAAAGGCCGCTGGATCGGTATAAAGCCGGGCACCGACTCGGCGCTCGCTATGGCGATAATACGCTGGATCATCGAAAACGAAAAATACGCCGCAAACTACCTCATGCAGCCAAATTTGGAGCAGGCAAAGCTAGCGGGCGAGATACATTGGTGCAACGCCACCCACCTAGTCATCACGCAAAAAGGCCACCCAGACTACGGCAAATTTGCGCTTGCGGGCGACGAGTGGCAGGTTTGCTCGCAAAGCGGCAAAATCCAAAGCTACAAGATAAACGAGCCCGCCAAGCTCTACTACGAGGGTAAAATTTTACTGGGCGGCGAGGAGGTCGAGGTCAAAAGCTCGATGCAGCTGCTAAAAGAATCAGCCCACAAACATAGCCTCGAAGAGTACTCTAAAATTTGCGGCGTGAGTATGGATGATATCTTGTGGCTGTGCGAAAATTTCACCAAAAACGGCAGGCAGGTTAGCACCAACGTCCACGGCGGCATGATGCACACGCAAGCGGCGATGAGCACGTATGCGATATTTTGCCTAAACACTCTGATGGGCACATACGGCTACAAGGGCGGCAGCATAAACGCAAGCGCGGGCACGCACGGATTTTTAAAGGGCAGATACGATCTGGAGAGCTTCGAGGGCGCATATAAGGCAAACGGGCTAAATTTATCCCGCTCGGGCAAGTATTACGAAACTAGCTCGGAGTTTAAACGCAAAGTGGCAGCCGGCGGTAGCGGCTATCCCGCACAGCAGCCGTGGTATCCTATCTCGATGCCGCTGGTAAACGAAACGCTAACCAGCCACGCCGCTGGCTACCCGTATAAGGTAAAAGCGCTCATAAACTACATGACGAACGTCGTCTACGGGCAGGCGGGGCTCGAGGCTGCGGTACTAGACGCGCTAAAAGATAGCAAAAATTTACCGCTTTTCATCGGTATCGACGCCTTTATGAACGAGACCAACGCCTACGCCGACTACATCGTACCGGACGGGCTAAATCTCGAAAACTGGGCGCTTCCGAATTCGCTTTGGGGCACGATAGCTAAAACCTCGGTCGTGCGCTACCCGGCCGTCGCCGCCAAGCAAGACCGCGCCGCAGACGGTACGGTGATCGACGTGGAGGCCTTTTATATCGCGGTGGCAAAGAGGCTCGGGCTAAAGGGGTTTGGCAAGGGCGCCTTTAAGGATAAAGACGGAAAGCCGATGGATCTGGATACGAAAGAGCAGTATTACGCCGCGGCGCTGGCAAATTTGGCCTTTGACGGAGCGGGCGTGAAGGACATCGACAAAGAGGACTTGAAGCTTAGCAAAATTTCAAAAACCATGAAAAAGCTAGAGCCGTTTTTAAAAGACGAGGAAAAGCCGAAAGTAGCGCACGTGCTGGCAAAGGGCGGTAGATTTGATGATTACGAAAGCGCGTATGCGGGCGATAAAACCACGGTAAAAGTGCCCGCCGCCACGCCTGCTGCGATCTACTACGAGCCTCTTGGCGGACACAGACACTCTATCACGGGCGAGTATATGCCGGGTACGCCTAGCCTCGCTCTGCCTGTAGCAAGCGACGGCACGCCGTTAGAAAAGTGTTTCCCGAAATCCGAGTGGAAATACCTCGTAAGCTCGCGCAAATCAAACATCCAGCACTACTACACGATCGTAAGCCCAAAGCTACGCGCGATACATCCGAAAAATTTCGTCAGGATCGCGCAGGACGTGGCGAGCGAGCAGGGTATCAAGACGGGCGATACGGTCAAGATCACGACGCCCTACGGCTCGCAAACTGGCGAGGCCTTCGTAACAAACGGCGTTGCTGGCGGCGTCATCAGCCTCGAGCACGGCTTTGGACACGACGAGTTCGGCGCTAGGACGCATTTCGTAGACGGCGAGCCCGTCTTTAGGCTGGAGGGCGCCGAGGGCGGGCTCAATCACAACAAGCTTGGGCTGCTCGATCCAAAAAGGGAGGGTAAATTTAGCCTCAACGATTGGTTGGTGGGCACCTGCGCCAGACAGGCGCTGCCTGCGAAAATAAGTAAAATTTAATCGGCTCGGCGGCGGCTCGGGTTTTTGCGGCTGCCGCACTAAATGGAATTTCAGCGCGGTTTTTGCTTCGGGCCGCTGCGTTATTTCGCTTTGAATTTTGCCTCAAGTCGCTGCGCTATCTCGACGCGGGAGCACAGAAAGCGTTAATCTTCGTTTTGGATTTGCTTTAAGCTGCGGCGCGAAGAGGGCTTGCAGGGCCGCGGTTTTAATTTTTACGTTGTGCGCGAGGCGATTGACTGAAACGGCCTAGCTAGTTTAGGCGAGTAAAGCTCCCAACCATCGCGCCGACGCCAAATTTGCTAAAAACAGAGGCCAAAATTTGCTTTAAATTTATTGCTAAATTTAATCAAAAGTTAATTTTGGTCAAAAATTTAGCGACTACGATAGCCGCTCTGGCGAGGGCATTTGGTTGCCGCGCCGCATTTCTCAAGTTTTTTGACAAAGGCGGGCCGAAACGAGCAATGCGTAAATTTTCGTTTTAAAATGCAGCCGTCAAATTTGATACGAATTTGACGGCCTTTTAAACGATAGAGTTTGTTAAGCAAAACGCCTAACTCGCTGCGAGAATTTACGCGCATTGCGGTCTAAAACGGTCATTTTTATCGAGTTTATAAATAAGCACCGAATCAGGCTTTACGTACAGCCCCTAAGACCGCTTAAGTTTCATTACAGCATAGTCTCTACGGTTTTTCGCCTAAAAACTGTCGTATCCGACAAATCGAGGCTAGCCTTGGGCGATCTTTACGCTCCCATCGTGGTTAAAATTTCATAGCCTTTTTATATTTTTCAAAGCTCCCGTCGTTTTGTAATGCGGTCTCTCTTGCAAAAGCTCGGTTCAAGCTCCGGCGTAAGCCGTTTATCGTCCTTATTTAGATCAAATTTAAGTTTTGATTGCGTTTTTAAAAGCGCCCAAATCGCATTAAAAAGCTCGATTTTTATCTTACGGTAGCAAATTTTAAACTCCGACCGACAGACATTTACCTCAAATTTCGCCGATAAAACCGCTAAAACTATCGGCGACGGCATCAAATTTACGACAAATCCGTGCCGTAAATCAAGATTTTCGCAACAAACCCGCATAAATTTGACGATAAAATCACGCAAAAATCGCCCAAATCCGCCACAACCTAAAATTTATCTATTATAAAGCTCCAAGCTCAAATTTAGCTCGTCGATGACGCTAAGCATCTGCCTCACGTATCTTTGCTCGCGGCGAGCTTCGGCGATATCAAGCCTCTCAAAGAGCCGCCCCTCGAAAAAATTTCTCCTACTAAAGCAAAATAGATAAAATTTATCATCCATAAAGGCGGCACTTGGCGATTTTAGCGTGTTTTTGTAGGCCTTGAGCATATTTAGCTTGCCCATAAATTTAGGTGTGAGCAGATATCTCGCCTCTATCTTATCCGTCGTAAAAACTCTAAAATTTTCATTAAATTTGATGTCGTCGAGTAGCTCTTTTTCGCCTAAAAATTTAGTATTAAAATCCTTGCTTACGGCGACCGTTTTGCCGTGAAATTTCTTATTAAATTCGCACTTAAGCACGCTGCCTTTGAAGTCCGAATACTTGTCAAACGCGTATTTTAACAGGATAAATATGGCGGCGTATTTGTTATTTATCCGAGGGTATTCGCGCTCATGGCTAATAATCTCGCACAAGTTAAATTTGACGCCGTTATATACGCCACATATCCAGTCCTCGCTGTGAAAAACGCTCGGTCTATAAATCCCCGCCGCGTTAAATTCGCTCTGCGAAATGCCGCCGTAGGCGCTATACGTAAAGCTCTCGTTGATCTCACCGATGAGCGCTCGGACGAAAACTTCTTTGTAAAATTCGTTGTACTCGTTCTGTGCCCTGTCGATATCTACTGACTTTGACGATAGCCAAAATAGCAAACAAAAGAACAATATCAATAAAACAAGGGCAGCTCCGCCGCCTAGATCAAAAATCTTAAGCGCCGCTAAAAATAGTGCAAAAACGCCGACGCAAAAGGCGATAAGAGTGGGCGAACCGGCCGCTGCGGCTCGGCACTCTTTTTGTTTGTTTTTGGTTAATATAAATGCTTGCGAAAGGGTCATCTGCTCGCTTTTTATTAAATTTGACGTAAATTTTGACCGAGCGCGGCTTAAAATAAAATAAATTGAAAAGTATAAATTTTTCAAGAAATATAGTTATAGACTTATTGTTTTTTAAGTGCAATCAATATAGACTAACTACTTTGATTTTTACCGATAGGGAGTTTTATGGATAAAATTATTTTATTAGACAGAAATGTTATTTCAAAATGTAATGATTTATTAAATAAGAAAAAAGTAGATCAAAACATAAAACGAGAATTAAGAAGATTAAACCAGCCAAATATATTTATTAGTCCATTATTGTCTATTCTAGAGGGAAGTAAGGGGATTAATGAAACTATCAAAGAAAAAGAGCTAACAATTAAAAAAGAAACCTCTATTGTAAAACATTTTTTCAAAAAAGCTAAACATGATGCGATTTTTTTAAATGAAAATATTGAAGAATTTTCAAAAATATTTGCAGAGAGTGAGTTGGAAGATAAAGCTAACGACTACAGAAATTTTATTAAAGAAATTAATTCAAAACTTTTTCAACGAGTAAAGGCAGAAAAAAGAGAAATAGTAGAAAACGAAATACGCGATATTGCAAAAAAATATGATATTGATCAACAGCACTTGGTAGTAATATCTGCTCTTGAACTTCTATACGGAAATGACAACATTGGATATATTTTTAAATTTAAAAAAAATATTTCGGAAGGTGAATTGGAAAAACTAGCTTACAATGCTTATAGCGATATCATTTCTGGCGTCAGAATAGCTAAGATTAAAGAAATTATACAAAATAAGTATAACCAAAAAATTGAAGTAGAGTATTTTAGCTTTGACAAAGCTCTTGTTATTTTTTTGAATGAACTTAAAATTAGTTACAAGACTCTAGATGACGAATATGGTGAAGTAAGTATAACTTTTAAAAAAAATTGCTATCAACCTATGTGCGCAATTTAAAATATTTAAATTGCGCACTTTTTGTTTATCAATTTTCTATCACTCGCTTTGTTTCTAGCGCGATTTCTAGCTCCTCGTTAGTCGGCACTACGAGAGTTTTTACCGCCGCGTCAGAGGCGCTGAGATCTCGTATACCGCCGCTTGCGGCAAAATTTAGCTCGTGATCGATCCTGATACCCATATGCGTGAGATCGTTGCAGATTTTCTCGCGGCTATACGGGGCGTTTTCGCCGATACCGCCGGTAAAAATGACCGCATCCACTCGGCCCAAAACCGCGTAATACGCGCCGATATACTTTTTGATACGGTAGCAAAACATCTCAAAAGCTAGATGCGCGCGCTCGTCGCCGCCTTGCATCTTGACGACCACTTCACGCATGTCGTTTGAGCCGCAGATGCCTAGCAGTCCGCTTTTTTTGTTTAAAAACGCGTCTATGCCCTCGGCCGTGAGCTCGCCTAAATTTAAAAGATAAGTAAGCACCGCAGGGTCCATATCGCCGCTTCTAGTGCCCATTATCAGGCCTTCTAGCGGGCTTAAGCCCATCGAGGTATCGACGCTTTTGCCTCCTTGCACGGCGCAGGCGGAGGCTCCGTTGCCCAGATGCAGCGAGATAGCGTTAAATTTCTCATACGGCACGCCTAAAAACTGCGCCGCTTTTTTGGTCACGTAGTGGTGCGAAGTGCCGTGAAAGCCGTATCTGCGGATGTGCAGCCTTTTGCAAAGATCAAAGGGTAGGGCGTATCGGTAGGCGTACTCGGGGATAGTTTGATGAAATACGGTATCAAAAACGACGACGTGAGGCACCTTTTTGCCGCTTCCGTTTTTGTCTGTTTCTTGCATCGCGTTTTTTATGCCGGCTAGGTGGCCGGGGTTATGAAGCGGCGCTAGGACGGAGTTTTGCTCGATTTTAGCGATCACGTCAGGGGTAACTATGGCAGAGTCGCTAAAGCTCTCGCCGCCGTGCACGATACGGTGTCCGATGCCGTCCAGCTCTCTAAAATCATTCAAGATACCGGATTTTGCAAACAGTCGCCTCATCGCCTCAAGCCCGTCATGATGATCTTTTAGCGGCGCGTTTTCTTCGTAAATTTTACCCGAGCCTACGTCTTTTAGCTTTGCTTGCGAGCTCGCTTCGCCGATCTTTTCGACCAGACCGCTAGCGATGACGCGGTTATCCGCCATATCGAAAAGCTGAAATTTTATCGACGAGCTTCCCGAGTTTAAAACCAAAATCCGCATCATTTCTCTCCTATTCGCGACGCTTGTATCGCGCTGATTAGCGCCGTATTTACGACGTCGGCAACCGTGCAGCCGCGGCTTAGGTCGTTTACGGGCTTTTTTAACCCTTGCAAGATCGGCCCAACTGCTACGCAGTTTGCGCTTTTTTGCGCGATTTTATAGCCGATGTTGCCAGCGTTTAAATTTGGAAATACAAAAACGTTCGCGCGGCCGGCTACGTCGCTGTTTAGTAGCTTTTTGCGCGCTACTAGCGGATCTATGGCCGCATCGTACTGCACGGGAGCTTCGATCTTTATGGCGGAGTCCAGCTTGCGCGCTATCTCGCCCGCGCTCCTAACCAGGTCGATGTCTTCGCCGCTGCCGCTATCTCCGCTGGAGTAGCTTAGCATCGCCGCTCGCGGCTCCAGTCCGAACGCTCGTGCGGTATCTGCCGAGGCTATGGCGATTTGCGCGAGTTGCCGGGCATCTGGATTTGGATTTATCGCGCAGTCGGCGTAGATCAGGATCTCCTCTGCAAAGCACATTATAAACGAGCTTGAAACGAGCGGGCTATCAGGGCGGGTTTTGATGATCTGAAGAGCGGGGCGGATAGTGTGCGCCGTGGTCGTGTTTGCGCCGCTTACCATGGCGTGGGCTAGTCCTTCTTGTACCATCATCGTGGCAAAATACGTCCTATCACCTACGAGCTTTCTAGCCTGCTCCATACTCACGCCCTTGCTTTTGCGAGCTTCAAAAAGCGCGGCGGTTAGGCGCTCTTCGTATTCGTTTTTTTCTAAATTTATAAATTTAGCGCCGTTTAAATTTACCCCGAGCTTATCCGCATCAAATTTGACTTCGTTTTCATCGCCCAAAAGGATCAAATTTACCGCGCCGCTTTTTAGTAAAATTTCGCTCGCTCTTAGTATCCGCTCGTCTTCGCTTTCGGGCAAAACGACGGTTTTTTTATCTTTTGCGGCGAGTTTAAACAGCGAATTTTCAAAGCGCAAAGGCGTGATGATATCTTGCTTCGCATTTAAAATCTCATCCAAATTTCCGCTTACGATCAGCTTTGAGTTTCGCGTAAAAAAACTCAAATTTTCGCGGCAAAAAACGGGAACGTTTAAATTTCTAGCGATCTGCAAATTTAGCTCTGTTTCACCGATATTTGCGACGCTTTTTGTAGGCTTAACGAGTACGAAATCAGCGCCTGCGCTAAGGCGGTCAAATTCGCAAATAATGCTCTTAAAAAAATCGCCTTCTTTGCCGCTTTGAAAGTCTCTTTCGGTATTTTCGCGGCCGAAAAAACCGCAGACGGGATCAAAAACGGCTACATTTTCAAATTTTGTTGATATAATTTCGTAAATTTCTTGAAAATTTACGCCCAGCGTGAGGATAGAATTTGCCATATTTTTCCTTTTTGGAACTTGATTTGCTTATTTTATCGTAAAATTTCACCGGATAAGGTAAAACGTGAAAAAAAATATTTACTTCTGCGCGGTTTTAACGGCGTTTCTTAGCGGATGTTTGCCTAGCGCCGACCCCCGCATAGATATGAAGCCGCCCGTTTACGTCGAGCAACTTCCCGCCAAACAGGTCAACAACCAGCCAAACGCGGGCAGTCTTTTCGGTCGCGGCGACAACCCGCTTTTTGCCGACCGCAAGGCGATGAACGTAAACGACATCGTAACCGTCGTCATCAGCGAGCGCGCCAACCAAAGCTCCAGCGGCAAGCACGACACGAGCAAAAACAGCACGATAAACCTGGGCGGAGGGCTATTTAGCGCGGGTTCGGCGCCGCTATCCACGCTGGCTACTCAGCTAAATAAAGTAGGCAACATCGGCTTTAGCGCGGGCACGAAAAACGAATTTACGGGTGCAGGCTCTAGCGTGCGCGCAGAGGCCTTTACGACTACGATCTCAGCACGCATCATCAAGGTGCTGGAAAACGGCAACTACTTCATCGAGGGTTCGCGCGAACTGCTCATAAACGGCGAAAAGCAGATCATGCAGCTTAGCGGCGTGATCCGCCCCTACGACATCTCAAACGCCAACGAAATCGACTCGCGCTACATCGCCGACGCCAAAATCTTATATAAAACCGAAGGCGACTTGGATAGGGCGACGAGGAAGCCGTGGGGGACGAAGCTTATGGAGGCTATCTGGCCTTTTTAAGCTTTTTTATGCTTAGCTAGATGGCTTGTCTTTTGAGCGCCTTTGAATGAGTTTGAAATTTTCGCCCTGTGACAGACAATATGTCTAGTCTTGGGACGAAAATTTCCGCACAACATTCAAATCCATCTCAAAATACTTCGCCTTAATTTCTAAATTCAAATTTAAAGTCAAATTTGTAAATTTCGGCTTCAAATTTTGACCACCGAGACCCGCATCTCGAAAACGTAAATTTAAAAATTTGCGGCGCGACAGCGCCAGATAAAACTGCGCATAGCGCAGCAACCTCTCACGTGCAGTGGGGTTAGAGAGGGCTTGGGAGAGGAAGGGGCGACGCTTCGTAAGTAGAATCCCCTTCCTCTCCCGAAAAAAGAAAAAGGGAGCTCTTTTGCTTCGGCTTTGTCTCGCAACTGCAAGCAGAAAGCAATTCGGTCGGCTTCGATTACACACGCTCTCTCGTCTGACGAAAAAATACTGCGCCTTATCGTTTTACGCTCAAATTTGCAAATTTTATTCGCCGAGACCTGTATCTTGAAAACCCAAATTTAAAAAACGTGCGGCGCAATAGCGCAAATTTGAACCTGCACGTAGTGCAGCAACTTCTCACGTGCAGTGGGGTTAGAGAGGGCTTGGGAGAGGAAGGGGCGACGCTTCGTAAGTAGAATCCCCTTCCTCTCCCAAAGAAAAGAGACAAGCGGATATAAAAGTGAGCTTTTTGCTCTGCTAGGGGCTGTAGCTGATAGTAGAGCGTAATTCAAGCCCCCCCCTTTAACAAGAAAGATTGATTTGTGTAAAAAAATCTAATTTATAACGCCAAATTTAACCAAACCAAATTTAGCATCTTAAAGGTGCGGGTCTCGATGCGTAAAATTTAAAAAATTATTCAAATTTGCCCCTTTCTAAAATTTGCTCACAAATTTACTCAAATTTAGCCGTTGCAAAAACCCGAATTTCAAAACGACAGCCCCGATTTTACGCATTTTTAAAGCTGAAAGCTGTATAATCGGGGTCAAATTTATCAAAAGGCGATACAGATGATAAAAGGCATTTCTGGCTCGCGCATGGTGATGGAAGCCTTGCGCGAGGAGGGCGTAGACACGGTTTTCGGTTACCCCGGCGGCGCGGCGCTAAACATCTACGACGAGACGTACAAGCAGAGTTATTTCAGACACGTTTTGACGCGTCACGAGCAAGCCGCCGTGCACGCAGCAGACGGCTACGCGCGCGCTAGCGGCAAGGTCGGAGTGGCGTTTGTAACGAGCGGCCCCGGTTTTACAAACGCGGTCACCGGCCTAGCCACCGCATACTCCGACAGCATCCCGTTGGTGCTTATTAGCGGTCAGGTCGCGACCTCGCTTATCGGCACGGACGCCTTTCAGGAGATCGACGCCGTGGGCATCTCTCGCCCGTGCGTGAAGCACAACTACCTCGTGCGCAGTATCGAGGAGCTACCGCGCATCCTAAAAGAGGCCTTTTACATCGCTCGCTCGGGACGCCCGGGGCCCGTTCACGTCGATATCCCAAAGGATATAACCGCGGCCGTCGGGGATTTTCTTTATCCGACCGAGATAAAGATGCCGACATACAAACCGACCTACAAAGGCAACGCAAAGCAGATCAAAAAGGCGCTTGAGGTCATCGCCGAGGCCAAACGCCCGCTGCTTTATCTAGGAGGCGGCGTCGTAGCGGCGAACGCTAGCGAGCTCGTGCGTAAATTTAGCGCAAAGACGGGCATCCCTGCGGTCGAAACGCTGATGGGGCTTGGCGTCCTAGCGCACGAGGATAAAAATCTACTCTCGATGGTCGGCATGCACGGCAGCTACGCGGCAAATATGGCGATGAGCGAGACCGATCTAATCATCGCGCTGGGCGTGCGGTTTGACGACCGCGTGACGGGCAAGCTAAGCGAATTTGCCAAACACGCCAAAATCATCCACGTCGATATCGACCCTAGCTCGATCTCAAAGATCGTAAACGCGCACTTTCCGATCGTTGGCGATCTAAACTGCGTCCTAGAAGAGATGCTGGAAAAAGTAACCGTAAACGAGCAAAATTTGACCGCGTGGCGCGAGATATTGGCCAGGTACGACGCGCTAAATCCGCTGGATTACAAAGATAGCGACGAGATCATAAAACCGCAGTGGGTCGTGTGCGAAACGGCTAAAATTTTAAAAGAATCTGGCAAAGACGCCGTGATCGCCACCGACGTCGGCCAGCACCAGATGTGGGTCGCGCAGTTTTATCCGTTTGATAGGCCGCGCCAGCTGATAACTAGCGGCGGGCTTGGCACGATGGGTTTTGGTTTGCCCGCAGCCGTCGGAGCCAAAAACGCGATGCCGGGAAGCATCGTCGTAAATTTCACCGGCGACGGCTCGATCCTAATGAACATCCAAGAGATGATGACCGCCACCGAGATAGATAAGCCCGTCATTAACATCATCCTAAACAACAACTTCCTAGGCATGGTGCGCCAGTGGCAGACCTTTTTCTACGGCGAGCGCTACTCCTCGACCGACCTTAGCCTGCAGCCTGATTTTGCAAAGATCGCGGAGGGCTTTGGCGGAGCGGGCTTCGTGTGCCGCACGAAAGACGAGTTTCGCTCCGCGCTAAAAGAGGCGATGGCCTGCGGCAAAACGGCGGTGCTAGACGTGCGCGTGGATAGATTTGAGGACGTACTGCCGATGGTTCCTGCGGGCGCGGCGATATACAATATGATCTTAAAAAGCAAGGAATAAAAATGAGCATAAGAAGAGTGATTTCAGTCATCGTGCTAAACGAGCACGGCGTTTTATCGCGCATTTCCGGGCTTTTTGCGGGGCGCGGATACAACATCGACACGCTAACGGTTGCACCGATCCCAGGCACCGAGCTTTCTCGTATCAGCATCGTTACTAGCGGCGACGAGCGCGTGCTAGAGCAGATCGTAAAGCAACTACACAAGCTAATACCGACTTACAAAGTCATCGAAAGCGGCGAATTCGTCGAAAAGGAAATGGCGCTGGTAAAAATCCCGCTAAGCGAAAATTTCGGTGGGCTGGACGCGATACTAAAAGCCTACAACGGCATCGTAGCCAACACCAACGAGAACTACATCGTCGTCATGGTTAGCGACGATGCAAGCAGGATAGAAAATTTCCTCAAAGCTATCAAAAAATTTAACCCCACAGACGTCGTTCGCGGCGGCTCTGTGCTAATGGATCTATGATGAAACTAAGCGAAATTTATAAAATTTTAGGACTGAAATTTAGCGGCGAGGAGCTAGAGATCACGGCTCTAAATTCGCTCTCAAACGCCGGGGCTAGCGAGCTGGGCTACTGCGACAGCGAGAAAAACGCTAAATTTATCGAGAACTCAAAGGCGGGCGCGATTTTAGTCGCGTCAAATTTAAAAGAGCTCGTCGGCGCGCAAAGTAGGGCGGTAGTGGTAGAAAACCCGCACCTTGCTTTCGCTATTTTGAGCGAATATTTTGCCAGAGAGCTTCTAGCCTCCGAGCCGCAGCCGGTGCAAATTTCGCCAAGCGCAAAGATAATGCCAAACGTCTACGTGGGCTCAGGCGCCGTGATCGGCGATAACACGCTCGTGATGGCGGGCGCATACGTCGGCGATAACGTAAAAATCGGCGCAGACTGCGTCATCCACCCAAACGTCGTCATCTATAACGACACCGTTATCGGCAACGGCTGCCGTATCAACGCAAACGCCGTTATCGGTAGCGACGGCTTTGGCTACGCGCACACAAAAACGGGCGAACACGTGAAAATTTACCACAACGGCAACGTCGTTTTAGAGGATTTCGTCGAGATTGGCGCGTGCACGACGGTAGACCGCGGCGTGTTTGAAAGCACGGTCGTAAAAGCATACGCCAAGATCGATAACCTCGTGCAAATCGGCCACAACTGCGAGATAGGCTATGGCTCGATACTAGTCTCGCAAGTGGGGCTAGCGGGCTCAACCAAGCTAGGGCGAAACGTCGTGATGGGCGGACAAAGCGGCTCTGCGGGGCATTTAAAAGTCGGTGACTTTGCCCAGATAGCGGCGCGCGGCGGCGTGTCAAAGGATATCGCGGGCGGTAAAAAATACGCAGGCGCATATCCGATAATGGAGCTGGCCGACTTTTTCAAACTGCAAGCTAAGATCGCGAGATTTTTTAAGAAGAACTAAAATTTGACGGCTTTTACGTAATAGCCGTCAAATTTGAGGGCATAAAGGCGTAAATTTGAACGCAAAATCCACAGAAAAAACAACGGGGTCTAAGCTGATTTTCATAGGCATAAATATCAGACGGCGCCGCGTCTAAAACTAAACGGAGCGGTAAATTTCGATACGGATAATAACCTCTACCGTTACGTTTAACGATAACACTACCACTACCGCCGATGACGTATGGTTTAAGGTCGATCTTAGATATACCGAACAACCAAGTATAAACATCCCTGAAAGAATAAAAGCGCTACCGGAAGTAACCGCATTTGGAAATTTGCATAATCTAAGAAATGCAATGAGCGAAAACTTAGGACTGGAAAATATGATCAAACAACTGGATAGTATTTAAGGCTCAATGGAACTTAATACAAGCATAAGGAGCGGTAAGTTACGATGAGAACTATGTTCTTTAAAAGTAACGAGCGTAGCGAAGTAGAGTTTAGATATAAAACAGTAAAGATACGAAAGAGCTCCATCATATTTTACTGAAGATGATAAGAGGTCTTGTAAGTAGCAAGACGTAGTCACAGCTAAAAATCCGCTTAACTTATCTTGAGTCATCTTAATTTGCTACTCCTCCTCATCTTCCTTTCTATCCTCAGGCAATACCAAATGACCTTTTTCGTCTATTAGGGAGTATTGGACCAATACTATATATAATAGATCGTGGATATGATAATCGCCATAGATATCAGCGGCATAATCATCATATTTTCTTAAAAACTCGGCATAAGGCTTATCGTCCGTTTTTTCAATACCGCTTAATCCTACTTCGGAATAAAGTATAGGCACATACTTTAAGGTATCTTCAAATACCTCTTTAAAATACTCATAGTCTTCATCGTAAATTCTCTCAAACAGCTTTTGATCGTTTTTATAAAGCATTAAGGCTAGTTTAGCTGTGGAGTTTCTATAATGAGACCTAGTGCAATGAATGGCGCCTGATATACTAAAATTATCTTTAAACTGCACTCTAAAATCTTTAGAATACTCATTTATACACTCTTTTTGAGTTTTACTTATCCTCTCTCTAGCTATCTTCTGCGCTTTATCTTTTAACTTCGGATTTTCTTTCACTATTAGATTATAAAGATCGCTAAAGTAGTTATCTCTAAAAGCAGTAGTGTCCGACTGGCATATAAAGTCTTCTAAAGAGTACTCTTTAAATTTATATTTGCCTTTGGCATTATAGCATTTAAAGCTGGGAGGTATAAAGTCGCTGCCATAGTCCGCACTGCGCCATACCCCTGTATCAACCTGCCCATACTCACTATAGGCCTTTTTAGTAGCCTTACTAGGCGTTAAAGGCTCGAATCCATATAAATTTAAGCCTATCATCAAGCTCATTAATAATATAGTTTTAAATTTCATAATCGTTTTATTTTATAGGTGTATCGCAAGGCGTTCTTTTTGATATGCTTTTTAGCTTTTTCTTGCCGTTTTTGAGTGTCTTTAGCACAAAATACTCTTGCTTGCAAACATCTGTATCGAAATTTACATATCTAGCCATTAGAAGATCGCTATCCTCTCTAGTATAAAGTTTAGCAAATCCACCTATTTCACTATCTTTAAATAATGGTCTAGTTTCGGTATTGTCAAATTTATCCATACCTTCTATATTTACGGTCTTGCCTGCACTTAAATCTTCTACTGTTCTATAATAGCAACTAGTGCCACAACTATGCGTAACTATCATGTATTTACCTGCAAAATTTACGTAAAATTCTTGCTGATTGCTTACAAATTTACCAAATTTATCTCTATAAAGTCCCTCTTCATCCTTCTTGTAACTCTTTGGTATTTTTATTTCACCTTTATATACTTCTTTAACCTTGTATTTGTCAAATTTAGCTTCCAGTTTTTGCTCCAGCTTAGCGCCAAAAGCTGATGTGAGCAAAGCAAAAATAAGCATCATTATATTTAATTTCATAACATCTCCTTTAATCTAAAAATCTTTTAATCTCTTCATCATCTATAGCCAAGTCACTTATGTCTCTTTTTTCTAATTCCAAATGATACATATAGTACTCCATAAACTTTTCCATAGTTATGGTGCGTTGTCCATACGGAGAGTCTGGCATGCTAGCCCATTCATAATGTAGTCTTTTAAACTTATTATCTGTTCTACTTCTAACTGCTTCATCTATTTTTCCATTAATTATTAGATTAAGAGCGCCTCTTGTATGTTTTATTAGCACTAGACATGCTTTGTCCTGATTTGCTGGTGAAAAATCAGTAATACTGTAAGTCTTCCCATGGTTTTTAAGAATCATATCCCAAGTATCAGGCATTATTTGATAAGCGCCGGCGGCAGTTGAATTAACAGACTTTACGTAGTATCTCGGGTGGTCTGAAAAATCTTTTCCATAGTCTCTAGTGAATAGCTTTCCTCCGACATTTATCTCATATCCATTAGTTCCAGCCGTTCCCTCGCCGTATTTTATAGCACACATAAAAGCTCTTATTCTTAGAATTCCAATGTCTCTATTTATCTCTACCTTTACAGCCTTATCCCCATCCACCCACATACCTTTATCTACTCTGGTTAGGTTCTTTGACTCGTTAAACGAGCTTATGAATCTTTGCATTATTTGGGTTTAGGCTTTTATCGCAGTATCTGCATTGCTTCCTATTATATTCCCCTCATTGTCAAGATAGATTTCTACGTCCTTATACTTTTCGTAAAATTTAGGAGCCAGAATTTCATTGAGATATTTTTTGCCTTTTTCCGTTACGGCTACTACTATATTTTTCCCACTCCAGTCTTCAGGCTTATCCCAAGAGGTAGCAAAGTAGAAGGTGGCAAACCAGTCCGGATGATTGTCGTTTTCTTCGTCAGTTCTATCGAACCTTTTTTTATAAAAAAAGTTATCTCTAAAATATACCCAAGCTTCGTATTTGGAATTTCCGTAGTAAGACAAATTCGTAGGATAATCCGTTTGTTTATAATCGTCGTCATAGTCGCATAAGAAGTCTATGTATCCGGCTAGAAAAAGATTTCCGACTATGCCTATGTATTCGCTTATGTAGGTTGGCTTTGGGGAGTCTATGTCGTAGTTGCTTTCGTTTTCTGACAAGTGCGGCATCATTTCGTCCGATTCATGCCTGGCAAACATTGTTATAGACTGAAGAAAATAGTATTCCATAAGTTCCAAAATATTAGCTTTTGTGGCATTTGGTATAGCATTCAGAAATACGCTCACAACTTCTTTTTCAAATATTTCATCACATTCATTAAAAACCTGATCATTCAATTCGCATATCATCTTTGCTGTTTTCATTTTCTTTCCTTTCATTTTGGTTCCCATCCTTTTATATGTACTTTCCAGTCATGTTCTATTCCTTTGCCCTTGCCTATAGCATCCATCTCTATCGTCTCTCCGCCACTCTTTGACCCTGTTCTATATTTTATAATAGTCTTTCCGTCATCCAGTTTATGCATTGTAATATCTTCTCTAGTTGTAATTTTGGTTTTTTTGTTTGTTATGGGGACTGATCTTTTTTCTATAAATTTAGATCCTTTGGAGATTCTTATCCAAAGCAGATCCAATTCTTTTTTATTATCAACAAGTCTTACTGAAGAATTTATATTTCTAGCACTTCCACCAATCTCTAATCTCCTAAATATCCCCACTATCTCTTCCCTAGTTAAACTTCCCGGCAGTTTGATATTTTTTGTATATTTGGCTAACTTTGACGTGCCTTTTTTGGCAAGTCCACCGATACCTAAAGAAACCAAGAAATCATCCTCTAAAGGCGGATCTTCGTCTTCTATATTAAATAAAATTTCATCCTTAGGGACTAGTATCTCTATATAGTCGCCGCTATCGTCTTTGGTTTCTATTCTTAAAACGTTATAGTTTTCATCCTCTTTATTTTCTTCTTCATACTCTTTATTTATATCCACCCTCATATGAGTCTTACCGTATCCGGTATTAAACTGAAATTTAGCTTCATTCGTATCTTTGAACTTATCGTTTTGTTTTTTCTTCTTGTCCGTTTCTTTCTCTTTCTTCTCTTTTTCTTTAAGAGCGGCAAAGAATATTATAGAGTGTCCTCCTTGTTTTAGTTTGGCCAGGTCGTCTTTGGTTACCACCTTTGAGATTTGGATCGTTATCTCTTTGCCTTTTATTAGACCTTCTTCTTTGTTTGATTTATTATCTTTCGTTTCTTTGATTCGTTCGTCTTTTTTATTCTTTAAGAGTATGACGTCTTTAGGATTTGATTTTGATGCTTCGTTATACTCTACGGTTTTTATTACCTTATATCCCCATACTACCTCTTTATACTTTTTGTTTTCGTTTCCTCGTTCGTCTTTTTCCTCTTGTTTATATATAGCCTTTAGGGTTATGTCCTCATTTGTTTTAAACGGATACTCGTTATCCGAGATAACGTTTATTATATTATCGGTTATATCTCTTAGAGAGGTTTTTCTTAGGTAGCAAAAGCTTTGGTTGTTTTTATCTTTATAGCTTAGAGATATTACCGCAGTATCCGAGCGTTTATGTATATCTTTGGTGGTATGGGTTTTACTTAGATCGCTTGAATATATTATGAGCTTGGTATCTTTTTTGTTTTCTTTATCTATGGGTATGTTAAACGTAGCCGTATATGAGTTTTTAAATACGGAGTCTTTGTTTTTTACCAAAGACGAGCTTTCATATACCGTTTTATCCGAGCAGTGATGAAGATATACTTTATCTATATCGCTAGCTTCTCCGTTTTCATTTTCGATGATGAGATCTTGGAGGGTAAGGGTAAAGTTCGAGCTTGAGTAAGAAGTAGGCGTAGCTTCGTTTCCGTAGGCAAGAAGAAGCTTCATATCAAACATAGCTGAAGCCTTATCGTCTCTAAGGGTAAAGTTGTTTTCCTTAGCAAAATTTAGGAGGGTGAAATTTAGATAGGTGAGCCTATGGGGCGAGGCTTGATTCGAGACTGAATTTAATGCTTTGAGATCCGAGTCGCTGTTTTGTTTAAAGCAACTCATCTCTACCATGCCCTCTTTTAGCTTATACTCCATATCTTCTTCGTCTCGTCTAATAGACGTAAAGTACGGGTTTTTCGGTTTGGTTTTATCGCTTGAAGATTTTTTACCTTCTTTGCTATTTGCCTCGCTTTTGTTTTCGTTATCGCCACTATCTTCGCCTCGGTAAAGAGTTACCGTATCGTTTGAAACGAATTTGCCCGTAAAGGGATCAAGGGACCTGCTACTTGTTTTAGCGTTTTTAAATTTTATCTCTTCAGTAGTAGGGGTTTTTGGATCTTGGGTAGTATGCTTGGCGTTTGCTTTTTCATAAGGGTTAAATTTAAAATCCGTAAGCAACAGCTCGCATAAATTTACCTTACCGTAGTTAGCTCTGTTCGGATTTAGCTCTCTTGGATTTAGCTCGCTACAGTCAAATGGGGTTTGGCTAGCCAGCACTATGGTAAAGCTGCTCTTTTTGGGTTGGAAAATTCTAATAGGAGTAGCGGTTTTAACCGGGCATAGTATGAGTATATTCTCTTGTTTATAGAGCTCTTCCTCTCTTTTTCTTAAGAGCTTGTTTATCCTTGAAGCGTTAGACCCCGCTGTGAGGGTTAGGTTTATGCAGTAGATGTTTTCTAAACTAAAGGTTTTAGAGGTATGGGGGGCTAAGAGAAAATTTAGCCTGTCCGCAAAAAGCTTAAACAAGGCTTCTTGTTTTGAAGCGGCGGATGCGTCGCCCGGTTCTGCGCCAAATCCGCTTGGGCTCGGATTTTGTTTTTTTGAGCTTAAGTTTTTATTTGAGGAGCCGTTATTTAAATTAGGCGCTTTACTCGGCTTTACTCTATTTGTCTCGTAGGTTTTTATAAACTCCAGGCAGGTGGCTTCTTCTACGCTCTCTTTGTCTTCTTCGTCTTTTTTAGGGTATTTTATCTTTGTTACGTTTAAATGGCTAAATACATCTATACACTCGCTAAAGCCGATATGCTCCGTGCCGACCTTGGTCGAATTTGAAGCGCTAAGGCCGGTTTGGTTCTTAAAAGAGGAGGATGAGCCGTTTAAATTTTCGTTATATGCGTCATACTCGAAAAGGCCGAATCTGCTTGAAATCCTCTCTCTTAGTTTGGCAAATTTATCGCCCGTTTTACCGCCAAAGCTTTCATAGGCCAGCCAATACCAAACCCTAAAGCGATTTTTACTCTTGATATAAGTTACCAGGGAGGGATTTAGCTCCTTTTTATCGCTAAGATAAAGAAAAGCCAGAAGAGCTACGTGTTCTTTGCCGGGACCTGATGATCGCTTATCGGATGAAGCGGCTTCCTTGCCGGACGTTTGACTAGAGGTAGCAAGCGTAATATCTCCTAAATTTCCAAGAGGCGAGCCGCTTAGCTTTTTGTTTATCTCTCGGACGAGAGGTTTTAGCTTTTGTTCAAGGATAGCATTTTTTTGATCCTCGGAGGTAAATTTAAACTCGGGCAAAGGGTTTTGAGGTTTCTCGGTTTGAGAGGACGGGTTTTTAAATGAAGAGGGCGAGGGAGATTTGCCGGAGGATCCACTTGACGTCTGTTCTTTAGCTGACGATTTAGAAGTCTTTTTTGAATCGTTTGCGGCTTTATTTATTTTTTTATAAAGCAAGGTGGCGTTTTCATCGCTTGATTTGGTTTTATCTTTTTTAAAACCGGCTATAGCCTTTTTAACCCCCTCAAGAAGCGCCTTGTTTTTCTCTTTTCCGTAAATTTGATCGCATATCGTATCGATATCGTCTTTTAGGCTAAAGCCGTGGCCTATAAATGGTTTGTCACTTAGGAAAAAAGGACGATTTGTATCGACGGTATCTTTATATCGTAGTTTTATAAGTTCTATTAAATCTTCTTTGAAATTCGTATGGCTTCTAGGGGTTAGAGGCATAAAACATCCTTGATCGCTTTTTGCTTGGTATATTATCACAAACCTAGAGAATATTCAATAATATGTCTTAAATAACAATAAAAAAGATTCTGTTTTGTTGCAAAAAATCCGTGAATTATTAATGCTTTGAGTATAAAATTTTTACAACCCCAAGATAACAGACATAGTAGTCAAAGACGGACTTAGCTTAATTGCCGAAACGGGACTTAACGCCGGACGGGAAATAGAAGTTTCGAGCAAAAGCCACTTTGTAGCTCCTAATGCATAACGTAACTGATGCAAGCAGAGGTAAATCTACCCTAACGGTGCAAAAAGGAGATAAGAGCATAACGATAAACGAATTTAGCAAAGAAGATAAATCCCTGGGTATAAAACTGGCAAACAGTAAGATAGAAGTATCAGTAACAAATAAAGAGGGCGGCGATCGCTGGCTACAAGAATCTCTTGGAGATGCGGGACTTCCTTTTACCCTGTCTCTTAACAGAAAGCTGGATAAAGGAGAGTATCTTAAAGTAGAAGTAGTAACCAGTATGAAAGGGGATAAGAGTATTATAGAATTTAAAGAAGGAGAAGGAGATATCGGTAAAGACTTTAACTTCACCTGGGAAGACGATAACTATCCTCAAGGCAATAGATCATTTGTGGTAAATGCTTGTGTTGTAGATGAGTCCTCAGACTTAACGGCGGAAGTAATAAGTAGCGCAAGAGGCACTATAAAAGACGATGATAGAGATCCGGACAATCCCAATAATCCAAACTATCCAAATAACCCGGATGTTCCTACCGATCCCAATGACCCCGAAAACGCTCCCGTGCGTTACGATCCTATCATAATAGACCTAAACAAAGACGGTACAACCACATCTAAACTAAACGGAGCGGTAAATTTCGATATGGATAACAACGGCTTTAAAGAAGCTACCGGGTGGATAAGTAAAGATGATGCATTCTTAGCTTACGATAGAAACGGTAATGGTAAGATAGATAACGGTAGCGAATACTTTGAAGATATAAGAAAAGACGAGGTTGAGTTTTCTAACCAAGACGGTAGCGGACTAAATATAAAAATAAAAGGAACGCAAGATAGCATAAGCATAAAACGTTGGTATTCGCAGAGTGTCAATCAAATACCTTTTAAATTTGCAGACGGGGTTACTATGTCTAGTCAGGACTTACGTCTTACGGTAATCGGAGATGAGAGCGACAATACTTTATACGGCTATCAAAACAATGATACCATAGAGGGTGGTAAAAGCTTAGGTAGGATCTTTTTCTAAATTTAATAATAGTTTAAAATATGTAAGAGTAGAATGCTACTATTCGGAAAAGTTCTTTAGGCTATATAAATTTGCATATGTATTTTTTAAAAAGGATTAAATATGCAACACGCTAGCGCCAACTTCACTCCTTGCTTTACCATATCTCCAAAGGGGATACTATGGGTATTTTTCGTTATTCTGTGTATATTTGAAAATTTCACAATTATAGCCTTAACTGTAAAACTTGTTAAAAGATTTTGGATTAAAAGATCATACGTATTATGGCATTCAACAATAATTAAATGTATAATTTTTCAAGCAAAAATCGTTAAGGAGCGTTTTTATGTTCGCGTTAGTAGTTTTACTCATTGTTGGCATTGCAATGGCGATTTTATTCGTGGGCTTGAAAAAGCTCAAAACCTTTTGGAAAAGGCTTGTGTTTTCTATCGTTTGGGCATTAGCGTTTTGCGGGCATGACTTGCTTATCGGTGTGATATTTACGAGCGATGCTTCCAAATACGCAAAAATAACGGTTTACGATCATATTCGCCCAAAAGGCGTATATGTAGGCGAAATGGATTACTCAAAAGCGGATCGTTTTTGGATATATAAAGATATTTTAAAAGATGGATTTTTTTATGAATATAAACGAGTTAGAGACCCTTATGAGCGACTAAACTACAACCATAGGCTTGATGATAGGTATTTTAGAGTTTACTTAGACGACAATACGTCAAAAGATTGTCTATTTAAAAGAAACGTCTTTTACCACGTCGCTTATGAAAGCATTTCGAAAGAATACACAGAATCACTTGCTAAAGAGTTTTTCTCAAATTTAAAAAATTATGAAGACATCGACTATAAACCATATGAAAATAACGATATGTCTAAATATTCGGACGAACAAAGAGCAGTGATAAATAAACTGATAAAAATCGCAAAAGATAAATTTCCAGTTAATAAAAATTTTAAGGGATATGACTACGACGATAGATTTATAGCATGGGCTATACTTGAATTTAAAAATATAAATAAGCCTGAGAATAAAATAGAGAAATTGTCAAATTCAGACGACAAATGCATAGCAAGGATAGAGGTAAAAGCAAATGAAATTTCGCGTATAGAACTAAAGACTTGTTACGACCCCTATTATTATACAAATTCTTGCTCCAAGCGACCCGATATTAGCAACAAAAGAGGAGAATTTTACTACGGCTCATACATAATAGACAACGACAGCGGCAAGATATTGGCGGATAATATTTACGCAAAAGATTACATGGATAGGACTTACTCCGTATGGGGGTTGATAAACAATACTCTCGTGTCTTTAGGCGCTCAAAGCAGTGGAGGAACGGTTAGAGTGTGCGGCGGCAAAAATCTAACGACCAGCCTAAAAATATGTAATGAAGATTTAATCAAAATTTATTTTAAAGGATAAAAGATGAGTAAATACGGCGAATTAAAAATATACTCCGAACTAGCATGGGCTGGATATGCGGATTTTCTATCCGCTGACGATAGCGGTGATATATCTACGACCGGAATGCAAAGGTATAATTTTAGAAAGCAATTTAAGGTTATAGATAGCTATGAACAGAGAGAAGGTGGAAGCGGCTTTCAAGCCACCTTATTTCAAAACAGAGACACCGAGGAATACATTTTATCTATTAGGGGAACGGAAATAGGAATTCACCCCATAAAATGGTATGAAACAATCAAGGATACTATAATAGCAGATGGTAATTTGGCTATAAGCTCTATGCCAGGCAGTCAAACTTTAGATATGATTAATTTCATAAATAAATTAAACAATGAAAGCAAAATTCCAGAAAAACAAAAGATTACAATAGTAGGTCATTCTCTGGGTGGAGCACTAGCTCAAATAGCTTCAAAAATGTTCCCTGATCTCTTCAGTAAAGTATATACTTTTAATGCACCTAGTGGAAAGAGTTTAGTTTATAAAAAAATATATAAGGATGGTGAGAAGTATTTTTGGATAGGTAATGAACAAATCAACTCAAAACATTATGTCGACAAAAATACCGGTGAGGCCTTTTATAATTACCAAAATTCGCCTATGACTACATCCGTAACAGACGTTAGAGCTAAAGACGCTTTCAGCCTTATAGCAAATTTATGGTGGAAAGAAAGATTTGGAGAGCTCGTAGAAGTTTCAGGTGAAAGCCACTCTATGGCAGCTCTCTCTAAAATCCTCTACTTCTACGACGAAATGATAAAAAATGGTATCAGGGAAGAAGAAATAACTGATTATCTAAGTGGATTTCATAAGGGTTCAGCTTTATTTGGACACAATGGTAATGGAGTAGAACGGGTTGCCAATAAAACGTTAAATGTTATCAACAAGATAGTAAACGGCAATAATGCTGAGCAAAAAGACATCATAGATATAGCCATAGATTTTGAGAAAAACGATACTAAATTTAGCATAAATTTGCTACATAGGGATTCGTCGGTCAGCTCTTTTTTTACAAATTCCTCCATCCCGATATCTGCTCTCTACGCCCTGGTTCACCTAAACCCTTTCATAGTATCAGGCGTAGACTCTCCAGCTTATAAAGAGTTTGAAAAGTATAAAGATGAATACTCGGACGACTATATTAAAGATAAAGCAAAAATGTTTGAGGCGGCTTTAAAATATCCCGATAAAAAACCCGTAAATTTTAATTACTTTGACATTGAAACCAAAAAAGAACTATATAGTAATCCTGCAGGAAATAGCGACAAGGAAACCGATGTAGTATTTGGAGTCAATCTGGACGAAACGATACAAGCTAGGCCTAATTTTAATAACCGTATATATGCCTTGGCCGGTAACGATAGCATAAAAGGCGGCAAGCACGATAACTACATCGAAGCAGGCTCAGGTAACGATACTATAGACCTAAGAGGTTCCAAAGGAGAGAATACCGTATACGGCGGAGTAAATAACGGTAAAGATAACGATGATGACGGAGACGATACTATTTACGCAGGACAAGGAAAAGATACTATCTACGGCGGAAACGGTAAGGATACCATATATACGGACAATGACGATAAAGAAGACCTACTATATGGCGGAGACGGCTTTGACACCTACTACGTAGGAGATAAAGACATCATCTTTGATAGCGATGGTAAAGGCAAGGTAGTGTTTGACGGAGTTGAGCTAACGGGCGGAACATACGATAAGGATAAAGAGGCATACGTAAGTAAAGACGGCTTGATAGAGTATAGACTAAACGAAAGCGGAGGTAAATCTACCCTAATAGTGCAAAAGGGAGATAAGAGTATAACTATAAACGAATTTAGCAAAGAAGACAAATCCCTGGGTATAAAACTGGCAAACAGTAAGATAGAAGTATCCGTAACAAATAAAGAGGGAAGCGCTAACTGGTTAAAAGAATCTCTTGGAGACAGGGGACTTCCTTTTACCCTGTCTCTTAACAGAAAGCTGGATAAAGGAGAATATCTTAAAGTAGAAGTAGTAACCAGTATGAAAGGGGATAAGAGTATTATAGAATTTAAAGAAAGAGACATCAGCAAAGACTTTAACTTCACCTGGGAAGACGATAACTATCCTCAAGGCAACAGATCATTTGTGGTAAATGCTTGTGTTGTAGATGAGTCCTCAGACTTAACGGCGGAAGTAATAAGTAGCGCAAGAGGCACTATAAAAGACGATGATAGAGATCCGGATCCTGACCCCGACAGTCCAAACGATACTTTTCCTGATACGACCCCGGCTTCAACTAAAACTTCACCTATTGTGATTGATTTAAACGGTGACGGAGTAAAAACAATATCAAGAAAAAACGGTAAAACATACTTCGACCTAGATAATAACAAATTCGCAGAAAATACCTCTTGGATAGATAAAAACGACGGAATTTTAATCAATAAAACCTTAATCGCAAATAGCGTAACAAACGGAAGCGAACTATTTGGAAATCATACTTTGCTAAGAGACGGAAGCTTAGCTAATAACGGGTTTGAAGCGTTAAAGGAATTTGTAAATTTAAATTTACTTGTTGCGTAAATTCTTTGAATTTGCAAAAATGAGTTTAAATTTGTAAATTTAAGAATTTTGTATCGTATTTAAACGATATGACCTGAATTTAAATTTGCTAGAATTTGTCATTGCGAAACGACGAAGTCGGCGAAGCAAGACAAGCGTAGCGTTGGCTCACGCATAACGTGAGACGGGTTTGGGCGAGCATAGTGAAGTCAAATCCAGTGATTGCAAAATAAAAACGCCTGTCGGCGTTGCAGGATTGCTTCGTCAGTGCTTCACACTTCATCGCAATGGCAAAAAAATAACGAAAGGATAAAATTTGGAAACTTCAAATTTAAAAAACGATATTTTTAATAAAAACAAAAATTTAAGGGATTACGATAAAGAACCGATAGTAATTAAAAATCCTTATGAATTCTTTCTTTCAAATTTATTCTTTTTTTCTCATTGCGGAACAGTGTTTATTTTATTGGTTTATGTTGATTATACGGGGATTGCAAATATTAACAATATTTTTCTATGGGCTTTTTTTGCAGTTGGCGTTTTACATATCGTCGCTACATTTTATTATTACATTATCAAAAACAAATGCGAAACTAAATTTACAAATAAAACGATTGAATTTATCATAAACGGCGAAACAAAAAGGGTTAAGAATTTAAGTGATTTGGAACCTATAGTAAAGACTTTTAGACTGCTTACGCCATCATCGATAATTGGAATTATTGTTTTTAATCTACTTATATTTTTTATGGTTGCATTGGTAAAAATGGTTCATTATCTTATCGCTTATTATGTCATTTATTTACTTTTAAATTGTTTATTCAAATTTGTTTTTCATCTTATTTTGGGCGGAAAATTAAAATATTTTTCGCTATTTTCAGCTTATATATTTGATTACCCAGAAATTATTGGCAATTTTGGCTCTCGTATGAAATTTATAGAGGGAAAATATTATATGATTTATATCATTAAAAAACAAGATTACTTAGATTTACAAAAATATTTTTATGATAAGAAACATATCAATTTAAATTTAGTTGAAAAGAAATTTTAACCTAAAAAGGAGAAAGATGAGTAGAGAAAGTGTTGCTAAAATCGAGCTAGATAAAGCTTATGATACTATAGTTGCTAATCTCAAATTTACAAAGGATTATCGTGCAAGAATATAATACCAATACAACAAGCAATCAAAACAAGCAACAAAGGGATTATGATAAATATCCAATAGTTATAAAAAATCCTTATGAATTCTTTCTTTCAAATTTATTCTTTTTTTCTCATTGCGGAACAGTGTTTATTTTATTGGTTTATGTTGATTATACGGGGATTGCAAATATTAACAATATTTTTCTATGGGCTTTTTTTGCAGTTGGCGTTTTACATATCGTCGCTACATTTTATTATTACATTATCAAAAACAAATGCGAAACTAAATTTACAAATAAAACGATTGAATTTATCATAAACGGCGAAACAAAAAGGGTTAAGAATTTAAGTGATTTGGAACCTATAGTAAAGACTTTTAGACTGCTTACGCCATCATCGATAATTGGAATTATTGTTTTTAATCTACTTATATTTTTTATGGTTGCATTGGTAAAAATGGTTCATTATCTTATCGCTTATTATGTCATTTATTTACTTTTAAATTGTTTATTCAAATTTGTTTTTCATCTTATTTTGGGCGGAAAATTAAAAGATTTTTCATTATTTCCAGCCATTACAATTTATCATTATGAAGTTTTAGGTTCTACATTTAGCAGGGGTGGCTCCGCTGGTTGGCATGACATAAAAGGTAAATTTCACATGGTTTATATCATTAAAAAACAAGACTATTTAGATTTACAAAAATATTTTTATGATAAGAAACATATCAATTTAAATTTGGTTGAGAAGAAATTTTAATCTAAAAAGGAGACAATATGAGTAGAGAAACAGTTGCTCAAATCGAACTAGACAAAGCAGAAGCAAGACTTAGAAAAAACGGCGATTTAGTTAGAAAATTAACTGAATTATTTAAGGATGCATTTTCTGGTGCAAACATGTCCCTTAGTGGTCTAGAAAAATATGTAGAAGTAAATAGTAAAAAATACACAGAATTCGAATTGAAAAAACTAGACAATTATGTTAAGAAAGCAGGAATAGCAAATGGTTTGGCTGGTATAATTGATGATATAGCTGACGGTCAAAGTTTTGGGCATACTGCTGTGGGAGCAGCTGTGGATTTTGGTTTATTTGCTATTACAAAATTCATCCCTGTTGTCGGTTGGATAACCTTGTGGTATGACATAGGAAATTTACTAGATAAGCTAGACGGCAAAGATAGCGGAATTTTTGATTTACGCAAACAAGCACAAAATTTATGGGATAAAATAATGGGCGACGGATTATCCGACATAGACCAAGAAGCCTTAAAAAACGGAATTCTAAAAATAACTATGCCAGATAACACAGTCTATGCAAGACCTTTATCATCGTCATTTTTCCCTTATGGCGTAACTCCAAGCGGACTTTTAACAGGCGACTACAAAGACGATGTTTTATTTGGCGGATACGGCGATGATACCTTGATGGGAAAAAATGGTAGTGACTTACTCATCGGCGGAGCAGGACACGACACATACAACGCTACCGACGGCGACATTATCCGTGACTCTGATGGCAAAGGCGAAGTGCATTTTAGGGGGCACAAACTAACAGGCGGAACTTATGATGAAGACAAGGGCGTGTATGTCTCAAAAGACTATATAGAATACAAGCTACAAGGTAATAAACTTATAGTCAGTGATTTTGCAGATACCATAACCATAGAAGAGCAAAACTCTCTTGGTATTTATCTGCTCGATAAAAAGGATATTATAGTAACCATATCGGATGAAAGCAAAGCCGAAGGAGACACAGCTGGTCAATCTATGAATTTTACTATAAAGCTAAATAGAAAGCTAGAAAAAGATGAGTATCTAAATTTACTTGTTTTGGAAGGTAACGGCAAAAGTGAGATAGTAAGCTTTAAAGAAAACCAAGACGAAGCCACATACACATATACTTGGAGTGGAGATAAGATACCACAAGAAGATAAAAAATTTAAAATCTCTGCGAGTGTTTGGACTAGTTCAGATAACATAAATGTAAAAGAAGTTTTAGGTGGTAACGGAGTGATAGAAAATGACGATGACCGTGATCCAAAAGACGATCTTCCTGAAACCTACGATCCTATCGTAATAGATTTCAATAAAAACGGTATAACATCTACTAGGCTTGATAACACGGCGTATTTCGATTATGATAACAACGGTTTTAAAGAAGCAACCGCTTGGATAGAAAAGGATGACGGACTACTGGCACTGGATAAAAACGGTAACGGTAAGATAGATAACGGTAGCGAACTGTTTGGAGATAAAACAGTATCGGTAGGAGCTTACGGATATACGGGTAAAACGGCTGAGAACATTTATAGGTTTTGGTAAATTTTTATAGTGGTAGATATATAATCTA
Source organism: Campylobacter rectus (assembly GCF_004803795.1). Lineage (NCBI taxonomy): Bacteria > Pseudomonadati > Campylobacterota > Epsilonproteobacteria > Campylobacterales > Campylobacteraceae > Campylobacter > Campylobacter rectus. Next base: position 1,229,932 of record NZ_CP012543.1, on the reverse strand, counting down.
TTCTAGAGGGATAGCAAGAAAAGGACTGATATGAAATTCTACAGGTCTATTAAATTTAAAACCCTGGCAGGGACACTGCTTCTTATAACAATACTTTGCGCCGCATTTATACGTATAATCCCCGATTACTCCACTTCGCGAGGCTTCGCTGTCGTTTCTATCTTTGGCTATAACAAATATCAACAGGGGTATTGTTTAAAAGAGAATAGAATTTTACCGAGAGAGGAGCTGTATAAAAGAGCGATAGGGCAGTATTTGGATTATGATCTAAAACTAGATCAAATGATCGATGACTATAGAGCTTATACCTATGGCAGTTCCTGGCGCAGCTCATATGAAATCGCATATTATGAATTGGAAGGTATAAATTTATCCAATTGGTTTGAAATAATAAAAGGATATTATAATGGCAACAAGACGATCGAAAATATCTTTATGGATATATTAAAAGCTAAAAAAACCGACCCAAAGAAATATTTAAAAATAAATTTGAACGATATGAGTGCTGGATTTGATAGGCCGATAATGTTTTTTGATCAAGATTTTTTTCTAAAGCTAGATATGGATTTTATTTTAAGCGATGGTCGTTTTGCAAATAACTATTTTCTAGGTTATTTTTTAGATGAAGAGGATGTGCGGAAATACTATGAGCATAAAGATCCGGCATATCTTCATAATGTAAAATTTGATAACTGTGGAAATATAGACTACGATTTAAAAAAAATTTACATGGATACAAGGGAAGCGCGAGGCGGCTGAAAAGCTTGATTGCTTGAAATTTACTAAACGAAATTTCGAGCTAAAATTTAGAACTTCAATATAAAGGATAAGCAATGGCGGTCAAACTAAATCTAATCGGCAATAATGATTTTGCTACGGAAATTCTCTCTTGGTATATATGGGGTCAGCCAAAGGCTCTTTCAAAGGAGAAAACAGCCGATACTCAATAGATAGATAGGGGGGGGGATATAACACTAGAAGTCAATACATAAATTTCCTTAAGAAAGGCTGAAAAACTTAAGTTTAAGTAAATTTTTATAGTAGTGGATATATAATCCGCACTAAGGGATAGTAAGAAAAGGACTGATATGAAATTCTACAAATCTCTTAAATTTAAAATCCTAGCCGCAGTGCTGCTTCTTATAACAATACTTTGCGCCGTATTTATCCGTATAATTCCCGATTACTCCACCTCACGAGGCTTTGCGATAGTTTCTCTCCCCGATTACAACAAATACAAGCAAGGATACTGCCTCAAAGAGAATAGAATTTTGCCGAAAGAAGAGCTGTATAAAAGAGCAATAGGACAGTTTTTGGATTATAAATTGAAATTAGAGCGAATGATTAATGATTATAGGACCTATGCCTATGGCAGTTCCCGGCGCAGCGCATATGAAATCGCATATTATGAATTAGAAAATATAAATTTATCGAATTGGTTTGAGGTATTGCAAAAGTATTATAAGAAGGGGAAAACGACCGAAGAGATACTGATGAAAGAGTTAAAGGCTAAAAAAACCGATCCTAAAAAATATCTAAAAATATCTTCAGATGGCGCAGGTTTCGGATTTGATAGGCCGATAGTGCTTATCGGTGGCAGCGACAAGGCGGTTACGGCCGATTTATTATTAGATAAATTTGTTCTAATTAATAAAAATTACTTGCGTTATAATCACAGCGAATACTTACATGATAGAGCAGAAATCGATGTTATTACTAAAAAACATTATGAAGATAGGAGTAAAGTAATATTATTTGATACAAAAAAAGAGGGTACGGAATTTGATAACTGCGGAAATCTAAACTATCCATTGGAAGAATATTATTTACGCAGCAGAGAAGCAAAAGGCGGCTGAAAAGCCTGATCATTTGAAATTTACCAAGCAAATTTCAAATCAAAATCTGAAATTCCAACACAAAGGATAAACAATGGCGGCTAAACTAATTTTAAGAGGCAATGATAATTTTACTGCGGAAATTCTATCTTGGTATATATGGGGTCAGCCAACGGCTCCTTCAAAGGAGAAAATAGCCGATACTCAATGGATAGATAGAGAAGATAATATAATACTAGAGGGCAATACATAAATTTCCTTAAGAAAGGCTGAAAAACTTAAGTTTAAGTAAATTTTTATAGTAACGGATATATAATCCGCGCTAAGGGATAGCAAGAAAAGGACTGATATGAAATTCTATAGGTCTATTAAATTTAAAGCCCTGGCAGGCGTGCTTCTTCTTATAATAATACTCTGCGCCGTATTTATCCGCATCGTGCCAGATTTTTCCACCTCACGAGGCTTTGTGATAGTTTCCCTTTCCGACTACGACAAATACAAGCAAGGATACTGCCTAAAAGAGGATAGAATTTTGCCTAAAGAGGAGCTGTATAAAAGAGCGATAGGACAGTTTTTGGATTATAAATTGAAATTAGAGCGAATGATTAATGATTATAGGGTTTATACTTATGGTAGCCTTTGGCGTAGCTCATATGAAATCGCATATTATGAATTAGAAAATATAAATTTATCGAATTGGTTTGAGGTATTGCAAAAGTATTATAAGAAGGGGAAAACGACCGAAGAGATACTGATGAAAGAGTTAAAGGCTAAAAAAACCGATCCTAAAAAATATCTAAAAATATCTTCAGATGGCGCAGGTTTCGGATTTGATAGGCCGATAGTGCTTATTTATGGTGATGACAAAACAGTTATAGCCGATTTATTATTAGATAAATTTGTTTTAGTTAATAAAAATTACTTGCGTTATAATCACAGCGAATACTTACATGATAGAGCAGAAATCGATGTTATTACTAAAAAACATTATGAAGATAGGAGTAAAGTAATATTATTTGATACAAAAAAAGAGGGTACGGAATTTGATAACTGCGGAAATCTAAATTATCCATTGGAAAAATATTATTTACGCAGCAGAGAAGCAAAAGGCGGCTGAAAAGCCTGATCATTTGAAATTTACTAAACGAAATTTCAAACTAAAATTTAGAACTTCAATATAAAGGATAAGCAATGGCAGCCAAACTAAATTTAAGAGGCAACAATGATTTTGCTACGGAAATTCTCTCTTGGTATCTTTGGGGCCAACCAAAAGCCCCTTCAAAGACGGAGATAGCGGATGAAAGGTGGATAAATAAAGAGGAGATAACACTAGAAGTCAATACACAAGAATTCCTAAAAAAGGCCGGGGATTTCGTAAACGCAAAAGACTTTATATTGTTTAAAACATTTTTTAGCGGCAAAACAGTAAGTGGAAACAAGCTAAACAATGGAAATCCAACATTGAACGAAGGCCAATATGAAAGGTTTGAAAATGGGTTGTATTTTTTAACTCAGAAGCAATTCGCGGAGCTATTTTATGGAGAATATGAAAATTCCGAAAAAGAAGATGAAAAAAAAGCATATGCCGCTGCGAATGATCCTACTGGCGATAATGCTGCTGCTGTATCTTTTTACAACCGAAATCTCGATAATCCGGACTTTGCCAAACTGGCTTTTACATTTGGAAGTATGAAAGTTGGACTCAATACTTCTAAAATTCGCTATGTTTTAGATGAAAATCTCAATCCTATCCTTGTAAAAGACATAGAATATCAATTTGAAGCGGGAGATTTTGATTTCGTAGGAGGCAAAGGTAGTGGGTTTGTGAATCAAATATTAAACCAAATAGCAGATCCTAGCGGTATAGGGAAAAAAATAAATCTAAAATTTACAGGAGATAATAAAATAGATGGAGGAAGTATAAACAAAAGCAATTATGATTCGATGAAAGAACTAAAAGAATATAAAGTCGATAGCAAAGGTAAAATTTTCGACTCTGATTTTTATAAAGCCATGGGTCTATTTGAAGAAGAATACAATCGCATAAAATCTTCAGGCATTATAAATTACCTGGACGAAAATGGCAAACTTGTTATGTACGGAAGTAACGATGACGATCGGCTTGTTGAATTTCAGGCTAAAAATATAAATTTTAGTGAGCCTTTGCTTAGCGAGCTTGCTGATATAAAAAATCACTACAAACAATATGTAAAAAATGGTATAACCTATGTCGGCGGCAAAGGCGCTGATACCATCACAGGCACAGACTACGACGATATCCTATACTCTACCGATAAGCATAATAAAGACGACAATGCAAGGGATGTGCTAAAGGGTGGAGAAGGATTTGACGCATACTATGTCGGCAACGGCGACATTATCTTGGACTCAGATCATAAAGGCAAGGTGGTATTTGGTGATACAGAGCTTAAAGGCGGCATATACGATAAAGATAAAAATATATATAAAGATGCCATCAATCCAAACATAGAGTATCACTTAAACAAAGAGTCTAATGTGCTTACGGTTATAAATAAAACGGACTACTCATCCATAGCCATAGCCAATTACTCTAAAGAAGACAAATCCCTGGGTATAAAACTGGCAAACAGTAAGATAGAAGTATCAGTAACAAATAAAGAGGGAAGCGCTAACTGGTTAAAAGAATCTCTTGGAGACAGGGGACTTCCTTTTACCCTGTCTCTTAACAGAAAGCTGGATAAAGGAGAATATCTTAAAGTAGAAGTAGTAACCAGTATGAAAGGGGATAAGAGTATTATAGAATTTAAAGAAAGAGACATCAGCAAAGACTTTAACTTCACCTGGGAAGACGATAACTATCCTCAAGGCAACAGATCATTTGTGGTAAATGCTTGTGTTGTAGATGAGTCCTCAGACTTAACGGCGGAAGTAATAAGTAGCGCAAGAGGCACTATAAAAGACGATGATAGAAATCCCAATAATCCAAATAACTCTGATATCCCGACAGATCCCAATGATCCGCAAAACGCTCCCGTGCGTTATGATCCTATCATAATAGACCTAAACAAAGACGGTACTACTACGTCTAAACTAAACGGAGCCGTAAATTTCGATATGGATAACAACGGCTTTAAAGAAGCTACCGGATGGATAAGTAAAGATGATGCATTCTTAGCTTACGATAAAAACGGTAACGGCAAGATAGATAACGGTAGCGAACTGTTTGGAGATAAAACAGTATCGGTAGGAGCTTACGGATATACGGGTAAAACGGCTGAGAACGGGTTTGAGGCTTTAAAGGAATTTGACTTTAACAATGATAATATCATAGATGAAAAAGATAAAGACTTTGATAAACTACTTCTTTGGCAAGATTTAAACACCAACGGCTTAACCGAAGAAGGAGAGTTAAAGACTTTAAAAGAACATAACATAAAATCCATAGATTTACGTTATAAAGAAACACAGATAGATAACAACGGCAATCTAATCAAACAAACCTCTACCGTTACATTTAACGATAACACCACCACTACCGCCGATGACGTATGGTTTAAGGTTGATCTTAGATATACCGAACAACCAAACATCGATATCCCCGAGAGAATAAAAGCCTTACCTGAAGTAACCGCATTTGGAAATTTGCATAATCTAAGAAATGCAATGAGCAAAAACTTAGAACTGGAAAATATGATCAAAGACTATATAAGCCTAACCCCAGAAGAAAAAGCAAAGCAACTGGATAATGTTTTATTTAAATGGGCGGGGGTGGAAAGTAATGCTTGTATCAAAGCAAGCCCCAATAGACACTATGGGTAAGGTCTTTTTCTAAATTTAATAATAATTTAAAATATGTAAGAGTAGAATGCTACTATTCGGAAAAGTTCTTTAGGCTATATAAATTTGCATATGTATTTTTTTAAAGGATTAAATATGCACGACGCCGCAGCACTTCTAATCGCACTCATTTTTCTAATCGTAAGCTTTTTTGTCGCTTTAATCGCCCCCAAAGGCAAACGCAAACTGCTTTGGCTTTTTGCTTGGTTTATGGTGTTTTTCGGGGATATTGTCGTACTTAAAGCAATTATGGCCTATTATGATTTTAAATATGCCAAGATAAGTGTCCACGAAAAGCCCGCCATACACGCTTACTATGCAGGAGAAAGAGAAATAGTCGAATGGAATAGAAGCGCTTTTCCTTTGATAGATCCAACCAATTGGCTAAATTTCCCTGCAAATACGACCGATGCAAATTTCATATCTTTGATAAACGGCTACGTAAATTTTATAGACTACAAAGAAAAAAGTAAAAATCCCGCCACGAACGGTAAATATTTTAGAATTTATCTGGATGACTATACTGCAAAAGAGTGCTTTTTATCAGCCAAGTTAAGCACAAGAGGCTTTTTAAAGAGTATCCCGATAACATATGAGGAATTAAATATATTTTTTAATCAACTGCAATCAAATCATGAAAGCGAGGATAAAATAATCAGAGAGATAAAATCGTTACTTGACGATAGAAATGCCTCGACGATAGATATAAAACCGTCTAAAATATTAAGCTACATAAAATACAATATGAAAGATCTCAAGCAAACCTACAAAGACAAATGCGTAGCTCGCAAAGAAATCAATGAAGATGAGATAGCGTCTGTCGAGCTCGTAGCGGAAGATCTATATCATCTCTTAGAACTAAAGCCCGACATAAAACCTAATGTATTGACAGATATGTTATATATTGATTTTAACTACGGTGCCGTGATCGAAGATAGATATACCGGTAAAATTCTAGCAGATAACGTATATATGAGCATTGGATACCAGGGGATAGCGGGTGAAATTATAAGGGCATATGGCGGCAATCCCGGGAGTACGGATTTTTGCGATAGCGGCAGAGAGAAGTATTTAGACGTATGTAATCAAAAAATGATAGAGGAATTCTTTAGAAAGGATAGAAAATGAGAAAATTTGAGACACTAAAAATGTATGCAGAGCTGGCTTGGGCTGGATATAAGGGATTTAAGATTTTACAAAAGATTATCAAATGCTAGCTTTTATTTTAATTGTTATAATTTCGTTTGCTTGGGCAATAGTGATAAATCAAATTTATTTGTCAAATTTAAATAAATCACTTAAATTTATATCCATATTATCGTGCGTCATTATTTCAACAGCATTGCTAATGTTTCCAATGTTTATTATGCCAATATTTTTATCAATATTTCATAGAAAAAATATCAAATTTGATAAGGAATTCACACCATGGGTAGTCCTGTTTCTTGCTATTGTAAATTTTGATGATGCTAGATTTTTTATAACATACCAATACAAATGTAATATTCAAAAAGATAATGGGATTGTTGCTCTGGATACCAATTACACTAAGCATGATGTAGAGAAATTTCGTATTTTATCAAGCAATGAAAAATTGCCGAACAAAATTTCAAGGTATCATAAATATAATATTTTAGATAATAAGGATAATTTAGTTGCAAAAGCCTATGAAATTTATATTCCTTATGGAATGGTATTTAATGAAATACATAAAGCTATTATGGGCAAAAATGGTGGCAAAAGTTGTGGTTTTGATGGAGAGAAAGGTGATATTGAAATAAAACAAATTTTAAAAAACAAACTTAAATAAAAGGATATAAAATGAATGACTTCAGTAAACTAAAGATATATGCAAACCTTGCGAATGATGCATATAGTAGCAGAAAAATAGGTGATAAAATTCAAAATTATGAGGTAATAGATACTTTTAATTTTATAGGATTTCAATCTACTCTTTATAAGAGTGTTGATAATAAAAAGATACTTGGTATAAGAGGAACAGAAGTAGAAATAAGTGTAAATAGCTTAAGTGACTTATATAACGACCTCCAATTAGCTCTCGCGGGTGTAAATTTACAAGAACTTGATTTAGAGAGATACTACAATAGGTTAATAGTACAAGGCATTATATCTCCCAATGAAAAAATTACTGTAGTTGGACACTCCCTTGGCGGATATTTGGCACAAATTTTAACTTTAAAACATCCAGAAGTAGTTAATAATACTTATACATTCAATGCGCCTGGAATTGGTGGGCTGCCAGGAACATTATTGAATGCTTTGGGTATAGAAAATTTTTACAACCCCAAGATAACAGACGTGGTAGCCAAAGACGGTCTTAGCTTAATAGCCGGAACGGGACTTAACGCTGGACAGGAAATAGAAGTTTCTGGCGAAACCCACTTTATAGCTCCTATGACCAAAATCCTCTACTTCTACGACGAAATGATAAAAAACGGAGTTAATGAAAAAGATATAACAGCCTATCTAAGCGGGTTTTATCAAATACCTTCAAAGATATTTGATAACAAAAAGAGTGTAGAGCATATAGCCAATAAAACACTAAACGCTATCAACAAGATAGTAAATGGCGATAATGCCGAGCAAAAAGACATCATAGACATAGCCATAGATTTTGAAAAAAATAATACTAAATTTAGTATAGAGTTTATATTTAGTAATGGTTTCAACCAATCTACTTTTCCAAATTCCTCCATCCCGATATCTGCCCTATACGCCCTGGTTCACCTAAACCCTTTCATAGTCTCTGGCGTAGACTCTCCTGCCTACAAAGAGCTTGAAAAGTATAAAGACGAGTATTCCGATAACTATATACAAGACAGAATAAAAATGTTCGATCACTTTATGCATAATGTAACGGATGTAGGTAGTTATTTTTACGATATGCAAAGCGGCGTAAGTCATGGAATTACCGATGGATCAAATCATGGCACATCCGATAATACAAATCCGTATATCCATGAAATCACAAACCAATTTATATTCGGCACCAATCAAAACGATGTTATCAAAGATGCCGTAGCCCTGCTGGACGATAATGTAAAAACAAGGGTATACTCCCTAGCCGGAGACGACAACATAAAGATAGTAGGAGGTAGCGCCTACATCGAAGCAGGCTCGGGTAACGATACTATAGACCTAAGAGGTTCCAAAGGAGAGAATACCGTATACGGCGGAGTAAATAACGGTAAAGATAACGATGACGACGGAGACGATATAATCTACGGAGGAGAAGGAAAAGATACTATCTACGGCGGAAACGGTAAGGATACCATATATACGGACAATGACGATAAAGAAGACCTACTATATGGCGGAGACGGCTTTGACACCTACTACGTAGGAGATAAAGACATCATCTTTGATAGCGATGGTAAGGGTAAGATAGTGTTTGACACAGTTGAGCTTAAAGGCGGAACATACGATAAGGATAAAGAGGCATACGTAAGTAAAGACGGCTTGATAGAGTATAGACTAAACGAAAGCGGAGGTAAATCTACCCTAATAGTGCAAAAGGGAGATAAGAGTATAACTATAAACGAATTTAGCAAAGAAGACAAATCCCTGGGTATAAAACTGGCAAACAGTAAGATAGAAGTATCCGTAACAAATAAAGAGGGAAGCGCTAACTGGTTAAAAGAATCTCTTGGAGACAGGGGACTTCCTTTTACCCTGTCTCTTAACAGAAAGCTGGATAAAGGAGAATATCTTAAAGTAGAAGTAGTAACCAGTATGAAAGGGGATAAGAGTATTATAGAATTTAAAGAAAGAGACATCAGCAAAGACTTTAACTTCACCTGGGAAGACGATAACTATCCTCAAGGCAACAGATCATTTGTGGTAAATGCTTGTGTTGTAGATGAGTCCTCAGACTTAACGGCGGAAGTAATAAGTAGCGCAAGAGGCACTATAAAAGACGATGATAGAAATCCCAATAATCCAAATAACTCTGATATCCCGACAGATCCCAATGATCCGCAAAACGCTCCCGTGCGTTATGATCCTATCATAATAGACCTAAACAAAGACGGTACTACTACGTCTAAACTAAACGGAGCCGTAAATTTCGATATGGATAACAACGGCTTTAAAGAAGCTACCGGATGGATAAGTAAAGATGATGCATTCTTAGCTTACGATAAAAACGGTAACGGCAAGATAGATAACGGTAGCGAACTGTTTGGAGATAAAACAGTATCGGTAGGAGCTTACGGATATACGGGTAAAACGGCTGAGAACGGGTTTGAGGCTTTAAAGGAATTTGACTTTAACAATGATAATATCATAGATGAAAAAGATAAAGACTTTGATAAACTACTTCTTTGGCAAGATTTAAACACCAACGGCTTAACCGAAGAAGGAGAGTTAAAGACTTTAAAAGAACATAACATAAAATCCATAGATTTACGTTATAAAGAAACACAGATAGATAACAACGGCAATCTAATCAAACAAACCTCTACCGTTACATTTAACGATAACACCACCACTACCGCCGATGACGTATGGTTTAAGGTTGATCTTAGATATACCGAACAACCAAACATCGATATCCCCGAGAGAATAAAAGCCTTACCTGAAGTAACCGCATTTGGAAATTTGCATAATCTAAGAAATGCAATGAGCAAAAACTTAGAACTGGAAAATATGATCAAAGACTATATGGGTCTAAGCCTTGAAGAAAAAGCAAAGCAACTGGATAATGTTTTATTTAAATGGGCCGGAGTGGAAGGAGTAGATAAGGATAGCAGAGGACAGTTCATAGATGCAAGGATGCTTGGAGTATATGAAAAGATATCGGGTAAGGAGTTTTTACAATGGGGAAATAATCCCAATCCTTCTTCACCGGCTGCTGATATAATAATGGGCATTATGAGTAAATTTAAAAACTACGTATATGCCAATATCGAACTTCAAACCAAGTATAAAGGTCTGATTGATACTACTTATATGTATTATAACGACGATACCAATAAATACGACTATGATTTTAGCAAAGTCAATGCAAAACTAAAAGAACTCTATAATGCTAAGAATTATAAAGAACTATCGGTATTAACCGGCACCATAAGGGATGGGGCTCAATATAAATCGGAGTTACTGGATAGCTTTAAAAATAATCTCGAAAAGCTTGCAAGCAATAACAATGATTTCGCTTTATTCGCTCTTAGCGATTATATATCCGGTACCGACGGAGATGACGTCATCCGAGGTAAAAGCAGTCATAATTTATTTGTAGGAGGCAAAGGAAACGATGTCTTTCACGGTGGATACGGCAAAAACGCATATATCTATCATAAAGGCGACGGTAGCGACACCATATACGAGAGCGGCGGCGAGAGCACTATTTACTTTGAAGATATAAGAAAAGACGAGGTTGAGTTTTCTAATCAAGACGGTAGCGGACTAAATATAAAAATAAAAGGAACGCAAGATAGCATAAATATAAAACGTTGGTATTCGCAGAGTGTCAATCAAATACCTTTTAAATTTGCAGACGGGGTTACTATGTCTAGTCAGGACTTACGTCTTACGGTAATCGGAGATGAGAGCGACAATATTTTATACGGTTATCAAAACAATGATACCATAGAGGGCGGCAAAGGAAACGATAAATTAAACGGCGAATACGGAGACGATACCTACATTTATAGCAAAGGCGACGGCAACGACGTGATAAGCGACTGGGGAGGCGCAAATATCCTTTACTTTAAAAATCTCAGCTATGACGACGTAGAGTTTTTCAAACAAGACAGAAATTTGCTTATTAAAATAAAAGATACCGGAGAAACTATAACCATAAACGACATACTTTCCTACTCATCTTATGCGGCATTTCGTTTTAAATTTTCGGACGGAACGATAAGAGATGGCTCTAACATAAATCTTATGGTAGTCGGAGACGATCAAGATAATACCTTGTATGGATTTTTTAGAGAAAACACCTTTATAGGAGGTAAAGGAAACGATAGTCTTTACGGGAATGATGGGGATGATACCTATGTCTATAGCAAAGGTGATGGCAACGATACCATAATATATAGCTACCGAGGAAAAAATACTCTGGAATTTAAAGATATAAATAAAGATGGGGTAGAATTTTCCGTCAAAGGCAATGATTTATTGATAACTGTAAAAGATACGCAAGAATACATAACCTTAAAAAACATTTTTGAGCAAAACGGTGATTTTAATTTCAAATTTTCAGATGGAAACGTTATCGGTACGAGCGATTTGCTCCTTACCTTTATCGGGGATGACAATGACAATATTCTAAACGGATATCATGGAAACGACATACTAGAAGGCAAAAAAGGAAACGATAGTCTTTATGGCGGAAAGGGCGATGACAAACTATACGGCGATGAAGGAGACGACGCTTTAGGCGGTGGTAGCGGCAACGATATCTTAGAAGGCGGTAAAGGAAACGATAGTCTTTATGGCGGAGAGGATAATGATACCTACATCTATCACAAAGGGGATGGCAACGATACTATCCATGACCGACAAGGAAGCAACACTCTTGTATTTAAAGACATAAACAAAAATGAAGTTGATTTTATAAGACCGTATAATAATCTAAAAGATCTGATCATCAAGATAAAAGATACGAATGAACAAATAAGGATTTTGGAATTCTTTGAACAAAATGAAACTCTTTTTGATTTTAAATTTGCCAATGGAGCGACCATAAATCGGCATAACATAGCTCTTAAGATAATCGGAGACGACCAAGATAACAACTTAATGGGATATCGCCAAAACGACACCTTAGAAGGCAAAAAAGGAAACGATATACTACAAGGAGAGAAAGGAGATGATACCTACATATATAGCAAAGGTGACGGCAACGATTCCATATTTGACTTATGGGGGAAAAATACTCTTGTATTTAAAGACATAAACAAAAATGAAGTTGATTTCATAAGGCCGTATAATAATCTAAAAGATCTGATCATTAAGATAAAAGATACGAATGAACAAATAAGGATTTCGGAATTCTTTATGCATAGTAAAGCTTTTTTTGATTTTAAATTTGCCGATGGAAGCGTTTTGAGTAGTGATGAGGCGAAGAAAGCCAGCCTTATCGGCAATGACAACGATAATATCATTTACGGATTTGATTCCGATGACATCTTGAAAGGCAATGGGGGAAACGATAAACTTTACGGTGGGGACGGTAACGATATCCTAGAGGGAGGAAAGGGCAATGACATCTTATATGGTCATAAAGGCGATGATACGTATATCTTTGGCAAAGGTGACGGGGATGATGTCATATATGATGAGGCATATTTTACAGCAAACAGAAACGATACCATCAAATTTAAAGCCGGTATCAACAAAGACGATCTCGTATTTACCAGAACGGGAGACAATAAGCACGATCTTTTGATAAAGATAAAGGGTAGTAATGACTCCATAACCGTAAAGGATATGTTTAAAGATATGGAGCGAAATTTATATGGAATCAACAAGATAACATTTGACGATGGAACTTCTATGAGTATCGCAGATATCTACAAAGCTACCCCTGCAATAGCAAATCCAAATGACCAATCGCAAATTTACGGTTCTCCTTACGACGATACCATATATGGCAATGAAAAAGACAATGATATACGCGGACAAGCAGGTAACGATACGCTTTATGGCGGTGAAGGCGATGATACGCTAAGAGGCGGTGATGGCAACGATATCCTAGAAGGCGGAAGCGGTAACGATACTCTTTATGGAGGCGAAGGCGACGATACCTATATCTTTGGTAGAGATGATGGAAATGATACGCTAATAGACTCAGACGGAAACAATACCATCAAATTTAAAGCCGGTATCAACAAAGACGATCTCGTATTTACCAGAACGGGAGACAATAAGCATGATCTTTTGATAAAGATAAAGGGTAGTAACAACTCCATCACCGTAAAGGATATGTTTAGATATTATACCAATAAAGATGGAATCAATAAGATAACATTTGACGACGGAACTTCTATGAGTATAGCAGATATCCACAAAGCTACTCCTGTAATAATAAGCCCAAATGATCAATCGCAAATTTACTACGGTTCCTATTATGACGATATCATATACGGCAATGAAAAAGATAACGATATAAGAGGACAAGAGGGTAACGATACTATTTACGGCGGAAAGGGAAATGATGATATAAGTGGCGGCAACGGAGACGATACCATCTACGGAAACGATGGCGATGATAAGCTTTACGGCGACAAAGGTAATGACACTTTATATGGAGGTAATGGCGATGACGAACTTCGGGGCGGTGATGGCAACGACACCATAGAAGGCGGAAGCGGTAACGATACCATTTACGGCGGCGAAGGAGAAGACACTTATATCTTCGGCAGAGGTGACGGTCAAGATACTATTATATATGCTGACGGACAAGATACTATCAAATTTAGGGCAGGCATAACTAAGGACGATCTAATATTTAAAAGGATTACACCATCAAATCTGGAAGATAGTCTTATGATACAAATCAAAGATACTAAGGATCATATATTTATAAAAAATATGTTCAACAAAGAAGACGGTTCTAGTGGAATAAAGGGGTTGGAATTCGATGACGGCTCATATATGAGCTTTGAAGAGGTCAAACAAAAAACCTTAATGAGCCCTAATAACTATAGTGTGATTTACGGCTTTGATTCGGACGATATCATAGTGGGAGGAGACGGAGACAATCATATCTATGGAAGAAACGGAAACGATACTTTGTATGGCGGCAAAGGTAGCGACGAACTACACGGAGAAGCCGGTAACGATACTCTTTACGGCGATGATGGAAACGATACCTTGATAGGAGAGGAGGGTAACGATATCCTAGAAGGCGGTGCAGGCGATGACAACCTTGAGGGGCGAGAAGGGTCAGACACCTATATATTCGGTAAAGGTGATGGCCATGATATGGTATATTCCGATGAAAAAGATACGATAAAGCTAAAAGAGGGAATTTCTAAAGACGATATAGCCATACAAAAACTAAATGATAAAGATTTAAGAATACTTATAAAACAAACCGGTGATTCTATGACCGTCCATAATATATTTAGTAAAGATTACCCCGGTAGCATCGGTAAAATAGAATTTTCCGACGGCTCATTCATTGACTCCGAAAATATCAAAAAAATAGCTTCAAATAATAGCGTATTTTGCGTAGATGCCTCAAATAGCACACTGGATGGCAGCAGTGAAAACGATACCTTGTATGGAGATGATCGGGATAATCGTATGCACGGCATAGCGGGAGACGATGTATTGATAGGAGGCAAAGGAAATGATAGCTTATCTGGGGGAGAAGGCGCCGATACTTATATATTCGGTAAGGGTGACGGAAACGATACGATATATGCAGATGGAAATGATATTGTTAAATTTAAAGAAAGGATTACTAAAGACGATATTTTGATAACTAGAGATTATGACGATTTGATGATAAAATTTAAAAATAGCGACGATTCGATTAAGATTTCAAATATGCTCTACGAAAATATAGATGATGCCGACGATAATTCTCAGGGAATTAAGGCTATAGAGTTTAGCGACGGTTCGTCTTTAAGTCTCGAAGATATAAGAAAAATAGCTCTTGCAGACAAAGACTCAACCGGTCGCGGCAATAGGATATACGGTTTTAATTCAGACGATATTATAAACGGGGGTTTAGAGGGGGAGACTATAAAGGCAAAAGGAGGAAATGATATAGTCAATGGCAAGGAAGGAGACGATATCATACTAGGCGGTAAAGGAGACGATACCTTAATAGGTGGAGAAGGCGACGACACTTATGAGTATCGTTTGGGAGACGGTAACGACACTATAGACAATACCGGTGGAGGAAACGATACGTTATTTTTTGCCTATGGTATATTAAAAAATAGCATCTTGTATAAAAAAGACAATGATGACTTGCTAATGACGATAAATAATGATCCAAATCAAACGGTAAGAATCAAAAATCACTTCCTAGGCGGAGACTATGCTATAGATAGAATAGGATTCGGCCAAGATGATAGCTTTGAGGATCAAGAATACATTTTAAAACAAATCAACGTCGTTCACCTTTCTTCCGCAAACGGCAACAACAACCTATCGGATAAGGATAAAAAAGATAACGTCTACACCTACACCGGAGGCAAAGTAACCATAAGCGATAACGGAGGAGACGATAGAGTGGTGTTTAGGCTTGATGATGATAATGATCAAGAATCAAGGGTGTATTATAGCTCAAACGGAAGAGATCTAAAGATAAGCACGGCTAAGATAGATAGCTCAAACAAGAACGTATTGGAGATCAAGAATTTCTTCGTAAATAGAAACTCCATAATAGAAAACTTTGACATAAACGACTACTGGAGCATAACGGCCCAGTCCATATATGAGAAATTCGGCAAGGCATTCCCTCCTGAGACTCCGGATACTCCGGATGATCCTACTCCCTCAAACCCGGGCGATGGCGATAACGGCTCTTTAACCGGAGGAAGCGAAGATAATGTCTTTAACTATAAAGGCGGCATGGTAAGTATAACAGATACGGGAGGAAATGATAAAGTAATATTTAAAAATCCCGGATCAAGGGTATTTTATAGCTCAAACGGAAGAGATCTAAAGATAAGCACCTCTAAGATAAATAGCTCAAACAAGAACGTATTGGAGGTTAAAAACTTCTTTTCGGATAAAAACTACATAATAGAGAAATTTCAGATAAGTGACTACTGGACGGTAACAGCCGAGTCCATATATCAAGCGTTTGGAAAAACTTATCCGGCTGCGCAAAACGCTCCTTTGGCTTTACTGGGAGCCCCAAACAAGACGAATGAGGATAGTCTAAACGATAACGCATCCGATATGTAGATTATAAGCTAGAATGCCAAACAGGACCGAGTGGTTGGCTCGGACCAATAAAATAATGCCTAAATAAAAGACTCTTAAACATTTCAAAATAACATTACCAATCCTATGCATCATCCGTCATTAAGCATTAGAAGCAATTCCAGCCAGTGCAAAATTTGCTTTAGCATCGAGGCGGCACAATCGCTTGTCTTTGTATAAAAGTTAGGATATGTTTATTGTTTTTAATCCCGGGATGCAAAAACCCACAAAAGAAAACGAATTTTCTTAAAAAGCAACCTAGGCGATTGCTTCAAAAGCTCAAATTTGACGCTGCAAAACCAGCTCGCCGCGTCAAATTTGAGCCAAATTTACGCTACTTTTTATAGCTTTTTACAAATTCGCCGATCCTTGCGATACCTTTTCTGATACTTTCTAAATCAGTCGCAAAAGACAGCCTAAAGTATCCGTCCATACCAAACCCAACGCCGGGCACCACGGCAACCTTGGCCTTTTCTAGCAGCTCTTTGCAAAATTTCATACTATCTGGCTCGACCTCGGAGCAGTTTATAAAAAGATAAAACGCGCCGTCAGGCTTAAGCACGCTAAGCCCCGGTATAGCGTTTATCATCTCGACGCCTAGGTCGCGGCGCTTTTTAAACTCGCCCTTCATATACGCGATGTCCTCGTCGGCTTTGCCGAGCAACGCAGGGATGGCGCCGGCTTGCGTTAGAGAGTTTATGTTGCTCGTGCTTTGGCTTTGCAGCTTGTTTACCGCGGCGTTTAGCTCTTTAAACGGGCTAGCCATGTAGCCAAATCTCCAGCCAGGCATCGCGCCGCACTTGCTTAGGCCGTTTATCGTGATCGTGCGGTTAAACATATCCTCGCTCACCGCCGCGGTCGCGACGAATTCGCCCTCGTAGTTTAGCTTTTCGTACATTTCGTCGCTAGCTACGATGATTTTCGTATCTTTTAGCACTTCGCCCAGCGCTTCGAGCTCTTTGCGGCTATATATCGCGCCCGTCGGGTTGCAAGGGCTGTTTAATACTAAAATTTTAGTTCTAGGAGTGATCGCCGCCTTTAGCTGCTCGGGAGTGATTTTAAAGCCGGTCTTTTCGTTAGTTTCGATAAAGACGGGATTGCCGCCGCTAAATTTGACCATCTCCGGGTAGCTCACCCAGTACGGGCTTGGTACGATGACCTCGTCGCCATGATCGACTAGCGCTTGGAATACGTTAAAAAGCGAGTGCTTGGCGCCGACGTTTGTTATTATTTGATTTGGCGCGTAGTTTAAACCGTTGTCGCGCTTGAGTTTTGCGGCGACTGCCTCTCTCACCTCGGGCGTGCCGGCGACGGCGGTATATTTGCCGCAACCTTTATCTAGGGCGGCTTTTACTTCGTTTTTGATGATCTCTGGCGTGTCAAAGTCCGGTTCGCCCGCGCCGAAACTGATCACGTCCTCGCCGCGGGCTTTCATCTCTTTTGCCTTGGTGCTGATTTCGATGGTTAGGCTCTCGCCTAGCACCTGAACTCTTTTTGATAGCATTTTTACTCCTTTTTCTAAATTTAAGATATAGTTTTTAGATAGCCGTTATCGTTTAAAAACAGATACATTTCGCCTAAAATTTGCTTTCGTTGCGAGTCGTTTACGAGCTTTGACTTTTCGATACGCTCGTTTAGGATGTCTTGGATCTCGTAGATGTCGTAGTCAAGATCCTCCATGATATCAAGGATCGATTGGCTCTCCAGCAGGTGCGACACCTTAAAGCCCTCGGCGTCTATCTCGATAGTAGCTTCGGTCGGGTGAGTAAAGAGGTTGTGTTTCATACCCAGCACCTCCTGATACGCTCCGACTAGGAAAAATCCTAAAAAGTACTCCTCTTTTTCCACGTCCACGTCGTGTAAAAACAGAGGATTTTCCTCGTCGTCAAAGCCTATCTCGCCGTCGCTATCGCAAGTGATATCCCACAGCGACGCCGAACGGGTAGGGCGCACGTCCAGGCGGTCAAGCGGCATGATAGGGAAATTTTGCTTTAAGCCCCAAAAATCAGGCAACGACTGAAATAGCGAAAAATTTACGAGATAGCGCTCCTGCGCCTCTTCCTGTAGCTTTAAAAGCTCGGCGTTGTGCTGTTTGGTGCCGAGGATTTTAGCCGCTTTTTTGATGATTAGGTGGGTTAAAATTTCAGCGTTCGAGCGATCCTGCAAATCGACGTAGCCTAGATCAAATAGCGTCAAAATGCTCTCCATATGATCGATGCTGTCGTGCAGATACTCCATCGCGTTTGACGGTTTTATCGTGTTTAGCAGATCGTTTAGCTCGGTGATTAGCTGAGGGTTTTTCTTTTTCAGCACGAGTTTTTCCTCGGTGTAGTCCTGGCTAAAGAGCTCCAAAACGGGCGCAACCAGCACGGCGTGCGAAGCCGAGACGAAACGGCCGCTCTCGATAAAGATATCAGGCTCCACCTCGTTTCGCTGCGTCGCCATCGTTTTTAGCAGATAGACCACGTCGTTGGCGTATTCGCTAAGCGTGTAGTTTCGGCTCGAGTTTTCCTTAAACTGCGAGTATTCTATAGCTAGACCGCCGCCCAAATTTATGGCTTTTAGGTTTTTCGCACCCATTTTTCGCAGCTCGGCGTAGATGTTTCCTGCTTCGATTAGAGCTTTTTTTAGCGGGTGGATTTCGGTGATTTGCGAACCGATATGAAAGTGGATCATATTAAAGCGGTCGAGCAAATTTGCCTCTTTTAGCAAATTTACCGCTTCGATTAGCTCGGTTGCGGTTAGGCCGAATTTGGAGTTTATACCGCCGCTTTTAGCCCAGACGCCGGATCCGCTGCTATGCAGCCTGATACGCAGGCCGATGTTTGGCTTTGGCGCGAAACGCTCTTTTGCGATGGCGATGATAGCCTCAAGCTCGTTTAGTCCCTCGATCGTTAGCGTGATGTTGTGCCCCATTTCGGCCGCGATAAAGCCAATGTTTATCATCTCTTTATCTTTAAAGCCGTTTACGGTTATCGGCGCACCTTCGTTATTATACGCCATCACCAGCAGCAGCTCGGCCTTTGAGCCTGCCTCCAGCCCGTAGCCGTATTTTTGGCCGTGACGGACTAGGTTTTTTACAAAACCCGGATATTGATTTACTTTTAGCGGATAAACGGCGTTAAAGCTGCCTTTGTAGCCGAATTCGTTTTTAGCGCTCTCAAAGCTTTTGTAAATTTGCGAAATTTGCTTGTGTATGAGGTGAGGGAAGCGCAGCAATAGCGGGCCTCGGTAGCCTTCGCTCCTGATGCTTTTTACGATGTCGATGATGGCCGGTTTTGAGCCGGTATTGACGCAAATTTTACCGTTTTCGACAATGAAGTTATTGTTTCCCCACAAATTTAAACCGTAATCATACATTTAAAATCCTTTTAAGTTCCGTCTCCAGATCCGCCAAATCAAGCGTTTTTTCGGCTTTCTCGCTCAGATCTTTTAGCCAAATTTTGCCCGATTTTAGCTCGTCCTCGCCGACGCACAGGCAAATCCTAGTGTTAGCATTATCGGCCGCATTTAAGTGCTTTTGTAGTTTTTTAGGTTCGTAGCTTACTAGGACGGGGATGCTTTTTCTTAAATTTATCGCTATTTTATAGACCGCGTCCACGCCATCGGCATCCATCGCGCCGATATATACGCCGCTTCTTGCGCTTTGGCTCTCTCGGCCGCCTAGGATTTCCATTATGCGCTCGATACCCATCGCAAAGCCCACGCCGTAGCTAGCCTTGCCGCCTAGGTACTCGACCAATCTGTCGTAGCGTCCGCCGCCTGCGACCGCGCTCTTTGCGCCGATCTCGCTTGAAACGAACTCAAACGCCGTTTTGCAGTAGTAATCAAGCCCGCGCACAAGCTTTGGATCTATCTCAAACTCCACGCCGTTGCCGCTTAAAATTTCTTGCAACTTTTTAAACTCGCCCGCGCATTCGTCGTTTAGGCTACCGATTATCAGCGGCGCGTTTTCGTAAATTTTCTGACAGCTCTGGGCCTTGCAGTCTAGCACGCGGATAGGATTTGTTAGCTTTCTGCGCTTGCAGTCCTCGCAAATTTGCTCCTCGTGCGCGTCTAAAAATTTAACCAGCTTTTGCCTGTATGCACCCATACTAGCGGCATCTCCGAGCGAATTTATGAGTAACTTGGTTTTGATACCCAGGCGCGAGAAGATCTCGTTTATCATCAAAATAACGCTCGCATCCTCATAAACGCTAGGCTCGCCGAAGCACTCGCAGCCAAACTGATGAAACTCGCGCAAACGTCCTTTTTGCGGACGCTCGTAGCGAAACATCGAGCCGTGGTAAAAGTACCGTCTCACGCCGCCAGTGCGGTCAAATTTGGCCTCGATAAAGGCGCGCACGACGCCGGCAGTGCCCTCCGGACGCAGGCAAACGTCGTTACCGCCCTTGTCCTCAAACTGATACATCTCCTTGCCCACGATATCGCTGCTTTCCCCGACGCTGCGGCGAAAAAGCGCCGTTTGCTCCAGGTGTGGAGACAGCACGAACTCGTATCCGTAGTTTTTCGCGACCTCTTCGCAGATTTTGATTATCCTCTCGTAAAGTCCCGACTGGGGTGGCAAAACGTCCTTCATCCCCCTTAATGCGCTAATCATTTATAAACTCCTTTATCAAATTCGTTATTTTTTCTTCGTCCAGGGCGGCGTCGATCGTGACGTAACTGACGTCTAGTTTTTGCAAAATTTCCTCCATCGCGTCCTGTACTCTTAGTAGATACTCAAAACCCCTAGCCTCTATGCCGTCCATCTGCGCGCGCGAGCTTAAGCGCGATCTTAGCGTGCTTTCGTCCGCTTTAAAAAATACTATTTTTTGCGGAAAATTTCCTTGTAGGGCAAATTTATTTAAGCTTAAAAGCTCTTCAAAGCTAAAATTTCCGCCCGCCAGCGCGTAGGCCATGCCTGAAACAAAGCCTCTGTCGCTCAAAATCATTTTATCTGAGTTGGGTTTTATTATCTTACCCGAATGCTCGGCTCTATCGGCCAAAAATAGCAAAATTTCGGCCCTTTTATCCAGATCGTTTTCTTTTAGTAATATCTCGCGCAAATTTTCGCCAAGCTTCGTACCGCCCGGCTCCTTAGTCACGATCGCTTGCGGGTAAGCCGTCGCCAGCCGCGCTATCTGCGTGCTTTTGCCCGCGCCGTCGATACCTTCAAATAAAATATACAAATTTAGCCTTTCAAAGTTTCTAAAATTTCGCTCGGAACCAGCTTGCTGACGTCGCCGTCGTGGCTGAGAACGGAGCGCACGATCGAGCTTGAGATAAAGGCGTTTTTGAGGCTCGGCATCAGATAAACGGTCTCAAGCTCCTCCCAAAGCGTGGCGTTTGCGTAGCCGATTTGCAGCTCGTACTCAAAGTCGCTAACCGCGCGAAGTCCGCGGATCACGACGTTTACGCCGCAGCTTTTGGCAAAATCGACGAGCAGGTTATCAAAGCCCACGACCTCGACGTTTTTTAAATCCGCCGTTGAGATTTTTACCATCTCAACGCGTCTAGCCAGGCTAAAATAGGGCTGCTTACTCTCGCTAGCCGCAACTGCGACGATGACTTTATCGAAAATTTTAGTCGCCCGCCTGATAACGTCGACGTGTCCGTTTGTTACGGGATCAAAGGTGCCCGGATATATGCAAGCTTTCATTTTTCGCCTTTAAATTTTAAAGGTTGATTTTACTATTTTATGCCTAAAATAGGACTTTATCTTACGACCGGCGCAGCTGTTTTAGCTCCATCTTTTGTAAATTTGATGCTTAAGTCCGAGCAGGTCAAGCCACTTGCCGATGATGAAATTTTCCATATCTTCGAGGCTATTTTGAGCCGAATAATATCCCAAAACCGGTGGCGCGATAACGGCGCCAAGAGCGGAGAGCTTAGCTGCGTGCTCGAGTGCAAGCGTAGAAAACGGCATCTCTCTAACGCCCAAAATCAGCCTCTTTCGCTCCTTTAGCGCGACTGCGGCGGCGCGAGTTATCAGCGTGTCGGCAAAGCCTGCGTGGATTTTGGCTAGAGTGTTGATAGAGCAGGGTGCTATGATAGTAGCGCCTATGCCGAACGATCCCGAGCTCGGCGCTGCGGCCAGATCGGAGTCGCCATAGATAACGGCGCGATTTTGCAAATCTTGCCAAATTTGATGAATTTCGTCTTGTTTGGCGCCGTTTTGAGATAAAAATTTATCAAAATTATCTTTATCTTGAGATTTTACGGCACTAAACTCGCGGGAAATTCCGGCTTTATTTTTTTCATTAAAGCGAGTATCGAATTTATCCGAATTTTTAGCGCTGTTCTCGGCATAAATTTTATCAAAATTATCTTTATTTTGAGATTTTATAACGTCGATTTTGCCGCAAATTTTACCGTCTTGCTCTTTGATTTTATCGTCGTAACCTCCGTAAAATTTACCGCTATTTTGGCAAATTTGACCGTTTGCATCGTCAAGATCGCCGTTATCCCGGCTGCCGACACCGCCTATCGTTTTACAATTTTTTAAATTTTCATCGCTAAAAATTTGCGTGCCGTTTGAAACAAATTCGCTGTTTTTACTTTTAGATTTTTTATCGCTATCGCCAAAATCCGCCTCGCTCTGCGCGAAGCTCAAATTTGCAAATTTTGCGCTTTCGCCGTAGCGCTTTTGCGAGTCGTTTTTATTTGCTCGTTTTAAATTTGGCGCCCAAATTTGAAAATCTGCGTCCGAGTCGTTTTCATCGCCGTAAATTTTGTCAAATTTGACCGCGTTTTGGTCGGTGCGAAAATTTAAAACTTCGCCTCTGCGCGCCGCATTGCTAAATTTAGCCGTCGCTTCGTCAAATTTACCACTCGTCGCGCCGATGGTGTTTAAATTTTCGCCGTTTTTACGGAAAAAATCGGTAAAATTTAACTCTTTTTCCAGCACATTCATCGCGTTCTTACTCACGCACAGGTGCAGTTGCGCTCTTTTTGCTATCTCAAAAGCGAGCTTAAGCCCCAGATTTACGCCGCTAGCGCCGCTGATGCCAAGAAAAATTTTCATCTTATCATCACCTGTTTTTTTGAGACGATTTGCGCGCTAAAGACCTTTTTGTCGTTGTTTTTGACCTTGATCGTATCGCCTAGATTGCCGTTTTCTAGCGCAGTAACCTCGACGATGATGCTAAGCGCCCCATCGCTAAGCACGGCGCCCACGCGCTCGCCTTTTTTGATAAGCGGAAGCGAAGTAAACTGCCGCAGCCGCAAGACTTCGCCGCTTTTTATATTTTGTTTGGCCGCTAGCCTCGCATTTGGCGCCTCGCTCATCATATCGGGGCTAAACTCGCCAAGCTCCACCCAATCCTTTACAAAGTCGCCCACGCCCAACATTTGGCGTGTGGCAAGCGGCCTGGTCGCTCTTAAAACGGGCATTTTCGCGCCGATCTCATATCTAAAAAATACGCTTGGCCGCGAGCCGTTTGGCGTGACGAAACCGGCCCTAAAGCTGCCTTTTGGATTGATTTTGTTTGTGTAAATTTTGTCGAATTTGTATTCATGAAAATTTTTAGGAAGCTCGTTTTGAGGCTCGATGAGCGGAAATTTGACGAATTTTATATCTTTAAACTCGCTCGTAACCGCCTGCAAAAACGCTCGCTGCACCAAATTTAGCGCGTCGCAGTTTTTGACGAAAATCGTCTCTCCGCCGCTTTTATCCTCGAGTCGTACGTCATATTTTTTTAAAATTTCGGCTAATTTTTGAGAATTTATTTTTGCGGCTTTGCTATCGTTTAAATTTAATATTTCATCATTTTTGCCTTCAAAGCCAAGATCAGCTAGCGTTATTTTGCCGTTTGAAACGCAATACATCGGCCAAAGCGCCAAATCCGAAGAAAATAAAAAAATAGGAAAAAAAAGTAAGAAAAAAATGGAGCGGGAAACGAGATTCGAACTCGCGACCCCAACCTTGGCAAGGTTGTGCTCTACCCCTGAGCTATTCCCGCACCGTTTGAGAAGTCGCAATTTTAGCAAAAACGTTTTCATTTGTCAAGAAATTCGCAAAAATTTTACGATTTCGCCCGCTTTTAGCGCGCTATCGCTTTCGCTGGTTATCAAAATCGCATTACTTTTGATAAGAGGCATTATCATACCCGAGCCAAATTTATTATCGTCCGTGACATTAAATTTACCGTCCGCAAAGCTGCCAAATACGATGTTTTGACGTCCTGATTTTATTTTTACGTCTTGGTTTAAAACGGCGCCAAATTTTTCAAACTGCGTGCCCTTTAAAAACGGAACGACCAGCAAAAAAGACATCAAAAACGCAGCCATCGGGTTTCCGGGCAAGATAAAAACGATTTTTTTGTCCTTTATGAAAACTTTGCTCGGTCGTCCGGGGCGTATATTTACGCCGTCAAAAAGCTCGCTAAAGCCTAAATTTAAAAGCGCCGTTTTCATAAAATCGGCCTCGCCCTTGCTGGCTCCGCCGCTTGTGATAATAACGTCAAATTCAGCCGTCTCAAGCGCGCGCGTCGTGCTTTCTAGGTCGTCTTTTATGATGCCCGCATACGAGCTAGCAAAGCCGAAGCTTTGAAGCAAAGAGGCGATGCCTGCGGCGTTTGCGTTGTAGATTTGCCCCTGGCCAGCGTTTTGCCACGGCTCGACTACTTCGTCGCCGCTCGAAAATATACCGATCTTTGGCTCGCGCTCTACGCAGACGCAGTAAATGCCCTGCGCGGCTAGCATCATCACTTTTGCGGGCGTTAAAATTTCACCTTTTTTAAGTAAAATTTCACCCGCTTTGACCTCTTCGCCCTTATATCTCACGGCGTTAAATTTTTTGATTTTGCTTTGCGGCGAGAGCTTGCCGTCCTGCAAAACCGCATCCTCAAAAGGCACGATAGTATCGGTGTTTGCCGGCATTTTCGCGCCGGTCATTATCTTTACGCATTCGCCTTTTTTTAGCGAGATTTCGGCCGTATCGCCCGCCAGCACGGTCGCTACGACGCTTAACGGCTCATTAAAATCGTCAAATTTAAGCGCGTAGCCGTCCAATGCCGAATTGTCAAAAGATGGCAAATTTTTAACCGCTACGACGTCTCCGGCTAAAATTTTACCCGTCGCGCGCTCAAGGCTTATAAACTCGCCGTATCCGTCAAATTTAGCTTTTTCTAAGATCAAATTTTGAGCAAGCTCTAGCGTCATTTTACTCCTCCAGTCTGCGTATTTTTGCGCCCAGAGCCGCTAGTTTGCGCTCCAGCCCCTCGTAGCCTCTATCTAGGTGATAAATTCTATGCACGCGGCTAGTTCCGTTTGCGGCAAGGGCCGCCAGCACCAGAGCCGAGCTGGCGCGCAGATCGGTAGCCATCACGTCCGCGGCGTTTATCTCGCCTCCGCCGTAGATCGTCGCGATGTGGCCGTTTAGACGGATATCGGCACCCATACGCGTGAGCTCGCTAACGTGCATAAAACGGTTCTCAAAAAGCCTCTCGTCGATCGTGCTGACGCCGTTTGCCGTGAGCGAGAGCGCCATAAACTGCGCCTGCATATCGGTCGGAAAGCCCGGAAACTCAGTCGTCACGATCTCGACGGGATTTACGTTTTTAGCGGGCATTATCGTGATTTTGTCGCTGTCCACGACGGTTTCAAAGCCCATTTGGTTAAATTTAGTAAGCACGGCTCGCAGATGCGCAGCGTTGGCTTTTGTTACGGTGATTTGCGAGTTCGTGATCGCTCCGGCGCAAAGATACGTCCCAGCCTCGATCCTATCAGGGATGACCGTTATCTCGCCGACGTCCAGTAGGCGCCTGTCCGTGCCCTCGATCACGAGCTCGTCCGTGCCGATGCCCTCGATCCTCGCGCCTCCGCCGGCCAAAACCTCGCAAAGCTGCACCACCTCAGGCTCCTTGGCGACGTTGATTAGATGCGTCGTGCCGTGAGCGAGCGCGGCGGCCATGATGATGTTTTCGCTGCCCGTTACCGTGATCTTGTCAAAGACGATCTGCGCGCCCTTTAGCCCGTCGGGTGCGGTGGCGACGACGTAGCCTTGTTTGATTTCGATGTTTGCGCCCATTTTTTCAAGCGCGCTTAGATGCAGATCGATCGGCCTTTGTCCTATCGCGCAGCCGCCCGGCAGGCTCACCTCGCAGTGGCCAAACCTAGCTAGCAGCGGGCCAAGCACCAGGATGGAAGCGCGCATTTTACGCACGATGTCGTAGTTGGCCTTCGTGGAGCTGACGTAGTTTGAGTTGATTTTTAACGTATGATCGTCCGTAAATTCGCACTTTGCGCCCAAATTTACCAGCAGAGTAGCCAATGTCTTTATATCGGCGACGTTTGGCATATTTTTTAGCGTCACGTCGTTTTTTATGATTAGAGCCGCGGCTATGAGGGGCAGGGCGGCGTTTTTAGCCCCGCTTATGGCGACCTCGCCGCCCAGTTTCGCGTTTCCTTCGATTTCCAAATAATGCATCATCCCAAATCCTTAAATAAAATCCAAAGTATAGTGAAATTTAGCTTATAATTTAAATTTATGCCGATTTTTACCGATTTATTTATATAATTTTACTTTTAGACGGTTCGTCTCTTGAGTAAATTTAAATGATCCGGAAATTTCCTCCCTCGATGAACTATTGCGTTTTATCTTCGGTCGAAAATTTCGTCGAAACGTTTAAATTTATCACAAGATACTTCGCCTTGAAATTTACATAAAATCAGGATTTAAGATGAAATTTACGATTTTTTTACCGCTCGCATCGCTTGCGGCTTTGATTTTTAGCGGATGCGTGGGCAGTGCGCCCAAAATTTACCCGATCGATCAAAGCGGAGAGATTTTAAACGCGAGATTTTTAAACTCGCAGCAAGACGTATTTAACGATCTGGGCGGTATCGCGCTTTCAAATTTTATGCAGGGTTTTTTGGATAAAAAAGACGGCGGAGACTGCTCGGGATTTGTCTCGCTCGTGAATAAAAACATAAATAATATTTACTTTGCCGAGACAAATTTACTCAAATTTTACGGCGAAAAAGGGCTAAAATCGCAGGCGATTTTTAATTTTTATAAAAAGAGAAATTTGATCTCACAAACAAGCCCGAAGCTCGGAGATTTGGTGTTTTTTAGCAACACCACGAGCCAAACTAAAAGCAAAAACAAACAAATCGTTACTCATCTTGGCATCATAGACCGCATCGAAGACGACGGAACTATAAGATTTATGCATAATACTAGAGGTAAAAATAAGAACGGATTTATAAATCTCTTTCAAAAAAATAGCCATAAAATAGGCGGTAAAGTGGTGAACTCCTATATCGTAGCGTGCAAGGGCGGAAACGCCGACTGTCTAACGTCAAACAGATTCGCCGGCTTTGGCAAGGTTAAATTTTAGCTAAATTTATGTTCAAATTTTATATGATAAGGGCTTTAAAAAGGAGCCGTTTTTGAACGCTACGATATCGCTTATCGCACTAAATTTTCTAGTATATTTCGCCGTTTATTGCGGCATTTGCAGTAGCAATGTGATTCTTGGATTAAATATGTCTTTCACGGACGGGCTTTATGTCTGGCAGCCTGCGACCTCGATGTTTATGCACGCAAATTTGACGCATCTACTGATGAATATGGCGGTTTTGTATCAGTTCGGATCGCTTCTTGAGCGGCGCTACGGCAGCGAAAAATTTGCCGTCATATACTGCATCGGAGGCGTTTTGACCTCGCTGCTTAGTTTTATTTATATATATGTTATATTTAAGATCGACGGAACTTTTATAAATTTAGTCGGAGCTAGCGGCGCGATCAGCCTGTTGCTTGGCATTTTGGCGTTTTTGGACGCGAGCAGCCGAAAGGGGCTAATCATCGCCATCTTGCTAATGAGCTTCGTGCCCGTAGCTATGGGCGTAAACGTCGCCTGGTACGCGCATATCGTCGGCTTTGCATTAGGCTATTTCGGGGCAAAATTTAAGGTGATAAAATGAGATTTTTCGAGCGAATTTGGGAAATTTTAGAGTGCGGCGACAAAGAGCTTAAATTTGACAAATTTAAACGATTTTACGCCGAATACAAGGCCGGTAAATTTGACGCGCAAATAGAAGAGGGCGGCGAATTTGACGAGATAAAACCGCTAAAACGTCCAAGCTACGCGGCATTTTGCGAGGTAGTAGCGATGAGGGAAATCGGCGGCAAAAAGCAAGCGGACAAGCAAAAAGCCTTCCTTCACTCGATCGCGCATATCGAATACGGCGCCGTAGATATCGCGCTGGATGCGGCGTATCGCTTCCGCGCGCTGCCAAAGGCCTACTATGACGACTGGCTCGAGGTCGCGCAGGATGAGATCAGGCACTTTAGGTTGATAGAGGAGCATATGGCTAAATTTGGCGTAAAATACGGCGATTTTGCCGTGCACGACGGGCTTTTTATCGCTCTGCAAAACACATCCGCGTCGCTGCTCGAGCGTATGGCGGTGCTGCCTAGATATATGGAAGCAAACGGCCTTGACGCCAATGCTTTTATGCTAAAAAAGCTGGAAGCCGAGCGCGAAAAAGACGAGAGCAAGGCGCGGCTTTGCGAAATTTTGCAAGTCATATTAGACGAGGAGATCTCGCACGTCTCAAAAGGCGATCGGTGGTTTAAATTTGCTTGCGAAAAAGAGGGCGTAAGCCCCGAAACCTACGCGCAAATCGTGCAAAAAATCTATCCCAAAGCTTTTTTGCGCTCTCGCGAGCTAAACGTGAACGCGCGCCTAAAATCAGGCTTTAGCGAGGCGGAGATCGAGCGCATAAGAGGTCTGGCGCAAACGCAAAAGACAAGGCAGACAAAATGAAAAAAATCTACTTCATCAGGCACGCAAAAGCCGTAGAAGAGAGCGAGGGCGGCGACTTCGAGCGCGATCTAAGTGAGCGCGGCAAAAAGGATCTGGCGCTGATGTGCGAGCGGCTAAAAAAGCATGAGGTGAGGGCGGACGCGATATTTGCCAGTCCCGCCAAACGCTGCGCCAAAACGGTTCAAAAGCTGGCCGCGGCGGTCAAATTTGAAAAAAAAATCAAATTTAAAGACGAGCTCTACGGCGCGCAGATGCACGAGCTTTTGGAGTTTGTGCGGAAGCTGGACGATAAATTTCAAAGCGTATTTATCGTCGCGCACAATGACGCGATAACGGAAATTTGCGAGCTTTTAAGCGATGCCGCGATCGGAAATATCCCTACATGCGGCATCTTTTGCGTCAAATTCGACGGAAATTTCAAAGAGCTAAAAGAACACGGCGCAAAGGCCTTGTTTTTCGACTATCCTAAAAAGCATAAAAAGAGCTAAATTTCTTCAAACATCAAGCTGTTCGTCATCCTCTCTATCAAGCTGCGCAGATAGATGTCCGCAGCCTCGCTAGTGCCGACATTTACGACATTTCCTTTTTCGTCTTTTCTTTGCATCTTTATGCCTTTGCTTTTGATGATATTTTTTACGTCTTTTATGCTATTTTTACCGTTAAATTCCAGTATTATCTCAAGGTCGGCTTTGTTAAATTTGCTAAATATTATCTCGTTAAATTGATTTGAAAAACTAATGGCGGGCTCGTCGTCTTTCAAAAAATATTTTATATATCTTTCGTAAATTTCTTTGATTTTGCTTTTGCCGGGAGCGTATTTTACGCATTTTATCGTGACCGGCGAGATATCGACGCTATCGTTTAGTATCAGCGGAATAACGTTTGAATAAACCTCGTTTTTATCCTCAAATTTATCCACCAGCTCTTTGATGTTTATCGAGCCGGGATAGACCGAGTTTATCGCTTCGACGATTTTGGCGACTTTCGGATTTACGATTCGTCCCTTAATATCAACGATATTGCCGTCTTTTGCCTCAAATTTACCGCGAATATGAAGCACATTTAGACTTTTTTTGTCGTATTTTTTATCAAGCCTTGCATTTTTGGCGTTTATGGAGTGAGTTATTACGCTCCTACGAAAGCTTGAGTTTATCGCAAAATCGGTATATTGCTCCTTTACTATGCGTGCGGGCATATCTTTTATGGCGTCAAAAAGACTGTAAATTTGCTCGTCGTAAAGAGTATTTAAGGACAAATACAAATTCGTATCCGCAAGATACCCGAGCTCAAATTTTTCGATATCTTTTATAAACTCGAAGAAATAGTAAGGGTCGTTGAAAATCTCAAAAAATTCGTGATAGAGATAGTAGTCCATATCGGCATATTTATCATTGACGCTGTCGATGTGTCTTATCAACCACCCCTGATCGTTTTCAAGGCCGATTGTTTTTATGTAGTCTTTTAGAGTTTTTATATTTTCCTTAAAAGCCGCTACTTTCTCTCGCTCGCTCGCATCTTTGTGCGAATTTTGCACGAAGATATCGATAAAATCCCTCAAAACGGACCTTCCTTTCCAGCCCGGATATACATTATACGAAACATAAGCAAGCCCGTTTGGCGTTAGCAAATTTTTTATAACGCTTAAAATCGATTTTTGGACGTTTTTTGGCACCCAACTATAAACGCCGTGAGCTATGATGTAGTCAAATTTACCCAGTTCGTCCTTTAGCTCGCAGATATCTTTTTGATGCAGCTTTAAATTTGAAATCCCGATATCTTCGACAATCTTTTGCCCTTTTGAAATTTGAATACCGGATAGATCGATGCCGACGACGTCTGCGTTTTTATTATTTAGCGCAAACGGGATCAAATTTCCGCCGAACGAACAGCCGATCTCTAAAACTCTAGCTTCCGAAGCCGCGGGAGGATCAAGAGAGATAAGCCTCGCTATGGACTCAAGCTTTTGCGGATGAGTCTCTTTAAAAGACTGAGAAATATAGGGAAGGGCGTCGTAAGTTTGCTCAATATTATTTATAGTCATTTTTGTTCTTTCTAAAAAATTTAAAGCCCATTATAATATAAAATTTAATTTTCGAGAAATTTTACGACAAACTTTTTGTAATACAATGCGAAAAATATTTTATAAAATAAAACCCAAAATCTTGCGTCAAATTTAATGGATAAATTTTTTTAATTCAAAAAGTAAAACGGCTCTAAATACCTATATACCGCCATTTATTTATTTGTTCGGCACGCTTTGAAAGCGGTATCGATATTTATTTGAAAATTACAGTTTTCAATACAAAATAGCAAAAATAGTCTGCATTTTACCTTATCTTATTTTTCTTTACCGACCATTTACTAAACTCCGCTACGATGCTATTATAGATTCAAATATAATGTATTTTATTTTATAAAAATCATAAATATATTATCGTATTTGAAATATATTATATCGTCTATACTTACCTCGTTTTATGAAATAGCATTTTGCTATGCCTAATACTTTAAACATATATCCCTTTACAAAGGAGTCCCAATGTCCCTAACCCAGTCCCATATCTCTGCTTTATACATAGCATTGTTTGGTAGAGCCAGTGAAGGCGCCGGAAATAAATTCTGGCTAAATGCCGCAAATACTCAAAACCTAAGTATGGCGGATATCGCAAATGCTATGCTTAATACCGGTGCGGCAAAAGAGTATTTCGGAGGTAATTTAAATACCGACGAAAAGTTTATAAACCATATCTATGAAAACGTACTGGGTAAAGGTGCGGGTATAGATAAAGAGGGTAAAGCCTTTTGGATAAATAAATTAAAAGAAGGAGCTAATAAAGGTTTTATAGCAAGCCAGCTTCTTAAAGAAGCTCTTGATCCTAAATACTCAAACAGTACCGATGAAGCTACTAAAGCGGCTCACAATCTTTTAGTAAATAAAGTACTTGCTTCAAATATGGTAGCAGATAGCATACAAAACGTTCCTAACTCAAGCATACAAAACGCTTTAAAATCTTTTACGGATATTAATAGCAATATATCCTCTACTTTAAAAGCAAATGATATAAAAAAGGTTATACAAGACAATAAAGGAAATTTAACCGTAGACGAATCCAAACTGGATGAATCCGCAAAACAAAACAATAAGGTTAAGATTTTATCTCAAGTAACGGGTAAGAGTGAAGATGAGATAAAACAGATACTGCCTAAAGAAGATAATCCAAGTACTCCGGATACCCCTACTCCACCCGATAACCCTACTCCTCCTACTCCTCCTGCGCCAAATCCGCAGCCTGAACCAAACCCAAATCCTCCTCAACCGCCGGTACCGAATCCTGAGGAACCAAACAAGATAGTGGGTACTGATGGAACGGATCATATACGAGGAACCGATAAAAAGGATTTCATAGATGCCAAAGGAGGCAATGACTTCGTAGACGGTCTTGGGGGCGATGATGAGATATATGGAGGAAAAGGCAATGACAGTTTATTTGGCGGAGCAGGAAACGATAGTATCTACGGCAATGAAGATAACGACATTATCCATGGAGACGACGGCAATGATATTATTGACGGAGGAGAAGGAAACGATACGATTTACGGCGATAGCGGGGACGATACCATAAGGGGCGGGATAGGAAACGACGGGATTTATGGAGGGGCGGGAGACGATACTCTTTACGGCGGAGACGGTAAAGATAAAATTTCCGGCGGCGACGGCGACGATACGCTTTACGGCGATGATGGCAACGACCAAATGAATGGAGGAGACGGTAAAGATAAAGTTTACGGCGGCAAAGGAAATGATGAAATTTTTACGTATATGGACGATGAGATTGTAGATGGCGGCGAAGGAACGGATAAGCTATTTATCACTTCCAAAGATGATAAGCTAAAGCTTGATTTCGATACTTTGCGTGACGGACTGGACAAGCGGATAAACAGTTTTGAGCTGCTTCATCTGGGAGATGACGGCAAATTTTTCAATAAAGCCGTAGAAATCACAAATTTAACGCCGCAAGACGTCCTTGCCGTAACCGATGATGAAAATACAAAATTACTCATAATGAGCGATGAAAAAGACTCGATAAGATTAAAAAATTTCACGGTTTCAAGTGATACCACAAAGTTAAGAAAAGGCTATACCAGATATGAGGGCAAAGTCGGTGAAAAAACGATAAAAGTCGATGTCAAAGACGACTCAAATGTTATGGGCAAAGTCATAAACGGCGGCAATACAAGCGATAGCCTACGAGGCACTAAAGGCGATGATGAGATACGAGGCGGTAACGGTAACGATACCGTAAGCGGCGGTGTAGGCGGAGCGGACTCGCTTTATGGAGACGGCGGAGACGACCGTATAGAAGGCGATCTAAAAGATATAATCTTAGATGGCGGCGAAGGAGTAGATACGCTTGCTCTCGAAGATCACGAGATCGATCTTAACGCATTACAAGCGGACATGATCAAAAATTTCGAGATACTGGATCTGGGAAGCGGCAATAATCCCAAGACGCTAAGAAACCTTACTCCCCAAAATATCCTCAAAATCACCTCGCATAAAGATACGATCTTAAAAATAAACGGCGACGATAAAGATATCGCGGTTTTAAGCGGCTTTACCGCTTCGGCCGATACGAGCGGTTTGGATGCTAATTACAATCGTTACGAGGGATTAAACGATAAGGGCGAACTCGTCAAAGTCGATGTCAAAAAAACAATCAAAACCGCGCTTGCGACCACCGAAGCGACGGACGGCCCCGACTGCATCCAAGGAACTCAAGACGCCGATACGATAAGCGGAAAAGGAGGAAACGATATCATTTACGGCAACGGCGGAGACGATACGATCTACGGCAATGGGGGCAATGATGTGCTCTACGGTAATGAAGGGGCCGATAAAATTTACGGCGGCACGGGAAACGATCGAATACACGGCGGCGCACAAAACGATATCATCTACGGCGATGAAGGAGATGATGAAATATACGGCGATGACGGGGACGATACGATAAACGGCAATGACGGAGATGATGAAATCGACGGCGGACAAGGGGATGATATCATTCATGGAAATGACGGCGATGATACCATAAGGGGCGGCGCAGGAAACGATCGAATCGAAGGCGGCCAAGGAGACGATAGGCTTATAGGAGATGAGGGTAACGACCATATAGAAGGAGGAGACGGAAATGACCTTTTATACGGCGATAACGGCGATGACACCATAAACGGCGGCACGGGAAACGATCAAATTTACGGCGGTGAAGGAGATGATAAAATTTACGGCGGCCAGGGAAATGATAAAATTTACGGGCTTGAAGGCAACGATACGATTTACGGAGGAGAAGGAGACGATGAGATAGCCGGCGCAAACGGCAATGATATTATAAAAGGGGACGGCGGAAACGATATCTTGCAAGGAAACGACGGAAACGACAAAATTTATGGCGGAGAGGGCGACGATACGATTTACGGAGGAGAAGGTAACGATACGATAGACGGCGAATTCGGAAACAATACCATCTATGGCAACGAAGGCGATGATACGATTTACGGAGGAGAAGGCAACGACAAAATTTACGGCGGTCAGGGAAATGATAAAATTTACGGCTACAAAGGCAACAATACGATAATGGGCGAATCAGGGAAAGACAGCATTTACGGCGGAGACGGGGATGATACGATTTATGGTAACGATGGCAACGATATCATCTTTGGCAACGACGGAAACGATACAATCTACGGTAACGAAGATAACGATCTTGTATTTGGCGGAGCCGGAAACGACACCATAGACGGCGGCAAGGGGAATGATGCCATTTACGGTAATAACGGAAACGACAAAATTTACGGCGAGCTAAACGATACGCTGCTTGACGGCGGCGAGGGATACGATAGCTTGTATTTTAACGAAGATATTGATTTTGATGCGATACGAGATACGTTAAATCAAAAGATTTCAAATTTTGAACAGTTACACTTAGGATATACCGGCGATGATACGGTTAAGCTCAATAATATGACCGCGGCCGATATCTTTGCGATGACGGACAACAAAGATACCATCTTAAAAATCAAAGGCGATAAAAAAGATTCGGTAGGTCTTAAGGGCTTTAAGGTTTCTGCCGATACGAGCGGGCTTGAAGACGGATATACGCGGTACGAGGGTATCTACACCGATGATACCGGAACGCAGTTTAATGTCAAAGTGGATATCGACAGCGATATATCGGTCGGTCTTGCAGGTATGCCGTAAAGAGTCCGATTTACCGCAATTTTTAATTTAATTAAAAAGCTTCGAGGCCTATTTATCGGAATTTGCTTAAAAACTTCCCCAAAATGCTTGGGAAGTAAAATCGGTAAATTTTAAGGCATTAAATTTGATATTTTTCGCATTTAACGGTTTTCGTAAAAGTGTGAATTTTAGGGATTTTTATCGGTTTTGTAAGTATCGTGGTGCGCTCGAAGGAATTCGAATCCCTGACCTTTTGAACCGCAATCAAATGCTCTATCCAGCTGAGCTACGAGCGCACTTAAAAAGAAAGGTAGAGTATAGCAAAGCTTTCTTAAATCTTTCATAAAT
Source organism: Campylobacter rectus (assembly GCF_004803795.1). Taxonomy (NCBI): domain Bacteria; kingdom Pseudomonadati; phylum Campylobacterota; class Epsilonproteobacteria; order Campylobacterales; family Campylobacteraceae; genus Campylobacter; species Campylobacter rectus. The sequence continues at coordinate 1,194,023 of NZ_CP012543.1, read as the reverse complement.
TTTGCCATATCGGCAAAATTTCTTAAATTTCCGCCCTATTACGTCAAATTTGCGGTAAAAATCCGCACGTAAAGTCTAAAATTTAGAATCAAATTTGATTAAAAAAGATATGCCGGGCGAGCAGAAGACGAAATTTACGTAGAAATAAAAAGCAAAGTCGTCCAAATTTAGCAAATATCCCGAAAAATCAAAATAGCTTAAATTTTCGGTAAATTTTACAGACTTTTTGCTGCCAAATTTTGCTTTCGTAAAAATAAGTTTGCCTCAAGTTTAATGCCCCAACCCAAGCTCAAATTCCCGCAAATTTAACTCGCAACCTCGCAAGCCAAAACCGCTTAAATTTACGCTATCAAGCTTACACGAGGCCCTAATTGCCGTTACGAGGGTCAAATTTCGCTCGAATTTACCGCCGAATTTGCAACCGCTTTTTCAAATTTTTACCACGTTCTCGCCAAACTCTACCATAAACTCGGTTAGCCCCTCCTTGCTTTTGCACGAGATTTTAAATCCCAGCTCGTCGCAAAAGGTTTTGACGATATGAAGCCCGATGCCAAAGCCGCCGTTTCGCTCGTCAAATCGCGCGTAAAGATCGAAAATGCGGGATAAATTTTCTTTTGCGATGCCCGCGCCGCCGTTTGAGATCGTTAGCGCCAAGGGGGTTAAATTTACGCCGACATCGCCGTTTTCGTCGCAATATTTTATAGCGTTGCTAAGCAGATTGTCGATGATTTTTCGCACTTTTTTGTATGACGAGCGCAGCTGCACTTCGGCGATTTGCGCGTTTAAATTTATATTTTTTTGCTCCAAATTTAGACCGAAATAGCTAAGTCTATCGCGCACGAGCTCGCTTAAGCTAAAGGTCGTCACCGCATTATCCTCTTCGCCTCCGAATTTCACCAGCGTTAGGTCTTCGTAGAGCGTCGAGATGGTTTTAGAGGCGGTTTTTATGTTATTTAGATATTTTTGAGGATCGGTTTCAAACATCTCTATACTCATCAAAATGACGCTAAGAGGCGTATTTATCTCGTGCGTCGTATCCCTAATAAAGCCGTTTAAAAAGTCGATGCGACGATAAAGCGGACGCAGCGAAAGACGGATGATAAAATAAGCTATGATTAAAATAGCAAGAAGTATTATAAAAGAAAAAAATATTATTTTAAGCTTTAGCATCAAAATCGCAAACTCGGGGTCGGCGACCTTGACCGCGACGTAATACTCCTCCTCGCCCTGCCCGTTTTTTAGATAAAACTGCACTACCGAATCAAGCCCGTCCTTGTAACGACGCGGCATGCCATCCCTGGGCTCAAAGTCATCTTCGATCTCCTCGCCCGTTTTGAGATTTATCGCAAAAGCTTCGATATCGTCGAAATCGCCGTCGTTTATCTTGCCCGCGATGCGGAGTCTGTTTTGCAGTCCCTGCTCCAGATCTCGCACGACAAATGCGTCGCGGTCGAAGATAAAATATTTCTCCCGCTCAAAAAACATTTGTGCGAAAAATACCAAAAATGCGGCGCTCGTGATGAAATAAAGCAAAAAAATGGGCAAAATTTGACGCTCGGACAGTGCGCGAAAGGCTTTTTTTATCAAATTTACGAATTTCATTTATCGCCTTTAAGTTTTTCTTGCATTTGATTAAAGGTGTTTTGGGGCAAAATTTTGGGTTTGTAGCGGTTATCCTCATAGATATTTCGCGCAAATTTAACCGAGCTTTTGTTTGAAATTTGAGACTTGGAGTCGAAATTTTCGCAAATGCTATCTGTAAATTTAAAAATAACTTGAAAAAATTTTTGAGGCTTAAAACAAATTTTCTCGCAAAAACCCTGTGTAAATTTTAAAAATTTATCTGCAAGAATTTGCGCCTTACGCCCAAATTTTATGCAACCGTTGCGGATAAATTTTAAAACTAATTTTTGAAATTTAAAGCAAAAATCCTCGCAAAAGTCGCGGATGGTTTTGGCTAAAATTTGAATCAATTTTTTAAGCCCAAAAACAAAATACTCAAGGTTTCTGGGCACAAATTTAAATAAATTTTTAGCTCCAAAGCGGGCACGAGCGCATATGCTTTTAACCGAGCTTTTGTTTGAAATTTGAGACTTGGAGTCGAAATTTTCGCAAATGCTATGCATAAATTTAAATAAATTTTGAACTATCATGCAAAATCTCGCACAAATTTTAGGCGCAAAGCCGAACGGTTTTTGCTTAAATTTTGAGCCCTTATTATCGAAAAAACGGGACTGTCGCAAGTAAATTTTAGAGCCGAAATTTGAGCTGCGCGATAGCCGCGAAATTTAAACGGGTTTTGAACCTTAAAGTAAGCATACACACAAACGTTGCGTAAAATTTTAAAATAGTTTTCATCCGGTTTTTGACTTCCGCAGACGCCGGACATTAGTTTAAACGCTTTGCAGTGCAAAATCTGAGCTTCACACCTAAAATCTACACAAATACCGTCCGTAAATTTAAATAATTTTTCGCCTAAAATTCGGCATTTACGATCAAAAAATAAGCAATAATTTTCAAAATTTTCGCAAATAAATTTAACTAAATTTTGAACTCTAGAGCAAATGCGCACGCAGAGGCGATGCGATAATTTAAACGTATTTTTAGCTAAAATTTGAAGCTCAAGGTAAAAAATCTTACAAACGCTAAGTATAAATTTAAATAAAAATTTATCTAAAATTTTAGGATTTTGCTCAAAATTCGCGCGATCGCTATGCATAAATTTAAATAAATTTTGAATCAAACACCGAGCCATGCGATAAAAACCATCGCAGACGTCGCATGCAAATTTAAGCGCATTTTTAGCTCTATTTTGAAAACCGCGATCAAATCTCGCTCGCTCGCTCGCCAAATTTTCAAACATATTTATAGCCCAGTTTTGACGCGCTCGCGATACGTTCCTTGCCCAAAATTTTACGTAGCTCCGCGATATAAACGCGCAGGCTAAGCTCGCTGGGACTCTCGTCATACTCCCAAAGCTCTCCGTATATCTCCTCTCTGCTTAAAAATTTATCCTGATTTTTTAGCAAAAGCGAGAGCAGTTTGGATTGCTTTTTGGGCATCGCGATCACTGCGCCGTCCCGAAATAGCAAGCCTTGCTTTATATCAAAACTCAAATTTTGTCCAAGCTCGATAAGCTCGTTTTTGTTGTGCACGAAAGTGCGTTTTAGCAGATTTTGCACGCGCAAAAGCAGCTCTTTTAGTTCAAAAGGCTTTTTGATGTAGTCGTCGCAGCCGCTGTTAAAGCCGCTTTGCAAATCATCAAGCGTATTTAGCGAGGTCGTAAATATACAAGGCGTGTTTTTACCCGACTTTCGCAGCTCGTCAAGTAGCGCAAAGCCGCTGCCGCCGATAATTTTGACATCGAATATCCAAAGATCGAAGTTGCTTTCGTAGGCCAGGTCTAGCGCCTCGTCGTAGCTCTTCACACCTGCGGTCTCGTAACCCTGCGCTCCCAGATACGCGCGCATCATATCAAGCAGCATATTTTCGTCCTCGACGATCAAAATTTTACTCATTTTCGCTCCGTATTTGCTTGTTTTTTGCGGCTTCTTGGTTAATTTTATCCGGCTAACGCGCTAAATTTGCGCATCCTGCCCGCAAAATTCGCCCTATTTCCGTCACGGTTTTCGTGCGTCAAATTTTTGCTTTTGATCGGTTTGCCGGGTTTGCTAAATTTGCAGTTTTGACGCCTTATAAATGCGCTAAATTTGAGGCTCGTTACGGCGGCTTTGGCTCTGGCCTATCTTGAGTCAAATTTTACAGCCCGCAATGCCGATTTTATCAGTTTGCACAGCTTGACATACGTTAAATTTAGCCGCAAATTTTACCTTAAACGTCTAAATTTTAGCTCTTTGCAAATCGAGCGAGCTTGTTTGCTCATCGCCGGTTTCTTATGTTATGCCGAATTTGACGCACTTTATCTTGCGAAATAAAGCTTTTTAAAAGGCAAGCGCATCAATTTGCGCTAAAATTAACCCGTATAAATTTATCAAATTTAGCTCGAATTTGAGATGAAATTTGATAAATTTATAAATTTGAGCCCTCGAAAGAAGGCTCAAATTTTATCGGTTCGTCGGCTGTTTAGGGCCTCTAAAGCCGCCTATTTGGTCGCACTCGCCGCTGCTTGGGCACTCAGGCGCCATCATGCCGTGACCGCCGTGTCTAAATCCGCCCCTGAAATTGTGCCTAAATTTCTTGTGAAAATCATCGTCATGGCCTTTTAGCTCGATATCCAGCTTCTTAGCTTCCGCTACGCTTAGCGCGTCTACTTGATCGTTGTAGCTCTTGCGAAAATCGCGCATAAAATTTTGCCTATCGGCGATGCTCATAGCCTCAAATTTCTTTCTCATCTCGGCTTTTAGACCGCGTCTGGCCTCTTTTGCCTCATATCTTAGCTTGCCCGCACGCTTGTCTATCTCAAACGCAACCTCGCTAAGCGTCTTTGCGTCGGCATTTGCGACCATAGCGTAGAGCTCCTCGTTGGTGCTTTTCTCAAGCGAAGCCGCAAACAACCCGCCCGCGACCAAAAGGCTGATTAGAACTATTTTTTTCATCTTCCCTCCTTAAAAAATTATGAGTGAAGTTTAAAGAAAAGTTGTTAAAAAAACGTTAATTTAAAATCTCATTGATCTTTTTGACGAAATTTAGCGGATTTACCTGCACTCCGCCTATAATCACGCCAAAGTGCAGATGCGGTCCGCTCACTCGCCCGCTAGCGCCGCTAAGCGCGATGATCTCGCCTTTTTTGACGACCCGCCCTACTTTGACGTTGAGCGCGCTTAGGTGGTAATACTGCGTATAAATCCCCTCGCCGTGATCTATCACCACGGATCCGCCCGCATAGTAGCGATCTTTTGCGATGACGACGGTGCCGTCGTTTGCGGCGATCACCGAGGAGCCTACGGCCGCCCTAAAGTCCGTGCCGCCGTGATAGCTCTTTAAAGTGCCGTTAAAAACGCGCGCGGTGCCAAAGGGGCTTGTTATAACCGAGCTCATAGGCAGGATAAATTCGGAGTTAAATTTTAGCCCTTCATTTACAGTCGCGTAGATTTTATTTGCCTCCTCGCGCTCCTCTTCGATACGCTTTAGCACGTCTTTTGGCGGCGTTACTTTGCTACCCTCGACGCTTATTTTTTCCTTTTTGTATTTGCCTTGGACGATTTTAAATACTATCGTTTCGCTTTTGCCGTCAAGCTCGTTTTTAAGCGTTATTTCGCCTTTTTGGCGGTAACCTGCCGCAACAACGGCAAATTTTAAATCTTCATCCCCCGGCACGCCAAGCCAACGCCAGGCTTTGCCGTCAATGCTCAAATTTCCGGCAAATTTAGACTCCACTCGGACTATCTCAACGTCGCCATTAACGATAGTTTGAGTTTCGCTTGCCGTGCCGCTCTCGGTCTGCGCACCCAAATTTAAACAAAGCAAAACCGTCCAAAAAATCTTTTTCATTTACATCCTTAAATTTGCGTAAATTTAACGAATAATTTTCAAATTTAATAAAAAAATACTATAATAGCAGGCAAATTTTACGAAAAAGGAAATAAAAATGAAAAATTTTTTAAAATTTACGGCTTGCGCGCTTTTGCTGGGACAACTTGCCTATGCGGACTTTACGCAAAATCAAAAAGTGCGAACTTCGCTTGATATTTTAAATGATCTAGGCTCCAAAAAACTGCTAAATTTAAAAGACACCAGCGAAATAAAAGGCATCATCGTCATCCCCGAAGTGGTTAGCGGAGGGCTCATCGCGACTACGCACACGGGAGACGGTATATTTGTCGGCAGAAATGACGATAACGAATGGAGCAGTCCGATATTTATCAATTTTAAAGGCGGCGGCATAGGTCTTCAAGCGGGCTACAAATCAACAGATCTTGTCGTGCTAATCAAATCAAGAAGATCTTATGCGGGGCTGATAAACGGCAAAGGCCAAATCGACCTTAGCGCGGATGCGGTGATAATGGGCGCGGGAGAAAAAGCGGGCGTTATGACCGACTTGCCTGAAATTTCAGCTTGGGCTACGTTAAGAGGTAAAAGCAGAGGGATTTTTGCAGGGGTTAGCGTAAATACGTCTTTAATAGTAGTCGATAAGCAAGCTACGTATGATTATTACGATAGAATGTATGATATGGAAGATATTTATAACAACTCTCCGAAAGACTCAAGATATACGAAAACGTTAAAAGAAGTATTGAATAAATTTTTTAAATAGTAAAAAAGTGCGGTTTAGTCCAAAGACTAAACCGTATAAAGAGAAACGAATCTTTTTTTATTGATCGGCGAAAACTGCGTCATATATTCAAACGCCTCTTCGTAGTCTCCGTCGGTGTATTTTGCGACCTCTTCGATAAGCTCGAAAAGCTCCTCGTCGTCAAGCGATTCAAAATTGCCTCGGTTTTCCAAAACCTCCAGCAAAACAGCTTCAAGCTCTAGCTCATCGTATGTCATAGCTTCCCTTTTAAAATTTTTGCGGAATTATGCCAAAATAACCTTTATAATCGCTTAGCCAAAATCCCTATTTTTTGAGAATTGGTCTTAAATTTATCGCATTATCAGTTTATTTTACTATAATTAAAAGTAATTTTTACCTGGAAAAACGGCGAAAAAATGCACACTTTTGACAAATTTTATATGAAATTTTTAGAGCTTTTGCGGGATTACGGATATAAAAATTCTGCCGCAAAAGAGCAAATTTTAAAAATTTTATTTTCTAGCGACGAGCATCTTAGCGCGAGCGAGATACGAGATAAAATCAAAAGCGAATTTAAGCGAAACGTGAGCCTCACGGCGATTTATCGGTTTTTAAATTTTTTGCAGGATTTCGGGCTGGTTTTGAGCATTGAAGAGAGCGGAATAAATAAATTCGAGCTAAATTTAAAGTCGCATCACGACCATCTCATCTGTATAAAATGCGGCATGACGGAGAGTTTTTTCGATAAATATATAGAAGAAAAACAAGAGCAAATTTGTAAAAATTCAGGCTTTAAACTCGAAGGACATACGATGATTTTATACGGGATTTGTCCAAAGTGCCAAAACAAATAGCCTATTTTGCGCCTCTTTATCAAAAATGATTTGATAACGATATGCAAAAAAGTTTCAGTTAAATTTAAGCGTAGCAAATGGATAATACGCCCAAAAACAAAGGAGAAACATGAGCGCAGCGCCACATATACCATCAGAGTTAGTCTTACGCATAGCTTCGTATTTCACGCCGATCCATCACGTCGCAGGCCGCCTAAGAGTCCGCGTCAGCAGCGATATCAAAAAAGAAGCGGATAGCTTGCCGTTAGAAAAAATAGATCAAACAATCAAGCAAATAGACGGCATAAAAAACGTCAAATTTAACAAACTAATCGGCTCGGCAACGATCGAATACGACAACGAAATTTTCCCGAAAAAGATATGGGACGATCTGCTAAAGGGCGAAAATCTGCACGAGATCTCAGCTCTAATCAACAACCTAGCTCAAAAAGCGACCGGCGGCGCAAGATGAGCAAAGATATAAAGCAAGCCGCAAATGCGGTCTTTTTACTGGAGTCGCAGGGCATTAAATTTTACGAAAACGTCTGTAAAAAAGATGAAATTTTCGGTCAAATTTTAGCGGTTAGACAAAGCGGGCTGGAGCTTTTGAGGCCTTACGCGGATCCTGCCGACTCGCAGGCATTTTGTGCTTTGGCGTGCGAGGATCTTGACGATTGCTTTATAAAAGCCCTAAACTACGAGCTTGAACTAAACGCGTTTTATGAAAATTTGACCGACAACCTGAGCGATGAAAATTTTAAAGACGTCTGCTTTAGGCTCTGGGCGACGTCAAATAACGAATACATCCCGGCTCTAAAAGCAAGGCTGGCTCAAATTTTAGCCGTGCAGTTTCAAGGTGCGGGTAACGCAAGCCAAGAGGAGCAGGCGCAAACGGCTCAAAATCCGAGCGAAAATATCTTAAACGCTTTTGACTCGGAGAGCTTTAAGCAAATCAGCCAAACGCTGGAGCGCATAAGCTCTGGACAAGGCGGCAAAGAGGATGCTATCGCGCTTTTAAACAACCCGAATTTTTCGTTTTTCGGCGGACTGGCGCTTGGCGGGCTGGCGAGCATGATGCTTAGTAAAAATTTAGATAAAGATAAAGAATAAAATTCAACACAAAGGATAAAAAATGGCACTACCGTTTATCGCAGGAGCGATCTTGGGAGGTTTAGCCGTCGCGGCTTTTAACAACAAAGACAAAATCAAATCAGTCCTTGAAAGCGGACTGGATAAAAGCAAGGAGCTTGCCGAAAACGCGAAAGAATTCGCTGAAAAAAAGGCGAGCGAGGCCAAAGAATTCGCCGAGAAAAAATTTACTAAAACAGCCGAAAAAACAACGACTGAAGTAAAAAAACGCAAAAGACGCACGAGCGCTGAAGTAGCGGCCGAAAAGGCAGCAAAAGAAGCGGCAAAAGAAGCGGCAAAAGCCGAAAAAACAAAAACCAAGAAAAAAAGAGCTCCGAGAACCAAAAAAGCTCCGGCAAAAGCGGCTGCACAGACTGAAATTTTGGCCGAAGATATCGCAAACGCACTTGAGCCGAATTTAGAGAAATAATAAGGCTGCAGTATGAATTTAACCTCAACAACCAGACTTCCCGTCGATCATATGATAAGCGGCGCGTTAATCGGCGCAATAGCAGCCGGCGGCATAGGCATACTAAACTATAAAAAAGGCAGCGCGAGCAAGGCTGAAGTAGTCGCCAAAACGACTAAAACCGCGATCCAGGGCGGCATCGTCACGGCCTGTGCCATCAGCGCGTCAAACAAACTAGTCTCCGCGCGCTATCTTGCCGCAGCCGTTACCGTAGCCGTGGGCATCGCCGGCGTGGTCGCTACCGAGAAATTAATCAAAAATTTAGAGGAAAGTAAATGAAAAATCCCTATATCAATCAAACTCAAACCGTAAATCAGCTAAACGACGACGGCAGCACGACCACTACGACTACGACGGTAAAAACTACCGGCGCGCCAAGCGCATTTGACCGCGGTATAAACGACGCGCTAAAGGACTTTATCCCGTCAAATTTTAACGCCGCGGGCTTTATAAAAGGCGCGCTGATAGGCGGCGTAGTCGCATACGTGCTGACAAACGAAAACGCGCAAAAAGCGATATTTTCAATGGTAGCCAAAAGCTCAAATTTGCTTCAAGCGGGATTTGAGGAGCTAAAAGAGAGATTTGAAGACATAAAGGCTGAAATTGACTCCCAAAAATAGCGTTCGCATCGCGCACCTAACCAAAAATCGAGTGCGCTTCGTCTGCGAGCGGATCGGGCTTGAGTGCGACGAAAGCCGCTTGGAAGCTCGAATTTCAGAGTTTAGATATGCAAAAAGCGTTAGGGTAAATAAAAAAGCAAAAAGCGTCATCATCGGCTTTGAGTCAAATTTTGACGAGATTAAAGAGTTTATCGAAAATTTGCCGATCGAAAATTTTAACAAGCGAAAAGTTAGCCCAAACAAGTCCAAAATTTACAAAGCGGCAACGGCTCTAGCCGTCACGCCTTTTATCACCGACAACGGTGCAAAAGCGCTATCTAGCCTCATCGCCGCAGCTCCGCTACTAAAAGAAGGCGCAAGCGAAGCGCTAAAAGGCGGTATCACCTCAAAGGTGCTCGAAGCCACCGCAGTGGGCGTGAGCCTAGCTAGACGCGACTTTTTAGCGGCAAATAGCACAAATCTCATGCTAACCATCGGCGAATACATGGAAGAAAGCGCCGTGCACCGCAGCGACGACCTCATCAAAGAGCTAGCCCGCCCCAACATCGAAGAAGTCTGGATCGAGGTAAATAATCACGGTAAAAAATCCCTCAAAAAAATAGCGACCGCCGACGTCAAGGTGGGCGACATCGTAGTCGTCGGCGCGGGCGAGAGTATCGGCATCGACGGCTATATCGTGGAGGGCACCGCAAGCGTAAATCAAGTCTCGATGACGGGCGAAGCCGAACCCGTCAAAAAAGAGCGCGGCGACCGCGTGATGAGCGGAACGGTCGTCGAGGACGGACGCATAAAAATCTGGGCCGAGAGCATAGCCTCCGAGAGCGCGACAGCGAGGATAAAATCCTACATCCAAAGCTCGCTAAACGAAAAATCGGCCGTCGGACTAAAGGCCACGAAGCTAGCCGACAAGCTAGTGCCCGTGACGCTAAGCCTAGCCGGCGTTTCGTATCTACTTAGCCGAGATATGACTCGCGTAGCTAGCGTCTTGCAGGCGGACTACTCCTGCGCGCTAAAGCTAGCCACTCCCGTCGCCTTTAAATCAAGCATCTCAAAAGCCGGCCGCAACGGCGTGCTGATAAAAGGCGCCAAAGCTATCGAAGCGCTAGCGAGCGCCGATACTTTCGTCTTTGATAAAACAGGCACGCTAACGCACGGCAGCCTAAGCGTCGTGAAAGTTCACTCGTTTAAAAAAGAATTTACCGAAGCGCAGCTGTTAAATTTGACCGCAAGCGCCGAGGAGCACTACTTCCACCCCGTAGCCGAGGCTATCGTAAAGGCCGCTCGCGAGATAGGCTTTCACCACATCCATCACGACGAGGTCGAGTTTATCGTCGCTCACGGCGTGAAAACCTATGTAGGCGGTAAAGAGGTCGTGATCGGCTCGCGGCATTTTTTAGAGGACGACGAGCAAATTTCATTTAGCAAGCACGAAAAGATCATCAAAAACGAAGTAGATAGCGGACTCACGCTACTATACGTCGGCTACGATAAGGAGCTCTTAGGCGTCATAGCTATGCGCGATACTATGCGAGAAAACGCCGCACAGACTCTAGCGAGGCTAAGAAAACTGGGCGTAAAAGAGCTGATAATGCTAACGGGCGACGTGCGGTCTAAAGCGGGTCAAGTAGCAAACGAGCTAGGCATCGACAGAGTTTATGCAAACTGCCTACCGACCGACAAGGCGGGCATCATCGAGCAGCTAAAAGCCGAGGGCAAAAAAGTAGCCTTCGTCGGAGACGGCATCAACGACGCGCCAAGCCTCACCAAAGCGCACGTAGGCATCAGTATGCAAAAAGGCGCCGATATCGCAAAGGCTACAGCCGACATCAGCCTACTAAAAGACGACATAGGCTCGGTCGCAGTCGCAAAAGACGCGGCAAACAAAACGATAAAACTAATAAACGCAAATTTTAACGCCACCGTGGGCATAAACTCGCTTATCCTAGCGGGCGCGACATTTGGGTTTTTTAACCCTATCGCCACAGCGGTGCTGCACAACGGCACGACGATCGGATTACTGGCAAATTCGATGAAAGGCGTAAAACTGAGCGCAAAATAAATTTAAAGGATGATAATTTGGTTGATAAAATTTTAGATTTTTTAAACGGCGAGATGTCGCGGGCAAACGACTTTTTATACGGCTATTTTTTAGTCATCGTGCTTGTTCTTACCGGGGTTTATTTTAGCTATATCACGAGATTTGTGCAGTTTAGGATGTTTTTCGAGGCTTGCAAAGTCCTAGTCGAGAAAAAGGACAAATACAACAAGCATCACCTCACTCCCTTTCAGGCGCTGATGATCTCTACCGCCTCGCGCGTGGGTATCGGAAATATCGCAGGCATCTCCGCCGCCATCGTCGCAGGCGGTCCGGGTGCGCTATTTTGGATGTGTCTGATGGCCTTTTTGGGCTCGGCTTCAGCCTTTGCCGAGAGTACTTTGGCTCAAATTTACAAGACCAAAGACGTCCTGGGCTTTAAGGGCGGACCGGCGTATTACATCAAAAACGGCCTTGGTATCAAGTGGCTGGCGAGCCTTTTTGCCGTCATTCTCATCGTCACCTATGCCTACGGATTTAACGGACTTCAAAGCTACACTATGACCTCCGCTTTTCAAATTTACTACGATCAAAGCGCGGGCGCTACGAGCTTTAGCGACAGCGGTTTGCCCGTGGGTATCGGCCTCATCCTTACTGCATTTGCGGCGGTGATGTTTTTTAGCAAGAGCCACGTCATCGGCAAGGTTAGCTCCTATATCGTGCCTTTTATGGCTCTTATTTACATCTTGCTCGCATTCGCGGCGATATTTTTAAATTTAGAAAAGCTCCCAGCCGTCTTTGATATGATCATAGAAAGCGCCTTTGATTTTAAAGCGATATTCGGCGGATTTGCGGGCAGCGTGATCGTCTACGGCATCAAGCGCGGGCTGTTTTCAAACGAAGCGGGTATGGGCTCTGCGCCAAACGCAGCGGCGGCCGCTCACACGAGCCACCCGGTAAAGCAAGGGCTCGTGCAGGCGATGGCCGTTTTTATAGATATGACGATTTGTATCGCTTCGGGTATGATAGTGCTTTTTTCACAGGCTTATATCACAAAGCAAACGGGCGCTAGCGGCGAGGTTTTAAGCGCGCTTCCTTTGGTGCAGGCTGCGATGCGAGAGTATTACGGCGAGCTAGGTCTTCACTTTACGACGCTTGCGGTGGTGCTTTTTGCGATCACGTCGCTGATCGGCAACTACTACTATGCACAGGCAAACATCAAATACCTCACCAAAAACGGCAACATCGCCACGGCGTTTAAGGTGACGGCGGTCGCGATGATATTCGTGGGCGCGCAGATGAACCTGACCATCGCATGGAACATCGCCGATATCACGATGGCGGCGATGGCTACGATAAATATCGCGGCGATTTTCATGCTATCAAAGGTCGTAATAAAAGCGATGAAAGACTACGAATCGCAAAGAAAAGCGGGGCTAAATCCCGAATTTGACCCTGAAAGCATAGGCATCGCAAATACAACCTGCTGGAGCAAAAAATGAAAATAAGCGGACAACTTTTAAATCTGCAAACACACAGAAAAGTAGCAAAAATCGGTATGAGCGTCACTCTGGCCGCCGTTTGCCTAACGGCGCTGGGGCTCGAGGGCAGAAACAAAGGCCGCTGTAAAAAACTGCACACGATCTCAGGTGTCGCATTCGTAGGTTTTGCGCTTTATCATGCGGGGCTTTACGACAACGGGATCTTTAGAAATATGATCGTAAACGCAAACAAGAAAAACGCCGAGGAAAAGAGGCTAGCAAGCGATGATAAAGATAAGTGACGCCGAAATTTTAAGCTTGATCGACGAAGACCTACCCTACTTCGATCTCACGACATCGCTTCAAGGCATTCGTAAAAACGCCGCTTTAACCATACTACCGCGCGAAAACGTGACGGTTAGCTGCGTAGACGTCGCGGCCGGTATCGCCAGGCTGCTTGACTGCCGGGCGCAAATTTGCGTCCAAAACTCCGCCGTCGTAGCCGCAAAAGAGCCGATCATAAAAATCAGCGGTAGCTACGACAGCGTGCATAAAGCATGGAAACTAGCGCAAATTTGCCTAGAGTACGCCTGCAAGATCGCCACCTACGCAAGAGCGATGAACGAAGCCGCCAAAAGCGTAAATCCAAAATGCGAAATCCTAGCCACGCGCAAGAGCTTCCCGTTTGCTAAGAAATTTTGCCTAAAAGCCGTGCTTGAGGGCGGCTGCGGCATACATAGGCTAAATTTGAGCGATAGCGTGCTGTTTTTCAAAAATCACATCAAGGCTTACGGCTCGTATGATGAGTTTTTGGCTCAAATTTCAACCTTTAAAGCAAAAGCCCCCGAGCGCAAAATCGCCGTCGAATGCGAAAATTTAGATGATTGCAAAGCGCTTTTAAAGGCAGGTGCTGACGTCGTGCAGTGCGATAAATTTACGCCGGGGGCCGTAAAGCGAGCAGTGGACCTACGAGATAAAATCGCCCCAAATGTAGCACTAATCGCAAGCGGTGGGATAAATCTAAAAAACGTCCGAGAATTCGCTAGCGCCGGCGCGGACGCACTCGTGACATCAGCTATGTACACGCAAGGTATGGCCGACATTACCGCGATTTTAGAGATAGTATAATTTATAAATTTTACGAGCAAACAAGGCGCCAAATCCAATTTTAAATAAAATTTAAGTAAATTTGCATTACCTTTTATACTCGCCGAGTAAAGGCTAGACCCATACGAATCTACTTTCGGCGACTATCTTTCAAATTTTCAAAAAACCATCGCCAAAAGCGCTAAATTTTAGCGATAAATTTAAAGCTGCCCTACCGTAACTTAAAGCAAATATGCCGAGTTTGAATTATGAATTTATGAGCTTAACCTTTGTCTGCATGGCCCGAAATCCTTCGGGATTTATTTCGCGTGAACCCAAAGATAAAATTTGCTTATTGCCTGAAATTTTATATAAAGCCGATAAAAACTCGTCAAATTCCGGCGAGCCGTCGGCATGGCAATTTATAATAAGCTTATTGCCATCGTAAAAACAAAGCGACGGTTTTTTAGCGGCTTTGAGCTTTACGCCAAAAAACCAAACGTTCTCAAGCGCAACTTTTTTACCGTTAAAAGTTATCAAAGATTTATTTGTAACTATGAGCCCTTGCCTGATAAATCCGACGACATCCCTATATAAAGCCAGCATTACGAAAAATATCGCAAGCGCGACAAAGAATTTATAAAGTAGCTCGCTAGATTTTACAAAAGAAACAAGCATCGCCGCCGTAAAAATAATCCAAAACAAAATCATAAATGCAACCAAAAGCCTGTTTACGCACGGATATTCGTAGATTATTTCTTCGCCGCTACCCAACCTTATACGCTTTGAAATTTGATCAAAATACCCCACTTGTCGCCTTTTTGCTACCGCTACCCAAACCATCAAAACAGTGTCGTCAATTAGCTATTCATTTATCTACCGCGCTTAAATTCGGCTTCAAAGACATTTTCTTACGCTTACAAAATCCGCACCCAAGCCGCTTTTTAGCAAGCAATTTCAGCCTCCCGCATCACCCGCTCAAACCACTCGTATCTTTCTTTGCTTATCCTCGTTACGCAGCTGTCTTGCTTTTTAGCGACTAGAGCCAAATTTGAAAATTTCTGTTCATCTTCGTTTTCGATCGGCGCGCTGTTGTCGTAAAAATATATCTCGTCGCAAACGCCGATGAGCCGCGCTAAATTTACAAAGCTAGCGTCATATCTGCGCTCCAACACGGCCTCGTCGATAGAGTGCCCGTTTTTAGCCGCACGTATCGCGACTCTGCGCTTTGAGAGCTCCACGCTATCTAGACCTACGTAAAATAGCGCGATGAAGTAGCCGCGCGCCTTGGCGTCTTTGATAAAATTTACGATAGAATGCCCGCTCAACGTCGTTTCGATATTAAAGCTGACGCCGTTTTCAAGGTAGTTTTTGCGAAGGCGCAGAGCCAGCCTTGCTGCACGCTGCTGGTCTTTTGCATTGCGCCAATCGCCGAATTCCCGCACTAATTCGTCGGAGTTTATCCTCGGCCCATAAATTTTATCGTCCTCTAGCTGCCTCACGTAAAAGGTCGATTTGCCCGCGCCGTTCACGCCCGCAAAGACATAGAGTCGCTTCACAAGCTTATCTCTTTTATATCGGCGATTTTGAGGAATTCCGCGTAAATTTGCCCCACGAGCGCAAGGCGGTTTTTACGCACGAGCTCGTCCTCGGCGTTTATCATTACGTTGTCGAAAAACTCGTCTATCGCAGCTTTTAGACCGAAAAGATTTTTTAGGCGTTCGCTGTATGAGCCGCCTGCTTTTACTGCAGCCTTAAACGCATCGTTTAGCTTTTTCTCGCTCTCGTTCTCAAATTTCGCCTCATCTACCACGCCGAAATTTTCGTCCTTGATGATGTTTGCCAGACGCTTAAACGTGCTGAAATTTTGCCTAAAGTCCTCTGCCGCACAGATCGCGCCTAGGGCCTCGATCGCCTCGCACTGCGCAAGTACGTCTCCCTTTTTACTAGCTAGGCAGGCCTTTACGACGGACGGGTTTACGTCAAAGAATGTGTAAAGCCTATCAAATATAAATCCTATCAGCGCCTCGACGTCAAATTTAGCATATCCCTCCGCCGTCTCGCGCAAAAACGCCGCGATGTCAAAGTTTAAATTTTCGTTTTGGATGATCTTGATGACGCCGTTAGCCGCGCGGCGCAGCGCATACGGATCTTTGTTTCCGCTTGGGATCTTGCCCGCGCTAAAGAGCCCGATTAGCGTCTCAAGTTTGATCGCGAGCGCGACGACGGAGCTAAAGATAGTGCTAGGTAGCGCGCTGGCCTCGCCGCTTGGCAGATACTGCTCCTTGATCGCGGTTACGACGTTTTCGTTTTCGCCCTTAGCCGCCGCGTAGTAGCCGCCCATCACACCCTGAAGCTCGGTAAATTCATACACCATCTGCGTGGTTAGATCGGCCTTACTAAGCATCACGGAGCGCTCCAGCAGCGCCTCGTAGTCCTCTCCCGCGCACGCTTTTAGCCTATCGGCGCAGATTTTTGCCAGCCGTTTTGCGACGCCTAGCTCGCGCGCGCTTTTATCGTATGTACTGCCTAGCTCCTTTAGATAGGTGATATTTTTTAGCTTTTCTGGGCCGAACTCATGCGCCAGGTCGCTGCGCCAGAAAAACATCGCGTCGCTAAGTCTTGCGCGCAGGACTTTTTCGTTGCCCTTTACGATGAGCGCAGGCTCGGGCGAGATAGCGTTGCTAACGACTACGAAGCGATTAGCGAGCTTGCCGCTCTCAAAAACGGGAAAATACCTCTGATTTTCCTTCATCGAGGTGATGATGACCTCGCTAGGCACTTCCAGAAACTCCCGCTCAAAGCCGCCAAGCAGCGCGGTCGGATGCTCGGTGATCGCTACGACCTCGTCTAGCAGCGCCTCGTCCACCTCGACCGTTACGCCGTTTTTAGCTTCGATCTGTTTAAACTCGCTCAAAATTTTCTCTCGGCGCGCGTTTTGATCGAGGATTATGCCGATTTTAGGCATCGCGGCGAAATAATCTTTCGCATTCTTGACGGTAAATTTATCGTAGCCAACGCTTCTGTACATAAAAATACTGTCGCCGCTTTCCACGTCAAATTTATTAAATTTAACAACCTCGTCTCCGAGCAAGCACAAAAACGAGCGTACCGGGCGGATAAACTCAAATTTACCCTCGCCCCAGCGCATTGATTTGCCGAAATTTAAGCTCAGCAAAAACTTCTCTATCATATCTCCCAGAAGCTCCGCGCTTGGTTTGCCCGCGACCGGCTTTTTATAGTAGAGCACCTCTTTGCCGCCGACGGTTTCAAATTTTAGCTCAGACTCATCGATGCCGCATTTTTTAGCAAAGCTTAGCGCGGCAGGCGTCCATGCGCCGTCTTTTTGCGCGACTTGCCTTGGCGCGCCGATAAACTCGCTAAAACCGTCCTCCTGGCGCACTGCAAATTTCGGGTGACAAAACGCAATCCTGCGCGGCGTGTAGTAAAACTCGCACTCGCTGTCCAGGCTGTTTTGCGCTAGCGTCTCGCGCCATTTTGCCGCGACGTTGCCGCACTCTTTTAAAAACGGGATCGCCGGCAGCTCCTCGACGCCGATCTCCACGATCAGTTCTTTTGTTTCGCTCATTTTTTATCCTTTTTTAAATTTTGTCTTCTTTTGTTTCTCTCAAGCGTCTGCGTGACGAATCCGCGCATCAAAAATATCGTAAAAAGCACGAATGCGCCAAGCATCACCGCGTCAATTATCTTCATTTTCTATCCAAATTTGAGGTTCGTTTTTATAGCTCACGACGCGAACGGAGGTGAAAATCGCCTCTTTTTCGTTGCGCGGTTTGCCCTTTGCGCCGTAAATTTTAATATCTCCGTAAGGCGTATAGAGTCTGCCGTTTCGCACTTCGCCGCCGATACGGCTAAACACGTCGCCCGGGCGCGCTTGCTTTAGGTTTTTAGCCTCCAGCATCTGCTCACGCGGATCTTGCGTTTCCTCGTAAATTTTCACCGCGTAATGCGAGCTAATCTCAAGATTTCCCTTAAACTCGTCTAGGCGGTTTACCGCTACGTCCATGACCCAGCCGGGCTTTGCGTCGTTTTTTGGCCCATAAACGTAGATACCGCGCTTATCTTGCGCTAGCGTAAAGCCTTTTTTGTCCTTTTGCACGACCGTAGCGCGTTTTAGCAAAACGGGTAAATTTGACTTTTTTGATAGCTCGCTAACCCGCGCCTCGGCGATATTTTGCAGCGTATTTTTAGCGTTTTTATCAAAATTTAGCCTAAAAACTAGTGCAAAATGATCCGAAATTTGCGCCCCGTCTAGCTCAACCTTAAAGCTGTTTAAAACGTAGTTTTGGCTAAGCGCGTCTTTTGAGAGCAGGACGTGATCAAGCGCGTTATTACTAGTATGCGAGTAGCGCTCGTGCTTTGGCAAAAACACCCAAAGATTGGCTAAATTTTTACTAGCCGCAAGATCGCCAAGCAGCTCTTTATCTCCGTAAGGAGCGTTAAAATCGCCCAAAACCACGACCTTTTCAGTATCCGTTAATGCTGATTTTAGCGTGATAAAAGCCGTTTTTCTCTGCTTTAACGGATTTTTTCTAGCGGGAAAATGTAAATTTAAAAGGCTAAATTTTTGCCCATTAACCTCAAAATCAAGCCTTAAAATGTCTCTGGTTTTTACGTTTGGCACGCTAAAGATCCGCGTTTTTTCAGGCTTTACGCGAGATAACACCGCTAGTCCTACGGGGCCGTTTTTACTATTTGAAAAGGCAAAATATTTATAGCTCGCCTCCCTCATCAGCTCTTTTAAAATTTGCTCGTTTTCGATCTCTTGAAGCGCGATGATATCGGCGTTTAGCTCTTTTATCTTTGCGCTTACGGTTTTAAATTTGGCGCTTGCCTTTTTCTCACTCCACTCCGATTTACCGACGACGAAATCTTTATACTCGCTGCCGTCGTTTTTCGCGTCAAATAAATTTTGCGCGTTAAACGTGGCGATCTTTAGCTCGGCGCCCGCCGCAAAAACGACGAAAAACAGGGCCGCAAAAATGAGCGCAAAGAGCCTATTTGCAGTAAATTTCATAGCGCGCTTCCAAGGCCTGACTGGGCGAAATTTTGCCTGATGGCCTCATAGGCGATGATGCCCGCGCTCGTGGCTAAATTTAAGCTTCTGCCGTGCTCGCCCATCGGGATTTTGATCGCGTTTGCGAAATTTCGCTCCATTAGCTCCATAGGCAGACCCGTGCTTTCGCCGCCGAAAAACAGAAAATCGCCTTTTTTAAACTCCGCTTCAAAGTAAAATTTATGCGCCTTCGTCGTCGCGTAAAAAAACCTATCCTCGAACTGGGCGTTTGCGTGTAAAAACTCATCCAAACTCTCCCAAATCACGGGATTTAGCCGCGCCCAGTAATCAAGTCCCGCACGCCTAACGGCCTTTTCGCTGATGTCAAAAACGGTCGGTTTGATTATATGAAGCTTAAGGTTTGCATTTACGCACATACGTCCGATCGAGCCCGTGTTTTGGGGAATTTGAGGATGAACGAGGACGATATTAAACATTTAAAAAGCCGCCTTAGCCCGCATTTTAAAAGACGCAAAAGCGCTTGCAGGGCCGCGTAAATTTAAGCTTTTTGCAAGGCTTGTAAAATTTAAAAAAATATTTTTTAAGTAGTATTTAAAAATATCGCCGCAAACGTATCGCGACGGCTCTTTTTTATTTTGAAAATTTATATTTGAGATTTTTTCCACTTTCGCCTCTTTAAAATAAGCCCTGATTTTAGCTAAGTTGGTCTTTTAAAATGATAAATTTAAACCAAATCCGCCAAATCCGCATACCTTGACAAAGGAAAATTTGCGCCAAGATACTACGATCATATTTTTGCGGGTTTGCTCCACGGGTTATCTCGTGGACGGCGTGATGATTTTTGTATGATTTTTGTTTCTTTTTGCGATTTTTACGGATACTCCCGCCGACGCTCAATGACAAAAAACTATTAACATTTATCGCTCCGACTGTTGCCGCATTTATATTGTATTGGATTTTGCTATTTTTAAAGCACAAATTCGACGACATTTTATCTCTCGTCTCTTTTGCTGTTTTTCTTTATTTTGGGTTTTATCGAGTGTTTTTATTATTTATCGCGCCCGCTGCCGTGCTCATTTTTACATTTAAATAAGCTTATAACGGCGCAAACTCGGACTTTTTAGCCGCTTTTGCATATTTTAGGTGCGATGATTTTGACGCTAGAAGCCGTAAAAAGGCGCCAAATTTAGACGCTCGGCTTAGCCAAACGCTCCTTGATCGCCAAATCCTGCCTGCGCCTTATCTCAGCGCCGATCGCAGCGCCTTTAAAGCCTTGCTTTAAAATCTCGGCCGTGTCGATAGCAGGCTCAAATTTAGCTTCATAAACGCCTAAATTTTTAGCTCTTTTTATGAGACTAGGCGAGTTTAGCCCGAGCCAGTTTTTTAACGGTTTATCAAGGGCGATTTTTAGCAAGTCTTTATCGCTCGGATGACTTTCAAAAAACGGCTCTTTGACGCAGGCTTCAAAGCTTTTTGGTAGTCCTAAATCGTAAAAATTTTTAACTCCGAAATAGCCGTTTAAAAGATATAAAAACTCGCGCTCGTCTTTTTTGCCGTTTTGTTTGGGTAGAAATTTGACCGCGCTTTTTAGCTTTGCAGCAAATTTTTTCGCCTCGGCGCTGCTCAAATTTAGCCCGAAAATTTTACCCAAAAGACCCAGTTTATAAAGATATAAAAAGCCGACCTCTTGAAATTTAGCGCCAAAAAGCTTCATCAGCTCGCCGTTTACGCGCTCACGGCTAAGATCGCTGATGCTTAGGCGTTTCATTAGCCGCAAACTATCACGCGCGATACGGAAATTTAGCCGAGCGCTAAACTGCACCGCCCGCAGTACGCGTAGGCTATCTTCGGCGAATTTCTCGTCGTCGATATGGAGCAAGATGCCGCGTTTTAGGTCGCGCTCTCCGCCGTAAAAGTCCAAAAACGAGCCGTCAAAGATATTTATCATCATCGCGTTTACGGTAAAGTCTCGGCGCAAAGACGCCGCGCGTTCGTCATCGGCGTATGCGACTTCAAACGCTTTGTGTCCCTCGCCAGTTTTGTTTTCGGTTCGCGGTAAAGAAAGGTCGAAGTTTTTAAATTTATAAACGAAGTAGTTTTTGCCCACGCCGCAAGCGCCGATTTGCGCCATCAGCGCGTCAAATTTAGCCGGATCGATGCCGTAAATTTCAACGTCAAAGTCGGAGGTTTTTTTACCGAGCATCGCGTCGCGAACGCAACCGCCGACGATATACGCGCGCTTGGTGTGCGGCGCGAGAAAATCTCGCAGCCATTTTAGATTTTTATTTTTGCAGATTTTCGAGCCGATTTTCGACATTTGCCAGCACGAATTCTAAAAATTTAAGCGTGAGCGAGAGCCTGTCTTTTAGGTTTTCCTCGCTCGTCGCGTTTAGCCCCTCAAAAAGCACCAAAATGCGCTCTTTTAGGTTTTTTAGAAATATCTCCTCGCCCGTAAAATTTGCAACCTCGACCTCAAAGGCTTTTTGCGGTGCAGCGGTCAAGGCGGCCTCCTGGACGCCGTCAAATTCTGCCGAGGTTTTTTGCGAGCTTACCGCGCTATCTAAAGTCTCCTCAAACTCGCTAGCCTCGTCCGCTACGCTTATCTCGCCGACTAAATTTGCAAGCCCAGCGGCATTGGTCAAATTTACGTCACCGCTTGATGCGGGAACGCTCCCCAAATTTGACCCGCTTTCAGCCTCGCGAGCGTCTAAGTTTTCCTGCGCGGCGCTCATTTGCTTTAGCTCCATCGCCACCTCGTCTATCGCCATTTTCGCTATTTCTTCCAGTTTCATAGTTTTATCAGCCACCTTTTAAATTCGGTTATTTCTTCGTCGGTTTTCATCTTGATGAAAAAGTCTCGCATCTGCTCGTTTACGCCCGTTTTTTTTCTGCTAAGGCCGCTTAGACGCCTTATCGCGGCGATCGCGGCGGCGTTTGTCGGCTCGCGCTTTAGGATGTTTTTATAAACTACCAGCGCGTCGTCTTTTAGCCCTTGAGCCTCGTAGATTAGGGCTTCCGTTATTGTATTTTTCATTTTTTTATTAGCGAGGCGATGATGCCGCCCATTTCGCTCGTAGAGCAAATTTCTTTAGCGCCGAATTCCGCTATATCCTTCGTCCTATATCCTTGCGCAAGAGCCGCTTTTACGGCGTTTTCGATCGCTTTTGCAGCCTCGTTTTCGCCGAATGAATACCTAAGCATCATCGCAGCGCTTAGTATCGTAGCGACCGGGTTTGCGATGCCCTGCCCCGCGATATCGGGCGCGCTGCCGTGGATAGGCTCGTAGATGCCTACCTTACCGCCGATGCTGGCGCTTGGCAGTAGTCCGATTGAGCCGCACACCATGCTAGCCTCGTCGCTTAGGATATCGCCGAAGAGATTTTCCGTCAAAATCACGTCGAATTTACTAGGCGCGCGCACCAGCTGCATCGCCGCGTTATCGACGTACATAAACTCCAAATTTACCTCCGGATAGCTCTTTGCGACCTCGCTCGTGACCTCTCGCCACAGCTGACTGGTCTCTAGCACGTTTGCCTTATCGACCATGCAGACGCGTTTTTTGCGCTTCATCGCGGTTTCAAATCCGACCTTTGCGATGCGCTCGATCTCCTCGCTCGTGTAGGTCATCGTATTGTAGGCGCTATTTTCTTTTTTCTCGCGCGGCTGACCGAAGTATATCCCGCCCGTTAGTTCGCGAACCACGATAAAATCGACGCCCTGAAGGACGGATGGCTTTAGCGTGCTAGCATCCACCAGCTCGTCAAATATCATCGCGGGGCGCAAATTCGCATACGCGCCAAGCTCTTTTCGCAGCTTCAAAAGCCCGCTTTCAGGGCGCAGATGACGCGGCAAGCCGTCCCATTTAGGCCCGCCTATAGCTCCGAAAAGCACCGCGTCCGAGTTTATCGCGCCGCTTAGCGTCTCGTTAGGCAAAGGCTCGCCGAACACGTCGATCGCTGCGCCGCCCATCAGGTAAAAGTTATAGCTAAGCTCAAAACCGAACTCCGCGCTAGCCGCATCCAGCGCCTTTATCGCCTCGTCCACTATCTCAGGACCGATGCCGTCGCCCTTTATTACCGCTATGTTATAAATTTTAGCCATTTTATATCCTTGTTTTGGCGTACTCTATGAGGCCGCCGCTTTTTAAAAGCTCTTGCATAAACGGCGGTATAGGGCTAAATTCATACTCTTTGCCGCTCGTTAAATTTACGACCGCGCCGTTATCCACGTTGATTTTTAGCTCGTCGCCGGCGTTTATCTCGTCCGTTTCTTTGATTTCTAATATCAAAAGTCCCGTGTTAAAGCTGTTTCTATAAAAAATCCTAGCAAAACTCTTAGCTATCACCGCGCCTATGCCTGCAGCTTTAAGCGCCAAAGGAGCGTGCTCGCGCGAGCTGCCGCAGCCGAAATTTTCGCCCGCTACGATGACGTCGCCGACGGAGATTTTTTTGCTAAACTCGGGATCGGCGTCCTCCATAATATGAGTGGCCAAGATTTTTTCGTCCGAGGTGTTTAGATAGCGCGCGGCTATGATGATGTCGGTGTCGATATTGTCGCCGAATTTCCAGACTTTTGCTTGTTTCATAATTCGCCTTAAGATTAAATTTG
Organism: Campylobacter rectus; assembly: GCF_004803795.1. Taxonomy (NCBI): domain Bacteria; kingdom Pseudomonadati; phylum Campylobacterota; class Epsilonproteobacteria; order Campylobacterales; family Campylobacteraceae; genus Campylobacter; species Campylobacter rectus. The sequence goes on along the minus strand of NZ_CP012543.1, from coordinate 1,170,532 downwards.
GGCGATTTTATCCAAAAGAAGCTAAATAAACAATCAAAGCGCGATAGGTAGCGGTCGGTGCGGGTAAATTTGAGGTTAAATTTAAACGGTTCGGCTCGCTGGTCAAATTTAAAATTTGGCATAAAAATAAGTGCGCTAAGGCGAGAAATTTAGCAAAACGCATTTTAGCGACGCAAATTTGAGCGCTAAAAGGCTGATTTCGCGACGGCGAGGACGCTCGTAAATTTAGCATTTTACGCGTGATTTTGATTAAATTTGCTTTAAAAACGGACGAGACATCGCCGCATTTGCAAAAAAAGGACAAATTTGCCGTCGATTTAGCTTTGAAGTTTAGAAATTTAAACCGGAAAAGACGAGTCTAACACCTTTTTACAGGAGATTAAACGCGACTAGCCTCCGAGCGACCCGCTCTTGTTTTGTATTTTACGTCGCTTTTAGCAGGTACCGACAGGCAAAACGGAGAGAAACCTCCCTCGAGTCGGCCTCGGACAGATTATTTTAAACGACTAAAATTTGACGAACAAGGCGATAAGTTTGGTTAAATTTATCAAAAATTTGAGCCAAATTGCTTGCGCAAATTTATCTAAACATCATCAAAACGCCGATACCGCAGATGATAACGGCCGTAAAAATCTCCAAAAGGCGCAGGTGAGTTTGCAAAAATTTCTTTAGTATCGCGCCGCCCAGAGCATAGAGGCTAAGCGAGCAAAACTCGATAAAAACGAGCGTAACCGTGATAGAGAGCATACGCGGCAGGCTAAAAGGATCGCTCGCGTCCAAAAAAGTCGGCAGCAAAGCGGAGAGAAAAATCCACGCCTTGGGATTTGATACGCAGACCATAGCTCCGTTTAAAAACATCTGCTTTTTGCTCGGCAGCCGCGAGACCTTCGTGATGCTAAGCTGCCCCTTGCTAAAAAACAGCATAGCGCCCAGATATAGCAGATAAAGCCCCGCGATGACGTTTAGAACCTTAAACGCAAAGCCGTAATGCGCCAAAACAGCGCCCACTCCGAGCATACAGCAGATCGCCACGAAGGCTAGAGACGCGAGCTGTCCCGACATCATCGGCAGCGCGCGCACGTAGCCTAGGCTCATTCCGATACTCATCGCGTAGGTCATGTTGATGCCGGGCATCAGGCTGATAGGAAGCAGCGTCGCGAAAAAAAGCGGATAGTTCATAAAGGGCCTTAAATTTTGAGGAAATAGTAAATCAAATTTGATAAATTTAAGATAAAAAACGGCAGGCGAAAATTCGGATAAATTTGACGTAAATTTTATTTTTGGCGGCTATTTCGGTTTTGGTTTGTGTTTTTGCGGTCAGGGGATTTTAATTTCGGTTATATTTGGCTTTTGAGGCAATGATGAGAAAATTTGAGCCGGGCAAAACCGCCTCGCATTTGATTTTTTATATCGGAACTTGCGATTGGCCAAATTTGAGTTTTGGCTCGCTTGCATGCAAATTTACGTCGCATAAAGCCGCCTTGCGCTTGTCTTTATCGCGCAAATTTGAAATTCGGCAAAATTAATCTTCTGAGCATCGGTTCAAATTTACCCCGCAAAACCCGCTCCGTAATCACTTCGGCCGCCTTTTAGCAAAGCGTTTCTACTCAAATTCGGCTTTTTGGATGCAAGATCCAAAATTTACGCTATCACTATCAGCGCGCCAAGCCCCTTGTCGGCGGCATTTTGATAAAAACCCAAAAGCCCGTTAAAATGCTCTTTTAGCTCCGCTTTGATGTCTTCAAATTCGCTCTCATACCCCATATCTCGGGGTAAGTGCCCACCTCGCCGAAGCCCGTAAAATTTACGCTTGCTAAAAGCGTGTCGATATCGGTACTCTGCATCGCTTTAGCTACGGCTTTTACGTCGTCCACACCCGCGTAAGATACCGCCTCGCTCCCGTCCTCGCCCACCGTGTCGAGTCCAAATATCGCCCAGCTAAGCGGATTTGGCGTCGTGAAAATCTCTCCTGCGCTCATCACCTCGAACACATTTTTGCCAGTTAGCGTTTTATGCATCGCGTCCCACATTTTATCCAGGTCGTATTCGTCCAGCGCCTCACCGTCGCCGCTGTTTTTGATCGCCTCGATAACATCTTGCGCATAGGCGTAGTAGTGCGCACTCATTCCTATTTTTCGCTCCTTAAATTAAAATCAAACAAAGTCTCAAATTTAAGGCAAATTTGCCGCAAGATGCGAGCTAAAACGTCATCACCTGATCACACTCCGCGACCCAGCTAGCAAGGATATCTATGCCGCCTATCTTGCTATCAAAATACGGCTTTCCAACGTGCAGACCGCATCTAGCCTCGTAGCTGACGCAAATTTTAACACTCGGTAAATTTTTACAAGACGCCGTGAAGCTTGACGAGTTTGACGGCTGCTACGGACTTCTAGCTCTACGCCGTTTGCGTGTAGCTCTTTTGGTTTCGCCGCAAGATCAAAGCCGTAGTTTTCGGGCTTTTGCGTGCTATTTTGCGTGAGGATCCGCCGCGTCGTTCATCAAAAATACCCAACCTCTTCGCCTCCGTTTTTTAGCGTCTCGGTTAGCCGCGATACGTTATACGCGTTGTCCGTGCCGTTATAGGGCTGATTTGCGAGGATGAGGCGCTTTTTGCCGCGCGGCCGTCAGGGGCGATCGCTTTTTTAGGCGGTTAGTAGGATTTCGTAGCTCGCTCGATGATGCGGTTTTGCTTAAGCGGCAAATCGGTTAGCGCATAAATGAGGTATGCTTGCAGTTGCGCCGGCAAACCCCACCCGCACCGCCCTTTACAGAAACCTCCCTTCGGGTCGCTTCGCTGGTTTTCGTAATGCAAACTAGGCGAATTTTAGCGAGGCTTGGTATAAAATATCTTAAATTTGAGCTCAAATTTGAAATAAATTCGTCGCCGTAAAGGCAGTCAAAAAAGAAAATTTATAAAAGAGACGGCGGACCATAAATTTAGCAAATCCGCCGTAATATTAAATAAGTGCAAATATCGCGAGATGATTTTTTACTTCGCCCTGCTCGTAACGCCAAAGCGAAGAGAGTTGCGACGTAAAATTTTGGCGCAGATAGAACACATAGTTCATCGAGCCAAAATTTTACTAGCTCTCTCAAAAGCGCTCGCGAGATACCGCACAAAAATAAAGCGCAAATATCGCAAAGCTAGGCGAGGCGAATTTTGCTTCGCGAATGAGGCGGGCTTATCGCCCGTCGCAGTGAAGCGAAGTAAAATTCAACGATGCATAGCAATGCGAGACGCCGCGCGCTTAGTGAGTTAGGAAAAGCTCCTGGATCTTAGCCTTATCCGTAGTCTGCGTAAGCGCAAGCATCAAAAGCACTCTGGCTTTTTGCGCGTTTAGGTTGTCGCTAGCTAAAAAGCCGTATTTGCCGTCGTCCACCTCGCCGTTTAGCGTGGTCTCGCCGCTACCTACGCGGGAGTCGCGCACGACTACTACGCCGCCTTTAACCGCTTCGCCTAAAGCCTCAAGCGCGCTTGGGAATGGATTTCCGTTACCCATGCCGGCGTTTATGATGCCTTTAGCTCCGTTTTTGACGGCTAAATTTACAAAGTCCGGGTTGTCGTTTGAGTGGCTGTAGATGATATCGACTCTTGGAAGCTCTTTGATCTTTGTGATGTCAAATGCCGAATTTACGGTGTGTTTGCGAACCGGATTCATATAAAATTTGACGTTGCCGTAAAACACGGTGCCGATCTTGCCGCTGTTTGGAGATTTAAAGGTATCGACCGCGGTAGTGTTGGTTTTAGTCACCTCTCTAGCCGCGTGGATCTCGTCGTTCATCACGACCATCACGCCCTTGCCTACGGCTTTCTTGCACATCGCGACGTTTACGGCGTTATAGATATTTAGAGGGCCGTCCGCGCTTAGCGAACCGCTGTTTCTCATCGCGCCCACCATAACGATAGGCTTGTCGCTTTTGACGACTAAATTTAGAAAATACGCCGTCTCCTCCATCGTATCCGTTCCGTGCGTGATAACGATGCCGTCGGCCTTGCCGCTAGTTAGTAGCTCATTTACCCTGTTTGCGAGCTTAAACCAAACTTCATTGTTCATCTCTTGAGAGCCGATGTTTGAGATCTGCTCGCCTTTGATGGTCGCTATCTTGTTGATTTCCGGCACCGCGGCGATCAGTTTATCGACCGTAACGGTTCCGGACGTATAGCTCGTATCAAGAGCTCCCGAGCCGCTACCGGCTATCGTGCCGCCCGTGGCCAAAATGTAAATCGTCGGCTTTGCAAAAGCCAAAGTCGCCCCTAAAAGCATAAAAAGCACCGCCTTTACTACAAAACGCATGTTTGCTCCTTGTGTTGAAATGTTGCGAGGATTGTAGCGTTTGTTTCTTAAATTTATTATTAATTCTTAACTTTTATTTTAACTTAAATAGCTCTAACAAGAGCCATATATATCGCAGTCGAAATCACAATGCTAAGCAAGGTGTTTTTAAATTTCAGATGAATAAAAAACGCGCTTAGCACCGCCGCCGCTTCATTTAGTCCGTATGGATAAACGTCAAATTTGACCTCTTTTAGGCCGTAGCAGACCAAGACGACCATTATCATCAGTCCCATATGTCGCTCCACGGCACTAAGCCACGGACTAGGCTTATAGTTTTTTATAACGTAAAACGGCGCGGCGCGCGTCAAAAAGGTTGCAAACGCGCTTAGCAACACGGCGGCGAATATCGCCCACTCGCTAGAATTTACGCTTATCAAATCTTATCCTTAAAAACTAAAATAAAAATAAAGCAAAGCGCCATCGAGCCTACCAGCATCGCTTTTGCAGGTATGAGCGCTACGCCGGCGACCCCGAAAAAGCACGCCGCGCCCAGCACCTTATAGTTTTTATCGTTTTTAAACATCTCCATCACGATCACGATAAAAAGCGCGGTTAAGCTAAACTCAAGCCCGCTCGTATCGACTTTTATCAGTCCGCCGGCTAGGCATCCGACCGCCGTTCCCGCCGCCCAGTAGAGCCACGAGAGCAAATTTAGCCGCGTAAAAACATAGCTGCGCTCCGCCGCGTCCAAGGTCTTAAGCGCCTTAAATATCGCAAAAGTTTCGTCCGTGAGAGTCGCGATATTAAAAAGGCGAAATTTGAGGTCTTTATACTCTTTTAAAAGCGCCAGCTCGTAAAAAGTATGACGTAAATTTACGAGGTAGCTCACGATAAAAACTTCAAAAAGTCCCGTGCCCGCACTAAAAAGCGATAGCATCATAAACTGCGCCGCGCCGCCGTATGCTAGCGTGCTAAGCGCTATGGCGATAAATGCGCTAACGCCCATACTTTTAGCTAAGATCCCAAAGGCGACGCCGAGGGGAAAATAACCCATAAATATCGGAACGCTAAGCTTAAAAACGTAACTGAATGACAAAAATTTTCCTTAATAAAAGCCCTATGATAACTAAAATTTTAAAAAATTTGGATAAAGGCGGGGAAATTTTTAGCCGCGAGTCGGTAGGACAAAAACGCAAAAGGAGACGGCTAAATTTAAGAAATTTTGCGCCGCCTTTAGAGCCAAATTTAGCCCGCACCAACCCAGCGCCGACGCGAGCTAAATCAAATTTAAGCCACCGCGTAGATCCTGATCTGAGAAGCCTTCTCAAGCAGCGGGCCAAGCTCGCGCACGACGTCTTTTTCAAAAAATTCGGTTTTTAGATACGCGTTTGCGAGCCCTACGCTGTCAAAGCCGTGAAGCGCCTGCACGTCCTCATCGCGCACCAAAAGTTCTTTTGATTTTGCGCCCGCGACAGTCTTTAAAAACGACTCTTTGTATTTGGCGTAAAACGCCTGTGCCTGTGTTTTTGACGTAAAGAGCAATCTGTAAATAAGCTTTTATCATTGTTTTTCCTTTAAATTTGATTTTCTTTTATAAAACTCGGGCGTATTATAAGCTAGACCTTGCCGCAAATAAACCATATATGTAGCACAAAGCCAAATTTTCGTATAACCGCCCCAAAGAACCAAAAATGCAGAAATTTGATATATTTAGCTAGCTGGACGCCGCGCGCATCGAGCAGATGAAAGCCGCGTCAAAATACGTCGAGCTACCCAAAGGCAGCATCTTGTTTTATGAAGGCGGACGCGTGCGAGAGCGTGCCATATCTCGCCGAGAGCGAGATCAAGATCCTAGTCGGCGCGCGCGACTACGCAAAAGCCGCGAAGCTCTACGACAAAACATGCGAGCTTAAAAGCCCCATTGGCTGCGCATTTCTCGGGGCTTTTTATAGAGACGGCCGCGGCGTGGCGCAAAGCTACGAAAAGGCTGCGGAGATTTTTACTAAGACTTGCGAGATAGATAGCGGCAACGGCTGCTACGATCTGGCCGAGCTCCACGAGGGCGGCCTTGGCGTAGGGCAAGACATAAAAACGGCGATGAAATATCTAGACAAAGCCTGCGAGCTAGGAGACCTCAAGGCCTGCGATAGACGACCGTGAAGCGAATGCGCAAATTTAGCAAAGCATTTTGTTCGGCTTTTCATCGGTAAATTTGAGCCAAAGCGGCACGGCAAGCTTGCATGGCTTTATGGCGTTTGGGCGGTAAATTTGAGCGAATTTGGCGGCGCACAAATTTAGCTCGCTTCGATTTCGCTACCGTTTGTCACAAAATTACTTTTGTTTTAATGACGAATTTTATAAAATAGCGATAAATTTTTTATAGGATTAAATTTATGAAAAAAGTAGTTATGACCATAGCCTGCGCGGCGATTTTGTTTGGAGCGGTCGAGGATATAAGGGTATTGCAAAAAGCTTGCGACGGCGGTAATACGATCAGTTGCGATTATATTGGATTTTTATACGATAACGGTCAAGGCATAGGACAGGACTACAAAAAAGATAGAGAGCTATACTCTAAAGCTTGCGATATGGGAAATGCAATAGGCTGCTATACACTCGGGATTTTATACGCTGAAGGTAGAGGCGTAAAACAGAACTACAAAAAAGCCGGCGAACTATACTCTAAAGCTTGCGAGATGGGAAATGCAAATGGTTGCTATAATCTCGGGATTTTATATAATAGCGGTCAAGGCGTAAGCCAAGATAAAAAAGCAGCCGAAAAATATTTCGGCAAGGCTTGCGAGATAGGAAATGCAATAGGTTGTTATACACTCGGGGTTTTATACGCTGAAGGTCGAGACGTAAAACAGGACTATAAAAAAGCTAGCGAGCTGTTTTTAAAAGCTTGCGATATGGAATATGCGGACGGTTGCTATACGCTCGGGATTTTATACGCTGAAGGTAAAGGCGTAAGACAAGACTACAAAAAAGCCGGCGAACTATACTCTAAAGCTTGCGAGATGGAATATGCAGATGGTTGCTATAATCTCGGTGTTTTATATAATAGCGGTCAAGGCGTAAGCCAAGATAAAAAAGCAGCCGAAAAATATTTCGGCAAGGCTTGCGATATGGAATATGCAGATGGTTGCTATAATCTCGGGGTTTTATACGGAAAAGGTCAAGGCGTAAAACAAGACCATAAAAAAGCTAGCGAGCTATACTCTAAAGCTTGCGAGATGGGAAATGCAAACGGTTGCTATAATCTTGGAATTTCATATAATAACGGTCGAAGCGTAATACAAGACTACAAAAAAGCTAGCGAGCTGTTTTTAAAAGCTTGCGAGATGGGAAATGCAAATGGTTGCTATAATCTCGGAGTTTCATACACTAACGGTCGAGGCGTAAAACAGGACAGTAAAAAAGCCAGCGAGTTATACTCTAAAGCTTGCGATATGGGAGATGAGATGGGCTGCCATAATCTTGGGGTTTCATATACCGAAGGTCAAGGCGTAAAACAGGACAGTAAAAAAGCCAGCGAGCTATACTCTAAAGCTTGCGAGATGGGATATGCAAATGGTTGCCATAATCTCGGAGTTTCATACGAAAAAGGTCAAGGCGTAATACAAGACTACAAAAAAGCTAGCGAGCTGTTTTTAAAAGCTTGCGATATGGGAAGTCCAATAGGTTGCTATACACTCGGGGTTTTATACACTAACGGTCGAGGCGTAAAACAGGACTGTAAAAAAGCTATCAAACTATACTCTAAAGCTTGCGATATGGGCTTTCAACCGGGCTGCGATAACACTGAGTTGCGATAACTACAAAATCCCGAACAAACAAGGGTCATTACGAAAACGGCCAAAATTTAGCTCAAATTCGGCTGTTTTAATTACGTAAATTTAAAAAGCCGCCCGGTTCGTCAAATTTGCAAAACAAATCCCAAACCAGGCGGCAAATTTAGCCTATTTTAGGTTATCTCTTTAGACTATTTACGATCGAGAGCATATCATCGCTCGTCGTGATCGCCTTTGAGTTTGCTTCGTATGCGCGCTGACCCGTGATGAGGTCGGTCATCTCCTCTACCAGCTGGACGTTACTCATCTCGACAAACCCCTGCCTGATCGTGCCTAGACCGTCAAGACCAGCCGTGCCGACTACGACCTCGCCGCTAGAACCCGTCGGCAGGTAGAGGTTGTCGCCCATAGAGTGCAGGCCTGCGGGATTGATGAAGTTGGCTAGCTCGATGCGGCCGACCTGCGCCATCTCGGTATTGCCGGGCTGGAGCACCGAGACGGTGCCGTCGGTGCCTACCGATATCTGCGTGGCGTCGGCGGGGATGGTCATCTGCGGCTGGAGCACGTAGCCGTCGGAATTTACGACCGTGCCTTCGCTGTTGAGCTTAAAAGCGCCGTTTCTAGTGTAGGCCGTCGTGCCGTCGGGAAGCTGCACCTGAAAAAAGCCGTTGCCGGCGATAACCATATCGAGGTTGTTGCTAGTTTCTTTAAAATACCCTTGCGAAAATATCTTCGTTATCGCCGTCGGACGCGCGCCTAGACCCACCTCGATACCCGTCGGGCTTTTCGTCGTGGCGCTGGTCGCCGTACCCGCGTACTCCATGACCTGATACATCAGATCGGCGAACTCGGCGCGGTTTTTCTTATAGCCGATGGTATTTACGTTTGCGATGTTGTGCGACGTGACGTCGATCTGGGTTTGTTGGGCGATCATGCCGGTGGCGGCAGAATAAATAGACCTCATCATTTTTGTGTTTTCCTTTCTTAGCGCGTTGTAGCTAGAGTGTATACTTCGTTGGGTTTTTCCTCGGCTTCGGTTACGTATTGCATATACGCGCCCTCGCCTCGCAAAAATCCGCCTAGTCTCCATCTCAAGCTACTGCCGCTTATCTTTATGTATCTAATGAGCGGCTCATCGCTTTTGCCATTGCAAAATATATTCCAAATTTGCAGTCTTAAATTTGACGCTTCTGCATAAAACCGTCGCCGCCCGTTTTTTATGCCGGGCGAACGTCTAAATTTTACAAATTTGACGCGATTTCTCGCATTTATTGGGCATTTAGCAAAAGGCGTTCCAAATTTGCAAATTTGGGAAAATTTGAAAATATTTTAGCGGAAGTATTTTTAATTTATATTAGCGGCAGGGATTTTAATGTATAGCGATTTGTGTTTATTGAAATTTAAAAACCTTAGCGGAAATATCTTTGAACGGATTTGCGAGCTGTGCAAATTTTTACGAACGAGACTAGGCATGTAGCCTGTCGCTGCGAGTAAAAATTAAATCTCTCGCAAATACGTCAAAGAGATAACGCTAAATTTAGACTTTCGTGCTAGCGAGCTTACTTATGGCTTCCTGATTTAGATCATCCATATGTGACGTCATCACCTTTTGATACATCTCGACAAAGCGCTGCGTCTCGATTAGTCCGACCATCTCGGTCACGGCATTTACGTTGGAGATTTGAGTGTATTTCCACGCGACCGCGTCTATCTCGCCGCCCACGTCTTCAAGCTCCTTTAAATTCGGTAAAACATAGAGATTATCGCCCTCTTTGGTTAGATTTCGTATCTCTTTTGGCTGCGCGATATAAAGCCTGGCTAGCGGCTCCTCGTTTGAGTATAGATTGCCGTTTTTATCGGCGGAGAAGCGCTCGCCTTCGGGGATCTGGATGCCTTGAAAATTATTCGAAAAATAATCGCTCGGCAGCACCTTGTAGCCTTCTTTAGTTACCAAAAATCCGTCCTCGTCGAGGTTAAACGAGCCGTTTTTGGTTAGGCGCACGTCGCCGGGCTTTACCTCGACTAGGAAAAAAAGATCCTCTCGCTTCATCGCAAAATCAAGGTCGTTGTTTGAAAATTTAAGCCCGCCCTGACTAAAATCCACGTATTGCTCCGAAATTTGCGGCACCCTGTCGATAGTTCTGTTTAGAAATTTCGCCGCGTCTTTCGTATGATTTTTTATCGGCAGCTCATCGCGATACTCTTTGAAAATCCTCTCAAAATCCCCTACCACGACGTCGTCGCGCTTAAAGCCGATAGTGTTTATGTTGGCAAGATTGTTTGCGATGACGTCTAGGCGGTTAAACTGCGTCACCATGGCGCCGGTTGCTTGGTAGTAGCCGTTGTTCATTTACTTTTCCTTATTAGTCGGCTTGTCTTTTGAGTACTTTTTGTGGATTTCGTTAAAATTTGACTCGATAGGCTACATGCCTTATCTTCGTCAAATTTTAACTTCAAAACCCCAAAAATCATCTCAAAATCCTTCGCCTCATTGTTTTATTTTTACAAATTTGGCGCGATTTATCACATTTTTCTGACAACTTTAGCAACTTCCGTTCCAACTTAAATTTAATAAATTTTTCAGCAAATTTATCCAACCTTAAAGCGCCCGAATATTCGTATTTTTATTAATATTTAAAGAAATTTGGGTATAATCCTCATTTTCTACAAAAAGAAGGAACCCCGAATGAGTACCGCAAAAAAAGAGGCATTGACGCTCATAGAAGAGCTTTTTAAAGAAAACGCCAAAGGCTACATCACTTACGAAAAATTAGTCAAATTTTTAGACAAAACGCCCACTGCGGCGATGGCAAAAAAGATAGAATCTCTTGCTAAAGCAAATAAAATCCGGCTCATCACCTCGGCTGAAATCGCAAAAATGCGAAACATCGAGGACGCCAAAAAGCGCCGCGAGGAGCTAGCCAAACTAGCCGATGACAATCTCGAAGAGGAATTTGACCTCGCTAGCGAAACGGACCTGCTCGAGTGGTCGCGCTCGGACAGCCCCGTGCGTATGTATCTGCGCGAAATGGGACAAATCGCGCTGCTAACCAAAGAAGAAGAAGTAGAAATCAGCAAAAAAATCGAGCTGGGCGAGGACATCATCATCGACGCATTTTGCTCGGTGCCCTATCTCATCGACTTTATCCTTGATTATAAAGAACCTCTCATAAACCGCGAACGCCGCGTAAAAGAGCTTTTTAGAAGCTTTGACGACGAAGGCGAAGAAGATAGCGAAGAGGTCGAAGAAGAGGAAGAGGAAGAAATCGAGGACGGCGACAACGAGAGCGAAGAGAAGGCGGTTAAGCCTAAAAAACATAACAAAAAAGACGACAAGCGCGCCGAAAAGGTGATAGAGAGCTTTAAAGCGCTCGAAAAAGCCAAAAAAGAGTGGTTAAAAACGGCAAATAAACAAAACGACGTCGAGACGGAGGATGAGTTTTTAGCAAAGATAACGCTTGCGTTTAAAAAGAAAATTTTAAAAGATAAGCTGATGGACTTAGGGCCTACCAGCAAGCTCATAACCGAGATCGTAAAGTCGATGGAAACGGCGCTAAAAAGCGATGACGACTTTGATAAAGAGCTAAAAAGGCTTGAGTATAAGCTGCCTATGTTTAGCGACGAACTAAAGAAAAATCACAAATCGATCCTAAAAGATATCATCAAGCTAAGCAAAGACGACATCATCGCTAGAGTGCCCGAGGCCACGATGGTCTCGACCTACGTGGAGATCAAAAAACTGTTTGCGACCAAGGAAGCGAGCAAGAGCGGATTTAACCTCGATCCGATACTTTTAAAGGAAATTTTAGAGCAAATCAAACGCGGCAAAAAGATATCCGACGAAGCAAAAGCCAGGATGGCAAAGTCAAATTTACGCCTAGTCGTGAGCATAGCTAAGCGCTACACGAACCGCGGTTTGCCGTTTTTAGACCTTATTCAAGAAGGCAACATCGGACTAATGAAAGCGGTTGATAAATTCGAGTATAAAAAAGGGTATAAATTTTCGACCTATGCGACGTGGTGGATACGCCAAGCCATCAGCCGCGCCATCGCCGATCAGGCCCGCACGATACGCATCCCTATCCATATGATAGAAACGATAAATCGTATCAACAAAATCAACCGCAAATACCTCCAAGAAGAGGGCAAAGAGCCTGATGTGAGCGTCATCGCGCAGGAAGTCGGACTAAGCGTAGACAAAGTAAAGCAAGTCATCAAAATCACAAAAGAACCTATCAGCCTAGAGGCTCCTATCGGTAACGAGGAGGACGGCAAATTCGGGGATTTCGTCGAGGACAGAAGCTCGCTAAGCCCGATGGATCACATCCTAAAAAACGACCTAAAAGAGCAGATAGACGAGGTCTTAGATCAGCTAAACGAGCGCGAAAAAGCCGTCATCAGGATGAGATTTGGCCTGCTCGACGACGAGAGCGACCGCACGCTAGAAGAGATCGGCAAGGAGCTAAACGTAACTCGCGAGCGCGTCCGCCAGATCGAAAGCTCTGCTATCAAAAAACTAAAACACCCGAAAGTCGGCAGAAAACTCAAAAACTACATCGAGGGCTAAATTTAGCCCTCCTTTTTAAACAGATTAGCTGAAAAAACCAACTATCAAATTTAAAGAAAAAATCCAAAAGCGCAAAAGATGCGTCAAGAACTCCTATCCGAGATAAAATTCCGCAGCATAGCTTCTAGTATTTTACTGATAGGCGGCTGTATGTCCATTTGGGCTTTGTGCGAATTTTGCAGCCGCGTCTGGCTGGCTGGATTTTTGACCGCCGTGTTTTTTGTTTGCCTTGTGTTTCTTGCGTCGATGATCTTTAGGCTTCTTGCCGCTAGACAAATTTCCGAACTCTCCGCAAGCAAACTTTTTATCAAAACTTCCCCCGCGCTAATCGCGGCGGCGCTAATAGCGATTTTATAGTTATCTATGGCTTTGCATTCGATAAATTATGTCGGATTTGGTGCAGTAGAGTATGCCGCGGTGCAGATCGGAGGCTCTTTTGCTGACAATGCTTATTTTGTAATCGGAGCAGTCGCAAATAATTTTTTAAATATACGGGACACGACCCTTACGATATTTCTTGCCGTAGATTCTATTTTTACTATCTACTTTTGGCTTATACTTGGCACGTCGTATTACCTGCTCGGCAAAGATACGCAAAGTAAATTTTTCTACCCTTGCACCGGCTTAGCTTTTATGTGCATAGCGCTTCAGTTTATCGATATTTCGCCACTTAACGGTTCGGTAACTCCTCACGCGCTGCTTACGATAGTGCTTTTGATCCCGCTTTGCGAGCTGGCGGCTTGGGTTAAGATCAAAAACATCGCTCTTGCGCAGCCTTAAAATTTAAAATTTTCAAATTTCATCGCAGCTACCATACTTGCCGTTTCGCTAAATTTATCAAAAACCGATAAAACGCTTCATTAAATTTTTCGCTATCAAATTTTATAGTCGCCCAAAGACAAAACGCCGCTCCTCAAATTTACCCTCAAAACAAAAACATAAATTTTATGATAAATTCATCGCTGTTTTTGTAATATACAGCTATTTATGAGCCAAAAATGCTAATTTAAGCCTATAAATAGGCTCAAGATAAGTTAAGCGGATTTTAGCTGCGACTTGCGTTGCTATTTATAAGACCTCTTATCAATTTTAGCACAATATGATAAGGTTTTTATAAAAACATCGCTTCGTGAGCGCTTCGCTTGTTTTGCATCTTTGCTGTTATTGTATCTAAACTCTACTTCGCTACACTCGTAGCTGCGTCTTGAAAAGCTACGAACGCAGTGAAGTAGAGCAGAACACATTCTTTAAGATAAAGCAAGAAATTCTCTTTTCTTAGCTTTCCTAAGATCGCTACCGTCGCTACGCTTGAGGAGATTCCTTTAAATTTAGATAATCTATGTTTAGCATATCTCCGTCTGCTCTACTTCGCTAAACTCGTAGCCTTTCAGGAAGCAGCAGCAACACAAGTCGCAGCTCTTGTGCTTAGCCGCGCTTTGCTTGCTACTGATAAGACGCACTCTCTTTGAGAAAAACTGCTTCAGCACCAAAGCCTAAACGCGCTAAATGAACTAAACGCGCTGGATAAGGTTGTCGGCATACAGGAGTCGTGGGAAAAGTCGCTAGGTAAAAACAAAAAAGCTTAAACCGTGCAGCAAATTTCCATATATTGTCCTTCTGCCGCGATCGTCATTCTTGCCAACCAACTTGCCCTTGTGCTATCATTGTAAATTCTTTTTTAATTTAGCAAATCTGCCACTTATCTTAACATTGTCATTTTCACCAACGCTTGTAGCCAAATCGCTTATAGCACGGTGTTGATTTTCCTTACCCTGCCCGATTAACTCATCAGCTTCACGGCGCGAATAATTCGTATTGTGAGATATAAATTTGTTTAAACGCATTTTTTCATTATTTCAACCACAAGCTTATAGGATAAAATTTCAATCGGTTTGCCGTTTCTAACAACGACCAACAGCTGAATTTTGTGTTTAATCTCGGCCAATGCATCAATAGCTAACATATTTTATTGCCAATTGTTTTTAGATTTTTTGTAGCATATTTTAAAGCCGGATCGTTTATATCAAAATCATCTCTCATCAGTGCTCTACACAAATCGTCATCGCTTAAAATTCCAACCGAAACCGTTTTGATCCACTGACAAAACGTTATCTAGTTTGCCGCGTGTCGTTTCGTTTATCACAAATTTTATACTCGCATCTTTGCGGACGGTTGGCAAAATTTCATCTTTCATAACGTTCTTAGCTTTCATAAACAAACGTTTATCTAAACTCCCGCCGGGTAAAAATTCGCAAAATTTTCGGTCTTAAAATTTCTCATTTTCATTAAACAAACGGCTAATGTGCCGCTAAAACGCCTTTTCTCATCTTTTGCCATACCGATTATTTCTACGCCAAAAAGTTTGATATGAGGTAAAATTTTAATCAATTCTTCACTTTCGCCAATAAAACTATTTTCCAAAACAATGCCATCGTGCCCTATCTTCCAAGATTGCCGTGCATAGCCTCGGTTGGAGTGCAAGAAAAGGCCGAGCGGCGCCGGTCCTTGCTAGGGTTGCCGCGATTTTTGCGCCTTTGTAAAAGCTAAATTTACTTTTTTATACTGCAGCGTCCGAAAATAGAGCACGCAGGGCACCAGCCGCTAAGCCCTATAGCAAGAGGTATAAGACCGATTAGCGCCCACCAAGGACTGCACATACCAAGCGAGCCGGCAATACCAAAACCGACGATCCATAAAAGACCTACCGCGCTTCTTATCGCTCTATTTTTTTTACTAAGCGATGATGGGCGGTCTAGCAACTTATAAGCCGGACAATAACCCGCAACACCGCTTAAAATCAATACCACTCCTATGATCGCCGGCCATAGCGGTAAGTGATTGCAAAAAAATCCAAACAGATAAACAACGATACAACCTATAAGAATTCTTAAAATTCTATCGACTAATTTCATTCAATCTCTCCTTAAATCCTGCCCGATAGCATTCCGCACATTACCATAGGCTTCATTATGTATGCTTTTAGTATCCACATAGTCCATCTTTCTTGCGTAGGATCAAGCGGGAAAGATGGCGCAGGATGTCCGCTCCAATCAAATTCCGCAAACATCACCGTACCTACGCCGGTTATAAGCGGACAAACGGTGTAGCCGTCATATTTCTCTTTAAATTCGGTGCCGCCTTCCATTAAAGTAACCAAATTTTCTACCAAAACTTTATACTGCTTACGTGCGCTTCCACCCGTTTTGCCAAGAGGAACGGCCGCACAATCGCCGATAGAAAACACGTTTTTAAATTTAACGTGTTGAAGAGTTTCTTTATCGACCGGCACGAAGCTAGTCGATGAGCCAAGCGGCGAATCTCCAACGGCTTTTGGAGCGCCTTGATGTGGAACGACATGTAGAAAATCGAATTTCTTCTCAAATGTTTCGGTTTTTTTGATCTCTTCATACTCACCCAAATCTTTGTCGAATTCTCCCTTTTCTATCCAGCTTTTCTCAAAAGTAGCGACTTGATTTTGAGTATCGACTTTAACGAGCCTTGTTTTGAAAAAGAATTTAATATCTCTTGCTTTAAACTGTTTCTCGATCGCTTCGGCATACTCCGGAACGTTAAAAAGCTTACCGGAATTTGTGTAAAATGTTATATTTACTCTATCTCTAACGCCGGCTTTTTTTATCAAATCGTGAGCTATATAAGCAATCTTTTTAGGTGCTCCACCGCATTTTATAGGGGTTGGTGAGTCTGAAAATACCAATTCCAGTTTAGGATCGTTTTTATCCATTTTTTTAGCTCTTTGGACGATGCTTTTTATGCCGTCTCTCGCATCAACCGAGCCGTCTATGAAATATAAAGAATAAACGCCGTTTTTACCGACTTTTTCGCGCACTTCTTTGCAATCTCCGCTCGTAGTGGTTTGTCCGACAAGTCCATCTACTGCGCCGTAATTTAATGCCATACCCATAGCGACTATTAGATAATCGTATGAAATTCTCTCGCCGTTGTCTAAGATTACAGTGTTGTTTTCAGGATCGAAATTTGCAGCCGATCGCTTTATCCATTTAACCTCGCTTGGCATATAGTCTTTTGTGTTATACCAAACGTCTTCTTTTTTATAAACGTCAGCGGCGATTAGAGAAGTACCGGCTTGATATGAAACGGAGTGTTCGTTTGGCTCGATTAACGTAACGTCCGGATTTTTTAATCTCCTGCAAAGCCTAGCCGCCGTTGATAAACCGCTAAGACCTCCGCCAACTATGACGATCTTTCCTTTTGCGTCCGAAACAGGCATAGCCTGAGCTTCCTCGGTCCCAAATATAGACAGAGCAAGAGGAGTAGCCATCGCCATTTTAAGGGCGTCTCTACGGCTCACGCTACTATTTTTGTTTATATCTTTTAAAATTTCTTCGGTTAATTTCTCACTCATTTTATCTCCTTAATAGCGGTATCTTAAACTAGCACGTATTTGTTGAGCTTTTTTCACTGCGCCAGGCGTTTGATCCACGTCCATTGGTGTTCCCGTCCAGCCAAAAAACGTATCACTTCCGGTATAGTCATAATCTATATGCAAAAAGCTTAATTGTGCGGTGAAATTTTTATCCACGATAGGCAAAATATAATACGTCTCATACGCATCGCCTCTTGCGGCTAATTTCGAGCCGATCAAAGTATCTTCGCCATATGTAAAACTTCTCCAATATTTCGAGCCGTGATTGTATTCAAACCCAATCCTATCTTTTTGAAAAAATCCAGGAATTTGAAGTCCGACATAAAGCGAAGATCCGAATTTACTATCTGTGCTTCCAAGCATTCCGGAAACTTTCCCCATTCCATTAGGCGTTATAGCTCCGAGCTTGTTATTGTTTGGTTTTGTTTTGCTAAACGCAAATGAAGCGAAAAATATGGAATCATCTAAAAAATCGCTTATACCGTCTCCTATGCCATTTACTTGCAACGACAACGCGCCACCGGTCATATCGCCTACATCTTTGAAGCTAAAACTAGGTCTGTTTATCGAACCTATCATATGCCCCTGAGCATCATATTTAGGTATGACAGCGATACCGTCAATATCCATATCCATCAAATTCTTAGCTACAAAGTAATTTCCAAGCAGCTTATACTGTCCGTCATCGTAAAACTGCAATATTAGTCCGGCCAAATCCATATTCGGATTTTTGTCATCATTGACGTATCCGGGATTAAAGCCCATTGTGCTCATATTCATAGAATACGCGCCTATCGTGTCAGAAAACCCTCTGCCAAGGCAAAGTTTAGCGTAAAAGCCCGGGATATTAGTCAGTTTATCAAGATCGAATTTAAAGCTCGCTCCGTCAAATTCCATATTGATGTTATGACCGATCGGAGAATTCGGATTTGCATTATCGGCGCGCAAATTCGTCAAAAATCCGTCCGTGCTCGGTCTTCTGCCAAAACTAACGGTATAAGGCACGCTACCCATTTCGTTCATATATAAAAAATAAGCCTCTCTTATACGAAGCGCGGTATCGTTTGGCTTTTGGTTATCATACCAGTCGAAATTCTGAAAATACGACGAATTTGCTATGTTGTTTTGTCCGTAAATTTTATACGCACCAACCGACCCGCGAAATACCAAATTATCCGTTGGAGCGGCGGACATCCCAAGTATAAGTTTGTTTGTCCAAATTCCGTTTCTTCTTTTCTTGCCGGTATTTCCATTGTATTTGTAATTGATCTCATCGTAAGCCGTTCGCAAATCCGCATTAAATTTGATATGATCGCCGGAAGTTTGCTTTTTAACATCGGTAAGATCGGTTCTAATCGATTTTATATCTTGCGCATTTTTGGCTACGCTTAATGTTTCGCCGTTAGCATTTACGACTTGAGTGGAATTTTTTAGCTTTTCTTGATCGGCTTTTAGCTCTTGAATCTGAGCTTGAAGCATCTTTACTTGCTCTTCAAGCGATTTTAGCGTATCGCTTTGACTAGCCGCCATCGATAGCGAAGCCGCTACCGATAAGATTACGAGTTTTTTCATTTTAAACCCCTCTTAGCAAGATGGCACTTTACCGCTATCTACCGCATATTCTATGCAAAAATCTTTAATGTGCGGCATAAATTTAGACCATTTTTCTTCTTGAAAAAATCCCTTTAAATCAGGATATTTTGCAGAAAATTCTTCCACAAATTTCTCGGCATTACCATCAAAAAGAGCTTTCCACTCGGCTTGCGTATGAAGAGCGGCAAATTTATCACCTTTCATTCCGGTAAAATCTTTCATAAATTTCAAATAATACTTCTGACCCTTAACAGAATCAGCCGAAGCGGTGGTCACAACCGCACCTAAAAGCAAAAAAGCGCTCAAAAATACACTAAACAACTTTTTCATAAAAGTCTCCTTTTGGTTAAATTTTTAATCTCGTATTTTACTAAGGAAATAAAATTTTATATGTGATGAAGTTACATTATTTGCCCAAATTTCAATCATCTTTAGAATTTATAAAAAACCGTCAAACTTAATCACCAAATTTTGTATCCGGCGATCAAATTATGTTTATTAGTGATGTATTTGATTTAGGCTCAAGATAAGCTAAGAGGATTTTTTCTTATCATCTTTAGTAAAATATGATAAAGCTCTTTCGTTATTATGTCTAAACTCTACTTTGCTGCGCTCGTTACTTTGCAATAACATCGGCAAAATCATAGTTCTTGCGCTTAACGGCGCTATGCTTGCTACTGCTAGGACGCGCTCTCTTTGAGAAAAACTCCTTTGAAAGTTTTTAACTTATCTTGAGCCAATCAAATTTTGCAAATTTTAACTTTACCTCCGTTAAATTTACCCTCAAAACAAAAACATAAATTTTATGATAAATTCATCGCTGTTTTTGTAATATATCGTTATTTATTTATGAGCTAAAAAATGCTTATTTCAAGCCTATAAATAAATATAATTTTAAAACTTAAGGAAAAGACATGGGTAAGTTTAAAATTTTCGCACTAGCTCTTGCGCTTTGCGCGAATTCGCTTTTCGCAGATCGCGTTATAACCGATCAGTTAGGTCGCGACGTCACGCTGCCTGATGAGGTTAAACGCATAGTCGTGCTTCAGCACCAAAGCCTAAACGCGCTCAACGAGCTAAACGCGCTAGATAAGGTCGTCGGCGTGCAGGAGTCGTGGGAAAAGTCGCTCGGTAAAAACTACATCCGCCTAGCGCCCAGCCTCAAAGATATGCCCACACCGGGCGATCTAAAGGTCATCAACTACGAGGCGGTGCTCAAGCTAAATCCCGACGTCGTGATCGTCACGAACTACATCCCAAAAGAATACATCGAAAAGATGAACGAGCTCAAAATCCCCGTCATTGCCGTTAGTTTTCAACGCAGCGACGCCGCCGATAAGGGCAAGCTAAATCCGACTTTCAAAGACGATGAGGCAGCCTACACCGAAGGCTTTTACGACGGGATCGAGCTTCTTGGCAAGGTGGCAAACCGCGATAAAGAGGCCGCCGAGCTCATAGGCTTCGTAAAAACCTCGCAAGAGCAGCTAAAGGCTAAATTTAGCGACTTCATCGTAGATAAAAGACCTAAAATTTATATGGCAAATCCCGATCTCACGACCTACGGAAGCGGCAAATACACGGGCATAATGTTTATGCGAGCAGGCGCGCAAAACGTCGCGGCGCAGAGTATCAAGGGCTACAAGCAGGTATCTGCCGAGCAAGTTTTAGCGTGGGCGCCGCAGATGATCTTCGTGCAGGATCGCTACCCGCAGGTGCCCGCTGAGCTCAAATCCAACCCTCAGCTTGCAAATTTAAGCGCGGTTAAAGAGGATAAAATTTACATGATGCCCGAATACGCCAAAGCGTGGGGCTATCCGACTGCCGAAGCCATGGCGCTTGGCGAGTGGTGGCTAGCGATGAAGCTCTATCCAACGCACTTTGACGAGGCGGAGTTTGACAAAAAAGTGGAGGAATTTTATCAAAAATTCTACCGCACGAGCTATAAATAATGCTAAATTTGGCGCTGATTGCGATCTGGCTGCTACTTAGCCTCGTATCTTTGTGCTTAGGGCAGTATCACGTAAGCATAGACGAAGCGATTAAAATTTTATTGGGCTCGGACGCCGACGCCACGGCGCGTAGCGTGATGTATGATATTAGAATCCCGCGTATCCTGCTCTCGTCTTTGTGCGGCGGATCGCTCGCGCTTGCGGGTTTGAGTCTGCAAGCGGTGTTTAAAAACCCGCTTGTAGGCCCGCACATCGTGGGCGTCAGCACTGCGGCGGCATTTGGCGGCGCGCTTTGCATACTGCTTGGTTTTGGTTCGTTTTATATCGTGGGTTTTGCCTTCTTTTTCGGGCTTGCGGCGCTTTTTATGCTCTATTTTATCGCCAAGCTCGTAGCCAGAGCCGATATTTTTTCGCTCATTCTAGCAGGCATCGTTATCAACGGCGTATTTGCCGCGCTTACGAGCCTCGTGCAGTATCTCGCCGATAACGAAGAGGTGCTGCCCAACATCGTGTATTGGCTACTGGGTAGCTTCGTTAGCGCTAATTACGACAAGATCACGCTTATGGCGATCGTTGCCCTACCCTGCGCGACGATACTCATAATGCTACGCTGGAGATTTAATCTACTAAGCCTAAACGACGATGATTTAAAGGTGCTCGGGCTAAACATCGTTCGGTTGCGATCGGTGATTTTGCTGCTTTGCACGCTGCTTATCGCCGTGCAAGTAAGCGTCAGCGGAAACATAGGCTGGGTCGGACTCGTGGTGCCTCACATCGTGCGGCTGATCGCAGGCAGCGACCATGTGAGGCTAATGCCCGCCTGCTTCATCGCCGGGGCGGTCTTTATGCTCGCGATCGATGACCTGTCCCGTTGTATCAGCAGCGCCGAGGTGCCGCTTGGAATTTTATCCGCGCTCGTAGGAAGCCCGATATTCGCCTTTTTACTAAAAAGGAGCTCAAAAAATGCAAAATCTAATTGAGGTAAAAAACGCAGGCTTTTACTACGAAGCGGGGAAATTTTGCTTTCGCGGCTTAAGCTTCGAGCTCGCTCGCGCCCAAACGCTAGCTATTTTGGGCCTAAACGGACAAGGCAAAAGCACGCTGATGTTTTGTATGATGGGGATCTTGCAACCCAAAGAAGGCGAGATCGCGCGCGAGGCTAAATTTGCCTTCTTGCCGCAGAGCTTCGGCGTGGCGTTTGATTACAGCGTGCTTGATATCGTGCTGATGGGGCGGGTGCGCGAGATTTCGCTCTTTTCCAAGCCCGGCAAAAAGGATATCCAAATCTGCCTTGACGCGCTAGATACGCTAGGTATCGCTCATCTGCAAAAGCGCAGCTTTAACGCCCTTAGCGGCGGGCAGAGGCAGCTCGTGCTCTTTGCCAGAGCCCTAGCTAGCGGCAGCGACGTACTGTTTTTGGACGAGCCCGCAAGCGCGCTGGATATAAAAAATCAAGACCGCGTGCTAAGCCTCATCGCAAATTTGCGCTCAAATAGCGATGCGAGCATAGTTTTCACCACTCACCAGCCTAACCACGCCCTAGCCGTCGCCGATCGCACGCTGATTTTGCGAAACGATCTTAGCTACGACTACGGCGAAAGCGACGAAATTTTAACCGAATCCGCGCTTAGCTCGCTTTACGATGTGCGGATCAAAACGGCTAAATTTGACGTCGAAGGCGAGCAGACGACCAGCATCACGCAAATTTTCAGCGCGCAGGTGAAGTAGCTTTTTTGGATTTTGATCGGCAAAATTTGCACCGCTAGTAAATTTTGCCGATTTTTTAAATTTTAAATCGGGAGCTCGCGCGACTTGTGAGTTTTTTGCCGCTCATTAAATCCTACGCGTGCCACTTAAATTTGCGGGGCGTAAAATTTAGATTTTTGCAGGCGTATTTGTTTAAATTTTATGCTTATAAATTCGCCGCTCATCAAACCGCATATCACATAAATTTACATGTTTAAATTTACGCGATTAGCCCTATTTTTCGCGCTTGAAATACTTAATTCGCTCCGTATTGCGCTCCTAAATTTGACGCAGACAACGTCCTTTCGTCCGCTCGTCGCTTTGCTAAATTTACTTTAAAAATTCTTGATTTTAAAGATAAATTTTAGCCATTTCAAAGCGAGCGATAATAAATTTAGGCTCTCTTTAACTTAGGCTCAAGCAAAAGAGCAGTAAGCCACGATAAGAACTATGTTCTTGAAAAGTAACGAGCGTAGCGAAGTTAAAAATATCTAAGTTTTCAGGTGAGATTTCCAAGCCCGCCTAGAAGCTTCGCTTTATATAAACCTGCCTGCGGCACCGCTTTCGCTCGTTTTACAGAAACTTTACTTTGCTCGTTTTTAAATAGATGAAAGCTGTTTTTACTTCGTAGTTGCAAGCATAACGGAGCTAAAAGAGTAAGAGGCAAGAGAGGTAGAGGTGCGGCAAACAAAACTTCGGTGCTTAACTTCGCTTACCGTCGCCTAATGGCTCGGGACTGCTCGTAACTGCGTCTTAAAAAGCTACGAGCGTAGCGAAGTAGAGTTTAGATATAATGATAAAACAAGCGAAACGCTCACGAAGTGGTGTTTGTATAAAAGAGCTCTATCATATTGTGCTAAAATTGATAAGAGGTCTTATAAATAGCAACGCAAGTCGCAGCTAAAAATCCGATTAAATTTAACTGAGCCTAAATTTTATACATCCAAGGGGGCAAAAATGAAGTTATATTTACTCCAAAAAAGCGAGCTTATTTTAGGAACGGTATTTCTTGTTTGTAGCCTTTTTTATTTAGATTTTTATTTTGAGCTAGGAATACTTAGAGACGGAACTATAGGGTTTGTCGCATTTTCGTTTCCGCTCACACTTGCATTTAATATTTTAATGTTAGCCATAAATTTCAAACGAACTCGCGCGATATTTTTTGCTTTGATCGGCACTTTTGTTTTATGCATCTTTAACGGATGGAAAAATATATTCAGGTCGTCAATTATCGATATCGGCATACTATTTGGCGTTACTATTTTATTTTACGCTGTCGCCGGCTGGAGACAAAACATCGGACTAAAACTGTTTTTTATTTTATTTGCGGCTACGATGTATTTTTGGTTTCACAACTTTAAGGTTATCGCCCTAAAGGACAGCCTTGTTTTAGCAGGCCTGCTCGCCAGCTGCGCCACAGCGCTTTTTGCCTCGGCTTTTAGCGAAAAACGTTAAATTTTACCGCAGATAAATACATAGATGAATCAAAATTTGATATTAGGCTTGCTCTTATTTTATCGTCAAATTTAACCGCCCCGCAAGAGACGCTACAAATTTCCAAAAACAATAATCATCCAAATTTGTGCGTTGAAATTTGGCAATAAAAACTTACGACAAATTTAAATACAAAAGCCGTCCGGCCCAAATTTAATCCGCCGGAGTCGGCAAATTCGGCCAAATTTAAGCTCAAATTTCTCGCCCAAAAAGTTAAAATAATGATTTAACAATAAGCAAATTTAACTATAAAAATTAGCCAAATTTGACTCTAACAAATCAAATTTAAGAAAAAAATTTGAAAACCTTAAGCTTGATTTCAAACGCCTTTTTAAAAACGGCAATGACGCTAGCAGATACAGCTTTATCGTATCGCTTGTTTTATATCTTGCGCCTGCTCTATATGGTCAAACAAGCTATCTTTAAGCGAAATTTGATGCTTGCGTAAGAGCTAAATTTAATAAAAATTAAAAATTTGTTTTTGTTTAATTCTTATTAAATTGATAAAAGATAAAAAAACGCAAGAAAACTTTATAGAGCGCATAAGTACGGCAAGAGCGCCGAGTGTGACGTCGGGGATTTTAGTTATTTTAAATTTGCTCTCGCAAGAGATGGTTTTTTCCAAAAAGTCTCTCTGGTATCGTAGTAAGCGCGTGTAGCGATGCCGCTTGTTTCCGTTTACACCTTTACGGCGCGATATCAAAGATAAACAATCTCGCAGGCGGAGGCGTGTTTAAGCTTTACCGCATTTTATCGCTATTGACGGCGCGATGATTTTGCTAAGTTTTAGCGCGAAATGCGCGCCCGTTAGCACGCGCAAGGTCCTATTTTTCGTTATTTGCGACACGGCGTGCTTGCATTTTTGCTTTAGATAAAAAATTTAAAACTCGCCGCCGTCACGCAAAAAGTCCTATTTGTAGGCTACGCGGCGCTTTGCGCGGTCGGCACCCTCATCACTGCGACGCTAGATTTCCGCCTGCCAAAAGCCTCGCGCAATCCCTATCTCACCGAAATAATCATACTTGATATTTGCTTAGTGTTAAAATTTATTTACGTATTGGCATAGTCGAGAGAGTTTGTCGAAAATCTCAAGTAAGATTAAGATAATTTTTAAAGCTTTGACTGCAAATTTAGCCGACTTTGGTTCTCTTTTATCAAATTTACGTTTCGCTGCTTTGGCGAAATTAGACGATAAAAACACAAAAACTACTTACTCACGGACTGATTTGCCGGCAAGGAGCCGGTCACTATTTCGCCGTCCGAAAGGTTGCGATGACTAAAAAATCTCATAACGATAAAAGAAATAGCCGCGCGAATTTAAGCCTCAAAAATGCGGGGATTTTATAAACGGCAAGGCTTGGGCAAGGATTAATAGGCAAACGTTTAAAAAGCCGAGCCTGCCGGCAAGCGCATTTTTCGCGATTTTTACGTTAAATTTTACCTCTTTTAACCCAAACCCGTCAAATTTAAGCTAGATCAAATTTAAATTTATCGCAAATCTGCAAATTTGAGCTAACGACGGCTTTAAATTTGGCCCCGCAAAAGTCCAAATTTAACTCGTAAAATGCGCCTAAAAACTTTGCCTCGACTACGTCTGCTTCGTATTTTTCGCCGCTTATGATTAGCTCCGGGCGAAACATAAAGTTTCTTTGCTCCAGCCACGCTTTAAATTCGGCGGGCAGGTTTTGCGCATCCTGCGGGCTAACTAAGTTCATATCGCCCAAAAAGCAGGCGATTTCGTAGGACGCAGGGTGAAAATACAGCTCCCTAGGCGCGCCGAAAGCCAAAACCTTGCCGCCTTTTATCAGCGCGATTTTGTCGCTTAGCAAAAAGGCGTCCTCCTTGTCGTGTGTTACCATGACCGCGCTGATGCCGTTTGCCTTTATCATCTGTTTTAGCTCGCCTCTTAGCGCGCTTTTTAAGTTGCGATCGAGATTAGCGAAGGGTTCGTCGAGCAAAAGCAGCTTTTCGCGGTTTGCTACGGCTCTGGCAAAGGCCGTCCTTTGCGCCTGACCGCCCGAAATTTGATCGGGAGTTTTGTCTTTTAGCTCGGAGATTTTAAATTTCTCCAGCAGCTGCGCACTCCTTTGGGCTCGCTCGGCACTAGGCAGTCGCCACAGTGCGAATTCCACGTTTTTGCAAACGCTTAAATGCGGAAAAAGCGCGTAGCTCTGAAACATCATCGCGGTGCCGCAGCCCTCCTTGACGGCGATTTGGCCGCCGTTTGGCGTCTCAAGCCCTGCGATTATACGCAAAAGCGTGCTTTTACCGCAGCCGCTATCGCCCAGGACGCTTAAAATTTCGCCCTCGTTAAGGCTTAAATTTACGTCCTTTAAAACCTCTAAATTTCCGAATTTCTTGTTTAAATTTATGATTTTTAAAATTTCAGCCATATTTTATCTTTCTTGTTTTTTTCCGGAGATTATCTCGAGCCAAAAGACGGCGACTAGCGACATCAAAACGATGAGAAACGACGGCAGAGCCGCAGCGTAAAGCCTCTCGTCGGCAGCATAAAAAAACGCCCTAATACTAAGCGTCTCAAAGCCCAAAGGCCGCAAAATGAGGCTAAGCGGCAGTTCCTTAATGATGTCGATAAAAACGACAATGAGCGAGAGAAAGAAAAAGTGGCGAAGCAACGGAAAATGCACTTTGAAAAACAAATTTAACCGCGAGTCGTTTAGCAAAAGCGCGGCGTCGTCGATATTTGCCGGGATCTTGGCGTATCCGCTCTCGATAGCATATATCGAGGTCGCCAAAAACCGCACGACGTAACCGAAAATAAGCACCACAAAACTGGACGAGAGCAGATGCGTGCCGAAATTTCTATCAACGTAGCCAAAAACTATCATCACGCAAAGCCCGATACTAGCGCCCGGCAGCGCGTAGCCTAGCGAGACGGATTTTAGCAAAAAAGTATTTAGCGCTTTGTTTTTTATAAGTCTCGTCGCAAAAACGAGGAAAAAACTCACCGCCGTGATCAAAATAGCCGCGATCACCGCCATCAGCAGCGAATTTAGAGCCATCTGCACAAACTCAAATTTAAAGCTGTCTAGCTCGTGCACGCTCCAATACAAAAGCCAGATAAAAGGAAACGCAAACGCTAGGCAAAACACGCTCGAACACCATAAAAACGCCGCTGCCGAGCCGAATTTGCCAAGCTCTTTTTTTTGCGTAAATTTAGAGGTGTCGTGCGCGGAGAAGCTATATTTTTTAGAGGTTTTATTAACGTGTTCAAATATCATCAAAATAAACACGAACATCATCAAAAGCCCCGCTAGCACGGACGCGGAGTACGAGTCGCCCATATCAAACCATAACTTAAAAATGCCCGCGCTAAAAGTCTCCACGCCGTAATATGCCGCCGTGCCGTAGTCGCTAAGCGTCTCCATAAGCACCAGCATCGCTCCGCCCACGATCGCCGGACGCGACAGAAATATCGCAACCCTAAAAAATACGGCAAGACCGGATAGTTTATAAATTTTGCAAACGTCAAAAAGAGCTGCAGACTGCGTTTTAAACGAGGTTTTGGCAAACATATAGATGTATGGATAAAGCGACATCGAGAGCACGAAAATCGCTCCGTAGATATTCATAAACTCCAGCCTAAAGCCGAAAATTCGATGAAAATATCCTCCGTAATCCATAATCCCGACGTAGCAAAAACTAAATATATAAGCAGGAATCGCAAGCGGGAGCATTAAGGCATATTCAAAGAAATTTGAGAGCGCGAAGCGGTAGTTCGCCACCAGCCACGCCGAAACTACGGCTATGACGAGGCTAAGAGTCAGCACGCCAGCAGCTACAAAAAAAGTTCCTTGAAGATACCTTACGAAAAGATACTTAAAAAAATGCTCAAGCAAAGAGTAGTCGCCCAAAGCGATCTCGAAAAATATGCTAAAAATGGGGATCAAAACAACAAGGGCGATAAAAATCGCCCCGAATTTTACTTTCATTATTTCCAACCGGCTACGTCGTAAATTTTAATAGCCTCGTTCGTGTTTTGCACGCTTTTATAAAGCGGAGTGGAGTCTTCTTTAAATTTGCCAAAGCCCTTCACGATGTCGCTAGGCTCGACCTCTGCGTTGATCGGATACTCGAAATTTATACCTGCGAGTATCTTTTGCGCCTCAGGGCTCACCATAAACTCCATAAATTTAACGGCGTTTTCTTTATTTTTGGCTGCCTTTGTTAGCGCGATACCGCTGATATTTACGTGCGTGCCGCGGTTATCTTGATTTGGGAAAATTATGCCAAGATTCTTCGCAGCCTCTACGTCTTCGGCTTTCGGAGAGGTTAGCATCAGGCCTATATAGTAGGTGTTCATCACCGCTACGTCGCCCTCGCCTGCGTAGATGGCCTTAGCCTGATCCCTATCGCCGCCTTTTGGATCGCGGGCTAGATTTTTTAGCGTGCCCTCCGCCCATTTAGCCGCCGCGTCTTTACCGTCAGCCTCGATGATAGCAGCTAGCAGCGACTTGCTATACGGAGCCGTCGCGCTTCTGATTAGCAGTTTGCCTTTTAGCTCGGGTTTTGTCAAATCCTCGTAATCCTTGATGCCTTTAGGATCAAAGTCTCTTTTGTCATAAACGATGATCCTGGCGCGCTTTGAGATAGCAAACCACTGACCGTCGTTATCTCTATACTGCTCTGGCACGATTTTTTCCAGAGTTTCTGATTTGACCGATTGCAACACGCCTTTAGATTTTGCGGTGTAGAAATTTCCCGCGTCTGCAGTGATGAAAATATCCGCCGCGGAGCTATCCCCTTCGACTTCGAGCTTTTTGATTAGCTCGCCGGCTTTTGCCTGCGTAGCATTTACCTTGATGCCCGTCTTTTGCTCGAAAAGCTTATAAAGCTCATTGTCGGCGTCGTAGTGGCGCGCAGAGTAGATATTTACCTCCGCAGCCAGTAAAAAGCTTGAAAGCAAGCTAAGCGCGAAAAAACTTTTTTTCATTTTTATCCTTTGTATTGATGTATATTTTGCGATTATAGCGACTAACCAATGAAAGTAATATTAATTATTAAAAAGGAAAAATTTATTAAGGAGTGATTTTGAGATGATAAAATGTTTAAATTTAAGTGCTAATATTCGCGCCGTTAAATTTGAGGAGAAAAAATGAGAAAAATTTTACTTTTAGGAGTGGCTGCGGCGATGGCTTTTGCGGAAATTTCTACGGTGCAAGTTAGTCCCGAAGCGATCAAAAACTACGAGCAGATCGTAGATATCAGGACGCCCGGCGAATGGATGGAAACGGGCGTGATAAAGGGCGCAAAGACCATCACTTTTAACCCGAGAGATAAAGAGGGATTTTTAAACGAGATAAAAAGCCAAGTCGATCTGAAAAAACCCGTCGCGCTCATATGCAGGAGCGGGCGCAGGAGCGCGATTGCGGCGATGATTATAGACTCGGCCGAGCTAAATATAATAAATCTTGACGGCGGTATGGGCAGCCTCATAAATCAGGGCTACGAAACGGTGCCGTATCAAAAATAGTCCGCCTAAATTTAAACGGGTTTAAATTTTCGTCGAGGCTTTTGAATTTTTCGCGCTAGGCTTAAATTTACGCTAAATTTAAAGATTTACACGCCCTAACCCGCATCTTGAAAACGCTAAAACTCCGTCAAATTTTAAATTTGGCGGAAGGCTTAAATGATAAGCGGATTGCGATACGAGCGCTTGCCTGTCAAATTTGAGCTTACGGCGCGAATTTTTGCGCCGGGACGAAAAAGCAATGCCAAATTTTAAAATACTCACTTTAAAACCTCAAAAATCTAAATTTATCTTTGAACCGTAAAATTTGATTTAAACTTAAGCCAGGCGCATCAAGTTTACCCATAAAATTTGTATTAAATTTTTAACAATCCCACACACTCTATTTAAAGATTTGTTTTTCAAATAATTTTAAAATCATCTTAACTATTTGTTTATTATTTACTGAAATACAAATTTCAAACTACAAATTACTACAAAAATATGTAAATTTTCATAGGTAATATTAAAATTTAAGTAAAATTTTATCCTAGCTGCATTACCATTCAATAACTATTTTCACGATAAGGAGAACGGCATGGAACTACTGATCCTTGTTTTGCTAGCGGCTGCCGTATGGCTAGTGTGGCGAAAGCCCGCGAAAGAAAAAGTTGCCTTTAGGCTCTTTATGATCGGTGCAGGATTGTGCTTTGCGATGTATTTTATCGCGAGTTTTCCTTCCGTATTGCCATTTGGAAGCTATTAGGAGGACGCCATGCAAAAGAGATTTAACCTACTGATGACCACGGCGGTTTTACTGATCCTCGCTATCCCCGTAGGCATCGCAAACATCTATCTCGGATACGTCGTGGGCGAGAGCCCCTGCACGCTATGCTGGTTTGAGCGCATCGGCATGATCTTAATCGGCGTTTTAGGCATTTTCATCTTGCGCTACGGAGCCAAGATCAAATACGTCTCGGCGGTCTTCATCTGCGCGGCATACGGGCTTTTTATGAGTATCCGCCATACCTCGCTCGACGGCTTTGCGTGGGACGTGGGGATGGGCTTTGGCGACGCGATCTTCGGCGCGCACACCTACACGTGGGGCGCATTCGTGTATTGGGCCGTCGTTTTGGTAATGCCCGTGATGTTGCTTTTTGCGCCGAAAGTGCAAAACCTAGACGAGCAAAGCGAAAGCTTCAACCCCTTTAGCGCATACACGACCGCAATCGTCGCGATCTCGTTCGCCGTCATCGTCTCAAACGCCTTTCAGGCCTTCTTCTCCACGGGCGTTCCGCCTTTTAGCGGCAAAGGCGAGCCCGAGAGGATAAGCTTAAATCTAGCTCAAGCGAGCGATAAATGGACCGCTCAAATTTGGACGAGGCTGCAAAGGCCATTTTCGCTTACGGGCAAAAATAAAGTGCAGATGCCCCATATCGCCGGCGCTTTAGAGGAAGGGGCGTTTAAATTTAACGAAAATCCAAACGACGGCGCCGTGAAAAATTTAAAACCAGCCCTTAAGATCAAAAGCAAAAAACCGCTTGCGTTTAAAGCGACGGGGATCTTCGGTCAAGGAAACGCAGGCGGGCTCGCATACGACGCCGCAAGCGATGAGTTCGCTGTCGTCTCGACGGCTGCGGGAGTATATTTTCTAGACGGCAGTCTGCAAAACATAACGCACCGCGCGATCCTAGATAAACCGAACGGATACGACATCAGATACAGCGTCGATAGCACCTTTGCAGACGGCAAGCTCATTACGACCGCTTTTAACAAAACCCTTTGGGCGGTGGAAAAAGCGCCGCAGGGCGAGATCGATAAATTTAAAGAGTGGAATACCTTCCGCGAAAGCAGCGGCGGGCTAAAGACTTCGTGGTATAGAGATCGCCCCGCCGTGCTAACCGTCAGGGCAAAAAAGGCCTACGTCCTATCGATCGCAAGCGACCCTGCAAGCGAGTTTATGTATATGTTCTCGGTGCCGAATGAGGTTTCAAAAAAAGTCGTCGTCATAAAGGTCGATAAAAACGATCAAACCTTAAGCGCCGAGAGCGTACTAAAACCGAGCGCAGGGCTTGAGCTAAAAGACGGACGCGATCTAAACGACTATTACATCACCGGCGCCGACGTGAAAAACGGTAAAATTCTAGCGCTTAGCAAAAACTACAACACCCTACTCGTCGTGGATGCAGAGACGATGAAGGCAGTGGATGCCTACGAGCTGCCTGCCGTCGGCGATATGCACGCTATCGCGATCAAGGGCGAGTCGCTCTTCATCCTAAGCGTAGAGGGCGGACAGGACGTCGTGTATGAGTTAGAAAGTCCTAACATATAGGGCGCTAGCAACGCAAAAGCATCAAATTTTGGCGTTTTTACGGTTTTTTGTTTTATTCGCCAAATTTGAGCTTCATAGCAAACTATATAAAACGTCAAATTTAGCTTGGAACGTGAAATTTACGCCGCAAACCGCCCGTAGCAAGCAGAGACGAATTTAACAAGCGGCGCAAATTTAACCCGAATTTACGCCAAAAATAAACTCGGCTTTAGCTTTAGCAGGCAAACATACGCCGCCAGCGCGCTTTGCTCTCTTATGTAGTTGCGATCTCCGTTTAAATTTAGCCTCTCGATGATACGCTCGCCGTCCTTTGCATAAGCCCCCACAAACACCGTCCCCACCGGCTTTGCCTCGCTACCGCCGTCAGGTCCCGCGATCCCGCTGATAGCTAGCGAAAAGTCCGATTCGCTCGCCTTTAGCGCGCCTTTTAGCATCGCCATCACGCACTGCTCGCTCACCGCGCCGTAGGTTTGTAAAATTTCATCGCTAACGCCCAGCCAGTCGCGTTTCATCTCGTTTGCATAGGTCACTAGCGAGCCGTTAAACGCCGCCGAAACCCCCGCAAAAGCACCAAATTTCGCCGCGGCAAGTCCGGCCGTGCAAGACTCGGCAAACGTAAGCTTGAGCCCGCTTGCCGTAAGCGTGCTAGCAACGTGGCGGAAAACGTCCTCGCCCTCAAAAAATTTGCCCGAAAAGAGATTTTTCGCGCCGTTTATAAAGCCGTTCGTTTGGCCGAATTTGTTCGCCTCCACTCTGATTAACGCCAAATTTGACAAAATTTGAGACGAATAAATCTGCACTTCGTAAGTTTTTGCCAGCGGTTCAAGCAGGATTTTCGCGCTCTCCTCGTCGATATCGACCAGATGAAAATAGCCGAAATCTCGCTGCGTTTTGATCTCTATGGCAGGCAGTTTTTGATTTGCATCAGCCTTTAGCAAATTTACGTAAGTTTGATTTAGTTTGATCAAAAAGCCATCGTCGCTAAATTTCTCGGCTCTGCTGGGAGCTAGCATTTGCGGGGATTTTAGCTCCAAAATATCGCCGCTTAACGTAGCTAAAATTTTAGCCGCGACGGAGCAGTTTTTACTCGACGCGTAGATACAAAGACTATCTGAGCGCGCGCAAAGATGCTCGATGATAAACGGCAACTCCTTGTCGCTTTTGCTAACGAACCTAAACTCGCCCAGCTCGCCGAAATGCCGCTTGTAAGCGCAAAAAATATAATCTAAAAAAGGCGCGTTTACGCCGATATCTTCGCCGATGATCAGTAGTGCGTTTTTCACTGTTTTCTCCTTTAAAAGCCGAAAACATATTACATAAATTTAGCTTAAAATAGCGTTTTTTCAGTAGCATTTAATCGCCGTTTGGATAAAATCTACCAATTTTTTACTTCAAGGCGAACCTATGGATTACAAAGATACATTATTGCTTCCAAACACCGAATTTCCCATGCGCGGCAACCTGCCGGAAAACGAACCCAGACGCTTAAAATCGTGGTTTGACGATAGAAAAATCTACGAAAAAATGAAAGCTAAAAGGCAAAAAGCCGCCAAAAGCTTCACTCTGCACGACGGGCCTCCCTACGCCAACGGCAACATCCACATCGGACACGCGCTAAACAAAACCCTAAAAGACATCATCTTAAAAACGCACTATTTCTTCGGCGAAAACATAAGATTTACGCCGGGCTGGGACTGCCACGGACTACCGATCGAGCAGCAAGTCGAGGTAAAACTGGGCGATAAGAAAAAAAGCCTGAGCAAAACGCAAATCCGCGAGCTTTGCCGCGAGCACGCCAGAGAGTTTATCGACGTGCAAAAGGAGAGCTTTAAACAGCTAGGCGTCGCCAGCGACTGGGACGACCCGTATCTAACGATGAAATTTAAATTTGAAGCCGAAATTTACAAAACGCTTTGCAAGGTCGCCAAGCGCGGACTTTTGATCGAGCGAAGCAAGCCGGTGTACTGGAGCTGGGCAGCTAGAAGCGCTCTAGCCGAGGCAGAGGTTGAGTACGAGGATAAAGAGGACTACAGCATCTACGTCGCGTTTAAGCTAGGCGAAGAAGCCGCCGCAAAAATCGGCGCAAAAGACGCTCGCGCGGTCATCTGGACGACCACGCCTTGGACGCTGCCGGCAAACCAAGCCATCTCGCTAAGTCCGAGCGAAATTTACGTTTTAACGTCTGAAAATTTGATATTTGCCAAAGAGATGCTTGGCGAACTGGAAAAAGAAGGGCTAACTAAGGGCGAAATTTTAAAAGAGTTCGCCGCCACCGAGCTTGAAAACCTGCACGCGGTAAATCCGCTAAACGGCAGAAAATCGCTATTTATCCTAGGCGATCACGTCACGATGGACGGCGGTACGGGTCTAGTACACACCGCTCCCGGTCACGGCGAGGACGACTACCACGTGAGCCTAAAATACGGCATCGAAGTCATTATGCCCGTCGATGAGGGCGGATTATACGACGAGACGCTAAAGGCAAAAAAATTATTCCCAAGCGGCGTAGTAGATGAGCTAATCGGCATGCATATCTTTAAAGCCAACGAGAAAATTTTAGAGCTTCTAGGCTCAAATTTGCTAAAAGTTAGCAAATTCGTCCACTCGTATCCGTTTTGCTGGAGGACGCATAAGCCTGTTATTTACCGTGCGACAAAGCAGTGGTTTATCGCTATGGACGAGCCTAAAATCGAGGGCAAAACGCTGCGAGAAGTCGCGCTAAAAGAGCTCGAAAACGTCAAATTTTACCCTGCAAGCGGCGTAAAAAGAATAGGCTCGATGATAGAAAATCGTCCCGACTGGTGCATCTCTCGCCAACGCGACTGGGGCGTGCCGATAGCGTTTTTTAGACGCAAAGATACAAAAGAGCCGATATTTGACGATGAAATTTTAGATAACGTCGCGGCGATATTTGAGCAAAAAGGCGCAGATGCGTGGTGGGATAGCGAGATCAAGGATCTCTTGCCGGCAAACTGCAAATTTGAGCCGCAAAATTTAGAAAAAGTTATGGACATCCTCGACGTTTGGTTTGACAGCGGCTCGACGTGGGCTGCGGTGCTAAAAAGCGGCGACTACGATGCGGGTAGCTATCCTGCGGATATGTATCTAGAAGGTAGCGATCAGCACAGAGGCTGGTTTCAAAGCTCGCTACTGCTAAGCTGCGCCGCACAAGGAAGAGCGCCGTATAGAAGCGTGCTCACACACGGCTTTACAGTCGATGAAAACGGTCAAAAGATGAGTAAAAGTAAAGGCAACGTCGTAGCTCCGGCAAACGTGGCTAAGACATACGGCGTGGAAATTTTACGCCTTTGGGTTGCGCTTAGCGACTACTCCAGCGACCTAAAAATCAGCGAAAACATCCTAAAGCAAGTAAGCGAACAATACCGAAAAATACGCAATACGATAAGATTTCTACTAGCCAACGTAAACGACCTAGAAGATATCGAAACGTCAAATTTCAACATCCTTGACCGCTGGATACTAAGCCGCGCGAAAAAAACATTCGACGAGACCGAAGCGGCGTTTAGAAATTACGACTTTTCAAAGGGCTTTAGCCTGCTGATGAATTTCTTAAGCGCGGATTTAAGCGGCATATACCTTGATATCTGCAAAGACCGCCTCTACTGCGACGCTCGCGACTCAGACGCGCGCCGCTCGGCTCAAAGCGCGATGGCGCTAATCACCAGAGTGCTCCTGCCGCTCATCGCTCCGACGCTCACATACACCGTGGACGAGGCGATGGACTATGCGCCGGGTATCATCAAAAACGGCTCGGCGGACGCCTTTGATCTAGAGTACGCGCCGCTTGAGCTTGAGTTTAACGTAGACGACGAGCTGCTAGTCGCTAGCCGCGAGAAATTTTTCGAGCTAATCGACGTGCTCAAAAAAGACAAAAAGATAAAATCGACCCTCGAGCTCGTGCTACAAACCAGCTCAAATTTGATCCTGAGCGAAGACATAAACGAGATCAGCGACTGGTATATGGTTAGCGACGTCCAGAGCCTAGACGGCAGCGACAGCCTAGCCGAATTTGACGTCGGAAACGATAAATTTAAACTCGTTTTATCGACGCGACACAAATGCCCGAGATGTTGGAAATTTACCGCTAAGCACGACGGCGAAACCTGCCCGAGATGCGAAAAGGTACTAAAAAATGTCTGAGCCTATCTCCGCTTGGCTCGTCGCGGCGACTATCGCGGCCATCCTTGCGGTCACAGCCGCGGGTATCGTAGCGGTAAATAAATTTAAGGATAAAAAATGATAACTTTAAAAGAAGCTTTAAAGCTAAGCGCCGGCGAAGTAGCCGAGCTTAGAAACGAGCTGGAAAAGAAAATTTTCGCGGATAAGGAGCTTGGCGCTTACGTCGAGCAGTTGGCAAATTTGCCGCTTGACAAACTGGGCGCGGGCATACCGATCGCTATCAAAGACAACATCCAGGTAAAAGGCTGGAGCGTAACGTGCGCGTCTAAAATTTTACAAGGCTACATAGCTCCATATAACGCGACGGTTATAGAAAAGCTGCTATCAGCGGGCTTAGCGCCGTTTGGCCGCACAAACATGGACGAATTCGCCATGGGAAATACGACCGAAAACAGCTACTACGGCAAAACGCTAAACCCTCTAAACCGCGAGCGAGTAGCGGGCGGCAGCTCGGGCGGCTCGGCTGCCGCAGTAGGCGCGGGACTAGCGGTGGCTGCTCTAGGAAGCGATACGGGCGGCTCGATACGCCAGCCTGCGGCATTTTGCGGTTGCGTGGGACTAAAGCCGACCTACGGACGCGTGAGCCGCTACGGCCTGGGCTCATACTCCAGCTCGCTGGATCAGATCGGTCCGATAACGCAAAACGTCGAAGACGCCGCGATCCTATATGATATCATCGCGGGACACGACGACAAGGATAGCACGAGCGCGGATATAAAATTCCAAGGCGTCGCAGACAAACTAAACGCGGATAAAAAACTCACGATCTGCGTCATCGAAAACTACATAAACGAAGCCTCGGAAGAGACCAAAAAAGCGCTTTTAAAAGCGGTCGAAATTTTAAAAGCCGCAGGCCACAAAATAATCTATAAAAATTTAGAAAACTCAAAATGCGACATCGCGACCTACTACATCATCGCCACGGCCGAAGCCAGCGCAAATCTCAGCCGCTTCGACGGTATAAGATACGGACGCAGAGCCGAAGCTAAAAATTTAAAAGAGCTCTACATCAACTCGCGCTCGGAGGGATTTGGCGAAGAAGTAAAAAAACGAATTTTGCTCGGTACCTTCGTGCTTAGCAGCGGCTACTACGACGCATACTACATAAAAGCGCAAAAAGCTCGCGCCTACACTAAAGCCAAGTATGAGCGAATTTTGAGCGAATGCGACCTCATTTTGATGCCGGTCGCCCCTAGCACGGCGTATAAATTCGGCGAACTAAAAAACCCCCTAGATTCCTATCTATCAGACATCTATACGATCAGCGTAAATTTAGCCGGTCTACCCGCCATCTCTGTTCCGGTAGCCAAGGACGCGGACGGCCTAAACGTCTCGGCCCAGCTCATCGCAAAGGCGTGGGACGAAAAAACGCTGCTAGAGGGCGCGCTTAGTTTAGAAAACTCTATAAAAGGATAAATGCATGAAGATAGTTACGAAGGCTCTCACCTTTGACGACGTTTTGCTCGTCCCACAGTACTCGGAGATTTTACCTAAACAAGTCGATATAAAAACGCGCTTTAGCAAAAACGTGGAGCTAAACATCCCGATCGTATCGGCTGCGATGGACACCGTCACCGAGCACCGTGCGGCGATCATGATGGCGCGCCTGGGCGGTATCGGCGTCATACATAAAAATATGGACATACAAAGCCAGGTCAAAGAGGTCCGCCGCGTCAAAAAAAGCGAAAGCGGCGTGATCATCGACCCTATCTCCATCTCGCCAAACGCCAGCGTAGGCGTGGCGCTTGATATGATGGCGGATCTGCACATCTCGGGCGTTCCGGTCGTGGACGAGGAAAATAAACTGATAGGAATCCTAACCAACCGCGATTTGAGATTTGAAAACGACAGAAGCGTCCTCGTAAAAGATAGGATGACCAAAGCCCCGCTAATCACCGCTCCAAAGGGCTGCACGCTAGACGATGCGGAGAAAATTTTCTCTCAAAACCGCGTAGAAAAGCTACCTATCGTCGATAAAGACGGCCACCTAGAGGGCCTCATAACCATAAAAGATCTAAAAAAACGCAAAGAGTATCCAAACGCAAACAAAGACGCATACGGCAGACTCCGCGTAGCGGCGGCCATCGGCGTCGGGCAAATGGATAGGGCAAAAGCCCTAGCGGAAGCCGGAGCAGACGTTATCGTAATAGACTCCGCTCACGGCCACTCCAAAGGCGTACTAGACACGCTAAGACAGGTTAAAGCCGAGCTAAAAGTGGACGTCGTCGCCGGAAATATCGCAAATCCCGCCGCCGTCAAAGACCTAGCGGAAGCCGGCGCCGACGGTATCAAGGTAGGCATAGGACCGGGCTCTATCTGCACCACTCGCGTAGTAGCAGGCGTTGGCGTACCTCAAATTTTCGCCGTCGATAGCTGCTCGGCCGAGGCTGCAAAATACGGCATCCCGGTCATCGCAGACGGCGGGCTAAAGTACTCGGGCGACGTAGCCAAAGCTCTAGCCGCAGGCGCTAGCTGCGTGATGGCGGGTAGCTTGCTAGCAGGCTGCGAGGAGACTCCGGGCGAGGTGATAACCTTCCAAGGACGCCAGTATAAAGTCTACCGCGGCATGGGAAGTATCGGCGCGATGACGAAAGGCAGCAGCGATAGGTATTTCCAAGAAGGCACCGCTCAAGACAAGCTCGTGCCAGAAGGCATCGAGGGCCGCGTACCGTTTGCGGGTAGCATAAAAGAGGTCGTGCATCAGCTAGTGGGCGGCCTACGAAGCGCGATGGGCTACATGGGCTCAAAAGATATCAAAACGCTTCAGGAAAAAGCCCAGTTCGTCGAGATCACGAGCGCGGGACTAAAAGAGAGCCACGTCCACGACGTCGTCATAACACAAGAAGCCCCTAACTACAAAGTCAATTAGTGCTAAATTTAAAAACCGGCAAAGTAAAATTTGACGAGCCGCTCTATCTGGAGAGCGGCCGAATTTTACCCGAATTTGAGCTCGCTTACGAAACATACGGCGAGCTAAACGAGGATAAAAGCAACGTCATAGTCGTCTGCCACGCGCTAACGGGCAGCCACCACGCCGCAGGTAGATATGAAAACGAGCAGAAATTTGGCTGGTGGGACGCGCTAGTGGGCGAGGGTAAGGGCATAGATACGAGCAAATTTTTCGTCATCTGCGTAAATATCCTCGGTTCAAATTTCGGCTCGACAAACCCCCTAAGTATCGAAAAAAGCACGGGCAAGCAGTATCGTTTGCGCTTTCCGGTGCTAACCATCAGCGACGTCGTAAAAGCGCAGATGAGGCTTTTTGAGCACTTAGGCATAGAGAGCGCGCATGCGGTCGTGGGCGGCAGCCTAGGCGGTATGCAGGCGCTTTGTTTTGCGATCGAGTTTCCAAATTTCGCCAAAAACGTCATCATCCTAGCCAGCACCTATCAGAGCAAGGCCTGGGCGATCGCGTTTAACAAAATCGCGATCGAAGGCATCCTGCGCGATCCAGGTTTCAAAGACGGTCAATACGACGAAAACGACATCGCCGCGCAGGGGCTAACCGGCATGGCGCTAGGGCGTATGGCAGGGCACATCAGCTTTCTTTCGCCTAGCTCCATGGACTCCAAATTCGGCCGCAACTACGTCGAAAC
Source organism: Campylobacter rectus (assembly GCF_004803795.1). Classification (NCBI taxonomy): domain Bacteria; kingdom Pseudomonadati; phylum Campylobacterota; class Epsilonproteobacteria; order Campylobacterales; family Campylobacteraceae; genus Campylobacter; species Campylobacter rectus. Next base: position 1,131,106 of record NZ_CP012543.1, on the reverse strand, counting down.
CGACGGCCTTTACGAGCTTACGGGGCGGTTTCAGGTCGATCGCTATATGGAGTACAACGGCCACGGCTTTCCCAAGCGCTTTGATCCGCTGAGCTACCTTTATATCGTAAAGATGATGAATATCTTTGACTGCACGCGCCACTACGACGACCTAGCGCACGCTCTTTTGCCTATTTGCGCCAAGGTTACGCTGGTTGCATTTAGCGGCGATATGCTATTTCCGCCAAGCTGCATGCGCGAGATGCACGAGACGCTGTGCAGCATCGGCAAGGCGTGCGACTACCACGAGATAGACAGCGACTACGGCCACGACGCGTTTTTGGTCGAAGTGGATAAATTTGAAAAAATCATAAAAAAGGTTTTAGATGAGTGAAAATTTAAGCGAGGATTTTGAGAGCAAACTCGCCAAAGCAAATGAAATTTTAAAACAGCTCGGCGATGAAAATTTAAGCCTAGAGCAAAGCGTCAAGCTGCACAAAGAGGGCAAAAAGCTACTCGAGGAAGCAGACAAAATCCTACAAAACACAAAGCTAGTTGTGAAGGACGCAGACGATGAATAACGCGACCGCAGCCGTTTGCGCCTTACAGCTGCCGACCCAGCCCATGAGCGAGTCGCGGTTAGACTATTATTTTAGGATTTGCGCCGATGAGGGCGCTAGGCTTGTGGTGCTCGGAGAGTACGTGCTAAACAGCTTTTTTAAAGAGCTAGAGCTCATGCCAAAAAGCCTCGTCAAAGAGCAAAGCGAGCGCAAAAAGCACGCGCTTGCCGCGATGGCGCAAAAATACAATCTAGAAATCCTAGCTCCGCTCGTACTACCCAAAGGCAAAGGCTTTGTCAAGGTCGCGGCGAGATTTAGCCCCGCATCGTCGCGCTTTTACGAGCAGCAGATCTTGATGCCCTACCCGCACTGGAACGAGGCGAAATTTTTTGCTAACAAAGAGGATGGCGAGCTAAATTTGCCCGTCTTTAGCTACGAGAAATTTAAAATAGGCGTGATGTTTGGCTTTGAGGCGCATTTTGACGCGGCGTGGACGTATATGTCGCGCAAGAAGGTCGATGCTGTCGTAGTTCCCACTGCATGCACGTTTTTTAGCGAGTCGCGCTGGGAGGAGCTGCTAAAAACCCGCGCCTTTACAAACAACGTCTACGTCCTGCGCGTAAACCGCGTCGGCAATCACAAGGCCGCAAGCGGCGAGCAGTGGAGCTTTTACGGAGATTCGATGCTGATTAGCCCATTTGGCGAGGTGATTTCGCGACTAGGCAAAAATGAAGAGATGATGGTAGCAAAACTCGAAAAAACCGAACTCGCGCAAGCTAGACACCTGTGGGGATTTCCCCAAATTTTAAATAAAAGACTAGGCTAAATTTAGTTTTTAGGCGGCAAATAGGGTCAAATTTGCCGCTTTTTGCAGCTTTGATCTTTTACACGGCGGATTTTTGTGTTTTCCCGGTATATCTGCCCGCGCGGGCTTTTATAACGGTAAATTTTACGGCTTGCCCTGCTTGTTTTTAGCGATGTTAATTTCGTCCGCTTAGACGTTTTTTGCAGGCTAAATTTACCGATTTTACGCTTATTTCGCCGCACCGTTTTTCTGATTTTCTGCGCGAGCAACCGCTTTCTTTACGGCGCTTTTGCTTACTTAAACCCTGCTCTTTACGGCGCGAGCGGTCAAATTTGAGCACACGTCTTTGCGCCGCTATTAAAATCCTAATTTCACAAAATCTCGTTGCGGGTTTTTGATTTTGTAAATTTTACGAACGTTAAAAATATCTCAAAAACCGCAGTTGACGCAAAGACCGCAAAGCCAAATTTGCCCCGCCAATCAAATGCCGCAACCTCAAAAACGTCAAATTCGGCGCCGTAAATTTACCCTCGAGTTTCGCCCTTCGTTTTATTTATATTTAATAAACTTCAAGTTACAATTTTAAATCTAAATTTTAAAATAAAAATTAATACTAAATTTATCCAAAGGAGAAACCATGCAAAAAATCTCAAGACGCGACGCGCTAAAAATGAGTTTGGCGGGCGCAGGAGCTCTCGCGCTTGGCGGAGTGAACGCAAACGCCGCGACAAACGAAAAAGAGGTCAAATTTGACGAGGAATACGATGTCATCGTCATCGGCAGCGGCTTTGCAGGCTCGATGGCGACCCTAAAAGCGCTTGAGCGCGGACTAAAAGTGCTGATGGTAGAAAAGATGGGGCGCTCGGGCGGAAACTCCGTCATAAACGTCGGAAACATGGCTGTTCCAAATAACGAATATCAAAAAGAAAAAGGCATCAAGGACTCAAAAGAGCTATTTATCGCCGACTGCCTAAAAGACGGGCTAAATCTAAATCACGTCGATCTGCTCGAGGTCATCTACGACAGAGCCAACGAAGCCTACGAATACCTAAAAACCATCGGCGTCGAGTTTTCGTCAAAGGTCATCTCGGCTAGCGGCCACTCCGTCATGCGCGCCGTGCAGGTCAAAGTAGCAAGCGGCTCGGGCTACATCCGACCGATGCACAAAAAGATAGAAGAAAATCCAAACGCGCTCATCAAAAAAAGGACGAAATTTGACGAATTCGTGCTGGACGAGAGCGGCCGCGTCGTGGGCGTAAAATGCCGTGAGAACTATAAATTCGACGGCGAGCTAAAAAGCGACGATCTGGAAAACACGAGCGGCGAAGTAAAATTTATAAAAGCCAAAAAAGGCGTCATCTTGGCTGCGGGCGGCTTTAGCTCGGATAAATGGTTCCGTGCGCAGCAAGTGCCGTATCTAAAGACCGACATCGACACCGTCTCGCAGCCCGGAGCCACTGCCGGCGCGCTGACGGCCGCGATAAATATCGGCGCAAATCCGCTGCTTTTAAGCTGGATCCAGCTAAACCCATACACCAACCCGACCGAAAAGGGTTTCGGCACCTCGGCCGTTTTTACCAACCATTGCAGCAACGACTACGGCCTAAGCGTCAATCCAAAAACAGGTAAGCGTTTTATGAACGAGCACGCGGGGCGCAAGATAAAATGCGACGCGATATTTAAAGTGATGGCCGAGGGCGCAAATAACGACAACTATCCCGTAAATATCTGCGATCAAGCTGCCGTAGACGCAAACAACCCGCTTTACACCTCAAAAGGCGTAGAGTCGGGCTCGATAAAGAAATTTAACACGCTAGAAGAGCTGGCCAAAGCCTACGGTATCCCGGTAGAGCCGTTTTTAAAGACGGTCGCGGACTTTAACGGCTACGTCAAAGAGGGGAAAGATCCGGAGTTTGGCAAACCGCTCGCCAAGGCCGACGTGCACGGCATCGACGTATCTAAGCCGCCGTTTTATGCGAGCCTAAGCATGCCAAAAATCCTCTACTGCATGGGCGGCGTGCAGATAAACGCCAAAGCCGAAGTCATCTCTATGAATACGCAAAAGCCGATCCCCGGCCTATACGCATGCGGCGAGATCACCGGCGGCGTGCAAGGCGGCGGCAGGCTGGGCACGATGAGTATGAGCGATTGTATGGTGTTTGGTATGATTGCGGGAGAAAACGTCTAACTCCGCGGGGGGGGGTAAGCTCCCTCTCTTTGTAATGTCACTATCTCCTTTACTCTTTTTATAAAAACGTCTAACTCCGCAGGGGGGGGTAAGAAGCTCCTCTTTTGCGACCAAGTCTAACTCATCGGAGAGTCCCGTTAAACCAACTGCGCAAATCTACCGCTTGGTTTTTATGACATGATCATAGTTTTTTAAATTGGCTCAAGATAAGTTAAAAACTTTCAAAGGAGTTTTTAACTATGATTTTGTCAATGAAAAATAAGTATATCTATCGTTCCCGAATTTCAGAGAAGAAATTTAGAGAAATTCTATGGTATTTTTCATCTGATATAGAAGCTGTAAAAATAGCTGAATTTACTAATATCTCAGAAAAAACAATCAACAAAATAACTAAAAATATCAGAATTTTAATGGCTAGTGAGTGTGAAAAAATTAGCAAGTTTAGCGGTGAGATTTCCAGCTCGCAAGCTCGCCTAGAAGCTTCGCTTTGAGATTGACGAAAGTTACTTCGGATCTAAAAGAGTAAGAGGTAAAAGAGGTAGAGGCGCAGCAAATAAAACTCCGGTATTTGGAATGCTAAAGCGTGATGGTAAGGTCTATACCCAAATAGTTAAAAACTGCTCTGCTAGCGAGTTGATACCTATATTATCGCAATTTAGCGAATTAGACGAGAGCGTTATTTATTCAGATTGCTGGAAGGCCTATGACGGTTTGGTAGATTATGGAGCCAAAGCTCACTACGGAGTAAAACATTCAAAGAATGAATTCGCTAATGGTAAAAATCACATAAACGGTATAGAAAACTTCTGGGGATATGCTAAACATAGATTATCTAAATTTAAAGGTATTAAGAAAGAGAATTTCTTACTTCATCTTAAAGAGTGTGAATTTAGATATAATACTAAAACTACACAAGAAGACCTATATCAGAAACTATTGAAATTGATAAGAGAGAATCCGCTTAACTTATCTTGAGCCTTTAAATTTTACTAAAATATACGGCAAGCTGCAGGTAGGTTTCGCTCCAATCTCTTATCTTACCGTTTTTTCATTTTACGGAAATATTTAAAAGCGCTGTCCATAGCGGGAAAGCCGCCTTAGGCTTGATTTACGCTTAAAATTTGTGGAGCGATAAACTTTTTAGCGAGCTTAAAATGTCTTTGCGACTTTGCCGCTCTGCGAGATATAGTTAGCCCAATGATTATTTTCCCAAGATTTAGCGATATCTGGCGTCTATCTTTCTTGTGCTTAGCCGCACTTTTTGCTATCGCCTGGACGCACTTTTTAAAAACTCATCTAATAATCTTTTCGCCGTTAGCTAACTCTTATCCGCCGGGTAAAGACATTTATTTTATCTAATTGAAATTTTAATTGAAAGGATTTATACGGTTTGGTTTATAAGACAAAGCGGCGATGTTTGGTCTCGCCGCTAGTTCTTAAATTTTAGCTAAATTTGGCTTCAAATTTAGGCTATTTTGCTGCTACGCTTGCTCGCTCGTAGTGCGCGATGATTTTGTTATGTATCAGTAGCGAGATATAAATCACCGCACCGCCTAGGCAGAGCCTTAGTATATCTGCATCCTTATGCCAAAAGACTAAATTTACGATGATGGCTGCAGGTATGAGAGCGTTATTCATAATGGCTAGAGTTCCGCTATCTACCTCGCATGCGCCTTTGTTCCATAAAAAATACCCTAGACCGCTAGCTCCGATACCAAGCCAGAGCAAAACCGCACCCTGCGTGAGGTCGAGATTGATTTTTTCAGGATTGCCAAACATAGCAAAGGCTATGCCCGTAACCGCCGCGGCTCCGACGAAAAAGTAGCCAAAAACCCCTCTTTGCTCGTTAAAACCCTGCTTTTCCAGCAAAAATTTATACGCGCTCTGCCCGACGCCAAAGCACAAATTCGCCCCCTGCACGAGCAAAAATCCATACCAAAAGCCGCTGTTTACGCTGCCGTATTTGATGATGAGCGCGCCCAAAACCGCCGTGCCCACGCTAAACAGATACATCAGCCTCAGCCTGCCTGCGAGCACATCATAGACCACGCTCACGTAAAACGGCGTAAATATCGTAAAGAGCGCGACTTCGGCGACGCTGAGATAAGCAAACGAGTTGTAATAAAAAATATACATCACGCCGATTTGCACCGCGCCGATCGCGGCTACTTTGGCGTAGAGGGCGAGGTTTTTCGCGGCAAAATCCTTAATCATAAAGGGTAAAAATACGCCAAGCGCAAGCACGACGCGCGAAAACGCGGCGAAGTAGCTATCCACTCGTCCCGCCAAAAACTCGCCGATGAGGCTAAAACTAAACGCCCAAAGCACCGTAACAAAAATCAATTTTTTCATACATTCTCCTATTTTCGGATCAAATTTTATGTAAAATATTAGCAAAATAGACTTAAATTTTACGGATTTTTCGGCTAAAAAATTTAAAAAATAGATAGATTTTAGAAATTTACCCGGCACTCGTCGGAAAAATTTGCGCCGTTTGGACACGGTCGTTTTTGCGGTCGGGCATATTAAATTTAGTCCGATTTTTCGGCGTAAAACGCTCGCTAAATTTTGCCGATTTTGCTCGGACTGCTTTTTGGGACGGGTCGGCTCGCTCCAAATATACTAAAATTTAAAAATAACACGATAAGTCTAAATTTTGCCGTCACCGACGGGCGTAAAATTTAATTATGGCGCTATATTTTAAATAAAAACTGCGCGTTTGTTTTTCATCCGTCTTAAATTTGCAAGTCGTAAAATCCGCATAAAGTCGAATTTTGACATTGCGAATTTAGCTGCAAAATCAAGCCCGCTAAGCTAAATGGTTTTACTTGCATTATTTAAGTATTTAAAAACTACACCGAATTTAACGTCGCAACCTTATAAACTCGGTAAATCCAAATTTGCCTAAAATCGTCCGAATCAAATTTCACGCCCGCGTTAAACGGCGCCGTTTTAAACATCGGCGGTTTAAATTTTGACCTAAAAAATGATGTTTAAAAGCGCGTTTATAAAAAAGCACAAAACCGGCGAGCCTTTAAATTTCAGCGCCAAGAGTAAGATTATTTTATAAACGATGAGTTTTATGCCGCCTTAAGATAAATGACTTTTCGGAGAAAAATTATGCAAAATTTACAATCGATTTTAGCGCCGAAACAAAACGGGCAAAACGCTTTTTAAGGACTTCTATCCGCTCACGCAAGCCCCAAAATTTAAGCCTTCTTTAGCTTAAAAATCCTCGCATCATATACGCCCCGGCCGCACCCGCGTCCTTGATCGCGCTTAAATTTTCAAAATTTATCCCGCCGATAGCGTAGGTTTTTATGCTTAATTTCTCGCAAATTTCTCGCAAAAATTTTAGCCCCCTGCCCCGCTCTAGCGTATGAGAGGGCGTATCAAAAACGTGCCCCGCCACGACGTAATCGGCACCGAGCTCCTGCGCCGACAGGGCCTCCTCCAAAGAGTGCACCGAAACGCCGATTTTGCGCTTTTGCGTCAAATTCGGCGCGCGAACGCCTCCTTTACGAAAGCAAGCATCGTCAAATTTGGCTAAAAATAAATCCGTCAAATTTAGCCTGCGCTCGCCGCTTGCCGCACTTACGTCCGCACAAAATTCGTCGGATTTAGACAAATCCGGACTCATCGGTTTTATATCGCGCTCAAATTCGGTCGCATTTATGCCCGGTTCGTCAAATTTACGCAAATTCGGGCTTGTTAAATTTAACTCGCCTGCAGTCCGTTTATCGTTTGCCGTAAATTTACGCGATTTTGAGGTTAAACTTAACCCGCGCTCGCCGTTTTGCCCGCTCATACGCGCTTTGTCGGAGCCGCAAGCTTTATCAAATTTATCGGAAAGTAAATGCGGCGTATTTACGCAAATTTCGTCGCATTTAGCTGCGTTTGAATTTTCAAATTTCAACCCCCCGCTTGTGCACGCTTCGATAAATTTCGCAAAAGGCAGATGCAGCTCGCAAATCCCCAACCTGCCTGCAACATCCGCGTAAGTATGCACGATGAGTCGCGCGTTTTGGCTGTATTTGGCGATGACTTCAAGCGTGTTTCGCGCCAAAATCTCATACTCGCGCTCGGACAAATCGCTCTCGCGCAACAAAATTTTATCCGCTTTGCCGCCCTGAACCACGCGAGCGACATCCGCGAAAAAATCATCGCTCAAGCGACGATTCGTGACCCAGACGAGCTCAAATTTATCCGTTTTCATCGCCTTCCTATTTAAATTTTATTATTAAATGCGCGGCATCGTCGAAGATTAACGCGCAAAATCGTGCCCATCCGCGAAAACGACCGCCCAAAAGCATTAAAGTCTTTAAAAGTCGCATCCTCAAAAGTAAAACCGCCGACATCCCGAAACGATACGCCAGAGCCCGGAATAAGCCTAAATTTACCCGCCGCGAAGGCTAGAGTATCGTTATCTCTGTGTCCGCGTTTTTAAATCCGCCCGGCAATCTCCCGCAAAAGCAAGTTAAATTCGCCTTGCTTATTTGTTTTCAAGCGTCGACGAACTTGCGATCTAAAGTAAATCCACATCCCGCTCGTCAAAACCGCGCCGCGACGCATACTCGCTCGCATAAAAAATGCTCGTCAAAGCCTTAAAACAAGCAAAATTTAGGCTTTCCGCACCGCCAAAGCGCAAGAACAATAAACCTCTCCCGCAAAATCTCGCCAAAATAAAACCGCTCTGCTAAAACGGTAAAACATCTATAAAATAACGCAAAAAACGCAACCGAAACAGACAAAACACCAAAAATGGGCGCGCCAAAATCGCTCAAAAACGCCATCCAAAACGCGGCAACAAAGGCGCATAAAACAAGCGGAAAGCAAACGCCGCCTCAAACGTAAATATGCTCGCTCATCACGGGCTGTAAATTTAGCCCTCGCACGGCGCCTAGTATCTCCTCAACCGTTCGCGCGTCGCTGATCTCAAACTGCTCGTCGCCTTTTTTGGCCTTGTCCGAGTGCGTCCCCACGCCCGTGCTAACGCCGGCTGAGATTTTATTTGCGGCGACTGCGATGACGCCGTCTCGAAAGCGCGCCGACTCGCGCGTAGAGATCGTGATATTTGCGTAGGGCAAAAAAAGGCGGTACGCGCAGATAACCTGAAACAGCACCCTCTCATCGACGTCCCTCGGTCCGACGTGAGCCTTGTTTATCGCGGGGCGCAGGCGCGGGCAAGATAGCGCGATCTCGGCGTGCGGGTACTTTTGCTGGATGAGATGCGCGTGCAGCGCAGTGGCTAGCGCGTCCTTTCTAAAGTCGTCAAGCCCCAAAAGCGCGGCAAACCCGACGCTGCGCATACCGCCCATAAGAGCGCGCTCCTGGGCGTGGAAGCGGTAGGCAAACGAGCGCTTGACGCCGCCGAGGTGAAATCTAGCATACGCCGCCGGATCGTAAGTCTCCTGAAAAACCACAACGTAGTCCGCGCCGCAACCGTGCAAAAACGCGTATTCGTCGGCATTTAGCGGATAGATCTCGACGCCGACGTTGCTAAAAAGCCTAGACGCCTCTTTGCATACCTCGCCGATATAGCTCAGGTCGCTTTTTTTCGCGCTTTCGCCGGTTAGGATCAGCACGTCTTTTAGTCCGCTTTTTGCGATATTTGCTAGCTCCGTCGCCGCCTCGTCCGCCTTTAGCCGCACGCGAGAGATCTTGTTTCGCGAGCTAAAGCCGCAGTAGACGCAGTCGCTGTCGCAAAAATTTGAGATATAAAGCGGCGTAAAAAACTGCACCGAGTTGCCAAACTGCCTGCGCGTCCTATCTCGCGCCGCCTCCGCCATCTCGCCTAAAAATGCGCCCGCAGCAGGGCTTAGAAGTGCTTTTAGGCCCTCTACGCTTAGATTTTCTTCGCTTAGTGCGCGCCTTACGCTGAGGGCGTCAAATTTCTCGTAGTCGTAACCCTCGCGCGCGGCTAGCACCCGTCGCATCAACGTTTCGTCGATACGCTGGGCGTCCTGCGCATACTCCATCACGTCTAGATTTTTCAAATATTTCTCCGTTTTTTCGTCTAAATTTTAGCGATTTTTGCACGGTAAATTTGAGCCGAGATCGCGAGTTTGCTCGTATAAATTTGGCTCGAATTTGCAAGCTCGCCGTTACGAGGACTAAATTTATCGCGTTTGGCTCACTATTTTGAGTAAATTTATGCGGCGTTTCGCTAAATTTTACGACAAAATCGGTAAATTTTAACGCGCCGATATCGCAATGCTTCATCAAATTTCGCTACGACCTCCGCCCAAAATGCCGTGCAACGTCAGGCAAATTTATCATCCGTTTGTTCCAATAAAGCGAAGCGATGCCGACTTTAAACCCTTCCGCTCCGCGCTATTTTACGGGCAAGCTAAATCGGCGTGGTTTTCCTCGCAGCATAAATCAAAAAGGCAAATTTGACGACCCGTTTCGCTGCCGCTTCGCCGAATTTAAAAGCCGGCAAAAACAAATCATTTATCTAAATTTAAAATGCGAAAGTTCATTAAATTTAGGCGAGTTTTACCGCACGTATCAAATTTAAAACCTCAAATTTGCGCGTTAAATTTTACGTTAAATTTAAACCGTCGCGCGCATCGAATTTTACCGCAAAACCTACTAAAATGCCGAGCAAATCGTGTCAAGCAAATAAATTTCAAACCAAAAATCAAGCCTAGCACGCCGCAAAATCATCGCAAACCAAATTTAAAGCCGTTTTCGGCCAAAACAAGCCAAGCGCAAATTCGGCCGACTTTACTCCAAAAATCCCGTAAGCGGACTTGATGCCCTAGCGCTATCGCTCACGCCGCCAAGTCCCGATAGGTACGCCAGCCTGCCCGCTTGAATCGCTAGCGCAAAGGCTCTCGCCATCGTTTTTACGTCGCCCGCGGTAGCGATAGCGGTGTTTGCCATCACGGCCGCGCAGCCCATCTGCATCGCTTCGCACGCCTGCGCCGGACTACCGATGCCCGCATCCACGATCACGGGCAAGTCTATCTCGGCGAGCAAAATTTTGATAAATTCACGCGTACAAAGGCCTTTGTTCGTCCCGATCGGAGCGCCGAGCGGCATCACGCACGAAGCCCCCGCCGACGCCAGATCGCGCGCGACGTTTAGGTCGGGATACATATAGGGCATCACGACAAAGCCCATGTTTGCGAGCTTTTCGGTCGCTTTTATCGTCTCGTAGTTATCGGGCAGCAGGTATTTGCTATCTCTGATGACCTCAACCTTGACGAGATCGCCGCAGCCGGCCTCGCGCGCTAGCTTTGCGATACGCACGCACTCATCGGCATTTCTAGCGCCTGAGGTGTTTGGTAGCAGCGTCACGCCCTTTGGGATAAAGTCCAGGATATTTTCTATCCCGCCCTCGTTCACGCGCCGAAGCGCCAGCGTGACGATCTGTGCGCCCGCCTCGTGCACCGCGGCCTCTAAAAGAGGTAACGAAAATTTACCCGATCCCAGGATAAAGCGCGAGCTAAATTTATGCCCGCCAAGCTCTAAAATATCGTCTTTTTCGTCATTTTTCATCTTAGCCTCCGCCTACAAAATGCACTATCTCGGCCGAGTCGCCGTCTCTTAGCACCGCGTCGAATTTATCTTTGGGCAAGATTTCGCCGTTTAGCTCAACTGCGATGCGCTCAGGTTTTAGTCCCTTTGCGGCTAGCAGCTGCGCTACGGTTTTGCCGATAAATTCGCCCTCGTCCTTGCCGTTTATTTTTAGCATTTTCTTTCCGTTTTATTAAATTTAGCGCGCCCGTGCGGGTCAAATTTTGCACTCCGTGAGTCGCCGATTATACCGCTTTTTGCTAAATTTAAGCCAAATTTTTCATCGCCAGCGTGCAGGCGGCAAGCCCGTAAAACGCGACGCAAAGGCTAACGGCTAGCCCAAAAACGCTAACTGCGGGCGTCTGACTAAAACTAAGCGCAAAAAACGAGATAAAGCTCGTGATAAATGCGGCAAATATCCCAAATACGCGCTCCCGCCGCGACAAGTTCTCGTTTAGCGCAAAGATGAGATAATCGATCCCGACCGCGCTTGCCAAGATAAGCCCGAAAATCGCAAAAATATTTACGTGAATGCCGAGCGCCGCAAAGCCGCAAAGCACGGCTAGCACGCCAAGCGCGATGACGCTCATAACCAAAAACGAGCGCGCCGCCCCGAAAAATGCCCATAAAAGCGCAAACGCAAGCAAAAACGCGCCGCCCTTTAGTATAACGGCCCAGGCCTTAGCCTCGGTCAAATTTTGATTTAGCGCGCCGACGAAATCTACGCTAAAAGCGCCGTTTGCCTTTAAAATCTCATCAGTTTTCGCGCCGCCCGCTAGCCCCTCGGCGTACACCGCGCTACTGTTTTTACTCGGTAAAAATCGCGTCAAATTTTTCGCCGCGTCAAATTCTAAAATCTCGCTAGCGCCGATAATTTTGGCGTTTGCGATCTTTTCTAGCTCGGATTTTACTAGCTCGGCGGATAGGCCGAGCTGAGCGTAAATTTTAAATATTTCCTCATCCTTCACGGCTTCTTTAAAGATATTTTTTACATTTTCCTGCTCGGCTCGGCTTAGGATAAATTTAGAAACCGAGGCGTAGTCTTTGACGAGATTTACCTGCTTTAGCTCGCGCATCAGCCGCTTCTCATCGCCGACCAGATCGTCTCCACCCTTTAGCACGATGACGGAGTTTTGCGGCGCGGCGCCCGTTATCTCGCTGATCTTTTTAGACTGCTCCAGCAGCTCTGCGGGCGAGCTTGCGTAGTCTTTGATCTGCTCGGGCGCGCTTAGGCTTTTAAAATTTAGAGCCAAAATTCCCGCGCAAAGCGCAAATGCGGCAAGTAAAATTTTTAAATTTAGCGCTCTCGCCGCACGCTCGCAAAGTCCTGCAAATTTATCAAAAAATCTCGAAAACGCGGCGCTTTGCGAAAACGTCGCGCCCTCAAAGATAAAAGGCAAGCAAAAATAGGTAAATAAAAACGCCCCAAGCAGCGTAAATAGCGAAAATATCGCGGTTTGGCGCAGCAGCTCAAGCGACGAAAAGGCAAAAACGCCGTATCCGCTCATCGTGATGCAAAGCCCGAGCAAGAAAATTTTAAGCATCGGACGCACGCTCGCGGCCGCTACGGGCGCGTTTTGATTTTTACCCAGCCAGTGCAGCGCAAAGTCAAACATCAGCCCGACCAGGCTCGTGCCGATAACCACGATCATGACGCTAAGGCTCTCGTAGATCAAAAGCGAAGCCGCAAGCCCGCACGCAAAGCCGAAAATCGCGACGAAAACGACGCAAAAAATGCGCAAATTTTTAAACGCGAGCAGCAAAAAAATGGCGCAAAGGCTAAGCGAAACCGCGCTCATAGCGGCGCTTTCTTTGTCGCCGCCCTTTTTTCCGTAGGCTCCGTATAGCGCGCCGCAGCTAGCGTAAGCCTGAACTCCGTCCTGCGCCGCAAGCTCGCGTATGTTTTCGTAAAATTTGATCAAATTTCGCGGTTCGTAGCCGGGCTTAAGGCGCGCTTTTACGAGGTAAAATTTCGCGTCCTCGCTCGCCGCTTCCAGCATCAAATTTGACAAATTTAGGCTGATTTTTGAGCTCTCTAGGCTCATATGCGAACTTAAGGCGAAAAAATCATCCTTCGCGTTAAGCGGCTTAAAGGCAAACTGGTTAAATAAATTTTGCGCGCTTTGTTTAAAAAACTCGTTTTTGTCTTTTACTAAAAGCTCGTAGGTTTGCTCGTTTAAAAGCGCGATTTTTAGGGCGTTTAGCTGAGTTGGATACGAGGTTAAATTTACGTCCTGCTTTGCGCGGTACTCCTCAAAAACTCCGCTTTGCTCGGCTAAAATTTCGCTTTTTTCTAAAAACTCAGGCAAATTTGAAGCTAACAAAAACTCGTTTGAAGCGCTATCTAGCATCGATTTTAGCGCAGTTTGTTCGGTAGAGTTTTCAAAATTTACGAGAGAAAAAATATCCGCATTTATCTTTTTCGCGCTCGTAAAACAAACGGCGAGCGCGGCCAAAAACGCCGCTAAAAAGATAAAAAAACGCGCGGATTTTTTCATTTTACGTTGTAAAAATCATTTACCGTTTTATCGCCGCTAACCTCGTTTAGCACGATCTTGCGGACGAATTTATCGCCTCCGACTAAGATGCGCGTAAAGATTTGCTTTAGCAACAAATTTTTTGGCGTTAGCTCGATATTCCAGTTGCTTTTATCGCCCGAGATTTTAAAACTAAATTCCTTCTCAAGCTCGGCTTTATCAAGCTTTATAATAGATAAAAAGAGCTTTTTATCAAAATTTTGATCGATTTTTATGAGTCCGTTGCCGCTTTTTTGAAAGATCCCGCGCTCGTTTATGACGATGCTAACCGCGACCGGGCTTAGCGTGTCGTAGAGTAGTTCGCTTTGACTGAGTTCAAATTTGCCGTAGCTTTTAAACTCCGCGTTAAAGCCGCTCAAAAACTTCGTCTGAGCGAAATCGCCGCTGATATTTTGCGTTTTGATTTGAGATTTTATCTCGCTAAACTCAAGCCCCAACAGGCCGGCCGCCAGACTAAAAATCACCGCTATTTTTTTCATTTATATACCTTTTTACCGCGTTTTGTAGCTCTTGCGGGATCTCAAAGCACGTCTGCATCGCACGCATATCCACAGCCGCTTGCGAGCTCGTGCCCGTACACAGCGTCTCGCCGCTTTTGGCGCTTTTTACGACGTAGCCGATCTTTAAAAAGCACTCGCACTCCTTTAGCGTCGCCTCCACCTCGATCTCGTCTCCGAAAAACACGGGCTTAATATATTTTGCTTCGATTTTTACGATCGGATAGGCGTAGCCGTCAGCTCTCATCGCCTCGTAGTCGTAGCCTATCTCCTCTAAAAGCGCGCATCTAGCCGTCTCGAAATACTTCACGTAGTTGCCGTGCCACACGACGTTCATACTGTCCACGTCGTAAAACTGCGCCTTTAACGCGACCGATTTTGATATCATCTCATCTCCAAAAATCAAAAAAATTAAACCACTGCGTAGGCGTTTGCTTGCAGCGATTTTCCAGCTCGCGGACGTAAATTTGCAGATATTCGCGCGCTGCGGCGGCTTTATCTCGTCCCAGCTTTACGGCGCTTGCTAGCGGTACGAGCTCGATCCTAAATTTACCGCCCACTTTCTGGCACCACAGCGAGCTTATCTTTACGCCTAAAATCCCCGCGATCAGGTAAGGACCGTAGTTAAAGCTCGCCTCCTTACCCAGAAATTTAACGCGCGCGGCCTTATCGCCGCCAAGAGGCGTCCTATCGCCCATTATACCGATGTGCTCGCCGCTTTCAACGATATTTTTTAGCTCCAGCATCGCGGCTACGTCTAGCTTATTTACCGCCATCATGCGCACACTACCGTCGTTTTTACTGATTTCGCGCAGCACTTCGTTAAATTTACGCGAGTTCTCGTCATAGGTCAAAATCACCATCCTAAAGCCCTCGACCCGCGCGCCCAAAGCCTTGCAAATTTCGACGTTTCCAAGGTGTGCCGTGAGCAAAATTTGCCCTTTTTGCGCGCCGATTAGTTCGCTTTTTATGCGCTCTAGATCTATGATCTCCAGCTCGTCATCCTTGATCTTGCCTTTCCAGACTCTAAATTTATCGCAGATAGCGCCGCCAAACGCCTCAAAATGGCTAAAAACGCTCGTTCCTTTTAGCGTCTGCGCGCCGGCAAATTCGCTTAAATTTCGTCTAAATGCGGCGATGTTCTCGCGCTCGTTTTTTGAAAAAATATAATAAAACCAAACCACGATTTTAACGATAAGTTTTAGCGCAAACTCAGGCAAAATTTGTGCCAAAAAGAGGCTAAGTCTTAAAAAAAACGCCCCGCCCCTTTCCTGCTTTTTCCACCATAGATTTTGCTCGGAGTTTTCTTGGGATACGTTATTTGTTTTTGCGTCTTTTTGCGGCCTTATAGGGATTTGCACGGCATTTGCGACGGAGTTTTCTCGTGCGTCTTGAACAGAATTTTGCAAAGTTTTAAATTTATGCGGCGCGTCAGCCTCCTGCAAATTTATCAAATTTTGCTCGCCTTTCATTTTTTGCGTGCCGTTAAATTTTTCAACACCTCGCTCATTTAGGACAATCTCAAATTTGCTTGCCGCCGCTGCAGTCTGCGACTCCGATTCGCCTTGCAAGCATTCCTCGCGCCCAAACTTATGCGATTTAGCGTTTTCTTGCGGCTTTGTAAGTATCCGAGCACCGTCTGCATCATCAAACTTTAGAGGTTTTGCGACGGTTTGCTCTTGGGCGACGCTTTTAAATTTACTTTCGGTGCGCGTGCCCTCAGACGTCGAGACGGCTTGCTCATCCTTAAATTTGCGCGACATATCAGAGCTTTTTTTCTTTAAATTTACCCCGCACGCTCGCCAAATTTTACCCAGCGCAAATTTGGGCAAAGAAAAGAAGCATTTTGCGTGCATAAGGCTGATTAGCGCGTTATCGCGCAGCATCTTAAAGTGCGAAACGCCACCCTTTTCGTAGCGCACGTATGTATCGATCCAGCACACATTGATGCCCTGTCTCACGGCATTTACGAGGATCTCGATGTCAAACTCCATCCTATTTGTCTTACTTTTTGCCGCCGCTTTTTTTAGCTCCCGCAGAGGATAAACGCGAAAACCGCACATAGC
The DNA here is from genome assembly GCF_004803795.1 of Campylobacter rectus. NCBI lineage: Bacteria > Pseudomonadati > Campylobacterota > Epsilonproteobacteria > Campylobacterales > Campylobacteraceae > Campylobacter > Campylobacter rectus. The sequence continues at coordinate 1,114,950 of NZ_CP012543.1, read as the reverse complement.
GTCTTTGACGCCAAGGCTTAGCGTATTTATCGCGACCCAAAAATTCGTGATCTTCCTGCCGTAAACGCGGGATTTTGGCGCGTCCTCACCGTAGATGGGATTTGCGCAGACGATGCTTTGCGGGTGCGCCTCGCTCTGCCTCAAAAACTCGCCGATGAGCGCAGCGTCGTGCTGAAAATCGGCGTCGATTTGCAAAACGTGACTAAAACCGCACTCCAGCGCAAATTTAAACCCGTCCTTCATCGCGATGCCCTTACCGCCGTTTTGCGCGCGCGTGAGCAGCAAGATGTCCTCTGCGCGCTCAAGCTCCGCTAAAATTCGCTTACTCGCCTCGTCCGAGCCGTCATCCACGACGATAACGGGCAGCTTGTAAGCTTTTAGCGCGGCAATCAGGGCTTTGATATTTTGCGGGTGATTGTAAAACGGCACCAAAAACGCAAATTTATTCAAAGCGCCGCCCTGCCGACCGAGCACTTTTCGCCATTGCAAAATAGCTCGAAATAAAGCTTGCCACCGCGCTTTTCAAAACAAACGCGAAGCAAATCGCCCGGTCTTACAAACTTCATAAATTTTAAATTTTCTACCGTGCTAGCGCCGCTAACGTCGATACCGACGCCGCAAGCTAGCTCAAAGACGTAGTCAAGCTGCATAAACCCCGGCAGCAACGGTAAATTTGGAAAATGGCTCTCGAAAATCTCAAGTCCCGCGTGCATGATAGCGCTAAATTCGTATTTTTGCGCGTCGTCATCGAGCCGCTCGCCGTCCTCATCGTTTGCGAGACTTACTCGCCCTTCAAGGCTTGTCTCGTTTTGAGCGTCGCCGTCTTTTACGCTCTTGCAGCTTGCATTTTTTTTGCCGACTGCAATATTCTCCAAATTCCCACCGCTTGAGCAGTTTTGAAAACCGACCACGCTCACGGCATCCTTAAAACTCGCGGCACTCGTTAAAATTTGATTTTTTTCTCGGCCTTTTTCGCTTGCGCAACTCGTGCCGTTAGCTTGGTTTTCAAAATTTTTTCCATTTTGGTCGGCGATTTTTTCAAGGCTTGCGCCTTTATGCGATAAACAGTTTTTGCCGCCTCTTAAATTTTCGCCGTTTTTATAAATTTGACCGCCGCAAATTTCGCCCGCCTCATCTACGCGTCCGCCGCTCCAAACGGGCTTGGGGCTAGCAAATAGCGCATTTTCAAATTCGCTTTTTTCAAATTTACCCTGCTGATTTCGCGGCATTTTTTCCACGATTTTAAAGTATCGGACGCTGTTTTTAAACTCAAGCTTCAAAAGCTCTTTTAGCTCGGCTGCCACGCCTTTTTTGCCGATTTTTCTAAATTTTTTAAGCCCCTCGCCGTTAAGCTGTAAAAGCGCGGCGATGCGTTTAAATTTCGGGTGCGGCGCGCAGTAGCAGTCCGCGAGCAGACCGCTCTCTAGCAGCTTTGTTTCGATGCTCTCCAGGCTCACGCGCTTGTCGTTTAGCTTGACGATGCGATCTATCCTGCCTTGTAGCACGAGGCGGCCCTCGTCGATGCTAGCCGCGTCGTTAGTCTGAAAAAACTCGCACCAAGGCGAGCTCACGTTTAGCGCGCCCCTGTCATCCAGCCCCGCGTTCACCGCGCCAAACAGCCTAAGTCCGCACCCCTCGTCCCTAGCCACTATGCCCGTTTCCGTACTGCCGTAGATTTCGATGATCCGCGCGTCGCAGATTTGGCCTAGCTCGCCTCTTAGCTCCTTTTTGAGCGGCGAACCCGCGCTTACGATCCCGCTTAAGCCTTTTAGCGCGCTTGCAGCGGGGCTTTGGGTTATGGTTCTAAGCAGCACCGGACTAGCGATAAATACGTGATTTGCAAGGCCTAAGCTCAAAATCGCCTCGGGGTAGTTTAGCTCGTCCGCGATGACGCGAGCGCCGAGAACTAGCGGTAAAAAAACCTTAAACGTAAGTCCGAACATATGCCTGTGCGAAACGCTCGAAAAAAAGGTGTTTTGGCTGCTAAAATTTAGCTCGGTGGCCAGATACTCGCTCTCTTTTATCATCTGCGCGAGCGACTTTTCTATCATCTTGCTTTTGCCGCTCGAGCCGGAAGTCTGCAGGTAAAATTTAGCCTCCGGATCAAATTTTACCTTCTTTGCAGGCTCCTTTAAAAGAAAATTTGAAAAATTTTCGTCATTTACGGCCGTCAAATTTTCCTCGAAAATAGGCTTTGCCAACACGTAAGGCGCAGCGCCCGCCAAAAGCGAGCCGAAAAACGCGGCGTAAAATTTAAACGCGTCGTCAATGTAAATTTGCAGCTCTTTTATGCCGTTTTTTTCTAAAAATGCGGCAAATCCGAGGCACGCGTCAAAGACGTCGCGCGAGTCGTCCGTAAATCTAAAATTTTTTAAATTTTCTTCAAAGCTCATTATTTTTTATAAATCTCTTTCTAAATAAAATTTCCCCGAAAAACAGCGCTCCCATCAGCGCGTAAGATACTGCGCCGCTATAAACGCTCCAGTAAAATTTATCCTCCATCAAGGCTAGCGCAAGCGAGATAGCGGCGTTAAAAACAAAAAACGCGCACCAAATTTTGGTCAAATTTCGCGTATAAATCACGCCTTTTTCGTCCAAATTTGGCTCTTTTAGCCTTGCGATTTTGGTGATGACGGCTTCGTTTTTTAGACTAAAAGCAAAAAACGCAAAAAACGCCAAACTCACCAAAACGGGATAAAGATACGCTAAAAATCCGCCTCTAAAAATCATACAAACTATGAAAAAAACGGCGGCAAGGGCGCTAAGCTTTCTCTCAAAGCCGCTTGAATACGCCCCGCGCGCTATCCACAGCACGGCAAGCGCCCAAACGACCCAAAAGGCAAAATCGCCCGCGAAAAATAATGCGAACGGATAAAGGACGCTAACTACGCTTAGGGCGATTTTAAGCTTGCTCGTCAAATTTTTTAGCCACCGCGTTTACGATGTCTTCGAGCGTTTTTACGTTTTTAAAGTCTTCAGGCATCAATCGGTGGCCCGTTTTGCGCTTGATATGATCGATAAGATCGATCGCATCGATGCTATCTATCTGCAAATCCTCGTAAATGCGCGTTTGCGGCGTGATTTTGGACTCCTCTATCTCAAAAAGCTGCATGAGCGCGGACTTTAAAATCTCAAAAATTTCTTCCTGCTTCATCGTTATTTCCTGTTTTCAAAGATGTATTGCGCGAGGCTTTTTACGCTGTAAAAAATCTCTTTTAAATTTGCGGTTTTAGAATCAAGCACTAGGCCGTAGTTTTTTTGCACCGCAAGGCCGAGTTCGAGCGCATCGACGCTATCTAGCCCGAGCCCTTCGTTAAAAAGCGGTGCGTTTTCGTCGATATCGCTCGGTTTCATATCCTCCAAATTTAAGCTCTTTATGATGAGCTCTTTTATCTCATCTATTAGTTCGTTCATTGTTTAAACTCCTTTGTATAATTTTCGCTTATAAAAGCGTGCAGCCCTCTAGCCCTGATCGGGTTTGGCCTATCCGCGCAAAACCCGTCCAAATTTAGCCTAAAAAGCTCTTTGAACTCGTATTTTATCATAACGCTCGGGGTTTTGTACCAAGGTTCGTGTTTTTTGAGGCTGGGCGGATCCATTTTGATGGCGAGGGCGACTAGCTGTTTTGCCGAATTTACCGCGATATAGGCGGCGGCTTTATGAAAGACGATCTCGCCCGCCGTACGCGTGCCTTCGGGAAATATTATCAAACTCTCGCCGCTCTTTAGGGCATCTACGCTTTTTTGCAAAAGCTCCTCGTTTGCGGTGTTTGGGATGTATCCGCAAGCCTTTATCGCAGGCGCTAAGAAAATATTTTTTCCCAGGCTTGCTTTTACCACGCAGTTTGCGCGGCGCACGAGAGAGACCAAAAACACGACGTCCAAAAGCGACGGGTGATTTGCGATGATTATCTGCGAGGCGGAGCCAAGCTCGCCTGCAAAACTAAATTTAGTCCGCTGATAGCCGCAAATTTGCGTAGAAAATATAAAAAAACTCCAAGCTAGGCGAACTAAATCTCGGCAAAAATTGCGAATAAATTTAAATTTATAAAGCCCAAGAAGCGCGATAGGGATAAAGATCAAATTTCCGAGGCTACAAATGAGCCCGAAAAGCGCAAAATTCGCCCCTACGATAAAAATTTTAAACCCGTGACAAGGGCTCATAATCCCACCGCCAAGCGGAGTTTTTATCCACACTTTGCCAGGAGCATTTTTGCTTCGGATCAAAATTTTGCAAGAATTTAACGAGCAAATTTTCATCCGTTTCGCCACAGGATTTGCATTGAGATAGGCTCAAATTTTCGCCTTCGCTAACCAGCAAACAAACCATACAAGACGGCGCAAACTCGTCAAAATACTCCTGCGAAATGCTCTCGTGATAGGCTAAGACGAGCGCGTTTTTAGCTCCGCTATCAAGTATGAGGCGAGCCTGCACCAGGGCGTACTCTAGCGGAGCGTATGCCGAAACGGCGGAGATTTCGCTGCGGTTTTTAAAATTTATCGCTAAAAGCGAGGAAAGGGCGTTGTGCACCGAGAGCGAAAACGAGGTCGGCGATATGAGTTCGCCGTGAGCTAGCGTATTTTGCAGCTCAAAACAGCGATTTATCTCGCCTTCATACGAGCTGAAAACGATAGGCATATCAAGCGGCGCGATGTTTTTGGTTAGCTCAAAGGCGCATTTTGCCGCGCGGCTAAGCCTGCGCCGCTCGAGCGGAGGTACGTGCGAGACGTCAAGCTCTCTCTCGTATGCCGCTAGCCTTGCATCCTGCGCGCCGTTAAAAACTACCGCGTCAAAAAAATCGAGTTTAAAATTTAGCCTCATTCGCCCCTCTTGTCGCTTATTTTGCGATATCGCCTTTTAGCGTTACGCCGGCCATCAGCGCGCCCGCACCGCACTGAAACTGCGTTTTGGAGTCAAAAGGCTGTTTTTTGTAATAGCCTGTTAAATTTACCACTCTTGTGCCGCCCTCTTTTACCGCACGCTCTTGAAAAGTTTTTACCGCCGATAAAAACGCCCACTCGCACGCCTCTTTGTCGCTTTTGTTAAAGGCGTTTGTTTTTTTGTTCGCAGTTAAACCGCTTTTGATGATGCCGCCTTTCGTGCCCGAGCCAAAGCTTAGCTTGATGTTTGGATCAAGCACCCCTTTGGCCTTAGGCGAGCTTAGCGCCTCCTCGATCGAGAAGTGATGCACGTCGTCGCGCGCGCTCAAATTTAAGGCCAGGGCGCAAACGCCCGCTAAAACTAATAATTTTTTCATTTTTTCTCCTTTACTTAGCTATGTCGCCTCGTAATCTTACCGTAAATTTATTGGTATATAGACACTGAAACTCTGTTTTAGAGCTAAATTCCTTACCGTATAAAAAGCTTACGATATTTACCGCCTTTGTTCCGCCCTCTCTTTGATTTCGTCTTTGAAAGGCATTGACCGCGTCCAAAAAAGCCGTTTGGCATTTTTGTACCTTTTCGCTCATATCTCCTTTTTGTTTCCTGCTAGCCGTAGCTCCGACGACGATCCTCTCGCCATCGTAACCGCTTGCGAATTCTACCTTAACATTAGGCAAAATATATTTCTTTGCCGCTTCGCTCTCTAGGGCGTCTTTAATGCTTAGATTAAATATCTCTTCGGCGTTTAGGCTAAACGCTAGCACCGCTAAACAAAATATTTTTCTCACCCATTCTCTCCTTAAATTTTCTTAAATATCAGCGAGGTATTTACTCCGCCGAAAGCGAAGTTGTTGCTCATAACAAAATCCGTATCTATCGTCGTTTGTTCGGTCAGGTAAAAAAGCGGCGCGCAACTAGGATCAATGCGAGTCAAATTTATCGTAGGGAAAAATCTCTTCTCCCGCATCATCATCACGCTAAATATCGCCTCCAAACCGCCGCAAGCGCCCAGCGTATGACCGAGATAGCTTTTTAGCGAGCTGATAGCGATCTTATCGCCGAAAAGCTCGTTCGTAGCGATACTCTCGGCGATGTCGCCGTGCTTAGTCGCCGTGGCGTGAGCGTTTACGTAGCCGATCTTTCCCGGCGTTAAATTTGCGTCTTTTAACGCCAAAGCCATCGCGCCTTTCATCGTCGCGCTTTGCGGGCGAGTGACGTGCGAGCCGTCGCAGTTTGAGCCAAAGCCTACGACCTCGGCGTAAATTTTAGCTCCGCGTTTTACGGCGCTCTCTTCGCTCTCTAGCAAAAGTATCCCAGCGCCCTCGCCTAGCACTAGCCCGTCGCGCCCCTCGTCAAACGGAGCGGGCGACATCTCGGGCGAGCTGTTTTTCACGCTAGCGGCATAGAGCATATCAAACACATAAGCCTCGCTCGGACACAGCTCCTCAGCGCCGCCGGCTAGCATCATATCGATCTTACCGCTTTTGATGCTCTCGTAGGCGTATCCGATCGCGTGCGAACCGCTCGTGCAGGCCGATGACGTCGGGATGATGCGCCCTTTTAGCGAGTAAAAAAGCGCGATATTTGCCGCCGTGGTGTGAGGCATCATCTTGATGTATGTGTTGGCGTTGCACTCGTTTTCGCCGCGCTCTAGCAGCTTTGCCATCGCCAGTATCGACTCGGTGCTACCCGTGGACGAACCGCATGCGACCCCTAGTCTGCCCTCTTGCACGCTAGGATCGAGGCTCGCGGCGTCTAAATTTTCGCCTCGCATCAGTCCTGCGTCTCTTAGCGCTAGACCCGCCGCCTCGACGCTATACATAGACACTATGCCTAGGCTCCTTAGTTGTTTGCGGTCCCACGAGATAGGGCGTTCGTAGTCCGCTATGGGTGCAGCCAGGCGGGTGTTTAGATCGGCGTATCTATCCCACTGCGGCATATATCTCACGGCGTTTCGGCCGAGCTCAAATTTAGCCCTTATCTCCTCCCAGCTCTTGCCAAAGGCGCTCACCATACCCATACCGGTTACAAAAACTCGCATCAGCAAAGCCCTCCGTTTACGCCGATAACCTGCCTCGTTATGTAGGCTGCGCCCTCGCTTAGTAAAAACTCGACCAAAGGCGCGACCTCGTCTGCCTTGCCCGCTCTTTTGGCTGGGATGGCCTTTAAAATCTCCTCGATCGGCAAGCCGCCGTCCGTCATATCAGTCTCGATGAGTCCGGGCGCGATACAGTTTACGGTGATATTTCGCGATGCTAGCTCGACGGCGAGGGACTTTGCCGCGCCGATGAGGCCAGCCTTGCTCGCTGCGTAGTTGCTCTGGCCGCGGTTGCCGACGACGCCCGAGACCGAACTCATAACCACGATGCGCGCCGGCTTTCTAGCGCGGATCATAGGCATGAGAGCGGGCTTTAGGACGTTATAAAAGCCGTTTAAATTCGTATCCACGACGCTAAACCAGTCCTCATCCTCGATCGCTACGAATGTATTATCGCGCGTGATGCCGGCGTTTAGCACTACCGCATAATAAGCTCCGTTTGCCTCTATATCGGCCTCGATCGCCGCCCTTGCCGCCTGCGTATCCGCTACGTCAAATTTTAAAGCGCTCAAATTTAACTCGTTTTGCAGTTTTAATAGCCGCTCGCTCGCGCTTTTGCCGTGCAATACAACCTCGTATCCCGCCGCCGCCAGCCGCCTAGCCACCGCTTCGCCGATGCCGCGGCTTGAGCCCGTTATCAGCACTCTTTTACTCATCCAGTATCCTTTTTACGTATTCCTCGTCCGGGCTTAGCACGTTTAGCGTCGCGCGCGCTCCAAGCTCGCCATTTACGTAAAGCTCGCAGTCGTAAACGCCAAAACCGCTTGCGTCTTGTATCGAGCAAGCGGCTTCGACGACGACTTCGTCTCCGATCTTTAAAAACGGCTTAAATATCTCAAATTTTCTACTGCCCAGCAAAAAACCCAGTCCGAATTTCATCCCCTTTAGCTCGCGCATCTTTGAGTCGTAGATGCCCAGCGACTGAGCCATCATCTCGACGGTTTTATGCATGGCGAATTTGCCGTCTGCAAGAAATTTATTATCCTCTTTTATCACGCTTTTAGTTTTTATGCGCCCGTCTTCAAATTTAAGCACCTCGTCGATAAAAATGATCGCCGTGCCGTGCGGGAGATAATCTCCAAGGCTCATCTCGCCCTCCCAAACACGATCGCCGCATTATCGCCGCCAAATGCAAACGACAGCGACATAGCTGAATTTACGACCGCTCTTTGGCCGAATTTTACCAAATTTACCCCCTCTATCTCATCATCGTAAACGCCGTCATATACGTGCGGCGGCAGCGCGGTTTCGCTCTTAGCGCAAAGCATGGCGCAAAGCGCGCTCTCAATAGCTCCTGCGGCTCCTAACGTGTGGCCGATTAGAGGCTTAACGGAGCTGGCAAAAACGCTCGGCATAAGCGAGTGCACGATCTTTGCCTCGATTTTATCGTTTGCCTGCGTGCCCGTGCCGTGTAAATTTATATAATCAACGCTGCTTAAATTTGCCGCCCGAAGCGCCTTTTGCACGCACTTCGTTTGCATCTGAGCGCTAAAATCTGGCTGCGTCATATGAAACGCGTCGCAGTTTGAGTGCTCGCCCGCGATAACGACGTTTGAGATTTCGTCCCTACTCGCCACGAAAAACGCCGCGCCTTCGCCGATATTTATACCGTCGCGATTTTTGGAAAACGGATTGGTCTCGCGCGCGCTTAGGATACCCAGGCTATCAAAGCCGTTTATCGTGAGCGTATTTAGGCTATCGACACCGCCGCAGATCACGGCGTCGCAGATACCGGACTCCAGCAGTCTTTTTGCCGTTATGATCGCCTTGACGCCCGAAGTGCAGGCTGTCGAAACGGAAAACGCAACCGAGCTAAGCCCGTAAAAATCGGCGATAAATTCGGAAGGATTGGCTAGGGAGTTGCGATTTATGCCGAATTTGGAAGCGTTAAAAAACCTCGTCGCGGCAAAATCCTTAAACGTTTCGTAGTTTTCCTCTACGCCGCTAGTGGTCGTGCCCACTACTACGCCGACGCGATTTTTGCCGTATTTTTTGATGGCGTCTCGCACATCTTTATCTATCTGCAAAAGCGCGCTTAAAACCAGAGCGTTCGTGCGAGTTTGCAAGTGTTTCGGCGTATTTTGGCTAAATTTAGCCAGCTGCGCGCTAATCTTGCCGAGGACAAAGCTTTTATCCGCCCTAAAGCCTTCACAAACGCTTAAAAATCTATTTTCACCGCATAAATTTACAAAATTTTCCTCCGCAACGGCCCCGGCTGCGCTGATGATGGCGGGCTTGCTAACGTATATCAAGAGCTCTTACCTCGAAAATTTCATCATTTACGGTTACGATAGCCTCTTTTTGATTTGATTTAATGGTGTTTAGGATTTTTATGAAAAGCTCGTTGTAGGCGCTATTTGGCGGCAAAAAACCGATGGCTTCAAATTCGCCGCTCGGCCTTAAAACTCTCCTAGCCAGCGGAGTGCCCATAGAGTTTATCATCGTAAAATAAAAATCCTCTTTTTCGTGCGAAACATAGAGTAAATTCGAGCCGTTTTTGGAGCTCACTTCAAATTCGCGCTTGTCGAAATTTACGATCTGCGGAACGTCAAATTTAGCTTTCGCCGCACATCCGTAAAGCGCGATCGCCGTCACAAAAATAAATAAAAAATTTAAAACCCTTTTAAGCCTCACTCTTTGGTCGCCTTATTAAAATTTGATCGTTTTGGAATAATTTGTAAATTATATCTTTTTTACCTTTAAAAACAATGCAGAGAACATAATGTTTTCAAGATGCGGGTCTCGGTGGGTAAAATTTGAAGCCGAAATTTGTAAATTTAGCCGAATTTGACTTCAAATTTAAATACAAGAAATCAAGGCGAAGTATCGCGAGATGGATTTAAGGGCTTTGCTTCCCTTGCGGTCGCAACTGCAAGCAGAAGCGACGTAAAAAATTAGCAAAGATAAGGCATATAGCCTATCAAGCTAAATTTTTACTAGCTCCGTTAAAGACACTCGCGAGACAAGCTGCTATTTAAAAATCACTCAAAGATGTTTTTGTGAAGAATTTCCTCTAACACCACCGTCGCGTAGCTGCCTTTTTGCAGCGTGAAATTTATCGTAAAGTGCGCTTTTTCCTCGTTGTATTTGTAGCTCGCATCCTCCAAATAGCACCACGCAAAGCGCCTTGAGCCCGTCATTTTAGCTTTATATTCATTTGCCTGCGCGAAAATTTGATCCTCTATCACCCTAGCCGCGCCCTGCGCCTCATACGCCTTCGCGCCCGCGATCAGTCCGCAGCTAGTGATATCTCTAGCGTCAAAGCGCGCGCCCTCCGCGTCCAAATCCTCGCACAAAAAGCACTTACCGTGCGGGTAGTGCCCCAAAACTTCGCCCTCTATCAGCTTAAAAAATCTCTTTTGCGATTTTAAATTTTTCAAATTTTCGCCGTCAAGATACGGGTAAATTTGAGCTAACTCGCCTAGGCTAAAATCCTGCGCAAACCTCGAAATCTCCACGCGTTTGCTAAGCCAACGGTTAAAAAGATCACTCTGATATGCCGAGATCAAAAAGTCGTTTAGCTTTGGATTTTTGCTCTTTTTGCCGTTTACGGTGCCCGATTTTAACAGCTCCAGCCCGCTTGCGGCATTGTCGCCGTATTTGCCGAAACGCTGATAGCCAAAGTAGTTTGGATACCCGGCCTCATCGATGTTCCGGACGGCTTGCTCCAGCTTAGCCGCTTCGCCAGACATCACTTTTTTTAGGCGGATGAAAAAACTATTGCCCTTTAAGTGCCCGATTCGAAGCTTATTATCGTGCGCGCTAAGGTTTAAAATTTTCATCTTTTCATGGCTAAAATTTGCAATCGCCGACTCAAATTTACGCGGCATCGAGATAAACTGCGTCGTCATGCCTTGCTTATCTTTTAGCCCCGCGTAGCCGAAATCCCGCATCTTTACGCCGCTAACCTCGCTTAGAGCGTGCAAGGCTTCTTGCGTCGTCATATCTTTTTTGCAAATTTCGATTATCAGGTGCTCGCCCTGCCCGCTAAATGCGTAAAGCGGGATCTCGCGCACCACGAAATCGTCCGAATTTTTACTAAAATACGCGTTAATGGGCGCGTGAGTAAGCGCGTAAAGAGGCTTAAAAATGGTGGTTTCTTGCATTGCTTTTAAATTTTCCTTTCGTTATTTTTGCAAAAATCGTGATCTTGGTGCGGGTTTTGCGAGCGAGGCTTAAAATTTTGGCGCGGTTTTTCGTACTAAACGTAAATAAAATCTCGTATTCCTCGCCGCTATTTAGCTCGTGTTTGCTTAGCCGTTTGATAAATTTAGCCCCGCAGCGACTCTGCGCGCAAAGCTTGGCCAGATCTGTGCCAAGCCCGTCTGAAACGTCCATAGCGGCGTTTATCTTATCCGCTGCGGCGTAGAAAAATTTATCCTTTAAAACAGGTCTTTTAAAGCGCGAATTTGACGCTACCTGTCCGCCGTTTAAAAGCGTCCTAAGCCCTTTTAGACTGCCTCCAAGCTCGCCCGTAAAAGCGACTAGATCGCCATTTTTCGCGCCGCTTCGTAAAACCGCCTTGCCTCGGAGGCGCGAGATGATCGTAACGCTAAGTAAAATTTTATCGCTGCCGATCGTGTCGCCGCCGATGATAGTCACGCCGTACTCGTCGCAAACGTCGGCAAATCCCTTGCGTAGCGCCGAGATCTGCGCCGCGCTCGTGTTTTTGGGTAGCCCAAGTCCCAAAAGCACAAATTTAGGCTCGGCGTTCATCGCGACGGCGTCGGAGAGATTTACGAGCATCGCCTTGCGCGCGATCTCCTCCATGCTAAGCCAGCCTGCGCGAAAGTGCGTCCCCTCGCAAAAAAGATCCTTGCTATACACCAAGCGGCCGCGCTCATGCGCCACGACGGCACCGTCGTCGCCGATGAAGGAGTTGCTAAATTTGTCGATTATCAGGCGTTCTTTATCCATACCGCATTTTATAAAATTTGACGTTAAAATCTACTTCAAACGTTAGTTAAGCCGGAAAGTTGATTTTTGGTAGCAGGCGATGAGAGAGCGTTTTATATGTTCGACACCATATCAAAAGAGCTTGAAAAAATTAACGGCGGAAGCTTGCATAATTTTTATATATTAAGAGAGGGCGAGCTAGCCGTTATCGCAAGTAGCGGCGAGACTCCAGAGAGTCTAAAAGAGCACAAACTAAAAGTTCATCCGATATAACTTCACCTATTTTTTGTAATATTGTTACTGAAAAATCACAGCGATGATAGTAGCATAAACAAAAAGGATAAGCGATGGATAGACGAAATTTCTTCAAATTTAGCGCTGTTTCTGCGCTTGGAGCGACCGCTGTAGAGGCTAAAGCACTGCCTGATAAACAGATAGCAAGTATCATCGATATAGATCTTTGCGACGGTTGCGCAAACGAGACTATGCCGCTATGCGTAAAGGCGTGCAAGATCAAAAACGAGCCTATATTTCCCGTTCCAAAAGAGCCTATGATGGACTACTGGCCTCAGACCAAGCACGAGGACTACTCAAAACAAAAAGATAATATCTCAAGGCTTACTCCGTATAACTTCACGTATATAGAAAAGCTCGAAGTAGATGGAAAAACGCTCCATATCCCTAGACGCTGTATGCACTGCGATCACCCTCCTTGTCAAAAGATCTGCCCTTTTGGCGTTATAAGCAAGAGCGAAGAAGGCGCAGTAGATATAGATAAAAATTTTTGCTTTGGCGGTGCAAAGTGCAGGGATGCTTGCCCGTGGGGCGTGCCTCAAAGACAGGCGGGAGTGGGTATATACCTAAAAGTGATGCCAAAACTGGCCGGCGGCGGCGTAATGTTTAAGTGCGATATGTGCAAGGATCTACTAGAGCAAGATAAAAAGCCCTCATGCGAGGTCGCCTGTCCTAAAAATGCTATAAAATTCGGAAAGCGAGATGAAATTTTCGCCATTGCAAACGAGATGAAAAAAACTCGCTTTATATACGGTATGGATGAAAACGGCGGCACATCAACCATCTATGTAAGCTCGGTTGATTTTAATAAAATCGACGGCGCAATATCCAAAAAATACGAAAACAAGCCAAAAATGGGAATAATGGATATGAAAAAACATCCAAACCCTATGGAAAAATCGGAATTTTTAGCCGCTGCGACTCTGGTAGCTCCTCTTGCCGCTATAGGCGCTGCGAGCATAGCCGTCATAAAGAGCATAAAGGACAAAAAATGATCTCAAATGCCGATAAACAAAAAATAAAAAGACAAAGCCTACAAAACCGCGTTATTCATTGGGGTATAGCCATAAGTATATTTGGCCTAATAGTAACCGGGATTTTACAAATGCCGATTGCAAAGAGATACAATATAGCCAAAATTTTTGAATGGAGCGGGGATTATTATTTCACTCTAAGCCTGCACTATGTATTTTCTGCGGCACTTATATTTTTTGCATTTTATCACGTCGTATATCATACTATGAAGCGCGAATTTGATATAGTTCCAAGAAAAGGAGATATCAAAAACAGCTTTCTTGTGATTAAAGCAATGATGACGGGATCAAAAGAGCCCGCAAGCGACAAGTATCTACCCGAACAGCGCATAGCCTACATCGGCGGAGTGCTTATAATAGCGCTTTTGATAGTTACGGGTATGATAAAATCGTATAAAAATATACTCGGATTTGATATCTCAAACGATCTTTATATATGGGCCGCTACACTTCATAATCTAGGTATGGTTTTAATAATTTTGTTCATAATAGCTCATCTAATGGCCTTCGTTCCAAAAGCCAATCGACCTCTTATAAGCGGTATGTTTAGCGGTAAAATAGATGCAAAATACGCCAAACATCGACATAGCTTATGGAAAGATATCAAAGACGAGTCTAAATTTTCTTAGACGCCGACCTTTTATTTTGCCAAATTTACATACTTGATGTTAAATTTGGCGAATTCTTTTTCAAAAAATGTTTTAGACATCTCAACCTATCGTCATTCGTCTTGATTGGCTCGAGATATTTTTTATAAATTTTTAATCTTCCTTTTTTGTGCTTAAAACACTGCTCGCCATATTTTGTAAAAATAGTGAAAAACCCATCATCGCTCCGAGATTCGTCGTATAAATTTTAAGGATTAACGATTTGCCGCCGACGATCCCTTTCATTGCGACAAAGCGGATCGCATTTTTCTTCTGCACCGAATTTTACATTATCAAGAGTTTATCAGATGCGAGGACTAAAATTTTGTTTGGCTCTCTTTAACTTAAGCTCATACAAAGGGGCAGTAAGTTACGATGAGAACTATGTTCTTGAAAAGTAACGAGCGTAGCGAAGTTAAAAAACAAATATATAGTCCGTTCCCGAATTTCAGAAAAGAAATTTAGAGAAATTTTAAAGTACTTCGCAGAGGATATAGAAGCATCAAAGATATCGAATTTAACTAAAATTTCAGAAGTAACACTATGCAAAATCTTTAGAGAAATAAGAATTCTTATGTCTAAAGAGTGTGAAAAGATAAGTAAATTTAGCGGTGAAATTTCCAAGCCAGCCTAGAAGCTTCGCTTTGAGATTGATGAAAGTTACTTCGGATCTAAGAGAGTAAGGGGGAAAAGAGGTAGAGTGCAGCAAATAAAACACCGGTATTTGGAATGCTAAAGCGTGACGGTAAGGTATATACCCAAATAGTTAAAAACTGCTCTGCTAATGAGCTATTGCCGATACTGAAGGAATTTAGCGAGCTTGATAGTTCTACTATCTATTCTGATTGTTGGAAAGCTTATGATGGTTTAGTTGATTACGGAGTCAAAGCACACTACAGAGTAAAACACTCCAAAAATGAATTCGCTAATGGGAAAAACCATATAAATGGCATTGAGAATTTCTGGGGATACGCTAAACATAGACTAGCTAAATTTAAAGGCATTAAGAAAGGGAATTTCTTACTTCATCTTAAAGAATGCGAATTTAGATATAATACTAAAACTACACAGGAAAACTTATATCAGAAACTGTTAAAATTGATAAGAGAGAATCCGCTTAAGTTTAATTGAGCCATGTTTAGATTGTTGGAAAGCTTACGATGGCTTGGTTGATTATGGAGCTAAAGCACACTACAGAGTAAAACATTCAAAGAATGAATTCGCTAATGGTAAAAATCATATAAATGGCATTGAGAATTTCTGGGGATACGCTAAACATAGACTAGCTAAATTTAAAGGGATAAAGAAAGAGAATTTTCTGTTGCACCTAAAGGAATGCGAATTTAGATATAATAATAAGAGAGATACAAGAGAGCTCTATCATATTCTACTAAAATTGATAAGAAAAAATCCGCTTAAGTTTAATTGAGCCTTTTGTTTTTATCCGCTGCAGTTACCTGCACTATGTTTCACACGATAAGCTCGCCGATGATTCCTACGGCTTTATTTTGCAAAATAGGCATTTGAAGCTCAATCTTCTCGCCTATGATTCTAGCAAAAACGACCTTGATGGTATCGCCGTTTTTTAAAGTTAGACACATTTTACAAGGCACCCGCAAACCGCCTGTCCATACGTAGCAACGGGGCTTGTTGCAGGTATAACGGCCACTATGGTTATCTCTTTTGCAAAACCAAATGAGCTGATAGCTGCTAAAAATAGCGCTAAAGTCGTGATCTTTTTATACTCCTTAATAATTTATGCGTTATATTAAATTACATTTTTGAGTTAATCGGTATGATGTTAAATATTGATCGGTTTAGAATTTACTCGTTATACAAAAACAACGACTTTCGGTAATATTTTTATAATACAAAGCAAATTTTAAATATAAAATTTATCAAATTTACTTAAACCAGCCTTGCTTTAAGACCGGTTTAAGCAAAATAGGCTATCCGAAAATCTCAAATTTGCTAAATAGCTCGGGTTCGTCTTTTATTACGCCGCGCTTAACCAGATCCGCCACGACTTCGCGGTCGCAGTCGGTTTGCAGCGGCCAGCCGCGCGTATAGCCCTCGGCCTCACCTTTTGCCGTGGCGTCGATGCAAACCGCACCCTCACGCACGTAGATATCGCGCAAGGCGTCGATGTTATTTGTCACGCACCAAAGCAGCATATACGGGTTTTCCAGGCGGTTTTCGGGACCGACGAAAACGAGCAGTTTAAAGTGCTCTTTAAATTTCAAAAGCTCATCAAAAACCTCTTTTACGAGGCGGTTTTTGTCAAATTTGACGACGCAAATCGGAGTTTTGGTATTTGTTTTAAACTGCACGAGCTGCGTTAAATTCGGCTCTATTTCTTTAAATTTAGCCAGCAGTGCGGCATCATCCAAAAGTGACGGCGCAGGCATCGAAAAATCCTGCGTCGCGTCGATTCCCAGCTTACCGCCAAAGCACGAGTTTGGACTCGCGTGATCTAGCTGATCGCACACGCCTTCGCTGATTAGCAAGCTTTTTTCGCCGAAACGGTTTAAAATGTGCTCTGTAAGCGCGCCATAATCGCTCAAATTTGGCGCATCCTCGCCGACGAAAACTGCGTGTTTAACGAAGCTCATCTGCCCCACGCCCCAAAACGCGTGCATCGCCTGCTTGGCGTGAGCCGGATAAAGGGCGTTGATTTTAGCCAAGATCAGGTTGTGAAAGACGCCGTTTTCAGGCATGTTGTAGTCTAGAAGCTCAGGCACCGTCGTGCGCAAAAGCGGCAGGAAAATGCGCTCGGTAGCCCAGCCCATATACTTATCCTCAAGCGGCGGCTTGCCGACCACGGTCGCGTGAAACAGGGGCTCACGTTTGCTCGTGATCGCCGTAACCTCCATAACGGGAAATGGCTCGATCGGCGTATAAAAGCCTGTGTGATCGCCAAACGGCCCTTCAAACTCAAATTTATCCGTATCCACGAAACCCTCGATCACGTAGTCCGCGTCGTGCGGGACGTAAATTTCATTCGTCAGCGACTTTACGAGCTTGGCGGGCTCTTTGCGGATGAAGCCGTAAAGCAGCAGCTCAAACACGCCCTTTGGCAGCGGCGCCTGACCGCACCAGATATAGAGCGGATCTCCGCCGATAGCCACGGATACGGGCATCTTGCGGCCTGCGCGCTTGTATTCGTTAAAGAAATTCGCGCCGTCTTTGTGGATCTGCCAGTGCATGCCGAGACGATTTTTATCGTAAATTTGCAATCGGTACATGCCGACGTTTTGCAGCTCGCCGCCCGGGCTCTGCGTATAGACCTGCCCCATCGTGATAAAGGCGCCTCCGTCAAGCGGCCACGTCTTTAGCGCGGGAAGAGAGAACAGATCGACCTCATCACCCGTAAATTTGACCTGCTGGCACTCGCCCTCGCCCTTTAATCTTTTCGTGAAAATTTTTCTCATCTCAAACAAATACGCGGCAAAATTTAGCTTTTCGCCAAAGCTCTTAGGCTTTTTGAGTTTTAAAAGCCGCTCGATCTCGTCCGCGATCTCGTCCGGATCCCGTCCGAAAATAAGCTCTAAAGCGCGCTTTGAGCCGTAGATATTGGTTAGTACGGGAGCAAATTTGCGTCCCGTTTTTTTGCAGATAGGATTTGTAAAAAGCAGCGCCTGCGAGTTTTCTCGCTTGACCTCGATGTAGCTTGCGTGTGCGATCTCTAGATCGATATCCGCAGGCTCGTCGATGACGCGCAGTAGGCCGTTATCTTTTAGAAGCTTGATGTAGTCCATATTTCGCCTTTTTTGATTTTTGGGCGATTTTAGCCAAAAATAGCTGAAAAAGGCGAAGCAAAACAGGGAGCGACTATTTATCGCACGCGCCGATAGCTCGCAGGGTATCGATCATACCCTCCGCCGCCACGTCGTTTGCGATCTTGCCTCGCCCTTTAAATAATAAAAATTCATTACGCAAGCGTAAAATTTTCGTCCCGTCGCTGCAACGCCCGTAAAAGTCGTACTCATGCGTACCCGTGCAGAGCCAATACACCGCAACGCAGCGCTCATCGGCTACCGCGTCCACTACACCGTATCTTGCATCGCTCGCTACACGTCAGAGAAGCTATCTCGCATCATTTTTGCTACCACGAAATACCCTCTGCTCAGGCGAAGCAAGCGTGACGAAAGGCGCTTTAAAACCCAAGTTCTTTTAACGCCGCCTCGTCTGCGCTGTTTATAGACTTTTCAGAGCGTTTCATAGTTGCTTTATTTCGCGATACTTTACCCGTATTTTCGCTTTTAGCGCTTAGCGCGATAGGTAGTGCTGCGACCCCGAAACGGCGGCAAATTTTAGAAATTTTTGTCTTTTTATCTCTAAATTTAAACAAATTATTTTGATACGCTACGCTTTAGCAGCTCGCCGAATATCTCTTTGCAGTATTTCATAAAGCGTTCATTTAGCCTCACGCCTTCTATATTGGCGCTGATGACGCTATCCTTCACTTCAAAAACGATGGTTTTATCAGCGACCCTCGCGCATTTGCAAGCGTTGTAGCAAACGTCGCCGCTAAACTCCGCGTATAGGCCGTTTATATCGGCGTTTTCATCGTCATCTTTTTTGAGTTTGATCGGTCTTTGAAAGATTATGTAGTTTGTAGCCCTATTTGCCCTCTGCAAGACCGATCATATAGTAGTTGTCTTTGCTATTTAGTAGTGGTTACGGCTTTTGCTTTAAAATTTAGCTCAAGCACGCCTCTACGCCATCTCCTCGGCGCGTTTTAGCAGCTCTTTTGCGCCCTTGCCGATAAATATCCGTCCAAGCTCGGCGCCCACGCTTTTCCACTCGCTTTTTTGCGCGACGATATTTTCGCGTATGCTCTCGCTACCGTCGGGCAGTCCCACGACGGCGCGTATCTCGATCTTATCGCCGTTTAAATTTGCATTTACGCCGATAGGCACCTGGCAGCCGCCCTCTAGCATCGCGACGAAATCGCGCTCCACGGTCGTCTCTATCACAGCTTTTTCATCTTTCAAAAACTCTATCAAATTTAAAATTTCAGCGTCCTCTCTAGCCTCGATACCGAGCGCCCCCTGCCCCATCGCAGGTATCATCTGATCTAGCTCAAACGGCACTATATGCGCGACCTCGGAGCGTAAATTTAAGCGGTTTACGCCCGCCATCGCTAGTATGATCGCATCAAATTCGCCCTCTTTTAGCTTGCGCAAACGAGTTTGGACGTTGCCTCGCAGCGAGATTATCTCAAGGTCCGGACGCATCGCTAAAAGCTGCATCTTGCGGCGCAGGCTGGTCGTGCCCACGCGCGCGCCCTCGGGCAAATCCTCAAATTTAGCGTATTTTTCGCTTAACATCGCATCTCTCACGTCCTCGCGCGAGCAGATCGCGGCTAGCACTAGCCCCTCCGGAAATACGACGGGCACGTCTTTTAGACTATGCACGGCGATGTGCGTTTCGCCGCTTAGCATGCTGTCTTCTAGCTCTTTTGTAAAAAGCCCCTTGCCGCCGATCTTAGCTAGCGGCGTGTCGAGTATCACGTCGCCTTTGGTTTTCATACCGGTTAGCTCGACCGCAAGCTCCGGGTAGCGCGATAAAATTTTATCCCTGATATGCTCGCTTTGCCACATAGCCAGCACGCTTTTTCTCGTTGCGATTTTTAGTTTTTCCATATTTGCCCCTTTTCTTCTACGACTTCGACGTCGATGATATCGCCGTCATCGCGTGGTTTGCTCTGTTTGCTTTCAAATTTTTCGTAATAATATTCGCTCCCGCTCTTGCGTTCGCCGCCGTTTTTTAAATTTGCAAAAAATGCGACCACTACGATCGCCGCACCAAAAACGTCGGTGATAAGCCCTGGGATAAACATAAAAAAGCCCCCGATCGCCATACCTACGCTACTAAAGACGTCTGATGGCTTAAAAAACGCGATATTGCTCGTGAGCTGAAAAAATCCGACGCGAAACATAAAAAATAGCCCCAAAACGGCCGACGCGATGACCTCAAGGACTAAATTTAAAAATCCGTACGCGTGGATAAAAAAATACGCCGCCACGATCTCCAAAACGACGTAGGGCGTAAAAAAATGCTTTATCATAGGCTCTTTAGGCGCGCTAAAATTTCGCTCGCTTTGACCGTTTCTTTAACTAGGCCACCCCGCGTAACAAGCTCTACCGTGCCTTCTGCCAGCCCCTTGCCCACGATCACGGCATAAGGAAATCCCATCAGTTCAAATTCGCTCATTTTAACGCCAAAGCGCTCATTTCTATCGTCAAGTAGCACCGAAACGCCCGCCTCGCGCAAGTCCTCGTAAAGCCCCTGCGCAAATTTGACGCCCTCTTCGTCCTTTAAATTTGAGATGATGATTTCAAATTTAAACGGAGATAGGGTTTCGTTCCAGATTATGCCTTTTTCATCGTGCTTGGCCTCGACGGCGACGGCTACCAGGCGGCTAACGCCGATACCGTAGCATCCCATAATAAACGGTTTTGCCTTGCCGTTTTCATCCAAAAACGTAGCATTCATCGGCTCTGAGTACTTGGTGCCCAGCTTAAATATATGCCCGACCTCGATACCTTTACTAACGCTTAAATTTCCGCCGCAGCAAGGGCACTTATCGCCCGCTTTTACGGCGGTTAAGTCTTTGAAGCGCTCAGAGTTAAAGCTGCTAACGCTAACGCCGACGAAGTGATAATCCCGCTCGTTTGCGCCGCAGATCATCTGCGACTCGCCTTCAAGCTCTTTATCGATGTAAAACTCCACGCCCTTTAGTCCGACCGGTCCGCAAAATCCGCCGACTAACCCGGCCGCCGCAATCTCGGCCTCGGTCGCGTCCGCTAGCTCGAGCGCTGCGCACGCGTTTTGAGCCTTGACCTCTTGTAGTTCGTCCTCGCCGCGCACGAAAAATACCACGATTTTCTCACTCTTTTCGCCTTTGGCGTCAATAAAAATCGCCTTTTTTATCACAGCTTTTATGCAGTAAAACTCATCAACTCTAAAAAACTCCGCCACGTCTTTGATGGTTTTGGCATCGGGCGTTAAAAATTTAGCCGCATCGGCCTCGGGCCTTTCGGCCTGCGTCGTTCGTTTTGCGCGGGTTGCGGCCTCTATGTTTGCGGCGTAGTCGCAGTTTTCGCAGACGATGATATCGTCCTCGCCGCTATTTGCCAGCACCATAAATTCCTTGCTTCCGCTGCCGCCTATCGCGCCGCTATCGGCTCTAACCGCGCGGAAATTTAACCCAAGACGAGTAAAAATTTTGCTATAAGTTTTTTCCATCAGGTCAAATTCGCGGTCCAGATCCTCGGCGTTTGCGTGGAAGCTATATCCGTCTTTCATCAAAAACTCGCGCCCTCTAAGTAGCCCGAATCTCGGCCTTGCTTCATCTCTAAATTTGGTATTTATCTGATACAAATTTAGCGGCAGTTGCTTGTAGGACGTTACCTTGCCTCGCACGAGCGCGACCACGCTCTCTTCGTTTGTCGGGCTTAGCACAAAGTCGTTTTCTTTGCGGTCCTTAAAGCGCAAAAGCTCCTTGCCGTAGACGTCAAAACGTCCGCTCTCGCGCCAAAGATCCGCAGACGTGACGAAGCTCATCGATATCTCCTGCGCGCCCGCTTCGTCAAGCTCCTCTTTGACGATATTTTTTATATTTTCAAGCACCCGTTTGCCAAGCGGCAAAAAGTTATAAAGTCCGCTACCCACCTGCTCGGCGTAGCCCGCTCGGAGCAAAAATTTGTGGCTTGCCAAACTCGCGTCTTTGGGCGCTTCTTTTGCCGTCGGCGCGTAAAGTTTGCTAAATTTCATTCGTTCTCCCATTCAAATTCATTGTTTTCATCCTGCGTCGATTTCTCTTTAACGTTAAAAATTTGCCCGATCGCTTTTAACTGAGCTTCGCTTTGCTCGGCGCTTGCCAGGCTTTTTAAATTTATAGTCGGAGAGTGCAAAAACGCTTTAAAAACCTGATGTATGAAGCGATACGCCTCTTCTTCGTCGCTATGCTTTAGATAGCCCTTTTTTAGGGCTTTTGCTAGCTCCCTCCCGGCGCACTCTTTGGCTTGCTCTCTGATGCCTTTGATTAGCGGCGTGACGGCTAGCTCGCGCAGCATCTGAAAAAACGCCGCCGTATTTCGCCCGACGATGCCGTATGCGATCTGAGCTTGCTCTTCGCGCAGAGCTAGGTTTTTATTTACGATCTCTTGCAGGTCGTCCACGGCGTAAATTTTGATATTTTCACTCTCCGTGATCGCGATGTCGCGCGGAACGGCGATATCGAAAAAGTAGCGCTTAAACTCCCGCGGTTCGACCATCGCATCAATGAGCACCGGATGCGGAGATGCGGTCGCAGAGAAGACGACTTGGTGTTTATTTATGTATTGCGCAGCATTTGAGAGCGCGTCAAATTTATTATTATCACCCAGCGTCAGGGCTAAATTTTTAGCGTGCTCTTGATTTCGGCTTAAGATCACGACGCGAGCGCCGTTTGCTATGAGGTGCTTTGCGGCAAGCTCAGCCATCTCGCCGGATCCCACGATCACGGCCTCCATACCGTTTAGACTGCCGAAAACCTCCTTTGCCTTCGCTACCGCAACGCTTGAGACCGAGATCGGATTTTTAGAGATATCGGTTTTATTTCGCACCTCGGCCGCGCATTTGAAGGCAAACTCCATCGCCCTGCCCAGCTTCGCGCCGCATTTGCCGTCGGAGCGGGCAAATTTATAAGCCTCTTTCAGCTGCCCTGCGATCTGCGTTTCGCCGATAACCAGGCTATCTAGCGAGCTAGCCACAGCAAAGAGATGATGCACGGCGCCGTTATCCTCGTAGATGTCGGCTCTACTTTGCAGCTCCTCAAAAGGGATACCACAGATGAGCGACATGCAGGCGATGACGTGCTTGCTGGCGCCTTCTAGCTCCTTGACGCTGGCGATGATCTCGACGCGGTTGCAGGTGCTAAGCACCATACACTCGTTGATGTTTTGACTCGAGCCGATGAGTCGCAAAATTTCGTTTTTGCGCTCGATATTTGAGAAAGAGAGCTTCTCGCGCACGGAGATGTCGGTGTTTTTGTGCGTAAAGCTCACGCTTGCATAATGCATTAAAATTCCCTATCTATCATTGATTTTACGATGTTTTCTAGGCCGTCCGGGTTAAATTTCTCTACCGATTTTATCGCCTCAAGACCTAGCTTTTTGGCTAAATTTACGCTTTTTTCTATCGCGCCGGTTTCATTCATCTTTGTTCTCACCCAGCCGCGCTCGGCCTCGCTCAGATCCTTTTTAAAAAGGCTTTTTAGCGCCTCTTTGTCCGCTTCGTTTAAGCTCTTGTAAAGATAAATGTAAGGCAGCGTCGTTTTGCCCTCTTTAAAGTCGCTGAAATTGGGCTTTCCAAGCGTGGCGGCATCTTGCGTGACATCTAAGATGTCGTCGATTATCTGAAAAGCTAGGCCTAAATTTTTACCGTAAATTTTAAAATTACGAGTTTCAAGTCCCACCAGCATTGCTCCGACCGCAGCGGCGGCTTCGATCAAAACGGCGGTTTTATAGTAGATCATCGTTTCATACGCCGCGATATTTTCGTTAAATTTAGCCGATAGCTCCACGTCCATCATCTCGCCCACGCTCAACTTACTCACCGCGCCCGATATCTCGCCCGCGATCTCGTGCGGAAATTTTGAGAGTTCGTAAAAGCCCTTTGAGTAGAGGATGTCACCCAGCATCACGGCGTTTTTGGCGCCGAAACTCGCGTTTATGCTCGGACTGCCGCGTCTGGTGCCCGCGTCATCTATCACGTCGTCGTGAAGCAAGCTAGCTAGATGAATAAGCTCGATAATCGCGCAAATTTTTAGACTTTGTTCGCTCTGCCCCGCTATTTTTAAAAGCAGCTTAGAGCGCAGCTTTTTGCCGGAATTTATCCGCTCGAACATCGCGTTTGCCGGCTCGTATCCTAGCTCCGCGATAAAATTTTTCATTATTTCGTCGATTTTTTCCATTTGGCTCACTTAAATTTTACTTTTATCTGCCGTTTTGTCCGCTATTTTGCGCACTGTTTTGCTTTTTTGACGGGTCTAAAAACTCCACATCCACGCGCTGTTCGTCATCGTTTATCAGCACGCGAAATTTCGCGACGCCTTGCTTAAAATCCTCAAAAACAAGGTAAAGCGCGACGCGGTCGCTAGGCGGATACCTAAGATCCGGTATCAATGTCTGCTTATAGGTCTCAAGGCCGCGCCTTAGCGACATCACGAGCTGACGAGGATAGTTTCGGTATCGCGCGTGCACGATGATGTTCGTGTTATCAAAAAGCGTCCAGCGAAAATCAAAACTCTCGCGCTCGTCCGTGCCTTTTTTCGTCACGAAAACCCGCGCCCACTCGTCTTTTCTAAGCTCGAAAAGATGCTCCTCCTCAAAGATCACGGCGGCATTTACCGACCCGAAAAGCAACAAAAATATAACGGCTATTTTACTCATTTTGACTTAAAATATCCCCACTAAGCCCGATATAAATGTCGTTTAGTCTCTCATTTACAAGAGTCTGATTTTGAGAGATAAACGAATTTTGCGCTATTTCGTCAAAGCCGTTTTTTTCGCAAAATTCGCTCATCGCGATAAATTTTTCAAAGGTCTTTTCAAGCTCGTTTTCGACCAAATTTTTGTTCGCGTTAAATAAAATTTCAAAGAATTTTTCCCTCGGACTTTGAGAAAATATATCATAATCCATAAATTTTAAAACCTTTTGTAAATCTTAAGATACATATTATTTTTTGTAAAATCTTACCTAAAATCATACATACTATAATACGCTAAATTTTTATAATTTCTCGATATATAGGGCTGCTTCAGCCACCGTAAAGACATTGTCGCAGCTTGGACTTTCGCTACCGAAACCCCAACAAACGTTTAGATATTTCATATCTGCGTTACGTGCGGCAAGCTCATCTTTTTTACTATCTCCGACAAATATCGCCTTATCAAATTCGCCCGATTTTAATATCAAATTTAGCATCGCAGGATCAGGTTTTTGAGGTATATTTTCATCCGCTCCTACGATGAGATCAAAAAATTTAAATATCCCGCTTTTTTGTAAAATTTCATCCAAAGTATATCGCGGCGCATTGCTGGCAAGCGCGACGAAATGCCCCGCCTCTTTTAGCCCGGCTAGCAGCTCCCGGGCGCCCTCGTATGCCGCGGCGTATTCGCGGTAGTTTTTCTTAAATTTAGCTTCAAAGTTATCCCGCAGCTTCATATCCGGCTTATCGATACCGTAGAAGTCAAGCCCCAAATTTCGCCCAGGCTCGTTTATGGCCTTTACGATAAACTCCGCCGCCAGATCGCCCTCAAGCCCCAGCTCCCGCCGCACCTCGTTTACCGTCTCGCAGATCGCTTTTGCGCTATCTATGAGCGTGCCGTCCATATCAAATATCACGCATTTCACTCTTCGTCCTTATATTTTTTTCTATGTTTTTCTTTTTTATATGTTTTTTGGTTTTTTAGCTTTTCTAGCGCGTTGGCGCAGGCTATTAACTCGCTTCTCTCGCCGCCCTTTACGATCAAATTTACGAAATTTTCAAGAGATTTCGAGTAGGCGTTATCTAAAAAAACCGGCTCGATCTTGCGTAAAATTTTGGCGTTTTTGCCCACTCTAGCGCGAAATTCGTCCTCGTTAAAATCCTCTCTTTTTAGCGCGCTAATCGCGGCTTTGGCGAATTTTTCCAGGCCGCGCAGGTATTTTACGCGCTTAAATTTGTCGTTTTGTTCAGCCATTTTTTCCTTTCAAAAGCCCAATTATACCAATTTAAACTTTTAGCGGTTATAATGCGTGCAAAATTTACAAGGAGAAAAGATGCAAAAAGAAACGATCGCCACGCATTACGGCTATGATACCAAGGCGGGTCCGGGCGCTACGGCGGTGCCGATTTACCAGACGACGGCCTATGATTTCGGTAGCGCCGAAACGGCCGCGATGAGATTTGCGCTAGAAGCTCCCGGTCACGTATACACGAGGCTGGGCAACCCGACGACCGACGTGCTGGAGAGCCGCATAGCCGCGCTAGAGGAGGGCTCGGCCTCTATCGTGACGGCTAGCGGTCAGGCGGCGACATTTTACGCGATCGCAAATTTAGCCGCAGCGGGCGACAATATCATCATCTCAAAGAAAGTTTACGGCGGCACGATGGTTCTTTGTATGCACACGTTTAAACGTTTCGGCATCGAGGCGCGGGTGTTTGACAGCGACAGCGCGGATGATCTTGAAAATTTGATAGACGGCAAAACGCGCGCGATATTTTTCGAGACGCTCTCAAACCCGCAAATCGCCATCCCGAATTTTAAAAAAATCGTAGAGATCGCGGACAGGCACGGCGTCGTAACGATCGCCGACAACACCGTGCCTACGCCGATCATTTTCCAGCCGCTAAATCACGGCATAGACGTCGTCGTGCATAGCGCGAGCAAATATATCTGCGGCCAAGGCTTAAGCCTAGCGGGCGCGGTCGTAGCTAGCAAAAATTTAAACGCTAAACTAGTCGGCAACGCCAGATACGCGCACTTTAACGAGCCGGATGAGAGCTATCACGGGCTAGTTTACGCTCAAATGGCAGATAAATTCGACATTTATACGCTGCGTATGAGGGTGGCTTTGGTGCGCGATATAGGCGCTACGATCTCGCCTTTTAACTCATGGCAGCTCATCCAGGGGCTTGAGACTTTGAGCGTGCGTATCGAGAGGCACTCGCAAAATGCGCAAAAAATAGCCGAGTTTTTAAACTCGCACAAGCACGTCAAGCGCGTAACCTATCCGACGCTAAAAAGCGACCCGGAGCACGAAAAGGCGCAAAAATACTTCAAGGACGGTATGGCTAGCGGACTAATGTGCTTTGAAACCGATAGCTATGAGCGCGCCGTAAAAATGCTCGGCAAGGTAAAGCTCTTTAAAATCGTCGTAAATATCGGCGACTCAAAGTCGCTCATCACGCATCCGGCTTCCACCACGCATCAGCAGCTCTCAAGCGAGGAGCTAGCAAAAGCGGGCATAACAAAGGAGCTAATCAGAATCAGCGTCGGCCTAGAAAACGCGGACGACCTCATCGCCGATCTCGCGCAGGCTTTGGAGGATTGATCCTCCAAATTTTATTCGTCAAATTTTACTTAAAAATCACACTACAAACAAATAAAATATTTTAGAATAGTTGGCTTTGCATAAAATAAATTATGATAACATACCGCAAAATCATTAATAAGCTTTAAAATTTAAAAGGATGCTTAATGAAAATCTTCAAGATATTTATATTCTTATTTATTATTTACACTATACCGTTTTTGATCGCGCATGTTAGAAAAGCCGAAGTGCTAGAGTATATGAAAGATGAAGTTATAAACTATGAAATAAACTTTCTAAAGAAAAATATCAGAGCGAGAGCTATAGCATCGGGAAAAACCGAACAAGAAGCCGACGAGATAGTATCAAGCTACGAGCCTATATTCAAAAGAGAAAAAGATAAATTTTATAAGTATTGTAGCAAGAAAGTATGGGGAGACTATGATTCGATAGATACTGGGGAATACTATATAAACTCAACCGATCAAAAATCTAAAAAATACATAGGTTGCTTATCAAGCGTAGATTACAGTTTTAATTATTTTTTTGAAAGCGCGGCTTTTTTTCACTTTTTTTACTACTTTGACGACGAAACCAAAGCCCTATATGACAGTCTATCGATGATAGCCTTTGCGCATAATCGGCCAAATGGGCAATATTATAAAGTATCTAAAAGAAGAGCGTACTATATGATACCGTATTGCGCTTGGTGTAACTACGGATTAGGAAAATATCCGTTTGGAGATTTCGAAATAATGGACTTTGAAGGAGGCGAATTGGATAGAAGGGAGGTGTTAACATTAAAAGATGAAGACGTAGTGTGTAGAAAATTTACAAAAGCTTCCGACGACGAAGACCCAGAATGCTACAAATACTATAAAAAACTAAAATAAGGAGAAAAATATGGAAATCGAAATAAAAGTTACGCTAGAAGAGCTAATGGATCCTAAGGTAATAACAAATATATACCTCTACGGTCAAAAAACCACTCCAAGCAAAGAGGAGCTTGCCAACGAAAAATTTATAGGTAGAAAAGATGAAGTAAAGGTAACCGTAAACAAAGAATACATAGAAGAATTTATGAAGACATACGGAAGATTTGCAAATGCTAGCAAGATAAAAGTAGTTCAAAGGTTTTTCAATGAAGATACTCCTCTAATGCCAGGCATATATAGTAGAGAAAAATTCGCATATGGCAAAAGCAAGAAAGAAGCTGAAGGAAATTTAGAAGAATATATACATGCATATCAACACATATACTTCAAAGGAAATAATAATGAGGAATGGGCGAGAAGAACATATATACTAAACTCTCAAGGATATGCTATAAATAAATTTGCTAAATTTATAGTAACAAAAGATGGAGAGCGGTATATAGAAAATCTCACCTTGCTACCCCTAATGGATAATTTTGATTTTAGCTCTAAAAATTGGCTAGCTATACTAGGCAACTATGCATATCTTGAAGACGATATCGATCCCTATAGAATAGGCAAAAGATTTGATATAGAATTTCCTAGTTCAGTCGACCTAAAAGAAGTATATACAAACAATAAACCGTATACCAGATCGGAATTTGAATATGATCAAAATAGACACGCACAGGAGTATAGTCGCATTAACACTGTCAATGTTTTAAAACCTATACTAAATATAGTAGATGAGTTATGGGAAAGCGGCGTTACGCAGTTTATAGACGATAAAGGCAAAGTAATAATATACGGAACTAACGATAGCGAAACGATATCCGGCGTAAAAAGCTCCGCAAGACATTTGTTTAAATACTATCTCGAAAATCAAGATAAAGGCGTAACGATAATAGGAGGAAAGGGGGAGGATAAAATATTAGGAACGACATCTGGAGACGATACTCTATACTCTAGCGGAATCAGCGAACTCGAAGACAATGCGTCAGATACTCTAAAAGGTTTTGGAGGCTTTGATACTTATATAGTAGGAGATAAAGATATCATAGAAGATAGCGACGGTAAGGGTAGAGTATTGTTTGATGGGGTTGAGCTAAAAGGCGGAATATACGATAAAAACAAAGATGCCTATATAGGAAGCAACCAAGAGGAATACAAAATAGAAAATAAAAATGCCAAAACTACTACTCTGACGGTAACGATGAAAAACGGCAAAAAATTAACCATAATGGAATTTGATAAAAATTTTAGAGATAATGAAAGAGGGTTTTTAGGAATAGTCTTGAAAGACGACACACAAAATAATAAAAAATATCGCTATGACGGCATTACTTTTTTCTTTGAGGGGCACGCTTTTTCTGGTTATAGTGATTACTTTGGACGAAATTTAACCCAGTTGTCTGTTTTTGTTTGTTTTGATTTTTTGGGCAATGCTCGCCGCGGTATGCAGTTTTCTTTAGAGGATGGAAAAATGATAGGCCCAAAAATGGATGATGAAAGCGGCGATTGGGAAGATGGCGGCTCCATGTATCTTACTAAAAACAATATGCGCGTTTCTACTTCTAAATTTCAATCTATTCCGTCTTTTTATGAAATGTTTGAAGGAGTATTTAATGATTTTAATAAGAATGCCGACCATTATTATATTTCCTACAATGAGTTTTATTTTAAGCTAGATGAAAAAGCTATCAGATATTCAGATTTTAAAACCCCTTATGATATTTTTTATTCTTTTGCGCTTCAAGTCTATGAAGATTACGTAAGCTCAGGCTATGGTAAGACTTATGATTATTTTAATAAAACTTGCTCTTTTTATCAGGCTATCGAGGACGAAATAGAATAATAAAGCTTCTTGCGGTAATTCTTATTACCGCAAGAAAAATACAAAATTTCGTGGATTTAGGTGGTTACTGTGCCAAGCGTGACCCCCTCCACTACTGCAACTATGCCGTAAACGTCTTTATGATTTCGTTATATTTGTTCTCGTCCTCGCACTGAATGAGCAGCAAGTCGCCCTCCTCAAACACCGATGAGCCCGTCGGTTTGACGTATTCGCCCTTGCGTTTAACCAAAAGCACCAAAAAGTCGCTAGGCAGCTCGAGCTCGGCTAAGTTTTTACCGATGATCTCGGAGCCAAAGCGTATCGTATATTGGCGCAAAGTATGATAAAAGATCGGCAAATTCGACATTTCGACCTCTTCTGCGGCGACTTCTTCTTTGACGCCGCATTTTTGCGCGGCTTTTTCCAGCGTCATACCTTGGATGATGATCGAGATAAATACGACGAAAAATATCGTGTTAAAAATAAGCTCCGAGCGCGGTAAATTTGCGCCGAACGGATAGGTCGCAAGCACGATAGGAACGACGCCGCGAAGCCCGACCCACGAGATAAACATCTTTTCTTTGACGCTATACCTTGAAAACAAAAGCGAGAGAAAAACGCCCATCGGACGCGCGACGAACATAATCCAAAAAGCTATCGCTACGCCCGCAAGCGCGACGGCTGGCAGCTGAGAAGGATTTACCAAAAGCCCCAGCGTCAAAAAGATGACGATTTGCATCGTCCATGCGATACCGTCGTGAAAACCGATCAAATTTTTCTTATGCGCGAACTCTTTTTTATTTATAAACATACCCGCGATATAGACGGCCAGAAAGCCGTTACCGCCGATCTTGCCGGCTAGCACGTATAAAAGTAGCACCCAAGCCATCGAAAACACGGGGTAAAGTCCCCAGTACTCAAGCCTGAGGCGGTTAAAAAGCCCGGGTAGCGCGACGCCGAACATATAGCCCATCAGCCCGCCTAGCAAAAACTGCTTCACCAGCGTCAGCGCCACATCCGGAACGCTAGGGACCGTGGCTACGGAGATGATTTGTATCATCGTAAGAGTCAAAAATATCGCCATCGGGTCGTTTGATCCGGACTCCAGCTCTAAAAGCGGACGGATGTTGTTTCGCAGCGAAATTTCCTTCGCCCCGAGTATCGCAAACACCGCCGCCGCATCGGTCGAGGAGATGATAGAACCAAAAAGCAAAGCCTCGAGCCAATCAAGGCCGAGCAGATATTTTACGAGTACGGCTATCGCGCCGGCTGTGAGCACGACGCCGAGCGTAGCTAGGATGATGCCGTTTATCATAACCGGGCGGATAGATTTTAGATTCGTATCCAGCCCGCCCGCATAAAGTATAAAAATAAGCGCGATAGTGCCCACGTCCTGGGCGATTTGGCGATTATCAAAAGAAAGCCCCAGCAGCCCGTCCGAGCCCGCCAGCATACCGACAGCCAAAAAAACTACGAGCGATGGTATGCCAAATCTGTCTGAAACCTTGCTAGAGACGATACAAGCGATAAGCAGGATAGAGAAAAATAGTAAAAAAGTTTCTAACATTGTGCCTCATTTGAGTTCAAAGCGGGGCAAATTTAAGGCTAAATTTAGCGCCCTTACAGCCTCAAATTTGACGCGTTTTATAAATAAATTTTACCCGATTTTACCTTTTTTAACGATAAAAAGGCTTAACTTTTATCATCGTAAAAGATGAGATCAAAGCTATTTTTGCGCTTTACCAGAGCCTTTTTGGACGGTACGCCGCCCTGCTCAAATTTAGCCAGCTCCTCTTTCATCTGCTTGATCAAATTTTCAGACTGTTCGATCTGCTCTTTTAGCTGCAAGATGATATCGACGCCGGCCAAATTTACGCCCAGATCGCGCGTTAGACGCAGTATCATCTTGATGCGGTCCATATCTTTTTCAGAGTAAAGGCGCATCTTGCCCTCGGTTCTTGATGGCTCCAGCAGCCCCTCGCGCTCGTATTGGCGCAGCGTTTGCGGATGTATGGAGAGCACTTTGGCTACGACGCTGATTAGATAGACCGGTTCTTCGTATTGTTTCATCTTATGCCTCCGGGAGTTTTTGCTTCATAAGCTCGGCCAGCTCGCCGTCCAGGGCATTTACGTCCGGCAATGACACGCGCGCTCGCAGGTATAGATCGCCGAATATCCCGCTTTTTCTATTTTGCACGCCGTATCCTTTGAGCCTGATTTTTTGCCCGGATTTTGAGTTTTCGGAGATTTTTATCGTCACGTCTTTTTTAAACGTTTTTACCTCTATCTTACCGCCGAACATCATCGTTTTTAGCGGGATTAGCACGTCTTTATAGAGGTCATCGCCGTCTCTTTCATACTCATTGCTAGGCGCGACATTTACCGTGAGGATGAGATCGCCGCGACCGCCGCCGCCTTTGCCTTTTATGCGTAACTTTTCGCCGCCCGCAATACCGTTTGGGATTTTTATTTTGATACTCTCGCCGCCGAAATTTATCGTATGCTCTCCGCCTTTTACGGCCACGTCAAAAGGAATCGTTACTTTCGCGCGCGCATCCAAGTCCTCCTCTTCGCCAAATCCTCCAAATCCGCCCGTTTGCGTAAAGTCGCCAAAGCCTCTGCTGGAAAATCCGCTAAATCCGCCTCCGCCGAAGATATTTTTTAAAATTTCGTCCAAATTTCCCATACCCGAGCTTGATGCAAAATCGTGGAAATTTTGCCCGCCGAACATCGCATCGCCGTGTCTGTCGTATTGTGCGCGCTTCTTTTCGTCGCTTAAAATTTCATATGCAGCATTTATCTCTTTAAATTTATCCTCTGCGCTAGGGTCTTTGTTGATATCGGGGTGATATTTGCGAGCCAGCCTGCGATAGGCCTTTTTGATCTCGTCGCCGGTGGCTTTTTCGGACACTCCTAACGTTTCGTAAAGACTATTGCTCATATTATGTCCTTTTAGTCAATAAATTTTATAGAGATTATAGCACAAAGGTTTAGCGTGTGTCAATCAAGTTATAGTAAATAAAATGATTTTAAACGGCTTAAAGAATAATTAACTTTACATTGGACTTAACGCCTTATAATCGCACTTTGAAAAAACTCTATCAAAAGGAAAAGCAATGAAAAAGATAATGGTATTATCTTTGGCTACTTCTTGCGCGATCTTTGCCGCAAGCATAAATTTTAACGAACCCGCCGAGGATTTTACTAGAGTAAATCCCGAATTTAACAAAAATATCGTCCTGTCATATAATAGCTCTATCGCCGACGCTAAAAAATCCGTCGTAAATATCTCAACCACAAAAACCGTTAGCAATAACGCGGTCGGTATGAACGATATGTTTAGCGACCCGTTTTTTAAGGACTTTTTCGGATTTCAGTTTAACATCCCGCAAGAAAAGCAAAAAAGCAACTCTCTAGGCTCGGGCGTCGTCATATCCACCGACGGCTATATCGTGACGAACAATCACGTCGTAGAGGATAGCGACGAGATCGTAGTCACCCTACTGGATAGCGACAAAGAGTATAAAGCTAAAATCATCGGCACCGACCCGAAGACAGATCTAGCTATCATAAAAATCGATGCCAAAGAGTTAAAAGCCATACCTTTTGCCGACTCGGCCAAGCTGATGGAGGGCGATATAGTATTTGCCATCGGAAATCCTTTCGGCGTGGGCGGCAGTATCACCCAAGGTATCGTCTCGGGCCTAAATAAAGATAACATCGGACTAAATCAATATGAAAATTTCATCCAAACCGACGCCTCGATAAATCCCGGTAACTCCGGCGGCGCACTAGTCGATAGCCGCGGCTATCTAGTCGGCATAAACTC
Source organism: Campylobacter rectus (assembly GCF_004803795.1). Classification (NCBI taxonomy): domain Bacteria; kingdom Pseudomonadati; phylum Campylobacterota; class Epsilonproteobacteria; order Campylobacterales; family Campylobacteraceae; genus Campylobacter; species Campylobacter rectus. The sequence goes on along the minus strand of NZ_CP012543.1, from coordinate 1,081,452 downwards.
GGCCATACTTAGCCGTAGCGGCGGAAACAACGGCATCGGCTTTGCCATCCCGTCAAATATGACTAAAGATATCGCCAAAAAACTGATCGAAGACGGCAAGATCGAGCGCGGCTACATCGGAGTGACGATATCAAATCTCAACGAACAGCAAAAAGAGATCTATAAAAATAAAGAAGGCGCGCTCATTAGCAGCGTAGAAAAGGGCTTGCCCGCCGATACGGCAGGATTAAAAAGAGGCGATCTGGTCATCAAAATCAATGATAAAGAGATCAAAAACGCCAACGATCTCAAAAATATCATAGGCTCGCTAGCGCCGAACAAGGAGATCGCGCTAACATACGAGCGCTCGGGCAAAATCGAAACCGCCAAAGTAAAACTGGCTAACGCCAATACCCGGTCAAGTGGCGCAACGACAAAAGGCGGCGCAGCGATCGAGGGTCTCAGCGTAACGGCGATCGACGACAATACAAGGTATAAATATAGACTGGTGCCGGACGTCACAGGCGTTTTGGTAACGGACGTAAAAGCCGGCTCAAATGCCGAGAAAATCGGCTTTGAAAGAGGCGATATCATCATCCAGATCGCCGAGGAAAACATCAAAAATTTAGACGATTTTAACAAAGCTCTCGCAAACGCAAAAGGCAAAAAGACGCTCGTCTGGGTCAATCGCGGCGGACTTTTCCAAGGCCTTGTTATCAAATAACTTCTACTCTAAAGGCGCGGGCAACTGCGTCTTTTCTTAAATTTATATTTTTTAATATTTTCATTTTCGGATAGGCTTAAATTCGGCAAATTTTATGATATTTGCGCCTATGTCAAATTCGCTCAATGCCGTTTTGCAGGCCAAATTTATCCGCCTTATAACGCCGATTTGCTTGCTTGCGGCTAAATCGGCCGACTAAATTTACCACGCGTTACTCCGCTTTTTTCTAAAATTTTCTTATTTCACGATATCAAGCATAGTAACGAAACGGCTAAATTCTTGATATTTTATCTTAAATTTTACATTCCGACCGCAAGCTGTATTTAAATTTTATCAAAATTTATCCGTTAAATTTTGACGACAAATTTAGACAAATTCACATCTTTTTTTCTGAAAATTTAATCGCTTTTTTAGGCTTAAATTTCACTCGAATTCGACGCATCCTTAAAACTCTTTCCGCCTTGCCTTTTTAAATTTGACTTAATTAAATTTTCTCGATCCAAATTTGCGCGCTTCAAAATAAGCTCAAATTTAACTCGCTCCAAGTCAAATTTGACGACTAAATTTAACGCGCAAGACAATAAAATTTAAGCAAATTTGGGCTAAATTTATCTCAAATTTAAAGGATAGACTATGAACGAAGCTCAAATTTCGCTAGCGGGTAAAATTTCAGGCGCGCTAAAACGCCTGATCGCTAGCAAGCTCGGCTCGCAGTACAAGGGCGAGGCGCCGTATTTGGGGTGCCGCGTACAGGAGGGGTATTTTGATTTTTTGGGCGTGGAGTGCCGCAGATCGCGCATCAGGCTCTACCTTCACGACTTTGGCGCGGACAGCTTTAGAGCCGATGCGCCTGAGATAGACGAGCTAGAGCGCGAGGAGTTTGAGGCCATCGTCCCGCTCATCGCAAAGAGCGTGGAGGAGGAGTTTTTGGCTGAAGCAAATCTGCCGTTTTTTGCGTATAAGCTGGATTTGGCGGTCAAATTTGAAGGCGCGAGCGGTAGCCTAGCGCAGCGCAGCTGCGAGCATAAATTTTATTTTGAAAACACTGCGCGAAAAGCCGAGCTAAAGCGCAAAATGGACGATTATATAGACGAGATCATCATCCGCCGCGATAAAAAGATCAAAGACGGCCGAGAGATTTTCGTATTTATGGACCGCATTTTCGATCTTTCGCTTATGGATTGCGACGAAGCGGCGCTAACGGCGCTGCTTGAGCGGGTTATCACCGCGGTACAGGACGTCAAAAACAGGCGGCTTTTGGGGGATTTTATCATCGCGCTAGAGAATAATCTGCGGCGCTGGAAAGAGGAGAAATTCCTGCCGAAATTTTACGATATTTTAGGTGACGGCTGGAGTAAAGATTACGAGCTTAAAAAGGACTTTACGCGGCAAAGCGTGGACGCGGGCGAGCTTGCGTTTTTCGTGCGGGCGGCGCTTTGGAATATCAAATTTAAGCGCTACAGTTGGGACGTGGATCTTGCGCGCAAGGATTTGGAGTGCGCGGCGAAGATTTTCGGCTCGGCTCAGGCGCAAAGCTATCTGGATCACGGCACGGGCGAGCTTGGGGGCGAGCTAGTAAAATTTAAAGACGCGGACGTAGAGTGCTTGGCAAACGACGTTTTTGCGCAGGTTCGCGTAAAAATCAAAAACGAAACGGCGGGCGCGTATAAAAAGGCGTTAAATTTCATCATAAAGCTGCTGCAAGCGGGCTTTGCTGCGAGCTACGCCGTAAAGCTTAGCTCCAAGGCGCAGAAAACTTATCTGCCGATCAAAGGCCTTGCGCCCACGCCCACGCACCGCTTTTTCGCCGCCGCGCTCGCGCACGGGCTGGACGCCGAGCTTGAGCTTTACGCGAACGAGGCGTTAAAGCACAAGTTTGAGTTCTATGCCGATACGGACGGCGAAAAGTGTCTGATGGGCGGCAGCTACGCAGTTTTCGGCCTCGCGCTAAAGAGCGAAAAATACTTTGGTCTCGCGCGGCGCTACTTTGAGACGGTGGATGCCGAACATCAGAGCGCGCATATAAAATTTATCGAGGCATTTATCGATCGCCACGGCATTAGCGAGCGCAGTTTAGAGGTGATCGTTGCGGGGCTGCTGTCATATCAGGAGGATAAAATTTACAAAAGCTTGAAAGCGCTAATGAAGGGGCCTGCGAACAAAGCTCTGTTTGCGCGCGCGATCTCGGGGCTGAGCGAGTATGAGAAGGAGAGCGCGGCGTATGCCGTGTGGGGTAAAAACTGGCGGAAGGAAATTTCGATCTAGCGGCTATTTGCGGCTTGTCTTTTTTCTTTATACTTCGCTTTGCTTCGTTGCACTCGCAACTGCAAGCAGAAGGAAATTTCGCCGAAGCTCGGTTATATACTATATGTATGCGCCCTCGCTCGGCTCGTTTCCGCCTCGTCTCCTCGTAGTGAAGTTTAGCTTCACTGCGTTCGCTACTGCAAGCAGAGCGTTACGAGCGCTTGCGCGAAGTAAAAAAATACTTCGCCTTATCGTTTTACGCTCACATTTGAAGTCAAATTTGCAAATTTGAGTCGCCGAAACCCGCACCTTGAAAATGTCAAATTTGATTCAAACCTGCGACGCTTTGCGTTAGCAAAGCTATGTCGCCGCCTCTCACGTGCAGTGGGGTTGGTGGGTTTCTGCGTCGCTGCGCTAGCAGCTGCAAGCAGACGGGGGCGGGTCTGCTTCTGGCAGTTGCGAGTGCGTAGCACGACGCAAAGGAAGGCGACGCTCTACTTTAGCTTTACTACGTTCGCTACCGTCGCCCTACGGGCTTGAGACCGCTTCGCTCGTAGCTGTAAACAGAGCGTAAGTAGTTCTGCTCTGCTTCGCATTCTGCTCGCAGCTTTTGGGGAAGCAGTTACGAGCCGCAGGCGAAGTAAAGCCCCTTCCGCCTCCCAAAGAAAAGAGACAAGCGGATATAAAAGTGAGCTCTTTTGCTCTGCTAGGGGCTGTAGCTGATAGTAGAGCGTAATTCAAGCCCCCCCCCTTAACAAGAAAGATTGATTTGTGTAAAAAAATCTAATTTATAACGCCAAATTTAACCAAACCAAATTTAGCATCTTAAAGGTGCGGGTCTCGGCGCGTAAAATTTGGTAAATTCAGCCTAAAATTTGAACGTAGAAAGTTTAGGCGAAGTATCGCGAGATGATTTTTCGAGTTTTCTGCTTCGCAAGCTCGCAGCTGCAAGCAAAAGAAGCAAAATTGAGCGTGCGTTAGGCATATAAGCCTGCGGAGCGAAAATTTTGCAAAATCTCGGAAAGGCGCTCGCGAGACGAGCCGCGGCCGCCATTAAAAATTAAACCAAAACTCGCTATAATCCCCCAAAGGACTCAAAATGATAAAAATTCTGATGATAGAAGACGACCTGGAGCTGGCGGAAATTTTGACCGAGTTTTTAGCAAAAAGCGATATGGAAGTAACGACCGCGGAGGAGCCCTACATCGGGCTTTCGACGCTAAATGTAGAGAAATTCGACCTCGTGATCTTAGACCTCACGCTGCCGGGACTTGACGGCCTAGAAGTATGCAAAGAGATCCGCAAGCGCCACGACGTGCCCATCATCATCTCAAGCGCGCGCCACGACATCACCGATAAGGTAAATGCCCTAGATAACGGCGCGGACGACTACCTGCCAAAGCCTTACGATCCGCAGGAGCTGCTAGCTCGTATCAAAAGCCACCTGCGCCGCCAAAGTGCGGTAGCGGGCGCAAATTTAAGCGGCGCAAAGGAGTCTGTGCGCGAGAAAGATATCACACTAGACGACTTTAAACACGTCATCACGCTAAAAGGCGAGCCGTTAAATTTGACCGCAGCGGAGTACGACATCCTAAAATACATGCTGCAAAAAGAAGGCGGCGCCATCACGCGCGAGGAGTTTATCTACAACTGCGCGAGCATCAACGAGGACTCGACGAACAAGAGCATCGACGTCATCATCGGGCGCATCAGAGGCAAGCTAGGCGACGATCCGAAAGAGCCAAAATACATCCACGCCATCCGCGGCATCGGCTACAAGCTAGTGCAGTAAATTTTAAAGCCCGCAAATGAAACGCTCATCGGTTTTTTACACCATCACTTTTATCTTCGCGCTTGCGCTTACGAGCATATTTCTCGCGTTTTTGTGGCTGATGGACTACGACAAGCAAAACTACGCGCGCGAGCTAAACGCCAAGTACTCCACGATCGCTAGAAATCAACTCTTTTTGATGAGCGGTATCATAAACGAAAAAGAATACGAGCGCCAAACGGGCGACTTTAAGATGCCAGAGATCACGAACGAGCGGCAAAAAGAGGAGATCCTGTCAAACGCAACCGTGCTTGAGGAGATATCCGCAGACATCGGCTCCAGCGCTATAATGATCTATCAAAATCACCACTACCTCAAAGTCCGGCACGTGGATAAAGTCCTGCTTTTAAAGGATAACGACTACCAGCCATACCGCTACGACATCATCAAGATCATCTTTTCGTTAGTCGCGATCATACTTCTTGCCGCTTACGTTTTTGTTATCAGGAAGCTAAAACCGCTAAGAAAGCTAAAGCGCCAGATAGCCAAATTTGCCGCGGGCGAGATCGACGAAGTGCAAAACGTCAGCAGCGGTAACGACGAAATTTCCGAGGTTGCGGAGGCATTTTACGACGCTGTTTGCCAGATCAAAAATTTAAATGCGTCGCGCAAGCTGTTTTTAAGAAACATAATGCACGAACTAAAAACCCCGATCACCAAAGGCCGCCTCGCCGCCGAAATGATCGAAAAAAGCAAAAACCAAGAGCGACTCGTGTCGGTGTTTATAAAGCTTGAAAATCTCATAAACGAATTTGCCGCCGTCGAGCAAGTCACGTCAAACATCGCGCTAAATAACACTAAAATTTGCCGTATCGACGACGTCATCGACGAGGCTCTGGATATCGCGATGGTAGATCCCGGACAGGTCACCATCAGCAAGCTAGAGGACGTGAACCTAAATGCGGACTTTAAGCTACTGGCTATCGCCGCTAAGAACATGATCGATAACGCGCTAAAATACTCTCCAAACAAGCACGTAAATATAACTATCACGCGCGAATCTATCAAATTTATCAACGAAGGCGAGCGTCTGTCAAAGGAGCTGCGTCACTACGTCGAGCCCTTTACCAAGGGCGAAAGCGCGAAAAAGAGCTTCGGTCTGGGACTCTATATCGTAGAAAATATAATCAAAGCTCATAAGCTAACGCTAAGCTACGAATACAAAAACGGACTAAACGTATTTAGCTTTGAAAATCTGCAAAATATCGCGGCGTAGGCGTAAATTTGAGCGTTTTGTAAAATTTACGGAGTGCGAGTAAAATTTGAGTCAAAATTTAAACCGAGCCACATTTGCTTAAATTTTAAAATTCAGCGTATCGTTTGCGACCAATCAAACGCCAAATTTGAGTTATATATTTTGCCGCCCGCTTGTTTTAAATTTGCATCCGATCAAATTTAAGGGCTCCTCGCTACTCATAATAAAAAGACTTTGCGGGCGCAAAATTTAGTCCCGCCTTTTCGCACAGCGCATAAAAACCAACCTCGCCGCCGCGAGATTTAAACTCAAAATAGCACTCGTAAAACTTTATCAAGTATTCAAATTCCAAATTTAGCCGCGCGCTTATCTCGTGCTTTTGCATTACGTCGCGGGCTTCGCGGGTTAGTTGCTCGTAGTATGCGCGCTCTATCAAGCAACCCTCAGGAAAGTGGTGCGCGCCCCAGTCTAGCGCGTCTAATAGCATGCAAAAGTACAGCTCTACGGTGCATGCGTCGCAGCGCTCATGACGGTATGCGCGGCGTAAAAGATCATTCTTATCGAGCTCCCGCAAGCCGTGCGCGCAGATCTGATACGCCCGGCGCAGATGTGGCATCGCGCCTGCGATGCAGCGCCTTTTTAGATACTCGCCGACTAGCTCGCCAAGCCGAAACGGTAGCTCGCCGTTGCCGCGATTTTTAGCTTTTTTAGCTCGCTTTGGTTTTCGTCTAAAATTTCGCGGCAAAGTTTACCCAGCGCATAGTCCCGTTCCGCCTCGCTAAACTCGCTTTTAAATTTACGCACAGCGCCCTTTAGATGCGCGTTTGCTCGCTTTTTTAAGCCTACATCATAGAGCCTTAGGTACTCGCCGAGCTCAAATTTTAGCCGCCTAAAAGCGTCCGTTTGCATTTAGTTTCCTTGCTCACGTAAATTTAGCGAGTAAAAACCACGACCTCGCCGCGCTCAAACGCGACCTGCCGCCCCGCCAAATACAGCTCGAAGTATGGCTTTAAAAAGTCCGCCTGCGGCTTTTGCGCGTAGTTTGGATACTGCAAATATGCCGAGAGCAGATAGTCGCAATCAACCGAGTAATACGCCTCGCCGAGCACCGATAGCTTCGCATCGAGCCCCTGCGTATCTATCATCCACTCCGTGATCGCCTCGTATACGGCGCCCGCAAGCTCGTCTTCATACTCCCTAAAGTCAAAACTTTCCTGCACGCGAGCGGATTTTATTTCGCCAAGCATCTTTAAAAGCTCGTTATCGCCGAGAAACTCGGCAAAAATTTTTAGATTACGAACGTGCGCTAAAGCTAGACTCTTAAGCGCTTCTTCGTCAAATTTAGTATCCTGCGGCGGGCAAAAATACCCTGGCGCCGCGCCCTGATCAAACGCCTCCCGCGTCTGCTGCGCCGTGACCGCATAGATCGGCATTATACGCGCTTGCAGCTCGGAGCCGTTTTGCAGCGGCGCAAACACCGCCCGCGCGCCCGCACCGTCAGGCATAAAACACTGAAAAAGCCCGTAAAATTTATCCTGCAGATTGATCTCTTCGCAATCTAAATCAAGATCCAGTCTCGCCGCCTCGGCAATGCGGCGCGCATACTCGAAATTCGTCATTTTTGCTCCTCAAATTTGAGGCATTATATCCTAAATGGCTTCAAAAGGCGGAAAAAGATTATTTAAAATTCAGCTTTTAAATTTTGCTGGCGTTAAGTTTTTATTGCCTTAAATTTAACAATCCGTAATAAAATCATACGATATGCGTTAAGGTTAAAATCTCAAATCCAACCTTGCCAAACCTATCTTCCAGCTCGTTATTTGCCAAAACCGAAACCACGAATTTATCGTTTTTAAAGATATAGTATTTCTTAAATTTAAATGCGCTCAGCACGAAAAACATCGCCGTAAACGCAAGCTTTAGCGCAAAAACTATCGGAAAAGCCAGAGCGTTTTCATACTTTTCATTAAAATTTTTACCGCCTGATACGTAGTCTTTCACCTCGCCTTCGACAGGATAAAAGCCGTAGCCGATTTGTAAATCATCGTTAAACTCAAGCCGAATTTGATCCGCATGAGCTTTAAAAAATTTAGAGCTCGCCCCGTAAGTACCGTGGAGTAAATAATCGCCGTATATCCTCGTGTAAATCTTTTTTCTGTTTTCAAAAAACAGCACCGCCGAAAAATACGCGCTCCCAAGCATGCCGATAACGCCGGTAGCTAAAGCCGCTTTTCTGATATGTTCGTCAAAAGAGTCGGGCTTTGGCTCAAGGTTGTTGCAAATCAAAAACAAAGATAGCGGGATAAAAACGGCCGTAGTTATAAAAGCGATTTTGATTTTATAGTCATTTTTGACGATAATCGGCTTTTTGTCGTAATTTCTAATGGTATGCCTTTTGAGCGTATTTCGCACTTTTTCTCGCTCTAAATTTTCACTTTTATGCATTTTTGCTTTTACTATCTTTTCAAAGAAAACTACGTATATCGAAGTTAAAATCAAGACAAAAACGGCATAAACACCGAAATAAATGATACCTTCTATAAAGTGCATTTGGACACTCCTTTTTAATTGACCGTGTTTATTTTAAATTAAACCGTCCGAGACTCTATCTAAAATCAACTCCCGCCGTTAAGCAAATTTATTTTTGCTTGCTCTTTGTTCGGCACGATTTTGTTTAAAATTAAGAATTACCGAAATTTATCCAAAAACTAAAAATTTACAATGTTTCGGCATTTAAAAAGGCTAATTTACTCTAAATTTTACTTTCATTGCCCTGCTTATCAGCCCATACCGCTGCATCAATTTGCTTACTAAAATCTGCTACTTGTTTTTGCGCTATGTAGTTTTCACCTTAAATTTTAACACCGCCAAGGTGCAGGTTTTACCGACTATAAAAGTAAAATTTGCACAATAAGGTAAATCCGTTTAAATTTTGAGTTAGCGAATTTTGGTTAAATTGTAAAATAGAATAAATCTTAATCCATTGTTCGGCTTATTCTCATTGCGTAAATTCGGCCGCTTAAACGATCCAAATTTTTATTAGCCCGTAAAAACCAATCAAATACACGCTTTATGGAGCCGCTCACGGTCGATGTTTCTCGTCTCGCGAGAAGCGTGCACCCAGATGAAGCCATCCTTGCCTTTTAGGCAAATTCGGCAAAGCATATTTTACATCGAGCCAAAATCAAGTAAGGCGTGGCCATATAAACCTCAGCGGAGGACAAGGTAAAATTTGGCGTAAATAACGAATCAGAGCGTGAAATTTGCCCTATCGTTTTATGCGATGTCGGATTTTATCGGTTTTTGACCGATGCAAAATAACGGATATTTGCACGGTTTAAATTTGATCCGCCGTCTTTGATTTGATATGCGTCTTTTTATGATGTTATATTGCAGCTCAAATTTACCGCTTGATACTTTGTAAATTTTGCCTTCAAAAAGGAATTTTTTAAGGCAAGTTTGATACTATGCGAATTTTAGCGCCTTTTATTTTTGAGCAAGGTTACGGCGGAATCTACCAAACTATTTTTAGTTAAATTCGGTTTTGAGTTTTAAAGCCAATGATAAATCAAGCATAAACAGTTTTAAATTTATGCTTGATTAGGTATTTTGTAAGACGGCGACGCAGTCAAATTTAAACTTTTTATTAATCCATTTGGTTTCTGATATAAGATGGTGTCTCAAGGACGATCGAGGCCTCCTCGCTATTGTATCCGCCACTGACTTTTAATCTGCTTATCCTTTGATCTAGGAACGAATTTTTAGAATTCGTAACGATAGGAGCAGGAGCGGCTGCGGTAGGATTTTCGTCCTCTCTACCTTTGAAGCCGGTAGCGATGATGGTAACTTGGATTTTGTTGTTCTCAAAACTTTCGTCGCTTGTCGTACCGAATATAATATCGGCGTTGTCATCTACCGAGTTTTGAACTAGGCACATAGCCTCTTCGATATCGCTGAAAGGAGAGTCCGGATGATACTTGAAATGAACAAGAACGCCCACCGCTCCATCTATCGTTATATCGCTTAGCAATGGAGACTGGATCGCATTTTTGATAGCTTCCTGAGCTGCACCCTCGCCTTCGGATTCGCCTATGCCAAGTAACGCCATACCGCGGTGTTCCATTACTTTTTTAACATCCGCAAAGTCGGAATTTATATCGCTGTTTCCGGAGTCAAGCACGATGGTGCACATACCGCTGACAGCGCGAGCCAAAACATTATCAACTATTTTAAAACTTTCTTTGATGCCGGCTTTTTTATCTATAAGCGTTTTTAATCTTTGGTTTGGTATCACGACTATTGAGTCGGACTCTTTTTTTAGCTCCTCAAGCCCCTTTAGAGCTAAGTTGTAGCGCTTTTTGCCCTCGAAATCAAACGGCATAGTAACAACCGATATAGTGAGCGCGCCTATCTCTTTTGCAGCCTGCGCCACGATCGGAGCCGCACCGGTTCCCGTTCCTCCGCCAAGACCCGAAGCCACAAATACGATATCTGAATACTCAAGAGCGGTTTTTATCTCTTCATAGCTTTCCTGAGCGGCCTTGCTACCTACGTCAGGATTCATACCTGCGCCGAGTCCTTTTGTGATCTTCTCTCCAAGCTGAAGCTTAGTAAAGGCTAAAGAGCTGTCAAGCGCCTTTACATCAGTGTTGGCAACTATTAGCTCGATGTCCATCTCGCCGCCTTTTTCTCTGATGATATGATTTATCATATTACCGCCGCCGCCGCCTACGCCTACTACTTTTATCTTAGCACCGTATGAAGGTTTTTTCTCTTCTACCGTAAAGTTACCCATCTTGACTCAGTCTCCTTTTAAAATAGTTGTTTTAGTTTATTCAAAATTTGAGAAAATATGCCAGGCTTTTTCTCTGTTTTGTTTTCATCTTCGTTTAGTTCGTCTTGCAAAGTTCTTTCATCGTCTATTCTTAGATCGTCTATATAGTTGTCGTCCAAAACCGTTCCGTTAAAAATTTTTTCTCCGTTTTCGTCGGACTTTTTGCTATCATCCTTATTTTTAGCTTTTGGATCATCTACTATATTTTTTAAATTTTTATTTCTTAAGATCGCTTCGTCCCTAAAGCGCATTTTCTTCTCGGAGTCGATCTCATAAGGCGTAAAATAGCCCGCGCCATACATACAAAGCCCGATCGCACAAGAATTTGCCGGATCTCGTAAAATTTCGTAAAGCCCTTCCATTTCTTTCGGTCTTGCGATGCGCACAGGCATATTGTCAAATATTACCGTGGCAAGCTCTCTGATGCCTTCAAGCTTGGTCATACCGCCGGTTAGCACCACGCCTGCCGCTATCGAGGCTTTATATCCGCTATCTTCGAGCATCTTGGCCAGTATCATAAGAGTCTCTTCGGCTCTTGCATATATGACGTTTGAGATGACATCAAGAGAGACTTCTTGCATCTTTCCGTCGTCGTTTATAGGCGGAATTTCTACTAGCTCGTTTGCTTTATTGATAAGAGAGCCGTAGTCTAGCTTTATCTCCTCCGCTTTTAAAATAGGCGTATGAAGCGCGGCCGAGAGATCGTTTGTTATATTTGCCGAGCCGATACCTAAAAATTCGTTATATCGTATCGAATTTCCGGAATGAACCAGCATATTGCAAGTAGCGCCGCCCATATCTATAAACGCTACACCCAAATCTTTTTCGTCTTGATTTAACGTAGCGATAGCCGAAGCGTAACTGGAAAGCACGATGTTATCAGGCTGGACGCCGGCCAAATTTAGCGCTTTTCTAAGATTGCTCAAAGATGACTTTTGCGCCATTATGATATGTGTTTGCACCTCGAGCCTGCTTCCGTTCATACCCAAAGGATCTTCTATATGCTCTTGGTCATCTACTTTAAAATTATAAGGAAGTATGTGTAACTTCTCGTAGTCGCTGTGGATCTGCGCTCTTCGCTCGGATTCGGACATCGAGCGGTGGATCTCTTTTATGCCGATTTCGTATGTCGGCACATTTACTACGCCGTTACTATCGACGCTTTTCGTATAGGCTCCCGAGATCGAGACCACTACTTTTTCATAGCGGGTGCCGGCTATCCTTTGAGCGTCTATTAATGCGCTTTTTATCGATTTTGAAGCAAGTTCGATATTTGTTATGACGCCTTTTTTTATGCCCTGAGTTTTTGCGGTTCCTATTCCGATTATTTTAAGCCCTGTCTCATCATGCTGCCCTATGACCGCACAAATTTGAACGGAACCTACGTCGATGCCTAAAATTTTAGTACCCAATTCAATACCTTTTTAAAATATTTTATTTTTTACTAACGTAATATTCTACTTTATAACGCTTAGAAAGCGCGCCGCTTAAATCCCTAATAAGCTCGTTATTTTTCAGATAACCTACGTTTTGCGTTATTATCTCTTTATATTCTTTCTCTTTTTCGCTGTTAGATAGTTTTTGTTCCGTTATCTCATAAACTACCGCCTTGTTACCAAGCGATACGTAGTCTTTTTTGCCGCTTTTTTCAAAAAGGCGATTGACGAAAATATTAAATTCGCCTTCGCTTAGTCCGCTTTCAGCCTTTACGGTGTCTCTACTGATAAAGCCTATATCGGTACCTTGAAATCCTTTTTCAAGTAGCTCTTTTGCTTTCGCTTCTACCGTTTCTTGAGTTTTTTGCTCTTTATAAAGCTCTAAAATTTGATCTTTCGCCTCATCAAAGCTCATTACCCTTGGCGCTACGATCTCTTTTACCTTTACTATCATATAACCGTCTTCGTATTCAAACGGCTTTAAAGTATCGCCTTTTTTTGCTGATTTTAGCTCATCTATCGGCAAACTTGCGTTATCTTCAAGCGTAGTTATCGAGATGTCCGCTTGTTTCTCGTCTTTTTTGATTTTTAGATACTCTTCAAGCGCGACTTTTTTGGTTTGTTTTAGATTGTAGTCTTTTAAAACCTCGTCTTTGACGGCCTCGAATTCTTTTATCTTATCGTCGCTACCTTTATACTCGTTTTTGTTTTCGTTATAAAATTCCATTAGCTCGGTAGTGTTTGCATCGCTTGATATAGTCGGGATAAATTTGGTATCAAGCTTAAATTCGGTCATAGTCTTGTAGTCGTTTTTGCGCTCTTCCCAGAGTTTTTTTACTGCGTCTTCGTCTATTTTTATCTCGTCGGTTGCAGCTTCTACGACTTGCATAGATATTTTATCTTGCATCAAAAAGCTAGCCGTTAGCATATTTATATCCTGCTCTTTTGCAGGGAGGTTTAAAGCGTGTCTGAGTTTGTCTAAAAGTATCACGTTTTTGAGACTATCTTCATATTCGCTCTCTGTTATTCTTGCTCTTTTTAGGGTGTTTTTGTAAAGCTCTTTGTCAAATTTGCCGTTTACGTAAAAATTTTGATCGGCAACGATGTATTTTACTATATCCTCATCATTTACGCCAAGACCCAAGTCATCGGCAAAATTTAAAAGCAACGCATCATTTACCAACTCCTCTAAAGCCAAATTTTCGATGCCTAGCTCGCTTGCTTTTTTCTCGCTTAGCTGTCCGTCAAAAAGCTGGTTGTAATACGCATGAAGCTGTCCGTATCTGTTTTGAAACTCTTGAATGCTTATATTTCTATGTCCGACTTTGGCTACCGAGCTAGCGCGGCTCACATTTAGATCGTATGCTCCCCATCCGACAAAGCCCGCTCCGACGAAAGCTATCGTACTCACCCAAATCGTCACGACAAGGTATTTTCTATGCTTTTGCATCCAAGTTATCATCTGGTTCCTTCAAAATTTATAAAAATTTTATGCATTATTTTACTGAAATTTCGTAAATATCACCTTAAAAACGCACTTTTTATCGCTAAATTTTTAAAAATTTTACTAACATTTTTAAAAACGTTAGTTGCGCTCTACTTCGTAAAAGTGAGCGATGCTTAGCAATTTGCACGTATTTTCAAGGATCGCAACGTCTTTTGCGAGCTGATAGGGCGTCCTGCTATGCACGTATACGCCGTATCCTTTGATGACCATAACGTTAGTTTTATTTTCTAACATATAACGATAAATTTCCGTATCCGCGCGCTCATACCAATCATCAAACTGTTTTGGATCGTAAATCGGTATCTCGTGATGTTTAATATAAGCGAAATAATCCTTCGGGCGAATAAAGGCATGATTTAAGGTATAGGCCGTTAGGTATGGCGGCATAGCATAGCAGACGTATTTGGCTTCGTTTATATTTTTGTATATATTTAGATGGATGTCCGCATCTATGCTCGCGTCGTTCCAGCGATAATCCCTTTTTGAGTTTAACATTATCAAATCTTCTTCTTTGAGGTTATCAAAAATCGTCGTTCTTTTGTTTATCAAAAACGAATCATGCAAAATCCTAGCCGAGATAGAGCCGTGAAAGACGCCGAAAAAGTTTTTTCTAAACATAGAAAGAGCGATATTGCTAATCTCGCTTGCGCAGTATTTTAAGTCCATTTTAACCTTTTATAAACTTTTTTTGTTATTATACACAAAAAATAAAGGCTAAATTTGAACTCCCCCCACGTTCCCGTGCTGCTTGATGAAGTTTTGCGAGCTTTTGAAGGTATAAAAAGCGGCGTTATAGTTGATTGCACGCTCGGATACGGCGGGCATTCCGGCGCGATTTTGGAACAAAATCAAAACGTAAATTTGATAGCCTGCGACCAAGACGAAGAAGCGATAAATTTTAGTTCCGAAAGGCTTAAAAAATTCGGCCAAAGAGCGCAAATTTTTAAGAGCAAATTTTCAGAAATTTTAAACAAAATAGAACAAACTCAAATCCGCGGTATCCTGGCCGACATCGGCGTTTCGTCGCTGCAGCTGGATAAAAACGAGCGAGGATTTGGCTTAAAGAGCGAAAATTTAGATATGCGGATGGATGCGCAGGCTAAATTTTCAGCTTACGACGTCGTAAATTCTTATAGCGCGCGCGAGCTGGAGCGTATCTTTGAGGGCTACGGCGAGCTACCAAATCCAGCCAAATTTGCCGCTAAAATCGTAGAAGCCAGGCAAAACGGCGAGATAAAAAGCGCCGAACGCCTCGCGCAAATAATCGGGCTAAAGGGCGTAAACGGACGCAGCGTTAGCGCGGCTACGTTAGCTTTTCAGGCGATAAGGATAGAGGTAAATAACGAGCTTGGCGAGCTGCAAAATTTGCTCCAAGGCATCGAGGATTCGCAAATCGACGAGTGCGTCGTAGCGATAATCGGCTTTCATTCGCTAGAAGACCGTATCGTAAAAAATAAATTTAAGCAGTGGGCGCAAAGCTGCATTTGCCCGCCGCAAGCTCTAAAATGCACGTGCGGAGGAGATAACGCGCTGGGTAAAATCGTTAGTAAAAAAGCGATAACGCCAAGCGCTGCCGAGGTCAAGGCAAATCCGCGCTCAAGCTGCGCTAAAATGAGGATTTTTAAAATTTCAAGAGGTAAAAATGCAAGATAAAAACGAGCTTTTAGAGTTTGGCAGCGGCGAGCGAAAAAAGGAGAAAAATTTAGACTACAAGGTATTAGCGACAGCATATCTCGGGCTTTTTATCGCGCTCGCTTTGTTTTTGCCTAAAATTTATATCACGAATCAAATTTATTACATCAGTCGCGAAATCGGCGATCTAAGCGGCAAACGCGACGTTTTGCTCGAAGAAAACAGGGAGCTTCGTCTAAAACTTGAAAGGATGAAATATAAAAATCAAATTTTAGATCCGCTCATCCTAAAATAACTAAACTCCCGCCTCCGACTGAGCTACCAAGCGCTCAAGTACGTATTTTTCCAGATCTTTGCGCGGGATCTCGTTTTTTACCGCTTCGTTATAAATCATCTCGACTTTTGTGGAGTATTTTTCGTAGCTAAAATACGGAAAATGCACGCCCCAAGCCTTTTTGATAAGCTCTTTGCTCACGGCCTTTCTCGCCCAAATTTTAAACATATCAAATCCGATAAAAACCGCCGAGGTACCCGCCACTGCGCCAATGATAGAGAGGTGAAAGTCAAGCTTGGTAAAAAGATGGTGCGTAAAAGACAGCAAAGTAAGCAGCACCACAAGACACAAAAGCCCGTAAACCAGATATGTCCTTGCGTAACGAAATTTAAAATTTAACTTGGCCGGGTCGATGAGCATACCTTCGTTAAAGAGGCAGTTTGCTTCGAGTAGATCGCGAAACAGCACGGGCTGTTTCGAGACGACGAAAATATTTTGAAGTATGAGATTTTTAAATGCATGCTTTTCCATTTTGATTCTTTGTTTGTAAAATTTGACCGATTATAGCAAAAACTTCATAACACGAATCAAATTTAGCCTTAAAACAACGCTTTTTTAAGAGTATTTGAGCTAAAATTACTTAAATTTTAAGGAGAAAAAAATGAACGGGATAGTATATCTAAACGGCGAATTTATAGACGCGGCGGCGGCCAAAGTTAGCGCATTTGACCGCGGATTTATCTTTGGCGACGGCATCTACGAGGTGGTGCCCGTGCTAAACGGACGGCTCGTGGATAGGGATGATTTTTGGGAGAGATTTGAGAGGAGCCTAGCCGCGATCGAGCTAAATTTGCCGCTTTCAAAAAGCGATTTTGGGGGTGTTTTAGAGGAAGTAGTCTGGCGAAATAACTTAAAAGAAGGCGGCGTCTATATGCAGATCACTCGCGGTGTCGCTGACAGGGATTTTAAATTTATAAAAGGCTTAAAGCCGACTTGTTTCGTGTTTTGCTACGAAAAAGACATAGTCGCAAACCCTGACGCCGCAACCGGTATCGAGGTCGTTAGCGTCGAGGATATCCGCTGGAAGCGCCGCGACATCAAGTCCATCTCGCTTTTGGCGCAGTGCTACGCCAAAGAACAAGCCGTAAAAGCCGGCGCCTACGAGGGTTTTATGGTCGAAAACGGCTTTGTGACCGAGGCGACTAGCTCGTCGGCGTTTATCATAAAAGATAACGTCCTGATAACCAAACCACTCTCAAACGAGATTTTACCGGGCATCCGTCGCAAAGTGATCCTGGGTTTTGCCGAGAAGGCGGGGCTAGAGATCAGGCAGCGACCGTTTACGATGCAGGACGTTTATGAGGCCGACGAGGTGTTTATCTCGGCTGCGACGCTACCGATACTGCCCGTAGTCAAGGCCGACGGCAAGTCGATAAACGGCGGCAAAGTCGGTAAATACGTGCCGATACTAAGGCAAATGTATATAGATAGGATCAAAAAAGAGGCCGGGATTTAAGCTAAAATTCGGCGTTTTAAGCATAGCCTTGCGCTTGTTTTTGGCGTTTTGTTTGCCTTGAGCTTTGCGCGAGTCGGCTCAAATTCGGCTAAATTTAACGAAGATTTGAGCTTTGCTTGCGAAACGGTTTTATAAAATTTAGCAAAACAAATTTAACGCAGCGTCCGTTAAATTTAAGCCAAATTCGTCAAATTTGACTTGAAGGATCGGCGATAAATTCGACAAACTCAGTTTAATAAAGCGTTAGTAAATTTACTGCAAATAACACTTGCCGGACTATCAAATTCGGAACTAACGATGAAAAATAAACCCAAAATTTTAATCAGCGCCTGTTTGCTCGGCGAAAACTGCAAATATAACGGCGACAATAACGCAAACGCCATTTGCGCAGACGAGCTTGCTAAGCTTAGGCAAATTTACGAGCTCATTGCCGTTTGTCCGGAGTGCCTGGGCGGACTGACGACTCCGCGCGAACCGGCCGAAATTTGCGCAAACGGACGGGTGATAACCAAATTTAGCGGCCGCGACGTGACGCGAGAGTTCCTCTTAGGCGCGCAAATTTGCGCCGATATTGCCCGCGAAAACGGCTGTAAAATCGCGGTTTTAAAAGAGCGAAGCCCAAGCTGTGGAAGCGGCGAGATCTACGACGGTAGCTTTACTGGGCGGCTCATTAGCGGCGACGGGATAGCTGCAGCAGCGCTAAAAAAGCTGGGCGTTCGCATCGTCGGCGAGAGCGCGCTTGCGAAGCTAAATTTAGAAAAAGAGGCGGAAAACGGCCGAGTGGATAAACGTTAAAGATATAAAGGACGGCGCGAAATTTTGCATCGGTGCAGCGATTAAGATAATTTTGGCACCGCGCGGGCTGGAGGCAGAAATTTAACCTGTGCGCGGAGTTATTTATCTTATTGCGGACAGTGCTTCGGACAAGAGCTATTTTAACCGCACATACCTAAGCGTCGGTGAAGAAAGCAACGTGATCTGCCGCCTCGAGCGCAAGCAACTGCGTGCTTGAAGGAGAGATCAAGCGGATGTTTGAGGGCGAGCTGCTAGAGGCGTTTATAAGTAAAAGAATCGAGATCGCGGTGACGTAAAAATAAATTCTCAAGGCGGATGCGTGAAATTTATGGCTCGGCTTGAGTAAATTTGCCGTTTGAAATCAAGCTAAATTCGGCGGTAAAGCATTTAAAAAGCGATACGAGTTTTGCAAAAATTTAAGGTTCAAGATAAATTAAAAACTTTCAAAGGAGTTTTTCTCAAAGAGAGTGCGTCTTATTAGTAGCAAACAAAGTGAAGCTAAGCACAAGAACTATGATTTTATCAATGTTCTTGAAAAGTAACGAGCGTAGCGAAGTTAAAAAGATCTAAATTTAGCGGTGAGATTTCCAAATCCGCCTAGAAAACTTCACTTTATAAACCCGCTTGCAGCACCGCTTCGCTTGTTTTACAAAAACTTTGCTTCGCTTGTTTTTAAATAGATGAAAGCTATTTTTACTTCGTAGCTGCAAGCATAACGGATCTAAACGAATAAGAGGTAAAAGAGGTAGAGGAGCAATCGGTATTTCTACTTCGCTACGCTCGTAGCTGTAAACAGACGGTATGTTTAAAAGAGACGGCAGAGTTTATACTCAGATAGTTAAAACTGCTCTGCAAATGAACTGATACCTATATCATCGGAGTTTTTCAAAGAGAGTGTGTCGCATTGATAGCAAGCAAAGCGCGGTTAAGCGCAAAAGAGCTACGATTTGCGTTGCTACTGCTTACTAAAAGGCTATGAGCGTAGCAAAGTAGAGCAGACGAGGATATGCTAAACATAGATTATCTAAATTTAAAGAAATCTTCTCAAACGTAGCGACTGTAGAAAAGCTAAGCAAAGAGAATTTCTTTCTTCATCCTAAAGAATGTATTCCGCTCTACTTCACTATGTTCGTAGTTTTTAAAGACGCAGCTATGAGCGTAGCAAAGTAGAGTTTAAATTTAATAACGGTAAAAATACAAAACAAGCGAAGCGATCACGAAGTGATGTTTCTATAAAAGAGCTCTATCATATTGTGTTAAAATTGATAAGAGGTCTTGTAAGTAGCAAGACGTAGTCGCGGCTAAAAATCCGCTTGGCTTATCTTGAGCCAAATTTAAAATCTTTAGCACAAGTTACTGCAGTTAAAATTTAAATGCTAAACTTCGCGGCGTTTGGTTTGGCTAGCAAATACGGCGTAAAACTTAAACCCGTCAATTTTCTAAATGGCGTAAAATTAAAAAATCGCAAGCCGTCGCAGTAAAATTTAAGCCGCGAAGCTAAAACCGCTTACGTGGTTTAGTATTTAATTTGCCGACCTATTTAAGTTTTTATGAATCGCAAAACAAAAAAGCAAAATCCCAAACCGCACATTTTTGAGACAAAATCAGATCTCACGCTATTAAATTAGATAAAGGCAAATAGACGGCTTGTGATTGCCGCCCGCTCAAACAATCTTAAATTTTACGGGCAACAAAAATAAACAGATAAAATTAATTGTTGCCGCGCCTAGTTTCAGCCGCTAAATTTGATCCCTCGCCGCTATCCGCTTTAAATTTTGCAGGCGAAAAACTGCCGCGTTTAAGATGATCAAATTTAACAAACGGCAAAAATAAACTTCTCGCCGCCGTAAGCGCACTTAAATTTTAACAAACCGAAAAAGCCGCCGCACCGATTCGTTCGCCAAATTTGATCGTCAAATTTAAGCCGCATTTCGTCTAATTTTACCGCCAAACAAACCTAAATTTATATGAAATTACTATTTGCCCCGCAAGCCGACCGTCCGTTAAATTCGCACAAATTTACCTCAAATGCCCAAATTCCGGCCTATACTCGAAGTGCATCGTATCAAAGCTAACCCAGCGCCCGCCCCAGATGAAGCCGTGTTTTTCAAAAACGCGCACGATCTCCTCGGGGATTTGATTGCGGTAGCTGCCGTCCTTGCTCCAGCGCCAGTAGTCGCTCTTGTCGGTATTTATGTCGATTGCGATGCCGTAGGAGTGCGCACTCTTGCGCTTGGTGCCCGCAATCACGCGCCAGTTAAACGTACCTGACGGATTGTCAAGAAACTTTAGCAGCTCGGGCTTTTTTGCCACTAGCGCGTCAAGCTCGTTTGAGACGGCTTGCAGAGCTGCTGCCGCGCCGTTTTTGGAGTTAAATTTAAACGTTTTACCGCCGTGATCTTTTAGCCAAACGACATCCGTTAAATTTGCCTTCACTTCCGCCTCGCTCGCGCCGTAAATTTTATCCAAAAGCTCGTAGTTTCGGTATCTACCCGCGTCATTGCTAGGTAGCGCCAAAGGCTTAAAGAGCGGATAAGGCTGCGCAAAAGTATCCTCGACGTCCGCGAGATTTAGCAGATGCGCCGTGTCCTTTGCCTCGCCGTCGTCAAATTTAACCTTACTGCCGTCAGCAAAAATCACCTCGTTGCCGACGATTTTCACGCCGTAGGCTTTTTCGATTGCCGATTTTTTCGCGCGCACCGCCTCCTCGCCGCTAGTCACTTCAAAGGTATTCATCGAATTTATCCGCGAGACCAGCAGGCGCTTTGGATCGATTTCGGAGACGTCCGAGCCGATTTTTAGCGTCGTGATCGCCACGCCGCCGATCATAGCTCTGCCGTTATCTTTCGTGCGGATACCCCAGACGTCGTGTACGGCGAGCGGTTCGCCTCCGCGCAGGCCCGCGTATAGCATGATGTGCCCGTTCATGTGAAACAGCGTTCTATACGGCACGGCTTGTGTTTTGATGACGTGCAGTTTTTCTTCCGCGCTTAGATTTGCCAGGCTCACGACCTTGCCGATTTGGCCTTGCGCCTTTGAGTTTCGCGGCAGCCACACGCCAAAGCTACCGAGGAAATCCTGCAAAAACAGCGAGCAGTCTCGCTTGCCGCCGAACCCGCCCCAGCCGTAGCTTTGCCCGAGCAGCGATGACGCCAGCGCTCTTACGTTTTCGTCGCTAAATTTAAGCGGAAAGCGGCTCGCGCTTTGTTTTGATATCTCGTAGTTTTTTAGCCCGCTTTGGGTTTGGATTTTGCCGTAAAATTTAAACCGATCCTCGCTTTGAAACGGCAAAATCGCGCCTATGCGTCCGTAAAATAAAAAGTTGCCGTTTTTGTCGTAGACGGGCTCTTCGTCTTTGATAACGCTTAAAAATTTAGAATTTTTTAGCTCTTGCACGGCGTTTGCGCTTAAAATTTTGATTTCTGTCGATTTTATCCAAGCCCAGACGTTATCGCTACCGACGAATGCCCACGCGCCGTCGGCCGAAAAGTGCGAAACGTAAAGCGGATAGCCGATCGAGATGAAAGAGAGCTGGGCGTAGTCAAACGGCAGCCCCTCGCCCGCGCGCACGGGATTATACAGTACGGCTTCATCGGTCGGTAGATTTCGCAGACTCGCGTTTGCCGTCGTTATCGCAGGCAGCAAAACCTTGCCGAAGCTATCCATGCTCGCGTTTTTGCGCACTTTTTCAAACCATTCGTTCGGGATTTTGCGCATATTTGAGAAATAATACTGCCTTTTTGCCGTGTTTTTGTAGTACTCTAACGCCCAAAACGCGTCTTTTGCGGTTGCTAACGGAGCTTTTAGATCAAGAGCGTTAAAGCGTTTTTGCAGCAGAGCTTCGCCGCTACTTTGCGCTTCAAAAGGCAGCATCGGCAGCGCATTTGCATTTTGATCGACGTCAAATTCCAGATAACTGATATGGCCTAAATTTTCGTCCGCGATCTCCTCCGGCATATCGTGCGCCGATGCCGCGTTAGCGCCTTGACCCTGCAAATTTACCGCGCCCCGGGCATCTTTTGGCGATGCGCAACCGCCTAGTATCGCTAACGTTACCGCCGCAGAGAGTATAAATTTATCAAATTTCAATCTCGCTCCTTAAAAATAAGCTATAATTTTACAAAAAATAGGGAAATTTGTGTTAAACCAGCTGTTAGAAATATTAAAAAAATCAAACGTTTTTCTCACCGGGCGCGGCGGCGTGGGTAAAAGCCACCTCACACAAGCGGTCATCAAGCACTATAAAAGCGAGCTAAAAAACGTCGTGGTGCTGGGCAGCACCGGCATCGCGGCGGTAAACGTCGGCGGAGTGAGCGTGCATAGCTTTTTTAAATTCGGCATTTGCTCAAACCTTGAGGAGCTGCGCGGCTACGACCGCAAACAGCGAAATAAACTTGGCGAACTAAAAAAGATGCTCGACGTCTGCGATCTCATCGTAATAGACGAGATCTCGATGATAAGTGCGGGGCTGATGGATATGATTTATTACCGTCTGATGAGTTCGCGATTCGTCGGGCGCGTGATGCTCGTGGGCGACTTTTACCAGCTGCCGCCCGTGCGAAAAAACGGAGATGACGGCAACTCGCTCTTTAAATTTCTTTATGCTTTTAACTCTAGCTCGTGGCATGAATTTGAGTTTAAAAATATCGAACTAGTCGTCTCAAAACGTACGAAAGATAAGAAATTTTACGATATCTTATCCATGCTTCGCGTCGGGCGGCTTAGCGAAGAGGTATTTGCATATATAGAAAATTTACGCGTGCCAAGCGTGCAGGTAGATGACGATACGAGCGTGCTTTTTGGACGAAACTACGAAGCGGACGAGCTAAATAACAAGATGCTATCTAAACTACCCGCGCCGCTTGAAAGAGCCGAGGCGCTAGTGGAAATTTACGATGAAAATTTAAACGAAAACGCTCTGGATCGCTGGATCGCAAACCTCTACGCGCCTGAAATTTTAAATATAAAAATCGGCGCGAAAGTTATATTTACCGTAAATAAATGGGGTGAGTACTATAACGGCGAGCGCGGACAGATAATGCAAATTTTAAAAGAAAACGGCGAGATAAAAAGCGTCATCGTGCAAAAAGCTGACGGCGAGATCGTCGAGGTGGAGCGCTCAAGATTTGACATGAGCGAATTCGTGATGGCGGGCGAACACCTCGAGGAGCGTGCGAGGGCGTCTTTGACGCAGTTTCCGCTAAAGCTGGCCTACGCGATCACGATCCACAAATCCCAAGGTATGAGCATCGAAAATTTAGTCTGCGACCTAAATCATATCTTTGCCAACGGGCAGCTCTACGTCGCGCTATCTCGGGCGATCGATCCGAAAAAGCTGAGGATATTTTACGGCAAAGCTCGGCCGTTTAGAGAGTATTTGCAAAGCGTCGTTAAAATAGACGAAGAGGTCGAGAAATTCTATCTTGAAAACAAATTTGAAAACATTAAGGAAGACGTATGAAAAAGATTTTTGCGTTGGTTTTTGCCGCGGTTATGGCCTTTGCCGAGACGCTAAATATCGATAACTTTGAAACCGATCTATACTCCAGAGACGCCAAAAACTCGATCAAAAAAGTAAGCGTGAGCCTGCGTCTGGAGGGGCGCGACGTCACGGACAACGAAGCATACGTGCTTGATGCGCTAAACGTCGTTATCGGCAGCTTTTACGTCGAGGATCTGCTAACCTCGCTCGGCAAGGAAAAATTTAAAGATACGCTGGTTAAATACACCGCCAAAAAGCACTCGATCGACATCGACGAGGTGCTCATCATCTCACTAAAAACCGTGCGCGAACCAAATATCGAAGAGCTCATCGAGGCGCTAAAAAACATCAAAACCACGGGCTCTAAAAGATCGCAAAAAGAGCAGGTCGAAGATATATTGCGAGGAAATAAAAATCAGCTAAAGCCGATGGATTTAAATCAGATAGATGATTTTGGCAAAGACTTCGGAGAGCGGTAAAGTTTGAGGTTAAATTTACAAATTTGACCCAACGAGACCCGAGCCTTGACGGTGCTAAATTTTGGTTTCTCTAAAATTTAAGCTTTTTCTTTTTTCTTTCGGGAGAGGAAGGGGCTTTACTTCGCCTGCGGCTCGTAACTGCGAGCAGAACTACTTACGGTCTGCTTGCGGCTACAAGCGAAGTGAAGTAGAACGTCGCCTTCCTTTGCTTCGGCTTTGCCTCGCAACTGCCAAAAGCAGACCCTCTCCCGTCTGCTTGCAGCTGCTAGCGTAGCGAAGCAGAAGCCCTCTCTAACCCCACTGCACGTGAGAGGTTGCTGCGCTACGCGCAGGTTAAATTT
The DNA here is from genome assembly GCF_004803795.1 of Campylobacter rectus. Lineage (NCBI taxonomy): Bacteria > Pseudomonadati > Campylobacterota > Epsilonproteobacteria > Campylobacterales > Campylobacteraceae > Campylobacter > Campylobacter rectus. The sequence goes on along the minus strand of NZ_CP012543.1, from coordinate 1,057,183 downwards.
AGCGCTTTCGCGCCTCGCGTTTTTAAATTTACGTTTTCAAGATGCGGGTCTAGGTGTATAAAATGAAAAAATTGAAGTCGAAATTTGAGAATTTAGTCAAATTTGGCTTCAAATTTGAACGTAGCAATGATAAGGCGAAGTATCGTGAGATGATTTTTCGAGTTTTGAAGCAAAATTGAGCGTGCGCTAGGCATATAGCCTGCGGAGCGAAAATTTTGCGAAATCTCGGAAAAGCACTCGCGAGACGAGCCGCTTTTTACTAAAAATTTATTGGTTTATGATATCGTAGTACGACGGTATCACCGGCGTCAGCAAATCATCGCTTATCTTAAAATCCTTCTTGGTATTGCTCAGCGTGATTTTGATCTTGTTGCCGAGCTTATCCTCGTAGTCGATCCTTGTCGGGATGTAGTTTTTGACGGTGATTAGGTACTCTACGCCGTCGTATTTGGCCTTATAGAGCGTGTCGGTGATCTTAACCGCGTTTCTAACGACGTCGATCAAATTCGGCGCCTTTTCAAATTTTGAGATGATCGCTTGCTCGAGCGCATCCTCGATCACGACGACGCGGTTTTTATCAAAGTAGATTTTTTTAGGCGTCGGGCGCTCGTAGATCCAGTAGGCGCGGTTGTTGCTTTTTGCGTAAAATTTACCGAAATAATCAACCGTTTCGTTCTCGCTCGTGATGGTTTGCACGAAGTCGCTTTGAAGCGTGACGAAATTTAACGTAACGCCGAAAGCCGAGGCACAAAAGAGCAAAAATGCTAAAATTTTCTTCATATATTTTCCTTTACCCGGCAAAATTCTAGCTAAGTTTAAATAATAAAATGTTAAAATCCAAGCTTTAACAAAATTTAAAAAGGCTAAAAATGATAACGGCGTTTATGCAGAAGGTATTCGGCACGAAAAACGACAGAGAAGTAAAAAAATATTTCAGACGCGTTGCCTATATAAACTCGCTTGAGAGCAAATATCAAGCGATGAGCGACGATGAGCTGAGGGCTAAATTTAACGAATTTAAAGCACAGGTGCAAAACGGCGAAAAGAACCAAGACGAGCTGCTGGACGATGTGTTTGCCATCGTGCGCGAGGCCAGTAAAAGGACGCTAAATATGCGCCATTTCGACGTTCAGCTAATCGGCGGCATGGTGCTAAACGACGGCAAGATCGCCGAGATGAAAACGGGCGAAGGTAAAACCCTCGTAGCAAGCCTACCGGTCGTGCTAAACGCGATGAGCGGTAAGGGTGTGCACGTCGTGACCGTAAACGACTACCTAGCCAAACGCGACGCGACGCAAATGGGCGAAATTTATAAATTTCTAGGCCTTAGCGTCGGCGTGATACTAGGCGGCGAATACGACGACTCGGCGCGAAAAGCCGCATACGACAGCGATATCACGTACGGTACGAATAACGAATTCGGCTTTGACTACTTGCGCGACAATATGAAAATGGATTTCAAAGACAAGGTGCAAAGAGAGCATAACTTCGTCATCGTGGACGAGGTTGATAGTATCCTCATCGACGAGGCCAGGACGCCGCTCATCATCTCAGGTCCCACAAACCGCACGCTAGACGGCTACATCAAAGCAAACGAAGTCGCGCGCCAGATGAAGCGCGGCGAACCGCCTGCGACTCCGCAAGAAAAGGCAACCGGCGACTTTACCGTCGATGAGAAAAACCGCACGATAGCGATCACCGAAGAAGGCATCTCAAAGGCTGAAAAGCTCTTTGGCGTGGCAAATCTCTACGATATGGAAAACGCGATTTTGAGCCATCACCTAGACCAAGCTCTAAAAGCGCACAATCTCTTTGAAAAAGACGTGCACTACGTCGTTCGCGACGGGCAAGTCGTCATCGTCGACGAATTTACGGGGCGTCTTAGCGAAGGACGAAGATTTAGCGAGGGCTTGCACCAAGCGCTCGAGGCCAAAGAAGGCGTAAAGATCCAAGAAGAGAGCCAAACGCTAGCAGATATTACATTTCAAAACTATTTTAGGCTTTATAAAAAACTATCGGGCATGACGGGTACGGCGCAGACGGAGGCGACCGAGTTTTCACAAATTTACAAGCTTGACGTCGTATCGATCCCGACAAACGTGCCTGTTATCAGAAAAGACAACAACGACCTTATCTATAAAACAGAAAACGAGAAATTTAAAGCGGTAATAGACGAGATCAAAAAGGCTCACGACCGCGGTCAGCCCGTACTTGTTGGCACCGCCTCGATCGAAAAGAGCGAAAAGCTGCACAACCTACTCGTAAAAGAAAAGATCCCGCACTCCGTGCTAAACGCTAAAAATCACGAAAAAGAGGCCGAGATCATCGCTCAAGCCGGCGCTCGCGGCGCGGTTACGATCGCTACGAACATGGCCGGACGCGGCGTAGATATCCGTATCGACGACGAGGTGCGAAACCTAGGCGGCCTATACATCATCGGCACCGAAAGACACGAAAGCCGCCGTATCGACAACCAGCTGCGAGGCCGTTCGGGACGTCAGGGCGATCCCGGAGTGAGCCGCTTTTATCTAAGCCTTGAGGATAATCTACTTCGAATATTCGGCAGCGACCGCATCAAGGCGATAATGACTCGCCTTGGTATCGAAGAGGGCGAAAGCATCGACTCGAAGATGGTCACCAGAGCCGTCGAAAATGCGCAAAAAAAGGTCGAGAGCCTGCACTTTGAATCGCGAAAACATATCCTCGAGTATGACGACGTCGCAAACGAGCAGCGAAAAACGGTGTATAAATTTAGAAACGAGCTACTTGATCCGAATTTCGAAGTCGGCGAAAAGATCAAACAAAATCGCGCCGAATTCGTCGAGCACCTGCTAGCTCAGGCCGAAATTTACGCAGGCGAGCCAAAGAGCGAATACAATCTCGAAAAACTAAGCTCCGTGATAATCTCAAACGGTGCGCTAATGCAGCCTGACGAGCTAAAAGATCTCGACTACGCCGAGCTAGAGGAAAAGATAACGGCGAAATTTGAGTCCGACTACGAGGAAAAAATGGGCGTCATAGGCGAGGGTCAGCGCAAATACCTAGAAAAGGTGCTTTGCCTGCAAGTCTTAGATACCGCATGGCGCGAGCATCTATATCAGATGGATATCCTAAAAACCGGCATCGGACTACGCGGCTACAACCAAAAAGACCCGCTCACCGAGTATAAAAAAGAGAGCTTTAACCTCTTTATGGAGCTCGTTAGCCGCATCAAATTTGAAAGCATCAAGCTGCTAACCGCGGTAAGACTAAGCTTCTCCGAGCCTACCGAGTCTGCGCCGCAAGAAGCGCAAGATAATGAAACCGCTAGCGCACCCGAGAGCGATGAAAAGCCCGGCAAAAAGGTATCGCGAAACGCCCCGTGTCCGTGCGGAAGCGGTAAAAAATACAAAGACTGCCACGGCAAGAGCGGCCCTAAAAAAGGAGCTTTTGCGGAGGATTGGGATAAAATTTAGCTTTGGCGTTTTGGCGGCGGTTTGTTAAATTTAGCATTTAAATTTGCCGCCTTTTTGTAGCGGTGTGCTTGATTTCGTCAAATTTGCCGCGCAGCCGCTACGATAAATTTTAAACGCTTGGCGCCGCGAGCGATTTTTAAAATTTGACGTCAAATTCGGCTGATCTAGGCGCGTTAGGTTTGGTAAAATTTAAAGCCGAAGCGCAAAAAGGTTGCGGGTAATTTTAAAGCGAACGTTAAATTTGCAAACGAGTTTTAGCTCAGTCAAATTTGGATTTTTGCCTGACGGGCGTTGCGCTTGCTCAAATTTAGTAAATTTAAATTTGGCGGCCAAATTTGCGCGAACCTAAAGCCAAAATTTAAACCGGCGCTCAGCATAAAATTTGACCAAAACCAAGCGGCGCAAAAGCGCAAATCGGCGCCAAAGCCGCAAAAGCAAGTAAAATTTAAAAGGCAAGCTCTAAAATTTATCAAAAATAAGCCGAGCCGAAAACGAGCTTTGGGATTTTAGCGGCATAGAAGATAAAAGGCGCCAAATTTACAATCGAGCGAAAATCAAGCCCGCAACCTTCGCGACCGACAAAAAGCGAAATCAAGGCGAGAAAACTCAAAATTTAAACAACGGAAAATCAAATGAGCCTAACCAAATATCTACTCTTCAAATATCTACGGTTTGACAAAACCCAGCCATTTATTATGCTTTCGGCGCTTTTGGCGTTTCTGGGTGTGGGCGTCGGGCTCATGGTGCTCATCGTCGCGATGGCGATTATGAACGGCTTTGACAAGGAGTTTGAGCGCAAACTTTTCACGATGAACTACCCGATCACGATCCTCTCCGCCATACGCGGCAACATCGACGAGAGCGACGTTAGCAAGCTGCAGCAAAAGTTTCCGAATCTCAAATTTAGCCCCTATATCATGAGTCAGGTTATCATCAAGGGCGCAAATAGCTTCGAGGGCGGACTGCTTTTTGGCGTAAATTCGACCGACGAAAAGCAGATAAACTCGGTCGTGGCGGCCGGTCTTGAGGACCGCGAGCTTGACGGATACGGCCTGCTCGTAGGTCAAGGCGTCAAAAACGAGATGATGATAAACGAAAACGACAAACTCACGCTCATTTTTACTAAAAACGACCCGAGCGGCTTCGCGCTAACGCCTAAAATGAAGCGCTTTGACGTCGTGAGCTCGTTTAGCTCGGGGCTCGTAGCCTACGACAAAAGCTACCTCTACACGAGCGTGGAGGCGCTGCGCAAGATCTTGGACTATGAGGAAGGCAAATTTGACGGTATACACGTGTTTTCAAACGATCCGTTCGCCGACATCGAAAAGATCTCGCGCGAGCTGCGATTGGGGCAAAAGGCCATCGGTTGGTGGCAGCAAAACGGCAACTTTTTCTCCGCCTTGGCGCTCGAAAAGCGCGCGCTTTTCATCGTTTTGATGCTCATCATCCTGGTTGCCTCGCTAAATATCGTAAGCTCGCTACTTATGACCGTTATGAACCGCCGCCAAGAGATCGCGCTACTGCTCTCGCTCGGCGCCAGTAAGGCCGAGATAAAAAAGAGCTTTTTCGCCCTCGGAGCCACGATAGGCGGAGGCGGGATAGTGTTTGGGCTCGTGCTCGGGCTCTTTGGCGTGTGGTTGCTCGGCAGCTTTGACATCGTAAATTTGCCGGCCGACGTCTACGGTAGCGCGAAACTTCCTATGGAGCTATCTTTACTTGATCTTACTATGATCTTAGTCGGAGCGGTCATCATCGTGGCGTTTTCGTCGTTTTATCCGGCTAAAAAAGCCGCGCAGATAAACGTGCTCGAGACGCTTAGAAACGAGTGATTGCCAAATTTACGAATATACCGGTATTACGTATCGCAATGATAAAATTTAAAAGCATAAAAGAAAATCAAATAGGCAAACGAGGCAAGGCGCTAAATTTGGCGCAAGATTTCAAAGCAGGACAGGCTTTAGCGCACTTGATTTATACGAGCGATTTGGCGGCCGCAAGGAGATGAGGTGGCGTGCTTTGCGCTAGCCGATGCACTACCGTGCGGACAGATAGTATGCGGCACGCGCAAGCTGAAATTTAAACCCGCGATCGCAAAAGAGGTAAAAGCATATGCAAATGATCACCGAGAAGATAAAAAAGAAAAATAACATTTGGTACTTCGACGATTATTTTAAGTCGCTTCGCAAGAGTGAAAACGAGATAGCGGAGCCTATCAGGCAGTTTGTGCTGGATCCTAAAGGTATCTGTTTAATACAAAAGAAACCCTTCACGATGCGGTTTTGACTGAATTCAAATTTGCTATTTTAAAAAACGAAGATAGACTAACGATGAAATTTTTATCGCCTTATCGCGATAGAAATTTTAAATTTATTTTCAAAAACGTCCTAGCCATCCGCTTTAAAACGGACGATAGGGGCTTTAAAAATGACGATTTGATCATTCATCAATTTTCGTTAAAACCTAAAGGCGTCTGCGAGTATGATTTTATCTTTGCAAGCGGGCGGAGGATAAGCGTAAAATTTAAGCGGCTAGAAATCATTGAAAAATTCGTATAAGCGCGCTGTTTTGCGAGCGGACGCGGGTGAGCGCGTATTTTATGCGGCGCAGGCAAAAGCGGAGAATAAAAATCGGCAAAAGAACGAAAAAATTACGGCAACGTTTATGAAATATCTTAATATCGTTAAGTAAAATCGCGCTTTCATTAGATGATTTTATAAACGGTATGAAAACAAAAGAGGAAGCATATGGGTAATATATTCGATCTGAAAGAAGGTATGTTATTTTCAATAAAATTAAATGAGAATGCGTGGACATTGGGACAATTCTGTAATGTATTCAGATTGGAGGGCCGGCGTTATGCACAAATACGCAGTGGCTTTCTTTAATTATTTGTATGTATCGAAACAGGCACTAAAAGAAAATATGGAAACCAGATTTAAAGCAAACCCGTCATAATTCTTACTATAAACGGTAATCCCATCCGAACATATCGGCTTAATGCAATCGGCAAAAGAGCGATCAATTATATAAACGTACCGAATTTTAAAGATGATATTTCAAAATCCTTAGGTTTATACAAAGATATGTCAGAAGACTTCGACCATCTCTTAAAAGCATTCTTCAGGTTTCATCCTTGGGACGGCTTTTATAAAGAGATTATATAGATGAGGTTTTGACCGACGGCACATCGAAACGAAATGATGTGAAATACCTAAATTTCAATATCGAAGAACTTAAAAAAATAATGCCGGCACGGAGCATTAAATTACAACAGCTATTGGAAAAAGATAAAACCTGCATGCCCGAAAAATAATAAACCTGTTTGGAAACTTCAGTTTCAAAGCAGATTTATTATGATACGTTTGATTCGGTAGAATGAAGCGGTATGTAATAACCGCGTCTCGCTTAAAGCCGCCTCAAGATTATCCGACAAAAATATATTCGATGACAAGATCACAGACAGCGCCGTTTTTATCATAGCCGAAATACACCGGATACCGTCGTTACCAAGCGAGCAGCGAGCAAACTCCGAGAAGCTCAAATTTCAAATCCGCTGCGATACCGCGATATAAATTTCGCCAAATTTAGCGCGCGTTTTTCGCTCGCTCGCCGATACGAAGCACGCAAATGTCTCGCAGCAGCGGCAAAAAGGGTGCCATGCCAAGCGACATATCCGCCGCCGCAAATTTAACCCCGCTTGTAAATTTCATCGCGTTTGAATTCGGCTGCGTCTTAGCACCAACGGCATTGCCGACCTCGCACGACGGCCGATTTTAAATTTAATCGCATTTTAAATTTCGCCGTCCTTCATACGCGCGCAAGCCGTAAAGCCCAATCTCACGCTCCTAGCGCCGCCTTCACCTCATCGCTCGCCATCTCGATACTCCACGCGGGCTCCCATACGAGGTCTATCTCGCACTCTTTTACGCCATCGATGCCTAGCACCGCCGTCTCTACCCAGCCTAGTATCATCTCGTGCAGCGGGCATGAGCGCGTAGATAGCGTCATCGTGACTTTCGCCTTGCCGTTCTCGTCGCAAGTCGCGTCGTAAATGAGCCCCAAGGACACGATATCAAAACCGACCTCGGGATCGACGATATTTGAGAGCGCGGCATAGATTTTTTCTTTCATTTTTCTTCCTTTACTCCGAATTTCATAAATTTAAAAACATTTATCATATTTATCGCGACCAAAACGATGCTAACGAGCAGGCTAGCCACGCCGCAGTGCGCGAGCGATTTTATCTCCAGCCAGACGCCAAACTCATAGAGTACAAGTCCAAGAACATTAAAGCCGATACCGATATATGCGGGCTTTTTAAGGATCATCTGATCTAGCAGAGGCACCTCCCTTTTGCCCACAAAGGGCGCGACATAGTGATACCAGATGAGAAACGGCGCGATCTTGTAAAGATGAGCTGCGATAAAGGCAAATAAAAAGCCGTAAATCAGCATAAACACCGCCATATCGTATCTATCTGCGGCGACAAATGCGCAAAACAGCACGAAAGCCGCAAGCGAAAGAGCGATATTGACGTTCCAGTAGTCATACGCCTTACGAACGCGTTTTTTTAGGATATGCAGCGCTTCTGCGACAAAACAAATGATCGCCGCCCCAAAGGCAAAGTACGCGTAAATATCGCTAGAAAAGAGCAAAACGCCGGCCAAAATATAAAACCCGAAGGCAAATTTGCTAAGCGTAAATTTGAGATCGTGCGCCAAAGCAAACATCGGCAGCAGCACGGTCGCCACGCCGACGATGATGAAAAAAACAAAACCGAGCACGAAATAGACGTGAAATTTAAGCGCGAACATAAAATCCATCGGCAAAGCGCCCGAAAGTATCATCAAAAGGCAAAATCCAAGCAAAACTCCGACAAACAAAAACGCCGCCGAAGCAAGTAACATAAACGCTGCAAAACTCTTTTTGCAGCCGTTCATAAAGCTCGCCGCATAAGTCGCGGTAAAAAACAGCAGCGCGATAAAAAGCGCCATACCCCCGCCGTGCATAAAGCCCGTCTCGCCGCTGATCATCCCGTAGCCGATCGACGCCGTGCCCGCGCAGTAAAGGGCTAAATTTACCACCGCGCCCTTGATCGTCGAAAACGGCTTTTCTAAAATCACCGAAGTTAGCTGATAAAGCGCGCCGATGATGACGCTCATCACGAATCCGACGAAAAACAGGTGCAAAAATCCCGCCGTCTCAAGCCCTGCGATCGCCTCAAAATCCGCCGCGAAAAAGGCGGGAATACTCGCGATCAAAAAGCAAATGCCCGCGATAAAATAACCGCCCACTAGCTTAAAAGGCGGCGCAAAGGTGTTTAAAAGCATAACTCAGTGACAAAGGCTAGCGTCGATACCGTCGATACTCGCGCCTTGTTTTAGGCTAAAGGTCATCTTGACCGCTTCGCCCTCCAGATCCTCGCGCTCGATGTCAAATTTCGCTTCGATTTTAGGTATCAAGCCGGCGGGAAATTTATGATTTACCATCACGATTTTGGTGTTTTGGTTTGCAAATTTGATCGCCACCAGCGCGTTTATCATAGGCTCGGGCGGTACGCACGGGCGGCTGTCAAAACCGACGAAATCCACGCCGTCCTCGCTATATCTGTAAAACGGCACCGTCGCGCCCTCAGCGTTAAACCGCTTGGCGTCTTTAAAAAAATCGCTCATTTTTTATCCTTGTTTTAAATTCGCAGGATTATATTCTATTATGCGTGCCGACGTCTTGATTTTGCTTAAGGAGTTAAATTTTAAATTTAGCGGTTGCGGCGTCAAATTTGAGCGGCAAAACCGGGGCCTTGAAGATGTGGAATTTAATCAAATAAATTTTAAAAAGGGATTTTTTGACAGTCAAATTTGATAATGTAAATTCGACCCCGCAAACGGCAAATTTTATGTCTTTAAAGGCGCGCAAATCATAGCGCAGCAAACAAACCGACTCCGCCGCATGGATGCGAGCTTAATACATTTGACTGAAGGGACGCCTAGCAATACCTCTTGTAGCCTTTTTTGCAGAGCTGTTTTTTGCCCTCTTGTTTTAGGATTTCGTTTTTGCTTTCGCCGTTATAGGTCGCATTTTGATCGCTACCGCCGACTTTTTCGCCGTTTACGTAGATGTCGGCCGCGCACAACCCTGCTAAAAATACTAAGAAAATAAAAATTTGCTTCATAGACTGCTTTCGATTAAATTTAATCTCCAAAGCGCAAGCAAATCGCAGTCCAAATTTGAGGGTCGGGCGCGGGAAATTCGGCTTGTTCTTTGTGCAAAATTTAAAAACGGCGCAAGCGTTTCAAATTTGACGCCGCCCGAGTAAAACGAGAGATTTTCGTCAAATTTTAAAATCCGCGACCTAAAAATAAACAGCTTAAATTTAACGCTTGCAAAATTTGAGCAACTCTGTAAATTTAAAGTAAAGCGGCGCGACTAAATTTAAACTTTGAGCGTCAAATTTTATGAAATCAGCGCGTAAAAACTTAAATTTGCTGCCGTTTTCGCTCGTAAAATTTGGGCAAAATCTAAGTCCGTATAATTTTTTTAAAAAACAGGTTTGATTTGCCCGCTCAAATTTGACGCAAATCGCCGAATTTGAGCAAAGTAAAATTTAAATAGATTTGAGCAAAACGGCCAAAACGCAGCCCAAGCCGCTCTGCCGATCGTAAATTTAACGTAGCGAACGCGGTAAATTTACGCCCCCACCGCCGCCAAATATTACAAATAAAATTCTTAAAACCGCTCGGGGCGACATACGATTAAATTTTAAATTTACGTTTTGCCGATAGCCCGCCACGAAATGAATTTTCTCATAGCGCCTCGGTTAAAAGGCGTGCATTTTCGCTCATTGGGCGAGCAAATCCTAAATTTACACGCCGCAGCGACACAAATCGCAAAAATAAAATTTCGCAGCCGCTCGAGAGCTTACGGTTAATTTTAAATTTATACCTACCGTCATCTCTATAACGTCGCACACACCGCACTATCTGCGTAAATTTTAAAATTTCGGGCAAAACGAAGCCGCCCAACTTGCTTAAATTTATCCGATAAATTTATGCCAAACTGCGTGGATACGGCAGCAGATAATATATTTTGCGCGATTAAATTTTAAATTTATGTCCGCAGCATCGCGCAGTTAGATTTATTAAATTTATGTCCGCCCGCCACAATCGCATCCATCGAAAGATAAAATTTTAGCGGCAGTTCAAAACGCCGCACGGTTAAATTTTAAATTTATGCGCACCCTAGACCGCTGCAAAACTAGCGAAATTTTAGTGTAAAAAGTGACGCACACCCGTAAAATACATCGCCATGCCATGCTCGTTTGCCGCAGCTACGACCTCGTCGTCTCGGATGCTGCCGCCCGGCTGTATCACGGCCTTTACGCCCGCCTCGCTTGCGATATCGATGCTATCTCGGAACGGGAAAAACGCCTCGCTAGCAAGCGCGCAACCGCGTAAATCAAGCCCCATATCGCGCGCCTTGGCCACGGCCGCACGTGCGGCGTCCACGCGGCTAGTCATACCCATACCGATGGCGACTACGGCGCTGTTTTTCACATAAACGACGCAGTTGCTTTTCGTAAGCGCCGCGACCTTCCACGCGATCTCGAGGTCTTTTAGCTCGGCCTCGCTAGCCGCGCGCGCGGTTTGTAGTTTCATATTTTCTAGCTCGCTAGCTTTTACCTCGTCGCTTTGCTGATAGACAAAGCCGCCGTCAACGTGTTTGAAGTCGTATTTGTCGTTTGCGCGCTGTAAAAATTTATTGCCCTGGGTGAAAATTTTGATGCGCTTTTTGGCTTCAAATACCGCAAGCGCGTCCTCGTCCACGTTTGCGGCGATGATGACCTCGACGTAGATTTCGTTGATTTTCTCGGCCAAAGCGCGATCTAGCGTGCCGTTTATCGCCACGACGCCGCCGTATGCGCTGACAGGATCGCATTTTAGCGCTTCGACGTAGCTTTCTAGCAGATTTGATTTTACGGCAAAGCCGCAAGCGTTAGCGTGCTTGACGATGGCGACCGCAGGAGCGGCGTCAAAGCTGCTTGCTAGCGCTAAAGCGGCGTTTATATCGGTAATGTTGTTAAAACTAGCTTCGCCTTTTAGCGCGGTGAAGTTGTTGCCAAAAAAATAATCAAATTCGTATAGCGCGCCCTTTTGGTGCGGGTTTTCGCCGTAACGCGCGTCAAAAACCTTGCTGCCGGCGATAAATTTCATCTCGCCAAAGCCGTCGTTAAAGCGCTCGTTCATGTAATTTGCGATCATCGAGTCGTAGGCCGCGGTGTGCTCATAGGCTTTTATCATCAAATTTCGTCTAAAAGCGGCCTTCTCGCTCTCGTCCGCGCCACCTATGACGCGTAAAACCTCGTCGTAATCAAGCGGGCTAGTGACAATATAAACGCTAGCGAAATTTTTAGCCGCCGATCGCACCATCGCAGGGCCGCCGATGTCGATGTTTTCGATAATCTCGTCAAAATCATCTGTGCGGATAGTGGTTTGTTTAAACGGGTATAAATTTACGCAGACCAGATCGATGCCGCCGATGCCGTGCTGCGCGGCTTGGCTCACGTGGTTTGCGTCGTTTCGCTTATGCAATATCCCGCCGTGGATCTTTGGGTGCAGGGTTTTTACGCGCCCTTCAAACATCTCGGGCGAGCCCGTGTATTCGCTCACTTCGACCGCCTTTACGCCCTGCTCTTTTAGCAGTTTGTGCGTGCCGCCCGTGCTTAATATCTCAAAACCGAGTCGCTCGAGTCCTTTTGCAAACTCTACAACTCCTTCCTTATCGCTGACGCTGATTAATGCTCTCATTTTTACTCCTCTTTCTAATATATCTTAAAATTTCAAGTTCGTTTAGCTCTTCATATCGCCTTGGCGCAAAGCTTTCATCGTGCTCAAAGCCAAATTTCTCATACATTTTTATAGCTATTTCAAGCTCTTTATTTGTATAAAGATAGGTTTGATTAAAATTTTCATCGCAAAATTTAATCGCCTCTTTTAAAAGCTCATTTCCAATGCCTCGGTTTTGAAATCTCTCATCAACAACAAACCATCTAAGCAGTCCCGCTTCATGAGCCTCATCAACAGCGATACATCCAGCCAAAACGCTATCTTTTATGCAAGTAAAAAGCTCTCGTTTTCCACTTCCTAGGCTGGCTACAAATTCGGCTATATCTTTAGCTATCTTCGTTTCAAAAGCTTTGCCAAAGTTAAAATTTTTCGCATAATATTTCGCATTAAGCGAGATTATATCGCCCACACACCCGCTTGTGTAGCCTTTAGTTATTCGCACTGCTAGCCTTTATCTCCTCGTAAGCCTCATTAATCTCTTGAAGCTTTCTGGTTGAGCGCTCTATCATCTCCTCGCTCTCGCCGCGCCCCATAAGGATATCTGGATGATATTTTTTCACCAGTTCGCGGTAGCGCTTTTTTACCTCGTCAAACGGCGCGCCCTCTTTTAGCCCAAGCACGGCATACGAGCTTTTCGTGCGCATTTCATAAGGATTTCGCCGCGTCTGCCTTTGATCGTAAAATGCCTCAAACCTCGCCAGTATCGCTTCAAAAATACCCTCGTCAAGCCCAAATCCTGAGGCGATCTGCTCGATGATATTATGCTCGCTTTTGCTAAATTCGCCGTCTATGTAGGCCAAATTTAACAAAAACGATATCTTTGCAGCCGCGGCGTCTTGGCTAAGACGGAAGCGATCTTTGTACTGCCGCGCGATAAAATAGGCGTTATGCACCGTCTCTTTTTCGCGGTTATAGATCTGCTTTAGCTCCGCTCTCATCGCTGCGTCGTTACCGAGCCTTAGCGTGATATCGTCTAGCGTCTCGCTGATGAGGCGAGCCTCTAGCTCATTTACCCTGCCGTCGCTTTTGGCGACTTTTGCGAGCAGACTAACTAAAAATTTAGCCTCTTCAAACATCGCCCGTTTTTGCGAGCCGCCTAAATTTGCGGGATTTTGGCTAAAATTTGAAACCAGATAGTAAATCCCGCAAAAGATCAAAAACCAAAAGAGAAAATTCAAAATATCACCATAAATGATAAATCGTATTTTTGAGTTTGCCGCCCACTAGCTCGTTTTTACGCCACGAGCTCTCGTCGTTCATCACGTTCCAGCGGCGCTCGTCGGGGCGGTAGAACCAGTCCTTGTCGATCTGATAATAAATCTGCTTGCCGTTTGCTTCGATGATGTTTGCGATGTTGTTATCGTGGTAGCTGTTCTCGTCGTAGTCGGTAAACGCGCGCTGTCCCATCTCGGAGTAAAGAAGCGTAAGCTCCTGAAGCATCTCGTTTAGCTCGTTGTCCATCTTTTGCACGTGCAGTCCGATCTCCTCGGCCTCGCGGAAAAGTATCGGATAATCATGCGCCGGATAGTCGCTGTTTAGGCGCTCGGAGATGTTTTGGATCTTTGCCTCGTCGTTCATATGGTAGCGCAAAAGCTCGCAGCAAATCTTTAGCGAGAGCGAGCTGGCGCGGTCTACGGCGCCGAAAACCAGCGGATGGATGTAGTTGTATAGCGATTTATACGGGTTTTCGTCGTTGTCTTTTTCGTGCATTTTCCACAGCTTTATGACGCGGTTTAGCTCGTCCATCGACACGCTAACGCGCTCGTTGCCGTTATCTATCGGGCTCATCGCGTGCTTTAGCGAGGTATCGACGGCTGTTAGATACGCTAGCGGACCCATCACGATCTCGTTTGCGCCAAGCGCCATCATAGTCGCGGCAGACGCGCAGTTAGCCGGGATGAGCGCGGTGATGTTTTTGCAGTAGTTTCGCAGAGTACTGATGATACGAAGCGCTGCGATACCGCTTCCGCCGTCGCTTTTGATAAACAAAAACGCGTTTTCTATCTTTTTGCCCTTTAAAATTTCATACATCGCGCTCGCGTCATTGCCGCAGACGCTGCCCGCGTTTGAGTTGTAGTATGTGATGAGCGTGCCGCCCAGTTTGGCCTCGACCGCCTTTAGTACCTGCTGAGTCTCGCTAAATAGCACCGGCGGCTTAGCTACGCTTTTTTGATCCATTCCTCTGCCCTCCTTTTGCGGCTGTTCTTCTTCTTTGTTGTTTAAAAAGTCCTTCCAAGACATCTACTTTCCTTTCAAATTCGTGTTAAATTTTACTTTTACGGTCGCTTGCAAGCTCGGCAAGATAGCAGATCATCATCGCGAGCTGCTTAAATTTGATCAAATTTGACGCCAAAGCGCGCCGATAAATATCGCCGAGGCAAGCTAAATTTAGCAAACGTCAAATTTACGCCGCTCAAATTTAGTCCGGCTAAACCTGCCGCGCCAAAATTGGGCGTCAAATTTTAGTCCTCTTGGCGGATGATTGCGGCAAATTTATTAAAATAAACCTCGCTCACGTCGCTTAGCTTTTCCTCGATATCGTTTAGCTTAAATTTATCTCCGCCCACGCTACCGATTTTTTCAAATTTGACGCCGTGTTTTGCGGCTAGAGATTCAAATTTAGCCTCGTCTTTTACGCCGACGATCGCGCGCGAAAAGCTCTCGTCAAAGATGAAACTCGGCTTTTTAACGTCAAATTTACACTCCGCGCCAAGCCCGCTTAGGCACGCCATTTTTGCTAGCGTTATGGCTACGCCGCCCACGCCTACGCTGTTTGCAAACTCTAGCGCGCCCGATTTATTTGCCTCGATGACCAAATCCCACAGCGCGCGCTCTTTTTTGTAGTCCACCGCGCACAGCTCGCCGCCCACCGCGTCAAATAGCGCCTTAGCGTAAAGCGACGCGGCAAATTCGCCCTTCGTCTCGCCAAGCACGTATATCGCCGTGCCGGCGCGCGTAAAGACGCTGGACAAATTCGCATTTGCGTCCTCATTCACGCCCACCGTCACGATCGCGGGCGTCGGATAGACGCTCACGCCCTCGGTGTCGTTATATAGGCTCACGTTGCCGCTGACGACGGGCGTATTTAGCTCGCGGCAAGCCTCTTTGATACCCTCGCAACCCTGCGCGAACTGCCACATAACCTCGGGATTTTGCGGATTGCCGTAGTTTAGGCAGTCGGTGATAGCTAGAGGCGTCGCTCCGCTCATAGCGACCTTTCGTCCGGCCGCCGCGACCGCTCTAGCCGCGCCGTTTTTAGGATCGACGAAATTAGCCCGCGGATCGCACTGCGCCGCCATCGCGATCGCCCTGCCCGTTTCTTTCACGCGGATAACCGCAGCTCCGAGGAGTCCGGGCTGCTTGATGGTGTTTGTTTGGATATTTGCATCGTATTGATCGTAGATTAGCGACTTGTTTAGCACCTCAGGCTCGCTAAGCAGCTTCCAAAACGCGGTTTTATTATCCGCGTTCCCCGGGATTTGTAAATTTTTGATTTCGTCTAGGTATTTTGGGCGCGCTGTCGGTCGGTCAAGCACCGGAGAGGCCTCGCTAAGCGGCGCTATGGGTATCTCGCCCGCTAGCTCGCCGTGCCAATAAAGCTCCATCACGCCGCTACTTGTCACCTCGCCGATGATTTCGGCGTCTAGATCCCATTTTTTAAATATCTCGAGTATCTTTTGCTCGCAGCCCTTTTTTGCGCAAATGAGCATACGCTCCTGAGATTCGCTCAGCATTAGCTCGTATGGCGTCATGCCCGTCTCGCGCATAGGCACGCGGTCTAGATACATCTTCATACCGCTACCGCTGCGTCCGGCCATCTCAAAGCTACTAGACGTTAGCCCCGCCGCGCCCATGTCCTGGATACCTACGACGTAGTCAGTTTTAAATAGCTCCAAGCACGCCTCCATCAGCAGCTTTTCGGCAAACGGATCGCCCACCTGCACGGTCGGACGCAGAGATTTGTTCGCGTCGTTAAAGCTATCACTCGCCATCACGGCACCCCCGAGCCCGTCGCGGCCGGTCTTTGAGCCGACGTAGATCACGGGGTTGCCGATGCCTTCGGCCCTTCCGTAAAATATCTCGTCGCTCTTACAAAGCCCGAGCGCAAATGCATTTACAAGGATGTTACCGTTAAAGCCAGGATCAAACGTCGTCTCGCCGCCGATAGTAGGTATGCCCATGCAGTTGCCGTAGTGAGCGATGCCCGCGACCGCGCCTTTTAGCAGATAGCGCTGTTTTTTCGCATTTTCGCTCTCGCCGCGCACCTCGCCGAATCGCAGCGAGTTCATATTCGCCACGACTCGCGCGCCCATCGTAAATACGTCGCGCAGTATCCCGCCCACGCCCGTCGCCGCACCCTGAAAAGGCTCGATGAAGCTCGGGTGGTTGTGGCTCTCCATCTTAAACACCGCTGCGACGCCGCCTCCGACGTCGATGACGCCCGCGTTCTCGCCCGGGCCCTGGATCACCCACGGCGCCTTGGTCGGGAAGCCGTTTAGGTACTTTTTACTCGACTTGTAGCTGCAGTGCTCGCTCCACATCGCAGAAAATATCCCAAGCTCGAGCAAATTTGGCTCTCTACCTAGGATCTTTAAGATCTCCTCATACTCTTGATCGCTGATTTTGTGCGCTTTTACGGTAGCTTTGTCCATTTTTAGCCTTTAAAAATTTTGTTGATTTTACTTAAATTCGCATAAAAAGTTGATAAACCAAAAGGCAATCAAAAAACGAGAAATTTGACTTAGTCGCCAGAATTTAACCTTCACGCAAAACTATAACTTTTCTCGATTTCGTCGATATTTATATCTTTTTGTAAAAAATATTCGCTAACCTCGTCGTAAATTTTCTCGTTGTAAAAATATATCAAAAAATGCCTTCTAGCTCTAAAACCTAGATATTTTGTTCCAAGTTTAATGAAAGGAAACGCCGTAAATCCCCAAAAACTCCCGTTTAAAATCAAATAAAGTAAAAATTTGATCGCCAAATTTGATAAATAATAGGCAAGTGCAAATAATAAAAATAGGCTCTTAGAAATCAGCGTCATGCCTATAAAAATAATAAAAATAAACGCCTTGTCGCCCAAATCCAATCCCTTATTATCTCCTACAAAAAACGGCCTGATCATATCGTGATTTTTAGTTATGCAGTAGCGCCTCTTAACCTTGCCTTTTTGGATAAACTCTATGCACCTGCTCGTAAATTTAATCTCGCGTCGATAGAAAAACATAAAAAACACATACGTCAAAAGCATAAAAGCAAATGCTATCAAAATAGGAGAAAAACAAGTAAAAAAGCTATCGCCCCTATCGTCAAAATAGTTTATCGCAAATAAAAAAAGCGACATGGCGCAAAAAAAACGACGCTCCACAAAGCGTAAAATCGATAAAGTTACTATAATCGGTAATCACGAGCGGATCTTTATCGTAGTCCCTCGCAAATTTATTTGAGCCCGAATTCGTCAAATTTAAGGTCTGTTCGTTTACCGTATTCAAATTTTATCCTCCAGGCCCGCGCTTTAAAAACATCAAATCCAATTTCAGTCAAATTTGGATAAAAATTTTAAATTCTTATTTGAAAAATAAACTCAAATTTGCTTCGACTTTATCTTATAATCATCGAAAGCAAACCCGCTCCTCATCTTTTTTAGGCGACAAAAAGGGTTTTGCTTGGCTTGGCTTGCGGTCGCCACCGTCGCCTTACGGGTTTGAGACCGCCTACGGTTCGTAACAAAAAACAGACGCGAAATCGCTTCGCATCACCTTTTATCTCTCTACCCCTACGACGCTTTTAAAGCGACGAAATAAAGCGTCACAAGATTTTTACATTTTCAGAGTGCGGGTCTCGGCAAGTAGCTCAAATTTTAGGCAAAAACCGCGTTTTGCATTAAATTTTATCTCGCAACTCAAAGCTCACGCAGTTTTTCAAACTCCTTGCAGCCCTCTTTTTCGCCCGTATCGCACGCCTTTTTGAGATACATTTTCATCTTTCGCACATACTCGTCCGTCATCCCGTCCCGAGCCTTATCAAAAAATTTAGCATACAAGCAGTCCATCCCGCCGCGCTCGTCGCAGCTCTTTTGAAAAAGCGCCGACGCTGCCACGCCGCCGACAAGCAAGACCTGATAGTACTTAGCAGCGTTTAGGCATTCGCGGCTTTCGCCGGACTCGCACGCTAGCTTCGTGCAGGCCAGCTTGGAGTCGCGCTCGTCCTTCGAGTCGCAGACTTTTTGCAGCGCCGCCAGCCCCTTTTGTTTGTCGTAAACGGAGCTGTTTTCGTCCAAACGCTTGTCCGCCAGCTGCATGCATGAAGTCACGCTAAATGGTAAAATCGACCCGCAAAACACCTCTAGCATTTTTACTTCTTTTCGGTTGCGAGCGGCATCTGCGTCCGATTTTACATCCTTTGGCGCGTCGCTAGCAAAGGCGAAATTTAAAGTAACCGCGAAAATAAAAATTTTAAACGGATTCATATTTTTCCTTTTATATTTTTCGTTTGACGCAAAGACGTCTAGCGCTCTGCCAAATTTGACCGCAAATTTATCGAGCAAATTTACCCGTCTAAAATACCTACTCGCTCGGCAAACTACAATATCAAAGCACGTTGCTCTTGATTTTTAAAGTCTTGCTCGATGACGTCTTGTCTAAATTTAGCAGAGGTCGCCTGCTCTTTAATCTCGGCTAGCTTACTGCTCGGCAGGTGAAATTTAAAGTCCAAATTTTTTATCTTAAAGCCTTTGTTTCCGACTATCTTTGCGTCGATCACGGTGGCGAAAAACTCGTCAAACGCGCCCACGTAGTAGCTTGTCATGCTTCTGGTGCTTATAGGTTCGCCGCTGAAAAACGCCTTACATACGGGAGATTTTTTGCGCGCTATAAACCAAGCTCTCTGACCGGTAACGCCCGCGCAACCGCTAAACGCTAATGCCGCGACAGTCGCTAGAAATAAATTTTTCATCTCGTGCTTGCGTTTAAATTTGATAAAAGCGATCAGTTTTTAGGCGCGGCGCAAACGATGTTTGATAGGATTTGCTCCTGTTTTTGCGTCGGCGTCTATAAATTTACTCCTAAAATCTCCCGAGCGAGCCAACGTCTGCGTGCTAGCTAGCTTGCCGTCGCTAACGAAAAATTTAAAGTCTAGATCTTTGATCTCGGTGCTTTTGCCTTTTTTCACTCCGATATCCATCACGGTTGCAAAAAATTCGCTATTGTTCGCGCTTTCTTTATCATAATAATTAGTTACGGTATGAGCTTTTACCGCCTTACCCGCCGCAAAACTCTCGCACACGGCGCCCGAGTCCGAGCTATAAACTACGCTCTCTAATATGCCGCCGCCAAACTGATAAATTTTGATCTTTTTAGCCTTTCCTAGGGTTGCAAGCTCGTTTTTATCGCGCATATTTATGTATCGGTAGGCGAATTTTCTTTCTCGTTAAACTCCAAAACCATAAACAAAATCCTGCTTAACGCGTATATAACACCCGGCTTCAAGCCGCGATCGCCTCTTTTTACGATCGCCATCCGATGATCTCGCCGTTTTTGCGCATAAGTTTCGCTTAAATTTCCGGAGTAAAATGCGATATCGCCGACGGTGCCGTCACTTTCCGGATATTTGCTTTACTTTGGCTCGGATGATGTTAGTCCGGTTAGATCATCCCGCGCAGGCCCGTAACCGCCTAGCGGCATAGCTAAAACGGCGACAGATAAATTTTTCATTATCTTTCCTTTTTAAGGAGTAAAATTTGCTCATTTGCCGAGGCAAAAGTTGCTAAACATCTCGTCTAAAATTTCGCTTCGTTCAAACGGCTTTGTGATGGACGAGATTTGCTCTATTGCCGTATTTAGCTCATAGGCAAAAAGCTCAAGCTCGGACTCGGCAAGCAAATTTAACGCCCTTTTTATCGCCTCGCTCGCCGCCTCGCAGCTTGAAATTTGACGAGTGGAATTTAGTAGTATCTCGCTCGTCTCCTGCGCATCAAGATAGGTTTTTAGGCTATTTATTACCTCGCCCGTTCCTTGCTTTGCACAGATTTTTATCGGATTTCCTGGACTTGCGAATTTAACGCCGAGGTCACATTTGTTTAGGACGTAAAAAATCTTTTTTTGCGAGT
Source organism: Campylobacter rectus (assembly GCF_004803795.1). Taxonomy (NCBI): domain Bacteria; kingdom Pseudomonadati; phylum Campylobacterota; class Epsilonproteobacteria; order Campylobacterales; family Campylobacteraceae; genus Campylobacter; species Campylobacter rectus. The sequence goes on along the minus strand of NZ_CP012543.1, from coordinate 1,036,778 downwards.
TTTTTAAAAGCTCCAGGATCTCGCTATCCTGCTCGTCGGCCTCCTGCGACGCGTCAAAAACGGCCAAAATGACGTCGGCCTCCTCGATAGCCCGCAGCGAATACGAAATGCCGATCTGCTCGATCTTACCCGCGTTTTTGCGGATGCCTGCCGTGTCGATGATTCGCACGAGGTGAGTGCCGATTTTTAGAGCCTCTTCGATGCTGTCCCTAGTCGTGCCGGCCTCATCGCTGATGATCGCGCGATCAAAGGACAAAAGCGAGTTTAAGATCGAACTTTTGCCTACGTTTGGCTTGCCTACTATCGCGATTTTAAAGCCCTCGAGCAACCCTTTTCTACTCTGGCTTATGGCGACGATTTTGTCTAGTTTGACGCTGTTTTGTTTTAACATTTGGCTGATGCTCTCTAGCAGGTCGGCAGGCAGATCATCGTCGGCATAGTCGATGCTGGTCTCCACGAATGCCAGAGTTTTTACCAGCTCGGAGCGGATTTCATTCGCAAATTTAGCCAGATCGCCTCTCATCGTGCGGGCGATGATTTTGACGCTATCCTCGCTTTTTGCATTTATGAGCGAGTTTATCGCCTCGATCTTGCTAAAATCCATCTTGCCGTTTATGAGCGCTCGCTTGCTAAACTCCCCGGCGCGCGCGAGTCTGGCGCCGTTTTTGATGAGCTCGCCCAGGATCAAATTCGCCACCACTAGCCCGCCGTGGAGCTGAAACTCCACCACGTCCTCGCCCGTGAAGCTGTGCGGAGCCTTAAAGTAAATAAGCAAGGCCTCGTCGATGAGCTCGCCTTCGGCGTAAATTTTAGTTAGAGTCGCGTAACGCGGAACAAGAGAGGTGATTTTGGTGAGTTTTAGAGCCAGGCTAAGGGCGTCCGCGCCGCTTAGCCTGATGATAGAGATCGATCCTACGCCGTGCGCGGTGGCGACGGCGGCTATGGTGTCGTTCATTTTTTGATAAAGTCGTTCACGACCACGAACTGCCCGTCGCCGCTCGACTTGACGCTGACGTATTTGTCGGGGAATTTTTCGCGTAGTTTTTCAAGGGCGATCTTAACTAAAACGCCGTCTAGAGGCTTGGTTTTAGCCTTGCCCGTTTCCTCTACGCGCTCAAATACCCCTTTTAGATATTGCTCGATCGCGGCTTCTTGATTTTGCAAAAACTGCGCGATCTCAAGCCGAACCGCTAGGCCGTATTTTGAGCTGATCCAGTTATAAAGCAGATATGAGATAGCCTTGTAGCGGTAGCCCTCCTTGCCGATAAGTAGCGCCGCATCCTCGCCGTCAAGCTCGACTAACACGGTCTCGTCGTCAAATTTACTCACATCTATCCTATCTATCGCAAAGAAATTTCCGCCGAAAAGTTTTTCTACGCCCTGCTTTATCTCCGGCAACGCTTTATCGATATCGGCTCGTAGCTTTTGCTCTTTTTGTTTTTGCGCGGACTGGGCGCGGGTTTGACGAGTATCGGAATTTTCTTTTTTAGCCAAATTTGGCGCAACTTGCTTCAAATTCGCTTCGCTCCCTACCGCTTGCGAGTCTAAATTTTCGCTACTGCCCGCTTTTTCCTCGCTATCGTAAAAGTCGTTTTTATTAAAAGTGTCGATGATGGAGTGATCTAGGATGCTTTTGCCGCTCTCTTTTTTCGGTTGTTCTTTCTTGTGCGCTTCTTTTTCCTTGCTTTGCGCTTTAGTTTGCGGTTGCGACTCCTCGAGTTTCGACGCATTTAAGGCGCTATCGTTTGATTTTGCGGCTTGATTTTTGTGATTTTCGTGACGATTTTTATGATTTTTTTTCTTATCGTTTCGGTGATTTTGCTCTTCGCTTAAATTTTCTTTTTTCTTAAATTCTTTCTTTTTCTCGGCGCCGTTTTCCTTTTGTCCGTTTTCGCGAGCGGCTTGAGGGGCTTTTTTTGCTTCTTTATGCGCGCCCTCTTTTACGGCTTCGATGATCGCCGTTTTTTTGAAAAACCCTAAAAATCCCGCGCAAGGATTTTGTAAAATTTTGATATCAAGCTCGGTAACCGAACAGTTTAGCTCCTGGGCGGCCTTTTGAAATGCTTCTTGTAAATTTGCGGCTTCTATTCGCATCAGGCCTTTACCTCCACTTTTTTATGCTTTTCAAATAGTTTATTAACAAAAATTTGTTGAATGACCGAGCAGACGTTGTTTACGAACCAATAAAGCGTAAGCCCCGCAGGGAAAGTTACGAAGAAAAACGTAAAGATAAGCGGTAAAAATTTCATTATCTTTTCTTGCATCGGATCGCTAAACGTGGTCGGCGTGAGCTTTTGTTGAAGAAACATCGTCGCACCCATCAAAATAGGCAGCACGAAATACGGATCCATCACCGAAAGATCATGTATCCACAGTATCCACGGCGCGGCTTTTAGCTCGATCGCGTTTAGTAGTACGCGGTAAATCGCAAAGAAAATCGGGATCTGCATAAGTATCGGCAAGCAGCCTCCCATCGGGTTCGCGCCGTTTTTCTTATATAGCTCCATCATATGCATATTTAGCTTTTGAGGATCGCCTTTATATTTGGCTTGCAGCTCTTTTACCTTCGGCGCCAGATCTTTTAGCTTGTTCATCGATAGCATACCCTTGTAGGTAAGAGGGAAAAGCACGATCCTGATAACCAGCGTTAGCACGACGATCGCCCAGCCCCAGTTGCCGATGTAGCCGTAAAGCAAATTTAAAAACGCAAACATAGGCTTTGCGATAAAGGTAAACCAGCCGTACTCGATGACATCGACAAGCTCCTCGTTAATTTGGCTTAGAGTCGCATGGTCTTTGGCGCCGATGTAGCCTTTGGCTTTAAAATTTTGCTCGCCTTTTACGAATATCACGGCATTGCCCGCGCCGTCTTTTGAAACGACGGGATTTAAAAGTCCGTCAAATTTGAAAAACAAAGCCGTATAGTATCTGTCGCTAGCTGCGGCTATGTTTACGTTGTTAAAGCTTTCGGTCGCGTCTACGTCGCCGTCCTCGATGATGGTTAGCTTGCCGTCGTTATGCTTAAGTAGCGCGCCGTGGACGGTGTAGCTGTCGATAGAGACGTTTGGACGAAAGCCCGGAGTCACGTAGTATTCGCCCGCGCTCACGCTAAGATCCAGGTCGTAGCTTCCGTTTGGATAAAATGTGATTTTTTTAGTTACGCTAGAGCCTTCCAAATTTTGCGTTAAAACAATGCTTTTTGGCTCGCTAGTTAAATTTATCTCGCTAACGTCGCTAGCATAAGCTACCTTAAAGGCCTGCTCGTTTAAAGCCTTGTCGCTAAAGCGAACTTCAAGCGGTAGCGGCTGAGCGCCGGCTAGCTCGATGCGCTCGCCATCGGCGTTTTTGTATTTTTCGTCGTTTAGATAAAATTTAGAAATCCTGCCAAGCTCATCGATACGCGCCTCAAAGTGCTCGCCCTTTATCACGGCGATCTCGCGGCTTTGCGTCGCTACGGCTTGCGGAGCGCTGGCGCCTGATGCGGTATTTGCGCTCGGAGCGGCGTTTGCTTGGCTAGTCTGCTGCGCAGCTACGGTTTGGTTTTGATCTAACGGCAAATTTTTAGGAATAAAAAAATAATCGTAAGCGATAAAAAAGATAAAAGATAAAACGGTCGCTAATATCACGCGTTTTTGAACTGACATATTGTCTAACACTATTTTTCCTTTTGAAAATCTAAATTTTTAATAACGTAGAATTTATTTTTTTTATACGGAACGAACCAAAATGCGATGTGTGATTTTAAATTTTGATTGGATATAAAAAAAGAGTTGAAATTTTTACTGATGACGGGGTAGTCGATGCCGCCCTTAAAGAGTTGATTACAGCGTAAAATTCTAAAAATAACCGCGAAAAGCGCCGAGAAAAAGCCGTTAAATTTAAACTGCCAAACGGCAAATTCCGAGCACGAGGGATAGTATCTGCAAGACTTCGGAGTAAATTTGGAGATATAATCTTGATATGCTTTTATCAAAAATAAAATAGCTTGTTTTATCATTTTCATATGTTTGATTTTATACATCCGAGTTTTTTCATAGCCCAAGAGATATTTTTTTTGAGCTTTAAAAACGAGCTTTTCTCTAGCCCGTTTTTAACGACTATCACGTAAATACCGTCCGCAAGCTCGTTTGAAATCTCGACTACGACCGCTCGCAAAAGCCTTTTGCATCGGTTGCGAACGACGGCTTTGCCTACCTTTTTGCTGGCTACGACGGCTAACTTGTTTTCATTGCAAGGCTTAAAAAAGACTATCGCCTCCTCGCAGTGCCATTTGACGGCCTCTTTGTAGACGCTTGAAAACTCCTTTTGGCTGCTTATAGAGCTAAATTTGCTTAAACGGCCAATCTTGCTCTGCCTTTTGCGCGTCTTGCGTTTAGCACTTTGCGGCCGTTTTTAGTTTTCATACGGACGCGAAACCCGTGAGTGCGTTTTCTAGGGGTTTTATGAGGTTGGTATGTTCTTTTCATAAATTTTTCCTTATGGTGATTTTGATATAAGTCGGTGATTTTATCAACAAATCGCTTAAAATCCTTTTAATAAATTTTTAAACTTCGTTTTAAAATAATAAAAATATAATCGCTCATTAAAATTTAGGAGCAAATTTGACTTACGTTATTAGAAAAGCATCCAGAGCCGATGTCCCGGCCGTTTGCGAGCTGGTTAAAGAGCTGGCCGCATACGAAAAAATGAGCGATGAAGTAAAATTTACGCCGGAAATTTTTGCCGAGTCTGTTTTTAAAAAAACTACGCCCGGATTTTAGTCTGCATAGCAGAGGGCAAAATCATGGCTTACGCGATATATTTTTATACATTTTCCACGTTTTTGGGGCTTGGCGGGATGTATTTGGAGGATTTATACGTCCAAAAAGAGCATCGCAACAAAGGCATAGGAAAAGAGTTTTTTAGGCATCTAGCTCAAATTTGCAAGGACGAAAATCTGCAACGCCTCGAGTGGGCGTGCCTGCACTGGAACGAGCCTGGCATCAAATTTTACGAAAAAATGGGCGCGAAAAACCAGTCCGAGCAGTGGCGAAACTACCGCTTGGACGGCGAAAATTTAATCAAACTAGCGCTTTGATTTATCTATTTTTAACGCCCTTTTGGATATTATCGCGCGATGAGTTACGCAAACGAAATTTTAAGAGAGCTTTACTATCTGAGGGCGTTCGGGTATAAATTTGCCGATTTTTCACCTTCGTCCGTGGCCTTGCCGAGTAGCCTTGCAGAGCTAAACGCAAGCATCAAAGAGTGCAATCTATGCGAGCTTTGCAAGAGCGCAAATCACGCGCTAGCGGGCCTTGGAGATAAAAGCGCTAAGGTTATTTTCGTATTTGACGCGCCAAACGCCGCCGAGGACGCGAGCGGAGAGTTTTTGGCTGGCGACGATAAATTTTTACAAAATTTAAATGAGATGGCCGGGTTAAAAAAGGACGAAATTTACGTCACGAGCCTGCTAAAATGCAAGCCCGCCGCCAAAGCTCCGGCAAGCGCATATGAGCTTTGCGAGCCGTATTTTAGCGCGGAAGTCCGTCTAATCGCGCCAAAACTCATCGTAGCGCTAGGCGAAGAGGTCTTTTACAAAATGATAAAACAAAGCGCGCAAAGCTTTGAGGCAATAAGGGGAAACATAATGAAATTTAAACACAGTGCCCTGCTAGCGACCTATTCGCCGACGGTCATAGCGAAAAATCCAAGCAAAAAAGAGCTGTTTTTCAGCGATTTAAAAAAGATAAAAGAGTACCTATGAGAAAAATTTTAACCGCTTTACTGATCTGTTCGGCGCTGTTTGCCAGGAGTGACAAACCCTCCGATATCCCGCCGGCAAGCGAAATTTATATAAATTTAGAAACCGCCAAATGTAACGACGCTTGTTTGCTTGATCTCGTTAGAAACGGTCTTTTGCATAGCTTTTTGGCTCGCTACGAGGGTAGCTCGAATCAAGAAATCTTGCAAGCCTTTAACGCCCTAAACGGCTCGTTCGCAAACGCCGGCGCCGAAAGCCTGACGCCAAACTCCAGTGCCGAGTTTAAGATCGCCGTCATCATCCCGCAAGATAGCATAAAAAGCTACGCCGGCGTCGTCTCAAACGCGGTTATCGCCTACGCCATAAGACAAAATGCCGCTATCGACGTTAAATTTTACAACATCGGCAACGAGGCTCCGAGCGCTATCGACGGCGCTCTAGCCCGCGCTAGAAGCGAAAATATCGCCTACCTCATCGCGCCCTTTACGCCAGTGGGCGCAAAATATCTAAACGAGGTTTTAGACCCCGCCATGACGGCTTTCGTGCCGACCCTACACATATCTAGCGTCGATTCGCCGCAAGACAATTTGATATTCGGCGGCATAGACTACAAAGGGCAAGTCGAGAAGCTGCTAAATTTCTCAAACGGCCAAGTCGCGGCGTTTTCTGACGGCAGCGCGCTAGGAGCGGCGCTAAATCGCTACGCCGACGAGCTTAGCGGCGGGCTAGCCTACGAAAACGAGATCGCAAGCGGCGTCACCGACCTAAAGCCGATGTTATCCGGCAACTCAAGGCTAAGCGACGCGACCGTTTTTCTAAACGTTCCGCTCGTAAAAGCCTCGATGGTAAGCTCTCAAATGCGCCTTTACGACGTCAAATTTAACGCCCTTTTAAGCACCCAGATAAACTACGCGCCGAGCATTTTCAAACTCACGCAACCGCAAGATAGAGAAAAACTCTACATAGCCAACTCGATTTCTAAAACCGACGGCGCGCTAGACTCAAACAACGAAATTTTGGGGCAGAATTTGAACTTCAACTGGGTGGGCTACTCCGCTAGCGTCGGGCTTGACTACATATACGCGACCTACCTAAACCGCGGCGCGCAGAGGCTTTTTAACGAGAGCGTCGAGGACTCGCAGATCATCTACGATACGAAGGTTTTAAAAGCCGGCGAATACGGCTTTTACGAGCAATAAGAGGAGAGAAAATCCACTATCTCCTCGCTCATCTTAGCAGGTCTCAAGTCGCTAACAAACGCGACTTCGACGTCCGCTTCAAATATAAGCTCGGGTTCGCATTCACCACTTAAATTTGCGATTTTATAAATTTTTTGATTTATGAGCGCGGAGGCTTTTTTCAGGCTTGTCACGCTCGTTTTTACCTCGAGCAGATCGCCTAGGACGGCGGGCTTTTTAAATTTCGCCCGAATCTCGCTCACGACAAAATGCCCATCCTTGCTAAAAGGCTTAACCTCCGAGCCGAAAAACATCTCGCTGCGCGCCCTTTCGCAGTATTTTATATAGTTTGCGTGATAGACTATGCCGCCGGTGTCGGTATCTTCGTAGTAGATTCGTATTTTCATATTTTCCTCTATATTTAAAATATGGTTATTTTATTTAAGTCTATTGGTCTGATTGCATCAAGATTGTAAAAACTATCCTAATTGGCAAGAAAATTAGAATTTTTATTTTCTTGATATTATTTTATTCTTTTATAATCCACTTTAAATATGTCAAATTAATAAAAAGCAACTTTCATAAAATATATTTAATATTAAAATAAAAACGCTGTGTTTATTGTCTACGTATTTTTATCTTAGCCTTACTGTATTTACTTTAATAATTATTTGATTAGATTACTATCTTATAACAATTTTTTAAACTATCCAAAAACTCCAAAATAAATATCTTTTTTTGCCCATAATTGTAGTTTTTGTTTTTTATTGGCTTAATTATCTTATAAAATCAATCCCATAATTTCATGTTTGCAAACTTCTGGTATATTAAGATTTTTGATATCAATTTTTTGAAGAGCATAAAAACAATTAGTAACCGTTGGTTCATCACAACGGAATTTCTTCGACATTTTTAATTTAATACTAGTAAGTCTAGATAATCCTAGCGAAATAAGACTCAAGATAGTTTTGTCTGATGTGCCACACTCTAGATATAATGGTAAATTTGGAATCAAATCAACATTGAAATCTTTACCTCTTTCCAAAAGTGCTAGTTTCAATATATCTAAATATGCATGTGTCGCAATAACATATTTATACCTGATCTGTTTTTCTATTATTTCAAGAACTTCTCTTATAGTAGAATTAATGTTTTCTTTTGTATATTTGTTTCTTTCTAATATAATTTGACTTATCGGCTTATCATGCATCCAAGATGAAGCAATAAAACTAAAAAGTTCATATTGTTTATTTTCATTCCCTTTATTGAACAGTATTAAATCTATAAGCTTAAAAATTAATTTTAAATTATCATTTGTATGTTTCTGATAGGCTTTTTTAGGAATAAATTCATTTAAATCATTACTACTATTTTCCTTAAAATACACATACATCTTTTGTAATCTTGCAGGATGGATTGAATAATGCTTTCTTATAATATTATCTGGTAATTGATGCGCAATTAGTTTGGAAATATCAAATAGATTTTGAATTTTTTCATAGCTTATATGCTCTTTAAATTGATCAATATTTTGTTCATTAATAATAAAATCTAAATAAAATTTTCCGAAAACAGCAACTTCATTGCTATCATTATTCTGATCTTTGGCGATTTCTATAATTTCATCAGTTTTTGTTAATAAGGAAGTTTCAAAATAAGCTCCTATTTCTTGAAGCTTATTACCTTCAAAGCTTTTTAACTCCCACTGATTTGGCTCTATACACCAAATATTTCCTTGAAATTCATATAAAAGCCTCCCGGCCCTTCCAATTAAGTTTAGAAAATCAGCTCGATTCATAGGTTGATTTTTGCCTTTATTGGGGCGAGATATTATAATATTTTTTGCAGGCAAATTAACGCCCTGCAATAAAGTACTAGTACAAAATACAAACCTCAATTTCCCAATATTAGCAAGACGTTCAATCTCTGCTCTAATTGAAGATGGCATATAGCCGTAATGGTAGGCGATTCCTTTTTTGAGACATTGAATTATTGAGTAATCCTTATGTATATCTTCTTTTATGAAATTTATTAAACCAATGATTTCATCATCAGTATCAATATTGTTTATTTTTTCCGTTAGCAACAAAGCCCTTTTTTCTGCCTCACCTGGATCATTACAATATATCAATGTAAGTTCATCTTCTCTACAAATTTGTTTAGCAAGAGAAATTATTTTTTCATTTTTTCTAAATTTAAAATCTAATTTAAATTCGCCTAAATTTTTTCTTTGCGAGTTAAAATCTATATTTTCAATAAATACGCTTTTTGGTTTATTTTTGATTTCACTTAACAATAAAATATTTTGTCCAACGGGCGATATGTTTTCTATAAAATACTCATTATCAAATTTTTGCTCGAACAATTTATTAAAATACTCAGGGTTTTTAATTAATGGGCTAGCAAAAAATAAATTTATATCATGGTTTCTTTTGATTAAAAGCTCAATTGTATTTTGCAGCACCACACCTCTATTATTCTGTATTTCTTGCGCTTCATCTATAAAGCATGTATTAATTTTTATATTTTCTTCCAATAAAGTGCTCAACCTTTCTTGAGTAAGTACATATACCCTGCCTTTGTCATTTGATTTATCTTCCAAAATAGGCAAAATTCTGACATCAACTTTTTCAAATAGATTATAATGTTTTAATTTTTTTATTATTTTTTCACTCAATTCTTTAATCAATGCTCTGGTTGGAACAATTAAAACAATTACCTCATTAGGATTTTTAAGTAGTCTTTTTACTATTGCTAGAGTAAAAATAAACGATTTACCTGCAGATGTTGGAGCAGATACACTAAAGAAATGTCTATCAGTCAATACGTCAAAAAATCGCTTTTGAAAGTCCGTTAAAAAAATTTGCTCGTTATTTTGCAATATGAGTTGATTTTCTTTTTCTCTTGCCATTCTTTCTAGGTCAATCAAAAGACTTTGCGATCGAAATTCTTCAGAAGGTTTATATTTTTTTAATAAATCCCTATTAGGAAAATTACCCAATCTTGAAAGAATGCTAAAAACAATAGAATATAAAGTTGGATATTTTTCATAAAAATTAATAAATAGCTTTGTAGAAATTTCATATGAAAGCATTTGTTCATCATCCTTATCAGATAATGCTAACAAAGAAGCATACTTACATAACTGCAGAATTTCTTCTCCACTAAATTGCTCCAAATTATTGTCCTGTTTAATGTTTAGACCCGATAAATAATTTACAATATCATACTTGACGAGTTTTTCTATTAAAACATTCATTTAGAGCTCCTCATTAAATTTATCTCTTAATTCTTGTACGCTTTTAACCGGCAAAAAGAAAACTTCAAAATGAAATTGCTTTTTTGAAAACTTGTCAAACCGCAACTGTATTAATCTCGCCAACCTAGTGGTATCTTTTTGGTATTTAGTTTTAAATGCATCAATAAATTCTTGCCTTTTGATTTGATCGTCAAGCTTTTTGTATTCACTCCAATTATATCCAACTAAACAGGCATGATTTATTTTTATATCTTGGCTTTTTATTTTACCACTTATAAAATCAAAAACTTTTTGCTTTTCGCCTTCTTTTAGGTATTTAAAATGAGTAGTTACCATATTGTATTCATGCTCCCACATTTTATCTTTATGAAACTTTTCAATACTTTCAAAAATACTATCTATAGCTTTTCCAACATCATTATAAAGCTTTGCTTCTCCAAAAAATATGTTTAAAACATCATCAATTATCTTCATATGAATACCATCAGAACCAAAAGACTCCATCTGTCTATTTGTTTTTAGATCCATTTTTGCAACTATTTGAGGTGATTCCAATACAGCTTCCATTAAAAACCACAATATCATTTCTCCCATCTCACCAGATGTGGACTTATTTTTATCCGTAATCTCTTGCTGCCTCCATTTTCTAAAAAGTTTTTTGGCTTCATGATACATTTCATTTCTTTCTTGTTCAGTGGGAGATTCGTTTATTCTTCGTTTTTGTGCAGAAAAGCAGTAATGGGTAAAATAACTTAGTAACTTTTTTATTAGTAAATCAATTTTTAGATCCCCATTTGGATCAAATTGAATAAATTTAAATCTGAGGTTTACATCTACCCCATTGATACTATTTGAATGTTCAACTTTGTTAAAAATACTATCGTAATCTTTTTTGGCTACAGATAAAAAGTCTTCCAATTTTATACCTCCATTCTTGCTTTTTCATTTAAAGATTCATAAAACCAAATCTCACAAATTTCTATTCTTTATTTTACCTTATTTTTATCAAATTCTGTTCTACTAAAAATAGAAAATCTTTTATATTTTTAATATAAAATAATACTTATTATTTAATTTATAGAGCATTCCCGCAAACACACAATACTTAAACATACTTTATAGATATTTTTACTATGCTTTTTATCTTGCTATATTCTACACTTTCGTTTATTTAGTGATTATTGCTGGATTTCTACTTTATCTTTTCGTCGCCAGATCGCACTTAGCGCCGCGAGTAATCATCAAGGACTGATCGTAAAATAAAATAAGCACCACCGAAACGCCCACACCTAGAGCTAACGAGACCGTCGTGGTCGTGATGGCGTTGTCGAAAAATATGATTAAGTATTCGTTTTTCTTAGCGATATCAGTCTCGTTTAGAAACGAAAACAGCGCCAAAATGCCCTTATATGCGTAAACTCCGGGCACCATCGGCAAAAGCGCCGGAAACGCAATGATCTCGGCGGGCACTTTTAGCCGTTTGGCAAAGAGCATACCTAAAATCCCGCTTAAAAAAGAGACGATGAGCGTGGCGACGCTGATGTTAAAAAATCCCATCTGCATGATCCAAAAGCGGCTAGCGTGCGCAAATGCCGCAAGCAGCGCGCAAAATGCGAGAGTCCTTTTTGGCGGAGAGCTAGCGTAGGCAAAGCCAAGCCCCGCCACCGCGGCAAAAGCGCCGTCTATAAGCGTCGCAGTAAAAAGCTCAAACATGTAAAATCTCCGCGCTGCTAAGCGAGAGCGTGATATAAACGCCCACCGCGATGCAAAGTATCAGGATGCCCGTGCTCACGGCCCTGCTGATGCCCACAAGCGTATTGTCGTTTAGGATATCAAAGACCGAGTTTATGAGAAAAACGCCCGGCATCAAAAAGAGTATCGACGAGCCGATCGCCACGTCGCTAGTGTGCGTAAAGCCGTAAAATACGCCAAGATAGGCGATAAATGAGACGATAAACGAGACCAAAACGTATTGGATTTTTAAATTTACGCCCATTTTAGCAAGCGCAAATCTAAGGCTATATCCCACGAGCGTCGCGAAAAATACGCAAGCCACCGAGCCCGCATCGCCGCCGAAAAGCTTGCAAAACGCCGCATTTGCAAGGCTGATCAAAATAAGCGAGCTTGCAAATTTATGCGCCCCGATGCGCAGGACGCTCTCAAACTGCTCTTTGGCCTCGTCTAGGCTCAAATTTTCATCCAAAATCCGCCAACTAAGCGACGAAAGCTCGGAAATACGGTTAAAGCTCACCTGCCCTACCTTGATCTTTTTCACGTAGGTTCGGCGCAGGGAGTTATCCTGCGAGTCCATCACGCTAATCGTAAAATACTTCACGAAAATCGTCACGCTAACGTCGTAGCCGTAGCGCCTAGCCACGCGGTCTACGCACTTTTCGACGCGCGCGGTGTAGGTGCCGGCGCTCACCATCGCCGTCGTGTAGTCGGAGAGAAAATCGGTTAAAATTTGGATATCGGGCTTCTCGGGCATCTTGCTTTCTTTATTTAAAATTTAGTCGATTTTATCAAAACCTAGCTAAAATAAAATTTTTAACCCAAGTTTTAAACGATAAATTTAGCGATAAAATATATTTTGGCTTTCTATTTTAAAAATTTCCGCCGCCCGCCGAGCCGGGTTAGGAGAAATAAATTTACTCCGCTTGCACCGATGCCAGCTTAGATCGCATAGCCGTTTTACCTAATCACGCGCACCATTCTCATCGGAATTTACCGCGCAAGGGCGCTATCTGCACGCTTTAGACCCTGTCGCCGGGCACATCTTTGCACTACCGCCGAGCAGAGCCGTATGATCGGCAAATTTACTCCGCTTGCGCCTTAAGTTTTTTATAAGAACGCAGGAAAAATAACGCCGTTTGCGCAATCATCATCATTTTCATCGCCCATTCGCTCGCTTTATGCATCGCGTCAAATTCGGCATTTCCGATGGTCGCATCCTGGCCCGCAGCCTGAGCCGCCACGATAAAATCAGTAAAATAAAATACGAAAAGCAAGGCCAAGCTTAAATTTATAAAGCTTAACATAAAGCCTGAAATGCGCACGCCAAAGCTCTCTTTGCCCCTTAGCGAAGCGGCCTCGTAAACAAACGCCAATGCGCTAACGCCCAGCAAAACATAATTGTATTTTATAAAAATTTGCGTCATCATTATTCCGCTTTGAAAATGCGTCAGCACACCTTCGCCTATGAGTTTTTGAGGGAAAAATATCACCGGCGCTACGAAAGCTCCCAGAGCGATCTCTACGCCCACCAAAGCAGCCAGTAAAAATAGATAAATATTTTTCATTTTAGTCCTTTGTTTTAAAATTTTTAGCTCTAGCGCGCTTGCGAAAATTTATAAATTCGCAAATGCATTTCGCGCGACGAATCCGCGATCAAATCCCGCTAAATCCCGATAAAATTCCGCCTCAAATCCACTAAGCTCAAGCACGCTTTCAAGCGAGGCTTTTTGATCGTAGCCCATCTCGCAGGCTAAGTATTTTACGCCGCGATTTTTAGCGACGAAGATTATGTTTTTTAAGATCTCGTCGCCCGCCGCGCCGCCAAACAGCGCCTCATGCGGCTCGTTTAGCACGAATTTATCAAGCTCGTAGTCCTGCGCGATATAAGGCGGATTTGAAACTAGCAGGTCAAACCGTCCGTAAATTTGGTCCAAATACGCGCATTTTACGAACTCTATCCTATCCTCTACGCCAAATTTCGCGGCATTCTCGCGAGCTAAATTTAACGCATCGTCGCTGATATCTGAGGCTATGATTTTGGCGCTTGAGTTTAGCGCGAGGCAGATGCTGATTATCCCGCTTCCGACTCCGATCTCGGCGACTAGGGGCGGCTCGTTTCGCGCAGGCAAATTTGATAAAACTTCAAGCGATTTTTCGACTAAAATTTCAGTCTCGGGACGCGGGATCAAGACGCCCTTTTTTACGTTAAAACTAAGCCCGTAAAAGCCCACCTCGCCCGTGATATACTCTAGCGGCTCGTGATTTGCGAAGCGTTTTGCTAACGCAAAATATCCCTCCGAATCCTCTAGCTCGCGGTTTAAATTTAAAAATATCCATTCGATTTTTACGCCGAGTTGTCGCATCAAAAGCGCCTTGGCTACGCGCGCCGGATTTGCGCCGCTTATCTCGCACGCAGGCGCGATCTGAGATGAGGCGGCCTTTAGCGCGTCATTTACCGTCATTTTCCAGCTCGTTTATACGCTCAAAAAGACTTGGGTGCGAGTGATAGACGAACGCGTAGAAAGGATGAGCCTTCGGGAAGGCCTTGTTTTCGGAGCCTAGCTTTTTTAGCGCGCTTATCATATCGGCTTTGTTTGAGACATCGCCTGCAAATTTATCGGCGCCAAATTCGTTCGCGCGGCTAAAATACGAGCTCACCGGCGAAAATAAAAACCCGAAAATCGGCGAAAAAAGTAGCAAAAACACGATCACTCCGCCGCCTGCCGGGCTGAGTCCCAGCGCCTGATACGCCGCGTCAGGGATGTTGCCGAATATAAAAAACATCGCAAAAAGCATAACCGCGCTTAGAGCAATCATTTTTAGGATATCTTTGTGCTTAAAGTGTCCCAGCTCGTGCCCCAAAACGGCGATTATCTCCTCTAGGCTCAGTTTTTTAACGAGCGTATCAAAAAGCACCACGCGTTTAGTCGCGCCAAGACCGCCGAAATAGGCGTTTAAGCGGTTGTCGCGCTTGCTAGCGTCTATCGTAAAAACGCCGCTGCTTTTAAACCCGCACTGCGCTAAAAGCCCTTCTATACGGCTTTTTAGCTCGCCCTCTTCTAGCGGCTGCATTTTGTTAAAAATAGGCGCGATGAGCGTCGGATAGATGAGATTTATCACAAGCGCGACGCCAAAGCTAAGCAAAAACGCCCAAAACCACCAAAAATCACCCAAAAATCTAATGCAAAGCAGCACCAGCCACACAAACAGCGTGCCAAACACCAGCGTTAGCGCGAGCGTTTTAAGCAGATCAAGCGCGAAAATTTTGGGCGTGACGTTTGAAAAGCCGAGCCTTTTATCTTTGACGAAGGTTTCGTAGATATTTAGCGGTAGCTCCAGCAGCGACGAGATGATCAAAAAGCTCATCACAAAGATGATATGATCTCGCAGTTCTCCCGTTTTATAGGCGCTTTCATACATCTCGCCAAGCCCCCAGCACGCCCACATCATAAATATCGCGGCGTGATAAAACAGGCTTGCTATCTCAAATTTTTGATTAGTTATCGCTGCCGCGGCGGCGGTTTCGTATTCATTCTGCTCTAGCACGACGGCTGGCTTTTTAGCCTCCGCGCGTATAAAGTTTATCTGTAAAATCGCCAAAATCGCCTTTGCGGCAACGTAAAAAAAGTAAATACCGAGTAAAAAATAAAACATATTTTTCCTTAAATTTTATAAAGACTAAAGCAGCCGTAGTCGGTGCGCACGGCCAAAAATTCCTCGCCGTTTATACGCTCAAATTTCGTCTCGCAGCGCTTCACGACGTGCGAGAGCTCAAAGCTAAGCTGCAAATTTTCGCTTTTTAGATCGATGATACGAGCTTTGTCGTAGCTAATTAGCGCCAGCCGTGAACCGTCCGCGCTAACGCAAAGCTCGTCCGCCTCGGCGCATTCGCCTCGCAGCCACGCAGGATTAAGCCGCTCGCCGCTTGCGGTATCGAGGCAAACTGGCTTGCTAGAGTAGCGCTCCTTGCCCAGTAGAGAGCCGTCCGCCAAAAAGCAAATTTTATCAAAAATGCCGAAATCGCCCCTGATCTCGTTTAAAATTTCGCCGCTTAGCGTGCTTAAAATTTTAATCTCGTTTTGCTTGCAGCAAAGCGCAAGTCGCGTACCGTCAGCGTCGAGCGCGGCACAAAGGATCGGCGCGTAGCTTTTCATTTCGGATCTGTACTCGGCCAGAGGCGAAATCTCGCCGCCGCGCAGAGTAAAAATTTGACCGAACATCGCAAACGCCGCCGTATCTTTCGCAGCGCAAACGAAACTCGTAAATTCTTTGCTGTTTTTAAAGCTTAACCCTTGAGAGAGATCGCTAAATTCGCCTCTTGCCGGGTCAAATTTAAAGATAAAATGATCCAGATCCAAAAGCAAAATTTCGCCCGCACGCTCCGCCTGCCACGCAAGCGGCTTTGGCAGGACGATCTGTTGCTTTACGGCGCCGCTCACGTCCAGTCTGATTAGAAAATCATCCAGCGCGCCGCCATCTTTGTAGCCGCCGCATTTATAGACGAAAAGCTCGCCTTCCGCGCCCGAAAAGGCTAGCGCGCCCGTGTATCCGCCGCCGATATAGACGTGCAGACTCGCCTCGCCCGCTTTGGCGCCCGCGTTTTGCAGGACGTAACCTTTTTTCAGGCTCTCCCACTCCTTTTTCGCGCAGGCTTTTTGCGCCTCATCCGTGCTAGCAAACTCCTTTTGCGTCTGCCTCGTTTTGCCGTTTTTGATGCTCTCACTTAGTAAAATTTGACTCTGCACGCGCAAATTTAGGCGATCGCCGTTTGTTAAATTTATAAAATTTTTCATCAAATTTACTTTAAAAAGTTATCGTAAAACGAGCTGATAAAAAGCACCAAAATGATAAACGGCACGACGAATTTGATATACAAAAACCAGATATTTACGAGTTTTGCGTATTTTTCGCTGCCCCGCATTATCTCGCGTTTAGCTTCGTCCTTTAGCACCCAGCCCACAAATATCGCGCATCCTAGCGAAGTCAGCACGAAAAATATCGTAGCGCTGATGGCGTCGTATGCGTCAAAGATATTTTTACCGAAAATTTTAACGTCAGAAAGCAAGTTAGTAGCCATCAAGGACGGTAAATTTCCAAAGATAAATATCGTGCCAAGCACAAGCAAGATCGCGCTTTTGCGTTTTATTTTAAATTTTTCCTGAAGGGTCGTGATGATGACCTCGTAGATCGGCAGCGACGTCGTGAGCGCGGCGATCATCAGTAGCGCAAAAAACGCCACCGCGAAAAATCCGCCAAAAGGCATATGCGAAAAAACGATCGGCAAGCTCTTAAACACGAGGCTCGGGCCGCTATCGGGCGAGACGCCGTAGCTAAAGAGCGACGGAAATATCATAAAGCCCGCAAGCACGGCGATGAGAGTGTTTAGGATGCCCGTGATGATCGAGATTTTCACAAGCCCTTCGTCCTTTTTAACAAAGCTTGAAAGCGTGATCATTACACCAAAACCAAGCGAGAGTGCAAAAAATACCTGCCCCAAAACCTCGACGAAAAGCTTGATATTTATCTTTGAAAAATCGGGCGTGAGGTAAAATTTGACGCCTTCCATCGCGCCCTCTAGCGTCAAGTTTTTTACGATCATCACGATCATGAGCACGAAAAGTAGCGGCATGAGGTACTTTGCCGAGCGCTCGATACCGCCGACCGCGCCCTGCACCAAGATCGCGTAGTTTACAAGCACGAACACGAGCGTCGCAAAGCTGATAGCCAGAGGATCGCTCACGATATTTTGTTCGTAAAACGCGCTCGTAGCCTCAAAGCTCAGCACCCGCGAGAGATCAAGCATGCCAAATGCGATCTGCGCGATGTAGTTTAGCACCCAGCCGCCGATAACCATATAGTAGGCCATGATGCCAAATGCGCCGAGCAGCCCCATCCAGCCCACGATTTTCCATGCCGGGCTGATATTTTTACCGCCGAATGCGTCCACGGCGTTGCATTTTAGGCGTCTGCCGATCGCATTTTCAGCTAAAATCATCGGTATGCCGATCACGATCATCGCGATGCAAAACACGAGCACGTAGGCGCCACCGCCGTTTTGCCCGACCAGATACGGGAAGCGCCACGTCGCGCCAAAGCCCACGGTCGCGCCCGCGACTGCCAAAATATACGTTATTTTCGAACTCCAAGTCCTTCTATCCATCATAAACCCTTTAATAAAACGCGAAATTATATAAAAAAATTGATTAAAATTTGCTAGCGGAGGGCAGTGTCGGCGCATAAGCTCGGCTTTTTTGCTAAATTTGAGGATTTTGCGAGCGAAATTCGTTTTTGACTCTGGGATTTGTTTTTTTGCAAGTTTAGGTTTTTGCGAGCAAATTTATAAAATTTAAACGACTTGACGCCAAGACGGCTCGCCACTCAAAAAATAAATTTAAGCCGCAATACGGGAAAAACGCGATAAACGGATCGAAAGTTAAATTTTGCAATAGAGCGGCAAGGCACAAGAAAGCAAAATTTAAACGACAAGGCCGGCAAGATTGACGGCAGTTTCAAAAAAATCAAATTTATCATTTGCCGAGCTAAAACGGCGATTGCGCAAGCTCGAAATAGCAAACCCGTTAGTCTAAAACGGCAAATTCTACGTATCCTTCCATCGCGACGAGTAAAATCCAGCCCACCTCGGGGCTGCAAAAATAGCGATGCTCGGGGATATTTTCAACCGTAAATTTTAAAAAATCGTAAAAATACTCGGACGCAAATTTGACCCCTGCGCCGGTTAGATTGTCGCCGACGTAGCTTATCTCACCGCTTAAAATTTTACTTTGGACACTTGAATTTGAGCTTAGAAAATTTTTAATATCGGCAAAATTTTTATAATCGGCCG
Source organism: Campylobacter rectus (assembly GCF_004803795.1). Lineage (NCBI taxonomy): Bacteria > Pseudomonadati > Campylobacterota > Epsilonproteobacteria > Campylobacterales > Campylobacteraceae > Campylobacter > Campylobacter rectus. Next base: position 1,018,020 of record NZ_CP012543.1, on the reverse strand, counting down.
TTTTGTAATCTTTTAAAATTTGCAAAACGGGCTTTGAGCCGACAAAGGTAAAATTTCGCTCTATAAACTCCACTACGCCATCGCTCACGCACCACTTTTGGCCTAAATTTGACAAAAAAGCGAGCATCTCTTCATCGGCTGAAATGAAATTTGAAACGGGATTTTTCGGACTCATTTGTCTCCTTTTGCGAGATTGCCGTAAATTTTATAAAAACGTAAAATTTAGCAAACCGCTCGTATGTTTGTTTTACAAATTTCAAGCACTGGGCTCGCGGCAAAATATTTTTTATCGAAATTTTATCTAAGAACAAAAGAGATATTATATCTTGGAGAGATTTTGAGAGTTACGAAGTGAAAAATAGGAGCAGGCTGGACAAGCCAGCCCGCCGAGCCGATTTTTCACGAGTTCCGTTAAAAGCTCCCGAGAGATAACTACACAAAAAAATCGCCAAATTTCGCGCACCAAACTCGCGGCAAAGAACTCGCCAAAAACCGTAAATTTAAACAAAAAGGCGTTATATCTTGAGGTGATTTTTAAAGTCGCGACGCAAAAATAAGACGGGGCAGATCGGTCGTCCGCGAGTATTTATTTTTACCAGCCCTTCAAAAAGCATCCGAAAAATCACTTCATAAAAGCCGTCAAATTTCGCACGCCAAACTCGCGGCAAAGAATTTTTGAACAAATTTAAATGTTTTTTATCGAATTTCGTCCCAAGATAGGACGCAAAGTCCATCGACGGGCGAAATTTGTAAAATCATTTAAAAGTGCCAAAAAATCAAGCCGCTATTTCAAAGCTTCGAGTCTAACCACGACAGACCGCCTATGCGCCCCCAGCCCCTCGGCCTCGGCTAGCTCCATACATGCATTTGCTAGCTCGCTTATGCCTTTTGCATTTAGCGAGATGAGCGAGGTGCGCTTCATGAAATTTTCAACCCCGAGAGGCGAGTAAAATCTCGCGCTACCGCCAGTTGGCAGCGTATGGTTCGGTCCGGCTAGATAGTCGCCCATAGCTTCGGGCGTAAAGTGCCCGATAAATATCGCTCCGGCATGCCTGATCTGCCTAGCTAGCTCCATCGCGTCATTTGTCGCGATCTCTAGGTGCTCGGGCGCTAGCTCGTTAGCCAGCCTCACGCACTCACCCAGGTCGCTAGCTACGATTATAGCGCCCTTTTTATCGATGCTAGCCTGCGCGATCGGCTGCCTGGCTAGAGTCTTGATCTCCTCGTTGATATGCCTTTGCACCGCCGCGCCGAAGGCTTGGTTAGGCGTGATGAGCACGGCGCTAGCCATCTCGTCGTGCTCGGCCTGCGAGAGCAGATCCACGGCGATGTGACGAGGGTCGGCGCTCTCGTCGGCGATGACGCAGATCTCGCTAGGGCCCGCGATCATATCGATATTTACCTCGCCGTAAACGAGCTTTTTAGCCGTCGCGACGTATATGTTGCCAGGACCCGTGATGACGTCGGTTTTTTTGATCGTTTGCGTGCCGTAGGCCATCGCCGCTACCGCCGACGCACCGCCTACTTTATAGGCCTCCTTGATGCCGCAGATATGCATGGCGGCTAGCAGTAGCGTATTTACCTTACCTCCGACGGCAGGCGTGCAGACCGCGATCTCCCCAACGCCCGCGACCAGAGCCGGGACGGCATTCATGAGAAGCGAGCTAGGATAGGCGGCCTTGCCTCCGGGGATATATAGCCCGGCGCGGTCTAGCGGGGTGTATTTTGCGCCTAGCAAAACGCCGTGCTCGTCGTGCTCCATCCAGGTTTTTGGCAGGCTTTTTTCGTGGTAGCTTTTTATGCGCTCAAAGGCTAAATTTAACGCGTTTCGCAGGCAGCTATCTATGCCGTCGTAGGCCTTTTGCATCTCTTCGGTGCCGATTTTTAGGCTATTTGTGTCAGGTTTCCAGCGGTCGAATTTCTCTATCTGCTCAAAAAGCGCCTCGTCGCCTCTAGCGCGCACGTCCTCAAGTATCTGCGAAACGGCGGGCGTAACCGCGCTCATATCGCCGTTTGAGCGGTTTACCAAAGCCGCAAAATAGTCCTTAAAATTTTCGTTGCTAGTGAGTAAAAACTTCATCTCGTCTCCTTAAATTTTCTTTCGTATCTTAGTTTTTGACTGATATTTCCGAGCGCGCCGCCTTGGTGGATGTATAAAATCTCGTTTTTAAACGCGCCCAGGTTTGCCATCATCGTTAAAAAGCCGACCGGATCGTAAATGAGCTCAAATTCTATCCCGGTTTGCTCGCACGCTTCGCGCCAAATTTGATAAAGCTCCGGCTTTAGATCGCCGAAATGATATTTTTTCGGCGGCGGCAAAATGCGCGCCTTCGAGTTTGGCGTCAGCGCCTCGATCTCGCTTTTTAGGTAGTTTGCGTCGCCCACGCAAGGACAGGTATAGACATCAAATTTGACGTGCTTGGCCAAAAACGCCGCCGACGTGCCGGTGCCTGAAGGCAAAAATATATCCACGATTTTGCCCTCCGCCTCCGCCCAGCGCTCTATCTGCCTAGCCTGCGAGATAAAGCCCTCCTCCGCCTGAGGCTGCCAAACGCCCTCGTTTATAAAAAGCGAATCGCCGATGAAGCAATCCTGCGCGGCGGGTAAATTTGAGCTAGACGGGTTTGCGGATTTTTTAAAATTTGAGTTTTTATGGCTTTTGCATATGCTGGATTTTACGCCCGCGAGCTTTGCTGGTTCGTCAAATTTACTCGAAATTTGCCTGTTTAAATCTTGTGAATTTGATTTTTCTATTTGCAAATTCGGCTCGACTTCGGCTTGCAAATTTGACATATTTTTTGCATTTAAATTTATATCCGTAAAACCGAGTCCTTCGTCAAATTTGCTCAAATTTAACCTGCCGGCATCCTTTAAATTTGAGCAAATTTCGCTGCGATTGTGCGTCAAATTTACCGCCTCGCCGCAGCAAATCTCGCCCTCTTTTAACCTTGCTAGCTCATAAGCTAAAGCCCTGGCTCGCGCTCGTCTATCTTTATCTACATATATTTTCATCCCGTTTTCAAGGGCAAATTTAAAATTTCCGATCGGATTTGCCGCTAAATTTGAGCTTAAATTTGAAACGACGTAGTGAAACTCAAAGCCCTTCATCTTCGCAAAGACGCTTAGGCTATACATCGCGTTTGACTGGCTTGAGCCGTAGCTAACGACGCGCTTTACGCCGCTTAAATCAGCGTGCAGAAAATATTCCAGCTTTCTAGCCTTGTTACCGTTAAATCCGCCCTCTACGAGATCGTCGCGAAGCACGTAAAAATCAGTATCTCGAAACTTAGTTTTTTGAATACTTTTTATTTTGTTGCTCCAAGAAATTTTCCATCTCTCTCATAGATTCTTTGTCGGAAATCGAAATTTTGATCTCTATACGCCTGGATGCATCCGGGTCCTCTTTGCCGTTTTTTATCACCAGATCGCTAAAGCTACGCCCGCTAGCGATGAGATATCGCTCCAGGCGCTTATCCTTGTTCCACGAGTAGATAAAATCCAGCACCGAATACGCGCGCTTTTGCGACAGATCGAGGTTATACATATAGCTTCCCACAGAGTTCGTGTGACCCTCGATCACGATCCTGTCGATGTGCTTTATGATCTCTTCGCTGTTTAGTATCGCTTCGAAATAAGTCTGTAAAATTTCTTTTAGGCGCACCTTAGCCTCGTCTTTTAGCTCGTATGAGCCCGTATCAAAGAGGATAGACTCAGGTAGCGATACGACACCCGAGCTAGGGTCGATATTTACCTTGCCGCCCAGCTTTGCCCTTAAGTTTGAGATGACGTTAGAGCGAAGCGAACTAAGGTCCTTTATCTTGTCTTTTGTTTTGTTAAAATCCTCTTCCAGCGCCAGATACCTTGAAATTTCACTGTTAAATTTTTCATTTAGCACCTTTATGACATCCTCTTTTTGGGCCAGAGTTGCATTTACATCTTTTAGAGTTTCATCCCTCTGGGCTAAAATTTGCCCGAGCTGCAGCACTCTATCCTGCAAATCAGCGATAGTTTTGTTTGCGTCGTTTAAATTTATCTCGTAGGTTTGGGTTAAATTTGTAAGCTCGTTTTTCTCTTTTTTGACGCCCTCAAGCATCTCGTTTACGAGCCTGTTTATATCGGCAAGCTCTTTATTTTCGCTCTTTGCGCGGTCTAAATTTGAAAAAATTTCTTTTATAACGTTTTCTTTGCGCACAAGCTCGTTTTGCGATGAGGCGATTTGCTTCTCGCGCTCGCTCAAATCTTTTTGCAGTTTTGCCAGATCGCTTTGGCTAAGGACGTATTTTACGACGACGGCGCCGATGATGAGCATAAAAACAAACATCAGCCCCGCCATCAGGTCCGCATACGATATCCAAAAGGTCTGATCGCCGCTTTTACCCTCGCTACGCGTTTTCATCTAGCATACTCGCCTTTTCGATGGTTTGCAAGATCTCGTTTGTCTCTTTGTCGAGTTCGTCGATATCTTGCTTTAGCCCTTCAATGAGCGCGCTATTATCCTCGTATGCTTCGCCGGCTTCGGCGTCAAAGGCCTTTTTAAACGCCTGCACGCCCTCGATCAGGCTCTCTTTAAAGCCCTCCATCGCCAGCTTTTGTTTTTCTAAAATTTCGCCGCTAAATTTAGAAAGCGATTCGCTAAAAATCCTGATGTTATGCTCAAGCTCGCCCACGCTCTTTTCAAGCCTTGTTATGCGCTCTCCGCCCACATCGTAAAGGCGGTTGTATTGCTCGGCAAATTTTAACTGCATATCTTTGATACTGCCGTTAAATTTGTTGATAACGTTTAAAATTTCGGCGTGAATTTTAACTAAGTCTTTTTGGTCTTTTGAGGATTTTAGCAGCGTATTCATCGTTTGCTTGATGTGTTCGTCGCTTAGTTTGACGGCCTCTTCTTCGTTTTTCAAGATATTTGTAAAAGTCTTAAATTTGCCATCGATAGTCTTGTCGAGCTCTTCGAAAAATTCGGCATTGCTAACGTGCTCGAATATCGCTCCGATCTTCTCAAAGTGCCTTAAATTCTCTTGCAAATATCTTCTATCAAGCTCCTCTTTTGTCCAAAAAAAGCCGCTTGTCGCATTTTTTTGTCTTCTTACCAGCGTTTCAAATTTACTTGTTCCGTATTTTTCAAAAAATATCCACCAAAGCGCTAAAAAAATACCGTATATAGAGACGTAAAACGCGGTTGCGACACCGCTAAGAAGGGTTGAAATTTCAGTTTCGAGCTGGATCGTATTTGAGGAGTTAAACTCAGGCATAGAAACCGCTATACTGATAAACGTTCCTAAAATGCCCAGCATCGGAAAGATGCCCGCACCTACGGAAGCGAAATTTTCATTACGCAAATTTCTGGTGTAGTAGGCGACAAATTCATCAAATCCTGCATTTGACTTCGTATCTTTGCCGATGACTAAAAGGTGCTTGATGATGTATTCTTTTAAATTTCGCTTAAAATCAGCCCCGCTTTGCTCGAAATAGCAGCAAGCAAGCTCGGCGCTATTTTTAGCAAAAACAAGCGAAATCGCCCAGATAACGCCCATCATAACGACCGTGTGTAGGCCGATCTGAAAATTTATATATCCAAAATACCCAAGAAGCGCGACGAGATAGATCGCCGTCGGTAAAAATACGATTTTCGCATAGACGAAAAATGACTGTCTGCTTTTTACTTCAGGCAGCGCCAAATCGGTAAAATTATCGTTTCTCGCTTCTTTTTTGGATTCCATTATGGGCCTTAATTTCTATTTAAGCAGTTTAAATCTTCAAACGCCGTTAGTAGGCGCTTTACCATCGATTCCTCGCCGCTTCGCAGCCATTTGCGCGGATCGTAGTATTTTTTGTTCGGTTTATCCTCGCCTTCGGGATTGCCGATTTGACCTTGCAGATAGGCTCTGTTTTTGAGCTCATACTCTCTCACGCCGTCCCAAAACGCCCACTGCGTATCGGTGTCGATGTTCATTTTTACCACGCCGTAGCTAACTGCGTCTTTTATATCGGCGATCTCGCTACCGCTACCGCCGTGAAAGACGAAATTTACGGGTTTATCGGATTGCAGATTAAATTTTTCGCGCACGAATTCTTGCGAATTTTTTAAAATTTCGGGTCGCAACACGACATTGCCCGGCTTATATACGCCGTGGACATTGCCAAAGCTCGCCGCGATGCTAAATCTATCGCTGATTTTGCTTAGCCGTTCGTATGCCTGCGCGACGTCTTCGGGCTGGGTATAAAGAAGCGCGTTATCGACGCTGGTATTATCCACGCCGTCCTCTTCGCCGCCCGTTACGCCAAGCTCGATCTCTAGGCTGATACCAAGCTCGCTAAGCTCATTCAAATACTTCTCGCAGGTGCTTAAATTTTCATTGAGGCTCTCTTCGCTAAGATCAAGCATATGCGAGCTAAAAAGCGGTGCGCCGTGGGCTTTTTTATATTTGCGGCTAAATTTAACCAGCTCATCTATCCACGGCAGCAGCTTTCTAGCCGCATGATCGGTGTGAAGGATCACGGGCACGCCGTAAGCCTGGGCTAGCAGATGCACGTGCTGTGCGCCCGCTACCGCGCCTAGGACGCCCGCGTCCTTACATGCTTTACCCGCGTAAAAGCCCGCCCCGCCGTTACTAAACTGGATGATAACGGGTGAGTTAGCCGTCTTCGCCGCTTCTAAAACGGCATTTATCGAGTCGCTTCCGACCACGTTTACCGCAGGCAAGGCAAAACCCTGCTCCTTTGCGTATTTATATAGCCTAGTTACGTCATCGCCGCTTAAAACGCCGGCTTTTACTACGTCTAAAACACCCATTTTACCGACCTTATTTGTATTCTACTTTCGCTTTCGCGCGAAGCTCGTCGCCTCTTTTTCTGATATCGTTTCTAAATTTCTCCATCTTTAGATTGCCTTCGATCTGAGGTTTTACCTCGTTTAGACCCACGGTGCCAGCAGCCTTGCTATCTTCTTTTAAGATCACGTGGTAGCCGAAATTTGATTTAACAGGCTTAGCGGTTATCTCGCCTTTTTTAAGAGCAAAAGCGGCGTCCGCGAAAGGTTTTACCATTTGGGATTGACCGAACCAGCCTAGCTCGCCACCATTTTCGGCAGAACCTTGATCCGTAGATTTAGCCTTGGCCAGCTCTTCGAATTTTTTAACGAGCGCATCGCCCTTTAGTCCTTTTAGCGCGGCTATCACGTCGTTGGCGTCTTTTTCGGCAGCTACTAGGATATGTTTAGCTTTTACTTGAGCGGGCACGGCAAATTCGGCTTTATTTTTGTTGTAAAAATCGCTGATTTCGTTTTCGCTTACTTTGACGTTATCGAAAATTCTCTTCATCCAAAGATCAAGCGCGATGTTATCTTTAACCTCTTCTAGCGCGGCTTTATATTCGTCGGTTTTTTCTAGTCCGCTTTTTTTAGCCTCGTCTAGCAAAAGCTTTCTGCTGATAGTCTCGTCGATCACTTTTTTTTGAGTGTCTTTAGGAAGCTGCTCTAGCGTGACGCCGGGCATCGCCGCAAGCGTGAAAGCTATGTCTTTATCGGTGATATCAGATCCGTTTACGGTCGCATGAACCGCAGCATTTAGGCTCATAGCCGCAGCCAAACTAAGAGTCGCGAATAAAAATTTATTCATTTTTTTTCCTTAAATTTAGATTTTTGCGAGGGTGATTATAGCAAGAAAGTCATTAAATATAAGTTATAATTCATCTAAAATTTAAATAAAAACGGCTAAAATCGGCGCTATGAGAACGAAAAAAGACGTAAACGCTATCAAAAATTTATTTTTGGAAAATTACAAAGACGCCGGCAGCGAGCTTAAATTTCAAAATCTCTATGAGCTGCTCGTGTGCGTGATGCTAAGCGCGCAGTGCACCGATAAGCGCGTAAATTTGATCACGCCTTCGCTTTTTGAGGCCTACCCGGACGTCGCGAGCCTCGCGCGGGCAAATCTAGCCAGCGTAAAAGCGCTCATAAATTCCTGTAGTTTTTTTAACAACAAGGCCGAAAATTTGATCAAAATGGCAAAGAGCGTGATGAGCGAATTTGACGGCGAGATACCCGCGACCGAAAAGGAGCTGATGAGTCTAGCCGGCGTTGGCCAAAAGACTGCGCACGTCGTGCTGATCGAGCATTTTGGATCAAATTTGATGGCCGTGGACACGCACGTCTTTCGCGTGGCGCATAGACTTGGTCTTAGCAGGGGCAAAACGCCCGAAGCCGTCGAACTTGACCTAACCAAAGCCTTTAAAACGCAGCTAAACACGCTTCATCAAGCGATGGTGCTTTTTGGCCGCTACACCTGTAAAGCGATAAAGCCAAACTGCAAGGAGTGCTTTTTAAACGAGCTGTGTAGTAGCAAAGATAAGAAATTTCCTTAATCGCCGAAAAAATTTTTCTTTGAGAGATACGGGTATTGCAGCTGCGACGAGCCGTCTTCGTCTATCAAATTTAACGCCTCGCCGAATGTGCCTTGCTCTACAAGCTCGCTATTTAAAATCGTATGCTTTGAAATAGCTTCGATAAAGCGCTCAAAATCACTCCGCGAAATAAAATGCCCGCCGAGGACAAATATCGGTTCCGAAGTTTTGCGATCGTAAAATTTAATACTACTTTTATCGGCAATCGTCCACTCTTTTCTTATGACAAATTTAATGTCAGCGTATAAAAACTCTAAATTTTTACTATTTTTCTGCACGACGATGCTATTTTCCATCAAAAACACTTTATCTATGCGAAATATCGCAAGCGCCTCAAGCAAAAACATAAAAACAGCGATTCCGAAAACAATAAAATAAAGAGTCTTGACCTCGAAAACAAGGTCATTAGTAGTCGCAATCGCATAAAAAACCAAAGCGGCGCAAGGCAAAAATATGATTATTATTGAGATTAAATTATTTTTGGCGTATCTTGCGTCCAAACGAAAAATGTAGTTATCTTTTTGCAAGTTTGTCCTTAAATTTTAAACTTGGCTTAGAAATCACTCGTTGTTTTTACTGTAATTTTTAAAAACCAAACACCGAATGCAAGTTGCCGCTTATGTCCATATAAACCACTGCAAATTTTAACTTTTATTTGTTAAAAAAGGAGGGACTTGAATTACGCTCTGTCTCTGCTTCACGCCTTGCGTTCGCAGCTTTTGGGGAAGCGGTTGCGAGCAAAGCGAAGCAAAAATCTCTTTCAAAACCAGCATAGAGACGCCGCAAGTGAGGTTTTTATAAAAGCGCTCTCGAGGCAAGCCGCCGCAAAATTTAAAGGCGAAGTATTTTTGAGATGGATTTGAATGTTGTGTAGAAATTTTAAGTCAAGGCTAGACAAGTAGTCTGCCGCAGACTTAAAATTTCAAACTCATTCAAAGACGCTCAAAAGACAAGCCTTTCCAAACTACTGAAGTCTAGCGACGATGTTTCTCACCACATCCACCATCATCTCCACCGACGCTATCTCGCAGTGCTCGTTTACCGAGTGGGGCGAGTGGATGTTTGGGCCTATGGAGCAGGCTTGCAGCTCGGGCTGTTTTGCGACCAGCACACCGCACTCAAGGCCTGCGTGCACAGCGGCAAATTTAGCCTGCGGCTTTTGTTTTTGCAGTTCCTCAAGCACCAGATGCGCGAAGTCGCTGATGCACGGCGCCCAGTTCGCCGAGCGGTCGGCCACTCTGACCTCAAAACCCAGCACACTAGCCAGCGTAGCGGTTTCAAAGCCCAGATTTTCGAGCCCCTCTCGCTTCATCGCGCGAGCGAAAAAGTCAAACTCGATCACGCCCTCTTTTTGCTTAACGGTCGAGAGATTTATGCTTTCATTTACCATGCCAAGCTCGGTGTCGTAGCTGCGCACGCCCTGAGCGAAGGAGTTAATTAGCGCTAAAATTTTGCCGCTATTTACCAGCACGTCCGCTTCGCCCTCGCCGAGGCTCTTTACCCACGCTAGGCCGCGCTGCTTTGGCTCATGCGCGCAGAGCGCCTTACACACGGCGTTTGCGGGGATCGAGTTGCTCCTCTCGCCAAAATCCAGGCTGATTAGCTCGCAGCCCTCCTCGGCGAGGAATTTCGCCAGCAGCTTCGTTGCATTTGGGATATTTTTGTGTATCTCGTTGCCCGAGTGTCCGCCGCTAAGCCCCGTGACGCCGATCTCGTAAATTTTACCGCTCTTTTTAACGCTCTGCGCGCCGATTTTTGCGCTTACGTTTATGCCGCCGGCACATCCTAGCGTTACGCGGTCATCCTCTTCGCTGTCTAAATTTAGAAGATTCGGCGATAAAATTTTACCTTTAAAGGCGTTTGCGCCCACGAGCCCAACCTCTTCGTCGTTGGTAAATAGGCACTCTAAATTTGCAAACTCCCGCATCGCGCCCATCATCATCGCCACGCCGATGCCGTCGTCAGCGCCTAGAGTCGAGTTTTTCGCCCTTAGTATGCCGTTCTCTTCGATGAGCTGCAAATTCGGCGCCGCGCCCACACAAACCATATCGTAGTGGCTTTGCAGGCAAATTTTAGGCTCGCCCTTTACGGCGTGGATATTGCCCGCCTGATCGACGTTCACGCTAAAGCCCTGAGAGCGCGCAAAATCCGCCAAAAACTCCCTCATCTGCTCCGTTTCGCAGCTGCAGTGCGGTATCTCGCACAGCTTCTTAAAATCGTTCATAACCTCGTTTTTTTGCATGTTTGCTCCTTAAATTTACTTAACTATCTCGCCCGTGTAGCCCGTCGTCGCCACCGCATCTAGCAGCTGTTTCTCGCTCACGCCGTCTTTCGTCTCGACGCGGGCGGTTTTGTCGCGCAGGCTAGCCTTGGCGCTGATGACGCCGTCAACGCTTAGCAGGGCTTTTCGCACCATCGCCGTACACAGCGGACAGTGCATCCCCTCGACTTTGATGATGAAATTTTGATTTGCGAAGGCCACGCTTGCAAGCAGTAAAATAGATAGAATTTTATTCATAAATTTTTCCTAAAACTTCGGGATATGATAGCAGAATAATCACAAAAATAGCTAAAAAAACATAGATGAAGATCCATTTTTTGCGGCGATTTGCGATATCGCAGGATTTTGGCTTTTTGAAAAAATAAAACACGCTCGCCGCAAAGCAGATCGCAGCAAGTGCGGTAAGATAAGGCCTTAGCTCAGTTAAGCTCTCTATGGCTTCCGAGCTTAGCAGGCTAAATGAAGCGCCGAAAATCAAAAATAAAAGCGCGGGCAGGCAGCAAAGAGTCGCCGCCAGCGCGCTCGCAACCGACGCCAGAGCTAGCCAAAAGCCCTTCATTTGACCTCTTGCGACTTGTAGTCGTAGCTAAATTCTTTCGGCGAATAGTAATTTAGCACGTTATCGTCCACTTCGCCGTAAGGATAACCGAAGTTATTTAGCGGAAATTCCGCAGGCTTCGGCGATAGGACAAAGTCGCGCGCGTCGTTAAAGCCGATCCAGCACATCTCCCAGTTGCCGAATAAAAACTCGCGAACTTTGGCGAGCTTGCTGTCGTCGTTGCTTAGCTTCTCGCCTAGGCGCACCTTCGCGACGTCTGCGGGATCGACCGGGATCCAGCCGTGGCCTTTGAGATAAAATTCCGCCCTGCAGTGCTGACCGCCAGAGATCGCCGCAAAACCCTTCTCGTCGGCCTTTCCCATCTCGTTTGAAAATCTGCTCTGCCCTACTCTGATACCGAAAATCTCACGCGCAGGGATACCAACAGCGCGGCAGAGTCCCACGAATACGGAGTTTATGTCGGTGCATTTGCCCACCAGCTTGCCGCTTTCAAGTATCGCTTTTACGTCGCCCGTGCCGCAGCCGATGACGCTGTTATCGCGCTGCATGGTGTTTGCCACCCACGTGTAGATCGCTTTTGCGCGCTCTAGATCGCCTTTTATGCCTTTAGCGATCTCCTCCGCTTTTTGCTTTACGATGCCGTCGTTTGGGATCTGCTGGGTAGGTTTTAGATAAAATTCCGTCTCGGCACTTAGCTTTTCGTTCGGGTTAAATTTAACCTTGCTAAAATCGGTGTTTCGCTCGAAGGTCTGGGCTCTAAATTTAACGCTAAGCGTCGGCTTTGCCACCTCGGCGTAATCTACGTAAAGCGTCGGGATCGCGCCATAATTCACCGACGGATTAGCAAAATTGCCGTCAAATTTGATATCGCTCACGCTTTGGTACTCCCTGATGAACGGCAGCGGTATCCACAGCCTGGTTTTCTTGCCAGCCTCTAAAATTTCGTGATTTAGAGTTACGTCAAAAACCCTCTTGTTGCCCACGGCCTTGCTCCCTCCAAAAACGGTGCTCGGAGTTGCCATAACGGCGCCTAAAATCGCAGTGTTTCTTAAAAAATCGCGTCTTTGCATGAAATGCCTTGTATAAATAATAGTTGCCCCGCAACTCTTGGGCGGTATTTTACTAACGAAAGGCTAAATTTGGCTTTAAACAGGGGTGTTTTCGCGAGTTGTTTGGGCGTGGTCAAATTTGGATAATTTTTTAAATTTTACCGGCCGAGACCTGCGTCTTTACGATGCTAAATTTGGGTTGCAAGTTGGATTTATTTGTGTGAAGTTTTAAATGTTAGCATTTTCGGGGTACGGGTCTCGGCGAATAAAATTTGTAAATTTGACTTCAAATTTGAACGCAAAACGATAAGGCGAAGTATTTTTGTTCTAGACGAGGCGCTTTTAAATTTGGCGACGGGAGTTACCGTGTTGGTAATGACCGAGCCGAATTTAAAAGTAACGAAGTATAGAGCAAAAAGACAAGCCGTTATTTAAACGCAACAAACGTTGCAAAATTTGCCCATCTAAACATACACTCCACATTTCTAAACCCCGCGCTAAGCGCCAAATTTCTATTTTCAGCCTCGGTGTAGGGGATCAGCACGTTTTCCAGCGCCTCGCGTTTTTGCGCGATTTCGTAGCGCGAGTACCCTTGTTCTAGCTTGTATTTTTCGTAGATTTCGATCATATTTTTACTTAGCGTCTTATCTTCAAATATCAGCTTCTCGCTAAAAACAAATACGCCGCCGTCATTTAACGCGCGGTAAATTTTAGCTACGAAATCCTGGCGCTTGGGCGGGCGGATAAACTGTAGCGTGTAGTTCATCAAAACGGCATCACGAGCGTCAAATTCGCACTCTAAAATGTCTGCTAGCTCAAGCTCGATCCTAGCGCCGTAGGCCTCTATCTTAGCGCGCGCGTTTTGCAGCATAGCCGGCGCGTTATCTACGCCTTTTAGCGCAAGATCGCTTCTTTTGCGCCAAAGGGCTAGCAGCGTCGAGGCGGTCGAGCAGCCAAGGTCTATCGCGCTTGCGCCTTGCGGTAAAATTTGCGCTAAAAAATCGGCGATCAGCTTTTGCGATGCCGAGTAATACGGCACCGAACGCCCGATCATATCGTCAAACACCGACGCCACGCTCGCGTCAAATTCAAACTGCTTTTTTATCGGCTCCTTAAAGATTTCGTCCTTCACGGCTCGCTCCTTTGAGGCGTAGTATCGCCCACGACGTAGAGATCGCACACGCCGACGAACTCCATCGCCTGCTTGATGTCGATCCCAATTTGCCCCTTTAGCTCCTCTAGACTTTCGAATCTTCGGTTATCGCGCAGCCGCTTGATAAAACAAACCGCGACGTCGCGGGCGTGCGCGATATTTTCGTTTAGCACGTGCGTCTCGATGCTAAAGCTACCGTCCGTGCTCATGCGGTTGCCGATAAACGTGACCGAGCCGTAGGTCTTGTAACCGATGCGGGTCCTCGTCGCATAAACGCCCTCGCGCGGCAAAAGGTAGCTTTTTACGTCCAAATTTAGCGTCGGCACGAGCTCGCGCGACCCGATACCCTGCCCCTTTATCACGCGACCTTCGATCGAGTATTCGCGGCCTAGCAGGCGGTTTGCTCTGTATATCTCGCCTTGCTTGATATACTCGCGTATAGCCGAGCTGTGCACGCCCATACCCTCGAAGCAAAACTCATCCACTATAACCGCCTCGCCGTCAAAGATGCGCCGCAAATCGTGCTTGTCCCATGCTCTGTTTCGACCAAAACGAAAGTCAAATCCGACGACGATTTTTTGCAGATTTTTAAAATCCCGCTTCAAAAGCGCGATAAACTCATCGCCGCTAAGCCCCTTTATCTCGTTAAAATCATACAAAAAGCACGGATATCTCGAGTATTCGGCGCGTTTGAGGCCCGGCGTGATGTTGGCCTTGTTTTTGTCGATCACGACCAGCCCGCCGTAAACGCCCAGGCGCTTTAAAAGCTCCTTGTGGCCGCGGTGCACGCCGTCAAAGTGCCCGATCGCCACGGCCGTGATATTATCTTTTGTTAAAAGCGTAGAAAAATTCGGCATTTCCTTCCTTTCCTTTTACCTCGCATTCGAGCGTTTGGCGCATTATCCAGCCCAAATTTGCCGCCGCAAGCTCAAATTTCGCCCTCGCCTCGCGCACGGCTTTTGCGTCCGTTACGACGCCTTTTTTATTTCGCTTGACGGTCCTGCCGACCTCAAACTGCGGCTTAAAAAGCAAGATAATATCACAGTTTTCGCCGGCAAGCGCATCGATAGAGGGCAAAATTTCTTTAAGCGAGATAAAACTCACGTCGCAGGTGATGAGATCAAATTTTTTCGCGACGTTTTTGGCGGCGCGAGGATTAGATTCGGCTATTTTTTCGGCGTTTGGTCGCAAGTTTGCGCGAGCTAAATTTGCCTCGCTTACATAGCTAGCTATTGCGGCGTTTGGTCGCGCGGTTTTTTGACGGCTTAAATTTGTATTTTTTGACGCCGAGTTCCGCCGTGCTAAATTTCGCTCTTCCGCGGCGGCGGTTTGCGCGTTTATTTTAGTCCGATTAGTTTCGTTTATGCAGGATTCAAATTTAGCATCGGTTTGCGCGTTTGGCTCGCTTTTCTCAGCCAAAACAGGCTTATGCGCTAATTTTTTTTGCGCGTCGGTCTCATTTGTCGTAGCATCGATTTCGCCGTCCATTTGCGCGTTTTTTATAGCGAAATTCGCCTCGTCTAAACGGACGGATCGCGTGCTTGCTTGAGCTAAAATCGGCTCATCCGCACAGCCCGTTTGCGCATTTTTTTTGTTTAAATTTGAGGTTTTATTTTGATGATCGATGCGTTTCACCGCCCATTCGCTCTTACCCGCCTTGGCTAAATTTAACGGCGTAAAATCGGACTTACTCGGCTCGCTTAAAAATCCGTCCCGCTCAGCGAAATTTGATCTGCCGAGTCCAAATTTATCGCATATTCGGCTATCTTTGCTTGGCTTGATTTGGGTTTTTAAATTTTGCGCAGAGCCGTCAAATTTACCGTCTCCGCCCGAGTTTTGAAACCCTGCCGCAAACTCGCGCACGTCGGTATTTTCGACCACTATCACTCGCGAGTCGGCTCGCAGGCTTTTATCCAGCTGAGAGCTGCCCACATCTAGCGCAGTAACGCTTTTTATGCCGTTTTGCAGCAAAATTTGCACGAAACCGCCAGTGCTTGAGCCTACGTCTAGGGCGTTTTTGCCTTGAACTTCGAGCAGATAGGCTGCCAAAAAGCTTTTTAGTTTTAGCGCGCCGCGTCCGACGTAGATTTCGCCGATAAGCTCGATTTTTACGCTGTTTGCGTCTAAATTTTGCTCGCTTTTACGAGCTTTTTTGCGTGTAGCCTCGGCGGCATCCGTCAAATTTGCGCCGCATAAATTTTGAGTCTCGTCCGCCGCGCCTAAAACCGCACTCTTTTGGGCGTCGTCGTTTAAATTTTTATTCTCAAGCATGGTTTTATCGCCGTATGTCGCTTCGTATTCGCCGTAGCTAAACTCGCTCCTACGGCAAAAAGCATCCTCGCCGTCGAATTTTTCTCTCCCCAAGCCGCACGCGCCGCCGATCTCACGCTCTTGAGGGCCGTTTTTGCGCGCTTGCAAACCGCTTTTTTTACCAAATGCGACGCTATTTTTTGCATGCAAATTTTGCGAGCAAAATCCGCCATCGGCATCAAATTCGCCGCCGTTTTCGCAAACTCTCAAATTTACGCTCAAGGTCTCGCTCAAAACCTTATCGCCGTCTAAATTTACTGCATTTGAGCTCTTAAATGCGTAAAATTCGCCCACCTCAAAGCTGGGCTTAGAGCAAATTCGCCCGTTTAGCAAAATCTTGCCGCTTTTTATGAGCTCGGCGGCCTTGTTTCGGCTGATGTTTAGGTGGCGCGCGGTAAATAGATCAAATCTCAATCATCCGCCTTAGCTCGTCCTCGGTTATCGCCTTGACGCCCAGCTCTCTAGCTTTATCCAGCTTGCTGCCGGCCTCATCGCCGTAAAGCACGAAGTCGGTTTTCTTGCTCACCGAGCCGCTTACTTTCGCGCCGTTTGCTTCCAAAACCCTTTTAAATTCATCCCTGCTCTTGCTAAGCGTGCCCGTTATCACGAACGTTTTACCGCTTATTGCGCTTTGTTTCGTCTCGTAAATTTGCGCTTGCGGGCTAACAAAACGCAAAATTTCGTCCAAATTTTGCCTATTTACCTGCATAAACTCTGCGTAACTCTCCGCCATCGCCTCGCCGAATCCTTCGATCGCGGCGACTTCGCCGAAGCTCAGCTCGCGCCAGTTTTGCGGGTAAATTTGCGCTATCTTTTTGGCCGCTACCTCTCCGATATGCTCGATGCCAAGGCTCGCTATAAAGCTGTGCAAAGCCGGCGTGCGGCTAGCCTCGATGGCGCCGAGCAGATTTGCGATCTTTTTATCTTTAAAACCCTCAAGACTTGCCAAATCCTGCGCCGTAAGCTCGTAAATGTCGGCGATTTTGGCGACTAAGCCCGCTTCAAAAAGCTGATTTACGATCGCTTCGCCCAGGCCGTCGATATTTAGGCACTTTTTGCTCGCAAAATGTATGAGCGAATTTATCACGCGAGCCTTGCACTCGAGGTTTTGACACTTGACGAAAACGCCCTCGTCTAGTAGCATCGACCCGCATACGGGACACTCGCGCGGCCGCTCGATAGGCATCTGCGAACCGTCTCTGCGCTGTTTAAAGACGCCGGTGATCTTGGGTATCACGTCGCCCGAGCGGATAATGCTGATAAAATCGCCCTTTTGCACGCCTAGGCGCTCGATCTCGTCGAAGTTGTGCAGCGTGGCGGACTTTACGGTCGCGCCGTCGATATTTACGGGCTCAAGCACGCCCACCGGAGTCACGACGCCGCTGCGCCCGACCTGAAACGCGACGTCAAGCAGGCGCGTGGTCTTTTCGATAGCGGGAAATTTATACGCGACCATAAATTTAGGAAATTTCTCCGTGTAGCCCAGCTCCTCGCTAGCCGCGATACTCTGCACGCGCACCACGAGGCCGTCCATCATAAAGGGCTTGCTATCTCGCTGCGCTACGAGCTGCTTATACGCCTCCTCGATCTGCTCTGCAGTGCGGCAAATTTTAAAAAACTCCTCTCGCTCAAAGCCCTGCGAATAGATAAAATCCATCATCTGCGAGTAGGTTTCAAGGCCCAAATTTTGCTCGCCGTAGCCCCAAGGCTTAAACCTCAGCCTGCGCGACGCCGTCACTGCGCTATCTAGCTGGCGCAGACTGCCGGCGGCCGCATTTCTAGGATTTGATAGCTGCGGCTCGCCCCTTTGCGCGCGAGCGAAATTTATCTCGTCAAAGTCGTTTTTAGCGATCACAACCTCGCCGCGGATCTCGATCCTACCGTTATAGGCGATTTGTAGCGGGATATTCTTGATGACTTTGGCGTTACTCGTGACGTCCTCGCCCGTTATGCCGTCGCCGCGCGTGATAGCTCGCACGAGAGCGCCGTTTTCGTAGAGTAAATTTAAGCTCGCGCCGTCAAATTTAGGCTGAAGCGCAAACTCCAGCCCCTCCTTGTCGCCGCGCTTTAGCCACGCTAGCAGCTCTTCAAAACTAAAAATATCCTCCATCGACCACATCCGCACGCTGTGGCGAGCCTTTACAAACCCATCGCTAACCTCGCCGCCGACGCGCTTTGTCGGACTAAACATCGAGATATCGCCAGGATTTGCTCTCTCAAATTCCAGCACTTTATGATAAAGCTCGTCGTACTCCTCGTCGGTAGCTATGGGTGCATCGTCGGTGTAGTAGGCCTTCGCCCACGCATTTAGCGTATCTACGGCCTCTAAATACTCTTTTTTATCCATTTTTCCTCGTTAAATTTGCTTTGCTTACCACGCCGCGAGCTTTCTCATCGCGTTTTCCAGCCTAAACATCTGCGCATGCTCGGCCACGTCGTGCGTGCGGATGATCTGCGCACCGTTTCTAAAGGCCTCCAGATGCAGATAAAGACTACCCGCCAAGCGGTCTTTTATCTCGCTAGGACTATAAAAATTTATGACCGATTTTCTACTAGCGCCCGCTAAGATCGGCAAACCGAAGCGCAAAAAATGCTCTAAATTTTTTATCAAAATCATATTTTGCTCCGCCGTCTTGCCAAAGCCGATTCCTACGTCTAGCACGATATCGCGACACCCAAGATCCTGCGCCGCGGCGATCTTAGCCTCGAAAAACGCGTCTATCTCGCCCAGCAAATCATCATAATGCGGATTATCCTGCATATTTTCTGGGCTGTTTTGCATATGCATAAGGCAGTAGCTCGCGCCGTACCGCGCCGCTAGAGCGCAGAGACTAACGTCGCCCGTGATATCGTTTATCATCTTAAAGCCGTGATTTAGCGCGTATTCTAGGCAGTACGCATCAAAGCTATCTAGGCTAAATATCGCCTTTTCGTGCAAATTTAGGCGGTAAATTTCGGTGATGATCTTTTCAAGCCTGGCAAATTCGACCTCGCGTCCGACGTATTTGCTGCCGGGTCTAGAGCTCACCGCACCCACGTCGATATACTCGGCGCCCTGCTCGATCATCTCTTCGATGCGAGCTATGCCGCTTTTTTCGTTCACGCGGCTTGCGGCGTTAAAGCTATCCTCATTTACGTTTACGACGCCCATTATCTGCGCGCGCTGCGGTTTTTTAAACGGAGATTTTAAAAATTTAGCCAAATTTTTTAGCCCGAAATCCTGAGCGGCCTCTTTTTTGGCAAGCGCAAGAACTTGCGCATCGGTAGCCATTAAAAGCGCGACCGAGTTTGCGCCACCCAGAATCACGTCGCGGTTAGTCACGAGCTCCGCGCCCACGCTTAGCGCATCTTGCTTTAGGATATTGGCCGCCGGCGAGCGCAAATCTTTGATCAAAAAAAAGTTGATCGCCGACTTTTTTTTCATCAAATTTCGCCCCTCGTCGCTAGGACGGATAACCTCGCAGATCTCGTTGAAACCCGTTTGCGGATTGATTTTAAAAATTTTCATCTAAGCCCTTTTTCGTAAATCATAAGAAGTATCGGCGTAAGAAGCGCGTGGGTTTTGGTATTTAGCTCGGCCAGGCGCACGGCTTTGAAAAAATACTCAAGCTCTTCAGCGCTAAATTTAACCCCCTGCGCCGTAGCCTCGAGAGCTATGGCGGCGATTAGCTCTTTTAGGTCGTTTTTGCCAAGCTTTTCGGAGCGCTCTAGAGCTGATTTTTCATCAATAAACGCGCAAATTTCTTTTAGCTCGAGACGTTTGTAATTTAACCCCGTTTTTTCGCGCTGCTTTTTTATGAGCCGATTTTCGGTAACCAGGCGCGAACGCACGGTCGGCAGGAGCATATTTTTCGACTCGCAAGCTATGATAAAAAAGATATTTTTAGGCGGCTCTTCGATGATTTTTAGTAGAGAGTTTTGAGCCTCGACGCGGAAATTTTTAGCGCCTAAAACCAGTAGTTTGGGCTCGCTCTCGGCGATATAGGCCTCGGCGGCGACCTCTTTTGCATTTTCCAGCAAAAAGTCCTCGGCGAAAAAAAATCTAACCGAATTTACGCCGTAAAGCCCTAAAATTTCCTCTTTCAAGGCTTCAAAGTCGCTCGTGATTACGATCTTGCTTTGCATTAAATTTAAAGTGCGACCTTCGCAAAAAGCACGACATCTACGCTTTTATCGAAGAGTTTGTAAAGAGATAAAAGTTTAATGTCGAGCATTTCGTCGCTTGAGCTGAGATAAAAGCTATTTTGCGCCTGCTCGTCAAAAAGCCACATATAGCTGTCGTCCTTGCCTTTGGCGATCTGAGCGCTTTTATCGGCGCTTTTACCGATATAAAAAAATACGTAACCGTTTGGAAACGCCAAAGAAAGCATATCTAAAAGCAGTGCCGCTTCCTCCTTGGAGCTAATAGCTTCAAAAGAAGGATAAAGCGCCTTTAGCGAAAAAAAGGGCAGCACGGGGCGAGCGTTCGTTGGCTTATTTATATTTTTTAAAAAATACTCCTCGAACCAGCCTCGCTCGCTATCGGTTATCAGGATAAAAGCGCGGCCTTCGAGTAAAAATTTAAGCTTCGAGGCTAGCAGAGGCGTCCACTCGGTGCGCCTCTCTTCCATCCAGCTCATCAGTGAGCCCTCCTCGCGGATCGCCTCGAGCGTCCATTTTATAAAATCGCTCATTTATCGAGTTTGTAGGCTTCGTGTAGTGCGCGGACGGCTAGCTCGCCGTATTTTTGATCGACGATCATCGAGATTTTTATCTCGCTAGTCGAGATCATTTGGATATTTATACCCTCGTTTGCCAGCGTTTGAAAGGCTAGAGACGCCACTCCGGTGTGGCTTTTCATACCTACGCCTACGACAGAGACTTTGACGATCTCGTCGTTATATAAAATTTCTCTTGCCGCATTTAGTCTATCCATACACTCCTTTGCGACGTGAAGTTCGTTTTGCGGCACGGTAAAGCCAAGATTGGTCGTGCCGTCCTGACCTACGTTTTGGATTATCATATCTACGTTTATATTTTTTTCTGCTAGCGCGGTGAAAATTTCGGCTGCGATGCCCGGCTTATCCACCACGCCTCTTAAAGTTACTCTAGCTTGGTTTTTATCTAGCGCGATGCCGCTTACTAGGACTGCTTCCATACTCTCTTCCTTTGTTATTAGTGTTCCTTCGTTGTGATTAAAACTGCTTCTGGTGACTAAATTTACGTTTAGCTTCTTAGCCAGCTCGACCGAGCGGTTTTGCAGCACTTTTGCGCCTAGGCTCGCAAGCTCTAGCATCTCGTCATAGCTGATTTTATCTAGCTTTTTAGCCTTCGGCTCGATGCGAGGATCGGTCGTATAAACTCCGTCCACGTCGGTATAAATCTCGCACAAATCCGCATCCAGCGCGCCCGCGATCGCCACGGCACTTAGGTCGCTACCGCCTCGTCCGAGCGTCGTCACGTCGCCTTTTTCGTCGATGCCCTGAAAGCCCGCAACGACAATGATCTTACCCGCTTTTAGCTCTTCTTTCATACGCTTAGTGTCGATGGCGTCGATCCTGGCCTTGGTGTGCATGCTATCTGTTATGATACCCGCCAGCCTACCGCTAAGACCCACCGCAGGATAGCCTAAATTTATAAGCGCTATCGTTAAAAGCGCGCAGGTGACGCGCTCGCCGGAGCTAAGCAACATATCCATCGCTACGCCGTCAGGCTCTTTGGTGTAGTGCGAGGCGTAGTCCACCAGCTGATTTGTCACGCCGCTCATAGCCGAAACCACCGCTACGACGTCCGCACCGCTATTTTTAGCCTCTATCACTCTAGCGGCGACGTTTTCTATCCTCTCGAGCGTCCCAACGCTCGTGCCGCCGTATTTTTGGACGATCAACATTAGATAAATCCTTTCTCTTTAAAGTAGCCGATAACCTTACCGTAGATCGGCTTTTTGAAGTGGTTTATGCCGTTTAAAACTTCGCGCGAATTTATAAATTTATACTCGCTAAATTCGGGCTTTTTGGTGTTTATGTTTATCTTCGCGCCGGGACGCAACCGCACTAAAAAATACTTTTGCGTCTGCCCGTCAAAGTTGTAAAATTTCCTGCTAGCTACGCCTTCCGGAAAGTCGTAGCTAAGCCACTGCGGATACTCGCTAAGCACGTCTATATCGTCCGTGCCTATCTCCTCTTTTAGCTCTCTTTTTAGAGCTTCGCGCGGCGTCTCGCCCTCGTCTATGCCGCCCTGAGGAAACTGCCAAATGCCTGTCAGATCGCACCTTTGCGCGATTAAAATCTTGCAATCGAACGGATAAGATGACGCGAGTATGACCGCCGCGACGTTTGGTCTATATCTTTTTTGCATCTTTTTTCCAAAAATTTTTAATGGGGATTTTAACGAAAAATAGTTAAGATATAGATAAATATCGCAAACGGGCGAAAAAATTTGATGTTTAGACTTAAAAATTTTATTTAAATTTAAAAGCGTCGAATTTAGCTTTTCCAAAGTGCGGTAAAGGCGGTAAAATTTGCGCGTTTGCTTGGTTATCCATCAAATTTTACCGCCTTGATAGCTAAATTTAAGCCGCCTATTTTAGCTCCAGTATCGCCCGCACCTCTTCGTCGGTAAACAGACTCGCGCTTTCGTGCTTTTTGCGCTCAAGCGCGGCTTTGGGCTCGGCGCGCGGCGTCAAATTTTGCCCGGACTCGTTAAAATCAAACAACGCAGCCTGCGCAGAGTCGTCCGAAACCGCCATTTTTGCGTCTTCGTTTGAGGTAGCCGTTTTGCCAAACGAAGCCGTTTGAGTAGCTCTGCCCAAAACGGAAGCTTCTTGCAGAGCGGTAGTTTGCGGGCTCTCAGTTGGAACCGCGGTTTTTGGCGCTTCGCTCAAAGAATCGGTTTGCAAAATCGCCTCTTCCTCGCGGCCGCCGTCTTGATACGGCGTAGCGTTCTGCATTTCTTGCAAATTTTGCTCCTGCACGGAAGCGGTTTTTCGCTCGCTCATAGCCGTTAAATTTGGCTCAAATTTGGCGTCGTCGTTAGCCTGAATCGTACTCTCAAATTTAACCGCCGTAGCCTCGTCGCTATCGTCAAATTTATCGTCCTGCAAAAACAAAGATTCGTCCGATAAAAGCTCGTCCCGCTCGTCTCGGCGCGCAAAAAGCTCGCTTACGTTGATAGCGTCCGCGTTATCCGCGTCTTTGCTCGGCACTCCCTTGACGCTTTGGCCGAGCTCCTCGATGCCCGTTATACGCAGGCTCGGCATCACGGCCTTGAAGCTTTGCAAAATAGGCAAAAAAGAGCCGTCAAATCCATCTAAAATCACTCGCATATTTAGCCTTTTTCAGTTTTTTCGAACGATTTTATCAAATTTATCTTTTGAGCCGTTTTAAGCTCATCCAAAAGCCGCTTATAACGAAAAACAAAACCGACGCCGAAGCTAAACAAAATATAAATTTACCGACCGCGCCCAAAAAATATCCCGAATGCAAGCTCAAAACCGCTTTATGAATTACAAAAGGCCTAGGCATCGAGCTTTTGGCGTCGTCAAACCTCGCGTGCCTAATAATTTGCCCCTTGGCGGCGTTTATCGTCATCGTATTTACCTTATCGTCCTCTTCTAACCCTTTGTCAAAGTAAAATATCATAAAATTTTCGCCGTCTTCTTGCGTGATGACGTTAAAAAGCTCGTAATTCTCTCTATCTCGTTTAAAAATATCTATTGCAGTTTGTAAATTGGCTATCTTAGCCTCGTCCTCCAGCGAAAATCCCCTCACCTGCGTAAAGCTCTTTTTTCTAAAAATTTCTTTTTCGCCAAGCGCGTTATTTACGAGCTTTGCCGCCCAGTCGTACGACCAGTAAAGCCCCGTAATGCTCATAAAAGCCAAAAATAAACAAAGATAAACGCCCGCAAATCCGTGCAAACTGTACAAAAACGCATAGCCTTTGGCCTTGATTTTTAAAGTAAACGCGCGCATAAATTTAGTTTTAAAACTAGGATAATAAATTATCAATCCAGATATAACCAAGATAACCAAAGCGATAGAGCAAACCGCAACGATATGCTTGCCTATAAGCCGTAGCGTCTCGTTTTCGCTAAGCCCGAGGCCTAAGTTAGTATGTAAATTTAACATTAGTCCGATAAATTTATCGCCGAAATTTTCGCCTGTTATCTCGCCGGTGTATTGATTTATAAAATACGACTTAAACTCGCCCTTAGCATTCGTGCCGGATACGCCTAGAGCGTGATTTGCGTCCGAGTTTATCTTGTAGTAGCTAAGCGTAAAATTTGGTTCCCTAGCTTTAAAAATATCTAAAATTTCTCTCGCGCTAAGCTCTTTTTCGCCTCGCTTGACGAATGTTTTTTGCGAGTTTGCAAGGTCTATAATCTCGTCGTGATAGGATATGACCGCGCCGCTAAGAGTGACGATAAGCAGCGGCAAAACACAGGCTAGGCTTAAAATCAAATGGACATTAAACCAAAATTTCTTTTTCTTTAAAAACGGCATCTTTCTCCTTAAATTTAAACTCAAATTTTAAGAACCGGTAGCAGGGCGGCGATCGCTACGCACCGCCCCGCTTAAATACGGCCAAATTTAAAAATTTACGTTAAATCCGAGTCTATATTTAACCCCGTCAGCGATTAAAATTTCGTAGCGTCCGGATTTTGTCGTTACGTATTCGTTAAAGATATTATAAACGCTAAAATTTACGCTTGCATTTTTAGTTAGCTTGTAGCTTGCGCCCGCGTCAAATAGCGTATAATCCCTTATCTCCTCGTCACCTGGTAGACCGTAAACGGCTCTGGTTTTGCCCAGATAGTTCATCTGCGTCCATAGATTTAGATCAGGCGTCATATCGTAGTCAAGCCCTATTTTTACGGTATGTACGGGTAGATTGTTTAGAGATTTGCCCTCGTACGCGCCCGATTTTTGCTTTGATCTGGTGTAAACGTAGCTTGAGTGCAGGGCTAAATTTGATAAAATCTGCCAGTCTGAGGCGAGCTCGACGCCCTTTACTTCGGCTTTGCCGATATTTACGCTCTCCCAGATGCCGCGCCTATAGGTCTTGCCGTTATGCACGCAAGGAACGCCCGGGCGCGCGACGCAAACTGGTTTCGTGCCTAGACCGTCTTTTATCCGCGTATAAAACGCTATCGCCGAAACGTTAATGCTTTCGTCCCCGTACGCGACGCCGGCCTCGTAGTTTAGGCTGGATTCGGGTTTTAGGTCGCTTTTACCCAGCTGCGCTCCCATACCGCCGGCAAAAGGCAGAGCAAGCCCGTCGGTTCGCATCTTGATATCAGGCGTCGAGTAGCCTGCCGATACGCCGCCTTTTAGCGATAAATTTTCGCTTAGATGATACACGGCATATCCTCGCGGAGATACGTGTCCGCCGTAGTCTTTGTCGTGATTATACCTTAAACCCGCAGTTAGCGTGAGCGCGTCGGTTACGTCAAAATCGTCCTCGCCGTAGAGCGAAAAATCATATCTCTTTACGTTTGCGGCGTCGGCCGTCGTGGCCTTTTCGTTTAGCCTTTCTCTTCTGTATTCAGCCCCAAGGCTCAGCGTGTTATTATCAAAAAAATACGTTCCCTTGGTATTTAGCGTCGTCGTTTTTAACGTGAGGTCTTGCTGACCGCTTTCTTTCATATTATCATGCATTAAAAAGCTTTCAAGCAGCAGTTTGTCGTATTTGCCCGTATGCGAGAGCGAGGCGGTATATCCGCTCATCTTCTCAAAAGCCACGCTCGTGTTATCGCTAGCCGTGCGGTTTAGTGTCTTGCCCTCGGTGCGCTCGTATTTATTTACTACGCGGCGTAGATCCAGCGCTATTTCGTCGTTTTCGGTGGCGTTATACATGATTTTCGCGCCGAAATTTACATCCTCGTTTTTGCGGTTCGTAAAGGCTCGCTCGTCTTCAAATTTATGAAAATACCGCCCGTAAAGCGCGATGCCTAGCACGTCCGGGATCACTGCGCCGTTTGCGTAAAAGCCGGTTTGGTAGTCATCATTTATCCCGCTTTTGCCCGCAAGCGTGTAGTAGCCGTTTACGTTACCGCTAAATTCGTTTGAAAAGCCCTTGGTGATGATGTTTATGACGCCTCCCATCGCATCCGAGCCGTATAGCGAGCTCATCGGCCCTCGCACGATTTCGATACGCTCGATCGTGTTTGCGGGCGGGAGGAAATTTTGAGCGCTACCGACCGCGCGAAGCCCTCTATACGCGCTATCGCTAGTTGCAGGACGGCCGTCTATTAAAATTTTAGTGTATTTTTGACCAAGGCCTCTCATCGTGATACCGCGTCTGCTAGCCGCCCCCAGCGTCGCGCCGAAAACGCCCGGAGCGTCTTTTACGATACTTTCTATATCTTGATGATTGCGCTTAGCTATCTCTTTTTGCGAGATTACCGAAACAGAAGCGGGCGCGTCTTTGATATTTTGCTCAAAACCCGTCGCGCTAGTTACGGTAACTTCGTTTAGTTTTACTTCATCGGCCGCCTGCGCGCAAGATAGTGCTAGGCAAGCTAGCATAGAAATTTTAGGCATACTTTTCATCTTTAAACTCCTTATTTAAATTTAAACCCTATTTTACTATAATCAGATAATTATTATCAATACTCTGATAAACGGTAGAAGGATTTTTTATCAACGCTAAAAGGATAAAATCAAATGAAGGTCGAATTTAAAGATATTTTACGCGCAAACGAGCAAGAAATCGCGCAAAATTCGGTGCGCTACGGACAAAGCGCGTGGCAAGAGCAAGATAGAAAATGCAAGGTCGAGTTTTTTAAAGGCACAAGCGGCGCAAGCTACTGCAGGAGCGAAATAATCTGCAACAAAAGCGTAAAAAGACGGCTTGAAAGGAGCGCGGGCTACTGCTTTTTGCTCTTTAACGACGCAAGAGGGGACACCGGGCTTAAAGCGGGTAAAAAAACTTTTTGCCTAAAGGCCGGAGAGTTTTGGATGGGGCGCGTGGATAGCGGATTTGAGGACATTTGCGAGTATCAAAGTAGCAGCTACGCCGGGCGATGCATCGTGCTAAAAAACGATCTAGCGAACAAACTAGCGGCATTTAAAAATCTAGGCGAAGAAAACGAAATCTGTATCCAAACGGCTAAGATAAATTTAGCCCAAAGCCTGATTTTGCGGGAGCTTTTAGCCTCGAGCGAGTTTGAGGGTAAGATGCGCGAAATCTTTATGGAAGCTAAAATTTTAGAGCTAATCTACAAAAGCCTAGGCACACCCAAAACGCCCAAAGCCGATGAAAAAAAGCGCGATTTTAGCGACGAATACGTAAAAATTTTAAATAAAGCAAGGCAAATTTTACTAAGCGACGTCCAAAATCCGCCCAGCATAAAAGAGCTAGCCAGAGCGTGCGCGACGAATGAATTTAAGCTAAAAACGGGCTTTAAAAGCTACTTTGGCGATACGATCTACGGGATGCTAGCGACCGAGCGGCTAAACGCGGCAAAAAAACTTTTAGAGCGCGGAGACGTCTGCGTAAGCGAAGCCGCAAAAATCGTCGGATACGCTAGCGCTCCGCACTTTGCAAAGATTTTTAGAGAAAAATTCGGCGTTTTGCCGACGCAAATTTTAAAACAAAAGAAATTTTACGCGTAAATTTAACACTCTTGCGGAGCTTTGCGGGCGTTAAATTAAAATCAAATTTAAACGTATCGGCGCGACTTTTTAAATTTAACGGGCAGTAAAAACGGCGGTAAATTTTAAAATTTAAAAGCGTCAAACAACTTATTAGAGTCGGTTTTACGCCCAAACCCGGCCTAAATTTACCGCAAATCTACACGCAGACGGCGTAAAGGCCAAAAATCCAAAATATCAAACGCCGCGCGACAAAGCCTCAAAATCTGCTAAAATACGGCAAAAACAAAGGTCAAAATGCTTCTTTACGTCCATATCCCGTTTTGCGAGAGCAAATGCCCCTACTGCGCCTTTGGCTCGGTGGTCGGCAAACGAAATTTAACGAGCGCGTATTTTGACGCGATGATTGCGGATTTTAGGGAGCAGATTTTAAAATTTGACGTCAGTCAAGGCGCGCAAAACCGGCAGCGCAGCGGCAAGACCGAGGTTTCTAAACAAAACAGCGGCGAATTTGACGATACAAGCGAGCAAACAGCGAAGCCGAATTTAACTACGAAAAATGCTCAAATTTCGCAAAATTTAAATCGCAAAAATATAAAAAACGCCGCCGTAAATCAAAAAAAAGCGGGTTTAAATTTAGCAAACCCAAATTTAAACACAAAAGAATGCGGAAAAATCGAAACCGTTTTCATCGGCGGAGGGACGCCCAGCGCCGTGGACGGGGGCTACTACGAGCGGCTATTTGAGGCGGTCGCGCCATATCTCGCGGCAAACGCCGAGATCACGACGGAGGCAAATCCAAACTCTGCAAGCCAAAAGTGGCTCTCGCAGATGAAATCGTGCGGCGTAAATCGCGTGAGCTTCGGCGCTCAGAGTTTTTTTGAGGATAAATTAAAATTCCTCGGGCGCATCCACGACGCGAGGCAGATCTACGAGGCAGTCGCAAATGCCAAAATAGCAGGACTAGAAAACATAAACGTCGATCTCATCTACGGCACGAAACTAGATACCAAAAAACGCCTCGAGCAAGAGGCGCAAAATATCCGAAATATAGGCGTTTCGCACGTCTCGGCGTATTCGCTAACGCTTGAGGAAAATACCCCCTTTGCCGGCAAAATAAACTACGCAAAAGATAGCCCCAGGCTGGCTAAATTTATGATAGACCGCATCGAGGAGGCCGGACTAAAACAATACGAAATCTCAAATTTCGGTCAAATTTGCAAGCATAACCTCGGCTACTGGCAGGGCAAAAACTACCTTGCCATCGGTGCTTACGCAGTCGGATTTTGGCGAGATCACCGCTTTTATAACGCTTCAAATTTAAACGCCTACGTAAAAAATCCGCACGCTAAAAAAATAGAAAATTTAAGCACGGACGAGCTAAATTTAGAGCGGATATTTTTAGGCGCCAGAAGTATCGTGGGCATCGAGCAAAACAACCTAAACGCCGAGCAAGGCCAAAGAGCGCGCCTACTAAAAAATAGCGGGAAATTAAAATTTGAAAACGGGAGATATTACGCCAAAAATTTCCTTACCGCGGATGAAATTTCTCTATTTATCGCGGGCTGATTTATGCAAATTTGAGATAAAAAACGCTAAAATGAGCACTTTAAAATAAAATTTAGGATAAAAAATGTTTGGCATGAGCTTACCCGAGATCATCGTCATAGCCGTCATCGCAGTGCTATTTTTAGGGCCTGATAAGCTTCCTAGCGCGATGGTCGAGATAGCGAAATTTTTTAAAACCGTCAAAAAAACGGTCAATGACGCAAAAAGCAGCTTCGATCAAGAGATAAAAATCCAAGAACTCAAAGAGGACGCGAAAAAATACAAAGAAAGCATCGCAAAAACCACCGAAACGGTGCGAAAAAAGCTCACCTTTGAGGAACTCGACGAGCTCAAAAAAGGCGTAAACGACGTCACTAGCGGCATCACGGACGGCCTAAACGACGTAAAAAAGAGCGTCGAAGCGGTCAAAAACCCGGGCGAAGCCGTCAAAAACGCCGTGCTGGGCGATAACGAGAAAAAAGAGGCGTAATGTTTGAAGAGCTAAAACCGCATTTAACAGAACTGAGAAAAAGGCTTTTCATCAGCGTTATGACCGTCGCTTTGATGTTCGTCGTTTGTTTTACTTTTTGGAATCAAATTTTAGACTTTATCATCGCGCCGCTGCAAAACACCCTACCCGAAAACCAAAAAATGGTCTTTCTCGAAGTGCAAGAGCCCTTTTTCGTAGCGATGAAGGTGGCGTTTTTCACCGGATTTTTGTTGTCGCTACCGATTATATTTTGGCAGTTTTGGCTGTTTGTAGCGCCCGGGCTTTACGAAAACGAGAAAAAATACATCATCCCTTTCGTGGTTTCGGCGACTTTTATGTTTCTCATCGGTGCGGCGTTTTGCTACTACGTCGTCGTTCCTATCGGCTTTGCTTTTCTCATAAATTTCGGCCAACAGCTATTTTCCGCGATGCTAAACATCGGCGGCTACGTCGGCTTTTTTACGAAATTAGTCATTGCATTCGGTATCGCGTTCGAGCTTCCCGTTATCACCTTTTTTCTCGCTAAACTCGGCCTAGTCGATGATAGGATGCTCAAAAACTCATTTCGCTATGCTATCATTGTTATTTTTATCTTTGCCGCGGTTATGACGCCTCCGGATATCCTCAGCCAGTTTTTGATGGCGGTGCCTCTCATCGGTCTTTACGGGCTTTCTATTTTTATAGCGGCCCGCGTAAATCCCGCTAAAAACGAAGAGCCGGAGCAAGAAAACAGCGAAGAAGAAGAGGACGAATAACTATGAAACCGGGTAGGCTAGCCAAATGAGTCAAATTTTAAACCCAAACTCGCTTGACGCCTACGACTACGAGCTACCGCAGGGGCTCATCGCAAATTTCCCGACTCTTCCCAAAGAGGACGCTAGGCTGCTAGTCTATGAGCGAGCCGGCGAAAAAATCTCACATCTAAAATTCGGCGACCTACCCGAAATTTTACCGCCTTGCGATATTATTTTTAACGATACCAAGGTCGTAAAAGCTAGAATTTTCGGCAAAAAACAAAGCGGCGGCGAGACGGAGCTTTTGCTAAACTCACCGCTTGCGGACGGCAAATTTAGCGTCTATATAAAAGGCAAGGTCCGTGCGGGCAGCATTTTAAATTTCAGCGAAAATTTAACCGCCGAGGTCTGCGAGCTCTTTAAGGACGGCTCGCGCACGGTCAAATTTAGCCAAAACGGAAGGCTTTTAGACGCGGCCGCGCTTTATAAAATCCTATCTCACATCGGTCACGTGCCTCTGCCGCCATACATCAAACGAAGCGACACTAAAGACGACGAGAGCTGGTATCAAAGCGTGTTTGCCAAAAACGAAGGCGCGGTGGCGGCTCCGACGGCGAGCTTGCACTTTAGCGACGAGATGATTGCCGGGCTGGCGAAGGACCGCGAGATAGCCTATCTCACGCTGCACGTGGGCGCGGGGACGTTTAAGGGCGTAGAGAGCGAGGACATCACGCGGCACAAGATGCACGCGGAGTTTTACGATATCCCGCAAGATACGCAAAATTTAATCAACTCAGATAAGCCGCTCCTAGGCGTAGGCACGACGGTGACGCGCTGCGTGGAGGAGTTTGCCAGAAGCGGCAAAGCTAGCGGCGAGTGCAGGCTGTTTTTAAATTTAAACAACAGGCCCATCCGCCAAAACTACCTGCTTACGAATTTCCACCTGCCAAAATCGACGCTAATTATGCTCGTTACGAGCTTTGTCGGACTTAGGCAGACTATGCGGATTTACAAAACCGCCGTGGAGCAAAAGTACAAATTTTACTCCTACGGCGATGCGATGCTGGTTATTTAGCTATGAACTTTGCCAGCATTTTTCTGCTTTTTGCCGCGCTTTATCTGGCTGCACTCGGCGG
The DNA here is from genome assembly GCF_004803795.1 of Campylobacter rectus. Taxonomy (NCBI): domain Bacteria; kingdom Pseudomonadati; phylum Campylobacterota; class Epsilonproteobacteria; order Campylobacterales; family Campylobacteraceae; genus Campylobacter; species Campylobacter rectus. The sequence continues at coordinate 986,787 of NZ_CP012543.1, read as the reverse complement.
TTATTATTTTAATGATAAATTTAAAAATAAAAAGCTAAGGTCAAACAAAATCATAACAAAAAAAGAGACGGCAATGCAAAAAAACGAACCCAACGAACCTCGGGAAGTCGATATCGCAGGGAGTTTGCTGTTTTTGACCTCCTCGCTAAATGAGGACGCACAAAAAAACAAAAACTATGTGCTGCTAGACTACGACATCGCCTATCCTAGGCTTTTTTACGCAGATATCGCAACGCTAACGAAACTAATCGACGCGATGGCCCAAATTTTCCTTTTAAACGTCTCGGATTCGACCGTGACGATCAAATTTTTGCTCTCGAACTACTACAAAAACAACATCAAATTTACGCTTAGCGTCTACTGCGACCGCGACTTTTTTGCCAACAAAAATATATTGCAAGTAAATATGAATGCAAAAAGCCGTAAATTTTACGAAATAGCAAAGACTCTGGCCGAGCAAAACGGCTCGCAAATCATATTTGAGTTTGATCCCGGCGCACGCGCGAGCACTGAGATATCGATGACGCTCTCGGATAATAAGTTTGATCTCATGCAAAATCTAAAGATAAAAAATCCGAAAAATTTTAGCGTCCTCGTCGCCGAACCGAACCCTAATGCTTTTTTTGTGCTTAGAAAAAATCTCGAATTTATCGGCATCGACGTAAAGCCAAGCAGCGAGTGGAGCATCGTGAAACGCCACATAGAGGATATGATCTTTCGCCCGGGAGCCGTCTTTATCGAGGAGAACTTGTTAGGCGAGATAGATGACGCTCTGACCGCGCTTTTGATAGAAAAAAAGATCGCGCTAGTCGTGCTAAAAAATACAAATGCGGCGATAAATTTAAACCCGAAAATCCGCGTCTGGACGCTGCCGCAGCCATATTTACCGGACTCCCTTGTGCGCATTTTAAATGAAGCTTATGCATTTGGAGCGCAAAACGGAGATAAAATTTAGCTTTTTTTAATTTTACTTGCATTTGACGGCTAAACTTGCAGCCCTTTGATTACGGCGACGAATCCGATACAAACGCCGCTAACTCAAAAACGATACGATAAACCAAAAGCAACGGAGGCTAAAATGAACAAAATAACCTGCATCTGCCTAGGCGTGCGAAGCATGCAAAGGGCGCTGAAATTTTACAGAGACGGCCTAGGTTACGAAACGGATTGCAAAGACGACAACCCGCCGGTATGCTTTTTTAATACGCCCGGAACCAAATTTGAGCTCTATCCCTTGGGCGCGCTGGCGCGAGATATCGACGAAAACTATCCGCCCAGAGGTAGCGGATTTGGCGGCATCACGCTAGCCTATAACGTAAAAAACAAAGAGGACGTGGGTAGCGTCATAGAGCTAGTAAAAAAGGCGGGCGGAACCATCGTCAAGGAGCCCCAAGATGCGTTTTGGGGCGGATATCACGCGTATTTTGCCGATCCGGACGGATACTACTGGGAGGTGGTTTGGGGGCCCGGTTTTAAATTTGACGAGGATGGGCTGCTCAAATTTTAGAGTAATACAATATCAAAGCGCGTTTAGGCTTTAGCGGCCGGGCACCGCCGAACCGATGAAAGCGTTTTTACGACCTGCGACAAAATACTTGCGTCTTAAAGGTATTTCATCGCCCAAAAAAGAGGTAAAACCAAATCATATATACACCAAAAGCGAATGCGCGAAAGAAGCGTCGCTGCCAACAGCTTTTTGCAGATAGCGACGTGCTCGGATTTGATTACGAGGCTCGCTCGCCGCGCGAGGCGAAAGAGAAATTTGCGCCGTATTTTGATTTCGTTTTTAAAAACCGCAAATCCGCGACGATCGTCGCAAACGGTATCGGCGCGTTTTTACCATAATGCCTTGCGGGGTATAGGTATGAAAAAGGCGTATTTTATCTCCCATATCGTAAATATGGAAAATTTGATCCTAAACTTGATGTCGCAGGCAAACGCGAGCGAGGAGGAGTTACGAGATAAAAGCGAGCCGAATGCCGAATTTAAAGAAAAATTTTCGTGAAAGCATCTTTGTTACGCCAGAGAGCATCCCGCTTGCCGGACGGCGCCGACGCATATTTTATACGGCAAAAAGGATCGTCCAAGCTCTTTTGAAACGATTTGCGAGTTTGCGCAAATCAGATCGGCACAACGCTTACCGTCAGAAAAACAAGGAGCATCGGTTTTGCACAGCTGAGCAAATGCGATTTCTAGGTGATTGGATACGGCGCTTTATCTGACGTCGGCGCTCGGCAGAAATTTAAATTTTAATGCAGTCGTTTGCGCCGAGTACTTTTGACGCCGAGCCGTAGAGCGCTTAACCCGCAAGGTCAAATTTGACTCGCAAATCCGCCGATCAAGCCACCTTTGCCGCCAAAGAGCCTTGTTTAAATTGGCTCAATTAAACTTAATCGGATTTTTAGCTGCGACTTCGTCTTGCTACCTGTAAGACCTCTTATCAATTTCAACAGTTTCTGATATAAGTTTTCCTGTGTAGTTTTAGTATTGCATTCCTTAAGATGAAGTAATTAGCTTCCTTGGGGTCGCTACCGTCGCTACGCTTGAGAAGATCCCTTTAAATTTAGATAATCTATGTTTAGCATATCCCCAGAAATTCTCAATGCCATTTATGTGGTTTTTACCATTTGCAAACTCATTCTTAGAATGTTTTACTCTATAGTGAGCTTTGGTTCCATAATCAACCAAGCCATCATAGGCCTTCCAACAATCAGAATATATAACGCTCTCATCTAATTCACTAAACTCCGATAATATAGGTATCAACTCGCTAGTAGAGCAGTTTTTGACTATCTGGGTATAGACCTTACCGTCTCTTTTAAGCATACCAAACACTGGAGTTTTATTTGCTGCGCCTCTACCTCTTTTCTCAAAGAGAGTGCGTCTTATCAGTAGCATGAAGCTAAGGCACAAGACCCCTTACCCTTTTAGCTCCGAAATAGCTTTCGTCTATTTCAAAGCGAAGCTTCTAGGCGGGCTTGGAAATCTCACCACTAAATTTACTTATCTTTGCACACTCTTTAGACATCAAAATTCTGATATTTTTAGTTATTTTGTTGATTGTTTTTTCTGAGATATTAGTAAATTCTACTATTTTTACAGCTTCTATATCAGATGAAAAATACCATAAAATTTCTCTAAATTTTTTCTCTGAAATTAGAGAACGGACTATATACTTATTTTTTAACTTCGCTACGCTCGTTGCTTTTCAAGAACATAGTTTTTATCGTAACTTGCTGCTCTTTTGTGTGAGCTTAAATTAAAGGGGGTCTAAATTTTAAAGCAGTCGTTTGCGCCGAGTACTTTTGACGCCGAACCGTAGAGCGCTTAACCCGCAAGGTCAAATTTGACTCGCCCTCTACGCTAGCAACGATCGGCCGGGCAGCTTCCTTAAAAATACCGTCGGCGCTCAGCCTTAACGCAAAAACTCAAATTTGCCGCCAACCTCTACCGTTGCACGCAAATTTTGCGCAAACCCGCCTAAAGCCCCAAATACCGCTTCAAAATAATCATCGCCGCGATACTGTCAAGCCGCCCGTCGCGCCTGCTTTCAGCGTAAATTTCGCTCGCCTCAAAGCTGCTCATCGCCTCGTCTTGATAGACCACCTCGCCGTCAAATTCGAGCAGCGACACGAAGTGCTCGATCCGCCGCCGCATCTCGTCCTCGCTGGGTCCCCCAAGCGGCACGCCTACGACCAGCTTTTTTGCTCCGTATTCGCGTAAAACGGCGCTAACGTCGCGCGCTGCTTGGTTGCGATTTTTGCGCAGCACTGGCGTTTGGGGCATCACGGTTTGCCTGACAGCCAGCGCCACGCCGATACGTTTTAGCCCCACGTCGATGGCCATTATGCTCATTTTCGTCCTTTAGATTTTGATTTTTGCACCTGATTTCGGTTATTTGCGGGTAAATTTACATCGCAAAATCGCTGCTGTTTGCCGATTTTGCGAGACATTAAACCAGATAGCTCAAATTTGCATTACAAATAAATCCGCGCAAGGCGGCAAATTTAAGAGATTGCCGAAATAATTAAACCCGCCGCAAACAAATTTGCCGTAAAATTTATCGCACAAATTTGCCCAATCTTGACAAACGCAACCCGTCTTGCAAAAATGCACGGCTCGGCAAGCGCAATCCGCCAAAAATGTTACTCCAAACAAGCTCGTGTAAATTTAAAAAATCCGCAAAAACGAGTGAGCGGATTTCGCTCTCGCACGAAGAAAATTTTACGCAATCCTAAATTTTAAAAATCACCCGCAAACCGCACGAATTTAAAACTAAAAGCCGCTTAAATTTGCCGTCGCTTTTTTATTTTACCGAATTTAAAAGCTCAAACTCTAAGATAAACTTAAGCTTTTACAATGTCAATTTTTAACAAACCGATCCGAAAAACAACCCATTGAAGCCAGATTCACCGCAAATTTGCTATTTAAATTTAACCCGATTTTAAAAACCTCCCTATGAAACGCTTCGTAGGGTCGGCGCAGCCCTCCTAAAACCCAAACTTCGCCAGCCTAAAAAACGGCCGCTAAAAATGTTAGTCCGAATGAATTCACGCAATTTGTAAGCGACAAATTTAAAAACAAAATCCATAAAATAGCTCCAACTCGCACGCCGCAAATCTCACGCCGACGCAAAATTTTACGGCACTCCAAAAATCCTTTGAGTAAAATTTAGCGGTTTTATCGACAGTTTTTTAAATTCAGCCGACTTAAATTTTACCGAATTTGACACCAAACAGGTTCAAATTTGACGATCTCGCTCCGTAAAAATCTCTCAACTCACGGCAAAATTTTGCTTTCAAATTTTATATCGTCCAAGTAAAATTCGTCACCGTCAAGCCGCCTACAAGCTGATAAAATTCAGGCTTAATTTTAAACGTTTTGCCGAACGCAAATTTTAAATTTAACCGCGACAAAAAACGGCCAAATTTACTCCGCAAACACCGTGAGTCCCGATATGCGCAGTTTGCCTTCGAGCTCGTATTCGTAAATTTTATCGCCGAATTTCGCCAAAGCCACATCGAGGCTCGCGCCGTTTTTGCAAAATTTTATCACCTCATCGTCTTGTGCTGACTCCGGTTTGCCGCCGAAACGAAGCGCAAATTCGTCAAAATCGTTTATCAAATTTGCCGTGCCGCTAGCTACCAGCTCGTTCGTCCCCTCGCTCTCGCCTAAGCGCTGGGGCAGCGTAAATATCGGCACGCCAAGCTCTTTTGCCATGCGAGCGCTTTGCATCGAGCCGCTTTTGGCGTCGGCCTGCGCGACCACTAGAGCTTGCGAGAGCGCGACTACGATGCGGTTTCGCTCCAAAAATCTATACGCGAGCGGCGGCTCGTCAGGGTCGTATTCGCTCAGAGCCAGCGCGTTTTGGTAGATTTCTTTGATGATTTTGGCGTTACTTGGAGGATAGATTTTATTTAGTCCGTTGCCAAAAACCGCGACCGTGTGCGGATATGCGCCCCTATGCGCGGCGATATCTACGCCGATAGCCGCTCCGCTAACTACGCAAACGCCGCTGTTTGCCAGCGTCCTAGCCAGTGCCTCTACGCACTGCCTGGTGTAAGCGCTTGCCTTTCTAGAGCCCACGATCGAGACCATCGGACGCTCAAGCAAGGCTAAATTTCCCTCAAAATACAGCTTTTGCGGCGGCTTTTTAAGACGCAAAAGACCGCGCGGGATGCTCGTTAAGACGTTCAAAAAAGGTCCTTTAGATAGACGATCTCGACCTCTTGCAGGAGTTTGGCGCTTTCTCGCAGGACTTCGAGCGTATTTTTGTGCGGGTGACCGATCGCGATGGCGTAGGAGCGCTTTTTAGCCAGCTCGACGGCGTATTTTAGCTGCTTTCGCACCGCCGCTTTTGAGCCGTCGTGATCCAAAAACACGTCGCGAGCGATGTATGGCATCGAGTATTTTTTCGCCGCGCCGTAAACCTTGGTCGGCGAGGTCGTCTTGCTATCGACGAAGATCAGATTTTCGTCCCGCACCGCTCGCATCAGCCTATCCATCGCGGCTGCATCGCTCGTAAAGCGGCTACCCGTGTGGTTGTTGATATATTTTAGATCCGGAAAGTCTCGCTTGATGCTTTGCAGTTTTTTAGCGATCTTTTCGTAGTCGTCGTTGATCGTGAGAGTGCCGATCTCCGCGCCCTTAAAACCGCCTAGAGCCTGCATAGGCAAGTGAATCATATAAAAACTAAAACGTCGCGCCAAAATAGGCGTCTCGGGGTGAGCAGAAGTGCTTGGGAAAAACGAGGGCGTGAGCTTTAGATTTACCGATCTGATCGCGTCTGCTTGGTGCCGATACGCCACGTCGTCGATGATGATGACTAGGCGCGGTTTGGAGCCCGCTTTTACGGCGGCTTTTATCTCGGCGCCGGCTTTTTTGCCCGATTTATTCGAGCCCGCAAATTTAGCCTCGCCCTCTTTTTTAGCTTTTTTCTTTTCGTCTTTTTCTTTCTCGCTTGGCTCGGCGCTTTGCGGTGTATTTTCGGCGTTAAATTTTACTCCAACCTGCCCCACCTGATCGTTTGCATCGCTAAATTCGATATGGATTTTCTCGTTTTTTAGCGTCCGCTCTAACGCTTGATTTTGAGCTTGATTTTGCGATAGATTTTCAAACATAGGCGTATCGTCAAAGATCACGGCTTCGGAATTTGCAAAAATATGCGTTCTCTGAGGCATTCGAGAGGCGTCAAATTTGACGGCATTATCGCTATTTCGGGCGGATTTGGCGGGCTCGCTTTTTGGTCTTAAATTTGACGAATTTAACTCGTCGCCGCCTTTTTTTACATCCGTCTCGCCAAGCCCAGAGGTATCGCGGGAGATCAAATTTCCGCTATCAAGCGAAATTTTATCTTTTATCTTCGGTGCGCTCCATCTTTCTTTATCAAATTTATCCCGCTCTTTTGGCGAATTTAAAGCGTCATTTTCTTCAAATTTAGCTTTCTCGCCGCCGATTTTTATTTTACCTTTAGCTTTTGCCTCGTCAAAAAGCACTTCCATATCAGCCAAATTTGCCCTCGAGTGCGCGCCTGATACGGCTTGCTCGTCTTTTGCGGCGGCTTTTTCGGAGATATTCGGAGCTAAGAGGCTTGATTTTTGGCTTAAATTCTTCTTTTGCGAGGACGCTTCAGAGTTCTTTTTATCGCCCAAATACCGCTCGAGCCCGGCCACTAGCGCGTTGTCGCTCTTTTTTGCTTCGGTTTTAAAGTCCGCGAAATAAAACACTCCCGCAAGCAAGATGCAAGCGATAAAAAAAGCGAAAAATAGCAGCTTTAGGCCGCCGCGCGAGCGCCCCTTTTTGGAGCGCTTTTTGGCGGTCTTTTTTCTAGGTTTCGAGTTCAATTAATTTTTACTTTGGTCGATGAGTTTGCCCGAGCTGATCCAAGGCATCATAGAGCGTAGTTTTTTGCCAGTTTGATTTAGCAGGCTTCTCTCGGCGATGCCGCGCTCTGCGTTCATCCTGACGTATCCCGCCTTGCGCTCGAGGATGAAGTCTTTTGCAAATTTACCGTTTTGGATCTCTTTTAAAATTTCCTTCATCGCTTTTTTGCTGTCTTCGCCGATGACGCGCGGACCGCTCACGTAGTCGCCGTATTCTGCGGTGTTTGAGATAGAGTAGCGCATGTCCGCCATGCCGCCTTGATACATTAGATCCACGATTAGTTTTAGCTCATGCAAGCACTCGAAATACGCCATCTCAGGCTCGTATCCGGCATCCACCAGCGTCTCAAAGCCCGCATTTACCAGCGCGCAAAGTCCGCCGCAAAGCACCGCCTGCTCACCAAAAAGATCGGTCTCGGTTTCATCTTTAAAGGTAGTTTCTATGATGCCCGTTCTGCCCCCGCCGATCGCGCTAGCGTAGCTTAGAGCCAGCTCTTTGGCCTTTCCGCTCGCGTTTTGCTCCACGGCGATGAGATCCGGGATGCCGCCGCCTCGGACAAATTCGCTCCTTACTGTGTGGCCGGGCGCTTTTGGAGCGATCATAATGACGTCGATACCCTCAGGAGCCTTGATCTGTCCGAAATGCACGTTAAAGCCGTGCCCAAAGGCTATCGCGTCGCCCTCGTTTAAATTCGGCTTTATATCTCGCTCGAAAATTTCAGCCTGAAGCTCGTCGGGAGTTAGTATCATTATGACATCGGCCGCCTTTGTCGCTTCGGCTACGGTTTTTACCTCAAAGCCCTTCGCTTCCGCTTTCGCCCAGCTTTTACCGCCCCTTGCCAGACCTACGATCACTTTTACGCCGCTATCGCGCAAATTTTCCGCATGCGCATGCCCTTGAGAGCCAAAGCCTATCATCGCTACGGTTTTGCTTTTTATCAGGCTCAAATCGCAATCTTTATCATAGTAAATATTTACAGCCATTTTTTCTCCTTTTTAATAAAATTTGCGAGATTATACTATCTAAACACTAAAACAAACTTGACTTTAAGTTTTTTAAAAAGCCTTTTAGTGTAAAATTAGCAATTATAAAATTTCGACAAAAAGTGCAGAAAATGAACGAATCAATTTACAAACGCATAAAGGCTCTTCCTCCGCTTGACGATACCGTCACAAAGATCCAAGCCATTTGCAAAAACGAAAATAGCTCGCTTAACGATCTGTCTCAAATCATCGAAAAAGACCCGATGCTGACGGCAAATATCCTACGCTCGGCGAATTCTCCGCTTTACGGGTTTAGCAGAGAAGTAACGACGATATCAAGAGCCGTGGCGCTGTTTGGAATGGCTACGATCCGCGGCTTTGCTCTCTCAAGCGCGGTCAAAAAAAGCTTTAAGATAAATTTAGATCCCTACGGCATCACAAGTCAAGATTTTTTAAACATCTCCATAATACAAAACGCCCTAATGTATAACTGGTACTCGAAAATAAACGCTAGCGAGCTTGCGGTTTTAAGCCCCGCTTCGTTTATGCTCGAAGTTGGTAAGATCGTCATCTCTAACGAATTAAACGAAACGGGCAAAGCGGCCGAATTTAAGGCAAAATTGAAAAATATTTCAAATCCTTTCGACTTATCCGAGCTGGAAAATAAAACCGTCGAGATATCAAACGAGACCGTAACGGCCAAAATTTTCGAGCAATGGAACCTTGAAACCGAGCTTGTCGATGCGATTTTGTATTCAAACAGCCCCGACGATGCGCCTAAGCACATCAAAAACTACTCAAAAGCGCTTAAAGTCGTGAAAAATGCGGTAAATATCTTTAATCAACTAGACGACAATAGCCTGCAAAATACACTGATGTGCCTTGACGAATACGGCTTCGCACAAGATAAATTTTTAGAAGCCGTCGCAAAAGTCAAAGCCAATTTGTGAAAGAATTTTTAACCAAACTACTTGACGGCGTGAGCGAAAAGGAAATCGCCTCCGCCGACAAAGAAATCCTACGAAATTTACTAAATTTAAACGCCGTAAGCCACCACAAAGATCGCTACTACCTAAACAACGGCTTTGTCTGCGGCAAACTCGACATAAGTGCGAACGGCACGGGCTTTTTGGCGCCTTACGACAAACGCTTTAAGCAAGATATAATAATAGAAAATAAAAATTTAAACGCCTCGCACTACGGCGATATCGTGCTGGCAAAGCTTTTGCCGCTAAAGAAAAAACGTCAAAGCGCCAAAGTCGTGATGACGCTAAAACTCGCTAACGAAACGAGCGTGGTTTATACCAAACAAATAGGCTCTGTGATCCTTGGCGTAAACGTAAAAACCGCGATTAGCTCGCCGCTAAAAGCCTCGCAAAAATCGCTAAAAATGCTGCCGCCGGGCACGCTACTAAAAATCAGCAACCTAAATAACGAAATCATCGAGGTCGTCGGCAATATAAACGACCCGCTCAGCGACGAGAAAATCTCGCTCGCCGTATTTAACAAAAACGACGAATTTAGCCAAGAGTGCGAAGCCGAAGCGCTAGCGTGGGGCGACGAGGTCGATGCCGCGATGTATCCGCAGAGGGTAGATTTAAGGGAACTGCCTTTTTGCACGATCGATCCCGTCGATGCCAAAGACTTTGACGACGCGATATATTTTGACGAGAAAAAGCGCGAAATTTACGTCGCGATCGCAGACGTCAGCGAATACGTCACGCCATACTCTCCGATAGACGCCGAGGCCAAAACGCGCGGATTTTCGATATATTTTCCACACAAAGCCGTACCGATGCTGCCGCGAAATTTGAGCGAAAATATCTGCTCGCTCAAGCCAAATGCCGCTCGCCTTGCGTTTTGTTTCAAAATCACGATCGATGAAAACGACGAAGTCGTAAAAGAAGAGCTCCTAGAAGCTCTAATCGCCTCAAAAAGACGCTTTAACTATGACGAAGTCGATCAAATTTTACGCGGCGAACGCGAGGACGAGACCGGCTGGATCAAGCCTCTTTTCACGCTCACCTCGCGCCTACGCAAAAAACGCCTGAAAAACGCGTTTGACTTTAGAACGCAGGAGCTTCGTATGAGCCTTGACGCAGACGGCGGGCTTGCCTCTACGAGATTTGAGACCGATACTGACTCGCACAGACTCGTCGAGGACTGCATGCTGCTAGCCAACGTCGCTGCGGCAAAACGCATCGGCAAAGGCGTTTTTAGAAATCACGGCTCGCCGGATCTGCGAAAAATACAAATTTTACTCGAAGACCTCGGCGCTCTGGGCTTTGACTTCGTTTATGAGAGCGATATCGCAAATTTGGTTCGCAAAATCCAAGCGCAGGCCGATGCAGTAGGCAACCGCGAGGAGATCGACAAGCTCATCATAAAATCGCAAAAAAAGGCCGAATACGGCGCGCAAAATTTAGGCCACTTCGGACTGGGATTTGAGCGCTACACGCACTTTACGAGCCCGATCCGCCGCTACTCCGACCTCACGCTACACCGCCTTTTAAAGGCCAAACTGCGCAACGACGAGAAGTTTTTCAACTACCTACTTTTAAATATAGAATCGACTTGCTCAAATTTAAGCGAACTCGAGCGCGAAGCCGACAGGGTCGCGTTTGACTTTATGGATAGGAAATTCGCGCGCTGGGCAAAAGAGCGCATCGGACAGCGATTTAGCGCCTATATCAGCGAAAATCAAAACGCCGCGGTCGCTAGGCTTGACGACGAGATAAAAGGCGCTAGGATATTTTTGGGCGCGTACTGCGTAAATTTACTGCAAAAAGTTATCGTCGAAATCACGGACGTAAATATCGCAACGGCCGAAATTTTCGGCAAGGTCGTAAAGAAAATCGATGTATAGAAAAGAGCTTGAGGCTGCGCTAAATGCGGCTAAATTTCCAAATCATTTCTTGCTTTACGGCGCGGACGAATACCAAATCGAGCTTTTTACGAAGGAAATTTTAGCCAAATTTAAAGATTTTGAAATTTTGAGTTTTTATTATGACGAGTACGATTTCGACGCTGCGCGTGCGCATCTTTGCGAGCCTTCGCTCTTTGGCGATAGCCCGCTTTTGCACGTAAAAAGCGATAAAAAAATCCCCGCAAAAGAGTTAAAAATCCTGATAGAGGGTTGCAAAAACGGCGGCGCATTCGTTTTCGAGCTTTTTGAGTCCGACGCCAAAGCCGTTTTTGATACGCAAAAAGCTTTTGGGGTAAATTTTGCGAGATTTTTTAAACCAGGCTCGCCCGAAGAGGCCGTAAATTTACTCGGCAGGCAGGCCGCAAAAATGAGCCTAAATATAACGAGAAACGCGCTTTTTGAACTCTACCGCATACATAACGAAAATTTATATTTGGCCGCAAGCGAGCTAAACAAATTAGCCTCTCTAAACGAACCTATAAACGAAAATATCGTAAGAAGCTTGGTTTTTTCGCTATCAAGCGTGAGTTTTGACGATTTTTTCGATAAATTTATCGCGCTAAAAGATATTAGAGCGGATTTTTTCTCCTGCGCAGACGATGGAAATTTTAACGAAATTTTGTTTATAAACTCTCTTTACCGCGCGTTTTTCAGACTTTTTAAACTACATGCCGGCATCAAAATAACAGGCAAATTCGACATAAAAGAAACGCTCGGTTATACGCCGCCTCCAAACGTCGCAAACGAGCTAAAAAGGCAGTGCCTTGCCGTAAATTTAAAGGCATATAAAGAAATATTTACCGCGCTAAATTTGGCGGAATTTGAACTAAAGACAAACTCCGCGCTCGATAAAAAAACTTTTCTGCTCTCCTGCGTGCTCGGCCTTCAAAACCTTATCGGCAAAAACAGCAAATATTAAGTAAAAAAAAGATAAAATCGTCTCTTGTCGAAAGACTTCCTTGCCCGTTTGCAACCGCGCAAGCGAGCTTAATACCCACAAGGAGAATCAATGAAGCACTATGAGCTTTTGTTTATTTTAAAGCCTACTTTAACGGAAGAAGAAGTAAGCGCAAAAGTTGATTTCGTTAAAGAAATCCTAACCAAAAACGGCGCAAATATCGCGTCCGTGCAGACTATGGGCACCAGAAAACTAGCCTATACCGTGAAAAAATACGAGCGCGGAACTTATTTTGTCGTGTATTTCGAGGCTCCGACTCAAGCTATCGCCGAAGTCGAGCGTATCATCAGGATCACCGAAGAGATCATCAAATTCTTAACGGTTAAATTTGAAAACAAAAAAGAGATCGCCGCTTGGGAAAAGATGAGCAAGGGCATCAAACTAAATAAAAAAGAACCCAAAGTCAAAGCAGAAGAAGCTCCGACAGCGCAAGAATAAGGACGAAAAATGTTTAATAGAGTCGTTTTAGTAGGAAATTTAACGAGGGATATCGAGCTTAGATATACGACCGCAGGTGCGGCCATAGGCAACAGCGCCATCGCCGTAACGAGAAAATTTAACGTAAACGGCGAAAAACGCGAAGAAACGTGCTTTATAGACATAACATTTTTCGGAAAACAAGCGGAGATAGCAAACCAATATCTTTCCAAAGGCTCAAAACTTCTAGTCGAGGGTCGCTTAAAATTCGACCAATGGACGGACAATAACGGACAAAACAGAAGCAAGCATACGATCAGCGTAGAAAATATGGAGATGCTAGGCGGAGGGCAACAAGGCGGATACAATCAAAATAGTAATCAAGGCTACCAACAAGGCGGTTACCAAAATAACGCCTATGGCGGCTATCAGGGCGGACAAAACCAGCAACGCAGCGGCGAAGCCGAGGCTTATAAGCGAAGCGGACAAAACAGCTACGCTCAAAACGGCGAGCAAAGGCAAAATTTTAATAAACCGCAGCAAAAGCAACAGCCTAAAAACGAATACTACGGCGATAACGTCCGAGAAATAGATATAGACGCCGACAAATACGACGACGGCGACGAAACGATACCATTTTAATCAAGGAAAAAACGATGGCTGAAAAAAGAAAATATTCACGCAAATACTGCAAATTTACAGAGGCAAAGATAGAATTTATCGATTACAAGGACACTTCTCTTTTGAAGTACTGCTTATCCGAGAGATTTAAAATCATGCCAAGACGCCTAACCGGAACGTCTAAAAAATACCAAGAGATGGTCGAAAAGGCTATCAAACGCGCTCGCCAAGCGGCTTTGATACCTTACGTAGTCGATCGCGACGACGTAGTAACCAATCCTTTTGAAGGACTATGATTTTACCCAAGCCCTATTTTAAGGGCTTGCTTTCTCTTTTTTAATTCAAAATTTTAAATCAAATTTACTTACATTTTTATGTGTTCTTTTGTATCAATTCAATTTTTCGAAATACGCGTAAATAAATTGCGGCTATTTTTATTTGGCTCAATTGCCAAGCAGACTTTAGCTACGACTTGCGTTACTACTTGCAAGACCTCTTATTAATTTTAAGAGATTTTGATATAAGTTTTTCTGTGTAGTTTTTGGCATTATATCTAAACTCTACTTTGCTATGCTCGTAGCTTTTTAAGAGGCGGTAGCAACACAAGTCGTAGCCGAAAGTTTTCTTATAGCGTCTTGTAAAGTAACAAGCATAGCGTAGCTAAAATTTATTCTTTGAGTGTTTTACTCTGTAATGAGCTAAATTTGCATAATCGACTAAGCCGTTATAAGCCTTTGAGTAATCTAAATACTTAGTAGAGCTATCAAGATCGTTTTTGTGCTTAGCTTTAAAGTAACTTTCATCTATTTTAAAACAAGCGAAGCGGTGCTGCAAACAGGTTTATATAAAGCGAAGTTTGCTAGGCGGGCTTGCAATCCGTAAATCTCACTGCTAAATTTACTTATTTTTTTCGCACTCTTTAGACGTAAGAATTCTTATTTCTCTAAAGATTTTACATAGTGTTACTTCTGAAATTTTAGTTAAATTCGATATCTTTGATGCTTCTCTTGCGAAATACTTTAAAATCTCTCTAAATTTAGGCTCTAAAATCTAAAAACGGACTATATGCTTGTTTTTAAATTTGCCATGCTCGTTACTTACAAGAACATAGTCTTTATCGCAACTTAATACCCTCCCCTTTTTGCTTGAGCTTAAGTTAAAGGGGGCCTATGTTTTAAAATCAGGCCAAAATTTAGAGCTCAAGTCGTATTTGTATAGGGTGTCCGCTTTTTATATCGTAAATTTTTTAAAATTTAGTATTTTTTAGTCTTTTTAAAAAGATAAAATACAAAATCAAAATACAAAAGCACGTATCTTACGCTCGATAGAGACATTTTTCCAAAAAGCAAAACTCGATAAAAGCAAAGTTGTCGCCGTATTTTACAAATTTTAAAAAGACATTTTCGACAAAAACGCCTAGACCTAGCGATAAAAGGCGCAAAGACAACTGCCTCATCTGCAAATAAAGCCCCATAAAACAGTATAAGCGTCGGCGGCAATATCAAATTTTCCTAAGTCGCATCGGCCGAGCTATAAATTTGCGCGATTTTAGGACGGGTCGAGTGTGGGCATCACGATGGTAACGACGATCGCCTCGATACCAACGGACACCAAGGTGCGAATTGGCGTGGCGATGACGGGCGAGATCACTCTCGGCACCTATTTATAAAACGACAAAAATACCCGCCTTTCGCAAAAATTTGACGGCAGCGTCCGCGTAAATTCACGCGGTTTTGCGAGCAGTCCGTAAAATTTGGCTGACTATTAAGTGCATTCGCCTGAATTTACAAGACCGCCGGAGCAAAATTAGTAGTCGAATTCGCACATCAAAACCGCGCGCCAAAATTTGCCTTTGTATTATAAATTTACCCTGTCTCGTCGTAAATTTTATTTCAGAGTTAAAAATTTAAGTTGATTTTGCGATGCAATTTTTCTATAAATTTGACCAAGTTTATACCCGTGATTTTTAAAAATACTTTAAATTTCACCGACACCAAACCTCGTAAATTTTAATACGAAAATCAGCTAAATTTAAAAAATCGTAAATTCATAAATTTGGCCGAATTTGCTCCAATCCTTGTATTCAATTTTTAAAAAGAAATTTTATGCGAGTCAAATTAAGCGTATTTAAGTAGAAAATTTAGCCTCGCAAGCAAGGCTAAATTTAGTCGATCGCAACGACGTAGTAACTAATCCTTTCGAGGGCGTGTAATTTATATTTTGATCCGGCTATTTTAGCTAGACCTTTGCTTTTTACATCTATAAAGCCCGGCTTGTGCAACTAGTACAAAATGGCTTAAATCCGATACTTCTAAAAGCTTTTCATAAATTTCGCTCGCCTCTTTAAATTTGCCATCTTTTTCTAGCCTTTGCGCCGTTTGTGAAATTTCGCTTAGTTCTTCGTATCTTTGCGGGTTCTTATCAAATTCTTTTTTAAAATTTTGCTTTAAATCGGGTTTTCTCTCGTATAAAATTTCTCTAGCTTTCCATAGCTCTACTATACTGTTTGTAACTGCGTTTAAAAGCTCTTTGACCTCAACTTTTTCATCTTTTTGAATTTCATTTTTATATTTGACAAGCTCACCACCCGCTTCATCAAGCCGTTCTAGCGCCTCACCGAGACAAATATCTATATACTCCAATGCCATATTTACTCCTTTAGCATCCGTTTAAACATCTATCTATGCATACATTAAAGGGTATGCCTTGAGAAAATTTATCTTTGCCTAGCAGTGGGCACACATACCAAAGCAAAGCTCATATTCACCTTCTTCACTACGCGCATCTATGCACGCCGGTCTCGTTTCTTTGCTATTTGCTTTTTGTGCTAGCGTAACCTATAGAGACTAGCGCAAAAACTGCAAGCAATACCAAAATAATATTTTTTAAATTCTCCTCCTAATATAGATAATTGATATCATAATATTATATTTTAAAAAGCTTAAAAAACCAATAAAATTACTTTGATAAAAAAATTTAAGTAGCATTAAAGTCGGCGCTAACCGACTTTAATATCAACCTTACAAGATAAGCGCGTTTTTTAGTACGTCTTCGATGACGTCCACGGGTAAAATTCGTATGTCGTTTTTGACGTCGGCAGGTATCTCGCCCAGATCTCGCTCATAGTTTTTACGCGGTATCAAAGCGGTTTTGATACCGGCCTTATGCGCGGCGATGAGCTTTTCTTTTAGTCCGCCGATAGGCAGCACGCGGCCGCTGAGCGTGATCTCGCCCGTCATCGCCACGTCGCTTCGCACTTTTGTATCCGTTAGGATCGAGGCGATCGCCGTCACCATCGTGATGCCCGCACTCGGCCCGTCTTTTGGCGTGGCGCCCTCGGGTACGTGGATATGCAGATCGTAGCGGCGATATACTTCGCTCGGGCTTAGCTCCTTTTTCACGCCGTCTTTGACGTCGTCCGGCAGGCTCGGGATGATTTTGGCGGGTACTTTTATCTTTTTAGCATCGATCAGCACTTTAACTAGGCTAAACGCGATATACGCGCTCTCCTTCATTACATCGCCCAAAGACCCCGTGATCTGCAGCCCGCCTTTGCCCTGTATGCGGATGGCTTCGATCTTTAGTACGTCGCCGCCCACGCTCGTCCACGCCAGCCCGTTTACCTGGCCGATCTGCGGTTTTTTGTCTGCGTGCTCGATCTCAAAGACTTTTTTTTCTAAAAATTCGTTCAAATTTTTAGTCGTTACGGTTATCTTTTGCTTTTCGCCTTCAAGTAGCCTTTTAGCGGCTTTCCTAAAGATATCCGCCAGGCGGCGGCGTAGATTTCGCACTCCGCTCTCGCGCGTATAGTCTGAGATGATTAGGCTTAGCACGTCTTTGCCCAGGGTCACTTCGCTCGGCTTTAGGCCGTGTTTTTTGAGCTCTTGAGGGATTAGATATTTTTTAGCGATCTCAAATTTTTCCTGCGGCGTATAGGAGCTAAGTTCGATAAACTCCATCCTATCGCGCAGTGCCGGCGGTATGGCGCTCACGTCGTTTGCCGTCGCGACGAAAACGACCTTGCTAAGGTCGATATTAAAATTTAAATAATAATCCCTAAATTTGTTATTTTGCTCGGGATCTAAAATTTCCAGCAAAACCGCCGTCGGATCGCCGCGAAAGCTCCTGCCGACCTTGTCGATCTCGTCCAGCACGACGACGGGATTCATCTGCTTTGCTTCGATGAGCCCCTGCACGATGCGGCCGGGCATCGCGCCGATATAAGTGCGGCGGTGTCCGCGTAGCTCGTTTACGTCCTCTAGTCCGCCCAGCGCCACGCGCACGAGCTCGCGTTTTAGCGCCTTAGCGATAGAGTTTGCCAGGCTCGTTTTGCCAACGCCCGGAGGCCCCGCAAAACACAAGATCGCGCCGTTATTTACCTTACCCGCGACCCCTCGCAACTGCAAAAGCTCGCGCAGAGCAAAATACTCCTCTATCCTATCCTTTGGCTTTTCAAGCCCGTAATGGTCGGCGTTTAGCTGCTTTGCGACCTCCTGCACGCTTAGTTTTTTGTTGGCCAGATTTTCAAACGGCACCTCCACGACCCAGTCGAGATAGCTTTGTATCGTGTTGGCATCGGCGGAGTCGGGGTGCATACGCGCTAGTTTGTCGATTTGCTTTTTTATCTCTTTATACGCGTCCTCGCCCATAAATTTTTTCTTGACTTCCAGTTTCTTACGATACTCCTCGATCTCTTCCTCGCGGCTCGTGTCGCTGCCCAGCTCTTGTTGTATCTGCTTTAGCTGCTCTTTTAGGAAGTACTCTTTATTTACCTTGTCGATCCTCGAGTGGACTTTGTTTTTTATCTCGCGCTGGAGTTTGTTCGCCTCGATCTCCTCGATGACGTAGTCGATGAGCTTTAGCAGCTTCTGCTCCAAATTTTCCTCGATAAAAAACTCGTATGCCGTCTTTTTCTTTAGCCTTAGCGAGCTTAAAATAAGATCGCAAATACGCACAGACTCGGCGCTCTCCTCGATAGTTTTTAAAAGATCGGGCGGGAAAAAGTGGCTAAGCGCAGCCAAATCTCGTACCTTTTCGCGAAGTACGGTTAGCAGCGCGTCGCTTTTAGTGTTTTCTGGTCTTTTTTCATGCAGTACGTCCACGATCGCCCGTAGCGGCTTTTGACCTACTTTTGATACTATGCGGCCTTTGCTCGTGCCTTGAAATAAAATTTTTACCCTACCGTCAGGCAGCGGCACCTTCCTCATCACCGTGCCGATGACGCCCGCATCGTAGATGGCGTCAAATTCTCGAGCGCCTTCGTTTTGAGACTTTGTCGGCACTACGAGAATGGGACTTTGTGACTCAAGGGCTAAATTTAACGCTTCGATATTTTCTTCGTCGTTCAAAAAAAGCGGCGTGATCATAAACGGATACAAAAACAGCTCGTCCTCTACGATGACGGGTAGCTGCGCGGGGAACATTTTTGATTCGTAAATTTGCAATTTTTCTCCTATTATTCAAACATTTTTCTATACCAAGGAAGCTGCGGAAGCACGATATTCGCGTCGTTTAACGGCGAAGTCCGCACTTTTTCCTTGTAAATTTGCGCCGACTCGCTCCTGCCCGTTCGCTCATAAAGATCGGCTATTTGCACGTCCATACTGTAAATCGCGAGCTTAAATTTGATCAGCATCGTCTCGATCAGCGGGCGATACTGCGTATTTGGGTAAATGTAGAGAAATTTTTCTATCTCGGCGATGCTATCTTGCATTAGCTTTTGATTGCGGTTTGGCTGAGAAAACGAATCGAAATTCGCCTTTATCTTCAGATACTGCGCAAATTCGCTTCTAAGGCCGTTGTCGCCGTATCTTTTAAGATACTCGTCGAGATAAAAATTCGCCATCAGATACTCTTCGTCGTTAGCATGAGCTTGGGCCAGGATCAGTAAAATTTGCTCCAAAAGCGGGCTGGCTACGTGCTCGCTAGACATCGCAGTGTAGTGCTTGTCGGCGCTTTCCAGGTCACGATTTTTGATATCGCCGATGATCTCCGAGTACCACTGTTCGGGCGTCAAGTTGTAAAGTTCGGTGTATTTGTCCGCACAGCCCCCGACAAGGCAAACAAAAAATACTGCGGATAAAAATTTGATCAAATTTTTCACGCTTATCCTTAAAATTTAATTTTTTAAAAACGGCCTATTCTACCATTGTTTTTGTTGCATTTTTATAAATTTAATTTTTTTTATGCTTAAAAATAAGAAAATTTAGATACAATTCGCATAGCAAGGTAATGTTTGTCAAGGAGATACATATGGTTTTTCAGGTCAAAAGCCCGATCCTGGGTTTTGAACACATCAAAAGATACGAGCTAAAAGAGCTTGATAAATTTTTTGTAAAGCTTCAAAGCAAGGACGACGACACCTCTTTTACCGCGATCAACCCGTACGCCTTAAGAAATTACGAATTTGAAATACCGACTTATTATCAAGAATTAATGGATATCAACGATAATAGCGAACTAAGAGTGTATAATATTATGGTTGTGAGTGCTCCGATAGAGACTTCAACGGTGAATTTCATCGCTCCCATCGTCTGCAATATGACCAATATGACGTTATCACAGATAGTTTTGGATATTTATAGTTATCCGAACTATAAACAAGCGGAAAAAATTTCAGATTTTATACAAAAATAGATTTTAACTAATACAAGGAGAATAAAGATGAAAAATTTAAAACTTATTTTGATTGTTTTTATAATGCTGAGCGGCAATGCTTTTGCGCAAACGGATTTAAACGGATTAAACCATCCAATAAAAGCAAGCGGTCCGGGCTTCATAGACATAAACACTGATGAAAATCTTAAAAAAAGAGACATAATGCATGAAGGAAAGGAAGCTAAAAAAATTTATGGTGATATAGCGACTATAGGTGCTACGGTTTCCTTACCCATAGGCAACAGCAGTCAAGGTCACGGGTATGACTATGTTCCTCGCCTAGAATGGTTAAAAGGTTCTGTTGTTAATGTTTATTTCGTAAAAGATGAAAAAACCGGTTTTTCTTTCAACTCAGCAAAAGCCACTTTTGATTTTTCCGATGTAAAAAATATTCAAAACGAAGCGATCGGCAGCAAAATCACCGGCAAAAAGGTGATACTTGCAAGGCTGTATTGGGCCGGTGCGATAGCGAACAAATGGCATAATGCCCATGATTTACAAAAGAGATATTTTAAAGATATCGAAAATTTTCAGACTATTAAATTTAAGACCCCAAAGGGACTGCATACTATAACGGCAACTCAGGAAAATACTAAATGGTATGGCTCCTATACAAAAGATGGTATGCAGTTTATGTATCAGGCAAGCGCTGATGTAACCGATCTTGTAAAAGCTTCGTTGGGGAGTTCGGACAAAGAAAGAACCTTTGCTGCAGGTGATATCAAATCAACAGAAGGCGACCCTTTTGCTTTAAAGGGCTATCGCGACAACGGATGGTCTAACCGCCTATTTGCTCCACATTATGGAGGATGGGCGCTTACGATAGTATATGATTTTGGGGATACAGAAGAAGGAAGAAAAGTTAAACCGAAAGGTGTTAATATCTATGATGGACTTAAGATTTTAGCTCCGATACATTTATCTGGTGGACAATCAACAAGGCTAGACAGTACTTTTGTAACGTTTAGCGGTTTTTATACTCCTATCAGTGGCGCTATCAAATCATCCCTTACTGTCCTTTCTTTTGGCGCAAAATACGAAGTTGACAGCGAAGACTTGCAGTTTAAAAAAGGCAGTGTTTTTAAGTCGGTATCATCTGCAAATAATGGGGTAGGCAGTCAGTTTAACGGTACTATCACTAAATTTGGCAACCATATGAACAAAACCGATAACGGCAAACCAAAACCATATCACAACCAAATGGACCTTGATATATACGATATATCAGAGATGATGTCAAACAGGCAAACAAGTGCGGAGGCAAAACTTACGGCAAAAGTTATAAGAACAGGTAGTGCAACTTTCGGAGAGAGGGAAAATATAGGACTAGTCGCTTTTTCTACGGATCTTTACGAACCGCAGGTTTGTTATCAAGAGGAGTTATTTGTAAAAGGAAAAGACGAAGATGATAGCAAATTTAGACGCGTAGCGGTAAAAGGACAAGGTGAGACTAAGGCTAAAAAAGATGATATTCTAAGAACAAAACTTACCATAAAGAATGAAGGTAACGAGGCTGCAGAGAAAGTTTCTGTCACCACCGAAATCAATCCCAACAGTATGACATATCAAGAAAATACTACCTACATAAACAATAATACAAACGGAAGTTTCACTATTCAACCGTCTCATCACGTAAATGACAATACCGGACTTCAAAAAAAGATAGGCTCAAATCTTCAATTCTTTATCGGCAGAGGAGCTTCTGAGAATGATGGAGGAACGATCGATAACACCAATAAAACATTTATACAATACGATGCTACCTTAAACAAAGAATATAAAGAAACCAAATATACAGTCAAATTTTCCAATAAATCCATCAACCTTGAATATGAAGGACAACTTAGAAAATGCGTAGATAAAACATATAATTTAGTTATTCAAAATGTTAAAATAGATGACTTTAAAGCGGTCAATAAAAATTTCAAAAAAAAGGGCAATCCTGAAAACTTATATACGCAGTTAGCAGGTGAGCCTTTTGATGTAAAAATAGTATATTTTGATGAAAAACTTAATGTAGGCGAAGAGCCTACAGGTCCTGCAAGCAATATAGACGTAGATGTAAAAGTAGTAAGTACATGCGATTCCGACATCTCCGTATTGGATGGAGTGAATACTATAACTGCAAAATTTACTCCACAAAAAGGATTAGTAGAGCTCAAAAATTTGATCATAAAAAATCCATATCCCGTCTTGTATTTTAAATTATCATATACCGATTCATCCGGCAAAAATCATGCTACATGCACATCATCAGACGTATTTTCAGTTAGACCTAAAGATTTTAGAGTTTATGACACGGTTGCGAATAACATTTTAAATACTCCTAGACTCATAGGAGGAAGGCCTTACCCTAATATCGGCCTTATCGCAACAGACAAAAACGATCAGCCTGCAAAAGGTTATAAAAACATAATAAAAACCGATACGGCCAAGGGGAATATGGTGACATTTGTCCCTCAGCTGCCCACTACTTGCACCGCTACAGTACCTCCTGCTGTACTTGTACAATTGCAAGCCGTCTTCGATAAAGAAAACGGAACGGGCATTCTCCAAAAGATTTTACAAGGAGGAGCGGCTATAGCAAATAGAAATTTTTCTTTTGACGAGGTAGGAAATGTTAATTTACAAGTAGTTGATGCTTCGTATACCGCTATAGATAAAACCAATAACGACTGCATAGTAGGAAGTTCAACAACAACAAAAGATTCCTTTGGTAGAATAGGTTGCAATATAGAGTTGACACCAACACCTTTTACGTTTATACCTCAAGATATATCCATCGACAATGTCCGAATAGCAAATTTTCAAGGTGGAAATATGACCTATATCTCAAATCAGCCCGAGATGGCATCTACGGTAACATTTAATCTCACGGCCAGACTGGGCGATACGGTAAGAACAACATCGAGACTTTATACGAACGGCTGCTACTCTAAACAAAATTCATTTACGATAGGTATAGCAGGAAATTTACCCGGCTTTACCGATGAAACCGGACAAGCACCAAACATTGCCGATGCCATACAAAGAGATGTCATATATTCTAGTAACGCAGGCGATGCAAATACGGCAAAGGAAGCCAACACCGCAAACAACAACGGAGCATTTACCGTCAATGCGGCCGCCTTTAACCAAGGCATAGCAACAGCTTCTATAAATCTTAACTTTGCAAGACGAGTAAATGTTGCTAAAAATCCGTTTACTGTTCCGGATAATATATTTACTTTCACAGGAGTAAGAGATGACGATAACGTGCCAGGTGCAACATATACGGCTCCTTTGGCTCCTACAAGTTCAAGTCAGTTCTATTACGGTATCGTCTATGCGCCGGATTATAAAGGACCGTTAAGAGGATTTAACGCTAAAGTTTATTTTGGCGTATTTTGCAATGCTTGCAATACGACTAATTATCCTATAGCAAGCAGCGCTTTATTGCCAAGTGCATCAAACTGGTTTTTAAACACTACACACAATACTACTGCGCAAGGACAAGTAAATTTATACGATAGTGCAAATACCAACAGCCAAACCACTATCACACCAAGGCCAAATATAGCTAACGGCATTCAGATCATAAGATTATTGAGTGCTAGCAGCACGCCTGTGACCGATACGATACAAATGAATGCTTCAAATTGGCTGATATTCAATGCAGCAAATGTAAATGCTACATTCAATACGTTTAACGTATCATTTACAGGTGCGCCTAACTGGGGTGGAAACACAATAGATAGTGAAGGAAATTTACTAAACGGCGCGGGAAGTGCAGGAAATGTGCTGGAAAGCAATACGGGCAGTTTAAGAAACTATACCACCGATAAAACAAATAAGAGGTCGAATTGGTAATGAGACGCGGCTTTTCCCTACTTGAACTTATCGTCTCTATAGTTATAACGGGGCTGATACTTTTGGCGGTCCCGACCATAATATCGCAAACGTCAAATAATAATACGGCAGGGTTGATCCAACAAAGTATTATGGATGCAAAAACAAGAATGGCGCTTGTGTTAAAAGCGCCATATGACTGTCTTGGAGCCGGTAGTCCTCTTGATCATTACTCTGATCCTACGCCGATATTTGGAAATATGCAAAATTTTTATACTCTTAACGGTATAGCAGATGAAGGAAAAAGAAGACTTTATCCTACGCCCGCTATACCTATGGGAAATGCTTGCGACCAAGCAAATGGCGATGTAAATATAAATAGCTTTGCCAATAATATAACCGTGCAAACCTCGACCACCTTGGGTGCAAGAGATAACATAATAGTTTCAAATTTGGCGACAATCATAAACAATAATAGAATAGATGGAACAACCGATATCAATCAAAATATAAAAGAAATCTCGATAAGCACCGTTACTCAAATGGGGGATGACAATAGGACTATTTTGCTCAGAGCATATGCCACCAATATAGGCGATGGACCTGAAATTTTACAAAGGGCTTGGTAATGAAAAAAGCCTTTACGCTATTCGAACTTATTATTGTCATCGTTATTTTGGGGATTTTGGCGTCTTTTGGGGTAAATATAGCTTTGGAAATTTATAGGAATTATTTTCAGGCAAGAGCTATAAATACACTTGAGACTCAAACCGAAATAACTCTTGAGCAAATTTCAAAAAGACTCGCCTACCGAGTCAAAGAATCAACCATAGGAAGGATACCGCACAATACTCAGAATATTTTTGTTTCCACCAGCGATTCGGCATTAACCAACACATATGCTATTTTAGAATGGGTAAATTACAGCTATGAAAGTTTCCAAAACGGCGGTTGGAGCGGCTTTATAGATATAAACAATCCAAATACCGTAAAAAACTCTAATCCTACTATAAACGGCGGAACGCTTGTAACCCCCGGAAGCAACCTGGCCTCAGCAAATACCTATATATCGGATCTCACTCGCGGTCTTGCCGATTTAGCAAATGGACAAGTCGGACTGTTTTTTAGACAGCCTACGACAAATATAAATATAAATAGAGCTTTCGGTTACAACGGAACAAATTCTGACAACGTAGCAATAGCCAGTAGCAATGGGGCGACAAATCTTGTAATTTCAAACTATGCCAGAAATAACGAAATTTATGAGCAGTATTATCTGCTACATACGGCATATGCGGTTGTTCCCGTAAGGCAAAACGCTAGCGACACGGATTTTCAACTTTGGCTACATTATAATTATAGACCGTGGGTAGCACCAGGCTCCGGGACAAGACAAAGCTATAGAACAAGCGACAGAGCTTTGCTTGCCGAACATGTGACAAGATTTAATTTTACCGAATTAAACGGAGTTATGGTGCTTAAGCTTTGTATGAGAGATGCCAGAAGATCTTTAGACGATGGAGCGGAAGTTACGGTGTGCAAAACAAAGGCGGTGTATTAATGAGACGGGGATTTAGTTTGATCATAGCGATAATCTTTTTGGTGCTTGTTGCTACTATAGGTATGTTTTCGTTAAACACTTCTGCAGTTACGGCAAAACAAACGACCGACATATTTTTAAGAGAACAAGCCGATCTCTTGGCTCAAAGTGCGACAGAAGTAGCTATACTTAACCTACTTCAGCGAAACTTCTCGACGAATTGTCCCATTACCGCCGGCAATGAAATCATTGTTAACCAACCTTTTCCGGATGCAGCCAACACTTTATTTAACGTTACCGTTCGAGTAGACAGGCTATTTGGCACTATCGGCACTTGCGTAGGAAATGCTATCAGTACGCCAGGTTCAGTAAGCACGGTGATACTCGATACTGTCGTTCAATCTGCAACACCAATTCCTGTTAGAGTTCACAGACGAACTATTCAAAAGCTCTAAAATAATACTTTATATGCTATAATGGCGGCACTTTAATACCAAAGGAGAGATGATGAATCTAAGCATAGTAGGCAAACAATTTAACCTAACAGACCCTATCAAACAACACATAGAAAACGCATTTGACGCGCTTAACAAATACGGTCTGGATATAATTTCCGGTCGTTGCGTGGTTTCGGCGGATGAAAAAAACGGCAAAAAAGGCTTTAGCGTAGAATTTGCGCTAAATTTGGCAAAAAAGGATACCGTTGTAATCCGCCAAAAAGATAAAGACTTGTATGCCGCTGTCGATCTGGCGCTAGATCGCGCCTCAAAGGTTCTTCGCCGCGAGCATGACAAAAATACTACCGTTAAAAATAAAGACGATGACAAAGCCGCTAGAGCCGCTATCGCAGAAGAGCAGATCAAGGACGGCGAGATAGATGAGATAATCCCTATGGATCTTGAGCTATATAAACCGCTTGAAATCGAAGAAGCTATGCAAAAGCTAAAAGACAGCGATGCGCAGTTTTACGTATTTAACGACATAGATGCCAAAATGCGCGTAATATACAAGCGCTCTGACGGCAAATTTGGACTTTATTAATCAATTTTAGGCGAGAATTATCTCGCCTATTTTATTCTTACAAATTTAGATATTTTTATCACTAACTCTTTATAGACTCAAGAAAATTAATATCAAATTTAGGCGTTTTAAAATTTTACAGCATTTGCGTAAAAGGTATAAAAATTTAGGCTCAATTAAACTTAAGCGGATTTTCTCTTATCAATTTCAACAGTTTCTGATATAAGTTTTCCTGTGTAGTTTTAGTATTATATCTAAATTCACACTCTTTAAGATGAAGTAGGAAATTCTCTTTCTTTATACCTTTAAATTTAGATAATCTATGTTTAGCATATCCCCAGAAATTCTCAATGCCGTTTATATGGTTTTTACCGTTAACAAATTCATTCTTAGAATGCTTTACTCTATAATGCGCTTTAGCTCCGTAATCAACCAAGCCATCATAAGCTTTCCAACAATCAGAATAAATCACGCTCTCATCTAATTCACTAAACTCCGATAATATGGGTATCAACTCATTAGCAGAGCAGTTTTTGACTATTTGAGTATAAACTCTGCCATCTCTTTTAAGCATACCGAATACCGGAGTTTTATTTGCTGCGCCTCTACCTCTTTTACCTCTTACTCTTTTAGATCCGAAGTAACTTTCGTCAATCTCAAAGCGAAGCTTCTAGGCGAGCTTGCGAGCTGGAAATCTCACCGCTAAACTTGCTAATTTTTTCACACTCACTAGCCATTAAAATTCTGATATTTTTTAGAATTTTGTTGATGGAAATTCTAGAAATTCCGGTTAAATTTGCTATTTTAGTAGCCTCTATATCTTGCGCAAAATACTTTAAAATTTCTCTAAATTTCTTCTCTGAAATTCGGGAACGATAGATATACTTATTTTTCATTGACAAAATCATAGTTAAAAACTCCTTTGAAAGTTTTTAACTTATCTTGAGCCAAAATTTATCCTCAAATCTAACAACAAGGCCGCTAATTGTCAAATTTAAATTTTGTGATTGTCAAAAAGATAAATTTGAATTATTTAGATGGCCCTCAACCTGCATTACGATATAATAGTTTTGTAATAACAAGATGCAACCAGAACAAATAAGCCTTCGAGTATCAATTGCGATACGATTAATAAGCACTTTAATAAATTTAGAACTATCAAATTTTAAGTTTTAAAAACATAATAGGATTAGTAGAGCTTAATGAAGGTTGCTGGAATAAAAAGCATAAAATGTTTTAATTCGCTATTGTGCGTAATAAGCAGAGATTATACAAAATAAAGCTCCGAATATCATCAAAAAAGAAAATAGATTCCAGAGGCATTATATATGCTGACAGTTAGCGCGAATATATCGGACTTGTGGATATAATATATGATAAACTTTTTTAGAGTTAATCACGGCAAGAATAAATTTGCTATCAAGAGCAAATTTATAAAACGGCGCTGAAAGCTTTTTAACTTACTGCTCTACGAGGCGGGGTTTTGCCAAAAGAAGACTTTCTAAATTTAAGAACATAAAGGCCAAATTTAAACTTCATCTTTTTTGTAAAATAATGATAAAAGCGAAGTTAAAAAGAGTGCGAACCTAGGCAAAGGGCAAGAGATTGACGTATGATATAGTAAAGAATTTAATTAAGAAAAGGATTTGAAGGTTGAAAACAAATAATTCACACAGTTGATTTTGACAGGGTCTAGCCGGAGATACAGTAGCTCACAAATACGAGCTACTGCAAGATACAACTATTCAGATTTTTTCTTTTTAGTTTTTTTGATTTCGGCCTCTTTGTCGACAGCTTTTTTAACATTCTTTTTTAAAGACTTCGCCTCATCCGTATCCTCTACCGGTACAACCATCTTTTCTTCGGTATCTTTTATTTTTTTGGCGACATCTTTCTTGTTTTGTTTTACTTTATCGTCCATATCGACTTTAGCTTCTTTTACTTTTTTAGACACTTTACTGCTTGCAGGCATCACGTTTTCGCCGCTTATCGAGATATCGCCTTTTAAATTTTCAAATGTCTTTTCTCCGATACCGTTTACGTTTTTGATATCCTCTATGCTCTCAAATTTGTTTGTTTTTCTATACTCAATAATAGCATTAGCTTTCGTTTCACCAATGCCGTTTAGGCTCATCAGCTCCTCTTTTGTTGCGGTATTTAAGTTTATGGCTGCAAATACCATCGAAGCGCATACCAACATTGACAATATAAACTTGTTCATCGTTTTCCTTTCGGTTGAAATTATATTTTATAATTCTATCGAAAAAATGGTTACAATCTTATTAAAAAATATTATTAATATAGTTAAGTGCAATATAAACGCCTAGATTACATAAAAATACGCCAAAAACAGCTTTCAAGTATAGCAAATAAAAGTATAAATTTATAGCGTGATCTTTTGGTAAGTAACGCATAAATTTATACTAGCACTTCACCAACCTACCCCCTTAAACCCATCCTTACTCGGTTTATGCAGGTAAGCGCAAGTAAAAACGCCACTATGTAAAGCGCCCAGCTAAACCATATAGGCAGCTGACCTAATACCGCATATATAGTAGCGATGAACCCGAATACGAATGCGCGGTCGCTCTTACCCATAGGCCCGTCATATCGCCTGCTACTACCGTGTACCTGACCTAGGACACCTAAAAACTCGCTCATAAAAGATAGAAAAATAACGAGCGCGATAATACCCCACCCAAATGGAGCTACAAAAGCAAACGGCAAATAAAGCGCAGTGTCCGAGATGACGTCGGTAGCTTCGTTCAGATAGCCTCCAAGCGGTGTTTTTTGATTAAACTCACGAGCCAGCATACCGTCGATAGCATTTAGCGCCATACGTAAAAACATCCAAATAGGCAGTAGAAAAAATAGAGTGGAAACTTCGGCGAATTTAGCAAGTAGCATACCTAATAAAATAGAGAGAATGCAAGCTATGAGCGTGACTTGATTTGCCGTAACGCCGGCGCTATAAAGACGTCTTGCTAGCGGACGAAGCAGGTTTTGGAATTTGGGTTTTAACTCGTAGATGCTCATAACACTCCAAACAGTTTTATTTTTAGCATTTTCCTCTAAAAATACTTGAATAAAGTTTAATAATAGCTTGAGCGCATCTTAAAAACACTAAAAACAAGTAAAAATAGTATTTTACGTTTCGAGACATCGTTATTTGCCGGATATCTGTATTTTTAAGTAAAATTTGCCATTTTACCCCATCCATACTTCTTAAATTTGACTAATATAAAGGCAAAAAATATTGCGCTTGCATCCGCATTTTCAAATTTGATTCTTAAATTTTACTTTTATCTTTTTTGCTCTATTTTTTGCCGACGATGAGATATGATATATCAAGCCGCACTACTTATATTTTGAGTTATTATGGTTGGACCCGGGTTTGTTTATTTCTTGCAGGTAGGACACTTATACCAGGCGCCCTTTGTCTCTTGTTTTTACCGCGCTAATACCACGAGCGGTAGTTCGGACTCTTTGCTGTAACATAGCCTTTTTTGCTTGTTTGATACGGCTTTTATCTGCATTTAACTTGATTCTTTCGGGATCAAATTTAGCGGCTCTGCGATCAAATTCTAATCCTTATTTTAAACTCGTTATTTAAATTTGGCTTTATTTTAAATATCTCCGGCGTTAAAATTTAACTCCGAAATTTCTTTCTCATAAAATTTGCTTCATTTAAAAGAATAAATAGCAAAAACACCGGAAGAATAAAATCTAAAACGTAGGCAATAAAGGCTATAATCAACCGAAATTTAAAGGTATCGTATTAAGGCTGCAAGCGTTGCTGTTTTGTGATACGCTAACCAACCTCAAATTTATAAAAGAGCAACAATAACACTCCGGCCACCAACCGACACTCTATCATAATACACGATGCAAAAACAAATTACCGTATAATCCTAAAAACAATAAAATACAAAGAAGATGCTAAAAATAAAATTCTACGGAGTTATAAAATAAAGAAAGAAACAAAGAAAGAAACAAAGAATAGATTATAAAATAAGGATAAAATAAGAATAGTAAAAGACATAAAGTAAAGTATAAAATCATAAAGTAAAACAAAGATGTAAGAATAAACTATAAAATAAAAAATAGATAAGCAAATAAACTAAGAGATGTAAAGCAAAGCATAGATAGAATAAAAGCGTAAATAAACAAAGCCCGCAACGACCTACTTTTCCTTTCATCCCAGTAAGGGAGAGTATCATCAGCCAGGACGAGCTTAGCTTCTTGGTTCGAGATGGAGCAAGGCGTTTCCTCGTCTGTATAGTCACGGGCAGTGTTAAAGAAACCAACTTTATATTTTTATATTTCAAATTTAAAGCTAAAGTTTTATTTGCTTACTTATAAGCTTGTTAGCTTCTTTAACACTGCTATTTAATTGTTAAAAGTCAAATCTTGTTTTAATTAAAAACAAGGTCTTGGTAAGGATCATAGTAAATTTTACTATTTTATTAAATTGAGAACTAGTTTTTCGCTAAGCAAGACAAACGAGCAAAGACGAGGGAGCATACATACAGTATGTGACCGAAGTCTGTAGCGAAGTTTAACGAAGCATAGTAGAAAAATAGGAATCAATTTTACCCTTAACAAGGAAGTGATGCTTATTAAAAGATAAGCAGACGAGCTATTAGTACCGGTCAGCTAAAGGACTTTCATCCATTACACACCCGGCCTATCAAACTTATAGTCTATAAGAGCTCTTAAAAGAAGATTCATCTTGGAGTTGGCTTCCTGCTTAGATGCTTTCAGCGGTTATCTCATCCCGACATAGCTACCCAGCGCTACCCTTGGCAGGATAACTGGTACACCAGTGGTCGGTTCAACCCGGTCCTCTCGTACTAGGGTCAACTCTCCTCAATCTTCTTGCGCCCACGGCAGATAGGGACCGAACTGTCTCACGACGTTCTGAACCCAGCTCGCGTACCGCTTTAAATGGCGAACAGCCATACCCTTGGGACCTGCTCCAGCCCCAGGATGCGATGAGCCGACATCGAGGTGCCAAACCTCCCCGTCGATGTGAGCTCTTGGGGGAGATCAGCCTGTTATCCCCGGGGTACCTTTTATCCTTTGAGCGATGGCCCTTCCACACAGAACCACCGGATCACTAAGACCGACTTTCGTCTCTGCTCGACGTGTATGTCTCGCAGTTAAGCTGGCTTTTGCCTTTATACTCTACAAGCGATTTCCAACCGCTTTGAGCCAACCTTTGTAAGCCTCCGTTACATTTTGGGAGGCGACCGCCCCAGTCAAACTACCCACCAGACATTGTCCTACCTAAGGATAACTTAGGCTAGTTAGCTACCCGAATAAAGAAGGGTGGTATCTCAACAATGGCTCATCGTAAACCGAGATCTACGAATCAAAGCCTCCCACCTATCCTGCGCATCTTTATCCAAGTAGCAGTGTCAAGCTGTAGTAAAGGTCCACGGGGTCTTTCCGTCTTGCCGCGGGTAGGAGGAATTTTCACCTCCACTACAATTTCACTGGATCCCTCTTCGAGACAGCTCCCATCTCGTTACGCCATTCATGCAGGTCGATATTTAATCGACAAGGAATTTCGCTACCTTAGGACCGTTATAGTTACGGCCGCCGTTTACTCGGGCTTCGATCAAACGCTTCGCAGAGCTAACGTCATCAATTAACCTTCGAGCACCGGGCAGGCGTCACACCCTATACATCCTCTTACGAGTTAGCAGAGTGCTGTGTTTTTGGTAAACAGTCGGGAGGGACTCTTTGTTGTAACCTTCTTCGCTTACGAAGTAAATTCTTAACGAAGCTAGGCACACCTTATACCGAAGATACGGTGCTATTTTGCAGAGTTCCTTGAAGAGAGTTCTTCCACGCGCCTTAGAATACTCATCCCACCCACCTGTGTCGGTTTACGGTACGGGCAACTATAACTAAACTTAGAAACTTTTCTTGGCTCGACAGTATCAAGGATTCACACGCTGTTCCGAAGAACTTTGTGTGCCTGTGGGGTCTGGGCTTAAAAAGATCCGGATTTGCCTGGATCTTAACCTACACCTTTCGACCAGCACTACCATCCGCTGGCTCCTCTAACTCTAAGCGTCCTTCCATCGCACATTATAGTTGGCATTGGAATATTAACCAATTTTCCATCGCATACCCCTTTCGGACTTTGCTTAGGACCCGGCTAACCCTACGATGACGAGCATCGCGTAGGAAACCTTGGGTTTACGGCGTTGGGGATTCTCACCCCAATTATCGCTACTCATGCCTGCATGCTCACTTGCATTCGCTCCAGCGCTCCTTATCGGTACACCTTCGACGCTGAATGCAACGCTCTCCTACCACAGTGTCTATGAGTATTTATACTTTACTTAGGCTTGTCTTTTTGCTTTTGTTGCTAAATTTTAAAATTCTAAGAAATTTGAAATTTCTAAATTTAGATTAAGACGTTGCATTCAAATTTGAATGCAAAAAGCGAAGTATCTTTGAGCAGATTTAAATGTTGTGAAGTATTTTTCGATTGAGACTAGCCATATAGGCTGTCGATTGAGAAAAATACAAACTCATTTAAAGATGCCAAAGAGACAAGCTAGTATAAATAATCATAGACACTATCTAAAGCTTCGGTACTCATTTTAGCCCCGTTATATTTTCCGCGCAAAATCACTAGACCAGTGAGCTATTACGCTTTCTTTAAAGGATGGCTGCTTCTAAGCCAACCTCCTGGTTGTTTAAGTAACTTCACATCGTTTTCCACTTAAATGAGATTTAGGGACCTTAGCTGTTAGTCTGGGTTGTTCCCCTCTCGACGACGGATTTTATCACTCGCCGCCTGACTGCCATGATTACGCACTAGGTATTCGGAGTTTGATAGGGTTTGGTACATTGGTGTATGCCCTAGCCCATTCAGTGCTCTACCCCCTAGTGTTACTACATGACGCTATACCTAAATATATTTCGGAGAGAACCAGCTATCACGATGTTTGATTGACCTTTCACCCCTATCCACAAGTCATCCCATGGCTTTTCAACGCCAGCGGGTTGGGTCCTCCACCGGCTCTTACACCGGCTTCAACCTGCTCATGGATAGATCACATCGTTTCGGGTCTGCAGCATCTGACTAAACGCCCTATTAAGACTCGCTTTCGCTACGGCTCCGGGTTTCCTTAACCTCGCCAGACACCACAACTCGCAGGCTCATTATGCAAAAGGCAGTCCATCACACTGTGGATCTGTTTCAATACTAATCTTGGATTGTCTTATCTTGTTCGTTTTAAATTTTAAATTTAATCTATTTATTAAATTTAATCTACGGTTTGAAATTTTAATTTTAGGAGTTTTATTTCTCTTTACTTTTAAAATTTTAAATTTAATTCGATAATTTATAAAAATTATAAAAACAAGATAGATACCGCCCTAAAGGCGCGGTATTTTGAGACGGATTTAAATGTTGTGAAGTATTTTTCGATTGAGACTAGCCATATAGGCTGTCGATTGAGAAAAATACGAACTCATTTAAAAACGCTCAAAAGACAAGCCGTCTTTAATATTCAAACAGACCCACATAGTGCTCTGAATGATTGTAAGTAAATGGTTTCAGGTTCTATTTCACTCTGATCACCTCAGTTCTTTTCACCTTTCCCTCACGGTACTTGTGCGCTATCGGTCTAGTAGTAGTATTTAGGGTTGGATCGTGGTCGACCCGGCTTCAGACAGAATATCACGTGTTCCGCCCTACTCAGGATACCGCTAAGTAAAACAAAGCTTTCATATACGGGAGTATCACCCTCTATGCTTAATCTTTCCAGATTATTCTATTAGCTAAGTTTAGTCTATATCGCAGTCCTACAACCCCGTTAGTAAACTAACGGTTTGCCCTCTTACGCGTTCGCTCGCCGCTACTGGCGTAATCTCTTTTGATTTCTTTTCCTGAGGGTACTAAGATGTTTCAATTCCCCTCGTTCGCTCCATATTAGGTAGTTAAGCTCGCGCTTAACTGGGTTGCCCCATTCAGAAATTCCCGGATCAAAGCCCCTTGACGGCTCCCCGAGACTTATCGCAGCCTGGCACGTCTTTCATCGCCTCTACTAGCCAAGGCATCCACCACTTACTCTTAGTAGCTTACCTTTTTTAGTACTTCTCGCAAGAGCAAAGCTCTTGCTCCGACGGGAAGCGCAAGCGCTCCCTCGACCCACCTAAAGCACAGCGCTTCTTTCGGAAGCGCCGTATAGCTTAAATATTAGATTGCTCTAAAATTTAAACTTAAGCGGTAATCGGATAGAGAAGTTATTAGATTAATATATTCTAATTCGCATCACTTCCTTGTTAAAGGTAACTATTAAATTTAAGATTTCATAACGAAGTCTCAAATTCAGATCTATTACGAAATTTAAATCTCTTACTTTTAAGACGGAAAGCATTGACTAATACCCAGGTAAGTTTTAAATCCTATGATATCTTGTGACGTCAAACTTCTGCATTAAGCAAATAAGCAAGATCTTTAAATCTTTAACAAGTCCTGTAAAATTGTTTTATTTATTAAAACTTGATTGTGACTTTTAACAATGATAAATTAAATAACGTTTAGACTTCTCAGCTTGGCAAAGCCAAGCTTGCGACAAGGAGCTTCGCTCCCTCTACTTCGCTACACTCGTAGCTGCAAGCAGAAGACCCACCTAAAGCACAAAATTGCTTACGCAATTTCGTAAATTTAGAAAGAATGGTCGTTTCCTAAAGTCTAATTAGAAAGCTTGAGTAAAAAGTTCTCTAATTAAACTTTATCTATTATGTTAAACTAATTATGGTGGAGAATAGCGGGATCGAACCGCTGACCTCCTGCGTGCAAAGCAGGCGCTCTCCCAGCTGAGCTAATTCCCCAATTACTCGCCTAGCAGGATAAAACCGATTTATCGCACACAGCGTATTTTTCGGTTCGCTTAAGCTCACAACGAAAAATCCTAAAAAGCAAAGCAGTTTGCTTTTTAATGTGCAAAGCAGGACTCCTGGCTGAGCTAATTCCCCAATTATGGCTCGTTCTTTTTATTTTATACTTCGTCTGTTTTTAATTCAGCTTCGGTCATTATCCATATGATAACTCCCTTGCTTCATTAAAAACTTCCTCGTCTAAAATAAAGACTACTTCGCCATATCTTGACAAGCCTAGTAAAAAAGCTTATAAAAGATTAACTCTGGTGGGCCTAACAAGACTTGAACTTGTGACCTCACCCTTATCAGGGGTGCACTCTAACCAGCTGAGCTATAGGCCCCTCTACTCGTTCTTCTTATTTTATACTTCGTCAAAGCTCGGTCGCGACTGCGTCACGTATTATAGTATTATATATACGCTCCTTATCGCTCGGTCGCTTTTCCTCGTCTAAAAATAAAAACAACTTCGCATCGGCTAAAAATTAACTTATCGATAGTTAAAAAACAGCCTACAATACTTTATCTCTTTATTTTTATCAAATTTAGATAATCGTAAAGATAATCTAAAATCCAATAACCTAAAAAATCAAAGATAAAATTTATAAGTTTTATCGTCAATCTTTCAAAACTAAACAAGGATCGATTGAGTAGATATACTTTTAATCTTCTTTAACGTAGCGACAAGTCGCTACTAAGAAGCAATACTAAGTTACAGCTAAAACGATTGCTTCGCAATCTTATTTAGCATCTGGTATTGTATATCCAAATTTTCCTTTGACGAATATCTTGTGAGAGAATATTCGTTGTACTCTAGAAAGGAGGTGATCCAACCGCAGGTTCTCCTACGGTTACCTTGTTACGACTTCACCCCAGTCGCTGATTCCACTGTGGACCATAACCGGTTTGGTATTTGGGCTTCGAGTGAAATCAACTCCCATGGTGTGACGGGCGGTGAGTACAAGACCCGGGAACGTATTCACCGTAGCATGGCTGATCTACGATTACTAGCGATTCCGGCTTCATGGAGTC
Source organism: Campylobacter rectus (assembly GCF_004803795.1). Taxonomy (NCBI): domain Bacteria; kingdom Pseudomonadati; phylum Campylobacterota; class Epsilonproteobacteria; order Campylobacterales; family Campylobacteraceae; genus Campylobacter; species Campylobacter rectus. The sequence continues at coordinate 950,515 of NZ_CP012543.1, read as the reverse complement.
GAGTTGCAGACTCCAATCCGAACTGGGACGTATTTTATAGATTTGCTCCATCTCGCGATATTGCGTCTTATTGTATACGCCATTGTAGCACGTGTGTCGCCCCGGACATAAGGGCCATGATGACTTGACGTCGTCCACACCTTCCTCCTCCTTACGAAGGCAGTCTCATTAGAGTGCTCGGCCGAACCGTTAGCAACTAATGACGTGGGTTGCGCTCGTTGCGGGACTTAACCCAACATCTCACGACACGAGCTGACGACAGCCGTGCAGCACCTGTCTTAACATTTCTGCAAGCAGACACTCTTCCATCTCTGGATGATTTGTTAGATATCAAGTCCGGGTAAGGTTCTTCGCGTATCTTCGAATTAAACCACATGCTCCACCGCTTGTGCGGGTCCCCGTCTATTCCTTTGAGTTTTAATCTTGCGACCGTACTCCCCAGGCGGTATACTTAATCCGTTAGGTGCATTACTGCCTCGACTAGCGAAGCAACAACTAGTATACATCGTTTAGGGCGTGGACTACCAGGGTATCTAATCCTGTTTGCTCCCCACGCTTTCACGCATTAGCGTCAGTTAAGTTCCAGCAGATCGCTTTCGCAATGGGTATTCTTCTTGATCTCTACGGATTTTACCCCTACACCAAGAATTCCATCTGCCTCTCCCTTACTCTAGATTATCAGTTTCCCAAGCAGTTTAACGGTTAAGCCGTTAGATTTCACAAGAGACTTGATAATCCGCCTACGCGTCCTTTACGCCCAGTGATTCCGAGTAACGCTTGCACCCTCCGTATTACCGCGGCTGCTGGCACGGAGTTAGCCGGTGCTTATTCCTTGGGTACCGTCATAATTCTTTCCCAAGAAAAGGAGTTTACGCTCCGAAAAGTGTCATCCTCCACGCGGCGTTGCTGCTTCAGGGTTTCCCCCATTGAGCAATATTCCCTACTGCTGCCTCCCGTAGGAGTCTGGACCGTGTCTCAGTTCCAGTGTGACTGATCATCCTCTCAGACCAGTTACGCGTCATAGCCTTGGTAGGCCGTTACCCTACCAACTAGCTGATACGATATAGCCTCATCCTACACCGAAAAACTTTCCCGACTTAACTTATGTAAAGAAGGAGTATAGAGTATTAGCAGTCGTTTCCAACTGTTGTCCTCTAGTGTAGGGCAGATTAGCTATATATTACTCACCCGTGCGCCACTAAGATTAAATAGCAAGCTACTTAATCTCCGTTCGACTTGCATGTATTAGGCACGCCGCCAGCGTTCACTCTGAGCCAGGATCAAACTCTCCATATTAATCTTCTTTAGCGCAAAGCAAAGCTTTGCTAAGAAGCAACACTAAAGACTAAGATTGCTGACGCAATCTAAATTAGTGTCGCATAACCCCTAAAGCACACCGCTTCTTTCGGAAGCGCCGTAAAGAAAGCTATTATACTTATCTTTTTAAATTTAGGTGATTGACATATGAAGTTTTAATCAAAAAACTTTAATTTTATAATTTACAATCTACTATCTTTTAAATTAGCAAGCTAAATAAAAGATGATTGTTTTTAGTTTTTCTACATTAATTACTTTCCAAGGAAAGCCTATTAAGTAGATGGCTCAATCGATCACTTGTTTAGATTTCAAAGATTGACTAATTAGTTTAACAGTGTGAATTTAAAAAACACGCTTTCTGTGAAGCGGAAATTAAAGTATATAGAAAACATGCTTAAACAAATATAAAAATTTGCCTAAGCATGCTAAATTTTATTAAAAAAGAGATTTTAGAGATAAATTTTCGTTAAAGATCAAATCTTGCGTTCTTTTATTGTATTTAAAAATAGTTACGTATTTGCCGCCGTTTTTTATAAATAGCCCGCCATTTACCAGCATAGCGTCTATCCCCTCTTTTTCTTGACCGTTTCCGAATATAAACTCTCCGGGCGTCGTATCGAGCTCGATTTTGCCGCTAAAATTTATAGCGGTCGGAATATTTTGAAATAAATTTTGACTATCTAAGCCGTCGGGATCGATGGAAATTTCAAAATTTGAGACATAGCTCTTGCCTGCCGCATTTTTAAAATTTAGATTTTCAAAAGTAAGCTTCGGCGCTTTTTTTATAAATTTATCAAGCGCTTGCATCGCAACCATCAGTTGTTCTTCGGGCGCCCCCTTTGCATTAATGATATCTTCAAACGCACCTTTATCCAAATTTGCAACTTTTGATTTGATCAAAAAGTCTTTAAATTCAAAATTTGCGTATTTTATCTTTTCTATCGTGCTAGTATCGTCTTGCGTTAGCGTATCGCTTAGCACGATTAGCTTGGAGTCGCTCGTTATCTTTCCGATCTGTAGCGCCTCGGCGCCCAAGCTCACGTCTATACCGCCGAGCTCGAATTTATAAATACTATTTACAAACGCTTTCGAGATCATTTTCGGCTCGATCGGCGTTTCGTATTTCATATCGTAGTCGATATTTTTTACTTTTATGGCGATGCTTTCTTTGCCGGTAAAGTCTATCAAATCGTTTGCAAAAGACGCTCCGGTTATCTTTTTGTCGCCGTTAATAGTAAATTTCAAAAACGATTTGGCGAGATTTATCTTATTGCCGTCTTTTTCCTTTTGCACTCCGGCTAGCTCAAAAATGAAATTTTTATCTCCGCTCAAAGCTCCATTCGCGTGCAATTTGATAGGTTTTGAAGTATCAAATATCTCTTTTACCAAATTTTTATACGGATCGTTTAGATACTCGATATCGCCCGTAATGTCAAATTTGCCCAGCAAACTAGCAAATCCGTGCGAGATATCCATATCGATTTTCATCGTTAGATCTTCCGGCATACCGTATTCTTCGCCGAGAGAGACAAGCTCGTTCATATAGCTTTTAGACAAGGTCACATCGTAGTTTGCATGCGATTTTAGCAGTCCGCCGTCAAATACGCTGTTTTTAACGTCCATACCGTTTGCCTTAAACAAGCTCAGAGCCTCGTTATACTTCTCTTCCACCTTGTTTGCGTTAAATTTTAGTCCGCCAAAAACCACCGCGGCCAAAATCACCAACGAAATCAATAACTTTTTCATTCCGACTTTCCTTTCTTTTTCGTAGCTTGTTGTAGATATATCCAGATGCCCGCCAGCAGCGCAAGCATCGCCGCAGGCATCAGCCAGCCGTTCTCGCCCACAAAATCCCCCGCCCGCGTAAAGGCCTCGCCCGCGTAAAAGCTGCCAAGCCCTAGCAAAATCGCCCAAATAGCGGCGCTAACGACGTTTATGACGCTAAATTTAGCAAACGAATACTTCGTAAGCCCGATGGCAAGCGGCACGAGAGTTTTTAATCCGTAGATAAATTTTTTGAAAAATATTATTTTATTTCCGTGCTTTTTAAATAAAATTTGAGAAAAAGCAAGCTTGCGTTTGTGCTTGACGATATATGGCATCACGGCGGCGCGGTTATATCTGCTGACGTAAAAAAGCAGCGTATCGCCCATAGCGTTGGCTACGGCGGCCAGCACGATACTCACCGTTATGTCCATCTTGCCAAGATGAGCCAGCACGCCCGCTGCGATGATAGCTACCATGCCCCCTCCCAGCGAATACAAAAACACTACCAAATACCCGTAGGTCGATAGCGAGGTTAGCATCTCTTGCAAATTTAGCCTTTAGTATTTCGATATAGCGCTCATAAGCGCGTTGTATCCGTAGCTGTCCATCCTCAAAGGAGCGTCGCTTGTTTTAGCTATCACCGCTCCGCCAAAGCTCGCCCCGGCGAAAAATCCGTCGTTATTCGTGTATGCGTAAATGTCGCTAGTAAAGCTAAAATCGCTCACTTTTCCGTAAAATTTACCCGCATCGGCAAAGGCGAAAGAGGCGTCGGCGTTTATCGTGATTTTGGCGTCTTTTATGTCGGCTACAAGGCTATCTTTTAGGATAAAAAGCACGAGCGAGCTATTTTCGTAGCCCACTTGCAACCCAATACTGCCGCCGCTGACGCTAACCGTCAGCATTTCGCCGGGTGAGTATGGATTTCCCACGAGCATCACGCCCTTGCCGTGCATACCGCCCAGCACGAAGCCGATCTTAGTAATGCTCGGAAAAACGATGACCGCTTTTGCTTTTTGCAGTAAAGCCTTGGTCGGCGCGTCGGCGTTTTTACGCATGGTCGTTATGAAAGAATTCGATGCATTTAGCACGAGCTCGTCGTTGGCGCCAAGTGCCAAAACGCAAAAAATCGTTAATAAAATTTTTCTCATTTTATATCCAAATTTGACTATTTCGCCATCTCGATGGCTCTGGTTTCGCGTATCACATTTACTTTTATCTCTCCGGGATACTGCACCTTACTCTCTATCTCGGCGGCGATCTCTTTAGCTACCAGCACCGCCTCGTCGTCGTTTATGAGCTTGGCGTTTGCGATGACGCGGATCTCGCGGCCCGCGTTTATCGCGTAGGCTTGCTTGATGCCTTCTTTGCTTTTCGCAATATTTTCTATCTCTTCGACGCGTTTTAGGAAGCTCTCGAGCACCTCTCTGCGAGCTCCCGGGCGAGCCGCGCTTAGAGCGTCTGCGGCACAAACGGCGGCGCTTTCTACGCTGGTAGCCTCCTCATGCCCATGGTGAGCGTAGATAGCGTTTATGACGACGGGGTGTTCCTTATAGCGTTTACAGATTTCGGCACCCAGATCGACGTGACTGCCTTCAAATTCATGCGTCAAAGCCTTACCGATATCGTGCAGCAGACCCGCTCTTTTGGCTAGCTTTTCATCGCCACCCGTTTCAGCCGCGATGATGCCGGCTAGGTGCGCTACCTCGAGACTATGAGCCAGGGCGTTTTGTCCGTAGCTGGCTCTAAATTTTAGCTTGCCGATTAATTTCATTATCTCGGGATGAATTTTGCTAAGGCCTAGATCGATGACGATATTTTCGCCCTCCTCCAGGATAGAGGCTTCAAACTCTTCGCATACTTTTTTGTGCAGATCTTCTATCCTCGCGGGCTGGATGCGGCCGTCTTGCACCAAAAGCTCTATCACGCGCGTCGCGATCGCTCTTCGGTAGAGGTTAAAGCTGCTTAACGTGATGGCGTGAGGCATATCGTCGATGATGATATCCACGCCAAGAACCATTTCCAGAGTCTTGATATTGCGCCCTTCTTTGCCGATTATGCGGCCTTTTAGCTCGTCGTTTTTGATATCCACGACGTTTATCAGGCGCTCGGCGGCAAATTCTCCCGCAAATCGCGACGTAGCCTGCGCGAGGATGTAATTCACGCGTTTTTTGGCCTCTCGTTTGGCCTCTTCTTCATGCTTTCGCACGATATGAGCGATCTCGGCGCGGCTTTTTTCCTCTACTTTTTTTAGCACCTCTTCGCGCGCCTCTTCTTGCGTGAGGCCGGCGGCGCGTTCGAGCACTTTCAGCGCCTCTTGCAGCTTGGCTTGATAGCTTGCTTTTAGCCCGAGCCCTTCCTCATAGACGCTTTTAGCTTCGTTTCGCGACCTTTCCAGCTCGGCTCTGCTTTCGTTTAAAATTTCTTGCTCGTTTAGCAGAGTTTGCTCTTTTTTGCCGATCTCTTCAAGCTTTTGAGTGTATTCTTTTTGCAGTTTTACGGTTTTATCGTCGTATTTTTTTTTGGCTTCAAATTCCGCCTCTTGGACTTGGATTTTAGCGTCTTTTAGCGTGCGCTCAGCCTCAAATTCTATCGCTTTAGCCTTTGCCTTAGCCTGCTCTAAAAATATATTATAGTTCGCGTCGTTTATCTTTTTAGCGATGAGATAGCCTGCGCCAGCGCCCGCCGCACCTGCCCCTAAGCCGATTAAAATATCTATCATAGATCCCTCTTTTTGCGTAAATTTTGCTCGGGGTCAGGTAAAAATCACACGTAACGTCGTGATCCTCGGTTATGATTTCATTTGTAAAATTGTCTAAAATTTCAACGAATACCAAGATAGGTCGGTAAGGCAAATTTGCAAAAAATCTATCGTAAAAACCTTTACCGTGTCCTATTCGAGCCATATTTCCGTCCACCCCGATGACCGGAACCACGGCTACGTCTATGCGCTTTTTAAATATCTTGGTGCCAAGAGGCTCTTTTACCCCAAATTTCGTCCGAGATACAAGCGGTAACCTGGATTTTACCATTTCTAAACTAATACCAAGCATAAACGGAACGAAAATTTCATACTTTTTAGCGAGTTTTCGCCTCAAAATGTATAAATTCGGCTCATATGAAAGGGGGTTAAATATCAAAATCCGTTTCGCCCCCAACTCGGTCAGTAAATTTAAAAACGGTTTAAACATCTTATAGTGTTTTGCTTTTGCCGAAATTTGAACCTCTTTTTTTAAAGCCGTTTTCGCGCTGCGCCTAAAATCTTCTTTTTGCAAATTTAACGCTCGTTTCATAAATCTTATGTATAATTCGCCTAATTTCAAATCTCAAATTAGGAAGAACGATGAAAATAAACCTTTTGATTATACCATTTTTGGCGCTTTTTTTGAGCGGTTGCGATAATAAAGCGAATAACGACGCAAATGTCACAAAGGCGGCATCCGCACAGAGTCAAAGCGCGAGCCTCGAGGCGCCTTTTGAGCTAACGCTTATGGACGAAAGCAAGCTAAAACTGCAAAAATTTAGCGACGGATTTAAGGTCGAGGGTAACGACGAGGCGATCTTGTTTAACTTTTTCGCCACATGGTGCCCGCCGTGCAAGGCCGAGATCCCTCACCTAAACAACCTAAACGACAAATTTAAAGGCAAGCTAAAGATCGTAAGCGTGCTAATGGAAGATAAAACAAAAGACGAAATAGACGCATTTATGAAAAAATTTAACATAAATTTTAATGTTAGCTATGGAGAAAATAATTTCCTCTTCGCAAAAGCTCTGGGCGGGGTCGTAGGTATCCCGTATATGGTGCTGTATAAGCCAAACGGCGAATACGCCGCGCACTACGTCGGACTCGTGCCCGAAGAGATGCTGGAGAGCGACATAAACAAGGTGATAAACTAATGCTTTCATTTCTAAAAAAAGGGCTTGACAAGACGCTAGCGGCGATCCGCTCATCAAAGCCCGCCGATAAAAAAATCTCGAAGGAGATTTTAGAAGAGATCCTGCTCGAGGCCGACATCGCCTACGAGATCGTCGAGGAGATCCTCTACTACCTGCCGCCGCAAAACGAGGTCAAAAAAGACGACCTCAAGCGGCTTTTAAATACCTATTTTATATATGAAGAGGGGCGCGAAGCAAAAAGCGGAAAGCCTTTTGTAGAGCTCATTTTGGGCGTAAACGGCGCCGGCAAGACGACCACGATCGCAAAGCTGGCAAATCTTTATAAAAACAGCGGCAAAAGCGTTATTTTAGGCGCCTGTGATACGTTTAGAGCGGGAGCTATCGAGCAGCTGCGTCAGTGGGCGCAGCGAGCGGGCGTGCCTATCGTAGCCACGCAGCAGGGTCACGACCCATCAGCGGTCGCCTTTGACACGATCGGCTCGGCCGTAGCTAAAAATCTGGACAACGTCATCCTAGACACCGCCGGACGCCTGCAAAATCAAACTAATTTAGCGGGCGAGCTAAGCAAAATCGTGCGCATCGCGGGCAGAGCCTACGCGGGCGCGCCGCACCGCAAGATCCTCATCCTGGACGGCACCCAAGGTAACGCAGGCCTTGCTCAGGCAAAAGCTTTTAACGATATGGTGAGCCTTGATGGCGTCATCATCACCAAGCTTGACGGCACGCCAAAGGGCGGAGCGCTTTTTAGCGTCGCGCGCGAGCTGGAGCTGCCGATACTCTACATCGGCACGGGCGAGACGATGGATGATCTTATTAAATTTGACCCGCACGATTTCGTAGATACTATCGTGGATGAAATTTACGCCTAAATCTTACGGGCGTAAATTTCAGCTTTTCGCTAAATTTTATCCGATTTTACCCATCCCTTCCAAATTTCCCGATTTTAAAATCTCGCTTTTTTAAATTTGCGCCCATTTTTTCGAATTTAAGCGCAAACAAGCTCTTCTAAGCCAAATTTAAGTATAATCAAAGCTCGCACAAAAACCACTACGAAAAGAGTAAAAAATGACTCAAGAAGAATACAAAGCAAAATTTAGCGAGGACGACGCGCCCGGCTGGGACGCGATAGAGAGCGCGCTAGAAAAGATCTACAACCCCGCAAACGAGCGCCACTACTCGTCGCAGCTGCATGCGAGTCTGGGCGGCGAGGATTATCTGGCAGGCGTTAGCATATTTGACTCCGTCGAAGGCGCGCACCGCCACGTCGTGAGCTTTGGTATGAGCGAGCTTTACTACGATCCGCAAAGCGCGCAGGAGGAATTTAGCGGCTGGGGATTTGAGTTTAGTATGCGTATCGCGCCGTTTGCGGACGATCCGGACTCGAAGTCCTTTGGCGGCGCAGTAGCTTTGCACGAGCCTTTTTGGGCGATATCTCTTATGCAAAATCTCGCCAAATACGTCTATAAAAGCAAAAAATGGTTCGAGGCTTATCACTTCATACCGACCAATTCTCCCCTGCGCCTTAACACGGATACGAAACTCGTAGGCGTCGCCTTCGCGCCGGACCCGATATTGGGCGGCATAGATACTCCAAACGGCAGAGTCGAGTTCCTCCAGATGGTCGGTATCACGCAGCGCGAGCTAGACTGGCTGCACGAGGACCCGACTACGGGGCGCGTAGAGCGGCTCATAGATATGATGCGCGAGGACAATCCGCTACTAATCACCGATCTAAAGCGCCAAAAAGAATACGTCTAATCGCGGCCGGGTTAAATTTGGCGGCCGGGTTAAATTTGGCGGCCGGGTTAAATTTGGCGGCCGGGTTAAATTTGGCGGCCGGGTTAAATTTGGCGGCCGGGTTAAATTTGGCGGCCGGGTTAAATTTGGCGGCCGGGTTAAATTTGGCGGCCGGGTTAAATTTGGCGGCCGGGTTAAATTTGGCGGCCGGGTTAAATTTGGCGGCCGGGTTAAATTTGGCGGCCGGGTTAAATTTGGCGGCCGGGTTAAATTTGGCGGCCGGGTTAAATTTGGCGGCCGGGTTAAATTTGGCGGCGCGCCGACCTCTGACGAGTTCGGCGCTTTTGCCGCCCGGAGTTAAAAACTATTTTCCCTTTTTTCGAGTACGAGATGCAGTACATAGGTGAGCGCAAAGGTCACGGTACTAGGCACGATCCAGCCTAACATCGAGTCGTAAAACGGCATCATCTTGACAAAAGGCGTGACGAGCGGCACGGAGACGCCGATGATATCCATGCCGTTTACGACGCCAACGACCACGCAGACATAGACGCAGGCGCGGTAGACCAGCTTGCTCGAGTCGATGAGCGGGTTGATGAGGGACAAGATGATGAGCATGATCGCGATCGGGTAGATGGCCACCAGCACGGGGATAGAGCCCTTGATGATCGTGGTAAGGCCGAAATTGGCCACGCCAAAGCCCACTACGCACCACGCTACCGCCCAGATTTTATATTTTATGCGGCCTTTCGTGAGCTCTTCGAAGTATTCGCTAGCCGAGCTTATGAGCCCCAGAGTCGTCGTGAGGCACGCTAGGAAAAAGGCGCTGCCCAGGATCGCGATGCCGGCGCCGCCGAAATAGTGATGACTGATGCGAGACAACATCACGGCTCCGTTTATGTCTTTTACATCCATATCCTTAAAAAGATCCGCTGCGGTCGCGCCTAAGTAGCCCAACATCAAGTAAATACTCATCAAAATGATGCCCGACATCATACCCGCTTTGATCGTCGAGGATACGAGGCGACGCTCGTCTTTGACGCCGACGCCTTTGATCGCGTTTATCACGATGATACCAAACGCCAGCGACGCCAGCGCGTCCATCGTCTGATATCCCTCGACGAAGCCCTTGGCTGCGGCGTGCTGAGCATACTCTCCGCTAGGCGCGGCAAACTCGCCGATCGGGAAAAACAACCCCGCTCCAAAAAGTAACAAAATAAGCGCCAAAAGCAAAGGGGTTAGGTATTTGCCGAGTAAATCTACTAGTTTTGACGGATTCATACAGATATAATAATTTAGCGCAAAATACGCCGCCGAGTAAAAAAATAGCCAAATTTGCAGATTTTCGGCTGCGATAAAAGGCTTAATCGCGATATCAAAGGGCATATTCGCCGCGCGAGGTATCGCAAAAAGCGGCCCGATCGTGAGGTATAAAAGCGCGGTAAAAACCACGGCAAACACCGGATCTATGCGGCGCACCAGGCTTTGAAGTCCTTTCGCGCGAGCTATCGCAGCGACGCCAAGCACCGGCAAAAGCACTGCCGTAGCGCAAAAAAACATAATCGCTATGTAAAAATTTTGCCCCGCTTCGCGTCCTAAATTCGGCGGAAAGATAAAGTTCCCCGCGCCGAAAAACATCGCAAAAAGCGTGAGCGAGATAACCAAAAATTGATTTCTACTAAGTCCTTGTTTCATAAACTTACTCCGTTTTGAGTTTAGAATACGAGATTGTATTTATTTAAAGTTGAATTTTCGTTGATATGGGCTAAATTTGACGATATTTCATACGGCAGTGTTTCGATTTGAAATTTAACCATGCATCAAGAGTAAAATTTAAACATTTTAAAGTATAATCGCGCAAAGGAAAAATATGGCGAAAATAAAAACGGTATTTGAGTGTCAAGCCTGCGGCAATCAGCAGAGCAAATGGGTCGGCAAATGCCCTCAATGCGGGGCTTGGGATAGCTTTTTAGAGCTAAACGCGCAGCAAGTCGAAACGCTAAAAGAGATATCCAAAAGCTCCGCAAAACCGAGCCTCGCAAAGCAAATCAGCGAGATCGAGATCGAAAAAGTAACGCGTATCAGCACGCAAAATAGCGAACTGGACCTGGTTCTGGGCGGCGGCGTCGTGGAGGGCTCACTGGTGCTGATCGGCGGAAGCCCCGGCATCGGTAAGAGCACTTTGCTGCTAAAAATCGCGTCAAATTTCGCCGCCCAAGGCAAAAAGACGCTCTACGTGAGCGGCGAAGAGAGCGCGAGCCAGATCAAAATGCGCGCCCAGCGCCTAGACGCGGTAAAGGACGGGCTGTTTTTACTCACGGAAATTTTACTCGAAAACATCCTCGCCGAAGTGCGCAAAAACGAGTATAAAATCCTCGTCATCGACTCGATTCAGACCCTTTACAGCGAGAAAATCGCCTCCGCGCCGGGCTCCGTATCGCAGGTGCGCGAGATCACCTTCGAGCTTATGCGACTAGCCAAAAACGAAAATATCTGCGTATTTATCATCGGACATATCACCAAGGACGGCTCGATCGCGGGGCCGCGCATCTTGGAGCATATGGTGGACGTGGTGCTTTATTTCGAGGGGGATTCCAGCCGCGAGCTGCGTATGCTGCGGGGTTTTAAAAACCGCTTCGGCTCGACTAGCGAAGTGGGGATTTTCGAGATGAGCGAAAACGGGCTAATCAGCGCCAACGACGTCGCGGGCAAATTTTTCACGCGAGGCAAGGCCGCTAGCGGCTCGGCGATCACTATCACGATGGAGGGCTCGCGCGCGCTTAGCGTCGAGATCCAGGCGCTCGTGTGCGAGAGCGCGTATCCTAAACGCAGCTCCACGGGCTTTGACAAAAACCGCCTGGATATGCTACTGGCGTTGCTTGAGCGCAAACTCGAGATCCCGCTGGGCCACTACGATGTTTTCATCAACGTGAGCGGCGGCGTCAAGATCGGCGAAACGGCGGCCGATCTAGCCGTAGTCGCGGCGATCATTTCCAGCTTTAAAAACCGTCCGATCAGCAAGGAGAGCGTATTTATGGGCGAGCTTAGCCTAAACGGCGAGATTCGCGAGATATTTAACCTCGACCAGCGCCTAAAAGAGGCCAAAACGCAGAAATTTAAAAATGCGATCGTGCCGTCTAAACCGCTTGACGCGCAGGGGCTAAAATGCTTCGTCGCCGGCGATATCACGCAGGTTTTGGAGTGGATGTGACGGTTTTTGCGGTGAGATACGCGGATAAATTTAAATGCGCAAACTCGACGGCGATGGCGTAAAATTCGGTCAAATTTCGGTTTTTTGATTTTGATAGATTTTGCAGCAGCGCGCAGCGAGGTTTGGCGCTCGCCAAATTTTACCGACCAAAACCTGCACCGCAAAAACGCTCTACTCGGCGGCGACCGCATAAAATTTGGAATAAATTTACGACGCGGAGATTTTGCCGCTAGATTTTATTAAATCCGTCGCCGTTTGACAGACGCGCAAAATTTGACCAATCAAAATTTAGCGAACCGCGTAAGGCGCGCTTAAATTAATTTCGGCGGCGATTCGGAGCCTTTGGCGTTAAATTTTAGCTTGATTTACCGCCTAAACTTACGCGAGGTTTCAACTGCGCAGTTTGAGCGACCTACCCGCAGGCTAGGACCCGCATTCCAAAATGCTTTTAAAAAATGAACGCCCTTTAAAAGCAACGAAAAACAAAATGTAGGCGCTTTACCTTAGTCTAGCTCGCAAAGGCTCTCTCGGGCGGGCGCGAGGAGAAATACCCTCAAACGTAACGCAAGAAATTTTAAAATCATCGACAAATACGCGCTAGAGGTAAATTTAGAAATTTTAAACGCCGCTGCAAGATCCTCGGCGCGTCAAGCCGCCGTCTTTTCTTAAATTATTCGCCCTCAATAAATTGTTTGCAAGATCCTCGGCAATGTCAAGCCGATTGGCGGAGATTCGAATTCGTCGCTTGGAGTTACGATAGCCGCCGTAAATTTTCAAATTTTCACTCAAACCAAAAATCAGAACGAAACTTAAAAATGCGGCAATTTTCGCAAACATTTAAATTTTCACCGCAGATTTAATTTCGTTTGTAAAATTTAAAGACGACGCAAAGGAGCGATTTTGTATCTCGGCATTCGCGACGGCACGGTCGAAGGCTCGAAAAATTATAATTCTATACAGCCGTTTGCGGTAAATCAGTTAATTTTTTACAGAAAATTCGCAGGCTAGTTTTTGCGTATCGGCGTTTAAAAACAAATTTGCGACGATTTAAATCTATCGCGCGATGCGAAACCGCGTAAATTTGAACCGGCGCAAACGAGCGCGTCGGCGATGTCTGCGATAACCGCACTCGTATCAAAGATAAAATCCAAGACGGCAAAAACGGTCCGCTATGACGCAAAGGAAATTTAAGCAATATAACCGCAAAAACAGGCGCAAATGCATAAATTTACGGTAAAATCAAAACTCAAATACGGCAAATTTTACCTTGCCGAAAAAAGGCGGCGCGTCAAAATCCGCAAATTTACGCGTCCTTGGGCGCAAAAGCGTAGCAGCGATGCAAAACGGGAGCTATGCGGGCTTTTACCGATATCCGTAAAATCGCTAAAAAGTCGCAAAAACGGCGCTCAAATAAATCAAATTTGCGTCAAGGCGCAGCAAAACGAAGCTAAATTTTAAAAAGCGCAAAGGCGGTTTAGCTAAAAAAGGCGCCAAAAATAGGCCCTCTTCGCATAAAACGTAAAAATAGAAAAAGCAAATTTTACGTCAAAGCGATGCTCCGTAAATCGTGACGACCTGGTGGTTTCGCGCCTATATACGGGTTTGAAGGCAGGAAACTCCGTCCGTAAATCGCGGCGTTTGGGGTGGCTTTTCGCAAGCGTAAATTTTACGTCAAAAAGCGGCGCAAGACACGGTATCGGCGCGCCCAATATATTTTCGCAAGCGTAAATTTTACGCAAGAAGTATAAAAGCGGCGGCGAATTTTTCGCGTTAAAAAGCAAGAATCGATAAAATTTAAGCTTTCTTTCGCAGAGAGCTCAAGCGTCAAATTCTCGCGCTAGAAACCGCGCCGCTTTTTACGGGAGTGCAAAACGGCTCAAGCGGCGGAAAAATTTGACGAAAATAGCAAAATTTTGCGCCGAATTTTGCCAAAAACGCGATAAAAACAAAATAGGAACAAAATGTTTGGTTATATCAGATTTATTTTAGCGTATTTCGTGCTGCTATCGCACGTTGGTGTCGGGCTGGCGGGCAAAAATATCGGCGTTTTTGCCGTCGTGATATTTTACATCCTAGCAGGGCTCGTCACCTCAAAGGTCTTTATCAAAATCGCTCCGCAAAACGCGCAGATAAGCTACTTTGTGAAGGATAGATTTTTGCGTATTTATCCTGCATTTTTATTTGCATTCGTGCTCACGGCGCTGTTTTTTTGCGCGACCTCTTATTTGCAGCCGCATTTTAGCGCGAAAAATCTGCTCGCAAACGCGCTCATCGTGCCGCTAAACTACTTTTTTTGGCTCGATGTCTCCGTCATTGACGCACCCGCAGGGCTAAATTTCCTCATACCGCCCGCATGGTCGCTGGGAGCCGAGCTTCAGGCCTACGCCCTGCTCGTGCTTGCGATCAAATTTAGACGGCTGGGCTATGCGCTAGCCCTTGGCTCGCTGGGCGTTTATGCGGCTGCGAATTTGGGCTTTATAGACTCCGACATTTACGGCTATAGGCTCGTTTGCGGCGTATTTTTTATGTTTTATACGGGATTTTTGATTTATCAAAAGCAACATAGCAAGCTCGCCGTTTTTTACTCGGCGATGACGGCGCTGGCGTGTTATCTTTTTTACTCGCGAAATTTCGGCGTTTTTAGCGTGGAGACGGCGCTCGGCTATCTTTTTGGCGCGGCGATCGTCTATATCGTGGCTTGGTTTATAGAGCCGAAACTAAAAGAGCAAAGCGGATTTAAATTTGAGCTTTTTACGCTTTTTAGCCGAAAATCTACACGGATAGATGCTGCGTCCGACCCCTCGCAGACAAGCGTGATAAAGGGCGAAACGCAAGCCTCATTAAACGCGATAAATCGCGCCCAAACGCCTTTAGATAAAATGCAAAACGAGGCGCGACTACTCTTTGATACAGCGAAAAACAAGGCGCAAAGACTCACGGACGCGGCTCGCGAAACGGAGCAAGCGCAAACGACAGCGCAGATCAAATCGGCAAGTAAAAAAGCAAATTTAAGAGCGAAATTTAACGACATCGCAGGCTCGCTCTCGTATTCGCTTTTTATCAGCCACTTTCTTTTTATCTGGATTAGCAGGTTTTTATTTGGAAGCGTAAATTTAGCCTTTATCACGGCTGCTTCGGTCGTCTTCGGACTGGTAAATTTTTATCTCATCGAGAGAAAAATAAATAAAATAAGGTTTAAAAAGCATTTTTAAAAACGTCTGCTTAAATTCGGTATTTTTAATGTAAAGTACAGACGATATACATAATCAAATATAAAATACGATGCTTAAATTTGACATTTTTAGTATGAGGGTCGCGCTTGACTACCTTGCGGGTGCGGTGCAGGTTTGCCCTGGGTTGGTTTATAGAGCCAAAACCAAAAGAGCGAAAAAAGATTGCGTATAAAATAGTTTTTAGCAATTATTTTTTAGATAATCAAAAAATTCCCGTGCATATTTACCATGCTTAGCTACCTTATCGCCGTCCAACAAAGCAAGTATCTTAAAAGAATGTTTCCCTTTATCATATGAGCCCTTTGTCGTTTTTTGCGTAGATTTTCTCAATCCCTCGTTTAGCGCATCTTTGTCTATCCGCTCAAAATCACTCTGTTTAGGGAGTTTCGTTTCATCAAATTTGCTTCCAAAGAAATTTTTAAGCGCTTGGGTATCGGACAAAAACCACGACTCCATCATAACAACCATAAAAAATATCTTATCCTCCATCATATCTTTTATGCCGCTCCATTTATCGTTTTGTCGTATGTGTTCTACCTTTGAATCTACCGTTATCAACCCTTCGCTGTCTATAAGCAAGATGACACTTTCATTTTCGCTTTTTGTTTTCAACCCCAAACAAAAATCCTTAAACGCTTCGCCTCTCGTTCCGCAAGCAACGATTTTAGAGGGCTTTATTCTCATTTTTTCAAACAGTTGCCTAAAGCCGGCTCTAAGCTCTATATTTAGCTGTCTTTTGCGACCGCCTTCTATATAAATCGTTGTTTTCAAAACCTATTCCCTCCTAATCGTTGTTTTCAAAACCTATTCCCTCCTATTTGCCCTTTATTCCAGAGTTCGCCTAGCGTATAGCGCTCAAGCCAATCCTTAAGCTCGTCTTTATCAAGTCTTTTCATAGTAGTATAACCGTCATCGTTTTCGCATACGATCACATCTTCGGGCGAATCCGTCAGTGCATCTATGATTTCGTCAGAATGCGTAGTAACAACGATCTGCACGTCTTCGGAAACTTCTTTTAACGTTTGCGCCACAATCGGTAAAACATCAGGATGCAGCCCAAGCTCAGGCTCCTCGATGCAGAGCAAAGAAGGTTTATAGGGATTATATAAGACGGCAAGCAAGGATAGATACCGCAATGTCCCGTCCGAAAGCCTAGTGGCCGGTATACTGTAGTTTTTCTCGTTAAAAAATATCTGAACCGTAGCGCCTTCTATAATGACGCCGTAGTCCTCAAACCGCGGGTATAAAGCTCTCAATTTTTCCAACAACTTTTTTTTGAGTAAAGGATGAGCTGAAATTTTGTTTAATATAAGTCCTAAATTTCTATAATTCTCCTCCAGATAATCATTTCTCATATCCGCCATTTGAGGTTGCCTTGGCATAGCGTATCTACCGAAGGTCCACTCTCTATATATCCGTATCTTTTGATACTCCTTACTTATCTGCGTTATTTCGGGATATTGATCGGGGTCTTTTATCTGGGATAAGATGGATTGTTCGGGGTCTATATCGACTCTTTGGAGTTTCCTTTCTTTACCTTTTACGTTAAGCAATGGATGATTATGGCGGAATCGATAATAAAAATACGGCCGATCTTTAGAGCCGTCATACGACCTGCTGTCCTCTATACTCTCATCTTGTAGATCAAATTTATTGCCGGTCTCGTTAAAAGCGATATGGTGCCTTATGGGGATATCGTGTTTTGCTCCTTTGATATCCAAAACGACTTCGATATAAGCAGTCGGCTTTGTTTCTCCTCTATAAAGCCACGTGATAATGCCGCCGTTGTCTTTTACCGGAGAAGCAAGATAACCGGGAGCCGATTGCAGCAGACTTATGGCTTCGATAAAATTTGATTTACCGCATCCGTTAGAACCGACCAAAACATTAAATTTGTTTAATCGTAAGCTTATGCCTTCGTTATTAAATGAAAGTAGATTTTTTATCGATATGGACTCTATTAGCATCTTATAATTTCCTCTAAAATATAATAATATATTATTGCCTTTAATCTCTTTTAAGCACCTTAAAATAATCGATATCCGGCCCGTGGTCTCGTCGCCTGTAAATTTAGCCTTTATCACGGCCGGTTCGGTCGTCTTCGGGTCGGTAAAATTTATCTCACCAAGAGAAAGATAAATAAAATAAGGTTTAGAAAATATAATGATTGGGAGAAAAATACGATAAGTTTTGAATCAATCGTATCGCGTATGATTAAAATAATTAAAAAAGGTCTCCTAAAAGGAGACCTTTAAAACAACTATCCATAAAGAAAGAATCATTATGCAATAGTTATATCGCCATTAGCAGCACCAGTAGTTAGACCCGCAGCTTCATCAGTCGCGGTATTACCAACGCCTGCAAGTTCTACTACGGTGTCTTTGTTTCCGTCTTGGAACACATAAGTACTATCAATCTTTCCGTCGCCGTCTCTATCGTATCCGAAAGTAACGGTATCGCCGGTACCGTTAAGCTTTTCGGCTAAGAATTTTAAGACACTATCGAGATTCTTGGCATTTACGAGAGTTTTAGTCGTAAATGTATTCTCTTTATAGAATGTAATATTGCCTTTCGCACCTATACCCCAACCTTGGATACCGTTTGCGATATTCTCGGCAGCATTAGCCATAGTACTTTTTATCTTAGTCGTATCAAGATCGAGCACATCGTTTTTAGCGCCTCCTACCGTATCTGTCTTAAAGCCGTAGATTACATCGTTTGAACCCTTAACAGAGTCGCCGTCAGAAATCTTAACCTTCATCTTCTCTTTCGTATTGATAGAGACCTGATCTTTTCCTTCGCCGCCCTCTACTGTTATCATATCGGTTTGAGTTTTTGTGATAGTAAAGCTATCGTTACCCTTACCACCTTTCACTGTTGTTGTAGCCACGTTTGTAAATGGAGTTTCTTTTAAATTTGTAGAATCGTCATTGTATTGGGCGCCTACAAGGTAATGATCATCACCATCTGTAGATTTGGTAAGATCGGTTAAAGCTCTCTGTCCATTTACGGCATAGTTCTTCATCGTATCGCCTTCCCATACGGCCTGCACAGTTTCGCTGTCGCTAGCGATAAGATGATGAGTTGTAGTTGCAGCATTTTCACCGTCTGTAGCGAATTTAACATCGGCAGCACCGTCGGTCTTTGTGATAGAAGTTACTATCTTCTCATTTTTTAATTTAGTTCCAAGATTACCCTCGTATTTATCGCGACCGTTACCGAACTCAACAACGTTATTACCGTCTTTAGCCGTTACATAGTCATCACCGTTGCCTAGTTTTATATTGTTATTACCGGCGTCGGCATGAATCGTATTGCCTCCGTTACCGGCTATTATCTTATTGTCTCTAGCAGAACCAGTTATTTTGTTTTTACCGTTACCTGCAGTTATCGTGATATTGTTACCGCCTGAACCTTTCGCAGAGAAGACATTATCGCCGTTACCTAGTTTTACTTGAGAATTATCTCCCAGTGAAGTGACCGTAGCAGTAAAGGCTCCGCCAACATTCGTAGCGTCCACTTCTTGCATAGTCTTAAACGAACCGCCATCCGAAACGGTGCCGAGATTTACGCTACCTTTAGTCGCTACTTCTTTACCGTCTTTATCCACGCCGGTAACTTTAAGATGAGTGATATTTTTACCAAACACGTTATCGATCTTTGTTGTGGTAGTTTTATCTTTCTCGTCTTTGATTTTTACGTTAAATTTCTCTACGCCGTGAGCAGTAATCTTGCCGATAGTGTAGGATGTAGCTCCTTCTTTAATCCTATCAAGAGATGAACTGACATTAACGTTCAACTCTTTTGACTGATTGTTTAGCAATTCCACACCGTTAAAGTTCTGATCCTTATCGCCATCATCAGCAGCTACGTCGTCGTCTTTATTGTCTAAGTCGCCGGCAAAGTTAAGCTCGGATATATTAGATTTTTTCACAGTGATAGTTTTTTTACTAATATCGGTAGTGCCAAAAGTCGTATTATTCATTCCATAAACGCCGTATCCTAGGCTCTCAACATGGTCTGTTTGCTTGACGGCTTCTCTTGACATTAGAGTCATTTTCGTGATATCAGTATTTGTCACATCAAGATTTATATTGTCGAGAGCAGCAACATGAACACCCTCGATACCTTTAAGATTTAAAGCGTTATCTTTGCTAAATATCGCTCTTACGACATCGTTACCGCCTGCGTCGGTTATCGTATCTTTGCCGTCAAGACCATCAAGCTCTTTAAATGTAAGGACGTCATTACCGGTTCCTAGTTTGATGGTTTGCCCCGGATTTGCGGCTTGATCTCTTACGGTTAGTCTTAGATCGCTTTTTTGGCCGCTAGCATCGACTTCTTTTGCGACGATCTCGCTATTTACTGCAAAGTATTTACCTGCAGTGCCGCCGGTAAGGGTTACTTTGCCGGTATGATCGGCTGCGTTGGTAAGCTTCATCTCGTTGCTCTCGGTATCATCGTCCTTAACGGTTATGTTTTCGACACCCGCAGCACCGATCTCAAATTCAAAGCTGTTGTCCTTATTGTTTGCATCTAAGACTCTAAAAGTTAGACTATCATCTTTACCGCTTGCGTCCTTAAGGGTTGCCACGATTTTCGTATTGTAGTTATTTGGCTTATCTTCATTTCCGGCAGAATGCTCTATATCAATCACGCCCTCTTTTGAAAATTTCTCGGAAATATTACTCAAAGTAAAGGTGGCAAGCGTATCCATTTGCTCGGTTCTTACAAGCACTCTTTTTAAACTTGCGTCAAATCTATCAAAATCAGCAGATAAGTCGCCGCTTTGAGCTCTCATCTCCAAGTTTTCGATATTAGTGATCTTTGAGTCCGTTACGCCGTCGGCTCTCTTGCCTGTGCCTATGCTGCCACTTACCAACACTAGTTTGTCTTCGCCCGCACCGCCGTCGATATTTGTTCTAGAGCCAAGACCGCCTCTTAGATAAAACGTATCACCAAGCTTAGAACCGATGATATCGGTATTGAGTTTTCTTCCTGAGTCGAACGGATCGCTTGCTTCTTTTACAATATCGGTGATATCAAGAGTTAGGCTGCCTGTATAGCCTGAAGCGTCAAGTTTCGTAAAGCCTCTAGTGCCAGGCGTCTTTATGCCACCGTCATTTACCTTGTTAAATTGCGGATTAGCGCCGTCGTTAAGCTCTACATCGGCTATCTTTAGCTCGCCGCTTCCTTTGATAGTGAGCTCTCTAAGCTGATTGGCTTCGAATTTGTTCAACGAAACGCCTTGTTTTGAGATCAAATTTAAATTCTCGTAGCCTTCGGTATTTTTATCGCTGGTGATAGAAAGAGACTTAGCCTCTACATTTTCCAAAAATACGTTTGATTTGTCCTCAAAGCCGCTCAATACGCCTTTTTTGTGTTCAAATTTGACGTCGATGTCTTTTTTAGCGACATTAGCCAGTCTCATACCGACTAGTTTTTGACCTATGCTCTCGACGTTAAATTTATTGCCGGCTTCTTTAGTGATCCTGTGGATGTTGATTTTTTCCACATCGTTTGAATCGCGAAGATCAAGCGTATTAACGGTTCCGGTAACTTCGATGTTGATGTTTTGGATGTTGGTAAGCGTCGGAGTTCTTGAGGTCGGATCGCCTTCGTCGGCGTTGGCTTGTCCGAATTCGACGTTAAGGGTATTGTCGTGTCTGCTATAATCGCCTGTAAGCTTATCGCTGCTTTGTAGCGTCATAATCCTATCGGTGCCGCCGGGATTGTGTTTCATAGGAGCGTTAAATACGTTTGCGGTAGCATTATCGGTATTTGTTGTAAGCTCATACGCCTTTCCCGGATGCTCAGGGTTTGAGTGCCAATCCACGCTAGTATCGGTAGAAATGCCCGCCAATGCATCAACCGCAGGTTTAGCCGCATCGACGCTACTAGGATTGGAAGTTATCTTGTTAAGAACGCTTTTGAAAGGAGCAAGATCTTTAGCTTTTAGACCCTTTCCTTCAACTTTACCTGCGGTATAGTCGGACAAAGCGACTTTGTTGTTAAACAAATCTTGAGAGGCGCCTTTGTTTTTAGGATCTTGGGCGGCTTTTATGAGCTCGGCGACTACGGTGCCGCGTGAGACACCTGATTTTAGGGCCTTAACCCAAAAATTGATACCCTCAGGATCTTCTACTTCTGTTTTGTTAAGCGTATTTTTGTAGATATGCTTAATAAACGCCTCGTCGCTAGTCAAAGCGGAACCAAAATATTCTTTCGCAGCTTCCGTAGCGAGCATATTTGTAGCTGCAGTAGCAATATCTTGGCTGTTTTGCCAAAATTTATTTCCGGCGCCTTCTGAAACTCTACCGAAAAGAGTAACGTAAAGCTGGGAAACTTGTGTCTGTGTTAAAGCCATTAAGGACTCCTTAAAATGAAATTTTGGTAGTTGCAAAGACTTCCCATAGTAGAATCAACCGAGATAAGGTAACCGCAGATGAGCCTACTAAGGTCCGCTCTGTGTCCTACCTACTATCGATAGTACTTTTGCAAATACTTAAAGAGTATTATAACATAAAAGCTAGGAAATAAGTTTAATTCATTATTAAAAATGAGCGAAATTTACCGAAAATTTGCGAAAATTTTAAAAAAAATTATTTTACTTTGGCACTTTTTAAATATATTTTAAGTTTATAGGTGATAAGATTGCGCTTGATAAAAATTTATTTCAAGCGAAAGGAAGTCAGTGGGTAGAAAAGCAAGAGAGATAATCGGCGGAACGGTTTTAGTAAGACAAAACGGCGACTTTTGCAAAAACGAGGGCGAAATAGAGATATATAAGACCAAGCTTACGGACACGGCTAAGAGATACGGGGCGCAAATTTACGGCTACTTCATAGGTAAAGCAAGCGTGATGCTATATCTGCAAAGCGAAGACATAGCTAAATTTATGCAAGTGCTAAACAGCTCCTTCTCAAGAGAAAGAAATAAAAAAAGAGAGGATGGATGCATCGGCAAGACGGAGAGATACGAAGTGACGGTAGTCGGAGATAACGAAAAAGACGATGTGGCTAAATTTATAAAACAAAACGGAGGAACAGTCTTTGTAAAGACCAGCAAAAACATCAGTATAGATAAAAAACATAATATAAATAATATAAAGAAAAGGAAAAACATGAACATAACGGCCTTGCATTCGGATGAACACAGAGACCTAAGATATGTGGGCGGCGCTTTGCCTGATACGCCGGTAGCTAAGATCACAATATCGGAGATGAAAAAGTGCGCGGAAAACTTCTGCATAGTTTTTACTAACGATATAGTGCCGATGATGGTAGTCGTGCTAGGACGAGACGGCAATGCGACGATAGACGAAAATTTTGACGGATATGTGCCCGCGAGCCTAAAAAACTATCCGTTTTTACTCGGTAACGCAAACGGCAAAAGGGTGCTTTGTATCGATATGGACTCGGATCATATCCGAAAAGGCGGCGAAGAAGGCGAGATACTCTTTGATAAAGAGGGCAACAAGAGCGAATTTCTGGACAAAGTAGTATCGGCGCTAAAAAACTACGACGCGGACTTTAGAAAAACCGAAGCGATGATGGAAGAGATAAAAAAGGCGGGAATTTTAGTAGATAAGGAGCTAAATTTGAAAGTGGGCGAGGAGAACTATGTGCTGATAAAAGGCTTTTCCATAGTAAGTAAGAGCAAGTTAAACGAACTTGACGATAAGACTTTGGCGATGTTTGTTAGAAACGGATATATGAATCTAATCAACATACATTTAAGCAGTTTGGGCAACTTCCAAACTCTAGCTTCGAGGATACTTTCAAAATGAGCATAACTAAAAAAGAAAACGAACTAAAAAACATACTTAGAAAATCTAAAAAATGTCTGGTATATGCGGGCATCTTCAGCGCATTCGTAAATTTACTGATGCTCACTCCGCCTTTATATATGCTCCAGCTTTACGGCCGCGTGGTAACCTCAAGAAGCCTCGATACGCTTACTATGCTTACTTTGATAGTGGTGTTTTTGTTTGTAACGATGGGAGCTTTTGAAATACTTAGATCGCGAGTGCTTATAATATTCGCTAACCAGATGGATCAAAATTTATCAGGCAGAGTCTATGACGCGATATTTAAACTAGCTGCCGGAAACCCGTCAAGAACGACTTCGCAAGCGATGAGCGACATAAATACGCTCAAACAATACCTCAGCGGAAACGGAGTTTTTGCATTTTTAGACGCTCCGTGGCTGCCGATATATATCGCGATACTGTTTTTATTTCACCCGTATTACGGCTGGTTTAGCGTATTTGCGGCGATCTGTCTTTTTATTCTCGCGCTTTTAAATGAAAACGCGACGAAAGAGGGACTTAAAAACTCGAACGATAGTTATAGAAGAGAGATGCGCTTCGTGGATGCCAATCTAAAAAACTCCGAAGTCATACAAGCTATGGGAATGAATGCAAATTTGAGAAAAATTTGGGAGAAAAAACACGACGAGTTTTTAAATTCACATTCGGACGCAAGCTCAAAAGCGGGAATCTATGCGAACATAAGTAAAACGGCGCGCGTCACGTTTCAGTCCTTGATGCTGGGTCTTGGCGCGTATTTGGTCGTAAAGATGGAGCTAACTCCGGGAATGATGATCGCGGGCTCTATCATCATGGGTAGAGCGCTGGCTCCGCTTGATATCTTGATAGCCAGCTGGAAAAACTATAAAGGCGCGAAAGAGAGCTACCAAAGGCTGGATAGATTTTTAGACGAATTTCCGGTTCAGACCGATAGGATAAAGCTACCCGATCCCGTAGGACATATAGAATGTCAGGGCGTATCATTGCTACCGCCTAACGCAAAAACCTTGTCGCTAGCGGACGTAACGCTAAGCCTAAACGCGGGAGATATGTGCGCTATAATAGGGCCGAGCGCGGCAGGCAAGAGCTCGTTTGCCAGAGCGGTGCTCGGAGTGTGGCCTTTGTTTAAGGGTGTAGTAAGAGTGGACGGCGCGGATATAAATCAATACGATAGCGATCATCTCGGAGAATTTATAGGATACTTGCCGCAAGACGTTGAGCTTTTCGAAGGAACGGTGGCTGAAAATATAGCGAGATTTGGCGAACTAGACTCCGAGGAGATAATAAAAGCGGCAAAGCTAGCCAACGTGCACGAAATGATATTAAATTTACCCGAAGGCTACGATACCAGGATAGGCATAGGCGGCTCAAGCCTGAGCGGCGGACAAAGGCAAAGGATAGCTTTAGCAAGAGCGTTTTATAAATCGCCTAGGATAATAGTACTGGACGAACCGAACGCCAGCCTCGACGAAGCGGGAGAAAGGGCGCTGCATCAAGCCTTGCTGAATATGAAAGGCAAAGCGACTATCATATTGATAACGCATAAGCTAAATATACTAGGTATAGTCGATAAGATAGCGGTTCTAACCGCCGGCAGACTTATATATTTCGGACTAAGAGACGCCGTCTTGCACGAGCTTACCAAAAATCAAAACCAAGCGGTAGAGCAGCAGGCTAAACAAAAGATAACAGAGGAAAAAGAATGATATTGTCTGACGAAAAAGGAACGATAAGGTTTGGCTTACTAACCATTTTTATATTGGTCGGGGTTTTCGGCGGCTGGGCGGCTTTCGCTCCGCTTAAGAGCGGCGCCGTAGCGGTCGGAAAAGTAAGCGTAATAAACGATAAAAAGGTCGTGCAGCACCTAGAAGGCGGCGTCGTGGATGAAATTTACGTAAAAGACGGCTATAAGGTAAAAGAAGGAGACATACTTTTAAAGATGAGAAACTCCAAACTCCAAGCCGAGCTTAACGCTTCGCAAACCGATTACCTGCAAAACAGTGTTTTGGAAGCTAGGTTAATCGCGCAAAGAGATAATGAGGAGCAGATAAAATTTAGCGACGAGCTAAAGAAACTAAAAGGCTTTAAACGTGCTTCGGAAGCGCAAATAAGCATATTTAACGAGCAAAGAAAAATACTAAGCGATGAAAAAGAGATACTAAATCAACGCATATCTCAACTCTACAAGCAAATAGACGGGCTAAACGCCATAATATCTTCAAGGAAGCTAAGAGTGGAGTCGCTGGACGAAGAGACAAAAGAGTGGGATAGACTATATAAAGAGCAGCTAAGCGATAAGATAAGACTAAGGGACTTAAAGCGCGAAAAAATAGCCATCGACGGTGAGATAGCTTCTAATACGGCGGAGATCGCCAGGCTAAACGTCCAAATAACCGAAACGAAATCTCAAATGATCTTAAGGGAGAGCGCTTTTAAAGAGGATGTCCTAAAACAGCTTGAAAGCGTAACGAAGTCCATAAACACCCTCAGATCAAAATATATAGCCCTAAACGATCAGCTCGCTAGAACCGAGGTGAGAGCTCCCGTTAGCGGAACGATCGTGGGTATGACGGCTCATACGGTAGGAGGGGTCATCAGGCCCGGCGATCCGATAATGTATATCGTGCCCGACAGCACGGAATACATAGTAGAGGCGAGGATGAACTTGACCGATATAGATAAGGTCACGATAGGTCTGCTATCCGACGTTAGATTTAGCGCGTTTGAGCTACAGCAAGCCCATGTCGTAGAAGGAGAGGTCGTATATATCTCGGCCGACAGCTTGCAGGACGGTAACGGGCATCAATTTTACGAGATAAAGGTCAAGCTCACCGACAAAGGCGTAAAAGAGCTTGAGAATAACAAATTTTTCTTACTTCCGGGTATGCCTGCGGAGGTAATGGTGCAAACGTCAAACAGAACGGTTCTAAGCTATATCCTAAATCCGTTTACGAATATGTTTAAAAGGGCATTTAATGAAGATTAAAATTTTATCTTTACTCGCTGCGCCGATACTTTTATCCGCGCAGTCCGCGAGCTTGTCCGAAGCGTATAATATGGCTCTAGGAAACGACGAAGAGTATAAGTACTATATGTATAACAGTTTGGCCGGAGAACAAAGGTATAATCAGACCTTGTCCCAACTGTTGCCTACTATAAACGGCGATATATCTTATCACGGCGATAAATACAAAAGACAAAATAAAAACTCGAACGAAAGCTACACGAGCTACGGCGTTACGGTAAGGCAGTCGATATTTCAGCCGTCCTTATACTACCAAAGACAACAAGAGAAACTAAGGATGCAAGGAGGTCAAATCGAGCTCGAGCACAGCAGGCAAGACCTCGCTAAAAAAGTAACCAGGGCGTATTTCGAGCTGGCTTACGCGAATGCGAATTTAAAGCTGGCGTTAAGCTATCAAGATGCAAATAAGGCTAAATTCGAGCAAATGGAGCGCTCGCTCTCGCTAGGGCTTACAAATAAAATAGATATGCTCGAATCAAAGGTAAGATACGACGAGTCGATGCTAAGCGTAAGCAAAGCCCAAAGAAATATAGACATAGCCAAGATGTCGCTTTTTAAATTAGTCGGACAAGATATCGACACGATGGATTATTTCGAGAATATAAATATTGATTTTTTCAAAAATCTCGATCTTAAAAAATACAGCGATATAGAGCAAAATTTGGACTACAAGCAAAGCACGCTACTAACGAAAATAGCCGAAAAAGAGCACATTAAACGCAAAAGCGAGCATCTGCCGACCATTGATTTTTCAATAGGCTACTCAAATAACAGCTACAAGGACACTAAGGCTTTCGGCGATAAAAAACGCAGGGTCGAGACGAATATCCGCCTAAATATACCGATATTTTCGAGCTGGTACACGAGCTATCGGGTAGAAGAAGGTATGTTTTTAAGACAAGCTAGCATATCCAGACAAAACGAAGTCAGAAAAAACGTCGATATCGCTCAACGACAAGCAGCCATCGACTTTCAAAACTACATCCAAGAATACGACATAAACGTAAGATCGCTCGAGCACGCAAACGTCTATGAGCGCTCGATAGAGCGAGGATACGAAGAGGGGCTCAAAAACCTGGTCGATCTGCTTGACGCCAGAGCCAGGGTGCACAAGATAAGAAACGAGCTCATAGCTTCGGCCAGAAACGTGGTTTTGGCCTATCTTGAGCTTGAGAGCCTGATAAACGACATAAACACGCAAAGTATGAACAAGCTTGAGAGCGCGTTTAACTAATCAGCTTTAAAAATAGCTCGTTATGAGCTTTTGCGGACTTCGCCCAAGAAAAATCTTTGCAGCGGCGAAGTCCCAGTCTCGCAAAATTTTCCCGCATCTTTTTATCGGTAAGTAAAATTTGAAGCTTTTCTTTTAGGCTCGCTTCGTTTAAAGCATCAAAATAAACAGCATCTTCGCCGTAAATTTCTCTAAAAACTTCGATATCTGATAGCACTACCGCGCATCCGCAGGCCATCGCCTCAAGCGGCGGGATGCCAAAGCCCTCATAAACGGACGGATACGAAAAAACGCTAGCCGAACTATAAAGAGCCGCCAGCTCCTCGTCCGTGACAAAACCCGCAAATTTGATATTTTCGTTTTGATTTATGAGCTCGTGGATTTGCGAGTTTTCCCAGCCTTTCGCGCCGACGATAACCAGGTCGAATTTATCCTGCAAATCGCTTGGCAGCAGATTATAAGCCTTGATAAGCGTAGCGAGATTTTTCCTAGGCTCGATAGAACCCGCAAAAAGTATAAATTCTTTCGTCAAATTTAGTTTAGCCTTTACGGCCGCTTTTTGCGCGTCGTCCTTGGGATAAAAAACTTTATCGTCGTAGCCGTGGTATATCACGCTGATCTTACTCTCGTCAAAGCCTAGAATTTCCACGATCTCGTTTTTGGTAAAATTTGAGCCCGTGACGATATGCGTGGCTTTTTTAATATTTTGCATAAAGGTTTTTTCAAAAAACTCTATGCGATCTTTCGGATGAAATTCGCTAAATTTGATAAAAGTAAAATCATGCACGCAGACCACGACGCACCTCGCCTCGATATCAAGCGGGATGAAATTGGGCTGAAAATAAAGGTCGAATTTCATCCCTTTAAAATTTCGCTCGTTTAGCTTTTTTAAAAATAGTCTAAAACGCGTCTTCACGCCTAAGGGCAATGTCGATAAAAAACGCTTTACGCTTTTTAATAAAACTTTCTTAAACGCGCCAAGAGGGGAAGTTTTTTGCTCGTAGCCCTTAAAAATCAGCTCCTTTGAAACAAATCCGTAGTCATAAAATGGATCAAATTTATCCTTATCCAGCCTTTTTACGATCTCGTAAGCGTATCTGCCGATGCCCGTGAGCTGCGAAATGAGCGGCTTTGCGTCGATTAAAATTTTAGCTCTGCCCTCTTTTTTTGGCGCGCAGTTTTTAATTTTACTCGTTTTCATACATCCATTTTAGCGTTTGTTTGATGTGCGTTTTGCACAAATTTAGCCCGTTTGCTTCAAGCCTCGCGGTATCGGCCGTTATTTCCTCGGGCTCGTCCGCTCGCATAAACGCGGGATTTTGCTCGACTTTTATATCGCGCCCCGAAATTTCTCTCATAAAATCTAAAATTTCGCCTATGCCGTGCCCTTTACCCGAGCCGATATTAAAAATCCTTTCGCCGGTTTTTAAATTTAAAAGCTTTTCGTAAATTTTAACCACGTCCAAAACATTGTTGTATTCGCGCTTCGGGGTTAAATTTCCAAGCTCTATGACCCTAGCGTTTCGCTTAAAATGCGATACGATTTTAGGAATCAAAAAATTTACACCCTGCCCCGCTCCCGTGTAGTTAAATGGGCGCGTTATCAAGATATCAAGGTCGTAGTCCTTTGCTAAATTTTCCATTTGCAATTTACTTTTAGCATATGCAGATAGTGGATGCGGCGTCAAATTTTCGGACAAGGCTCCTGCTTCTTGCGCACCGTAAACCGAAGCCGAGCTTGCCAAAATCACTCTTTTTGGCTTTTTTCTTTGCTCGCTAAGCGCATCGAGCAGGTTTTTGCTGCCTGCAAAATTTACCTTAAAAATAAGCTCAGCATCGCTTGGCGCAAAAGAAATACCGGCCAGATGGATCACGAAATCAGGATCAAATTTGAAGGCGTCTTTTACGCTTTTTATATCGCAGATATCGCAGTTTTGCGTCGTAGCCTCAAAGACTTCGTAGCCTAAATTTTTTAGATGCGCGCACAAATACCTACCGCTAAAGCCTTCCGCGCCCGTTACGAAAACCTTAGAACTCAAAGCCGCGCTCTATTTTTTTAAGATCGGCCTTAACCATCATAGCGCAAAGCTCTTTGACGCCCGTTTTCGCCTGCCAGCCAAGCTCTTTTTTAGCCTTACTTGCATCACCGATGAGCAGATCGACCTCGGCGGGACGATAAAACTGCGGATCGACGCGGACTAAAATTTTGCCGTTTTTATCGCGCGCGACCTCATTTTGGCCCTCGCCTTCAAATTTCAGCTCGATATCAAGCGCCTCGAAGCTAAGTCTCACAAAGTCGCGAACCGTCGTCGTTTCGCCCGTAGCTAGCACGAAGGTATCGGGCCTATCGTGCTGCAAGATCGCGTGCATACCTTGGACGTATTCGTAGGCGTAGCCCCAGTCGCGCTTGGCGTCCATATTTCCCAGCTTTAAAACCTCGGCTTTTTTCAGCGCGATCTTTGCGGCGGTGTTTGTGATTTTTCTCGTAACGAACTCAAGGCCTCGCAAAGGACTTTCGTGGTTAAACAGTATGCCGCTCGAGCCGAAAATTTCGTAACTCTCGCGGTAATTTACCGTGATAAAATGCCCGTAAAGCTTAGCTACGCCATAAGGCGAGCGCGGATAAAACGGCGTATCCTCGCTCTGCGGGATAGCTTGCACCTTGCCGAACATCTCCGAGGTGCTGGCTTGATAAAATTTGATATTTTTATCCACGATGCGCACGGCTTCGAGTAAATTTAGCACGCCTATGCCGGTAGCGTTTGCCGTGTGAAAAGGCTCTTTGAAGCTAACTCCGACAAAGCTTTGCGCGGCAAGGTTATAGATTTCGTCCGGTCTAACCTCGGAGACGACGCTTAGGATGTTAAAAGGATCGGTTAGATCCATCTCTAAAATTTGCAAATTTTCGTTTTGCGCGACTTCAAGCTCGTTTAAACGCCACAAATTTAGGCTCGCCGTTCGCCTGCACGTGCCGTAAACTTTATAGCCCAGCTCCAGCAGATACTTCGCCAAATAGGCTCCGTCTTGCCCTGTAATGCCCGTGATTAACGCTTTTTTCATTATAATTCTCCTGTTAAAATTTGATAAGCCTGCTCGGTGCTTTGTCGCCACGACACAAGCTCTATCAGGTGTGATTTGATGTGTTTGTCCTCTTTAAAATCCCCGAGCCACCTCTCTATAACGCCCGCTAGATCATCGTCATCCTTAAAAAACGTCGCCGAGCCGTTTGAAACCTCTTTAAACACGTTAAGCTCGCGTGCTATTATCGGGATCTTGTGGATAGCGGCTTCAACGAGCGGCAGGCCAAATCCCTCGGCTCTACTTGCGGCGATAAGGCAGCTCGAGTTTTTATAAATTTCATCCAAAAGCTCGTCGCTGACGAAATTTAGATAAATAAGCCTTTTGCCGTTTTCCTCGTGTTTTTTTATCTTTTCGTAAAGCTCATCGACCATCCAGCCGATCTTGCCCGCGATGACCAAATTTATATCAAGCCCCTTTCGCCATAGCGTCTCGAACGCCATTATAGCCGCATCGTGACCCTTTCTGGGCTCAAGCGTTCCGACCATTATAAAGGTCGGTTTGGAGCGAATTTTATCTAAAATTTCAAGCGAGGCTTTATCGAGCCCGTAGCTTGGCGCGGTTGCTTTTATATCGCAGCCAAGCTTCATACTTTTTATGATTGGCGGAATTAGCAGATCATTTTTAGCGATATACTCTTTTACATCATCCACGACGGCATCCGATATGCATGCAAGACCGTCCGCTACGCTTATAACGGCTTTCGCCCAGCGATCGTGATTGCCCGGAGAGACGGAGGGCACAAACTGCGGATACAAAATCGGGATAAGATCGTAAATAACAAAAAACAGCTTGACGCCCTTCGCGCGAAGCCTTTGATAAACGCCGTTTTTGTATGCATTTACCGCGCCGATAGGCATATAATCAAGTCCGTAAAATATATCCCCTTCGCTCATATCGGTCGCTTCATTTACGGCGTTCCACTCTTTTAGTCCGTATAGATCCCTCATAAAATCTTTAGCGCAAAAATACGTAGAGCGCAGATCGTCGTAATATATCGGCTCTATTTGGTAGGCTAAATTTCGCATTTGCAAAAGCTGCAAAAGTTGAGCTCTAACTACGCGCTGGATGCCTGTTTTTATGTCCTTTACGTAAATTTCGGTTATATCGACGAAAATTTTATTTTTTTTAAGAAGCGGCGGTTTTAGCGAAGCTATGGATTTTGAAAGAGAGATGATATCGCTTTTGGATTCTTTAAAATCGGGCAAAATTTCTCTTAGTAGCGGCTTTTTGGCGTAAATTTTTTCTATAAATTTAAAATATTTCTCGGCGCAAAATTTAGGATTGTGAAATTTATCCAGATGATCTTTAGCGTTTTTGGCTATTTTTTCTCTTAAAAACATATCGCCGCAAAGCTCGTCTATAGCGGTTGAGAGCTCTTGCGAGCTAAATTTATCCTCGACAAAGCGCACGCAATCTTGCGACAAATCCCTCATAGAGCCGTGCTTATTTACGATAACGGGCAAAGCGTAGTTAAAACAGTCCAAAACCGCAGCCGACGTCTCGCCTCTGGAGTCCGCCCTTAACTGCACGGCTATATCGCAAGCGTTTAGATACTCTTTGTAGCTATCATCGTTTGTCCAACCCGTGATTTTTACGCGCTCTTGCAGATCGTGCTCTTTTATGTAGCGCTTTATGAGCGAGATATACTCCATACTCGTGCTGTCGCCGACTATGACCAAAATCGCCTCGTTTTTGGCATTTGCCAAGGTCTGCTTAAACGCCCTTACGATATCAAGCGTAAGCTTGGTGGAGCCAACGTAGCCAAACGTGCAAATAACAAGCTTATCTGCGGGTAAATTTAGCCTATTTTTGCATTCGTTTTTAGGCAAAATTTGAGCCGGTTTTCTAAGTAGCGGGATGACTTCAAATATACCGTTTTCGCCTCCGCAAAGCTCGTCAAATATCCTTTGAGGCTCGTTTGAATGAGCGATAACGCCCAGCGACGCGTCTATCAGGGCTTTGTTTGCGGGATATTTTAGCACCGTTTTTTCAAGTCCGTTTTCTTTAAAAAAGCTAAGCGCTTCGTATCCGTGCGAATAGTAAAGCTCGTCGTAAAATATGGAGTGATAATAAGCGTCCTGCGTGTAAATAAGCTGCGACATATAAAAATCGTGAAAAACGACGACGCCTTCGAATTTTTTCAAAATCTCATACATATAAAGATGATAGTGCGAACCGCCCATTTGATATATTATGCGCTCAAATTTATGCGGATCCTCCAAAAAAGCCTTCGCCTCTTTTATATCGTAAATTTGCTTTAATTCGGCATCTACATTTGCCGCGTTTTCGACAAAAACGGTTATCTCGTAATACGCGCCAAGCTCATCTAAGAGCTCTTTTGAATACAAGCTAACGCCGGTTTTTTCGTTCGGTAGCGGTGAAAAAAAGGCCAAGTTCGGCTTTTTATCGCTTATCTTTTCGGGCTCGCTTTCGGGGATTTTAAATTTTTCAAATTCGCCATAAGAAACGATAAAATCGGAATTGGTATTTTTCAAAAAATACCGCTTTAGCTTTTTTATCTCGTTTTGATCGCCGATATAAAGGGTCGGCTCAAAAATATAGCATTTAAATTTGCCGAGTTTTTTTCTCAAATTTAGCGTATTTACGTCTTTGTTCGCGTTTATCAAAAACTCTATCTCGCGCTCGTTAAAACCTTCAAATTTAGCAGTATCTATGTCGCTCAAAAAGCCCAAATCGACTAAAACGCAACCCATCTCAGTCCTTTTTTAAAAGATTATAAATTTGCAGCTCTTTTTTCGTGAGCGTCTTTGCTTGTTCGTTTATTATCATCTCTTTACTCATTAAAATTTTTGATTTGCGGGCGTATCTTTTTAGCCTGCCGACTATTTTTTTAGCTATTTTCATAGAAACTCGAAGCGGCTTTGTTATGCGCCACGATTTACTGTTTAGCATATCGTTTAGCTCGTTTTGAGCCGCCTCATAGCGCTTTATATAGGCATTTAAGACGCCGTCTATTTGCTGTTTTAATTTATCAAATTTATTATTGTAACTTGCCGAAATTTGAGCCAAATTTACTCCCGGCATCACCGCAAAAGCCTCGTCAAACAGCTCGCTTTGATCCCCATTTTTTTGCGCTATTACGGAGTAGTCGGGGCTCACCCCCTCAAATACGTCAAAGAGCCCCATATCGCGCTCGTATTCGGACGGCGATTTTTCGTTGGTTTTAAAGATAAAATTTCGCTCCAGCCCGTAATAATGCGTAGCAAACGACAAAAGTTCGCAAGGGATAGGATTTTTATGCGTAGCGTCGAGATAAAACCACTGCGTGCCGACCATTATATTTTCTGGATTTGGCGTCTCGAGGATCAAGATACCGCATGGAGCCAAAACCCTTTTGGCTTCCTTGATGAGCTCTAGCACGTCGTCAAATTTGATATGCTCCACGACTTGAAAAGCGGTTATGATATCAATGCTGTTTTCGTCTAAGCTTCTTAGTTCGCCCAAAGCGTCGTTTACCGCTGCGTTTAGCCCCTTTTGCGAGGCTAACCTGACCATACTTTCGTTTACGTCGATGCCGCGAGCGTTAAAGCCGTTTTCGTTTAGCAAGCTTATCCATTCGCCGCGTCCGCAGCCGATATCCAGGGCTTTTACTTCGTCTTTTAAAATTTTTAGAGGATTAATAAATTTTAGATATTTTTTCTGCCTCTCTTTTATGAGCTCTTCGCTACCTCTAAATTTTTCCTCAAACGCCACGTAAAAATCATCGTTCATTTTTTATCTCCACTATCGGTTCAAGCCTGCAAAGCCCGACAAATTCCTTTTTCTCCCCGCTTATAACCTCGAAATTTAAAGCGTTATCTATCCAGTGATAGCACTCGTTTATGTGCGTTTCGTCAGGATGAACGGCGACGGTCAAGGTGTATAATCCCACGCCGATATTTAGACGCACTTTAAAATCGACATTGTAAATTTCGCCCTTTTTAAACGCGTATTTCGCGCCTAGCAAACCAGTATTCGTGCCGTAGACGTCCTGTCCGAATTTATCTTTTATCAAAATCCCGATCGATGCGTTATCGCTATCTAAATCAGACAGAAGCTTGACGCTAAATTTTACCTCGTCGCCGCAGCTTACGGTCGCGGTTTGCACGCTATCCTTTTGCATCGAAATTTCTAAAATTTCAACCTCTTTCGTGCCGTAGTTATTTTCAGAAATCTTGATCTCTTCGTCCTCTTTTGATATCTCGGAAATCAGATAGTTATAAGTATCGAGCACGTCGGAAGGATTGCCGTCCTGGACTATCCTGCCCGTTTTTAAAAGTATTATACGGTCGCAAAGCAATTTAAGCGCGTTTAGATCGTGCGAGACGAAGATCACGCTTTTGCCCAGCTGCTTTATCTCTTTTAGCTTTTTGACGCATTTTTGCGAGAAGTGCGCGTCGCCCACGGACAGCGCCTCGTCGATGATAAATATGGACGCGTCCGAAAAAATAGCGATGGAAAAAGCAAGCCGCACGACCATACCGGAGGAGTATGTGCTTATGGGCAAATTTATAAAATCTTTTAGCTCGCTAAATTCGATGATGTTTTGCAAATTCGCATCGATATAGGCTCTATCCATACCGAGCAAATAGCCGTTAAAATAGATATTTTCTATGCCGTTTAGATCGTAGTTAAAGCCTGCTCCAAGCTCCAAAATCGCGGCGATTTTGCCCGTTTTCTCGACCGTGCCCGAGCTTGGCGTCAAAACGCCGCTGATTATCTTTAAAAGCGTAGATTTGCCTGCGCCGTTAAGCCCGATGATGCCCAGGCTCTCGCCGCTTCTTAGATCAAAGCCGATGTCGCGGTTCGCAAAAAAGCTTTTGTGAGATTTTTTACCGAAAAATATCTCTTTTAAGCGGTCGCTTTCACGTTCATAAACTTTAAATTCCTTGCTTATATTTTTTACGCTTAAAACTACGCTCACAAGACGTCCTTAACGGCGCTTATAAGCTTTTTATAAAAGTAAAATCCCAGCAAAAAAGCAACCGATGCCGCAAAAAACGGAGCGATAAAATCCGAAATTTTAAACTCGTCAAATAAAAATATATTTTGATACGGTTTTATAAAATAATAAAGCGGATTTATATCAAGCAAAATAGGCGCCTTTTTTTCCATAATCTCGGCTGGATAGACTATCGGCGTGGCCCAAAAAAGTAGCTGTAAAACTATCGGAACGACCTCTTTGATATCTCTAAAAAATACCGAAAACACGGAAAATAAAAGCCCTAGCCCGAAGGTAAAAACAAACTGAAGCGCCATAAGCGGAATGAGAAATAGCAAATTTAAGCTAAGCCCCTTGACCGCAGCTAAAAACAGAATGCCGATAAACATAGAAAACGCAAATATTATATACTGGATGATGAGCGGGCTAAGCTCGAACGCATAAAGCGGGGTGCTTACTTTTTTTAGTATGCCGGCTTTTGCAAAGGGCGTTTCTATCATTATAGCCAACGCACTACTAAAAGCCGAAAACGCAAAAAGCCCCGGTATCAAGTATATGCTGTAAGAGTAAGCCTGATCGCTGATACCAAGCCTAGCGCTCATAAAATCGGAGAATATAACGGTGTATATAAAAAGCATCACAACGGGCGAAACGATATACCAAATTTGACCGAGTCCCGTTTTCGCGTATCTGCTTTTTAGATCAAATTTTACGAGTTGATAAATATTTATTATTTCATTTCTTATCAATAATTAACCTAAAATTTTTATCTATATTCTACCCAAATTTGATTAAATTTTATACAAACTATCCATTTAAAACGATGCCGATCGTTTTAAAAAGTATCTTGATATCGCCCCAAACGGATAAATTTTCTACGTATTTGCAGTCGATTTGAACACGGTCGTCAAATGAAATTTCATTTCTGCCGCTCACCTGCCAAAGCCCGGTAAGCCCCGGTCGCACTCTCGTTATCTTGCCCAAATTTTTGCCGATTTGTCTTTTTTCGTAAAACATATACGGGCGCGGCCCGACTAGGCTCATCTCGAGCCTAAGGACGTTAAAAAGCTGAGGCAATTCGTCAAGCGAGGTGCGTCTGATAAAGCCGCCGACTTTTGTTATGCGCGGATCGAATTCGTATTTGTGAAATTTGGCGAAATGTCGGACTTCTGCGGGATTTCGCTCGAGATAGTCGTCTAAAATTTTACGCCAATTTTTATGCATCGATCTAAATTTATAGCAGTTAAACGGCCTGCCGAATCGCCCTATGCGCTTTTGTTTGAAAAATACGCTCTCACCGGGCTCGTTTATCTTTATGACGGCCGCCACGACCATTACGACCGCGAGCCAAAAAGGAGCGGCCGCAATGACGATAGCGTAGTCGGTCACGGCTTTTAGCAAAATTTTAGAGCGCAGATTCACAGCTCGCCTCCTAAAAATTTCTCGTAGCTATCCTCTACGAGCCGCTTTATCTCTCGCTCGAAGCGCTCTTTTGAAAATTTTAGCGCGTTTTGCCTGATCGCTTGCGGATCGAATTTATCGCTCGTTTTTTCAAATTTCGTCACCGCTTCGTTTAGGCTAGCTTCGTTTTGCTCGCTAAAATAAACGCCCGTAACGCCCTCTATCACGCTCTCTTTCGCTCCGCCCTCGCCTAGGCAGACGACGGGCGTCCCACAGGCCTGAGCCTCCACCGGCGCGATGCCAAAGTCCTCCACGGCCGCAAAGACGAAGGCTTTTGCCTTGCCCATCAGCTCCGCGGTTTCGCGCGCGCCCTGAAAACCCAAAATTTCGACGTTGCTTTTTGCGATATTTTTGATTTCCCTCATCTGCTCGCCGTCCCCTACCACGACTAGCTTTTTGCCGTTTTCGTTAAAGGCGCGCACGATTAAGTCGATCTTTTTATAAGGCACCATCCTTGAGACCGTAACGTAAAAATCCTCTTTGTTTTCATTAAATTTAAAATTCGCGGTATCGACGGGCGGGTAGATCACGGCTGCGTCCTTGCCGTAAATTTTACGTATGCGGCGCGCGATAAAATTTGAGTTTGCGACGTAAACGTCGGCTCTGTTTGCCGCGGCGACGTCCCAAAGGCGAATTTTATGCAAAAAATATCTAACGAGCATCGATTTTAGCCCGCGCTCTAGTCCGCTTTGACGCAGATAGTCAAAATACATATCCCAAGCGTAGCGCATCGGCGTGTGGACGTAGCTTACGTGAAGTTGGCGCGAGTGCGTCAGCGCGCCCTTTGCCACGGCATGCGAGCTAGATAGCACAAGGTCGAATTCGCTCAGATCAAACCGCTCGATCGCCAGCGGAAAAAGCGGCAGATAGCTTCTAAATTTGCTCTTAGCGAAAGGTAAATTTTGTATAAAGCTAACGTGAGCGAATTTGCCCTTTAAAATCTTTTGCCTATCGTCAAATTTAAGGTGATCTACGAGGCTAAAAATCTCAAAATCATCCCAAATATCCGTAAAGCTCTGCACGCAGCGCTCGGCTCCGGCATAGGTTTCCAGCCAATCGCAAACCAGGGCTTTTTTCATCCGCGACGCCTGTTATTTTCTATCATAATCGTCACTGATGCGCACGATATCATCCTCGCCCAGATATTCGCCGGTTTGCACTTCGATGACGATGAGATCGGTATTTGCAGTATTTTCGAGACGGTGAGTTTGCTCTTTTTTTATATAAATGGACTCATTTTGCTTTAGCGGCGTTTTATCGCTATCTATCGTTACCAGCGCTTCGCCCTCGACGACTATCCAATGCTCGTTTCGTTTGAAATGCTTTTGCAGGCTCAGCCTCTTGCCGGGTTTTACTATTATCTTTTTCATCTTATAGCCGTTGCCCTCGCCCAACACCTCGTAGCTGCCCCACGGACGATATACGCTCGTGTGCGCCTCGCAAATTTCGGGCAAAGAGTTTGAAAAATGTTTATAAACCTCTTTCACTTTTTGCGAGCTGCCTTTTTTAGCGATCAAAAGCGCATCTTCGGTATCGACGACGAGCAAATTTTGCACATCCACGAGCGCGGTCGGCTTTTTTGCGATGACGAAATTTTCACTAGCGTCTATTTGCAGCGGTTCGCCGTCGCTTTTCATCTTTTTACTAAGCTCGTCAAAGCTGCCCATATCGCTCCAACCGGCATCCAGCGGTACCATTTTGATATTTAGGCTTTTTTGCATCAGCGCGTAGTCGATGCTGATGTCCTCGATCTTATCCATAAAATTCGGACTTATTTTTAGCAGATTGAGCTCATTTACCGAGCCCTCTATCGCCGCTGTCACGTCTTTTACGATGCTTGGTGCATATTTTTTCATCTCGTTTAAAAACACGCCCGCCTTAAAGCAAAACATCCCGCTGTTAAAATAATACTCGCCCTCTTTTATAAATTTAACCGCCGTTTCGAGGTTGGGCTTTTCTATAAATCGCTCCACATCGCCGTTTTTATCGGCCTTGATGTAGCCGTAGCCGGTATTTGGCTCGCTGGGCTTTATGCCAAACGTCACCAAAAAATCCTGATTTGCATAGCTTTGCGCGATCAAAAGAGCCTTTTTGTATTCAGCCTCGTCCTCGATCAAATGATCGCTCGGAGTGATGAGCAAAATCTCGTCCTCGTCGCAGCAAAGCGCGGCAAAAGTGATCGCTGCGGCGGTGTTTTTGCCGAAAGGCTCGAGGATAAATTTATCTATTTTTTTGCCTCCGCACTCGTCAAGCGCCAAAAAATAGTGCGCCTCGTTGCAAACGATGATCGTTTTTTGCGCATGGACGTTGCGTCTAAGCGTGAGATCAAAGAGCGAT
The DNA here is from genome assembly GCF_004803795.1 of Campylobacter rectus. Taxonomy (NCBI): domain Bacteria; kingdom Pseudomonadati; phylum Campylobacterota; class Epsilonproteobacteria; order Campylobacterales; family Campylobacteraceae; genus Campylobacter; species Campylobacter rectus. The sequence continues at coordinate 911,468 of NZ_CP012543.1, read as the reverse complement.
TTGGCGTTAAAAAGCCTGATAAACTGTTTTGGCATCAGCGTGCGAGATAGCGGCCAAAGCCTAGTGCCCGAACCTCCGCAGAGTATAACATTTGTCATTTTTACGCCTTTTGCTTTAAATTTTCGACCAAATTTAAAAAGGTTTCTTGGAGTCTTGCAAGCAAATTTTGATCCTTGGTTTCAAATCTCGTGACGATAACGGGCGTCGTGTTTGAGGCTCGCACTAGCGCCCAGCTGCCGTCCTCAAACTTCACTCTAACGCCGTCTATGTCGATGATCTGGGCTATCTTACCCAGGCCTGCTAGCAAATTTTGCGCGTCGCCTTTTTCGTAAATTTCAACCAAAACCTCTTTTAGCTTTGCCACCAGCTTAAATTTTTGCGTATCGGTCGTTTTTACCTTGATTTCATCGGTGCTAAAGACCTTTGGCAGCTTACCCAGCTCGCCATCTAGGCTAAAGCCCTTTGCAACCAGCTCTAGCGCGCGAAACATCGCGTAGATCGCATCGTCAAAGCCGAAATACCGCTCCTTAAAGAAAATATGCCCGCTCACCTCGGCCGCCATATCGATATTTAGCTCCTTCATCGCCTTTTTGATATTGCTGTGGCCGGTCTTGCCCATAAAGCTTTTGCCGCCGTGAGCGTCGATCTCGTCATACATATTTTGCGAGCATTTGACCTCGCCCAGCACGCGCGGATTTTTCATCGCGAGGCTATATAGGTAGGCTAGCTCGTCGCCTTTGATATTGCGTTTTTTGGTGAGCACCGCGATGCGATCTCCGTCGCCGTCAAAACCAAATCCAATGTCGAATTCGCCCTTTAGCGCGGCTTTTAAATCGCTTAAATTTTTCTCCTCGCTAGGGTCGGGGTGATGGTTTGGGAAGTTGCCGTCGGGTCGGGGATATAAAATTTGAGCGTTTAATTTTAACGCCTCGCAAATTTCAGGTAGCACCGCGCCGACCGCTCCGTTTGCGCAGTCGATGACGATTTTAAGCGGTAAGGCTTTTAAATGCGCAAACTGCTCTATGAGGAAATTTTTATAAGGCGTCGCGACGTCGAATTTTTCGGCCCTAAAATCATCGGGGATTTGCGTTTTTGCCGCGATATCATCCAGTACGGCGGTTTTTAGCTTTTGCAAATCCTCGCCGAAGTAGCTATCCTTAAAAATCGTGATTTTAAAGCCGTTGTATTCTTTTGGATTATGAGAGCCCGTTATCATTATATTTGCGTCAAATTTATCCGCAAACACGCTAAAATACCCGATCGGCGTCGGCAGCAAGCCGATATCATAGACTTTGATCCCGGATAAATTTAGCCCGCTAACCAGCCGGTTGAAAATCTCTCCCGCGCTTAGTCTCGCATCAAAGCCGACGCTAACGTTTTTAGCGCCTCTGCGCAGCATCTCGCGCCCTAAATTTAGCCCGATCGCCTTGACGCTAGCTTCGTTTAGATCGCGCTCAAAAACCCCGCGTATATCGTATTCTCTAAAAATTTCATCTATCACAAATTTTACCTTTTTAAATTTATTTTATTTTAAGACGGCGTATTTTAACATTTTTGGGTTAAATTTCGCTAAACGGCGACGTCGCCGAGCTTTGCTTGGGTAACCTCTATCAGACTTCGGGGCGCTATCTTGATCTGTTTTCCGCGCACGCCCGCGCTCACATAGACATACTCCTGCTTCAAAATTCTCTCGTCAAAAAAGGTCTCGTAGGCTTTTTTCATAGCTATCGGCGAGCAACCGCCTCTGATGTAGCCTGTCACTTTTTCAAGTTTTTTTAAGTTTAAAAGCTCGCATTTTTCGTGTCCGCTAAGTCTGGCCAAAGCCTTTAAATTTAAGCTCAGATCGCCCTGTATGCACACTACGATATAGCCTTTGGGCTCACATTCGCAGACGATGGTTTTATATATCTTTTCTATCTCTTCGCCGCAAACGGCAGCCACGTGAACGGCGCCGAGATCGCTCTCATCCGCTTCGTATTCTACCAGTTCGTAAGGGGTATTTTTGCCGTCCAGAAACCTCGCTGCGTTAGTTTTATGTATCATTGCTTTCTCGTTTTTCAAAAATTTAAGATATAATTATATCTAAAATTTTAAGGAGAGCAGATGGCTGAAGAGGCACAAGGTAAAAAAGGCGGCAGCTTAGTTCTAATCATAATTATCGTTATTTTGATATTGCTTTTGGTGGTCGGGGGGTTGCTTGCGTTTTTGCTAATGAGCGGTAATGACGATGCTATGCAGGCTCAAGCGATGCATTCGCAAACCGAACAAGTCCAAACTCCGATGTCCAAAAACACGATGGGCAAGCGCTCGAGCGACTACATCAATATGGGGCCGATTTATCCGCTAGATCAGTTTATAGTAAATTTACTTAGCGATAGCGGCTCGAGATACCTAAAAACAAAGGTCGATTTAGAGCTTAGCGCCGAGTCGCTCACGTCCGAAATAGACAAGAAAAAGCCGCTTGTCAGGGATATCATCGTATCGACGCTCTCGTCTAAAACATATGAAGAAGTCAGCACTCAAAAAGGCAAAAATCGCCTAAAAGACGAGATAGTCGATCGTCTAAACGAGGTTTTAGCCGACGGCCATATAAAAAACATTTACTTTACCGACTTTGTGGTGCAATGATCGGCATAGACATCGTAGCGATCTCGCGTATCTCAAAGCTCAAACAGCGGCGAGGCGAGGAGTTTTTGAGATATTTTTTGAGCGATGACGAGATAAAGATCGCAAAAACGGACGCTACGATCGCGGGATTTTTCGCGGCTAAGGAGGCTATCAGCAAGGCTCTTGGCTGCGGGATCTCGGCGGAGTTTTCGTTCTTTGACGCTCAAATTTACAAAGACGACAAAAATGCGCCAAAAGTAAAATTTTCAGAAAAAATCATCAAAAATTTTAACCTAAAAGACGCGCAAATCACCATCAGCCACGACGGCGGCTTTGCGATCGCCGCGGCGATACTGCAAAAAGCGGATTAAGCCTTTCAAATTTAACTTAAAATTTATCCGTATCAACCGTAAAATTTACAAAATCGCCGTAAATAAACCAATGCGCACCCCTTGCCTCAAGATGAAGTCAAAGCGCGCGGTCGTTCCCGCTCGGCAAAAAACTGATGCAAGCCCTCGTTTTGATGACGAATCCGGCAAAATATTTTCCGCCGCGGCCGCCGCAGCGGGTCAAATACGACGATAATATCAAAAACGCCCCGCCGTAAAGCGTAAATTTATTTAAAAATTTGGGACGTTAAATTTCGCCGCTCGAGTCGTAAAATGAAATTTTAGCCGGTCTATTAAAAATCTCAAATTTAAATTAACGAATTTTACCGCCCCCAAGCGAAAGCGGCGTTAAATTTTCAAATTTTACGCGGCCGATAAACAAAAACAGCGAATAATTTTCACCGCACAAAAGCCAACGGATGAAAAATATTTTTAGCGGGCAGGTAAAAAATACCGCAAATTTGGGGCGTTAGATATACGCTTCATCTAAAATCTTAAATTAACGAATTTTACCGCCCCCAGACGAAAGCGGTGTTAAATTTTCAAATTTTACGCGCTATTTAGCTGTTTTTGCTATCTAAGTAAATGCGGTCGATTTCTCAAATTTCAAGCGCCGTTGCGACTGCGAAATAGAGCAAATTTCACTTCTGCAGCTTCGGCAAGCTCCAGCCTAGATAATACGCTGCCAGCCTAAACACGACGCCAAACGCGAAAAGCCCCATCACCCAAAATACGTTCGTGAGCCCCGCATAGTCCATCGCGAAATACAGCAGCCCCACGACGATGCTCACCGTCGCGTAAAGCCCGGTTTTTAGGCACCAGGGGATTTCGTTAAACAGCACGTCGCGCATCATACCTCCGCCCACGCCGTTGCAAAGCGCGAGCAGCACGACGCCGAAAACGTTGTAGCCAAACTGCAACGCCACGATCGCCCCGACGATAGAAAAGCTCACCAGGTCCACGGCGTCGGTAGTGACAAATAAAAACTTTTTCTCGATGTCGCTTCGCTTGTGCAAACGAAAAAATGCGGAAAAAAAGAGCATCGCCATCACGATGACGCCGGGAGCGTAGTTTGTAAAAGAATACGGCGGACGCGAGACGATGGCGTCGCGCATAAATCCGCCTCCAAGCGCAGTCAGCAGCGATGCGATGAAAATGCCCAGCCAGTCGCAGTCGCGCTTGACCGCAAAGATAAATCCGCTCGTAGCTGCCGAGGCGATGCCGATGTATTCGGCGACGAGAAGTGCGTTCATTTTTAGCCTTAAATTTTAAATACGATTTTACATCGTTAAAATGAAAAAGCAGATAAATTTTAAACAAAAATTTGGCCGAAATACGCCTATGCCGCACCCTAAATTCAAAAAAAGATATTTTGAGATTAGGCCAAAAGCGCCTCGGCGAGTTTCTTTAAAACGCAACGGCCGACGTCGGCGTCGTGTGGGGCTTGGGTTTTGGCTCGTGGCTCGAGCTCAAATTTAACTTGGTGCAAATTTGCGCTTTTCGGATATGGACGCAAATTTCAGCGCGGTTGCACGGTGCGAGCGTAAATTTAGGCCACCGAAGCTTGTGCGGACGACGGCGTATGGGGTTTTGGCGTGCAAGGCTTAGGCTTTGGCGCTCGGCTTGATGAAATACGGACGCGACCCAGACTCCAAAAGAGCAGCTATACGTGCGCGTATAGCTGACGTCGCTCGGCTGCGATAACCACGCCTCAAAAACTCTACCAAAGCCGCGAGTGCGGCATATGGGGCTTGGGCTTTGGTGTGCATTTAACTTGGTGCAAACTCGAGCTTTAAAACGATTTGAGACGTGCGCGGCGTGAGTGTAAATTTTGGCCACCGAGGCTTGTGCGGGCGGCGACGTGCGGAGCTTTAGTGTGCTGCGCAAGTGCAAATTTAATTTGGTGCCAATTTGAGCTTTAAAGTGATTTAAAGTGGGTGCGGCGCAAGTGCAAATTTTGTCCGCCCAAGGAGTGTGGGTGCGGCGTGCGGCTGGCGATGAAATGCGGACACGACCCAGACCCCAAAAGAGCAGCTACGAAATAAACGCTTGCAGTCGCTAGATAAATTTCGATTTTGGTTCAAATTCGAGGCTGATTTTACGGTTTAAATTTCAGCTTTCCCGTTTTAAATTCAGCTAGCACAGATCCCGCCGTCTCGGCGTTGTCCGCGCTGATGCAGTCGGCGACTATCGTTTAAATTCGGCCGGCATAGCCCCCGCAGGGTAAAATAAATTTCGCAAACGAGTTTTCGCAGAATTTGACGAATTTGCAAGCGAGCGAAATTTGAAACGCCGTAAAAATCCTTTGTCGCGATCCGCACAAATAAAAGCGGATAAAATTTAACTTAAAAAGCGGGTCGATAGCCCAACTCGCCGACGAATTTCGGGATTTTATCCGATTAGGTTAAATTTAATCGGCGGGATAGATTTGACGGCAAATTTATCTTTGGGATTTGGTTAAATTTAAGGGTATTTAAAAGCCTTAAGCACTCTAATCTCTGTCTCATTTTTATTAAATTTTGAGGTTAAATTTAAGGATATTTAAAAAGTCCGCCGCCAAAAGACGACGGACTAAAAAATTTAAGCGACGTCGGAGTCGCCAAGCTTGACACCGCTAAGCGATATTGGCGTCGCCAAGCTCGACGCTGCTATGCTCAACACCGCTAAACTAAGCTCGACCACTTCCAAGCTAAGTTACTATGCTCGGCACTGCTAAGCCGTGCTGGCATCACGATCCAAGAGACGGCGACTACGCACTCGCAAATCGGGCTCAATACCGCTAAGCTATGTTGGCGTCTTCTAACGCAACACCGCTATTAAAGGTGCCTACCAACTTCACTTCGCCGGCATCTATCGTGCCATTCTTATCTGCATCATTTACTTGATATACCTTGGTGACGTCGTTTCCTTTGACGGCTACTATGGATTTTCCTTCTGCGGCGGCAGCTGTTTTAAACGCCTTGCCGTCGCCGAACAACTCGCCAAAATCAGCTCCCCCGTAGTTTTTACCTGCAATATCGCCGGCTACATCGGTAGTATAAATTTTACCGTTTTCTAACTCTTTCCCTGCATCTGACGCGACCTTATTTACGCCTTTCTCGGTAGCTCCCAATGCGCTAAAATCCACTTTATCTTGCGTCTGCTCAAAGCCGTTTATATTTAGCTTGTCTCCGGCTATTTCAGTGCCGAATTTGATAGTATCGGATTTTGCGTTATTAGTTACATCGACATTGAGATTATGACCGCCGTCTTTTACTTTGCCAAGATCGATATTACCGCCGTTCGCACTCTTTAAAGTAAGATCGCCGCCGAGCGTAATCTCCTTGATATCCTGGTTCTTGTTTAGAGTATCTAAGCCTTTTGCGTTAAGCTCTGCGCCCGGTTTGATTTCTACTTTTTCTATACCGGCGAGATTAACTTTTCCGTTATTTACGTTTGCGACATTGACATTTTTCGTATTTGCAACACTAGTCGCTTCCGTATCTACGGTTACGGTATCGTTGTCGCCGCCCGCTTTATCGACTATATCCACGCTTTTTACGGTAGTTCCATCCGCTTCGTATTTAACGGTCTTTAGTATGCCGTTTTCGAGTTTTTCTTCGGATACCTTCTCGCCGTCTTTTGTTTCGGTGAGGGTGTATTTGTTTTCTCCTGCATCCGTGACGGTAAATTTATGAGTGCCGTCCTCATATACGCTATTTTTATATTGATTTTCATATTTTAATAAAAATTTACCGGCAACCTTTTCATAAAGTTGAGCCGAGCCGTATGGAGGATTATCGGTAAGCGTAAATTCCGCAGGGGTATCTGCAAATTTCATTTTTGATATTTCCATATTTCGTAAAGTATCAATATTTGGAACAAAGTCGGCAGGAGCTTTGACCGTTAGCTCTGTGCCGTTTTTTAGATCTATTTTTTCTACTTTTCCATCTTTAAGCTTGTAACTATGTCCCACTATATTGTACACGACGGACGAACTCGCTTTGTTTAGAGCGTCTTGAGCTCCGGCAGCAGCTAAACCAACAGCCTCGGCTAAGGTCTTATGTCCGTCCTCTTTTAGAGTATAGGTAAAATCACCTTTTTGAATGCTTTCGACTTTTCCGTCGGCATCGAAGTTATAAGCTTCTTTCGTTCCTGTTTTTGTTATGCTTTTTAGAATGTTGTTAGCATCGGTGTCGATATCGTATTCGTTTATCTTTCCCGCATATATCTTGCCGTTTATAACGGGAACCTTCACGACACCCATATCTTTAACCTGAAAATCCAAAGCGCCGTCCAAGATAGGCCTATCTTCAAACACATAGTCTTTTCCTGCGCCGCCCAAATCTTTGACCTGAGTTATCTTATACTGAGGATTATCCGGATTATGAGGCAAAGGAATTTTTACGGTTTCGATTTTATAGGTTTGTTGCTCGGCGCCGTTTGCTTCAAACTTACCCGCATCAAATGTCGCTTTTGACATAGTATCGTAGTCAGCCTTAACGCCCGGTTTTAGTATAAAGCCCTTAGTGCCGTCTTTGTCGAGTGCAGCTACGGCATTTCCGTCTTTTGAGATGAAGCTAAACTGCTCGATTCCATTTTTATAAACAGTGCCGCCCTTGTCGTTTGATTTTAGCAGCGACTTAGTATCATGCGCATTAGCTCCAAGGTTGGCGGAGTTTTCATCTATCTCATGCAAGGAACCGCCGTGACTTGCTACCAATGTTTTTCCTTCGGTTACCTTATCGTTGCCAAGATCCACGGTATATTTTCCGTCTTCGCTCTTATATACGTTTGTGTCGCCTACTTTTTTGAGCACGGTAGCGTCTAGTTCTGCGGCCTTAGCCATTGCTCCTGCGCTTTTTTCCTCGGCTTTTGCTTTCTCCAGCTGGGCTTTTGCCTTTTCCCAAGTTTCTTTTAGCTCTTCGTTGTCAGGATCTTTATCGAGATTTGCTTTAGCGGCTTTTACTTCGGCGTCTCTTAGGGCTACCGTTGCGCTAGCGACGGCGGCTTTAGCCTTGGCGACTTTTGCTGAAAAGTTTGTGATCGCGTCTTTATTTTTAGTATAATCAGGTAGCGCTCCTTTGTCGGGGCCGTCTTGATATGCTTTAGCGGCGGCGGCGGCTTTGGTATCGGCGGCTTGTTTATTTTCGTTAGCTTTGTCTTTTAGGGCGTTATTTGGCGCATCCAAATCTTTTAAATTCAGCTCCTTAGTCCATACCTCCAGTTGAGCTTTGGCGGCTATTTTTTGTTGGTATGTTAAGGATGAAGTTTCTATGTCGCTTTTAACCTTTGAAATATTTGCCGCTGCGTTGATCTTTGCTTGTAGTAAGTCGGCTATAGCTTTTTCGTCCTTGGCCTTTACTTGAGCATCGTATGCCTTTTGGGCAGCGTTAAATAAAGGAATCTCTTTGGCTATAGCTTTCGCGTATTCTACTTGATCTTGTGCCAGATCTTTTTGTTTACCCGCTACGTCTTTTGTTTTATCTGCTACCTCGGCCTCGCCCGTTACTTCGGTTAGTTTCTTATCATCCAGAGTTCTGCCGAAAGTATTTACTATATCTTTTGCCTTTTCCAGAGCTTCTCTTTGTTTATCGGTGGTAGATGGATCATCTATCTTGTTTTGGATATGGTTTAGGGCGTATTGTTTTATGCCGTTGTGGTTATTTATCGCATGTTCGACGGCATCTTTGATCTCTTTTGCTATATCGGCATCTTTTTTAGCTTGCTCGGCCGCTTCTTTTGCTTTTTGTAGGTTTTCTTCGGCTTGTTTTACGGCCTCTTCTTTTGCTTTTTGTTTTTGCTCTTCCGGAGTTAGAGGTTTTGGGTTATTGCTTCCGCCTGAGCTTCCACCGCCAGGATTTGGAGTAGGAGCAGGAGGGGTCGGAGGGGTAGGAGTGCTTCCTCCTTCTTCATATATATCAGTAGTAGCAGTAGTGTTATCCAAAGCTTTTTGTAGTGCATCCGCATCTACGGACGGGAATATGGATTTTGTGATTTGGGCCAGTTGATGACTGTTTAATACAGTCAAATTTCCTTTTAGGGCTTCTTGTTTTATGACCTGGGCTATCTGGGTAGGGGTGCTGGTGTCTTTGATATTTTTCAGTATATTGGCAAAGCTTGCTATCTTTTCTGTTATGCTTCCGCTGCTTGGAACGTTTTCTATAGCTTTATGAGCTATCTCGGCAGCTTTTAATTTATTTAAGAATAGTTTTTGAGCTTTAAGTTCTTCCGGTTTGGTATAGGTATTGCTCATAGCGGCTTTCAACATCTCAGATACTACGAAAGCTTTTGAGTTGCCTTCTTTTAGCTTATCTATCCAAAATTTAGAACCCTTAGGATCCTGGGCTATGGTTTTACCGAATAAATTCGAATAGATATGATTTACGAAGTCTTCGTTTGAGTTTTTACCCGCAAAATACTCTTGGGCAGGGGCGGAATTTAACATCTGCTGGGCTACTTGGCTCGTGTTTAGGCCTTGTTTTTTAGCGAGATTAAACCAAAATTTATGTCCCGCGCCTTCGGGAACTCTGTTAAACATAGTGATATATAAAGCACTGATGTCGATGCTGGTAATTGACATATCGTCTCCTTAAATTTAAAATTATGTAGCATTATAGCAGATTTTTAGATTTTTACAAATTGACGCTTAATATGTTTATTTGATACGGGTCTCGCCCGAAAACAGACTCGAATTTAGGCTCTAAATTTCCTCTCTTTTATAGATTTTACTTACGAATTTATCTATCTTATACACCGCACCAAAGAGCGCAGGCACGACTAGCAGCGTTAGCAGCGTCGAGCTAATAAGCCCCGAGATCACCGAGATCGCCATCGGAGAGTTGCCCTCGTATCCCGCGCCTCTGCTAAGCGCAAGCGGTAGCATCGCAAATATCATCGCAAAAGTAGTCATCAGTATCGCTCGCAGTCTTTTGACGCCAGCACGCACGATAGCTTCGTTTAGCTCCACGCCCTCGTTTGCGTATCGGTTGGCGAAATCCACGACCAAAATCGCGTTTTTACCCACCATACCGAAAAGCAAGATCGCGCCGACCATAACGAACAGGCTAAAGGAGTTACCGCTAAGATACAGCCCGACCGCCACGCCGCCAAAGGCAAGCGGCATCGAGATCATAATGATGATAGGCAGCACGAAACTCTCGTAAAGCGCGGCCAGGATCATATAGATAAGCACGACGCTAAGGCTGATCGTAAAGACGAAGGCCGCGTTCGTGTCGTTCATCATCTCGATAAAGCCCGTCATAACGTAATCAAAGCCGGCGGGCAAAATTTTACCGATATTTTCGTCGATACCCTTTTGCACGGCGCCCAGCGGGACGTTATCCACGTTTGCAACGATCCTGATCTGACGCTGTTTGTTAAAGCGGTTTATCACGGAAAAGGTCTTGCTCGTCTTAAACTCCGCCACCGCGCTTAGGCTTATGCTCTCGCCGCGCGCGTTTTTGATCTTTAGCTTTTGCAGCGCTTGCGCGTCCCTGCGGTACTCGTCGTCAAACCTCAGTATCATATCGTACTGCGCGTCGCCGTTATCAAAGCTACCCAGCCTGTTTTGGCCAAAGGAGGCATATATCACCTGCGCGACCGCGCTAGGATCGACGTTTAGACGTTTGGCTTTGTCTTTATTTACGCTGATTCGCAGCTCGTTTATCTTGTCCTCGTTATCGCTGCCAACATCCGTCGTGCCCTCGATAGCGCGCACCATCGCTATGGCTTTAGGCAAAATTTCGTCCAGCTTTTCCAGGCTATCGCCCGTGATCGTTAGCTGCACCGGCTCGCTGTCGCTGCCCGTATCGACGTATGGTATCTGCAGGACTTTGACGCTGAGGCCTTCAAATTTAAGCTTCTTTCTATACTCGTCCATTATCTGCGTTTGGCGCTCTTTTCGCGACTCAAAGCCCTTTAGGCGGACGTAAATTTTAGCCTTATACGCGTCCTTTGAGTCCGTGTAACCAGCGATCATATAGGAGTACTCGACGCGCGGATCGCTATCTACGGCGCGCACGACCTCGCCGGCTCTAGCGCTCATAGCCTCAACCGAGATGCCCGGGTTTGCCTTTAAAAATATCTCAAACTGCCCCTCGTCCTCGACGGGCAAAAAGTCCATACCGACCTTGCCCGCTAGGCTCATACAAAGAGCCAGCACGCCAAAAGTGAGGATAACAAACGCGGTTTTAAACCTCAAAATAAGCTTCAAAAGCCGCTCGTAACCGCTCTCAAGCGCCTCAAAAAATGGCTCCGTCACGCGGTAAAATTTACTCTCGCCCTCGCTCAAAAACCTCGCCGCCAGGCTAGGTATCAGCATAATGCAAACCAAAAACGACACCACGATACCGCCGCTCACGCTCATACCGAAGGAGTTAAAATACTGCCCGACGATGCCCTCCATAAAGGCGATCGGCACAAACACGCAAAGCAGCACCGCGCTAATGCTAAGCACGCTAAATGCGATCTCGCGCACGCCCTCAAAGCTCGCTTTTAGCGGATTGCTCTCGCCTTCTTGCATCTTTTTAGAGATATTTTCCACGACCACGATCGCATCGTCGATAAATATACCGATCCCAAGCGTGAGAGCCAGCAGCGTGAGGCGGTTTAGATCAAAGCCCAAAACGTCGATGATAAAAAAAGTCCCCACGATACTAGCAGGTATCGCAAGCGCGGCGATGATAGTCGCGCTAAAGCTTCGCAAAAAGAAAAAGACGATGACGACGGTGAGCGCGACGCCTAGCATCATGTCGAATTTGACCTGATTTATGTGCTTTAGGATGCTTTCGCTCTTTTCATAAACCCGCTCTACTTCGTAGTTTTCGCCCAGCCTTGCAGCTAGTTCGCCCGTTTTAGCTTTTAGCGCGTCTATCGTCTCGATCGTGTTTGCTCCGCTTACTTTTATAGCGTCAAGCAGCACTCCGCGCTTGCCGTTATACATCACTACTGCGTCGGTGTCGTGATGAGATAGCTCCACGCGTGCGACGTCCTTTAAAAACACATCCTTTTGCAGGCGGATATCCTCTAGCTCGCGCACACTTTTAGCGTCGAATTCGCTCTTTAAAAATATCTCGAATTCGCTATTTTCCAATTTGCCAAGCGGCGCTTTTAAATTTTGCGATTTGATTATATTTATGACCGAGGCTGCGGTTAGGGCGTATTTATCGAGCTTAAACGGATCAAGGTAAATTTTGATCTCAGGCTCCAAAAAGCCCTTGTCATCGACCTTGCCAACGCCTTTTACGCGCTGTAAAAACGGCTTTGCCTCGTCTTTGACCGCTTGCATAAGCGCGGTTAAATTTTCATCCTTGCGGCTAACGAAAAAGCTCGCCACCTTGCCGCTGTCGCTGTTGATCTTCTCTATCTCGGGCTGGGCGTCAAACTTTGCCTTTGCGACCTTGTCGCGCACGTCGTTTGCGGCGACATCGATGTTTTTCTTGAGATTAAACTCGACCGTGACGATGCTGAGGTTGTTAAAGGTATAAGACCTAATCTTTTTGATACCATCTATCGTCGAGACCTCGTCCTCGATCTTTTTGGTGACCCTGCTCTCGATGAGGCTCATATCACCCGGCGCGTAGGTCGTGATCTTAACCAGCGGAATGACGACCTCGGGGAAGAGATTTACCGGCATCCTAAAAAGCGACATCGCGCCGAAAAATACGAGCGCGACGAAAAACATCAGCGTCGTAATCGGGCGATTTATGGCTAGCTTATACATTTCGCGCCTTTGATAAAACGGGCCTTTGCGGCAAATTCGGATTTTCGTTCAAGGCTAATACGAGCGGTAAATTTGGTACAAACGACGAGATTTGCTTTTTGCTTCGATTTGCGTTCGGCGAAAAATTCGGTCGTTGAGCCGAATTTAACCCATAAGACGCAGTTTGCGACAAATTAGGCTCTGATTTTTTTGTCGGGTTAAAATTGGATTGCAAATTTAAATCCGCTCCGACCCGCCCCTGTGCCGAATTTAAGACAAAAGCCGCGCTCTCATTTTTAAATTCCTTTGCCGCGTTTATAAAATTTGCTCGCCGTATCAAATTTGAGCGCAAAGACGCGGCGCGCAGAAAATTTAGCTTACCGATTAAATTTGCGTTTTGGCTAAAATTTAATACGGCTTGCGCGAGCCGATGCGAGGTTAAATTTAACTCGAGTTTTTTCGTCGCGAAATCTTGTCGCCCTAACAAGCTCGAATTTTCGCTTGACGCCGTGATTTGCGGTAAATTCGGCACAAACGGCGCAGTTTGATTTTTGATTAAATTTAAGCTTTGCGGCGGATTTTTTACGGCGGCCGAATTTTGCTTTGCGCAGAATTCGGCTTGCGAGTTTAGATTAGCGCCGCTTGGCCGGCGAACTAAATTTAAACTCAAGGCCGCTCGGCTCGTTTTTTTAAATCTACGGTTTGCCGAATTTGTAAAATTTAAGCCAAGCTCGGGCAAGCTTAAAATCTCGGCAAAATTTACTCGCTCGCCTTTGCTCTCAAGCTCATTCGTCAAATTTGCATTTTTGATAGCGGCGCCAAATTTAACGCCGAATGCAGAATTTGAGTTCAAATTTATCCCGCTTTTCGTTTGTGCCGTCAAATTTAAAAACCTAGCCGCGCCGAAGCCGGTTTTTTCTGCGCCAAATTTTGCGTCCGCAGCGGCAAACTCGCTCTTTTTTGCGCCGGCCGAGCTGCCGAATTTAAGCTCGGACGTTTTGTTTGCATCCACTAAATTTGCGTCCTTGTTTTTAGGAGCGGCGGCCTTTTTATCGCTCGTTGCGCCCCAGTCCTGCGCGCTAGAGACGATATATCCCTCGCCAAAAAGTCCCGGCGTCAAATTTCGCGCCTGCACTTCGGCGTAAATTTTGCCGTTTTTCGTATCGATAGTCGGGTAGATGAGGCTGATCTCGCCGCGTCTTTCTTCGATTTGGCCGTCTAGTTTATAGATAAATTCGCTACCGATTTTCACGCGGTCTTTAAATTTTTCATCAAAGCTAAGCTTGAGCTTCACGTCCGGATACGAAAAAATCGACATCAGCTTTTGCGCTACGCCGCCAACGCCCTCGCCTATCTCGATACTCTTGGCCGAGATCGTCCCGTCAAAAGGCGCTAGCAGCCTCGTATCCCCTAGCCTCTTTTGCGCCAAATTTAGCGCCAGATACGCTCTGTTTTCGGCTAGCGCCGCGTTTTTAAAATCAAACTCCGCATTTTCAAAAGCCTGCTTCGAGCTCACGCTTTGAACGAGCTTAAATTTATCCAGCACGCTTTTTGCGTGGGCTTTTGCCGTCTGCGCGCTCTCTAGGTCGTTTTGAGCGAGCTTTACGGCTAGCTTTTCGCTCTCGTTTTCAAGCTCGAGCAGCACGTCGCCGCGCTTTACCGCGGAGCCGACTTCTACGTTTACGCTCTTTACGATACCGACGGCTTTTAGCGCGAGCTGCGCGTCTTTTGCGGGTGCGACGTCAAAACTCGCGTAGATCCTATCCTGAGCACAAAGCGCAACCGCCGCACTCAGTAAAAAAAGTAAAATTTTATTCATTTGCGCTCCGTTTTTTCGATATTTTCGGCGATTTTGCCGCCGCGCTCATATAGATACTCCGCCTTTTTGATCTCAAATTTACTCTTGCTTAGCTCCAGCGCGCTATCTGCGCTAAAGCTCTGCGCGGTCGCGTTTAAAAACTCGACGTACCCGAGCAGTCCCGCCTCGTACTTTTTGCTAACGGCATTTAGCGAGGTTTGCGCCGAGTTTAGAGCGCTTTTACCTGCGGCGATCTTTTGCTCGAGCGTCTTTAGGTCGTTTTTGATGTTCGTCAAATTTAGCTCGTTTTGCAATCGCTTTTGATCCAGATTTAACTTCGCTTGCAGCGCGCTAATACGCTTTATCTCGCGCCGCTTTTTGTTTGCACCAAAGTCAAACGCTTTCCAGCTAAAGCCTAAAATCAGCTCGTTGGTGTTTAAATTCGGCTTAAAAAAGTCGTCAAAATAGGGCTCCAGTACTCTTCGATACTGCGCGGGTAGCAAGTTTCTATCGTAATGCGTGCGCATAAAGGTGTAGATATTTTTGATAAAAATTTGCGGATTCGTCTCGGACGCGGTTATCTTTTCGTCCTCCAAAGCCGCGGCGAAATTTAGCCTAAGCGCCTCGAGCTCCGGCTTTTCGCTTTTTTGCGGCGCGAAGTCCTCACCCGCAAGCGCGATCCTAGAGCCCGCCACGGGCTTTATATCCCTGCCCGTTAGTGCATAAATTTGATTTTTTATCTCGTTTTGATTTTGCGAGATCTCGAGGCGTTCGGCGAGCGCCATGGCGTATCTGGCGTTTATCGCTTCATACTCGCTCTCGTCGCTAAGCCCCGCGCGGTAGTATTTTTCCAGCCTATTTAGCGCGTTTTTTAGGTAGTTTATCTCGCCCTCTTTTGCCAGCGCGAGCTCGCCCAGCGACAAAAAGCTGAAATAAAGCTTAGTCGCGTTAAATGCGAGCAGGTTTTGATACTCCTCGTTTTTTAAAATTTCGGCCGCGCTAAGGTGTGAAAGCGACCTTAACAGGGCTTCGCGTTTGCCGCCGTCATAAACGGCAAGCTCCAAAATAGCCCTGGCTGTAGCGGCTCTTTGCGGGCGCAGGACGTTTATGTCGCCGCTTAAAAAGCTGTATCCGCCCTCAACCGTGAGGCTCGGCATATACGCACTTTTTACGGCATCTTTTTGCAGCTGCGCTTTTTGCGGTTCGTAGTTTGAAATTTGAGCTAAATTTGAGCTCTGCGCGGCCGAGATCAGCTCGGGTAAATTTCCGTCAAATTTAACCTCAAAGCCGCCTAAAAAAACGCAAAAACTCAAAAATATATAAATTTTTTTCATTTAGACCCTCTTGTCTTAACTTTGGGCGGTGCGGGCTAAATTTGAGCGGGTTTGCGCCGTCCGAGATCCGTCACCGCAGGTAAAATAAAAATTTAAGCGGCGCGCGGAGCTTTTTTAAGATTATAGCGACAAAAAACCTAATGAAAGCTTTTAACGAGGTTCATAACGAGCAAATTCCACCCGTCGACGAGTATAAAAATAAGCAGCTTAAACGGTAAGGATATCATCGTCGGCGGCAGCATCATCATACCCATCGCCATAAGCACGGAGCTAACGACCATATCGATGACCAAAAACGGCAGATAGAGCAAAAAGGCTATCTCAAACGCCGTTTTCATCTCGCTGATCATAAACGCGCTCATCACGACCGTGAGCGGGATATCGTCGAAGCTTTGCGGATTTGGCATATTTCTGATGCGCAAAAACAGCGCCAGATCTTTTTCCCGCGTATTTTTTATCATAAACTCGCGAAACGGCTTCACGCCGCGTTCAAAAGCCTCTTGGTAGCCGATTTGCTCGCCAAGATACGGCCGCACGCCCGCTTCGTAGGCTTGCTTGCCCACGGGCTCCATGATAAAAAACGTAAGCACCATCGCAAGGCTAATGAGCACCGTAGAGGGCGGCATCTGCTGCGTGCCCATAGCTTGTCGCAAAAACGAAAAAACGATAATGAGCCGCAAAAAACTCGTCATCATAAAAACGAGCGAAGGAGCGAGCGTGAGGACGGTGAGGACGAGTAGGACGTTTAGCGAGCTAACCAGCTGGGTCGGCGTAGTAGGCGCGCTTAGGCTGAGATTTACGGTCGGGATCGTGACGTTATCCTCGCCTATCGCGACCGCCGCAAAGATAAAAAACAGCAAAAACGTCAGTTTTTTCAAATTTACTCCTGCACGTCCAGTATGCTTTTTTGCGTTTTAGCTTTGTCGTCCGAATTTAACGAAACGAAGTGGATCTCGACTCTGCGATTTTTCTCCCTGCCCTGCTCGGTGAAATTCGTCGCAAAGGGCTCAAATTCGGCCTTTGCGGATGCGGTTAGTTTTTTAGGATCGACGCCGTCTTTGATGAGCTCCGTCACCACGCTGATGGCGCGAGCCGAGGATAGCTGCCAGTTGTCTTTAAACTCCGCAGACCCCGGCTGCTCGCTATCTGTGTGTCCGATCACGTTTGCTACGACGTCGGGCGGTAGCTTTGCTATCACCATCGCGATACGTTTTAAAAACAGCAACGCATCGTCGTTTTGTAGCCGTGCGCTGTCCTTGTCGAAAAGCAAATTCGCGGGCAATCTGATCACAAATCCGCTCTCGCTCTCCTCAAACGTGACCTCGGGCGAGCCGCTGGCGTGCAAAAGCTCGTTGATAGAGCGCAGGGTCTGCTCGAAATTCGACTTCACGCCCGTGCGCTCTTTGTTTGAGGTGGCGTGGTCGTCTTGATTTTGCTCGGCGCCGGCATCGGGCTTTACGCCGCTCTCTAAAATCCCCAAAGCCCCGCTAAGCGAGCCGATCGCGGCTTCTAGCTTTTTAGCGTCCATAGTACTCATCGAAAGCAGCAGCACAAAAAAGCAAAGCAAAAGCGACATCAAGTCGCCAAACGCCGCTAGCCATCCCGGTAGGCATTTGGGGCAGTCGGCGGGATCGATTAACTTTTTAGCCATTTTTTCTACTTATCAAACTGACTTACGCGCTCTTTAGGCGGCAAAAACGACAACAGCTTCATCTCTAGCGTCCTAGGATTGTCGCCCGCTTGTATCGCCATTATACCCTCTAGCATCAGCACTTTTGCGGTATTTTCGTCCTTGTCGCGGATACCTAGGATATTTGCCACGGGCGCGCCTAAAATATTTCCTATCATCGCTCCGTAAAGCGTCGTAATGAGCGCGACCGCCATCGACGGACCGATAGCCGAGGGGTCGGACATATTCATCAGCATCGCGACCAGGCCGATGAGGGTGCCGATCATACCCATCGAGCCCGCAAAGCCTGAAATTTGATCGAAGATTTTGATATTATCGTTGTGGCGCGAGCTTGACTGCTCCATATCTATCTCAAGCAGCGTTCTGATGGCGTCGGGTTCATTGCCGTCCACCGCCATAGACAGGCCTTTTTTTAAAAACGGATCGGTTTCGTTGTTCGCATCGTTCTCAAGCGCCAAAATGCCGTCGCGACGGGCTTTGGTAGAGTATTCGACCATCTTTTTTACGATTTCGGGCAAATTATAAGTTTTAGGTTTTGCCGCGATACCGTAAAACGTGCCCAGTTTTTTTATCTGCTCCATCTTAAAGCCGATCATCAGCGCACAAATAGTACCGCCAAAAACGATCAAAACCGAAGGAATATCAATGTAAGCTCCGACGCCTACGCCCATTTGCATGGAACCGAGCAGAAGCACCATAATGACTATCCAACCGACGAGGCTACCTAAATCCATCTTAAAAACTTTCTATCTTAAATTTTGTTTGTATTTTAGTTTTTTTTAGTTGAAAAAACAGTTAAATTTAGGTTAGCTTTTTGCAAAAGGCGTTCCAAAGCGGCATAAATTTTTTTAAATTTTGCATTTTTGATCAAATTTCGATTTTTCAGCGCTTTTCTCCGTCAAATTTGAGCGCTTGTTTTTGCTCGAATTTTAATTTAAAAAACGAAGTAAAATTTTAAACGAAAGCAAAAGGCGGCATTTTGCGGCGAGCGTAAATTTGACGAATTTATTTTTATTATTCTTTTATCTTGCGTCGTTTTTTATTTCAGCCTTTTTAGGCTCGTTTTGGCTTGCGTTTTTTCGACCGCGCCTTTATCGTTTGCGCCGCTCGGAGGCAAATTCGACTAAAATTTTTCGGCTTAAACGCTCTTTGTCGTTATGCAAAATAGGATTTCGTGGCGCAGTGTTTTGCCCTCACTATCGCTTAAACGCCCTTTGTCGTTATGCAAAATCCGCTAAAGATAAAAACGCCGTCAAAAAGCGAGACGAACGACTATAAATTTACCGCAAATTTGCAAAAATAGGCCGTATGCAGCCGATAGTTCGCGCTCTTTACCGCACCTGCGGTTGGGTTATGCCGTCCGCCGTTTTACTCCTCCATATCGCCTCTTTGGCGTTTGCGACCGCCTTTTTTCGGGGCGAGCGGTTTTAGCGCGCAAGGCTCGTAGTATCGGGCGTCAATCCTATCTGCGACCGCGAACATCAGGCTAAATTTTTATATCTATGCCGCTTGATTTAAAATCAATTAAGCCCTCCGCGCGTCGCTAAATTTATACTCGGCGGCTTTTTGCTTTTTTGCGGGCATAGCGGCGCGGTCATTATGCGCAGGCCGAGCATGCGCGGGTTTGCGGTAAATCTTGCGAGCTAACAAAAAGCTCCGTCCGCCGCGGGGTTATACCTGCGATACGACCATATGAGCTCCGCTGGGCGGATAATGAGCTAAACCTGCGGCGCTTAGGGCTTCCAAGCTCATACGTAGATTATGAAAAGGCAAGCCTACGGTTAAAATTTAACGTTTTTGTATCCTTCCAAACTCATACGTAGATTATGAAAAGGGCGTATTTTGAGTTAAAATTCAGCTTTGCCGCCTCGGCAATTTGCGCTTTATCCTTGAAAAATGCAGCCAAAAGCCGCTTATTACGAGCGCCGCTATCGCAGCGACGCTTGCACCCGCGATCTGTTTGCCGACCTCGCCCGTGGTTTTGTCGCACGTTAGCGCAAGGCCTAAATTTCGGCGCAGCGACATCGCTATGCGCATATAAAGGCGATTCCGCCGTCCTCGCCGATGATCTGCGCGGCGTATGGATCGACCGGATAGGCACCGCTCTTGTTCGCATAAATTTTTATCGCTTCGTTTTTTGGCGGCACGAGACTTGCGAGCCGTTTAATGCCCGTTTGCTCGAAAGCTTTGCAAGATTTTCTCCGCGCTTAGCGTTTCATCCGTCTTTTAGACCTTGACGGCGTTTAAATTTATGAGCTCCTCAAGCTCGCGCCGATACGGTAAAATCGCGCTCGTAACGCCGATAAGCAGGAGCAAAGCGGTAAAAATAATCGATAAAACAGGGTGGAGATAAACAGTATTTTAATTCGCCTAAAATTGGATTCGTTTTAAATTATTATGCTATAAATTTAATTTTTATTTAAGAGAATGCGGTTATTTTATAAAAATTTAAACATTTTGAAAATCGATAAGCCGCAAAATCTTAATCCCGCATTTAGTAAATTTGAGATAAAATCGATCAAATTTAAACAAGGAAAAAAGATGAGCGATATAGGCGTAGTGGTGCTTGCCGCGGGGCTTGGCACGAGGATGAAATCAAGCAGGCCAAAGGTGCTTTTCGAGCTTTGCGGAGAGCCGATGATCATACATATTTTGCGCAAGGCTTATGAGATCAGTAGCGACGTGAGCGTGGTTTTGAGCTATCAAAAAGAGTTCGTCGAAGCCAAAATCAAAGAAATTTTCCCTCAAACTAAAATTTACGAGCAAAATTTAAAAGAGTTCCCCGGCACCGCGGGCGCGCTAAAAAACATCCCGCTAAATAGCGAAAAAACGCTGATTTTATGCGGAGATATGCCGCTTATCAAAACCAACGATCTGATTCGCCTAAGCGCGGGCAACGCAGACGTCGCGCTAAGCGTTTTTGAGGCGGCAGACCCCTACGGATACGGCCGCGTGATCGTAAATAACGGCAAAGTCGAGGCCATCGTCGAGCAAAAAGACGCGACCGAGACGCAAAAAATGATAAAAAGCGCAAACGCCGGCTGCTACTGCTTTAAAAGCGAGGTTTTGCGAGAGATTTTGCCTCTCATCGGCAACGAAAACTCGCAGAAAGAATTTTACCTAACCGACGCGATAAAAATTGCAAACGAGCGCGGTCTAAAGTGCTGGGCTATCAGCGTCGAAGAGCAAAATTTTATGGGCATAAACGATAAATTTCAGCTCAGTATCGCCGAAAATTTGATGCAGGAGGAGATCAAGAAAAATTTGATGAAAGCGGGCGTGCTAATGCGGCTACCAAACAGCGTCTATATCGATGCTAGAGCAAAATTTGAAGGCGAATGCGTCATCGAAGAAAACGTAAGCGTCATCGGAGAGTGCCTCATCAAAAACTCCGTCATCAAAAGCGGCTCGGTCGTAGAAAGCTCCGTCGTCGAGGATTCGGACGTCGGCCCTCTAGCGCACCTGCGCCCAAAATGCGAGATCAAAAACACCCACATAGGAAATTTTGTCGAGCTAAAGGCAGCCAGGCTAAACGGCGTCAAGGCGGGCCACCTAAGCTATCTGGGCGACTGCGAGATCGGCCAGGATACAAACGTAGGCTGCGGCACTATCACGTGCAACTACGACGGCAAAGCCAAGCACAAAACGATAATCGGCAAAAACGTCTTTATCGGCTCGGACACCCAGCTCATAGCCCCCGTAAAAGTCGGCGACGACGTGCTAATCGCCGCGGGAAGCACCGTAACTAGCGACGTGCCAAGCGGCGCACTAGCCATCAGCCGCACGAAACAGGTCAATAAAGAAGGCTTTTTTTATAAATTTTTTAACGACACGAAAAGCGACGAAAATGCTCAAAAATAAAAAAATTTTGCTCGCGGTTTGCGGCAGTATCGCATTTTACAAGGCTTATGAAATTTTATCCGCGCTAAAAAAAGAGGGCGCGGACGTGCGAGTTATGCTTAGCGAAGGAGCGCTCAAATTTTGCTCGGAAGCTGGCTTTGAAGCGCTGTGCGAGCATAAAATTTTAACCTCGCACACCGAGAGTTGGCAGGACGGGCTAAATCACATCGCCTACGCCAAAACCGATCTTATCTTGATCGCGCCCGCGAGCGTAAATACGATAAACAAGCTTGCAAGCGGCATTTGCGATAACGTCTTCATGCAGACTCTGATCGCTAGCCCGGCTCCGCTCCTCATCGCGCCCGCGGCCAACGATAAAATGCTAAATCACTTCTCTACGCGCAAAAATTTCGAGTTTTTAGCGGCAAACGGCGCGAGATTTATCGAACCGGTAGAAAAAACCCTAGCCTGCGGCGACACGGGTAAAGGCGCGCTGGCAGACGTTTCTACGATCATCTACGAAACCAAAAGGATGCTAACGGAGCCAAAATTTAAAGGACAAAAGGTTATCGTAACGGGCGGCGCCACGAGCGAAAAGATCGACGACGTAAGAGCCGTGACAAATCTATCTAGCGGCAAGATGGCAAAAGCGCTGGCGGGCGCCTTTTACTACGCAGGTGCGGACGTGACGCTGATAGCTAGCTTTGAGACGGCGAACGCGCCCTATAAAACGCTTAAATTTCAAAGCTCGGCGGAGCTAAAAGAGCTGCTACGCGCAAATTTGACGGACGCAAATTTGCTCGCGATGGCGGCTGCGGTGAGCGACTACGCTCCAAAAACCAAATTTGAAGGCAAGCTAAAAAAGCAAAACTTAGGCGAAATTTGGACGCTAGAGCTAGCGCAAAACGAGGATATTTTGGGCTCTTTGGCGGATTTTAAAAACGTAAAAAAAATCGGCTTTAAAATGGAAACGGACGCCGCAAACGCCATGCAAAACGCAAAAAATATGCTTGAAAAAAAGAGCCTCGACGCCGTTTGTCTAAATGTGCTGGGCGGCGATATAAATTTCGGCTCGGATAGCACGCAAATCACCTTTATCACGCATCGCGGCGCGCAAAATATCGCGCTAACATCCAAAGAGGACGCGGCGCGGCAAATCGTAAATTTAGCAAGCAACCTATGATAAATCCTGTCTCACGAGTGCAAAAAATCGCAAGCGGCGGCGCTGGCACGGCTCTAAATGCGAGCCTGCCCATCAGTATCAAAGTCGCCGAAAAGACGGGCTACAATCGCTACAATCTCAAAATGGGCAACAAAATCCTAAGCACGAAAAGCATGAAAAGCCTCGACGTAAACAGCGAATACTGGGGCGAAATCGCAAGCGGCACCGAAAATATCGTGATAAGAAATCTCTTTAAAAAGCCAAGCTTAGCCTACGCTGCGCCTGAGGGACTCGCGCTGATAGAAAGGCTGATAAGCGAGCCCGATCTAAACTGGTTTTATGAATATATATTTAACGGTCTTAGCGCGGCAGACTCGCGAGAAACGTTTGAAAATCTAGCTCAGATGCTGCTTGCGCTGCAAAAAAATATCATTAATATTTCGTTTGTTTATAATGGCGTAAAAGGCGTTTTTCAGATGAAATTTGACGGAGCCCGGACGAGTCAAATTTACCTTGTTTTTTCAAATTTCGCTCCAATTATTTTCACGCTAAAAGGCGCCCAGATAATCAGCGCTCAGACGCCGTTTGAAAAGGTCGCTAGGCTCTTGCGAAATGAATTTGACTGCGAAACGCAAACGACGCAAAACATCGCCGCTTTTTTTGATCCGAGCGGCAAAATAATTGATTTTAAGGGCTAAAATGAACGAGCTAAATCACCTCGCGATCATCATGGACGGCAACGGCAGATGGGCCAAAAGCCGCGGTTTGCTACGTACAAAAGGGCACGAAACGGGCGCGAACGTCGTAGAGCAGATGTGCGAGTTTTGCATCGACGAGGGCGTGGCGGTGCTGAGTCTTTATGCATTTAGCACCGAAAACTGGAAGCGCCCAAAGAGCGAAGTGGCGTTTTTGATGGAGCTTTTGCATAAATTTTTGCTCTCAAAACGCGAGAGCTTTATCAAAAACGGTATCAAATTTAACGTTATCGGCGACGAAAGTCCGCTAAGCGACAAGCTAAAAAACGAGATAACCGATATCAAAAACGCGACCGCTCAAAACTCTAGGCTAAAGCTAAATTTGGCCCTAAACTACGGCGCAAAAGATGAAATTTTAAGAGCTTTTAGGAGATTTTGCAAAAAAAACGGAGGAGAATTTGACACTCAAAACTTAGCTCTAAATTTAAGCGAAGATAGCCTGCAAGGCTGCCTCGATGAGCCCGCGCCCATCGACCTTCTCGTGCGCACGGGCGGTGAGCAGAGGCTATCAAATTTTATGCTTTGGCAAGCCTCATACGCCGAGTTTGCCTTTACGCCCACACTTTGGCCTGATTTTACGCGCGAGGAGCTAGCCCGGATAACGGCGAAATTTAAGAAAAAAGATAGAAGGTTCGGCGGGCTGTGAAATTTGGAGCTTGATACGAGCGACGGAAGCTTAAATTTGATGTTTGGAAGCTAAAATTTTAGACTGCTTTGGCTGGAAATTGAGTACAGATTTTTGAGCAAAATTTGATCGTTTATTTTAAGTTTATGGCGCTTTTGCACTCGCTCCGAATATTTTTTCGTATTCAAATTTTTATATCCGTGAAGCGCAACGACTTTTAAAATTTACCAACTAAAGCCTCGTCTTAATGCCGCTTTGTGTAAAATTTTGCTAAAAAGCGCAAATTTAAAATCCTTCAAGGCAATATTTCGCTAAAATCGCCTTTAAATTTTCTGTTTTATGCTTTTGCGGCGTAAATGAAGAGGCAAATTCGAGCCAAATTTTAGATCAAATCAGCGCGTTAAAATCAGCTTTTATTTAACGGCCGACGGCAAATTTATAAAAATTCGGACATCTTTTGCCTTTGGCGGCGGCAAATTTTTACAAACACCAAAGTCGTCCCGTATGACAACGAGCGGCGACTTTTAAAATGGTCACGATCTGGAGCCAAACGGTTTTTAAGCGTTGTTCAAACGACAAAAAGCCGGGTATATTGCACGTAAATTTGAGCCACAAATCACGATACAGGGCATAAAAATCGATGCAACCGCCGCCGAAGGGCGATAAATTTTGCAAAAAACATAAGCGCAAAAGCCCGAAAATTGGCGCAAAACCGCAAAAAGCGTAAAATAAATTCAAATAGGAGAGTTATGATTTTCGCCGTTTTATTTTTTGTTCTATTATTTTTCATCTTAGGCGCCGTAGTCGGCAGCTTTAGCAACGTCCTAATCTACCGCATGCCGCGCGGCGAGAGCATAAATTTCCCCGCCTCGCACTGCCAAAGCTGTAAGACCCCGCTAAAGCCGTATCACAACGTCCCGATTTTCGCGTGGCTGTTTTTGCGCGGCAAATGCGCATTTTGCGGCGAAAAAATCAGCTTTCAGTATCCGCTGGTCGAGCTTGCCTGCGCCCTACTTTGCGTGCTTGCGTATTTTTTCGAAACCCGCGGGCTGGAGCCTTTTGCGGACGGCTTTTATGCCGCGATTTTCAAGGCGGCGATGCTTGGTGTCTGCTTTATCTTGCTGCTAGCGCTTAGCTTGATTGATCTTCGCTACAAGGCCGTTCCCGATCCGCTGCTCTTTGCCAGCGTCGCATTTTCACTGCTTTACGGCTTTAATCCCCCTGCATCTTTTGACTCGGAGGGGCTTTTGAGCGCCTTTGATTCGTTTATAAACGCCGCGATTTTTATGTTTGCTTTTTGGCTACTGCGCGCACTCGTTAGTCTAGCCCTCAAGCGCGAGGCTATGGGCTCTGCAGATATTTTTATCGCGGGCGTTATGGGAGCGATTTTGGGCATCAAGCTCGGCCTTATGGCGATCTACGTCTCGGCGCTACTGACGCTACCCGCATACGTTATCGTACGAAAGCGCGGATACGAGCTGCCTTTCGTGCCGTTTTTGAGCCTTGCCACGCTCATCGTTTATGCGTTTAAGGATCAGTTTATCTACATCCTGAGGCTCATTTATGGATAGGACGGCGCGCTATCTTTTCTCAAATTTTCTAAGCACGTTCGCATCGCTGTTTGCGACGCTTTTTCTCATTATGTCGATCGTGTTTTTTATCCAGATCGCGCGCATCACCTCCTACATCGAGATCACCTTTTTAGAGCTTTTTAAGCTCTATATGTTTATGCTGCCTAGAGTGCTGCTTTTTACCGTGCCCATCGCGTTTTTTTCCTCGCTCGCGCTTATGTTTTTCAGGCTTTCTCGCGAAAACGAGAGCATCGTGCTTTTTACCCTCGGATATTCGCCCGTTAGGATCGCTAAATTTTTTCTCATCGTTAGCGGCGCGGTCTCAATCTTTCTCATCGTCACCGCGATAGTGCTGATCCCCACGGCTGCAGAGCTAAACTCAAATTTCGTCGCATACAAAAAAACCGTCGCCAAGCTAAATTTAAAAACAACCGAATTCGGGCAAAAATTCTCCGACTGGATGGTCTTTATCCAAAACGAAAAGCACGACGAGAACGGCACTCTTTACGAAGGCGTGACGCTTTATTCGCCAAAAGAAGGCGCGCATCGCCTGGTTCTTGCTAAAAACGCGCGCCTAACCAACGACAACGCCGTGCTTGAATTTACGCTATCAGACGGCAAAATTTACGATATCGGGGACGCTTCGTGGCACAAAACGGACTTTGGCACGATGAAAATCCGCACCGTCCAAGAGGACAGCGTCGCGCAGACGAAGTCGTTTTGGCAGTATTGGCAGGCGATGAGCGAGGATAAAAAACGCGCCAAAGACTTCGCTACCTACGTTCTCATCGCGCTTTTCCCGCTAGCGACGACGCTTTTTGCTTTGAGCCTGGGTATCGTGACCTACCGTTACGAAAAGGGCTTTGTGTATTTTGGTATTTTTGGCGTGCTTTTTGGCTATTTTACGCTCATTATGCTCTTTAGTTCGCGCGTTTTTATCGCGATTGCGGCGATATTTTCTCTATTTTTTATCTCCTCGATTTTTAGCTTTAGGGCTAAAATTTTAAAAAGATACTAAGTGCGCCTTAAGCTCGTTTTTAGCTACGACGGGTCGAAGTTCCAGGGCTCGCAGACCCAGCCGCACGAAAACGGCGTCGAGGACGCTCTAGGTGCGGCTCTAGCGCATGTAGGCATTTTTAGCAAAATAATCTCCAGCTCGCGCACCGATAAGGGCGTGCACGCAAACAATCAAGTCGCCTGCGTGGAGTGCGGCGAGCATTTTAGGGACTTTACCCGCCTAAAATCACTCATCAACCGTCACGCCCACCCCGCCGTTCACGTCAAATTTATAAGCCGAGCTCGGGACTGCTTCCACCCGCGCTACGACGCTACGGCCAGAGCCTACCGCTACGTCATAAATCACGGAGAATTTTCGCCTTTTTTGGCGCCTTACGAGACTTTTTTGCCGAGATTTGACCTAAATTTAGCAAACGAACTGCTTGCGCTTTTTGTCGGCGAGCACGATTTTAGCGCGTTTATGAAGCTTGGCAGCGATGTCAAAAGCCCAGTACGTCGCGTCTCAAAGGCATTTTGCTACGCGCGCGGCGAGCGGTCGATCATCGTTTTTAAAGCAAACGGTTTTTTGCGCGCTCAGGTTCGCCTTATGGTTGCTAGCGTCTTTAAGGCGCTCGAGCTTGCCAAAAACGGCAAATTTAAAGAAACGGACGTGCGGGAGTTTAAATTTAAGAGTGCCAAAGCGGCGAATTTGAGCGCAAATTTAACGGAGCCGAATTTTGAAAAAGGCAGCTTAAATTTATGCTCAAATTTAAGCGGCAAGCCTGAGGAGGTAAAATTTGATGCGGCAAATTTGAGCAAAAGAGCGGACAAAAATTTAAGTATAAATACCGCCAAAGAAAGCCGCAAGCTAGATTTTACCGCAGACGGGACGGCCTTTAAATTTGACGAAGATTTAAAAACAAGCGACGATAAAAATTTAGTCTCAAATTCAATGGGTCTTGGGCGCAACGTAAATTTGGACGGTATAGTAAATTTAAACGCAAACGCTGCGGGTTGCGGCGACGTCTTGGCGGCAAACGAAAAAAACATAAATCGGGACGAATTTAAAAGCAACGCGAATTTATCGAGCGCGAAAGGCTCAAATTTGAAAGCGAGCTCTACCGATTATGACGCCTTAAAATTTGGCGCCGAACACGTAAATTTAAGCTCAAATTTAAACAAAACCGGTAGCATCCGGCACCAAATCGCCGCCCAAAAAATCGGTAACGAAAGCATAAATTCGGCTTTAAATTTAACCCAAACGATAAGCGCAAGCCGGATCCAAAATGCCGAGCCAAAAATAAGCGGCAAAAATACAAACGAAAATTTAGCCTCGAGCGCAAGCGACTGCTTGGGCGCAAATTTTCTCAAAGCAAAAGAGCTTTTGCGCCGAGCTATCTACGAGCAAAAGCCGCTCACGCGCATCCCGGCGCCGCCAAACGGCCTTTATCTAAACCGAGTTTTTTACGAATAATAAATCCGAAAATCAAAGAAGCTATCGCCGTCGTCGCACAAAAGCAAAAGGCTCTCCGCACATTTCATTCGGTTTTGCTCGCAAACTCCGTCGTATTCGTTTTGGCGGCGTTTATGCGCTACCGATCCGTCGCCGAAGATCGCAGGAGTATCGCTCGTCATAGCGCCGCCCACACAAGGTACGGGCGACTTTTTTAACCGATATTTTATATAAGATAAACGGCAAGGAGCTAAATAAAAACGTTTGGCTCAAGATAAGTTAAGCGGATTTTATCTTATCAATTTTAGTAAAATATGATAGAAAGTTTTCGTATCTTTACTGTTATTATATTTAAATTCGCATTCTTTAAGATGAAGTAAGAAATTCTCTTTGCTTAGCTTCCTTGCGGTCGCTACCGTCGCTACACTTGAGAAGATTTCTTTAAATTTTGTTTAGCGTATCTCCCCCCTGCTCTACTTTGCTACGCTCGTAGCCTTTCAGGAGGCAGTAGCAACGCAAGTCGCAGCTCTTGTGCTCGCACTCTCTTTGAGAAAAACTCCTTTGGAAGTTTTTAACTTATCTTGAGCCAAACGTTTTTATAAACATCGCCATCAAAAGCATCGACGGCAAATTTAACCACGAACACGCTCGCAGCATCGCTAGGAGCGAGTTTTTAAAAGATCAAATTTTAAAGAGCTTGAGTTTAGGAGCAAGGATCTCATCAACGGCGTTTATAATAACGTCAAATTTCAACCGAGCAAAGCCATCGGCGAGAAGCGAAAACGCCATATTTACGTGATTTTATGGCACTTAAGGCGATGTTTGATATTTATACGGATTTTAAGGGCACGGTTTTCGTCCGTGAATTTTACAAAAGCTTCAAAAGCGTGACGATTTTGGCGGATAAAAAAGCGCCGAACACGAAAAAAACTAGGCGAAAAAGAGATGCTTGACGATACGGAGCTTAACAAAAAATTCGCATTTTTGTCGGTAACAAGATGAAGCGCGCTATCTTTTGAGCCTCGTTTTATGCGGCGACTGCGCGATGCGAAGCTTAAATTTGATAGTGCGGTATCGCTGCGATGCGTTTATGAACGATAAATTTCACTTTTTTTAACGGCGCGAAAGACCGCCTTGAAAGCTCACTCTTTAGCCCGCCGTCAAGCCTTGCGAACGTGCAGTCCGTAAAGGACAAAATCTCGCAGCTACCGCGCGTCATCCACGAGCCAAATTTGAGCCTTGACGTTTATAAATGATTTTTTCGGCGGTAAATTTGCGAGCCCAAGCTAACGGCGGGCTTAAATTTGCAAGCGTGCGTTAAATTTAGCCGCAAATTCGGCTTCAAATTTAGCTATATTTTCGTCCGCGCGATTAAATTAAAAGCACAGTCCGGCGACCAAAATCTTATATTTTTTAAAAATTTGCAAGATTATAAATATGTTATGTAAGCAACCAAAAAGTCCGAATTTGTAATTTTTGCTTGCAAATTTTGGCTCGCTCGTCGCTTTCTTAAATTTAAAATTAAATTTACAAATTTATATTGAGTAAATTTTACACTCCCTTTCAAATTTGGCGTTACCTTTCTAAACGAATTTTGTGCCTTTTGACGTCCATACGGTCTCAAAATTCGTAAATTTAGCCGCATTTTAGCCAAGCTTTTGTATATTTTACGCACTTTATTTTAAGGGGGAAAAAATGAAAAAACTTTTGTTTTCATTTTTGGCAATATTCGCCGCCGTCTTTCTAATGGATCAAGCTAATGTTTGCGCTGCCGAAACGGACGCTTTAGCTAAGATCAAAAAGCGCGGATACGTGCGCGTGGGCGTCTTTAGCGACAAGCCGCCGTTTGGTTACGTCGATAAAGAGGGCAAAAATCAAGGATATGATATCTATTTCGCCAAACGCATCGCAAAGGATTTGCTAGGCGACGAGAGCAAGGTAAAATTTGAACTCGTAGAGGCCGCGAGTCGCGTCGAGGTGCTGGTGTCCGACAAAGTCGATATCACTTTGGCAAATTTCACAAAAACGCCTGAGCGTACTAGAGTCGTTGATTTCGCGCTTCCGTATATGAAGGTGTCCCTAGGCGTCGTTAGTCCCAACGGTGCCGTCATAAAAAGCGTGGACGAGCTAAAAGGCAAAAAGCTAATCGTAAATAAAGGCACGACCGCGGATGCGTATTTTACGAAAAATCACCCCGACATCGAGCTTGTAAAATACGACCAAAACACCGAAACCTTCGCCGCCCTAGTCGATAAAAGAGGCACGGCTCTAGCGCACGATAACGCGCTGCTTTTTGCGTGGGCTAAAGAAAACCCGGGCTTTACCGTCGGTATCGAAGCCCTAGGCGAGATCGACGTCATCGCGCCAGCAGTCAAAAAAAGAAACAAAGCGCTACTTGAATGGCTAAATAACGAAATCATAGAACTCGGCAAGGAAAATTTCTTTCACAAAAACTACGACGCTACGCTAAGACCGATCTACGGCGATAGCGTAGATCCGGAATCTCTCGTCGTCGAAGGCGGCAAGCCGTAAATCCAGAGTCGGAAGAAATTCCGACTTTCTTTCTATAAATTTTAAAAAAGGCTCAATTAAACTTAATCGGATTCTCTCTTATCAATTTCAACAGTTTCTGATATAAGTTTTCCTGTGTAGTTTTAGTGTTATATCTAAATTCTACTTCGCTACGCTCGTAGCCTTTCAGGAGGCAGTAGCAACGCAAGTCGTAGCTCTTGTGCTTAGCTTCACTTTGTTTGCTACTGATAAGACGCACTCTCTTTGAGAAAAAGTTTTTATACCGTTGATATGGTTTTATCATTTGCAAATTCATTCTTAGAATGCTTTACTCTATAATGAGCTTTGGTTCCATAATCAACCAAGCCATCGTAAGCTTTCCAGCAATCAGAATAAATAACACTCTCGTCCAGATCGCTAAACTCAGATAATATAGGTATTAACTTACTAGCAGAATAGTTTTTAACTATTTGAGCATAAACTCTGCCATCTCTTTTAAACATACCGTTGTGCTCTACTTCACTGCATTCGTAGCTTTTCAAGACGCAGTAACGAGCGGTTTCGAGCCATTAGGCGACGGTAGCTAGCGAAGCGACGCTAAGCGAAGTTAAATACCGGTGTTTTATTTGCTGCGCCTCTACCTCTTTTCTCAAAGAGAGTGCGTCTTATCAGTAGCATGAAGCTAAGCACAAGACCTCTTACTCTTTTAGATCCGAAGTGGCTTTCATCTATTTCAAAGCAAGCGAAAGCGGTGCTGCAGGCAGGTTTATAAAGCGAAGTTTTCTAGGCGGGCTTGCGAGCTGGAAATCTCACCGCTAAATTTACTTATCTTTTCACACTCTTTAGACATTAGAATTCTTATTTCTCTAAAGATTTTACATAAGGTTACTTCTGAAATTTTAGTTAAATTCGATATCTTTGATGCTTCTATATCCTCTGTAAAGTACTTTAGAATTTCTCTAAATTTAGCTTCAGAAATTCTTGAACGGACTATACTTATTTTTTAACTTCGCTACGCTTGTTACTTTTCAAGAACATAGTTCTCATAACTTACTGCTCCTTTGCATGAGCTTAAGTTAAAGAGAGTCTTAAAAATTTATAGCGCCAAACAAATATCAAACCGCATAACCTATCGTTACGATATTTTACATACGACTAAATTTTATATTTTTACGCACGTTGCAATGAAGGCAAAATTTAAAAGATGACCGGTAAATTTACGAGCGCTTCTTGCTAAAATTAGAATTTAATCCGCGACGCCAAACAAGCAAGCCACCAAATTTAAACTCGCATAATAAAATTTCACTAAAAACACAAGTCGTAATTTTTTAAATTTTAATTGTCGTAGAATCCAAGAATATTTTTAAATATTAAAAAGGATAATTTTGAGAGTCCCCCTTGCTAAATTTGCAAGGGAAAATTTAAAGAAAAACCTGCGGAAAGCCCGAGCCTCCCGCAGATAAAGGCGTATTACATCATTCCGCCCATGCCGCCCATACCGCTCATATCGGGCATCGCAGGCATCGGTTTGTCCTCTTTTAGCTCGCTTATGGTAGCTTCCGTCGTTAGGAGCAGGCTCGCCACGCTAACCGCGTTTTGAAGAGCGATGCGCTCGACCTTGACCGGGTCGATGATACCTGCTTTAAACATATCCACATACTCGCCCGTAGCCGCGTTAAAGCCGTAGTTGTCATCCTTGCTCACGCTTACGGAGTTTGCTACTACGCCCGCGTCAAAGCCCGCATTTTCGGCGATCTGGCGGAGCGGAGCCGTTAGCGCGCGCCTTACGATATCTGCGCCTATAGCCTCGTCGCCGCTTAAATTTAGATCCACTTTCGCACCGGCTTTGATAAATGCGGCGCCGCCGCCGATCACGATGCCTTCTTCTACAGCCGCCTTAGTCGCGCTTAGAGCGTCGTCTACGCGGTCTTTTTTCTCTTTCATCTCAGTCTCCGTAGCAGCGCCGACCTTGATAACCGCTACGCCGCCGCTTAGCTTAGCTAGGCGCTCTTGGAGTTTTTCTTTATCGTAGTCGCTCGTAGTTTCTGCGATCTGAGCTTTTATCTGGATGATTCTAGCGTCGATTGCGGATTTCTCGCCTGCGCCATTTACGATAGTCGTGTTATCCTTGTCGATGATCACGCTTGAAGCTTGTCCTAGGTCACTTAGAGTCGCGCTTTCTAGCGTTCTACCCAGCTCTTCGCTCACTACTTCGCCGCCGGTTAATATCGCGATATCCTCAAGCATCGCTTTTCTGCGATCGCCAAAGCCCGGAGCCTTAACCGCAGAGATGTTTAGCACGCCGCGAAGTTTATTTACCACTAGCGTCGCGAGCGCCTCGCCTTCGATGTCTTCAGCGATGATTAGTAGCGGTTTGCCTGTTTTTTGGATCTGCTCGAGCACAGGCAATAGATCTTTTAGATTCGTAATCTTCTTATCGAAAAGCAAAATATATGGGCTTTGAAGCTCAACCTGCATCTTTTCGGCGTTCGTGATGAAGTATGGGCTTAGATATCCGCGGTCAAACTGCATACCCTCGACCACGTTTAGTTCATCTTGAATGGATTTTGCCTCCTCGACGGTGATGACGCCGTCTTTGCCGACCTTTTCCATCGCATCAGCGATCAGTCCGCCGATAGCGGAGTCGGAGTTTGCCGAGATAGTCGCTACTTGCGCGATCTCTTTTTTATCGGTAACCTTGCGCGATAGATTTTTTAGCTCGGCGATGATAGCTGCGGCTTGCTTATCCATACCGCGTTTTACCTCGACCGGATTCGCGCCTGCGGTGATATTTCTTAA
Organism: Campylobacter rectus; assembly: GCF_004803795.1. Lineage (NCBI taxonomy): Bacteria > Pseudomonadati > Campylobacterota > Epsilonproteobacteria > Campylobacterales > Campylobacteraceae > Campylobacter > Campylobacter rectus. The sequence continues at coordinate 878,256 of NZ_CP012543.1, read as the reverse complement.
GCCCTCTTTAAAGATAGAGTGCGCCAAAACCGTAGCCGTAGTCGTGCCATCGCCCGCTTCGTCGTTTGTCTTGCTTGCGACCTCTTTTACCAGACCCGCACCCATGTTTTCCAGAGCGTCTTTTAGCTCGATCTCTTTAGCCACGCTCACGCCGTCTTTGGTTATCGCAGGAGCACCGAAGCTCTTTTGCACCAGCACGTTTCTGCCGCGAGGCCCCATCGTCACTTTTACCGCGTCGTTTAGTTTTCTAACGCCCTCGTATAGCCTATTTCTAGCCTCGTCTGAAAAAAATATCTCTTTTGCCATCTTTTTTCCTTTCGGTTTTAATTTATTTTAAAAAATCAGCCTTGTTTATCATTGATAAAGGCATATTAATATCAAAAATTTTGCCGCGAATATTTGAATAGCCGTTTTTAGCCAGTCTTTCGCCGTGCATTTTCAGATACTTTTCCGCATTCTCCTTATTGTCAAAAAGATAAACTCCGCCGGCTTCTTTTGTTTGTTTGTTCTCGGTCCAAATTTTCCATATCATACCGGGTTCTTGGTTGATGCTTTTAGCCAAATCCTCAAAAGCTTTTGACATCTCGTCTCCAAAAAGACCTTCTTGCGGAAAATCAACATACATAATTGCGGCCATCTGCAGCCTTATTTTAAAACGCCTAAAACATCGTCGATGTTTAGAACCAAATAAGTCTTGCCCTCAAGCGCGACCTCGGTGCCGCCGTATTTAGCGAAAACCACGCTGTCGCCCACGCTCACGCCTTCTACCTCGCTTGACACCGCTAAAACCTTGCCGCTTAAAGGTTTTTCTTTTGCATTATCGGGTATAATGATGCCCGAAGCGGTCGTTTTAACGTCCTCGAGACGCTCGACTAAGACTCGTTTGCCTAACGGTTGAAAATTCATAATTCATCCTTTATGGTTTGATTTTACTTTTTTAGCACTCTTTTGTTTTGAGTGATGAAATTATAGTCAAATTTTTAGAATTTGTCAATAATTTAGCTAAAATTCTTAACAAGTCTTAGTATAATCGGCTCAAGTTTCATAATAAAATTAAACTAAATCTAAAGGATAAACGATGAAAATTTTAGGCGCCCTGCTCGGACTGGTTTTTGCTTTGATTATCGCGGCTTACGTCGCGGCCTTCACGGACTTTGGCAACGGTTTGGTTAGACCCTATGCCCAAAATTTGATTAAAGAAAAAAGCGGTTTTGACGTTAAATTCGATAAATTTCAGATCCGCCCCACGAGCATAGATATCGTAGCTAACATAAACGACGAGATCGCGGCGAACGTAAATGGCGGGCTTTCTATTTTCTCTCAAAGCCTCGATCTAAAATACGACGTCGCCGTTAGCGATCTAAAAAGCCTCGGCGTCAAATTAAACGAAGCTATGAAAATCTCAGGCGTCGCAAAGGGCGAATTTAGCGATTTCACCGCTAGCGGAGTAGGTCAGATGCTGGGCTCAAACGTCAGCTTTGACGCAAATTTAAAAGACTACAAACCGCTTTCTTTAAAGCTAGACGCTAAAAATTTACAGGTCGAAAAAGCTCTAGCGCTAGCCGGTCAGCCTATCTATGCGCACGGTAAAATTTCCGCCGTAGCAAATATAGTAGAAAGCGGCGGCAAGCCAAACGGCACCGCAAATATCGATATCCTAGACGTCAAAACCGACAACGCGCTCATCGCAAAGGATTTTAACATCACCCTGCCGCCAAATTTCGCCGCGAACGGCAAAATCGCAGCCGAGATAAAAGACGGTATCGTGAGCGCCAAAAGCGCGGTGATCACGCCGCTAGCCACGATCGGCAGCGACAAGACGATCTACGATCTAAACTCAAACACCCTAAGCAGCGACGTCAAACTCATCGTGGACGATCTGTCCAAATTTGAGCCCGTCGTGGGGCAAAAGCTTAGCGGCGCGTTTAAAGCAAACGGCAACGTCATCGCCACCGCCGGCGAGCTAAAAAACTTTGACGTCAAGATCGAAGGATTTGGCGGTAACGTCGATGCGGTGCTAAACGGCGGCAAACTCATCGCCAAAATCAGCTCGCTAAAGCTTGACGAGCTCGTTAAAATCGCCGCTTTCCCGGCATTTGTCGGCGGAACGATCAGCGGCGAAGCGGTGCTAAACGACGTGCACAACACGAAAAATATCTCGGGCTCGGTCAAGCTAGCCACCAAAAACGCGCGGCTAAATCCGGCCGAGCTAAAACAGGTCGCAAAGGAGATAAATTTGAGCAAACCTCTAGCCTTTGAACTAAACGCAAACGCCGACGTAGCAAGCTCGAAAGCCAAATTTAACGCCTCGCTAAACTCCGAGCTTTTAAACCTAAAGAGCTTAAGCGGCGTTTACGGACTGGACGATAAAAACGCGGACGTAAAATTTGACGCGGGTATCGATGAACTGGGTAAATTTGAAGAGCTAATCGGCAAAAAACTATCGGGCAAAGTAGACGTCAAAGGCGCGGCAAAACTCGTAAAAGGCGCGCTTAGCGAGCTAGATCTAAACGCAAATGCTTTAGGCGGTAAGATAGGCGCAATCCTCAAAAACGAAAAACTTACGGCAAATTTAAGCGCGCTTTCGCTCAAAGACGCATTTACGCTGGCTGCGCTGCCAAACTACGCCGACGCCGTGATCGACGGATCCGTAAATCTAAACGGACTGGATCCGAAAAATCTCAGCGGTACGGCTAAATTTAACGTCAAAAACGGCACCCTTAATAGCGAGGTCGTGGCAAAAGAGCTGGATAAGCGCTTCCCAAGCGGCACTAAATTCTACGCTAACGCAGACGTCGCTATAAACGGCGGCAAGGCTAAATTTGACGCGGTAGCGAACCTCGTCTCAAACGCAAACAAAAACCTAATCGCGCTAAAAAATCTAAAAGGCGACTACGAGCTTGAAAGCGGCTCGGCGAAGGCGGACTTTGAGCTTAGCATAAGAGAGCTAAAAGAGATCGAGTTTTTGATTGGGCGACCGCTTTACGGGCCTTTGCTGGTTATCGGCGATACGACGAAAACGGGCGAAAAGCTAAGCGCGAACGTAGATTCGCGGCTCTTTAACGGCGATCTTAAGGCGGTCTTAAAAGACGATATCCTAAACGCAAATTTAAAAAGCTTCACCGCTAAAGGTCTAACCGACTTTTTGGGCCTCTCGCACGTCTACGACGGCACTGGCGATATGACGATGGAGTATAATCTCGTCTCGCAAAAAGGTAAATTTGACGTCATAGTGGATGAAGGCAAGCTTGCCAAAACCGATTTTACCGAGCAGGTAATGACCTTCACGGGACGCGACATCACGACCGAGATATACAAAAACAGCAAAATAAAAGGCACGATAAATAAAAACCTTATCGACTTTAACGCCGATATGAACGCGACTAGAAGCCGCGTCTCGGTAACCGGCGGCAAATACGACATCGCAACCAAGGCCGTAAACGTGCCGATCAAGATGAACTACGAAAAAACCGACATCGACATCAAGGTCACGGGCACTAGCGACAACCCGAAATACGCGATCGGCTCGGACTATCTAAAGGGCAAGGCGATCAAAGAGCTGGATAGATTTTTGGATAAGAAATTCGGCAAAGACGACGAAAACGGCACCACCGGCGATGCGAAAAAGGACGTTATAAAAGGGCTTATCAAGGGGCTGTTTTAAGTAAATTTGAGCTGAGCGAACGGCGAATTTGACACCGATTTTGAGCTAAAGAAGGCTCGGCAAGTGCGGCAAATTTAAGCCAAAGCTCGCTGCTCGGCGCGCCAAATTTGGCTACTTGGTTTAAATTTGATCGCTTTGCCCGGCGCTAAATTTGAGCTTTTCAGGATCAAATTTGATTGCAGGGTTTGGCGGCAAATTTGAGCTTTTGCGGCTAAATTCGGCGGTACGGTTCGATGCTAAAATTTGAGCTTTAAATTTTAAGCCTTATCGGCGCCAAATTTTAAGACGGCTTAAGGCTGCCGAATTTGACGTCAAATTTAAACCGCTCGGCTAAATTTGACGCATTAGATTTAGCAAGCTTGGCATACTATTTGAGTTTGTTAGCCTTGGCAAATTTAAATCGCTAAGATCAAATTTTACGCTAAATTTAAGCTTGCTTGCTTTGAAAACAAATTTGAGCTGGGCGGACGAGACGGCGACGAATTTAGCTCAAAATCTCGGGCAGTTTTTAAAACAGCATATATTTCGGATTGATATTTTCGGCGTTTTAAAAACCGCAGACCAAAAGCCAAAGCGATAGCGATTCAAAGGAGTAAAATTTGAATACAGCAAACGAACAAACTAAAAATTCAAACAGCGACTTTCAAAACTCAAATTTAGCAAATTCAGGCTCGGGCAAATTTGCAAGGGATTACGACAAAGAGCCGTTGATTATTAAAGATCATAGCACTTTAATAATCGTTATCCAGTTTAGTTTGTTAATTTTTGTTCTAGTCGCAGCCCAGCTTGGGATATTAAGCGCACTTGATCTAAAAAAACCGCTAGAAACGGATGATTTTCCCTTCATCGCTATATTTCTTATAGTCATACCGTTTATTAGAGTTATTGAGCGAGATAGCCCTTCTAGCAAGCGTTTTATAATATTTAATCAAAATTCCATATCCATAGAGGTGGATAATGTAAGGATTGTTAGGATAAATTTGGATCAAATTACCGATATTTCAAAAAATGCCGATATAAGAAACTCTTCGCCGCCGTATTTTCCGATTTCAAAAGAGTTATTTTATATTTGCATATTCGTCGTTGTTATCGCAATGATGATGCTTATGTTTAATGATTTTATAATCATAGCTATATTGTTTATCGCGATTTTCTTTTTGCCAAAGAGCATTATTTGCGCATTGCAGGGCGGCATATGCTTTAATAGATTACTATATGACCGCTTGGCGATATATTTTAAAGACGGCACGATAATAAATATTTTTATAACCGCAGCGCAAGAATATCTAGAAATCAAACGATACTTTTTAATAAATAAAGGTATAAACATAAGCAAGGTAAAAACAGAATTAATAGTATTTAGCAAAAGAAAAAACAAATTTACACAAAATATCTTTCCATAAATTTAAATCTACACCTCGCCCAGCAGCCAAAATCTAGCAAGGCGCGATTTTACTTCGTCTTTTTAACCAGCTCCCTAAATTTAACGCAGCCTTCCGTGTATCCGTAGTCGCAAGCAAGGCCGTAAAGATCCATCGCTTTTTTCACATCCTTGTCGCCCTGCTCGCCCTTTTCGTATCCTTGCGCGAGTATATAGCAGCCTTGCGAGTCCTTGCGGTCGCAGGCTAGCGAGTAGTATTTGCGGACCTTTTGCGGGTCTTTCGCGCCGCCGTATTCGCCGCTGTGATGAGCAGCCGCCCTTGCGCACGCTTCGCCGACTCCGCCCTCGCAGGCCTTTTTATAAAGCGCCGCCGCCTTTTCGTAGTCTATCTGAGAGACTTGCCACAGTATGACGCCCTCATACGCCGCGGCTACGGCCGTGCAACCGTCCATATCGCCCATATCGCAGGCCTTTTTATATAGCGCAAACACCTTTTTGCCACCGCCATCGTTATCGTAAAAGACGCCCTGCTCGCCTAAAAACGCCGCCATATAGCAGCCGGCGGCATTTTTATCGTCGTTGCAAGATTTTTCAAACAGTCGCGCGCCGTTCTCGAAGTCCGATTTTTTTAGATACATTTTCGCGGCTTGTTCAAAGTTTCCGCCAAAAGCCGTCGCCGCCAAGATCGCGGCTAAAATAATCTTTCTCAACGCATCCTCCTATTTGCTAAATTTTTTAAATTTGGCGCAGCCGCGATCAAGGCCGTTTTCGCAAGCAAGGCCGTAATATTTCGCCGCTTCGGCGCTATTTTTAGGCGTTCCGTCGCCTGATTCGTAGATATCCGCCGCGTTGTAGCAGCCCTCGCTCTCTCCGGCATCGCAGGCTAGTTTATAGTATTTTAGCGCATCGGCGAATTTTGAGGCGTTGTCGTGCCGTTTGGCTATCTTTAGGCAAGCTTCCCCGTCTTTGCTCTCGCATGCTTTTTCGTAAAATTCGGCCGATTCTTCCGTATTATCCTGCGTTGCGACAAAATCATCATTTGACGGCGTAGAGTCATAAAAATCGCCCGCCGCCGAGCAAGCTTTAGCGTAGCCAAGATCGCAAGCGCTTTTATAAAGGGCGGAAACTTCGTCCCAGCTTCGCGCTTGTTCATCATAGCCGTTTAGATTATATGCTTGATATGATTTTAGCTGCGCGGCTATGTAGCAACCGACGGCGTTTTTATCCTCGCGGCACGACTTTTCGTAGAGCTCGGGCACGTTTTTGTCGCCCATATCCTGTAGGTATTTTTTCGTAGCGATCTCAAAATTCGTCTGCGCGGCCGCCAGCCCGACTAAAATCAAAAAAAGATAAATTTTCTTAAACATAGCGGCTCCTTATTTTTTGTTTTTATAAAGTTTTCTAAACTCGGCGCAATCCCTTCTATAGCCGTAGTCGCAAGCCAGCCCGTAAAAATCCATCGCCTTCGTCGCGTCTTTTTTTACGCCTTCGCCCTTTTCGTATATATCCGCTAGCGCATGGCAGCCGCTCGCGTCCTCGTACTCGCACGCGGTCTCGTAAAATTTAAACGCTTTGGCTAAATTTTGCTCCTCGCCTCTACCCTCGTCGTAATATCCGGCCACTCTCGCGCATGCCACGCCCACTTTGCCCTCGCAGGCTTTTTCGTAAAATTTCATCGCCTTTTTATAGTCCGTTTCCTGTCCGGCCTGTCCGTTTTCGTAGATGTCGCCCAGAGATTTGCATCCGTCCATATCGCCCGCATCGCAAGCTTTTGAAAACTGCTCAAAGCTTTTTATCTCGCTAGAGTTTTGCGAATAGACGTTAATGTTTATAAAGCCCGCGGCATAGCAGCCTGCGGCGTTTTTCTCCTCGTAGCAAGACTTTTCAAAGAGCTTTAAGGCGTTATCGTAGTTGCTTTGAGCCAGCTCCGCGCTCGCCTCCTCGAAAGCAGTCTCGGCGGCAAAAGCGGCAGACGCCAAAAAAGCGGCGCAAACGATTTTCTTTAGCATTTGTTTTCCTTAAATTTGATTATTTTTACGTGAGATTTAAATTTGCTCGGCAAATTTGACGGAAATTAGCGTTTAAATTTATCAAAAAACCACATAAAAGCAAACATTAGTCCCGTGGCCTTGGTCTTGGTTTCGTCAAACATAAACTCGCGCGCCCGCCCAAGCGGCACATAAACGGGCTTGATATTTTCGCCGTCTATGCCGCCGCCCTCGCCGATTTTCATCGCGTCGTTTATCGCGGCAAAAAACATCGTCTGCTTCGCTCCGCCAAAACCCAGCGCGCCGCGGGTGGAGGTTATGCGCTCTACCTTACTCACGGCAAAGCCCGTCTCCTCGGCGATCTCCTCGATGACGGTCTGCTCCTCGCTTTTGCCTTTATCCATCAGACCCGCGCAAAGCTCGTAGGTGTAGCCCTCGTCGCCTTTTTGCGTCAAATTCAGCTCGCGTCCTTCTTGCAAGTTAAACCAAACGGCAGGGCGAAACTGCTTAACCAACAAAAACGCGTCCCTATCCTCGTGATAAAGCAGCACCGAAACGCTGTCGTGAGCCTTGATACACTCCCATCTGACGGACTTTTCACACAGATCAAACGAAATTTGATACGGCTTTACGTAGCGCGGAACGGTTAAATTTTCTATTTTGATATTTTTTACAGAAGTATCCATTTTGCCAGTCCTAAAAAGCTAAAAAAGCCGACCGTGTCGGTAACGGTGGTAAGTAGCACAGCCGAGCCGACGGCGGGATCGATGTTAAATTTCTTTAAGCTCAACGGTATCAAAGTGCCGAAAAATCCCGCGAAAAACAAATTTATCAGCATCGATGCGCCGATGACGACGCCGAGCATCGGGCGGCTAAACCACAGCGAAGCGATAACGCCCATCAAAAGAGCAAAGGTTAGCCCGTTTATGAGTGCGATACCGACCTCGCGTTTTAGCGCATTTGCGGCGTTTTTAAACTCGATTTCTCCCAGAGTTAGTCGGCGCACGGTAACCGTAAGCGCCTGCGTGCCGGTGTTTCCGCCCATGGAGGCGACTATGGGCATCAGTACCGCAAGCGCTACGTAGCTAGCTATCGTCTCGTCAAAAAGCCCGATGATAGAGGAGCTAATGAGCGCGGTAAATAAATTTATAAGTAGCCAAATCGCGCGAGCTCTCGTAGCTTTGGCTAGATTCGTATCCTCCTCCTCGGCCTCGTCGTCTACGCCGGCTAGGTTATAGATTTGCTCCGTGGCGCTTTCTTTTATAAAATCATGGATGTCGTCGGTGGTGATACGACCTAGCAAATACCCCCTGCTATCGACGACCGCGATCGAGTTCATATCGTAGTTTTCGACCGTTTCTACGACCGTCTCGATAGGCTCGTTATCGACGGCTACGTGGGGTTTGTATTTATCCTCCTCGCTCTTTGCGATGATCTCTTTTAAGGTTTGGTTAAAGTCAAATAGTATCAGATCCTCAAGCGGCACGGCATAGAGCAAAACGCCCTTTTTATCGGTGATGAAAAGCTGCGAGACGTTTTCTAGCTTGCCCTCTTCTTTCTCGCGCCTTAGCCGCTCTACCGCCGTTTTTAGCCGCTCGTCGATATGTGCGCTAAAAAGCTCCGTCTGCATAAACGCGCCCGCCTCGCCCTCGTCGTAGCTGCGGATACGTAAAATCTCCTCTTGATCGTCCTTGTCCAGGCCGTCAAAGAGCTCTTTAGCCTTTTGCTCGTCGATCTCCTCGATATACTCCAAAAGCTCGGCCGCATCGTCGCTCTCCAGCTCTTCGATCGCCTCGATGATCTTGTCACTCGGTAGCTGCTCGATCACGTCCTTTAGCATATGATCGGGCATCTCGATCGCTACGTCGCCCAGGATCTCGGGATCGAGCTTTTCGAGGTATTCGCCAAACAGCTCCTCATCGTGCTTTTTTAGCGTTTTTAGGTGCTGGGCGAGGTCGGCGGCGCTTAGCTCCTCGTCGATCGTCTCGTTTAGATGCGAGTCGAGCAGCTCTTTAGCTTCGTTTAATTGCTCGTTTTCTTCCATCATTTACTCTTTTTATCGCTTGACTCGGCAGATTTGTCCGTTTTTGATTTCGCCTTTTTGTTGGTCGCATTTACGTCTTTTTGCTTTTTAGGCTTATCCTTGGAGGAGTTTGCGTCCTTTTTCTTTTTCGGTTCGTTTTTGGCTCCCGGGCTTGGTTTGTCTTTTTTCTTGGCCGTCTGCTTTGGTTTGTCTTTATTTTTAGCAGACGAATTTGACTCTGATTTTTTCGTCTCTTTGCCTGATTTTTTTGGCTCGGTCTTGCTTGCGGTTTTGCCGGCTTTTGTTTTTACGGCAGTTAAATTTGACTCTGATTTTGCGGGCTTTGCCGCGGCTTTAGCCGCTTGGCTCGCGTTTGCGTTCGTTTTTGTCTGTGATGAGTTGCTTTCGACTTTAGGCTGCGTTTTTGCGGTTAAATTCGACTCTGATTTTGCCGTCAAATTTACATCGGTTTTTATGCTTGCATTCGTTTCAGCCGTCAAATTTACGTCTTTAAAGCCTTTTGCGGGCTCTCTTGTCAAATTCGCTTCGGTTTTTAAAAATGCTGCTTTAGTTAAATTTTCTTCCGCCTTTTTAGAGTGCGTCGCCGTTAAATTCGTATCCGTCAAATTTTGCCCCGCCTTAGCGTCGGCTGCGGTCAAATTCGCCTCGGCATCGGACATAGTCGAATTTTCATCGGTTTTTGCCTCAACCAAAGCCCTCTTCCAGCTCATCGCCGCGTCAAATCTCTGCTCTTTTTCAGGGATTTTATCCTCGTTTGCAGCCTCCTTTATCTTGGCGTCAAACTGTTTTATATATTTTTGAAATTTAGCGCTTTCATTTGAAGCAAACACGCTTTTGGCGACTTTTATCTCGGTCTCGGGGTTTATCGCGGTGCCGTTTTTATAAACGCCGAAATGCAAATGCGCGCCGGTGCTTACGCCCGTATTTCCCACATATGCGATGAGCTGACCTTGTTTTACTTTAACGCCCGATTTTATACCCTTAGCAAAGCCGTTCGTATGCGCATACAGCGTCTCGTAGCCGCCTGCGTGCCTTATGATCACGACCTTGCCGTAGCCGCCTTTAGTGCCGACGAATTTTACCGTGCCCTCGCCCGCGGCCTTTATCGGAGTGCCTTTAGCGGCGCCGTAATCCACGCCCAGATGTGCCTTGTATCTTTTTAGTATCGGATGGTAGCGCTTGGGCGTGAAAGGCGAAGTTATGCGAGCGTTTGCGATCGGTCTGGTTAGCAAAAATTTATCGTTTTTCTTACCGCTTTTGTCGTAGTATTTGTTTTCGTATTTATAGACGGTGTATCTTTTGCCGCCGATTTCGATCATCGCCCAGTGGATCTCGGGCATACCAAAGGTGCGTCCGAGCCTAAATTTTTGCGTGTATCCCATCGCGATTCTGTCGCCTTTTTTAAGCTTTCTAAATTCTTTTTCGCCCACTTCGCCCTTCATCGCCATATAAAATCCGTGCGCCAGGCCCGCGCTACCCGTAGCTTCCAAAATATCCTGCGACGGGTTTGCGCTAACAGGCATGCTAAGCACGCGTTTATAGGTCTGATACGAGATCGAGGAGAGCTGAAATTTAAATTTATCATCTTCGTCTTTGTAAATTTGAGCCTGAAGCTCTTCGTTTATCGGGATCAAAACCTGCTTTATAGCGCCTTTTTCGTCCCGTAAAATTTGATACGCAATACCGGCTTTTATCTCGCTTACAAATTCCTTATCCTCCGAATCGAGATCATAATAAAGCTTTAGCGGAATGGAATTTTTCTCTAAAAACGTTAAAAAAGTATCTCCGCTAGGCCAGCTTAGCTCCTGGACGGTAGATTTTATAGGCTCTACGGCGAATAAATTTACAGCCAGCAGTAGTGCAAATGAAAATTTCTTCATAAATTCCCTTGATTTAAAAGCCGTATTTTACTCGAAAATTACTTACATTTTGCAAAACTAAGGCAGTTTCAGATATAATGAGCGTCAAAATTTCATACTTTCAGGAGATAAATTTTGAAAAAATTTCTTTTATTTTTAGCGGCGGCTTGCCTCAGTTTTGCGGCGGAATTTTCGATGAGAGAGTATAAAGCCCCGCTGATAAGCGTGGATGAGGGCGTAGGCACAATCATAGATAGCCCGAGTATCGTAACGGGCAGTAGCGGCGTCGTGATGCATAGATTTGACAACATCCAAAGCTCTATCATCGCTCGCGCCGTCGTTACGCAAAAAGGCGGCGGTTTTGCGAAGGTGCGCTTTGAAGTTTTTGACGCATTAGAGCAAAAAGCCCTGCCGCTGCCGGGAATTTTGCCTAAAAGCGGCGACGAGCTCGTCCTAAACTACCTCTACGACCGCTCGCTCATCGTCGCGCCGAACAAAGAAATTTACTCCGAAGTAGTCGGCGCATTTAAGGGCGTTACCTTCATCCACCCCGACATCGTAGGCTCGTATCTAAGCTACGAGTATAAGCCTAACCCCAGCCGCGACGACTTTCGCAAAATGTGCAACCAAAGCGCGGCGGGGCTCATTTTCATCGCTATGAACAACGAGGCGGTTTTTGCAGACTGTCAAAGCTTCGAGCCGCTAAAACGCTTCCAAAGCGGCGCGGTCAAATACTACCAGCTGCCTTTCTACACTCGCGTTAAGGACATCGATACGGTATTTTGGAAATGGGGCTCGGAGCAGATCAGCGACTTTGATCGCCACTACAAAGCTCTTTTGAAAGAAAAATGATGCACGAAAAACACGCTAAATTTTTTGTAAATTTATTAGGCGCAGACAACGCTTACTTCGACGACGCACACAGGATCGCCTACTGCTACGACGCGACTAGAAAGCGCCATTTACCGGACGGCGTGCTTTTTCCTAGGGACGAGCGCGACGTTAGCGAGATTTTAAAGTACTGCAACGAAAACGGAGTCAAAATCGTGCCTAGGGGTGCGGGCAGCGGCTTTACGGGCGGTGCGCTAGCGCACGAAGGTGGCGTGGTACTTGCCTTTGAAAAGCATATGAACAAAATCCTAGAGATCGACATGCAAAACATGGTCGCCGTCGTGCAACCGGGCTGTATAAATATAAATTTGCAGCGCGAAGCCGAGAAGCTAGGCCTTTTCTACCCGCCCGATCCCGCCAGCCAGGAGTACTCGACGCTAGGCGGCAACGTCAGCGAAAACGCGGGCGGTATGCGCGCGGCAAAATACGGCATCACCAAAGACTACGTCATGGCGCTACGAGCGGTGCTACCTAGCGGCGAAGTGATCCGCGCGGGCAAACGCACGATAAAAGACGTCGCGGGATACAATATCGCAGGCATCCTCATCGCCAGCGAGGGCACGCTAGCGGTAATAACCGAGATCACGCTAAAACTCATCGCAAAGCCTAAATTTAGAAAAACGGCGATGGGAATTTTTCCTAGCGTAAACGCCGCGATGAACGCCGTTTATAAGACGATGGCAGCAGGCGTGACGCCCGTAGCTATGGAGTTTTTAGACGCGCTTTGCATACGCGCCGTCGAGACTAAATTTAACAAAGGCCTACCGCAAGATGCGGGCGCGCTACTCATCACCGACGTGGACGGCGATGTTTTAGACGGCCTAGAGCAGGATCTGGCCACGATAGAGCGAGTGTTTAGAGAAAACGGCGCTAGCGAATTTAGACGCGCCAAAGACGAGGGCGAGCGAAACGACATCTGGTTTGCTCGCCGCAACTGCTCGCAGGCGATAAATATCTACGGAAATTTAAAGCTTAACGAGGACATCACGGTACCGCGCTCAAAACTACCAGAGCTACTAGGGCGCATCGGCGGCGTCGCGGAAAGATACGGCGTGCAGGTACCGTGCTTTGGCCACACCGGCGACGGTAACGTGCACACAAACGTCATGGTCGTGGATAAATCCGACCCTGCGCAGGTAGAGAGTGGACACAAGGCGATCGAGGAAATTTTTAAGATCGCGATAGAGCTTGGCGGCACGCTTAGCGGCGAGCACGGCATCGGTATTAGCAAGGCCGAGTTTATGCCGCTTGCCTTTACGCCTGCGGAGATGGAGCTTTTTAGAAGTATCAAAAAGGCGTTTGACCCGAATAATATCCTAAACCCGTTTAAGATGGGGTTGTAAAAAGCATTGCCTCGTGAGCGTTTTTCTTGCGCTAGGCGCTTTCTTTGAGAAATGAGTTTCGTTTTTTGCTAGCAGTTGCGACCATAGAAGCAAAACCTACTTGGTTAGCCTTGGTCGCAAAACCTCAACTTCTGCTTTGCAACTACGAGCAGAACAAAGTAGAACATTTACCATCTCACGATACTGCCGCTTAAATTTACTTTTTAATTTATATAATAAAATTGTTGCGGTGCTCTAAAATTCGGATCGATTTCAAGCGGTTCTTTTGGCGGTTCGTATTTGATTGCTCTTTTAATTTTTATAGCATACACCATTTCGCTATCATAATAGTCATAAAACCGGCTTCTACTTATACAAGAGCCATCACTTGCGGAGTATAGAATTCCACCCACTTCAAGCTCTCCGACTATTTTGGCTGTATCCGGGCAATACACATATATTTTCTTAAATTCCTTTGAAAATTTATGCTTTCGATGTATGATATTTTTCTCACCCGACACCAGCATCCCGGAGCTTGGCTCATGGATGGACATCACTATCGCTGTTGCCTTCACTGCGCCACCTCGACAAAACTATCTCCTCGCCCATTATCATACACATCATAGATTATCGTTTCTTGTCCGGTATCGGGATTATCATAGATACTCTTACTAAGCTCGTCTTTGCGTCTTTGCAGATCGCTTTCTATCTCTTTAAAAAAATCATTTTTTATATTTTGATCCTTCGCTGATAAAATCATTCCGTTTGTCTTAAAGACTTTTTCCATTACGAGCACGACTCTAGCCATGATTTTAAATTCGTTTTCGTTTTTTGGATTTTCTATAGTATATTTAGCCTTGCAAGTGGAGCGTTTGGCTCTGTCATTAATGCTCACAATTTCTCTTGAATTAATTTTGATTAAGGACATAGAGTCGTCTAAAATTTTATCCAGTCTAGTATCAAATTTATTATACATTTTATCGTAAGATTCAAGCTTTATGGCTTCAATGGTAGCCGCATCATTATCACAGTTATAGCTATTATCGCCGCATCCGACGACAAATAATCCAACAGCCAAAACGGCGCACATTTTTATTTTACTCATTTTTTCTCCTTTTAGTTAAATTTCTTTTTTGCCTGTTTGTATTTCAGCGCTTTTAAATCCGCAATTGGCGCATTCTCTAAACACCTTAACTTTTGCCACCTCGTATATAGCCTTTAGCGTTCTTGTATTGCCGTTTTTGTATTTACCTTTTTTAGCGCCTTGCATAATCTTTTGATCTAAAATTTCCCTACCGATCTCAACTGTTGAAAATAGCTTTCCGCAAGATTCGCACTTTGAACCGAGAGCAAAAATGTAAAAAGCGACTATAAATCCAACAGCCGCTACTATCCATCTTATTATCTCGCCCTCAACTCCAAAAACACCGGCTAAAAACCAAACAACTCCGCCGCCAAAAACAGATGCTATAAAACTAAAACCGATATCCGAGTAATTCAACCTAAGTCCCTTTTTGTGTTATTTTAAAAATTAAATTTTACGATTTTACGACATTATTTCTGAATTTATCATAAATTTACGAATATATGTCGCAATTTGCTATTAAATTTATAAAAGCTAAACTTGCGCTATGAAATACAGCCAACAAGACAAAGCTAGAATTTTAAAGATAACGACCAGAACGCTACAAAGATGGAAAACCACAAAGCCCGAACTCTACGCCATCATCGAGGCCGGCTTTAAAATGCGCGAGCTGGTAACGGACGAGGAGCAAAGCCTCTCCGAGATAAAAAAGATGATAAAAGAAGCCTTGCCGTAAAGCTAAATTTAAACCCTTATCGCCTCGAATTTGACGAAATTATCACGCCAAATTTAGCCGAATTTAACTTCGCTGCCGTAAATCCGAATTTTAAAATCGCCGACCATGTCAAATTTAACGCCATTATTGCCATCAAATTTAATCCTACCGTATCAAAAACAGCCGCATCGAAAAATGCAAAATAAATAAAATTTTATCTAACCGAAATTTCAAAAATTTTAAAGTAAAATACCTCAAATTTAAGGACCCAAAATGACCGCGCAAAAATTTGAAAAGATAAGACAAACACTTAAAATTTGGCTCACGGCGATGCTAAAGATCAAGGACAAACAGCTGCTGCACTACGCTTCTAGTCTTAGCTTTCACACGATGCTCTCCATCATCCCCGTGCTGCTCATCTCGCTCTCGCTTTTTACGCAGATGCCCAGCTTTCGCGTCTATTACACCAAGATCAAGGAATTTATATTCGCCCAGCTGCTACCGTCAAACCAAGAGGCAATCTCAAACTACATCGAGACCTTTTTGCAAAACAGCTCTAGCCTTGGCATCCTCGGACTTGGCGCTATCATCTTTACTTCGATTATGTTTTTTGCCGATTACGAATACGTCATCAACCGCATCATGCACACGAGCAGCCGCAAATTTTGGAACTCGCTGAGTGCTTATTGGACGCTCATTACGCTGGCTCCCTTAGGGCTTGGGCTTAGCTTTTATCTCTCAAATTTATTTCAAGATATGCTAAACTCCAGCGCCTACACGAAGTGGATAAATTTTCTCAGCATATTCCCGTACCTCATCATTTGGGCGATATTTTGCGTGACGTATCTCATCTCGATAAATCGCCAAATCGCCCTAAAAAACGCGCTTTTTAGCTCGTTCGTCGCCTCGCTCATCTGGTATCTGGGCAAAAATATCTTCGTCTTTTACGCCGCAAACAACAAAACCTATCTTAGCATCTACGGTTCGTTTTCGGTGGTGTTGCTCTTTTTCGTGTGGATTTACGTGTCGTGGATCATATTTCTTTACGGCGTGAAGCTGTGTGCGTATCTGGAAAAAGCGGGCGATAACGAGAAAAACGGTGAGAAAAATTTGGACGCGGCAGAGGATTAGCGGCTATTTTTGCTTAAATTTCAAAAGATTTTCGTGAAATTTGAAGCCGAAGTTAATTTTTTGTAAGTCTGCTCGCGCGAATTTTCGGGTGGATTTTTCAAATCCTGCGCATAAAATTTAAGATACCGCGCCGCCGCGTCTTCTCCTTTTGCGGCTAGCTTCTCGGCTTTTTCTATCGATTGCACCGCTTTTCGCACTCTAGCGTTTTTTGCGCGCCGTCTTTTTAAAAGTACCAAAACGAAAAAAATATCAAAAAGCAAATCGCAACGACGTTAAACGCATCCTCGAGATAATTAAAAAATTGCGCTTTATCATTTTTACCGCGATTCTTAAATTTTAAACAAGCGCGGTAAAGCAAAGTAAATTTAGCGGCACGATAACGGCGGCTAAAATTTTGCTTTTGACGCTTGCTAGGCTCAGCGCATTATAGAGTAAAAACAGCCAAAACGGCACGCTCAAATTTACGCCCTTTGCACGCCATGAGAGAAATTCTAGCAGGTATTCATCAAGCGCGCCGCCAGCGCCAAACGCGTGCAAAAGCGCACTTAGCGGATAAAACAAGCTAAAAAGCGGCGTGATCGGCAAGACGGCTAGCTGCTGGGCGCTAACGAGCGGGAAAAAGTAAAGCACGGGCAAAATCATCGCCGAAAATACCCAAAAATTTAGCAAGATAGCGTTGCTTAAATTTGAAAATCGCCCGCCGAAGTGCCGCAAATACAGATATATATAAAACACGCCCATGCACGAAAAATAAAATCCGATGCTAAAAAGCAGACTCGGCATCAGCGATACGGCGGCGCAAATCACGACGAAAAGCAGCTCAAAGCTAACGATGCGCACGTTTCTAGCGAGTAAAAAGAGCGCTAGCAAGCTCATCAAAAACGCTCGCAAAAAGGACGGCACGAAGCCGATCAAGGCAAGATAACAAAACAAAACCGCAAAGATCGTGGCCGAGAGGTCAAATTTGGCGTTTCGATACGGAAAATAGCGCGCCTGAAAATAGCGGTAAATCGGGCGCAAAATAAAATATAACGCCCCAAAAATCAGCCCCAAATGATAACCGGAAATCGCGATGAGGTGCGCTACGCCGTAGAAATTTACGTCTTGGCGCAGCTCCTTACCCACAGGCGCAGCCAGAAACAGCGCGGTAAAAAGCTCGGTCATTTTCTCGCTTTCGTGCTGCTCGGAGATAAAACCGTAAATTTTATCCCGCACGGACTCGCGGCTATCGGCGTAGCGAAGCTCTATGGTACCGTAGCTTGGCATAAAAAACGAGCCGCTTAGGTACTCTTTAAATTTAACGTTTTTGTTTTCGGCGCCGATTAAAATTTGCTCGTTGGCTCCCGCGTCAAAGTCCGCCCGCGTCGTCGTGTAAAAGCTAAAATCCTGCGTTTTTAGCTTTAAAACGCGGTAAATTTTGCCTTTTACGTTCGTTTTTTCGTAGTTTTGTAAAATTTTAGCTTGTAAGATAACGCCGTTTTGGGCTTTAAATTCGCGAAATTTATAGTAGCTAAAGCCCAAATTTAGCCCAAAAACGAGCGCGCACGCAAGGCAAAATACATAAACCTCGCGCGCATTTTCAAAGATGGATTTTTGCTGCGGCTTTTGCAAAATTTAAGCTTTGCATTTTTATGCGTTTGGGTTAAACTCCGCCACGTGCGCGGCGCCAAAGCTCTTATCGACAAAGCGCGTAAATTCCTTCTGAAATATTACTTCGACCGTGCCGACCGGGCCGTTTCGGTTCTTGCCCACGATGATTTCGGCGTCTTCTTCGATCTTGTTAGGGACGAATTTACGCACGTACTCCTTGCCCTCGGCATGCGCCTTTTTCTCGGCCTCCTTCTCCTCCTGCTCGCGGTAAACCTCGTCGCGGTAGACGAAAAGTATCATATCGGCGTCCTGCTCGATGGCACCTGATTCGCGCAGGTCGCTTAGCATCGGGCGCTTGTTGGCGCGGGACTCCAGGCTGCGGTTTAGCTGACTAAGCGCGACGATAGGCATATCCAGCTCGCGCGCTAGTAGCTTTAGTCCGCGCGAGATTTCGGCGATCTGCAGGTGGCGATCGGAGTAATTTGACGTCGCCATCATCAGGCCGATATAGTCGATGACGCACAGCGTGATCTCCGGGTGCGAGGACTTGAGCTTACGCATCTGCGTGCGGATCTGGTGGATATTTACGTAGCCGCTGTCATAGACGAAAAGCTTGCGGCTAGCCATATCGTCGCACGCGTCGCTTAGGCGCGACCACTCCTCGTCGTCCATTTTGGCGGTCATTATGTTTTGTAGCGGGATCGAAGTTTTGGCGCTTAGCATACGCAGCATGATCTGCTCGGCCGGCATCTCAAGCGAGAAAAATACCACGCCGCCGCCGCGCATCAGCACGTGGTTCATCAAATTTAAGCAGATCGTGGTTTTTCCCATACCCGGGCGCGCCGCGATGATGATGAGATCGCCGTGTTTAAAGCCCTTGGTCATCTCGTTTAGCTGGCGAAAGCCCGTGTCGATGCCCACGATATCCTTATCTTCGAGCAGTTTTTGCTTTTCTAAGTGCGCGATGACGTCTGCGATGATGACAGCAGCGTCCTTTACGACGCCCGCGCTCTGCCCGTCCACTAGCGAATAAAAACTCTGACTCAGCTCATCCACCATATCGCGGCTGGGCTTATCCTCGCTCACTTTGCTAGGTATCTGGTGCGCGATTTTGACGAGGCTTCGCTTGATTGATTTTTCTTTGATTTCATTGGCGTATTTTTTCACATCTAGGATCGAGTTCGTGCCGATGATCTCGCTCATCACGTTTTCATCAAATTTGCTTCCAAGCTTGGTTTTTAAAAACCCCGTTTCGACGGGCAAATTTTCGTTTAGGCACTTTACCATCGCGTCGTAAACGTCGCCGTGAGCGCGCAGGTAAAAGTCAAACGGGCTTATGATATCGAAAATTTCGCTTAGATTATCCGCGCTATAGATGATGGACGCGAGGATCGCGCGCTCCATATCCAGGTCGTAGAGATTGTGCATATCGATGTTTTCTTTTGCCATTTTCGTGTCCTTTTATCTTGTTAAATTTGCCTGCATTTGGGCGGATTATATAAAATTTGAATTCAATTTTGACGCTCGCTCGTAAATTTGCTTTAGCTTGAGGCGGTCAAATTTGAGTTAGCGCCGTAAAGGGTGCAGTTTCGCAACCTCGCACCGATAAAATAGATTTAAATTTGACGATCAAATTTAAACCCGAGCCAGAGGCCAAATTTATCGGCTCAAATTTGACCGAACCGAGCCGAGCGCCGCCAAATCTCAAATTTGACGCCTGAAATTTACGCCCGCGACTTTATCTCGTCGTCGATCTCTAGTAAAAATCTATCTACCAGCTCGCTCTCGGGCAGCCTTGCGACCACCTCGCCTTTGCGCATTATCATACCGTTTCCTTTGCCAAACGCTATCGCCACGTCCGCGCCCTTAGCTTCGCCGATCGCGTTTACGACGCAGCCCATCACCGAGACGTTTAGCGGCTCTTTGATGTGTTTGGTCTTTTCCTCGACGAGCTTCACCGCAGCCATCAGATCAGCCTGCAAACGCCCGCAGGTCGGGCACGAGATGATATTTAACCCCTCTTTTTGGCGGCCGCTGTCTTTTAGGATCGCTTTTGCGACCTTGATCTCTTCTTCTAACTCGCCCGTGATGCTAACTCGCATCGTATCGCCGATACCCTCTAACAGCAGTCCGCCCAGCGCGATCGCGGACTTTATCGTCGCGTGAAAGCTAGTGCCTGCCTCCGTCACGCCCAGATGAAACGGATACGCCACGAGCGGCCGAAGCGCGCGGTAAGCGGCCATCGTACGCTCGACATCGCTTGATTTTAGCGAGATTTTGATATCGGTAAAATCAAAATCCTCGAGCAAATTTATATTATAAAGCGCGCTTGCGACCATCGCTTCGACCGTGCGGCCGTATCTGTCCTCAAACTGCTTTTCTAGCGAGCCTGAGTTTACGCCGATACGGATAGGCAGATTTCGCTGCTTGCACGCGTCCACGACGGCTTTGATGTTCTTTTTCGAGCCGATATTGCCCGGATTTATGCGGATAGCATCGACGAACTCGCTAACGATCACGGCGTAGTTGTGGTTGAAGTGGATATCGGCGACGACGGGTAGCGGGCTAGCTCTCACGACCTCGCGCAGCGCAGCGGCGTCCTCTTTGTCAAACACGGCGCAGCGCACGATATCGCAGCCCGCAAAATAAAGCCTCTGTATCTGCTCTAGCGTGCCTTTTACGTCTTTTGTTTTGCTAAACGTCATCGACTGCACCGATATGGGCGCGTCTCCGCCTATTTTTACGCCTCTGATTTTGATCTGCTTTGTGGGGTATCTTTGCAAATTTTACCTTCAAATTTTTAGCCAATTATAAAAAAATTTCTCTTTAAATAGGCTCAAATCGCTATGAAAATTTACAACCCGGATAAATAATCCGCTTCGCACTCGCCGCGCAGAAGGCCTTCGTCTTTTAGCTTCGGACAGCCCAAGCTCTGTGACCGCAAAGAGCATTCGCTCGTTGTTTGCGATTAGCCCTTTTTTCGGTCTGCAGCGCCCACTTGTCCGCACTGCCGATGATGTTTGGATTTTATTTTTTAGTTTCATTGATTTTTTGCTCTCGCCGCGGGCAAGGTAGATAAAAAATATTCCTCTCGCCCCGCACAGCAGCCTACGATGATTATCGGCGATAAGCGCGGGCAGATAGGGCTTGCCAAAATAGGCGTTTAAATTTAGCAAAAAAGATGTGAAAGAAAGTCGTCGAACGGCAAGGTCTCTTTGCCTAAAATCGGCGCATTTTGCCTCAAAGGCCGCACGGCGTCTGCAATATCGCTTTCAAATTTTAGCGCCGTTTTGATATCGCTTTTGATTGCGACAGTCGAATATGTCGGCATTAAATTTATACCGCCGCGCAGTAGGTCGTGGATAAAAAAGGTCGAAATATAACAGCTCGGATACCTGAACCTATCTAAGAAAATGCCGAATATCAGAAGACCGTGCCGTTTTAGAAAGAAATTTTTCCATTTTACGAAGCCTCCAAACTCTGCTTGCCGGAGGCCTAAGGTTTTATTTATTCTGTTTTGATGCTAATCATTCTCCGTTTAATTTAAAATTTGAATGTAAACAGACTTAAATTTGAGCATAAAAAGTACAAGCGGCAGTATCACAGAGTCGGATGAAATTTGCAATGAGAGCGTAATATAAATACGTGACCGAGCAAATTTTAAGCAAAACGAAGTATAGTAAAGTGAGACAACGAAAAATAAGGCGAAGTATTTTCGCGAAATCTTGGCGAATTTAAATTTGAGCGAAAGAATGCAAGCGGCGGTATCGCAAGATGGTTTAAATGTTGTGCAGAAATTTTAAGTCAAGATAAGGCAGATAGCCTATCGCAGGCTTAAAATTTAAAACTCATTTAAAGACGCTTGTGGGATAATGCGCAAGATAAGGCGAAGTATTTTTTCTTTAGACGAGGCGGAAATGAGCCGAATGAAGGAGCGTATATTATAATACGTGACTGAAATTCGGCGAAATTTCTAACGACGTATAAAGGAAAAAAGGGCCGCTAAGTGTTCAAATCCGGATAATCCCACGCATTATATTCATCCGTCAGATTATCGTTCTCCGCCCCCTTGCAGCACAGCCACTCCAGCCCGCCGCGCCTCTCCATCACGACCTCTTCGTCGAGCCCCGCGCAGTCTGAGCCGTGCACGCGGGCATTGACGCACGCCCAGTGGTAGCGGTAGATGAGATCGAGCGCCTGCAAAATTTCATCCGTATCGCGCAGCTTCACGCGCGCCGAAAAATCGCCGCCGCTAAAGGTGTCCATCACAAATCCGCAGTCGCAGATCTCGCTCGGAAAGCTAAGCTCCTCCACGAGCTCCATCGCCCACATCAGCGCCCACAGCGACTCGTATTTCCAGCCCATATTTATGGCCTCGTCGCGGCTCGCCTCGCCCTGCGTGACGCGGCGCTCCATGCGCGTGAGCTTGTCTATGCAACCGTAGCGGTTATCTAGAAAGTCCCGCGCGCCCTGCTTATCCTCGTCTGCGAGCTTGTCCTCGTCTCTGATAGAGCAAGCGCACATTATCGCCGCGTACGAGCAGATCGCGCGAGCGATAACCTCGTCCTTTTCGCGCGGGGTGATTTCGTCCGTCTCGTACCGCAGCGGCAGATGGAGGGTAAACGGCACGCCCTGCGATTTTAAAATTTCGATGCTTATATCCTTGCGTTCCTGCGCGGTCTTGCCGATCTTTGCGGCGTTTGCGCTCCTTTTTTGCGCGATACCGGCCCCTTTTTTAAAAAAATCAAAAACACCCACGCTTTCTCCTTTAAATTTGCATTAAATTTATGCGCGTATTTTAGTATAGAAATACCCAATCTTCTCTTACGGCCGCGTTTTGTGCGCGCGTGGCTCGCCAAATCCGACGAGCAAAAGAGCGAGCGGCGGTAAAATTTATATGAAAATTAAAAAACAATAGACCAAAATCGGCGCGCATTAAATTTCAAAGGATGAAAAATTCAGCGATCTGCTTCATATCGCAGCAAGCACGCTATTTGGCGCAAGCGTAGATGAAATTATCGGTACGGCGCAAGCGGAAAAATCAAAAGGCGACCAAGTGGGCGCGCTAAAAGGCCATAAAAAAGCATTCAAGATATCGCACGCGCATGCTTGCAGACGCCCGCGAGGCTAGCCTACGATACGGTATAGGTGCGGCACAAGACTACGCAAAAACGGTGAAATTTATGAAAAAGTCCGCAAACTAGGTAGCGCCGACGGCCGCTCAAATCTCGCCGACGGCTACGTGCGGATCAGGGGCGTAGAGCGTTTGAAGCAAAATCGTTCGAGCTGTTTCGTAAAAGCTGCAAAATGGGAAGCGGCGGCGGTTGGCTACGAACCGGCGAGGCTTGCGATAGCGGCGAAGGCATTAAAAAATCAAGCGAGCAAGCGGCTAAATTTTATAAAAGGCCTGCGAGTTAAGGGATGCTTGGTCTAGGTTGTAAAAATGCGAAGTAAATTTGCGGCGAGGCCCGTAATGCTAACAATAAAAGGAAACAGCCGCGAGCGACAAGACGCCCAAACTCATAAATTTAGGCGCACCGCTCGCTAAAATCCGTAAAATTTTATTTACTCGTGCAGCTTTTGCAGCACTCTAAAATCCTGCGTGCCGCATTTGAGGCTACGATTAGTCCCGCAGCAGACATTATTACATCTTTTATCACGAGTCGTCCCGCGCCCGATAGATACGGGAAGCCGTGATTAGGACTTTCGGTGATACCGAGCGCAGGATTGCCTAGATTTGGCACCCAAGTCTCGGGCGTCGTTATCAAAAAGCTAAGCGTTACGATAGACATACCAAATGTCAGCAGCCCGCCGATAAGCCCTAGTTTAGGAAACCAGATGCCAAGCAGCACGAGAGTTCCGATAGTGCAGATAGTGGCGCCGATCAGGTATGAAACCGTGTAAGTGCCGTTTTGCTTATGCCACTCGATATTTTTAGGTACGACTAGGCCTTCGGGGTTTTTGTGCAGGTTGTACTCGGCGACCATTTTGCCCTTACCGTTATCTACGATCTCTTTTTTGCTATACATATAGCTAAAAAACGGGCTGTTGGTTACAAACGGCACGATGCCGTCGGCCTCGTATTGCACGACTTTGAGTCCGCCTATCCACGCCATCACGATGAAAATCGCGACGCTAACGTAGTTTGCGAAATATTTTTGCGAGCCTGCTAGGGCTTGTAAAAATTTTTGCATTAAGTTCCTTTTAGGGTGATTTTTATAATTTTAATTAGACTGTATATTTAAGGCTAGATAAAATTATAACGCGATTATATAAAAATCATATAAAATCGGGCTTAAAAAAAGTAAGCATTATCATAAATAAAATCTTTAACTGCATTTTGGTTTTATGTTCGGTAAAATTTTAAATTTACGATATAGTGAAAAATTAAAATATTATTTAAAATATGGCGCCACCGCTTGCAAGCGGCAGCAAAACAAAAAGGCCGAGCTTTGAAGCTAGGATACGAAGGAGCAAGTAAAGGGGATGCGGCGAAATTTAGGAGCGGCTTAGCTCGCGGCAAATATGAACGAGGGCTTGCTAAACGTAAATTTACGAAACCAAACTGCGCATAAAGCTAAATTAACGAAGGTAGACCGAGAGTAAATAAAGCAAATTCGAAGCAAACAGCAAGGCATCGAACAAATTTTAAACGCAATAAATAACCAAAAGGCACACAAAACGCCGTCTCGTTCACCGCCGCAGTAAAGAAGCGGTGATTTGAGTTGAGAGTCCGGATTTAACATCGGCAACGAATAAACTAAATTTACCCTACGGTTACCGGATCACATACCAAGATAGCGGCATAGCGCCTGGATCGTATCTGCGCAAGGATGACAAAGGTGCACTGCCGTATCATTTTATCAAGCCCTTATCTATGCTCGCAAGCCGTATCGTAAATTTAGCCGCATAAAATCCCTCCTAGGCGCGTTTAAGCGTTCAAATTTAAATAATGCTAGTGAATTTATACCTTTTAAGCCTACCCGAACGCACACGGCGACAAGCCGATAACGAAAACTTTTATGTCGCACGGCTTGAGGCTAAGCCGAGTGCAAAATTTAAGCAGGCAAAGGAAGCTGATTTTTGCGAACTCCGCAAAACATTTACGGCGACGCGTCTAAGCCGCTACGAATAAACGCCAAAAATCAAGTGAGACGAAAGCAAAATTTACGAGAAATTTATCGGATCCATATCGACGTCAAAGCCGTGCGTAGCGCAAATGCGAGCGGCCTTTATGAGCGGAGCGTGGGAGATGCAACACAGCAAAATCTCAAAACAAAATTTGCCGCCCAGTATCTCGATCGCGCATTTGCCGTGTCCGACGATTTGCAAATCGGGCAAAGCAAAATTTACGAGAAATTTATCGGATCCATATCGACGTCAAAGCCGTGCGTAGCGCAGATGCGAGCGGCCTTTATGAGCGAAGCGTAGAAGATGCAACGCAGCAAAATCTCAAAACGAAATTTGCCGCCCAGTATCTCTATCGCGCATTTGCCGTGTCCGACGATTTGCAAATCGGGCTCGGAAACGCGCAAAGCATCCAGCTCGGCCATGCAAGCCTCCAGCCTTTGCTTTGCCGATTGCTCACTTTTGTCCGCTACGACAGCTCGCAAGAGCCTCGCAAACGGTGGATATAGCGGCTCGCGCGCAGCGATCTCCTCTGCCAAAAACGCGTCGTAATCCTCGATAAAATTCTCAAAAAATTCCCGCTGCCTGCTCTGCACCACCACGCGCCCCTCGCCCGAGCGCCCTGCCCTGCCCGCCACCTGCATAGATAGCGCCAATGTCCGTTCGCGCGCGCGAAAATCCGGGAAATTTAGCAGCTCATCGACGCCCATGATGACGGCGAGGCCTACGTTGTGGTAGTCGTGACCTTTGCTTAGCATCTGCGTGCCGACAAGCGCGTCTATCTCGCCTGCGTTAAAAGCCGCAAGCGTCTTTTCGAGCTTGTTTTGCGTCGTGATCTCGTCGCGGTCGAATTTCTCGATCCTAGCCGCAGGAAACGCCGAGCGCAGGGCGTCCGTCAGCTCGTCCGTGCCGATTTTTTTCGCCTCGATCATCTCGCTGCCGCACTTGTCGCACTCGCGCGCCACAGGCATCGTAAATCCGCAATACTGGCACTTTAGCAGGTTGCGCTTTTTGTAAAAGCTCATCCCGACGCTGCAAAACGGGCACTTTATCGTGTTTGCGCATTCGCGGCACGCCAGGTAGCGGAAATTTGCCCGCGTCGGCAAAAAAACGACCGCCTGTTTGCCGCTCTCAAAGCTCGCGCCAAGCTCGCCCAGGACCATATCGCTCAGCCCAGTCTCGCTCTCGTCGTAGATAAATCTTTTCTCGCTTTTAAAAAACGTGCCTCTTAGTCTAAAACTAGGCTGCTTTTTAAAGCTCACGACGCTTGGCGTGGCCGAGCCTAGCACGACTTTGACATCAAATTTGCCCGCTAAAAACAGTGCGAGGTCGCGGGCGTTGTAGTGCGGATTTTGCGCGGATTTGTAGCTGTCGTCGTGCTCCTCGTCTATGATGATGAGCCCAAGCTCGCTAAACGGCAAAAACAGCGCCGAGCGCGCGCCGGCGATCAAGTTTATCTCGCGACTCTGAAATTTTTGCAGGATCTCGCCGCGCTTTTTTGGCGTTATTTTAGAGTGCCAGACGCCGAATTTCTCACCGAAATAGCTTTTTAGTCGCTTCGTCATCTGCGGCGTGAGCGAGATTTCGGGCATCAAAAGCAAAACCTGTTTGCCCAAAAGCAAATACTCGCGGATGAGCGAAAAATAAATCTCGCTTTTACCGCTTCCGGTGTCGCCGAAAATCAGGCTCGTTTTATGGCTTTTGGTAAAATTTAGAGCTTCTTGTTGGACGGAGTTTAAATTTGGGATTTTTGGAAAAATTTCGCTTTGGACCGGGTCGGCGGGGTTTGATTTTAGATTTAGCGTTTTTGGCCGGATTTCTTTTGCGACTAAAATACCCGAACCCGGACTTTGGTTTGGATTTGATTTGAACGACCGGGCGCAAGTATGCAAAGTCGGTTCGCAAGCCGCATCGTCGTTTAAATTTGCTTTTGAAAGAGCGACGCCGTCATTTAGACTCAAATCTTCGGCCGAAGTTTCATTTGTATCCGCTTGATTCAAGCAAGCATTTAAAGGATTGCCTAAGGAGCCAAATTTTGATTCAAAATCAGAAACATCGCCCAAATTTGACTTTTCGGTAAATTTTTTTTCGTAGGCTAAATTATCCGAATTTGAGACCGTATAAACGGCGCCATCTTTTAAATTTAGATTTTTTGTCAAAACTTTTCTTGCTGTTTTGCCCGAGCTTATACTAAACAAATCGGCCGAGAAATCAAAATTTGGCATAGAGATATCACGGATCGAATTTTCTCGATAACCGCCGTTGTTTAAATTTTGGGGTAAATTTGATTGTGAAATTTCGTCAAATTCCGTAGTCGAATTTTGCTCTGCGCTATCATCAAATTTTGCATTCAAATTTAAATTGACATTTAGCTCATTTTTATCGCCAAGAGCTCGCTTATCCGCCAAATTCTCAAAAAACGGCGAGAGCGGCGCGCCAATCTCCAGCGGAGTAAAAAGCCCGGCGGCAACGGATAAATTTACGACGTAATAATGTGAGATAAATTTTAAAAGCGAAATTTGTATCGGAGTGAGCACGGCAGGTAAAATTTCTAAAATTTCAAGCGTTTTAAAGTCGGGTTCGACGACGCTTTGCAAAACATAGCCGAGAGTTTTTTTGTTTTTTATATTGACTAAGACCTGAGTAAAATTGGGGATTTTAAAATTTGAACGATAGATGAGCGGCTTAAGATTTAAGCCGCTCGGCAAAATTCGGTAGTAGAGCATTACTCCGTTAAAGCTCTACAAAGGCTATCGTTTCTAGGGCAGGTAAAAGAGCCGTTAGTGCTACTATAGGTAAATTTTACACTTTGCCCAGCAACAGTAAAAGTGTATTCATTCCCACTTCTAGACCAGCCCGTTTTATCGTCTGCGCCTTTGGGTTTAATCCCACCTTGCAATACATTATCAAAGAGCTTTTCGCTAGTAGGACTTGAGTCAAGATTAGGATACGCAAATGTGCCCGATAACATATCGGTATTATGCCTATTTATTATACTACTTTTTATAGAAGCTATATCGGCCCTAGCTCTTGCGACTACCGCATCATCCCTAGTAGCAAAGAGTCTAGGCACTGCGATACTCGCCAAGATACCTAAAACCACTATAACAAAAACCAACTCTATCATCGTAAAAGCTCGTTTCATAGAATACACCTCATTTAGTTTTGATGGATTATACCATAATTCTCATTTAAAATTTCAGCCTAATGCCTAATTTCTTTTGATGATATTATATACTCCGTTTTTTTGACATTATCAAGAGCTCCATTTCTATCTAGCGCAATACAGTCCGTAGCTAAAGTCGCAGGGTCTAACTTTATAATAATAGAATCATTTGTATTTTTGGAAAATATAAATTTTAACATGCATTTATCCGTATTAAAAATGATATTAGGATAACTTTTGCCGTCTATCATAGTATTACCATTAAAAGCAACATTTTGTACGCTTGTAAAGCTTTGCGAATCGCCAGGTAATTCACCTTTGGATGTAACATAGGAAATCATATCGGACATTATCTGTTTTATGCTATTTATGATCTTTACATAGTGTGCGTCATCTCTACTAAGTGCAAGGCGCGGTATGGCAAAGGCCGCTATGAGCCCAAGTATAATGATAACAAAAATAAGCTCTATCGTAGTGAAAGCATTTTTATTCATAGTTAATACTCTCTATAAAATGAAAAAAGCCCAAATCCGCCTTAAGCGGATTTGGGCTAGAGTCTGGGGCTTTATACTAGATATTAGTATTGAACACCAAGACCACTTATTGCTATCTCACCTTCATTACTCTCAGTTGTAGTTGGAGGAGTAGTAGCAGGATCAGATATCCAACTAAATTTACCTTCTAATATCTTCTTTACAGCAGGCATAGCGTGGATTTTATCGCATATGGAATTATTAGCTCCAGTAGCTTGAACTCTTAGATTAGCAGGTTTTTTATTGGCAGGAGCATAATCAGTGAGAGTTAATGTTAAGCAAGCATTTCCAGCAGCATTAAGAGTAACACCAGTTAAACCGTTACCAGTAACTTGAACATTTGTCATCTGTGAAAGGTTACTAGCAAATTTAGCTTGTGAAGTATAGTAAGAGCTAACATCACTTATCAAAGTAGTAAGATTTGTAGCAGCCTTTGAAACCTCAGCATCATCACGAGTCGCAGTTAGTCTTGGGATAGCTACAGCAGCCAAAATACCTAAAATAACGATCACGAAGATCAACTCAATCATTGTAAAACCTTTTCTCATATGAGACTCCTTGTGTAAATTCTACATACACTTATGTAGTTGAACGGAATTATATATCTTTTAGCTTAAATAAAAATAAATTTATGACGAATTTCTATAAAATTTTTGAAAAATATATTTGAAACGCTAAATTTAGGCGTTTAAAGCCATATTTACAGCTTTAGTCAAAAATGCCAAGCGATTATCAAGGCAAGAATTATACTTGTGAGCAAATTTGACTTATCCCGCCAAAGAGATCGCTGTGGCTACCGACTTGCATTAAATAAAGCTCCAATACATCGTCATTTATCCGGTACATCAGCAACAAATCAGGCTTGATGTGACACTCTCTAAACTGAGAATATCTGCCTTTTAAAGCGCGATCGCAAAATTTCTCCTCTAAAGTTTCGCCGTTTGCGAGCTTAAAGACCACCGTATCGATTAAATCTTGATCTTTAGACGTCTGCTTTTTAAACCGAGCTCGATATCTTTTTGAAGTAGTGATTTTGCATGACACTTCACTCTCTCATCTTGGCTTGATAGTCTGAAAAGTCTTTGCAGCTTATAGTTTCACCATTTTCAAATTCCCTTATGGCTTCATCAAGACTGGGGATACAAATCTCTTTTTCATCTATCTTGCTTTTAGCTTTTAAAAATTTAACAAGCTCTTTTTGCGCTTTTATCTTGGTTTTAAACTCTTGCTCTAAGGCGTTTAGTTTCGCTTCGGCTTTTAATAGATGATTAAAAACGGTTCGTTTATCCATAAGTTCGTATTTTTGATAATCAATAGTCGTTTGCATTACGTTTTCCTCTCTATAATCATAAATTTAGGCGTTTAAAGCCGTATTTGTAGTCTTCCTCAAAAATGCCAATCGGTTTGAGCTGACTCTATCTATAGCATCAAGCAGCGACTTAGGCAGGCTCACGTTTACCCTTACGCGCTTTTCTTCGCCTTGAGGTTCAGGTATCACAACACCCTCTTTCAAATCGGTCTGAATACAAAATTTAAAAGCCTCTTTCACGTCGGATATCGCTTCTGCTTCGCTCTCTCCATCTCCCATAACGCCTTTAAAATCCTTATAATACGCGAAATATCCGCCACCCTCATCATCGGTTAGCTTTCTAACTACGATCTCATAAGGTAAATTTAGATAGTAATTCAGGTCTTTTTTCATTTTTTATCCTTTCAGAGCTTCTAAGGGCATTTTTACATAAACGGGTTTTACCGGACGTTTATAAGGTGTGGTTATTTTTTCCCTTCCTTTCTAAACTGCCAATGGGAAGAGCCGTTATTGGACGCTTTCCAGCCTTCTGATTCCAATAAATTTTTAAGTGTCTCAAATCTAACGTCTTTTGGATTATTCTCAAGTTTTTTTAATAACTTTTCTCTTTTGCTCATCTACCCATCTCGTATTGTGTGATTATACACAAGCTATATAAAATAGATATAAAAAATTATGTTCTAAACAATATAAAGATTATACGGGATTTCAGCCTATCTCTTGGCTAAGTTTTTTCGCAAGATTTTCCAAATCGCGCTCTTGTTGGTAGTTTTCGTAGCATTTTTGCACGAAGGCGCTTAGCAGCTCCTTGACGTCCAGATACCTTTTACCGCCCGTAAAGGCGTCCCACTCGCGCTCAAAGCTTTGCGCAAATTCGTCTTCAAGGCTGATAGTATAAGAAGTAGAGGCGATTTTGACCGTTATTTTTCTCATAGCTTATTTATTTTCCCAGTACCGCTTCGATCTTGCGGATGACGTCGTCGCTCTCGGTGTTTTTGGCTCTTAGATCTTCTTCTAGACGCGCGATTTGGTTACTTTTGGCTTCGTTTTGTGCCTTGACGCTTACTAGCTCGTTGCGTAGAGATTCGTTTTCATCGCAAACTTCGTTATATCTGGCTAGCAGGTCGTTTACTCTATCGGTTAGGGTATTTAGCACTTTATCGTCGTCAAACATCATTTTTCCTTAGTTTTGGTATAATTTTACGTAATTGTAACAAAAAAAGCTGATTTTTAAGGTAAAAAATGAAAAATTTTGAAATTTCGTCCAAATTTAGCCCGAGCGAGGATCAGGCCCGCGCAGTCGCTAACATCGTAGCCTCCGTAAGATCTGGCAACAAATACCAAACGCTTCTAGGCGTCACGGGCTCGGGCAAGACCTTTACGATGGCAAACGTTATACGCGAGCTAAATATGCCAACCCTAATAATGACGCACAACAAATCTCTCGCCGCGCAGCTTTATAGCGAATTTAAGGGCTTTTTCCCTAAAAATCACGTGGAGTACTTTATCAGCTACTACGACTACTATCAGCCCGAAGCCTACATCCCGCGTCAAGACCTTTTCATAGAAAAGGACAGCTCCGTAAACGAAGAACTCGAGCGTCTGCGCCTATCTGCGACGGCGAGCTTGCTTAGCTTTGACGACGTCGTGTGCGTGGCGTCGGTATCGGCCAACTACGGCCTGGGTAATCCTAGCGAATACCAAGGCATGGTCGCATACCTAAACGTAGGCGATAAAATCAACCAGCGCGCGCTACTGCAAAAGCTAGTGGATATGGGATACAAGCGAAACGACGTTTATTTCGACCGTGGCGACTTTCGCGTAAACGGCGACGTGGTGGACGTATATCCCGCGTATTTTAACGACGAGGCATTTAGGATCGAGTTTTTCGGCGACGAGATCGAGACGATGTATAGCCTGGACGTGCTGGAAAACAAAAAAAGACACGACCTGAAAAAATTTATCCTCTACCCGACCAGCCAGTTTATCGTGGGCGAAAACCGCCTAAAAATCGCCATCAAGCAGATCGAGGAGGAACTAGCCGAGCGGCTAAAGGAATTTAACGAGCAAAGCAAGCTCGTCGAGGCGCAGCGCCTAAAACAACGAGTGGAATTTGACCTAGAGATGATGAGCAGCACGGGCATGTGCAAGGGCATCGAAAACTATGCGCGACACCTAACCGGGCAAAAGCCCGGAGAGACGCCATACTCGATGTTTGATTATTTCGAGCTGGGCGGCAAGGACTACCTCGTCATCGTGGACGAGAGCCACGTGAGCCTGCCGCAGTTTCGCGGTATGTACGCAGGCGACCGCAGCCGCAAAGAGGTGCTGGTGGAGTACGGCTTTCGTTTACCCTCCGCGCTAGATAACCGTCCGCTCAAATTTGACGAGTTTATAAACAAACGCGCCAAATTTCTTTTCGTCTCGGCGACCCCGAACGAATACGAGATAAATTTAAGCTGCGGCCACGTATATGAGCAAATTTTACGTCCAACGGGACTACTTGATCCCTTAATCGAGATAAAAGACAGCGAAAATCAGGTGGAGATTTTATTTGACGAGGCGAAAAAAACGATCGAGAGAAACGAACGCGTGCTAGTCACCGTGCTAACTAAAAAGATGGCCGAGGAGCTCAGCCGCTACTACACCGAGCTTGGTATCAAGGTCAAATACATGCACTCAGACATCGACGCCGTTGAGCGAAACGAGATCATCCGCGGGCTAAGAGGAGGCGAGTTTGATATGCTCATCGGCATAAATTTGCTCAGAGAGGGTCTGGACCTGCCCGAGGTTAGCCTCATAGCCATCATGGACGCCGATAAGGAGGGCTTTTTGCGCTCGACGACGAGCCTCATACAAACGATGGGGCGTGCGGCTAGAAACGTAAACGGACGGGTGTTGATGTTTGCCAAAAAGATCACCAAATCCATGCAAGAAGCGATGGATACGACGCTGGCACGCCGCAAGATGCAAGAGGAGTACAACCGCGCCCACGGCATCACGCCGCGCTCGGCCAGCCGAAATATCGAGGAGAGCCTGCACGTCGAGGACGGCACGGAGATCTTAAGAAAAGGCGCAAATCTGGAAAAAATGCCTGCCGCCGAACGAGCGAGCATAATCAAAGAGCTAAGAAAACAGATGCTGGAAGCCGCGGCGCAGCTGGAGTTTGAGAAGGCGGCGGCATTGCGCGATGAGATCGCCAAGATACGTAAATTGTGAGCGGCTCGTTTCTTGCGCGCCTTTAAATGAGCTAGAAATTTTCTCCCTCGATGAACTATATGTTCTATCTTCGGTTGAAAATTTCGTCGCAACATTTAAATTCATCACAAGACACTTCGCCTTATCGTTTTTCGCTCAAATTTGAAGTTAAATTTGTAAATTTCTGCTTCAAATTTGACCCACCGAGACCCGCATCTTTAAAACGTCAAATTTGAATCATGTTTGCGACGCTTTGCGTCAGCAAAGCTATGTCGCCACATTAAAAGCGTCGTAGGGGGGGGGATTAAAGGGGGTGGGGAGCGACTTCGCAATTCAAGCCCCACCCCCTTTACAACAAAGTAAAAAACAACCTCAAACGGTTGTTTTTTACGCAAGGAAGCCGAACTCACAATACTAAATTTAACCAAGCCAAATTTAGCATTTTCGCGGTACAGATCTCGGTGCGTAAATTTCAAATTTTAGTCAAATTTAGCCTCAAATTTGACTAAAAATCACCCGCCGTCCTCGATATTTTCCTGCATAAAGACTCGCATGCTCGGAAACTCAAGCGCACAAAGATGGCCGAAACCCTGCTTATAAACGCAACCGGTGTCGATATTTGCGCTAAATTCCATGATATCGGGCTCGGCGATCGGCGTATGACCGTAGACGTTAAAGACGCCATCGTTTTGGCTAAAATCGCCCCTGCCGCAAAGTACGTGCCGCCTAAACTCCGCCGCGATATCGCCGTCCGAGCTACGTAGCGCCCACATTCGCCCGGCCGCTGAGTGCGATACGACGAGCCGCCTGCCCTGCACGTTTTTAAACTCGTCAAACTCCAAATAAAGCGGCAAATTTGACAAAAACTCTATGTGTGCGAGCTTCTGGGCGCGGCTGGCTTTGGCGTAGGATGCGAAAGTCTGCGCGCCGCCGACAAGGCAAATTCGGTTAAATTTATCTCTTTTATAAATATTCAAACCGCGCCCGCAAACTATATCATATATCAAAATCCAAACAACACACGCCTAAAAATTACAATTTTATATATTTTTTATTATTTATATCTTATAATAGTTTATAACCACAAAATTAGTTTTTATAGTTCAAGGAGGTTTAATAAATAACACCGACGACTTCAAATTTAGTCGTAGGCTTAGCTGAAAATATCTTTAACGCGATACCAAAGACGAGATAACCAAATTTCATTTCAAGGGAGAAAAGATGAAAAGACGAAATTTCTTAAAGCTTAGCGTGCTAGCTAGCGCCAGTTTGCAAGCCAGTAGGATAGAGGGCGTCACTCAGACGCTTTTTGACCAGAAAAGAGTTTTTTGCGCAAACAGATTCGGTCCGTTTTACGCAAACGTAGTCAGCGGACAGATAACCAGCGTAGATCCTTTTGAGGCGGATAAATTCCCGAGCACTTTAAACAACGCCGTCGCAGATTGCGTCCAAAACGAGAGCAGAGTGCTGTATCCTTGCGTGAGAAAAAGCTACTTGGAGAAAAAGGGGCCGAATAAACCCGAGCTTAGAGGCGAGGAGGAATTCGTAAGAGTTAGCTGGGATACGGCGCTTGATCTGGCCGCAAAAGCCCTAAAAGAAAATTTTGATAAATACGGCTCCGAGAGCATCTACGGCGAGTGCTACTGGTGGGGCGGCAGCGGTAAGGTCAGCTGGGGTAGAGCTACGGCAAGAAGGATGCTAACGATACTAGGCGGCTTCGTCTCGGAGGACGGCAACTACTCCTACGGCGCCGGTCACGTTATCATGCCTCACGTTATCGGAACTATCGAGCCAAACGAAGTCCCTACGAGATGGGAAGCGATACTAAGGTCGGCTAAAACGATAGTGTTTTGGGGAAGCAACCCCGTGATCACCAATGAAATAGGCGTAGGCGTTCCTACTCACGAGGGTTACGACGTGTATGCCAAACTAAAAGAGATGAACGCAAAGGGCGAAAAGAAAATTTACGCCGTAGATACCTATAAAAACGATACGATTAGGTATCTAAACTCGGATTTTATGGGCGTGGTGCCGGGGACGGATACGGCTATGATGATAGGTATGTGCCACTATCTATACGAAAATAATCTATACGACGAAGCCTTTATAAAAAAATATACGGTCGGATTTAGTAAATTTAAAGATTATTTCCTGGGCGCTAACGACAATGTGGTTAAAAATTTAGACTGGGCTAGCAAAATTTGCGGCGTAAGCGTCAAAAAGCTAGAGGAGCTATGCGTGTCGCTAGCCAAAAACGAGTCTTTGATAATAAGCGGTTTTGCCATCCAAAGGCAAGATCACGGAGAGCAGTCGTATTGGATGCTCATCACTCTAGCCTCGATGCTAGGACACATAGGCAAAGAGGGCTGCGGCTTTATGACTTGCGATCAGGGACATACGACCAGCACGGATAGATTTAAAGCGCCCGCCTTAAAGGGTTTAAGCTCGATCCCTAGCGAAAAATACACTACCGAAGACAGCCCTTGGGTAAAAAATAAAGGCTACGTCATACCAAATAGTAGGATAATAGACGCGCTGCTAAATCCGGGCCAAGAGATGCAAAGAAACGGCGAAATTTACAAACTTCCGCGCATGAGAGTTTCCGTAAGCGCCAGCGGCTCGATATTTACGAG
The DNA here is from genome assembly GCF_004803795.1 of Campylobacter rectus. Taxonomy (NCBI): domain Bacteria; kingdom Pseudomonadati; phylum Campylobacterota; class Epsilonproteobacteria; order Campylobacterales; family Campylobacteraceae; genus Campylobacter; species Campylobacter rectus. The sequence continues at coordinate 842,620 of NZ_CP012543.1, read as the reverse complement.
GCATCAGGAGCTAAACCGCGCGGTACAAGCGTGGAAAAAGCTAGATACCGTAATAACTATGGAGCCTTATTGGACTAGCGGAGCCAAGCTTAGCGACATAGTCCTGCCTGCAGCTATCGAGCCTGAGAGAAACGATATAGAGCAGTCAAACGCTACGGGCGAATATATCTTTGCCATAAAGCAAGCCGTCCAGCCTATGGGCGAGAGCAGGAGCGATTTTGAAATTTGCAAAGGAATTTGCAAGAGATGGGGCATGGAAGAGGTATTTACCGAGGGCAAGACCGAGATGGAGTGGATAAAAGAAATTTTTGCCGACGCCATGGATCAAGCCAAAGCGCTCGGATACGATAATCTGCCTACGTTTGACGAGTTTTGGGAAAGAGGATACGTAAAATTCGACAAAAAAGACGAAGAGAAAAAATACTACACTAGATTTGCGAATTTTAGGGAAAATCCAAATAAATTTAGACTTGGAACGCCGTCGGGAAAGATCGAAATTTATTCGCCCGTCATCGCAAAAATGAAATACGACGACTGCTTAGGGCATCCGGCGTGGTTTGAGCCTACCGAGTGGCTTGGCGATAAAGAAAAAACCAAAAAATATCCTCTCGCGCTAAATACTCCGCACTCTCGCTTCAGGCTGCACTCTCAGCTAGACAATTCTATAGTCAGAAACTACTCCAAGATAAACGGCAGAGAGCCGATATTTATCAGCCAAAGCGCAGCCGAAAAGCGCGATATCGTCACGGGAGACGTGGTCAGGGTATTTAACGACAGGGGTGAAATTTTATGCGGCGCGATAGTAAGCGACAAGACCCAAGACGACGTCGTCATCGTGTGCGAGGGCGCATGGTACGATCCTGAAGTCTATGGCAAAAAGAGCCTGTGCCAACACGGATGCGTAAACGTGCTCACAAAAGACAAAGGCACGAGCAAGCTAGCGCAAAGCAACATCGCGCATACGAATTTAGTCCAGGTCGAAAAATACAAAGGCGCGATAAGGCCTATCAGAGCGTTTTCAAAGCCAAAAATCATAGGCGCTTAAATTTGCGGCGGGGCTTAGCTCCGCCGTTTTAAATTTTACCCTCGCCGGCGGCGGTCTTTATCAAAAGCCTGTTTGGGCCGACTTTTTCATTCTCTAAATTTTATGAAATTTCATCCGCACCCGCCTCGCTTGGATCTTGAAATTTAACGCCTCTAAATCAAAATACGCCGCCTTGCCGCTATCGCTGATTTAGGCGACACGGCTCGTTGAGAAATGCCGATTTGCCCGCGCGGGCGCCGAGCTCGTCGCACATTCGCAGATCATTTGCTTTATCGCTTTTTGATTTGCGCCGCTCGGACTTGTATGGCGCAGCGTTTGGGGCGAGTTTTATAATATTTTTCTCATAGGATTTAAATTTACCCGTCTTAGCCGACACTTTATTTTTCGAGCTCTCAAGCACTTATTTTAAAATTTATGCTTAAATTTACATCGCGCGGGCATCTGCTTTGATCCGCTTTGTCGCGTCCCTATCGGCATTGATATATGGATCGATTTGTAGGGCGGACGCATCTTCGGCGCCTTTAAATTTCGCTAAAATTTGCTATGATTTTCTTAGTCGGATTTAAATCCTCACTCGCCGCGCCTATCGCAACCTCTCTTGCCGTGTGCAAATTTTGCTCGCAAAACTCATCGTCCTTTAGGCTATCGCGCCTGCAAAATAGCAGCGCAATCACAAAAATAATCAGCTTTTCATCGCTTTTTCTAAAAGATAAATTTGCGAAATTTTACTACCTCACTCGCCTATTACCAGCATCGCGCCGAGCGTTATCATAGTGACGCCGACGAAAAACTCTAAAATTTTCCATGCGGCGGGCTTTTGAAACAGCGGCGCTAAAAATCTCGCCCCGTATCCGAGCGAAAAGAAAAACGCAAACGACGCACACATCGCGCCTACGCCAAAGAGCCCCGCACGCTCGCCGAATTTCGTAGAAACCGAGCCTAAAAGCAGGGCGGTGTCAAGATATACGTGCGGGTTTAGCCACGTAAAAGCTAGCGTGAGAAGCGCCGTTTTAGCCGCACCGCGCGCCTCCTCGTCGCCGGACGTTAGCGTATGCGAGGCGCTAAACGCACTATAAAGGCTGCGTAGTCCGTAAATGCTCAAAAATACAAATCCACCCCAAAGCGCGGCGGTTTTGATGACCTGATAGCGCTCAACCACATAGCCAAAGCCCGACACTCCCACAAAAATCAGCACGGCGTCGCTAAGCGCGCAGATAGTGCAAACGAGAAAAACATGCTGTTTTTTGATGCCTTGCTTTAACACGAAGGCATTTTGAGCTCCAATAGCTAAAATCAGCGAGAGTCCGAGCGAAAAACCCGAGAAAAAGGCGTTAAAAGAGTTCATTGCGTTCCTTAAATTCGACGTATTTTGGTATTTTGGCGACTTAAATATACGCCTGCATTTACTTTGGGCACGATGCTTGCGATGACGAGCAAAGCAAATTCGTCGATATAGTAAAAATACGAATAATAGTAAAAACAATACGAATTTTACCACAATCAAATCTTTAAATTTAGCGCTGTCAAAATTTGATGCGGAATTTTGCAATAAAATTAAGTCTTATAGTGCGCAAAAGCATTATAAGCGCGCAATCAAAACACAAAAAATAAAGTAATTTCGATACAAAAACGGCAAAAGCAAGCATTATAAAAATTTAATGCAATCGCTGGGCCATAAATGCCCGGCTTGCCCGTATAAAAATGCGCAAGTAAAATTTGGCTAGGTTTTTGCCGTCCGCAAGGTCGCTGCAGGGCAAATTTCACCGTAAGCCTCGCCAAGCAGCCGCTAAAAAGTGCGCGCCAAATTTTACCCGCACCCCAACAATCACCGATCGTAATAAATCTAAAATTTAGAAAGCTAATTTGGTCAAAATAGCGCAACGCAAAGCTCGCGTCAGTCAAATTTGCCAGACAATGCCGCTCAAAAATTTTAAAGCGAACTTCTCTCGTATCTAGCGGCATTGCGAACAAAATTTGCCCGAATTTCACCTATCCTCGCAGCTTGGAATTTCGAGCTTATACCCGTAGCCCTGTACGTTTACGATAAGTTCGTGGTAGGTTTTGGAGCGCAGTTTATTGACATACATCCGCATTGCATCGGGCGTGGCCTGCTTATAACGCCACACGTTTCGCTCCAAGCTTTCAAAGCTAACAACGCTGCCTGCGTTTGCGACTAAAATTTCAAGTAGTGCGGCCTCGGTTTTGGTTAGATGCACCACCGCCTCGCCCTTAAATAGCTCTTTTGCTTCTGCATCGTAAAAATACCCCCGTCCAAGACTCATTTGTCCGCCATCCACTTTGCCCAAGGCCATCAAAAGCGCGCCATAGAGCCGCTCTAAGCTAAAAGGCTTGTGCAAAAACGCCTCTGCGCCGATGTCGATCGCAGCCTCTACGTTATGCCCGCTATCAAACGCCGTGATAAAGATAATCGGTACGTTTTTGCCGACTTCTTTAATCTGGCGGGCCAGACTTAGCCCCGAAATTTTGGGCAAATTTATGTCCGTTACGACGACGTTAAAATCATCTGCAAAAAACCTCTCAAGCGCGGCTTTGCCGTCTGTTTCAAGCACCGCCTTGCCAGCATAGGGCTTTAGCGCCTCAAGCAGCGTTGCGCCCAAAAACGCATCATCCTCGACCAGTAAAATTTTAAGCTTTCTTAGCAAATTTAGCGTCTGTTCATCCATCCGCGCCCTCCAAAACGACCTCAAACACGGTCGGTTTTTCGTAGCTTACGACTCGCACGCAACCCTTTAGTCTATTTTCCAGCAAGAGCTTGCAAATATATAGCCCGTTGCCCGTACCTCGCTCGCCCTTGGTGCTTTTTAGCTCTTTAAACAAATTCTGCCTTACCGCCGGCTCGATGCCGCTGCCATTATCCTCGACACGGACGATAAATTTGCCATCGGTTTTTTGCGCGGTTACTTTTATGAGCGCGTCTTTTTTGTCTTTCTCGAAGGCATCCTTGGCGTTTGAAATTAGATTTAAAAAGACCTGTTTTAGGTAGTTTGGATAGGAGTTAAACTCGTAGTCGCCATCGTCAAATTTAAACTCTAGCAGAGCACCTTTTAGTTGCAAAAGCGGCCTTGCGATCAAAAAGACCTCGTTTAAAATTTCGATCAAATTTACCCGCTTGCGCTCGTTTTGCGGCTGATAAAACATCTTAAAGGAGCTCAAACTTTGATCTAAAAATTTCACGATATTTTCTATCTCGTCTGCATTTTTTAGGCTTTTTTGTGCGGACGGGTTGCTTTGTAGCCGCATTTTTATCATTCCGGTTAGAATCATTATCGCCGATATCGGCTGCCGCCACTGATGCGTCACGGCCGTAAACATTTCGCTCATCGCCGCCATTTTGGAGTTTTGTAGCAAAATTTGCTCCTTGATCTGCGCCTGCTTGGTCGCATAGCCGCTTATGCGTAGCGCATAATAACTCCCCGCCGCGCCAAATAGTGCCAAAATGAGCGCAAATGCGATGTTTTGCCTTAAATTTTTATCCAGCGGAGCAAAAATTTTACTCTCATCCAGACTCATCGCAAATATCCAATCTGCGTTCTTAAGCGGCTCGTAAAATAGGATAAAATTTTGCCCTTCCGCCTCGTAATAGTGCAAATTTTTCTCTACGCTGCCAAATTTTATCGCTGATATAGCCAGTTCGCACTCCGGACAGACGCTCGGGTTTTTGAGATTTGCCGAGGCGATCACGCTACCTTCTTTGGTCATTAAAAATGCAAAACCTTGTAAATTTTCGTTTATTTTTAAAATTTCGTTTTGAATTTTATCTAACGCAAGATCAGTGGAGAGAGCGCCGCGCATGCCTGCGCTTTTTAAGAAAAACGCTCTAATCAGCGAGATTATAATATTATCTTTCATAAAAGCGTTTTGATAAGATGGCGCGATATCTAGTCCTTTTAGCGCCATCTTATACCAATCTCTTTGCGAGACTTTGTAATTCGCAATCGCCGTCTCGTCTGCGCTAATGAGATACATATCGTCGTATTCGGCGTAAATGTCGCCAAAATCTCCCATCGCGTCGATGTTTCGTAAAATCTCCTCGATCAGCTCACGCTCGCTTGCGAGGCTTAAGCTTTCAACCGCCGCAAATGCTGGTGAGACGATCTTTTGTTTATCGCCCAGCCACTCGTCTAGACGTTGTTTATGAAAACTGACTAAATTTATATGCTCTGCTACGGCTAGGCTTTGCGCGGTGGCTCGGTTTTGGTAGTAGTAACAAAACACGAACCCCACGTAAAGCCCAAGCGCTGCGATTATGAGCGCCGAGACGAGATAGAAATTTTTGATTTTTAGCATAAATGACCCCTGCCGCAACAAAACCTTTCCCTCTACGGTATTTTAGCTCATTTTTATGTTTATTTTTACTTTTTGCACTCGCTATCGTACCACGTTTTTGTATTGCTAAAGTCCAAATCCTCGCTTAGCGTACCGTTTTCTTTCGCTTCCTTTAGCCATCTTCGTCCTGTGGTATCGATCCATTCGCATTTTTTCTTTATTAAAGCCTCGCGTTCAGGCAGATTTAAAAATGCATAAATTTCCTCCTTAGTTTTAAATTTAGGCGCTTTATAGTCCTTTGCGCCGTGAGCGGACAAAATTTTTGCTAGCTCGATCCTGGCCTTCATCGCGTAATTATTGCCGTCGGCAAATATCCTAAGAGCCTCTTCGGTCGCATGAAAATACGCACCATGGCTTGTTCCGGCATAAGTGTATCGCCATGTAGCTTTGCGAAGGTACTGCATCACATCTTTCATCTCTTCCGCATTAGCTCCCGCCTCCCATGCCTTAGCGGCTTCTAAATTCGCAGCTGCGAGATTATCTAGCGCTATACTGCCTATTTGATCATATTTTGACTTTTTATCCTTTAAAATTTGCATTAGCTCCTCTTTTTTGCCGGGGTGACATGTTAGGCAGCTTTTATCCATATTTTCAAGAGGTTTGCTTATCTTATGATATGAATATTTTACTCCGCCCTCAGCCGTATAAGGCAAGTGGCAATCCGCACAGGAAACGCCGTTTTTAGCATGTGTGCCTTTTACAAATATCTCAAAATCGGTATTATCGCCGATGATCGTAGGAGCTTTTGATAGCATATTTGTTATATGCACGGCAGGCTTACCGTCAGGAAAATTTGCGCCGTCGTCATAAAACGCCTCGATCTCCTCCACGCCTATGCCATTGCCCCAAGGGTTGGCTATATCTTTAGCGATATGTTTGGCGCCATTAGTATCCGTCCACTCATAGCGCGAAGTAAATGAGAGCATATGGCACTGAGCACAGATAAAAGTACGCTTTTGTTGGTGGCTCATCTTCTCAAAAACAGGTAGTCCCGCCGAGACCAAGGCTTTGTTTAGATGATCGCGCTTAACGCTTAGCTCCGTTGTCTTTGGATCGTGGCAGTCCACGCAACCGATAGGATTTTGCGCTTCGTGTCCATAAGCTGCAAGCGGGCGAGAGAAAAATTCATTGCGCCCATCACGCTCTATAAGGCGGATAGTATCGCTGGAGTGACACACGATGCACTTTGCATAGGGATATTCGTTCTCGTTTTTAGGGTCACTTGGAAACTCCGAGTTCATACTAAACATTGCGTCGATAGTAGAGTAGTATTTGCCGCGGTTATGTCTCCACTTGACGCCCATAGCGCTCTCGCCGGCACGGACGATCGTGACATTTGGTCTTACATCAAGCATATCTATGGATTTATCACTATCTTTAGAGTGCATAAAGCTCTCGTATTGATTTGGATAAAACTGCTTCCAATCGGAACTTTTACTAGGCATCTGCGGCACTCCGCGAGGTGTATTTATCGCGATACGCTGCTCCTCTTTTTTTGTTATGTCAAACCCGATAAAAATCATCGCAAGTATCGCTACAACGATACAGGCCAAAACTAAAATTCTTTTCATCTTCTCCTCCTTATTTGCTTAAATTTTCTATCAAATTTTTAACGCCTAGATTGCCCGGCGCCGTATGCAACCCGCTCATAGCCCCGTGCGGAGCGTCTCTGTGACAGCGCCAGCAGTACTCCTTATCATCTGCGTTTAGGCCGGTGCGAGCGTTTAGTGCGATGTTGATCGCAACCGTTTCTCCTTGTCTTGCATGGCAGGAGATACAGTTGTCTTGCGCGATCTTCGCGCCGCCGTCTGAAATTTTGATTGCACCGCCGAATTTATCAAAGCTAAACATAAAAACGTGATGCAAACCGTCTAAAATTTTGGTTTTATATTTGCCGATAAAATTTTGAGGTACGTGGCAGCTAAGACAGGTGGTGTTTCTCCCGTGCGCACTATGCTGCCAAGAGGCATAAAACGCATCCATTGCGTGGCAGTTGATACAGGCTTCGGGCTTGGTCGAAAAGTGCGTTAGCATACGCGATTTATCGGCGAGATAGATTCCCAGCACCGTAGCGACGATAAGCGCGCCGATGATAGCGAGATTTAACATGCTTGAGCTTCGCGCTTTTTTAAGCAGATTTTTTAATTCATTCATCATACACCTACCTTTAAGCGATTTTTACGCTGCTTCATTGCGTCCTCCTTTTGTCCTTGCGGCTTGTTTTATATAAAGGATAGTGCAAAAGCATAAAAAAAGTATAAATTTTTGAAATTTATTTTATGTTTTTAGCGAGACGAAAAATTTTGGATTTTTTGATGGGATTTACGGGTAAAGACAGAATTTGATTTTATAAGATAAATTGCGAACGATCGTAAATTTTTGATATCCGGGTGAAAATTGCAAAAACAAAGCAATAGAATATATTTTTGGGTAACAGGCCTTTTTAAATTTGATGTTTTAAATTTTTCACTCGCCCTGATGAAATTAGTTTGGTCAATGCGGTCTAAATTTAAGCGCTTTTGAATTTACCAATAAATTTAGCTTGGATGAAGAGTTACTTTGGGGTCGAGAGATTTGATTGCGTAAATTTTATGCTTTTACCGGTATTTACCAGAGCATACGATCTGAATTTAGATTTTTCACGACCGCTACACTAGCATAATCGCTGCCCGTATTTGGTAAAATTCGGTATGAAAAGAGTATAATCTCGACATGGTTTTAACGCAAAATTTGATCTATAAAATTTTATCGGTCGTCGAAGAGATACCCGCCGGCAAGGTCGCCAGCTACGGGCAGATCGCACAGATGATCGGGCTGCCTGCTCACTCGAGACTAGTTGGGCGCGCACTCTCCTTGTCGCGGCTTTACGGAGACTACCCTTGCCACCGCGTCGTAAATCATACGGGCGCTTTGGCAGCGAGTTTTACTTGGCAACGCAAGCTGCTGGAAGCCGAAGGAGTAGGGTTTAAAGGAAAATGCGTCGATATGAAAAAATACCGCTGGGAGTGGTAAATACCGCGCCGCGGAAATTTTAAGGTTATCGATACTTGCCAAATCTTAGCCGCACTAAAATTTAATCTTTTTTTGGGCGGCGAAAGTAGCCTTATTTGGCTTTTTGCGGTCGCTACAGTCGCCTTACGGGCTTAAACCTACGGCTCGTAACTTGCGCAGACCTACTTACGTTTTGTCCTACTTTGCGGTTTTTTAAGAAGTGGCCGCAAACGCAGCAAGGCACCAAAACCACATTATCCTCGCTACACATTCTTCGTAAAGAAGGACTCGTCGGCATCTCGTAATAAGTAAAACAGTCTCAGACGGAAAACGTAGTGAAGCTAAGTAAACGCATTTCGCACTCGCAACCTCTTCTTGTAAAGCTACAAGCATAGAATGTGAGCGAAGCGGACCGATCGTAAGAGTTGTATTTGCAAAATTTATGTAAAAAGTTATTTTGCGATAGATTTAAATGTCGTGCAGTTAAAATTTGCGCAGACCTAGATATTTCGAGAAAAATTTTAGCGTATGCTTATGGCTGCGAGTAAAACGAAGCGAAATCTCTTTCAAAACCAGCGTAGCGACGCCGCAGGCGGGGTTTCTATAAAAGCGCTCGCGAGGCAAGTTGTCATAAAAATTTAAGGTGCAGTATTTTTTCATCGGACGAGGCGGAAATAAGCCGAGCAAGGGCGCGTACATATAGTATGCAACTAGGCTTTGGCGAAATTTCTCTTCTGCTTTGCTTAACGTTTCGCGTTCGCAGTTTAAGAAGAAGCAGTTACGACCGTAAGCAAAACATGGCGGAAAATACGAGCCGCTAAAAATCAAGGCGAAGTATTTTTGTTTTTACTTCGCGCTTTGCGCCTAGGTAGCTAAAATCAGCGAAAGCCCGAGCGAAAAACCCGAGAAAAAGGCGTTGAAAGAGTTCATTTTATCCCTTAAATTTGGCGTATTTTGGTATGTTTAAAATTTTAGCAAAAATGCGTACAGCAAAAGCTCAGCAAAGTAGAATTTGCGACACGAAGGTTTAAATAAGGCGTCGCAGAGATTTTTGCAAATTTGCCCGCCGAATTTAGTAGCTTCAAGATGCGGGTCTCGGTGCGTCAAATTTGAAGCCGAAATTTACAAATTTGACTTCAAATTTGAACGTAAAACGATAAGGCGAAGTATTTTTCTACTTCGCTGCGCTCGTAGCTTTTCAAGAAGTTCTAGACGAGGCGCTTTTAAATTTGGCGACGGGAGTTACCATGTAGGTAATGACCGAGCCAAATTTACAAGCAACGAAGTATAGAGCAAAAAGACGAGCCGCTTAACTTTCTTTCAAAAGTTTCGCCACCATCTGCTCGCTCTTCCCCTTATCGGTATCCTTTTTCGTCGCCTTATATATCCCGCTCACGTACTCTTCGAGCACCTCTTGCGAGTTTATGCGCGCGTCGCCCTCTTTTGGCGTTACTTTAGCGTATTCGCCGCTGTTTTGCAGCTCAAACGCCAGCTCGTTATCGCTAAGCTGCAAGCGTAAAAACTCGAGCAAGCGCTCTTGCAAATTTTTATCGATTATCGGCGTCATAAGCTCTAGGCGGCGCTCGAGATTTCGCGGCATCCAGTCAGCCGAGGCTATGTAAATTTGAGGGTCGGCGTGCCTGAAATAAAATATCCTCGCATGCTCAAGATACTTGCCGATGAGCGATCTCACGCGGATATTTTCGCTAAGGCCTTTCACACCCGGGCGCACGCAGCAGATGCCCCGCACGATGAGGTCTATTTGCACGCCGGCACTGCCGGCTTTTACCAGCGCGTCCACGATGTCGCTATCGACCAGTGCGTTCATCTTCGCTACTATCCTGCCTCGCTCGCCGCGCGCGGTTTCGGCCTTTATCATCTCTAGCACGCGCTCTTTTATCTGCATCGGCGACATCAAAAGCGTCTGAAGGCGGCGGTTTTTAGAAAAGCCCGAAAGTATGTGAAAAAACGTCGTCGTATCGCTGGCAAATTCCTCCCTGCTCGTAAAATAGCTCACGTCGGTGTAAATTTTCGCCGAGCCGCCGTTGTAGTTGCCCGTGGCTAAGTGCATGTAAAATTTGAGCTTGCCGCCTTCTTGGCGGATGACTTGGCTTACTTTAGCATGCACTTTAAAGCCCGTGATGCCGTATATCACGTGTGCACCCGCATCTTCTAGAGCTTTTGCCCAGTGCAGGTTGTTTTCTTCGTCAAATCTCGCCTTTAGCTCGACCATCACTGTTACTTGTTTGCCGTCGTTCGCCGCGTCGATGAGAGACTGGATGATAGGCGAGTTTTTATCGACCCGGTAAAGCGTCATACGGATCGAGATCACGCGCGGGTCTTTGCCGGCTTCTTTTATAAACTGCACGACGGGATCAAAGCTCTCATACGGATGCACGATCAAAACGTCTTCTTTGTCGATGACGTCAAACATCGAGAGATGGCTGCTAAAAGGCGGCAGGGTCTTTGGCGCATACGGCGGCAGGCAAAGGTGCGAGAATTCTTTATTTCCCACGATTTGCCAGAGCGAATTTAGCGTGAGCGGGACGGTGTATTCGTAGATGTCCTTGTAAAAAATCTTCATATGCGAGTTTAGAAACTCGACTATATCGGCGTCGGCGTTCTTTTGTATCTGCATGCGCACGAAAGCCCCTTTTCGGCGTAGCTTGAGCCCTTGCTCGAGGATCATCATAAAATCGTCCGCCTCTTCCTCTTCGATGACGATGTCTGCGTTTCGCGTGACTCTAAACGCCGCTGAGCTAAGCAGCTTGTAGCCTGGGAAAATCTCCTCGGCATGGCGATGCACGATCGTTTCTATCGGTACGTAGACCTCGTCGCTAACCTGATAAAACCGCGGTAAAACGCGCGAAATGCGTATCATACCAAATTTCAGGATCTCGGGACTGTCCGCGTCGGCAAGCTTAACCGCGAGACTAAAGCTTAGGTTGTTTAGATGCGGATACGGATGCGTGGCGTCAACCGCGATAGGCACGATCACGGGCAAGATATTTGAGAAAAAATATTTGTCGCATTTCGCCTGCAACTCCGGCGAAATTTCGTCGTAGTTTTTTATAAAAAGTCCGTTTTGCGCAAGCTCTTTTAGCGCGTCTTTATAGTGCTTTTCTACGATCGCAAGTTCGTCTTTTATATATTTTCTGATCTCTCTTAACTGCTCGAGCGGGCTCATGCCGTCGCTACCGCTAGCCGCTACCCCCGCGGCAAAAAGCTGCTTAAGTCCTGCGATCCTGATCATATAAAACTCGTCCAAATTCGTCATATAAATCGCGATAAATTTTAGCTTTTCAAGCGGCGGCAAAGCCTTTTCGCACTGGGCTAAAACGCGCGAGTTAAAGCGTAGCCAGCTAAGCTCTCTATTGATAAAAACGCTTTTTTTATCGTTCATTTTTCATCCTTTTTAACCTTTCATAAATTTTATCGAATTTTCTCTTAAATCACGGACTTCCGAAAAGCCGCGAGTTTGTGCTATAATAAATGAAAAATAAATTTAGCCTCAAATTTGACAAGGAATAAAAATGGAATACGTTTGGGCGGTCGTGGTTTTGTGCATAGGGATAGCGGTTTTTTGGGCGTTAAAAAAGATTTCGATGTAACAGCCGCTTACCTTTTTCGCTTCGCTTGCAACTTGCAGACGAGCGCTTTTAAATGAGTTTTTCGCTCTTATAACAATCTAAATTATTCGGCCTTGCTCGCAAAAGCTTCAACAATATAAAAATCGTCTCGTGCGCTTGCGACTGCGAGCGAAGCGAGGTAGAAAATGCGGCGCCTTAGCTCTTTGCGTTTAAATTTGAAGTCAAATTTGCAAATTTGAGTTTTATAAGCTTCCACACTGCAAAAAATCAAATTTTAGTTTCAAATTTACGACAATCAAAAAGCGATAAATTCGTTCCGGTTTTAAACGGCAATCAAATTTTAGATGAAATGATAAAATTTTGCGGATTTTAAGAAGATTTTGAAGTAAAAAGCGACGGAGCAAGCTCGTCCGCCACGGTTAGTTTAAAGATTATTTTCCTTTTTATATTCGGATAAAAATGCGTAAATTTCATCTTTTAATCTGAGCTTTTCGCGCTTTAGGGTATCGACTTCCGCATCGTTATAGATGTTGCCTTTTTGCATCTGGGCGATTTTTTCATCTAGCTCGTTGTGTTTGTCGAAAAGCGAAGTAAATCTCGCATTCGCACCCTTTAGCTTAGTTATAAGCTCTCTTTCTTCATGAAACATATTTTGCTCCTTTTGTGGATTAAATTCAATTTAATTTTAGCGAATGTATTTTTAAGAGACGGTTAAAAACACGCCTTATTTGGGCTATTTGGTGAAATTAGAAACAAAAATTCATTCGACTTGCGCTTAACTCAAATTTGACAAAATGCATTAATTTTTGCAAGCCTTAAAAACTACTAAATTTAGAATAATTTTATAAAAAAGCGACTTTAAATTTGTAAAAATTTATAAATTTGCGCCAAATGCGAGACGGTTCCAGCGGTGCAGTAAAAACTACGCCGAATTTTTAAAAATTTAAAATGCAAAAACGCTCAAACCGCAAAAACGCCCGAATTTAGACGTATTTTAACTCTTCGGGTTTATGCCTGCTTTTGATGACGCGTTTGGTTAGACGTATGGACTCGCCCGTGCCGATAACCAGCAGCTTCGTGCCGGTTCCGATCAATATATCGCCTTTTGGCATCGGAATAAATTTATTATTTATGTCTTTGATGCCCACGACGTCGGCGTTTGTTATATTTCGCAGATTGGTTTCTTTTAGACGTTTAAAGCGCACCCACGAGTAGTCGGGCACCGAGATCTCCTCGATGTCGATCGGCGAGTCTTGCTTATACAAAAACTGCTCGAGCAAATTTTCCATATCCGGGCGCACGCTCATAGCGCTAAGGCGCTGGGCGACGAGCTTTGAGGGGCTCACGACGCTGTTTGCTCCAAGCTTTTTTAACCGCTCGGTGTCGTCTTGACTGTCGGAGTTTGTCATTATAAAATACGGTTTTTTGCGCCCGATCTCTTTTTCATAAAGCCTCACGGTGGCGATAAGCGCGATGTTGTCGGCGATATTTGGACTTAGCGTGATCATACCTTTTGCGCTCGAAAAATGCGTCTTTAAAAGCGCGGTTTGCGTGTGCGGCTGAGAGACGATATAGTAGGGATATTTGTATTTTTCGGCGATCTCGGGCAGGTCTTCTCGCGGGTCAATAACGACAAAAGGGATGTGATTTTCCCTAAATTCGCGGCTTAGCTCCATAGTGTATTGATTGTGATAGCAGATGACAAAGTGGTTTTTCAACCTTGCGATCTTGTATAGCATTCGTCTTTCCTTTATGATCGCTACGAGCGCGCCCTTTTTCAAAACTTCGAGCATCAAACCCGTAGAAAACGTAAAAACGGCAAAACCCAGCAAGATAAACGTGATGGTAAAAAGCCGTCCGGCCGGAGAAATGGGCGCGACCTCGGTAAATCCGACGGTCGTAAAAGTCATACCCGCCTGATATATCGCGTCTATCAGGCTAAAGCCGTCGATCGTGACGTAGCCCATAGCCCCGATCATCATCATCAAAACGACTAAGATGAGCGGTAGGCGAAAAGGGCGAAGTTGTTCGTAGAGTTCGGTATTGAGGTTGATTTGAGGTTTGGCGGAACTCGACCAGTTGAGGAATTTCAAAATCTTTTCAAACAAAGACAACTCCTCAAATTTGCGGTAAATTTAGCGTGACTGTTTTCTCATCGTTCTTAGCGTAGAAGCGGCTACCTTGATCTTTCTTGTAGTTCCGTCTTCTAGCGTGACGCGGATGGTTCGCAGATTTGGCAAAAATCTTCTTTTCGTTCTGTTTTTGGCGTGGCTGACGTTGTTGCCTACCATCGGACCTTTGCCCGTTATTGCACATACTCTTGACATATTTGTTTCCTTAAAAATAAAAATTTCTGCTGATTTTATCCAAAAAAAACAAAATATTAACTTAAAGCGTCTTTTGTAGGCGTATCGGTTTTTAAACTGAATTTATGGATAAAAAAGCTAAAATAACGAAATTTAAATGCAGTTAAATTTCAAAAATTTATCGGCTGATTTTTTTAGCAAAATATCAAAAATTTTAGGAAAGTTTTATTCCACATTTATGAGATTAAAATTTAAAGACAACATAGCGATATTTTATCCTCTTGGCTTTTTAGACGGAGATGTCGACAAATATGAAATCAGCGATAGAAATAGAAAATATCTGCTCCAAAAAGCCCCGCGCCATATCCTAATATCGCTTAAAAACGCCGTTTATTTTAATAAAGTAGGCTTTAACTTAATCCTAGATATCGTCTCGGGACTAGCAAAGCAAATCAATGCCGACGTAGGCTTTTGCGACTACAATGACATTAAATTTAAAGCCCTAAAAAGGATGTCCAGAGATGTTTCGAGCGTATCGTTTTTTGAGACCTCAAACGTTGCGCTATTGTTTTGGGGCACCTTTGAGCCTGAGTTTGTAGATAGACGTATCATCGTTTTTAACGCGGACGCCGAGCAAAAACGCCAAATCGCGCTAAGACTCTCGGGGCGCGGATACAAACCCGTGATCGCAAAAGACTTTAACGAATTTAACCGCTTGCATAAACAATTTGAATACGTAATCCATCTCACCGACATAAAATCAAGTAAAAAAGATATCAAAATAACACTCAAAGAAAACGTCGTTGTTTATGGATTGGAGGGCTTTATAGACTCGGCTTTTGCGGAAAATTTCGACTATAGAGTTTTTCTAAATTCGTTAAAAGTCGGTTTTAAATTTTTTGTTTTCGACATCGGAAAATCAAGCTCCATCAACATCCACGGCGTGTCTTTTTTAGCCAAGCTCGCGATGGAGTGCGCGGAGTTTGGCGCGACCATAGCGGTATGCGGACTAAGAAAAGCCAGCACGTCAAAAGCTCTTATCTACGATTTGGAGGACTGCGGGATACTGCTTTACGACACGGTGGATGACTTTTTTAACGATGACGCGACTATAGAGGGCGGCGGCGGCATAGGCGAAGAAAAGCCTAAAAATATAACAAAAGAGCTTATAGACGTCCTGCCCAGCATCCTAAAAGTAGTGATGGATACGCTGGCGTCTTTGTCAAATTTACCCGTGTCCCGCGTCAGTACGGAGATATCGAATTTTAACTGCAATGAGGATGAATTTTGCATGGGATCGGTAGCCTTTTACGGTGAGATGAATGCTAAATTTATTCTTTGCCTCGATAAATACGCCGTTCGTAAAATCTGCAAAATTTTACTCCAACAAGACGAAAGCGTGAGCATAACGGAGGCCTATGCAGACCTGCTCAGCGTTATCTCCGACCGTATCGAAGCGTGGCTAAAAAGCCAGAAAATAGAAGCAAATTTCACCCTCCCGCATGTTTTTGAAGCGATCAAAGAAGAGGACAAAAAAAACAAGGGCGTCCTCGTGCGGCTCGATATAGACGGTTTGGACGCGATATTTTTTCTAAGTAAATAAAAGGATAATAAAATGTATGTAGCGCCCAGTATTTTATCGGCCGATTTTGGAAATTTAAGAGCCGAGATCGAGGCCATCTGCGAGGCCGGAGCCGATCTCGTGCATGTTGATGTGATGGACGGACATTTCGTGCCTAATCTAACCATCGGACCCGTAGTCGTAAATGCCGTCGCCAAGGCCGCCACAAAGCCGCTAGACATACACCTGATGGTGCAAAATAACACCTTTTTTGCCGATCTTTTTTTGCCGTTAAAGCCTAAATTTTTAAGCTTTCATATCGAGGAGGAAAAGCACCCGCTACGCCTAATAGATCACATCCGCAGCCGCGGCACAGGGCCTGCGATCGTGCTAAACCCGCATACTCCGATTTCTACTATCGAACACATCATAGACGAGGTCGATATGGTGCTGCTAATGAGCGTAAATCCGGGATTTGGCGGGCAAAAATTTATCCCCTCCGTGCTCGAAAAAGCTCGCGGCTTGCGCGAAATGATCGAGCGTAAAAACGCCAAATGTATGATCGAGGTAGACGGCGGCGTGACGGGACTAAACGTCGCGCAGCTCGATGAAGCGGGCGTGGATATCGTCGTGGCGGGCAGTTATATATTTTCGTCAAATTCCTACGAGCACTCGATCCGCTCGCTAAAGCTCGAGTTTTGAATCAAGATTTCGAAGCTCTGCTAGCCGTCATCGCCAAGCGAAACGTAGCCTATGCCGACTTCGTCGCCGAAACCAAGCAAATGAACGAATACGCCGAGCTTTTCGACGTTCGCGACGTGCAAATGTGGCGCGCACTGGGACTTGACATAACCCGCACCGCAAAAAACCAAATCGAACTAAAAACGCGGCGCCGAACGATAAAAGATCAAATTTTTTGCGTCGTAGATATAGAAACCAGCGGCGGCATAAATAGCGGTCAGATCATCGAAATCGGCGCACTAAAACTGCAAAACGGCGAAATAATCGGCAAATTTGAGACCTTCGTGCACGCGCCCTACGTCCCGGAAAATATCAGCGAGCTAACGGGCATCACCGCAGAACACCTAAAAAACGCGCCGAATTTAGCCTTTGTTATGGAAAAATTTAAAGTTTTTTTAGGCCAAAGCGTTTTCGTCGCGCACAACGTCCGCTTTGATTACGGCTTTATCGGCGCGACACTGGAGGCGCTAGGATACGGCGAGCTGCTAAACCACAGACTCTGCACGATCGACTTAGCCCGCCGCACCATCGCCTCGCCAAAATACGGCCTGGGCACGCTAAAAGAGATTTTAGGCATAAATAACGCCCACCACAGAGCCCTAAGCGACGCTATCGCGGCGGCTGAAATTTTTAAATATTCACTGCAAAAGCTCCCGAGCGAGGTAAAAACGACTGAAGATTTAATAGAGTTTAGCAAATCGGCCAAGACGATGAAGCAACTAAAAATCACGATGAACGAAGCCGGCGAGCTCGCTAAACTGGACGCGGCGGCGCAGGCCGATAAATTTGACGATAAAGAAAATTTAGGCGAAGTAAGCGAAGCTTGAAATTTAAACGTCGGCGGCAAAATACAAAAAGAAAAAGAGCCAAAACTTCCGATATTTGAGGAGTCAATTTAGCAAAATTTGAAAGTAAAATTTAAATTATTCGACACTAATTTTTATCAAAGCGGTACAAATTTTATAGTTATCACATCCGTTTTTGACGAAAAACGACAACGATTATAAATAAACTTCCGTCAAATTTATTTGGCAACTCCTGATTTTTGAACTTTTGCGGCTTCCTCATATGAAATTTTAGTAAATACCTTGCTGGCGTTATTAAAAAACTCACTATCCGCTGCAAAAGGAAGGCTATCTCTTGCAAGTAAATTTCTACCGAAATTCATCTCGTCCAATATGCCCAAATACCCAAGCACGGTAGTAAAAGTATCAAATGAGGTGCCTCTTTTATCTATCGTAAATTCCCCGTTCAAATCCTCATCAAATATGATAAATAAATCTTTTGAACCCTTTAGTTTGTCGCCAAAATCGCCACCGATATCGCCCGAGTAAAAAAGAGGATGATCGTTTTGCACGATAATAATCGTATCTTTGCCATATTTGCTAGAACGTATTTTTTCGATAAATTCGCTTATCAGTTTATCGGTGCAGTGCACTGCTCTAAGCATCCGAGCATCGCTTGCGTTATAGTACAAATCCTCGCATGACTTCGATATAAATCCGTTTGGCGAGTGTGTGGAAAGAGTGATAAATCCCATCAAAAAAGGCTTTCCTGCCTCGCTTAAACGCTCAAAATCACCGTAAGCGACGTCTAACATATCATCATCCTGCACACCCCACTCATTTAACCGTGCAGCACTATTTTGCGCTAAAATTTGCTCCTTGCCTTTTGTTTCACAGTATTCGCGCTGACTTAAAAACCTGTCCGTCTCTTGAAAGGTTAAGCTTGCACCTTTGATGAAAAATGTATAGTACCCCAAAGATTTTAAAATTTCGCTTGCACAGGTTATGTTTTTGCTAAAATTCTTAGACCTCAGCTCATCGCTTGGAGCAAAAGTATAGTTTGCTGCGCAATGCGCCCCAAAAAACCCTTTAATCGTAAAATCGGTGTCGCGTATATGCTTGATATTTGTAAATTCCATTCTATTTTTTAATGCATTTAGTTTCGGCGTAAGAGCTGGAAACAGCTGCTCATCCGTATATGCTCTATCAAAACTTTCTAAAAAAATATAAACGATATTTTTTCTCTTGATAGGCTCTCGAGGAGCCGGAACGGCAAGATACGGATAAATTTGCTTTTTTATATCGTCTACGTGAGGTTTTAGCTGCAAATAAAACTCATATGCATAAATACAAAAAGGATTTAATAAAAATGCCACCACGATGCAAGGTGCGAATAAAAAGCCAAATTTTGAAATACGGTCAAATTTAATTATACGAACGCTAATAATAACGCAAAATAGTAAAATAGCAAAACATATTGCACTCAAAATTGCTATTTCGCGCGCAAAGCTTATGATGGGTGCGCCTTTTATGGACGTATTAAAAAAGGACACAACAAAAAGCCCGAAATGTTTACTAAAAACAAAAAATAACAACAAGTCAAAACCAAGAGTTATAATATAAACAAGTGATAATACACCAACGATAATTTTTAAGCTTTTACGGGGTAAAAATGCGGCAAAAAACAGCGAAGCGATAAAAAATATAACCGAAACAAACGTCAAAAACAAACTCCTTGATTAATAAAGTGCAATTCTAATAAAAGTGCACTAAAAATCATATAAAAAGTTAGACATTTTAAGTAGCGAATTTATAAAGGCTCAAGATAAGTTAAAAACTCCTTTGAAGGTTTTTAACTTATCTTGAGCCAAATTTAAAAAGGACGCAACAAGCACACCGACAAAAATACATCAAAATTTTACAATTTGGTAAAAGAAAAAACGAAGTGAATTTTTAAAAATAACAGTCCGAGTCGGCGCAAATTTGACCCTACTCACCGACTCGTTCGCCGTTTATTCGCACGATCCTAGCGGGGATGCCTACGACCGTGGCGTTATCAGGTACGTCTTTTAGCACGACCGAGTTTGCGCCTATTTTGGCGTTTTCGCCGATTAGGATGTTTCCCAGCACCTTTGCGCCGGCTGCTATCGTGACGCCGTTTTTTACGGTCGGGTGGCGCTTGCAGCACTCTTTGCCCGTGCCGCCTAAGGTCACTTGATGATAGATCAACACATCATCGCCCACTTCGGCCGTCTCGCCGATAACCACGCCCATACCGTGATCGATAAAAAGCCGCCTGCCGATCTTGGCGCCCGGATGTATCTCGATACCCGTCAAAAGTCGCGAAATTTGCGAGATAAAGCGCGCCATAAAACACCAATTTTTAACGTATAAAAAATGCGCAAATCTATGAAAAAAGACGGCGTGGATGCCCGGGGTATTGATAAGGATGGCTCCGTAGCCGCACGAGGCCACCGACGGGTCTTTTTCCTTTACGGTCGCGACCAGCTCATTTATCTCGGCGATCAGTCCCAAATCACACCTCGTAAAGCGGAGTACTAAGATATCTCTCGCCGTTATCCGGAGCTATGAAAAGCACCTTTTTGCCTTTACCCAGCCTCTTTGCGACCTTTACCGCAGCCGCCAGAGCCGCGCCTCCGGAGATACCTAGCAAGATACCATCCTCTTTAGCCAGCTTTCTAGCCGCCTCAAAGGCCTCATCGTTATCCACGCGCTCTATCTCGTCGATGCAAG
This sequence comes from Campylobacter rectus, assembly GCF_004803795.1. NCBI lineage: Bacteria > Pseudomonadati > Campylobacterota > Epsilonproteobacteria > Campylobacterales > Campylobacteraceae > Campylobacter > Campylobacter rectus. Next base: position 822,500 of record NZ_CP012543.1, on the reverse strand, counting down.
CCGTATCGAGCGTAGCCGGGATAAAGCCTGCTCCTATGCCTTGGATCTTGTGCGGGCCGGGTTTTTCGCCCGAGATCACGGCAGAGTCGTTTGGCTCGACGGCGATGATTTTGGTTTTATAGCCGTTTGCTTTTAGCGCTCTTGCAGTGCCGCTTAGCGTGCCGCCCGTGCCTACGCCCACTACAAACGCGTCAAGCTCCCCAAAGTCATCCATGATCTCTTTTGCCGTCGTTAGCTCGTGAGCCTGCGGGTTAAATTTATTCTCAAACTGGCTTAGCATCACGTAGCCTTTTTCGCGCACGAGCTCGTTTGCTTTTTCGATCGCGCCTTTCATACCTTTTGCGCCCTCGGTTAGCACTAGCTCCGCTCCGTAGGCCTTTTGCAGCTTGCGTCTTTCTATACTCATGGTTTCCGGCATCACTAGTACGACCTTATATCCTAGCGCCGCGCCGACCATAGCCGCGCCTATACCGGTGTTGCCGCTAGTCGGCTCCACTATGACGTCGCCTTTTTTTAGCGTGCCCTCTTTTTGCATACCAAGGATCATATTTGCGGCGATTCTATCTTTTACCGAGCCGCCCGGATTAAAAAACTCAAGCTTTGCGTAGACTTCAGCCATGCCCTCTTCGTGCACGCTGTTTATCCTTACGATCGGCGTTTTACCGATGGTTTGAACGATGTTTTCATATATCATTTAGACTCCTTTTGAAAAAATCGTGTAATAATAACTTCTTTTTCCATAAATATAAATAAAATATAAAAAAATAAATTTTCTTTTATATTTCAGCCTAAAATTTAGCTCGCATTCTCTATGATTTTTAGCGTTTTTAGGCTGTCTTCTATGCTAGCGCCCGCGCTTTGCTCACCGCCTAAAAGACGCACGAAGTCCTCTAGTTCGCTTGTTAGCGGATCAGCTCTTTTGACGAATATATTTTGCGTTTTATACGAGCTAGCGTCAAATTCGCTAAATTTAACGAGGCTTTGATTTAGCAAATCAGCCTCGTAAACTGCCCCCTTACACGCGACCTCGACCGTTCTTTTGCGTCTGTGCGCTAGCCAGCTAGTAGCGATTAGAGCCGTTATCTCGCCCTCAAGCTCAAACGACAAAACCGCGTTATCTTCAAATTTAGCGTGGATTTTGCGCGAGCATTTTATATCGGCGCTTTTTATCTCTTTGCCGCTTAAAAACCTAATGAGATCGATATCGTGCACGGCTAGATCGGCCAGTATGCCCACATCCGCGATTCGCTGCGGAAAGGGCGCGTTTCTGGTTATTTGCACGTTATAAATTTCCTCGTTTTCAAGCTCTTTTTTTAGAGCCGCGATCGCGGGGTTAAAGCGCTCGACGTGCCCGACGGCTACCTTTATATCTTGCCGCTTAGCTTCGTCAAGTAAAATTTGAGCATCTGCGGCATTTGCGCAAACGGGCTTTTCTATAAGCAAATTTAGCCCCTTTCGCATGCATTTTAGCGCCGCTTCTTTATGTAGCGAGGTCGGCGTAGCGATGACGGCGGCGTCTAAATTTTCGTTCTCTAGCATCTCGTCAAGACCCAAGTAAATTTTTTGCGCGAAATTTTCCTTGCTAAACGGATCGCAAAGCGCGATTATCTGCACGCCCGCGACGTTTTGCAGCGCGCGGTAGTGGTTTTTGCCCATGACGCCAAGACCTATGAGCGCAAATTTAAGCATTATTTATAACCTCGATGACATAGTCTTGCTCCTCTTTGGTTACAAACGCGGACATTGGCAGCGCCATTATATCCTGCGCTACCGCTTCGCTCACGGCAAAATCCCCAAGCTTGTAGCCAAGATCCTTAAACACCTCTTGCAAATGCAGCGGTACGGGATAATAAACACCCGTCGGCACGCCTTTTTGCGCGCAAATTTCTAGCATTTTCGCTCTATCTTTTACGCGGATGCAGTACTGCGCCCACGCCGATACGTTACCCTCCGCAACAAAAGGCGTTACGACGCCTTTTAGCTCGCTAGTATATCTCGCCGCGATCTCTTGGCGTTTTGCGATTTCGGCGTCAAGGTACTTTAGCTTGACGTTTAAAATGCCCGCCTGGATGGCGTCGAGTCTGCCGTTTATGCCGACGTATTTGTGGATGTAGCGCTCGGACTGACCGTGGTTTAGCAGGATGTGTATCTTTTCGTTTAGGGCGTCGTCGTCCGTAAATATCGCGCCGCCATCGCCGTAGCAGCCAAGCGGCTTAGCGGGGAAAAACGAGGTCGTAGCGATGCGCGAGAGGTTGCAGGACTTTACGCCGTTTTGGCTCGCGCCAAAGCTTTGTGCCGCGTCCTCGACGACGGTTAGGCCGTGCTTTTGCGCGACGGCATTTATCGCCGCCATACCCGCCGCCTGCCCAAAAAGCGACACCGGCACGATAGCCTTGGTCTTTGGCGTGATCTTTGCCTCGATCAAATTTGGGTCTATGTTATACGTCTTCTCGTCGATATCGACGAACACGGGCTTCGCGCCCAAAAACGCTATCATCTCGGCCGTAGCGATAAAGGTAAAAGGCGTCGTGATGATCTCGTCGCCGGGCTTTATATCAAGCGCCATAAAGGCAAGTAGTAGCGCGTCCGTGCCGCTACTACAAGCTATAGCATGCTTTGCGCCGCTAAATTTAGCCAGATTTTCCTCCAGCTCGCCGACCTTGCCGCCGATATAGACCGAGCTATCTAGCACCTCTTTGATCTGCTCGTCGATTTCGTTTTTGTATTTTTGATACTGAGCTTGTAAATTTATAAAATTTATCTTCATCTTCGCCCCTATTTTATGGATTTTAGTATCTCTTCGCCGGTTTCGTCCAGCTTTTTGCCGTTAAAGTGCGCCTTGCAAAACTCCACTATCTTGCCGTGAAATTTGGCGTAAATTTCATTCATCTCTAGCTCGCGTCCGTACGCCTCGCAGATCCGCTCGCTATCTACGGCCTCCAGCCACTCCTGCGCCTCTTCGTAGCTTTCAAACTCATATCCAAAAAAGCTCAAAATCCGCAAAGCGTAGCTATCTACGACCATCACCTCGCGCCCGCACGCGTAGCAAAGCACTGCGTCGCAGGTCTCCGCGCCGATGCCTTTGACGCCTAGCAGCCACTCGCGGCTCGCGTTTTCTTTGAAATTTTCAAAATCTCCGAATTTTTTAAAAATCGCCTCGCAAAGCGTTTTTAGGCGTTTTGCCTTGGTGTTGTAAAAGCCGCTTGGCTTTATGAGTAGGGCAAGCTTGGCCGCGGGAGTTTTTACGATACCTTCCAGGCTCATCAAATTTGCGTTTTTTAGATTATTTAGCGCCTTATCTACATTTTTCCAGTTTGTATTTTGCGTGAGAACCGCACCTACCACAACCTCAAAAGTGCCGGCTCCCGGCCACCAAAGAGGGCCGTCCGCGTCGGCTTTTACGCCCGCGTTTTTTAGCACCAAAAAAAGCTGCGTGCTATCCATCGTTTTTCCTTTTTATATTTTTAGAGTAAATTTTAGCCAGCGACTCTTGCTCAAATTTATAGCGGCAAAAGCGTTAAATTTATCGCCAAAATAACGCGATTAAATTTGAGTAAAAGCCGCAGCCGTTAGCTCGGCTCAAATTTGAGCTCGTTTATGCAAATTTGACCGCGCGCTGCACCAAAGGCTCGCTAACTCCGTCTATCACGCGGACCTTAAAGGCATCCGTGCAGCGCCCGCCGTCAAATTCAAACACGACCATTTGAAAGATTCGCCTGCACTTTTCATTTACTTTAAACGAGTGCTTAAGCCCCGTTAAAAAGCTCTTCACGGGCGCCTCTGCGTCCATGCCGATGACGCCGTCAAACGCCCCGCTAAGCCCGACGTCGCTCACGTAGGCGGTGCCGCTAACTATTTGCAAATCATCGGTGCCCACGTGCGTGTGAGTGCCGGCTATGGCTCCCACTCGACCGCAAAATAGCCTAAAAAAGGCGTTTTTCTCGCTCGTGGCCTCGGCGTGAAAGTCTATGAGGATATTTTCGCTCTCGCACTCCTCTAGCGCGCGCTCGGCCTCTAAAAAGGCGTTGTTCGTATGCGGCAGCCCGTAGTGCCCCATCAAATTTACCACGCTTAGACTTTTGCCGTCTTTGCTCAAATTTATCGCTCCGCGCCCGGCCGTGCCCGCGAAGTGATTATACGGGCGGATGATAGGCAGGGTGTCCATCAGCGCGACCACGTCTTTTTTATCAAAGCTGTGGTTGCCGCCCGTGATCGCGTCGATGCCGCAGTCTAGCAGCTCGTGCGCGTTGGTCGCGGTAAGGCCAAAGCCGCCACTCGCGTTTTCGGCGTTTGCGACGATAAAGTCAAGCTCAAATTCTCGCTTAAATTTGGGCAAATTTTGTATAACCGTGCTTCGTCCAGCGCGTCCGACGATGTCGCCGACAAAACCTACTCTAGTTAAATTTGCCATCAAATTTTATCTTTATAGCTTAGATAAAACTGCCTCGCGGTGCGTCCAGAGCGGCTCGCGCGAAGCTGGGCGTATTGTTTGGCTAGCTCGTGAAGCATGGCTCTGTCGCCCGTGAAATCTTTAAAATAAAAATCCACGATCTTTAGATAGTCGGCAAAACTGCCCTGATAAAAGCTGAGCCAAAGCCCGAATCTATCGCTTAGCGCGATTTTTTCCTCGACCGCGTCGCTATAGTGCAGCTCCGTCTCGCCGACCCTTGCGCCTTCGTTGTCGCTTTTTAGCTCGCTGATCAGGTGGCGGCGGTTTGATGTGGCGTATACGAGCACGTTTTTAGGCGCCTTTTCGATCGAGCCTTCAAGCACGGGTTTTAAAAATTTATAGCTCCTGTCCCCCACCTCAAAGCTAAGATCGTCGCAAAAAATGATAAATTTAAAGCTACTATCCCTGATCTCGTAAATGATCTCGGGTATCATCTCAAGCTCGTCGTTTTTTAGCTCTATAAGCCGCAAGCTCTCGGGGTAAAATTTAGTAAAAACGGCCTTAACCAGGCTACTTTTACCGCAGCCTCGCGCGCCCCAGAGTATCGCGTGATTCGCGCCCTTGCCTTCTAAAAAATTTCGCGTATTTTCTACGAGCTCTTCTTTTTGCTTTTCGATCCCGACAAGCCCGTCAAGCTGCGTAAAATCAACGTCCGTTACGCCCTTTAAAGCGCCGAATTTGCGCCGATAAATCGCTGCGGCAGTCGTGTTCCAGTCTATCATTTTTCCGCCCGTCCTTTATTTAGTTTTCTAAGATAGATTAAGATCTCCTCTATCACGTCGTCATCGTCTTTGCTCTTTGACCTTAATCTCGTTTGTTCGCCGTTTTGCGCGGTTAACGCGATGTTTTGCTCGGCGTTTGAGATAGCTTTAAAGCCCGCTTTTATAGCTAAAATTTTAATTATAATGAGGCTTAAAAACTGCTTGGTGTAGATATCGGGCTTGCCGAATCTATCCTCTATCTCGCCCTCTATCTCATAAACCTCGGCGACCTCTTTGCACTTGCTAAGCCGCCTATATAGCTCTAGGCGCAGCCTATCCTCTCCGATAAACTCCGAGTTTAAAAACGCGTTTATGCTAAGTTTCAGGTCGATTTTCGCGCTCTCAAAGCTCTCTTTGTTTAGCAGTTTATTTATCTCTTCTTCAAGCATCTTGATATAGAGCGAGTAGCCGATTGCCTCGATATGGCCGCTTTGAGCTTCGCCGACGAGGTTGCCGCCGCCTCTGATTTCCAGATCGTGGTAGGCTAGTACGCTGCCAGAGCCCAAAAACGAATTGCTCTCAAGCGCGACGAGGCGTTTTAGGGCGTCTGCGCTTAGGGCGTTTTTATCCTCGACGAGGAAGTAGCAATACGCCTGCTTGTCGCTCCTGCCGACGCGTCCGCGTAGCTGATGCAGGTCCGCGATGCCGAATTTATTCGCGCTCTCGATGATGATGGTGTTTACGTTTGGTAGATGTATGCCGCTTTCTACGATGCTGGTGCTTAGTAGCACGTCGTATTCGCCGTTTTCAAACTTCATCATCTCCTCTTCGGTCGTCTTGGCGTCGATCTTGGAATGTAGCGTGAGAATGCGTAAATTTGGCATGATGTCTAAAATTTGCTTTTTTGCCTGAGGCATCGTGGCGATGTGGTTGTGGATATAAAAAATTTGCCCGCCCCGGCGCAGTTCACGCATCACGGCCTCTTTTACCGCCTTTTCGTCCCACTCGCGCACGCTGGTTCGCACATCTAGGCGCGAGCTTGGCGGAGTTTGCAGCACGGAGTAGCCCTTGACGCTTGAAAGCGCCATATTTAGGCTGCGCGGTATCGGGGTCGCGCTCATAGATAGCACGTGCGAGGCGCTTGAAATCTCTTTTAGCTTTTCCTTTTGCTTGACGCCGAATTTATGCTCTTCATCGATGATGATGAGGCCTAAATTTGATGGCTTAACCGACAAAAGCGAGTGCGTACCCACGCAAACGCAAGGCTGTCCCGCCTCCAGCGCCTTTACGGCTACCGCTTTTTCCCTCGCGCTCGTGAAACGGTCAAGTTTAAAGACGCTAACGTCAAATTTGCCCAGCCTCTCTTTTAGGCTTTTAAAATGCTGCGAGCTAAGAAGCGTCGTCGGCACGAAAAACAGCACCTGAAAGCCCGATTTCACGCATTTAAATATCGCGTTCATAGCAACTTCCGTTTTACCAAATCCCACGTCGCCGCTCAGCAACCTATCCATCACCTTGCCACTTTTTAGATCATTTGCGATATCGCTTGATGCGCGCTCCTGATCTCTCGTGTAGGCAAAGCCCGCGTTTTGCAAGAAATTTAGATACTCCGCATCGTCTTTTTCGATGATTTCGCCGCGGATTAGCTCGCGCTGGGCGGCTAGTGAAATAATCTTTGAGGCAATGACGAAAAGTTTGGCTCTAACTTTTTCTTTTATCTTGGCGAAATTTGCCTTGCCTAGGCGGTCTAAAACCGCGATACTGCCGCTGCTTGCGACGTATCTGTCGATCAAATTTAGATGCTCGACGGGCAAAAGCAGCTTGTCCTCGTTTTGATAAACGATCACGACAAACTCGCGCGTCCTGCCTAGCACCGTTAGCTTTTCAAGCCCCGTAAATTTGCCGATGCCGTACTCCTCGTGCACGACATAGTCGCCCGCCTTTAGCTCGTCGATGACTAGGCTCGGTTTTTTGGCGCGCTTTTTCTTTTCAAATTTATTTAGCGAGACGATGATTTCGGCCGCCGAGACTAAATTTAACGCCGCTTCGGTTTGCACAAACTCTACGTTTTTGTATTCGCTCAAATTTAATGCGTTAAAAAGTCCCTCGTTACGCGCTAAGACTTTGATTTTTTTATTTTTATTAAGCTCGAAAAAATCGGCGTTTGGAGTTACGCTTAAGTCCTTATAAACTTTAGCTGCGGGCAACACGGGCAAATTTGCCACCTCGCCCAGATCGCGCTCAAAGCCGTCAAATTTTTTCGTCAAAACCGTTTTAAATTCGCGCGTATAATCGATAAATCCCTCTATCGCCCAAAATCCGAGCGTCTTTAGGTCGCTGATTAGCGCGTCGGTCTCGATCTCTTTTATTTTTTCGGATGTTTTTTTAAATTCGGCTTCGCCTAAAGCCGCGATAAAAGGCGAAATTTCAACGCTTTTTAGTTCGGTTTTGTTTGAAATTTGCGTCTGCGTGCTGTAGTGCCTGATACTCTCTATCTCGTCGTCAAAAAGCAAAATGCGGTTTGGTTCCTGCGCACCGACGCAAAAAATATCGATAATCTCGCCGCGCACGCAAAACTCGCCCTCGCTCTCCACGATACCCACCGCCTCGTAGCCAAAGCGCAGTAGCTTTTCGGCCAGCTCTTTTGGATCGATTTTATCGCCGAAATTTAGAGTAAGTTTTTGTAGGTGTTTTTTGCCCGGAAGTTTGTTTAAGACCGTGCAAACAGGGCTGATAAGGAGCTTTTTGCCCTCAAATTCGTAAAATTTGGCTAGCTCCCCGGATAGCTCGAAAAGCTCGGTGCTAAAGCTGCGTAGATCATCGCCCTCGCGCGCTCTAAAATCGGGCAATCTAAAAACCTTAAGCCCGGCAAATTCCGCCGCGCTAAGAGCCGCGATAGCCTCCTTATCGTCTTCGCAGACGAGCAACTGCGCATCGCCTCCGTTTAAAAAATACTCAAAAACCTCACTTTGCACCGCGGTACCTTTTCAAGAAGGCTTCCACGAGGTAAAACGACCCGAACGCCAGATACTCCTCGTCCGCGCACACGTCCGCAAAGCCCTCAAACTCCATATTAAGCTGGCGCAAAGCCTCTTTTACCTGCGCCGTCGCAAGCTCGCGGCCCGGCGTCTCGTACTCGATGATGTAAGTTTTTTTAACGATCGGCTTGATCGCCATCAGGACGGCTTTTATATCCTTGTCGGCAAAGGCGTTAAAGATCAAATTTAGCTTTTTGCCCGCAAATCTTTTCACGAGAGCCTGCGCCGCCATCTCGTTGTGTCCGACGTCGATAGTAACGTTTGGCGCGATCTTTTCACAGCGTCCGCCAAGACTTAGCGCGCCTAAATTTGCTAAATTTAAACTAAACCCGAGCTCCTTAAACGCCGAAGAGCTAAGGGTTAAATTTGAACGCAAAAACTCTGGCAAGCCGAATTCTTCCGCATAAATTTTAATCTCATTTTTATCATCGTTGGTCAAATTTTGGGAAGCAAATTTGAGCGTTGCGCCTTTTTTAGCAGCGATTCTTCGCGCAATACCGGCGCAAAGCTCACTCATATCGTCGTTCATCAAGGCAACGTCCGCCATCGCGTTAAATTTAGTCGTCGCGATCCGCTCTAGCGTGTCGCCAAGCAACGCCGTGTGGTCAAAACCGATAGGAGTAAAGAGGCTAAGACGCTTACTAAATACGTTCGTAGCGTCGAATTCGCCGCCCACGCCCGCCTCGCAGACGAAAAAGTCGCACCCTTCAAAAAGCACAGCGCAAAGCAGCGTCGCATACTCGAAATACGAAAGCGAGCGCGCGACCTCGGGAGGTAAAATTTTAATCAGCCTCTCGTGAGCCGTCTCGAGCGCATCTGCGCTAGCTACGGCGCCGTTTATCCAAAATCTCTCGCGAAACTCGAAAATATGCGGGCTCGTATAGTGTCCGACGCTATGGTCGCGAGCGAGCATTTGCGCCAAAAATCGCCCCGTGCTGCCCTTGCCGTTTGTGCCGACGACGTGGATGATTTTTGGGATTTTAAACGCGCCTTGCACGAATTTAAAGGCGTTTGGCATACGCGCGCGGTTGATCTCCTTATAAAAAAGCGGCTTATTTTTTAAAAAATTATCTAACATTCATTATAAAGTTCCGGCATAACCTTGTTTCTGCCGCCTTGCTTTGCCTGATAGAGCATCTTGTCGGCTTCTTCGATCGTAACCGACGAGCCCGTATTTTCACTTCTGATGGCTACGCCGCAGCTTGCCGTCACGTCTATGCGTTCGCCTTTATACATAAATTTAGAATTTTGCACGATTTCCCGCATTTTGTCCGCAAATTTTATCGCATCCGCCAAGGTCGTTTCCGGCAATAAAATAACAAATTCTTCGCCGCCGTATCTACCGACGAAATCCACTTGGCGCGAGTATTTTCTAAGCATCTTTCCTATGGCGGCCAAGACGACGTCGCCCGCCTCGTGTCCGTAGGTGTCGTTAATGAGCTTAAAGTGGTCTATATCAAAAAAGCAAACGCCGTAATCGCTGTCGTATCTGTTATACTTTTGTTCCATCTGCTCAAGCTCTTCAATGAGCGCTTTTTTGGTTCCGGTTTTTGTTAAAAAGTCCTCTTTGCTCTGAGATTTTGCGCTTTCAAGCTCCACTTCCAGCTTGCTTATTTTTTCTTGCAGCTCTTTTATCGTCTCTTGATCGCCTACCATCTGATCGCCCAGCTGCTTGACCTCGCCGTCAAGCGTATCGGCGATGTTTAGCATTTTGCTTCTGATACCCTCAAAGCTATCCTCGTTCAAATTTATCGAGCTGAGGTCATTTTTGATAAACTGCATTTCGCTTGAGCTCTTAGACGAGCTGCTGATTAGGCTTACGACTTGGTTATTTATGCCGTCTAGAACCTTGTCGAGCGCTCCTACTTTATTTAAAATTTCAGCCTTATCAAGCTCGATTCGCTTTTTGGTCAAATTTTGTATATCTTCTCTGGTTTGACTACCAGCAAGCAGCGTCGGGTCGCTTTTTAAAATTTTAGTTATTTTTCTAACCTCGTTACCGATTTGATCGGTGATCGACGGTTCTAACATCGTAGCTATGAGCGGGGCTATTTTTTCATACACTTGCTCGCTATCCGATTCTTTTGGCACCCAGCTATCAAGCTCGTCGACGATAGTTTGCAAATCATCGAAATTTTTAACCCCATAGCGGCTAAGGCGTTTTAAAAATCCATCGTCGTAATCGGTTAAAAAGTCAAACCACTTATCTTTTATCTTTTCTACGGTAGCTACGTCAAGCCGCCTATTTAGAGCATCCATACTACTTTCCGAGAGCTCTTTGGCATTTTTATCGTGCAAAACCGATATGCTTTGCAGGATTCTTTTACTCATCGTCGCGAGCGCGCCTACGAGCTTTGAGTGATCGACCATAGCGGGCGAATTTAGCCTAGAAGCCATAAATGCAAAAAGCTCGTCCACGGTCCTTACGTTTTTTTGTTTTAGCTGATCTTGAAAATCATCGCTTAGCCTCGCAATATATTTTTCAAGCTTTTGGCAGTCCTGTAGAGTAACGCCGTTTCTTTTGGCTATATCGCAAAAAACTTCCGCATAGTTATCCGGCGTAAGTATGAGCCCGCGCTCTTTTATCGTCTGAATAGCCTCTCTGATGATCTGATTTACGCTAATTGCCATTTTTTAGCCCCCTTACCGCAAGCACTGCGATATATTCGTCAAAAGCCTCTTGCGAAGCCACTTTTATGGCGTTATATTTATCGCTTTCGCTAATAACGCCGTCTGCGTATCTGGTGTTTCTTACCTTTTGTGAGACTGTAAAATCATGCTCGCCCGAAGTCGTCACGGATAGCGTCTTGCCGTCTTTTAGCCCGGTATCGAAATTTAACGTCAAAAGCGCTTTATATGAAGTCACATAGCCGTGCTCGTCGTAAAGTAGCGGCTGATAGCTGACCGATTTTATCGAGACGATTATCCTCGTAGGCTCGTTTTTATCGTAGCTTATGCGTTTGCCCAGCCTTGTCACGATACCCTCAAACACGCTATCTTTGATCCAGACGCTGTTTTTAGGCTCTTCTTTGCTTATCAGCACATTTACGTAGACGCGCTCGCCCATTATGTCGTTCGTGATCTTTGAGACGGGCTTATAGCCGCATCCGGCCAAGATAAAAGCCGCCAAAAACAGTAAAATTTTTATTTTCAAAATTTAGCCTTTTATTACGAAATTTACGAGCTTGCCGCTCACGTAAATTTGTTTGATTATCTCTTTTCCTTCCAGCCATTTAGCCGCACATTGCCCGGCTAGGGCCAAAACCTCGTCCTCGCTTGCGCTGCTCGGGACTTCAAATTCGCCGCGTCTTTTGCCATTAACGGTGATAGCTAAATTTAAGCTATCTTTTTCAAAAACCTCGTCTAAAATTTCTATTTTCGTAAAATTCGCCCTACCGAATAGCTGCTCGCTAAGCTCGTTTGCGACATGCGGCACGATAGGCTCGAGCAAATTTAAGATGATAAAAAAGGCTTCCGTCGTTACATCCTGATTATCCTGCGCATTTACGGCGTTTAGAGCCTCCATGCAGGCGGCGATTAAGGTATTAAAGGTAAAATTTTCCTCATAAACGTCGCTTGATTTTTTAAGCGCCTCATAAACTTTCATACGTGCGTATTTTTCTTCTTTGCTCAAATTTGCGTGCGCTATCTGCGGGATTTGCGTGCATTTTTTTATGCCCGCGCTTCGTTCGTACAAGCGGTTTATAAATCTAAACGCACCCTCGACCGCGCTGTCGTTCCACTCAAGCTCTTTTTGCGGAGGCGCGGCAAAAAGGATAAAAAGCCTCGCCGTATCGGCGCCGTATTTGTTGATAATGTCATCGGGATCGACCACGTTGCCCTTGCTTTTGCTCATTTTTTTGCCGTCTTTTAGCACCATACCTTGGGTTAGCAGCCGCTCAAACGGCTCGTCGTCTCTGAGGTAACTCAGATCTCGCAAGGCCTTTTGGAAAAACCTCGCGTAAAGCAGGTGCAAGATCGCATGCTCGATGCCGCCGATATACTGATCCACGTTCATCCAATAATTCACGCTTTTAGCGTCAAATGCGCGCTCCTGCCACGTTTTTTCGTCGCTCGCGTATCTGGCGAAATACCAACTACTCTCAAAAAACGTATCCATCGTATCGGTTTCGCGGATAGCTTCGCCGCCGCATTTCGGGCACTTTACGTGCTTCCAGCTCTCGTGTTTATCGAGCGGATTTCCTTCGCCGGTTATCTGCACGTCGTCGGGCAAAGTAACCGGTAAATTTTCGATCTTTTCAGGCACGACGCCGCAGCACTTACAGTGCACTATAGGTATCGGCGCGCCCCAGTAGCGCTGCCTAGAGATACCCCAATCGCGGATTTTAAAATTTACGACGCGTTTGCCGATCTTATCCGCTTCAAATTTTTCTATGATTTTTAGTTTGGCCTCTTCGCTGCCAAGACCGTTTATGAGCGGCGAATTTATGGAAATTCCATACTCGGTAAATGCTTTAGCGTCCTCAAATTCACCCTGCGCAGGTTTAATCACTTGCTTTATCGGTAGGCCAAATTTGCTAGCAAACTCATAGTCGCGCTCATCGTGAGCAGGCACCGCCATAACCGCGCCGCTACCGTAGTCCGCCAGGACGAAATTCGCCACCCAGACGGGCACTTTTTCTCCGGTTAGCGGATGCAAGACGTTTATACCCAAATACAGTCCGTCTTTTTCGCTAGCTTGGCGTTCACGCGGGCTTTGGTTTAAAATTTTCCTGATTCTCTCGGCTTTGGCCGCCTCAAGCTTTCCGCTATCAAGTATCCTTTTTACGATCTTGTGCTCAGGAGCTAACGCCGTATAGCTAACGCCGTAAATCGTGTCCGGGCGCGTCGTAAATACCTCAAAGCCGTCTATCTGCTCGCCGCCCTCTAAAATCCCTTTCGACTCCTCGTCAAGCTCAAATTTAAACTCAAGCCCAAAGCTCTTGCCGATCCAGTTTTCCTGCATCGTGAGCACTTGAGACGGCCATTTGCCCTCAAGGCGCTTTAGGTCGTCCAGCAGCTCTTGCGCGTAGTCGGTGATCTTTAGATAGTAGCCCGGTAGCTCGCGCTGTATGACGGCGTTACCGCATCTCCAGCAGCATCCGTCCTCGACCTGCTCGTTAGCAAGCACGGTTTGGTCGAATTCGCACCAATTTACGACCGCGCTTTTACGGTAAACCAGTCCTTTTTCATACATTTTGATGAAAAATTCTTGCTCAAATTTGGTATAAAGCGGATCGGAAGTCGCAAATTCGCGCTTTTTAGAAAAGCTAAGCCCCAGCGCCTCAAGCTCGCCGCGCATATAATCGATATTTTCGTAGGTCCAAATTTTAGGATGTATTTTGTGCTTTATCGCAGCGTTTTCGGCCGGCATACCGAAGCTATCAAAGCCGATCGGATGAAGGACGTTGTAGCCGCGCTTGCGGTAGTAGCGAGCCAGCGCGTCGCCGATGGTGTAGTTTCGAACGTGCCCCATATGGATGCGTCCGCTAGGATATGGAAACATACTTAGGATATATTTTTTAGGTAGGCTATAGTCGTCTTTCGGTTCGAATTCGCCGCTTTTATTCCAAATTTCCTGCCATTTTTTCTCTATTTTCGAGGGCTCGTATTTTAAAATTTCACTCATTTTTGCTCCTAAAATTCTTCTTGCGTTTTGCTGGACTCGACCAAAACAAGCGCTAGCGAAAAGACGTTTGCTATCGCGGCGCCGATAGCTAGCGAATAAGCTATATGCGTGTCGCCGTTTATCTGAAGCAGCGCAAAGGCGGGTATGAGGTGCAAATCCGCCACCAGCGAGCTAGCAAAAAGCTCGGCGGCAAATATGTTTTTAACGCCGATTTTTAACAGCGTCGAGATCAAATTTACGCTCGCCGCTACAAATAGCGCAATCTCGTTTTTATCATACAAAAACCCTGCCGTCGTCGTCAGACTCATAAGCGCGAAAAATATATAAATAACCTTGCCCCAGTTCATCGCTTCTCCTTATATAGTGCCTTTTTCAAACATCGCGCGCTGCTTGTCTTTCTCTCTTTGGATGCGCGCCTTTTCAGCTTCCATCGCGCGATACTTCTCCACGCTAAATTTGAACCACAAAAGCATAGGCGCGGCAACGAATATCGAGCTTAGAGTGCCGATGACGATGCCCACTATCAGCGCTAAAGAAAATCCGTGTATCATATCTCCGCCGAACAAAAATAGCACGACGACCGTGATGAGCGTAGTGCACGAGGTAAGTATCGTTCTAGTTAGCGTCGCGGAGACCGATTCGTTTATGATTGCGTCGAGTTGCGTGCTCTTGCTGGTTTTTATATTTTCTCTGATACGGTCAAAGACTATGATCGTATCGTTTAGCGAGTAACCTATGACAGTGAGGATCGCCGCTAAAGTGTCCAAATTTACGTCGATAGCAAAAAAGCTGATCGCTCCCATCGTGATCACGACGTCGTGCACCTCCGATGCCACCGCCGCCATCGCAAATCTCCACTCAAACCTAAACGCGATATAAATCAAAATACCTACGAGCGAGATCGCAAGCGCCATTACGCCTTTTTCGCGTAGCTCGTCGCCGACTTTGGGTCCTACCACGTCGGTGCGGCGGATCTCAAATTTACCCGTATCTTTTAAAAGCTCGGCCACGCTAGCTCCGACGTCGCTGCCTAAATTTGAGTTCGCTCCCGAAAATCTAATCGTAACTTCCTCCGCCGAGCCAAACTCCGTAACGCTCGCATTTTTATAGGCTTCGTCTTTTGCCAAAGCCGCGCGAATTTTATCCAGCGATACCGCGCTATCGTATTTCACCTGGATGAGCGTACCGCCGGAAAAGTCGATACCGTAGTTAAAACCCTTCGTCGCTATCAAAAAAAGCGAACCGAAAAACAGTATCGCCGAAAAAGCTAGCGCGATATAGCGCTTGCCCATAAAATTATAAACATTTACCTTCGAGAAAAATTGCATTTATACCCTTTTGTAACCGAACCAAAACCGCGTGTTACCGCTTTTTTCTATTTTATTCACGACAGTATCAAACATCCCGTGAGTGCCCAGGATCGCCGTTATCATCGAAGCGATGATACCTATACCCATCGTCACGGCAAAGCCCTTGACCGGTCCCGTGCCGTAGGCGTAAAGCACGACCGAGGTGATGAGCGTGGTCAAATTTGCGTCTATTATCGCGCTCATCGCGTTTTCATAGCCCCTTTTTACGCTCGTTGCGATACCGACTCCGTCGCGTAGCAGCTCTCTGATACGCTCGTTTATGATCACGTTTGCATCTACCGCCATGCCGATGGTTAGCACTATGCCCGCCATTCCCGGTAGCGTTAGAGCCGCGCCAAACATCGCCATCACGGCGACTAATATCAAAATATTCGCCGTGAGCGCGATATTTGCCAAAATACCGCTAAATCCGTAATAAGCTATCATAAACAGCACCACCAAAACCGAAGCCGAGGCTAGCGCGATCATAGATTGATTTATGCTGTCGGCCCCCAGACTTGGTCCGATACTGCGTTTTTCCAGCATCTTTACGGGCGCCAAAAGAGCGCCGCTTCTAAGCGCGATGGCTACGTCGTGAGCCTCCTCGACGCTAAAGCCGCCGCTTATCTGACCGCTTCCGCCGCCGATTCGCTCGTTTATCGAAGGAGCCGAATACACCTTGCCGTCAAGCACGATAGCTAGGCGCTTGCCGACGTTTGCGCCCGTAAAATCGCCAAATATCCTAGCCCCTTCAGCGTTTAGAGTAAAGCTGATGATAGGCGAGTTCGTGCGCTGATCAAAGGCCACTCTAGCGTCCGTTAGCATCGCGCCGTCAAGAACCGGGACGTTTTTTACGATATATTTTATCTGCTCGTTTTTGACGTCCGGATAGATGATGTCGCCGTAGCTCTCGGCTTCGGCCTTGCTCATCGAGCCGGCTTGCGACTGGCGTTTTTCATCGACGGCCATCAGCTGGAGGTGCGCGGCTTTTGCGATGAGATCGCGTGCGCGCTGCTCGTCGGCTACGGTTTTGATGCCAGGAAGCTCGACTAGGATATTATCCTTGCCCTGTCTTGCTACCGTAGGCTCGGCCAGACCGAACTGATCGAGGCGGTTTCTGATAGTTTCGACCGCTTGATTTATCGCGTATTCGATAGTTTCGGCTTTCTCGGCGTCGGTTAAGCCGACCGAGTATTTTAGACCGTCTTTTTGCACGTCAAGCCCCTTGATATCTTTTAACATACCATCGATCTTAGCGGCTTCATCGGCATCAAGCAGTTCAAAATCCACCTTGTCCTCGCGGATCTTAAAGCTATCTATCAAAACGTCCTCTTTTTTCGCAAAATAGTTCACGCTAGCGGCGATCGATTTTATCTTTGAGTGCACGGCCTCCTCGGTCTCGACGCCAAGAAGCATATGAAGTCCGCCTTGCAAATCAAGTCCGAGGCTGATTTTAGCGCCTTTTTCCGTCTGAAAAAAGGACGGCACGGAAAAGATAATGCCGAAAATCAAAGCCAAAGAAAAGATGATCAGCCTATACGTTATTTTGCCGTTACACATTTGCTTTCGTCTCTGTTTTTTCTATTTTTCTCGCGACAAATTCGCGTGAAACGCGCACGATTACGTCGTCGTTAAGCTTAACTCTGATAAAATCCTCTTCCGGTTTTATCACCTCGCAGATTAGTCCGCCGCTAGTTATGATCTTGTCGCCCTTTTCGAGTGCGGCTATCATCGCTGCATGCGCTTTTTGCTGTTTTTGCTGCGGTCTGATAACCAGAAAATAAAATATCGCGAAAAGCACGACTAGAGGCAGTAATGAAGCTACGAAATTTCCTTCTTGCATGTGGTTCCTTGATAAAAAAAATTTTAAGCCCTTATTTTAGCACTAAAATTATAATAAAAGCCTTTGTCGGCGCGATTTTAATCTCAAATTTTATACTAGCCGATGTTTTAGGTGGCGAAATTTTAAATTTTATCTCGCCGTTTTTTGCGATCGCGGGCTTTTATTTTCTGCTCAAATTTGACCGCCGCGGCTTTTTTTGGACGGGATTTTTTATCGGGATTATTTGGTTTTACTGGATCAGCTTTAGCCTCGTTTATTACGAGCTTAGCTACCTCATCCCGCTTGAAATTTTAGCTATCGGGATCATCTACGGCGCGCTGTTTTTGATAGCGGGCATCCCGGCTCAAATTTGGCTAAAAGCTTTGCTGCTTATCTTAGTTTCAAACATCCATCCCTTCGGCTTTAACTGGTTAAATTTGGAGGCTATTTTCGTGCCGGGGATATTTGCGCCGAATTTGCTCGCGCTTGCGTTTATTTTCGCCGCGATTTTGTGCCTGTTTTACGTCAAAAACCGCTTCAAATTTATCGCTTTTGCCGCGCTTTTAGCCTGCGCGGTGCAGTATGGTACGCCAAATTTTAAAACTCTGCCTTTTGAAGTAAAACTGGCAAACACCGATGTCCCGCAAGAACTAAAGTGGGCCAAACAGCTAAAAAACGAGTTTATAAATCAAAATTTAGCCATCATAGATGAGGCGATAAACGCGGGCTTTAGGGCGATTATTTTGCCTGAAAGCGCCTTTCCCGTTTATATGACGCACGAGCGAAATTTGACCTCCGAACTACTCGAAAAGTCGCAAAAGATCGCTATCGTCACTGGCGCGCTAGCTCGCGAAAACGGCACGAACTACAACTCGGCGTTTTTCTTTGACCGCGGCAAGATGCGGCGGCTGGATAAATTTATCCTCGTGCCTTTTGGCGAAGAGATCCCGCTACCGGCGTTTGCGCGAGATTTGATAAATAAAATATTTTTTGGCGGCGCGAAGGATTTTGAAACGGCGAGCGCTCCGGGCGACTACGAGATAGACGGCGTAAAAATCAGAAACGCGATCTGCTACGAAGCAACCAGGGACGAGCTGTTTGCAGGCAAATTTGACGTTATGATCGCGGTTACTAACAACGGCTGGTTCGTGCCTAGCACAGAGCCAAATTTGCAGCGAATTTTACTCAAATACTACGCGACGAAATACGGCAAAGCCATCTATCACAGCGCAAACGGCTCGCCGTCTGAGATAATCACGCCAAAGCAAGGCTTGTTCGATAAATTTTTCAGATAAATTTGCTAAATTTAGGCGTTTTTGCGCTTGTGAAATAGCAACCGAATTTGCAACGCCGCATAAAATATACAAGCCGCTACAATAATCAAAAATATAAAATCAATCGTCATCTGCCAAAATAGCTCGCCGGGAGACCTCAGCACCCATTCGTATTCAGGCGAATTTCTTGGCTTACGATATCCGATATGATAACCCGTAAAATCCCTATTTATCAAAAAACCAGCCCACAAAATGCCGCAAAATGAAAGAAAAAATCCCACTACCGGATTTTCTTTTCTTGCTTGTTTCATCACGCGAGCTCTATGTTTTTTACTGCCGCACAGCAAGCAAGCCGCTACGAAACCGACAAGCGTAACGACCTTTATAATCCCCATATAAGCGATATAAAACGCTGCCTTTTGAGTAAAATCGGTATGAGAAAAAGCCCTCTCTACGGCCGGGTAAATTTTAAGCATAGCTTCCACGAAATCTCGCGCCAAAGAGGAACGAGCCAGAACATCAAAAGGCAATACAAAAATACCTAGCGCGCAAAGAAAATAAAAAGCGCAAAGTCCGAGCAAAACGAATCCGAGCGTCTTGTTTTTACCGTTTTGTTTTATCGCCGTTTGCATTTTAATTATCTTTAAATTTTACCGAGCGTTTTTGAAGCAAATTTAAGATGCAAAGCGGGGCGAAATTTCATACGAAGCCTTAAATTTGAGGGTAAATTTAAGCCCGCGTTAAATTTAGCGGGCTTAGGAAATTATTTAACCAAAGCCTTGAAAGTATCAACCGCGTCAAGCTTTTCCCAAGGATATTTGGCGTTTCCGACTTGACCTTTGGCTGCTACTTTAGCGTATAAAAACGTATCTTTGCTAGGTTTATCCAGGCCGAATTTATTCGTGATCCAGCGCGGAGTGAGGGCGAAATTTTCGCTAACGAAATTTGACAGCATATCGTCGTTTACGCCCGCGATCTGCGTGCCCATCGTATCGACGCTCACAGAAGTTGGCTTTGCCATACCGATAGCGTAGCTTAGCTGGACGATGCATTTTTTAGCAAGGCCGGCCGCGACGATGTTTTTAGCTATCCAGCGCGCCGCATAAAGGCCGCTGCGATCGACCTTGGTGTAATCCTTGCTGCTTTGCGCGCCGCCGCCTATCGGGCTATATCCGCCAAAGCTATCTACGATGAGCTTGCGGCCGGTTAGTCCGCTATCGTGAAGCGAGCTGTGATTTACGTAACGGCCGGTCGGGTTGATGTAGATTAGCGTTTTGCTCTTATCATATAGACCCTTCGGCAAGCCCGCATCGTCGATGAGAGTTTGCACTAGAGCGCGCAGCCCTTCTATCTTCATCGTCTCGACGCAAGGGGCCGAAACAACGATAGTGTGGATGCTTTGAGGTTTGCAGTTTTCAAAGTTATCCTTCGTGCCGTAGTCTATGGTGACCTGAGTTTTAATATCGACGCCGAGTTTATCGGGATTAGCTTTGGCAAATTTATAAACCTTATCGCAAAGCATTCTGGCGTAGGTTATGGCTGCGGGCATATATTCGTTCGCTTCGCAGCTGGCAAAGCCGAACATTATGCCCTGATCCCCGGCGCCTATCTCGCCGCCTTCTTGATCGACGCCTTGATTTATATCGGCACTTTGCTGATTTACGCAGACTTTTATCTCGACGTCGTCGGGGTGTAGGCACTGCTCTTTCGTAAATTTAGACTTGCCGTCGTAGCCGATTTTAGCCAGCGCGTTTTTGACGATACTTTCGTAGTCTTTGAAACTTAACTTGGCCTTAGAGTTTATCTCACCGCCTATTATAATGTTTTTACCCGCGACGAAAACTTCGCTGGCGACGCGACCATTTGAATCTTGCATCAAGATCGTATCGACGATGCTGTCGGCGATGATGTCGGCGCATTTGTCCGGGTGGCCCGGGCTAACCACCTCTGAAGTAAATAAATACATGCTTTTCCTTTTATGAAAATTAATCTCGCAATTGTAACATTTCATAATAAAATTGAAATTAATCTCGCCCAAACCTTTAAATTTGGCGCAAATTCGGCTATAATCCTAAACTAAAATTAAATTTTAAGGTAAGGACACTAGAATGTTTGGCAAACTGGTAAAAAGATTCGCCGACGGAAATTTGATCGTTCAAATTTTAATCGGCATAGCATTAGGCGCCGTTATCGGCTTTTGGACGCATTATCAGGCGGCTCCTTATAACGAGCTAATCGCAAAAGGAGTAAGCGACGCAGCGCAGCTGGCCGCGGCAAAAAAAGATCTGACCGATCTAGCCAATTCGGTCGCAACATCCATCGCCGTTTTGGGCAATCTCTTCGTCGGAGCGCTTAAAGCTATCGCGCCTATCCTAGTTTTCGTACTGGTAGCCACATCTATCATAGTAAAAGAATTCGGCCATGCCAAAGGTATGCAAAAGATAGTCGCGCTTTATCTGGTAGGCACGTTTTTAGCCGCCGTAGTCGCGGTCGTAGCGAGCTTTCTTTTCCCGATGGAGCTCGTTTTAAAAGGCGTTGAGAGCGCAAATATGAGCGCTCCGCAAGGCATCGTCGACGTGCTAAAAGACCTCATCTTTAAAATGGTTCAAAATCCTATCAGCGCGATTTCAAGCGGCAACTACATCGGCATCATCACTTGGGCCGTGGGCGGCGGTATCGCGATGCGATTTTGCACGCCCGAAACCAAAAAAGTCTTCCAAGACGTCAGCGACGGCGTGACTAAAATCGTTAGATTTATCATCCGCCTTGCGCCTTTTGGTATTTTCGGACTCGTTACGCTCGCTATCCACGAAACCGGCTTTGATGCGCTTGCCGGTTATTTAAAACTTATTTTTGTTCTAGTAGGCTCCATGGCCTTCGTCACTTTTGTCGTGTATCCTGCGATGGTATTTGCTATTACCAAGAAAAACCCTTATCCGCTCGTGATGACTTGCGTGAGAGAGAGTGCGGTTACGGCGTTTTTCACTAGAAGCTCGGCGGCAAATATCCCGGTAAATATGGCGCTTTGCAAAAAGCTAGGGCTAAAAGAGGAGCTCTACTCGATATCAATCCCGCTGGGAGCCACGATAAATATGGGCGGCGCGGCCGTGACTATCGGCATCTTGGCGCTTGCGGCGGTAAATTCTATCCCGTCTATCACGGTCACCTTCGGCGACGCGCTTTTGCTTTGCTTTATCTCGGCCCTTGGCGCTTGCGGAGCTTCGGGCGTAGCGGGAGGTTCATTGCTACTTGTGCCGCTTTCTTGCGCGCTATTTGGCATCGGTAACGACATCGCGATGCAAGTAGTCGGCGTAGGATTTATCATCGGCGTGATCCAAGACTCGGTAGAAACGGCGGTAAACAGCTCCTCGGACGTACTTTTCACCGCTGCCGCTTCGCAAACCATAGAGTAATTTAAGGCGGTAAAATGAACGTTTGGGATCTAACCCCGCTTTTTAAAAATGAAAAAGAGCTCGAAATTTCGGCTCTTTCTTTGCAAAACGAATGCGAAAAATTTGAAGCCAAATACTCGGATAAATTTTTAAATTTAAGCGACGAAGAGTTTTTAAACGCGCTTAACGAATATGAAATTTTGCTAGAAAATATCGCTCGCGTGCAAATTTACGTGGGTCTGGTTTTCTCAAAAGATACCTCAAAAGGCGCGTTTTACGCTAAATTTGACGAGCTTAGCTCAAAAGCGCAAAACCATCTGCTTTTTTTCGAGCTTAAATTTAACGAATTTGACGAAGACAGGCAAAACAAAATCATCGCCAAAAGCCCAAGGCTAGGCTATTATCTTGGCAATATCGCAAAAGAAAAAGCCCACCAGCTAAGCTTAAAGGAGGAGCAAATTTTACTCCGTACGGCAAACACGGGCGCGGAGGGCTTTTCACGACTTTTTGACGAGACGCTAAGCGCGCTTAAGTTTAAATTTAAAGGCAAAATGCTAGGCGAAGAGGAGATCCTGTCCAAGCTTCACAGCCCCGACCGCGCCGAGCGAAAAGCGGCCGCAAAGAGCCTCTCAGACGGACTAGCGCCGCAGCAGCATCTGCTTAGCTACATTTATAATATGATAAAAACCAGCCTAAAAACTAGCTGCGAGCTGCGAAAATTCGATCTGCCCGAAAGTCCGCGGCATTTTTCAAACCAAACGACCAAAGCCAGCGTGGACGCGCTCATAAAGGCCGCCGAGACGAGCTTTGATCTACCGATTAAATTTTACGAGAAAAAGCGCAAAATTTTAGGCTTTAAAAAGCTCTACGACTACGATAGATACGCGCCGCTTGAGCAGAGCAAAAGCGTTTATAAATTTAAAGAGTGCAAAAAAATCGTGCTCGAGACTTTTGCCAAATTTAGCCCCAAATTCGGCGAGATAGCCGCTCGCGCGTTTAAAGAGGGCTGGATCGACGTCTATCCTGCCCAAAATAAACGAGGCGGCGCCTTTTCTCAATCAGGCGTCGCAAAGGCTCATCCTTACGTACTTTTAAACCACACCGACGAGAGGCGGGATCTTTTCACGCTAGCGCACGAGCTAGGTCACGCCGCACATCAAAACCTAGCCTATGAAAGCGTAGGATTTCTAAACGCCGACACGCCGCTAACTACGGCAGAGACGGCATCGGTGTTTTGCGAGATGCTGGTTTTCGATCACGTCAAAAACACGCTAAAAGGCAGAGAAAAAACCGCTCTGCTCGCCGGCAAGATCGAGGATATCTTCGCCACGCTCTACCGCCAGATAAACTTCACGACCTTTGAGCGCCGAGTTCACGCGCATGATGGCGAGATCGGCGCCGAGGAGCTAAATAAAATTTGGCTCGAAGAGAGCGCAAAGATGTTCGGAAAAAGCGTCGCATTGAACGACTACTATAAAATTTGGTGGAGCTACATTCCGCACTTTATCCACACGCCGTTTTACTGCTACGCCTACTCATATGCGCAGCTTTTGGTGCTGGCGATTTTCGGGCTTTATAAAAGCGGCAAATGCGAAAATTTCGTGCAAATTTACACCGAGTTTTTAAGCGCGGGCGGCTCGCGCTCGCCAAAAGAGCTGGTCGGGATGTTTGGCTTTGATATCGAGGACGCGGCGTTTTGGCAGATCGGCATAAACGAGGTTAGAAAGCTGGTGGAGGAGTTTTGCCTGGAGGCTTAACGGGCGTTAAATTTTGATTTGGACGGCATAAAATTTGACCGAACGAAACAGCTAAAATTTGCAAATTTGCCGGGTGTAGCGATGCAAAACCCTGTGCAAATTTAAATAATTAAGGGCGTGCTTAAAATTTGCAAATTTTGCGGGCGATTTTTTGCGATTTTTAAAATTTAACGTCGGCAAATCGGCGAGGAATTTAAGGCTACGCGAAAGCTTAAATTTACGTTTTATTTGCGGCCGAATTTTGATATCGGGGCGGCTAAATTTTACCGCCGCAAAAGCTAAATTTAAGCTATCATAAGTGCCGCCGCGAGAACGCGAAAAACCGTTTATTTAACTTAGCGCAGATAGCGTCAAGCCGGACGGCTCGCCGATCGAGCGACGATGATTATTTTGAAAAATCGCATAAGGCGTCCGAACCGAAAAAGCAACGTCGGCGCTCGGGATATTTTGCAAGCCGACGTAAAAAATATTAAAATATAAGAGCGCTAGGCGCAAGGCAAGGAGCTAGGCTTAAGCAGCGGATACAAAGCGAGCGAGCGATAGATGCGAGAAAACAAACCGTTTCAAAGTCTGCTGCAAACGCAAAAACACCGATCAAAACATAACAAGGAGGGCAAAATGCTTGATGAAATTTTAGACGACGAGAGATTTTCGGCGATGATGAAAGAGCACGTTTTTGAGTGCGTGGAGTATCTGCTGCAAAACGACCGCCCGTTTTCGGCGATGACCAACCTTGATCTGGTCAAATTTGACCCCGAGCTGCCGGAGTATATAAAGAGCACTTTTAACGCACCCGTTATCGTATTTACGCTTGCGGGATATACTTTTAACAGCGCCAAGCTCACGCCCGAGGAGCTAAGCTTCGAGGCGGGCTTCGGTAAGGAAAATTTCGCCAGCGTCGTTAGCTTTCCGCTTGGAGCGATCATGCAAATTTTAGTGGAAAACAGCCCGATTTTGGTAAATTTTTCCATTTACAAATCCCAAAAAAATCAGCTCGAAAAGTCGATGTCGGCGCTAATGTCAAACCCGAATAATAAAGATTTGTTTAAAAAGTGAGCAAAATTTTACCCGCCGTTTTGCTCGCACTGTTTTTATAAGTTTGCTTTTATGCGCATTTCCTTCGGTTAAGCCTGCGGCATTGGTTTTGCTCAAATAGGCGGTTTTATGGCTATTGCGGTATTTTGCGCTTGCATTTTGACGGACGCGGATTTTGTTTTAAATTTACCGAATATGATACTTTCTTAATTATGGCGCTTCTACCGGCGAATGCCTTTCTTTTGTTAATTTAAAATTTTTAAAATAAATAGTAATAACGGACGTTTATTAAGTTGTCTTAAATTTCTTAAGCCGCTTTGCTTCTTATCTCAAATTTAAACGCAAAAAGATCGCAGTCGGCGCAGCGCGGCATAAAACGGTCCGCCCAAAAAGAGTCGGCAAGATGGCAAAAACCGCAAAAATGCTCAAAAAACAGTAGGCCAAAGACAGCAAAGATCTCACAAAAACGAAACGAGCGTAGCTATCGGCGAAAGCGAGCGCAATGAAAACAAGCGTATGCGCGGATAAGGCAAAAATAAAACTCGCCCAGCCATCGGCGACGAAGCGGCAGGCCCGAGAGATGCCAAGCTCTCAGGGCTTTTACGGCTACTTGAAAGATACGAAAATCTCAAATCGCCCGCAAGACATCAAAATAAAAAACAGCGATAGCAAAAGGTGCAAACTCGGCAAAAACAAGATATGGCGGATTTGAGGAGCTTAGCAATGTCTGAAAACGATGTTGGAGATTTTTACCGCTCGGCGGCAGCAAGAGAGGTTGTTTTAGCGTCAAAGTTAAAAATTTGAGCCAAATTTGATTAAATTTTATAAATTCCGGCTCAAATTTAGTGCGAATTTAAACCGCAAAATAGCTTTTTACGCTTAAAAATTTACGCAAAACTTCTTCGTTTTCTTTTAGCGCGGCAGCATAAACCGAGCGAGTGAGCTTAAATTTAGCGACGTTTATCTCAAAGAGTTTGCCTTCTTTTAACTTGTCCTCGATCAAAAATCTCGGCACAAACGCGACATAAGTATCGGCGTTATTTGTCGTCATCGCGCGACAAACCATTATCGAGCCGTCCAGAGAATACGCCACGTCAATCTTGCCCTCGTCCACGCCGTGCTTTTGCAAGACATCATCCAGATACGTATGCGTCCTATCTTTTATAAATCTAAAACCCAAAAGCTGCTCGAGTTTTATGTTCTCGGCGATTTTTCTGTTCGAGACTAAAATCAGCTCGTAGTCAAAGAGCTTTTTAACGAGCAAACTACTGTCAAGCGACTGCTCGAGGATGATGGCGATGTCACTGCGGCGATCTTTTAAAAAAGGAATGAGCTCGTTTTGCTCTTTTATCCTGATATCAAGCTCGCTACCCACGCTTTGCGAAATTTTATCCAGCATCATCGATAGCACCGCCTCGGCGACCAGCTGAGTCGCAGCGATGACTAGCGGGACTTTGTCGGTTTTTATGCGCGAAATTTCATCCTTAAACCTAAACATCGCTCCCTCAAACTGCAAGCAAAGCTTATGAAATTTCTCCCCTTCACGCGTCAAAACGATACCGTTTTTTTTGCGCATGATTAGCGTCGTTTGCAGCATCTCCTCGAGCTTTTTTATCTGAAGAGTAACCGCAGGCTGAGAGATACCAAGCGCTCGCGAAGCCTTTGAAAAACTACGCTCCTTGACTATTTCCATAAAAGTATAAAATTTGCTAAAATCATTGATCACGTCCGCATCCTTAATTATTATATCAACTTAATAAAACAATCTTTTTATTGTATTGATTTATAACTAAAAACGCTCTTAAGCGGCTAAAATTTTAAATGCGTGGTAACTTTTAAGCTTAATTTGTTAAAATTTAATGACTCTAACTCACGCAAGATGGAAAATTTTATGCCCGATTTATTAGACCAACTCAACGAAAATCAGCGCGTAGCGGCCTCTCACATCGACGGGGCGATGCTTATTTTAGCAGGTGCCGGCAGCGGAAAAACAAAGACGATAACGACGCGCCTAGCCTACCTCATAAGCGAGGTAGGTATCGCGCCGTCAAATACGCTAACGCTGACCTTCACCAACAAAGCCGCAAACGAAATGCGCACCCGCGCACTAAAAATGCTAGGAGACGCAGGCAAAAACTTCACTCCGCTACTTTGCACTTTTCACAAATTCGGACTTTTATTTTTAAAATTTTACATCGACCGCTTGGGACGCAAAAATAACTTCGTCATCATCGACACCGATGATAAAAAGCGCATTTTAAAAGGTTTTGAGAGCAATATCGCTACGCCCGTTTTGGCGAGCGAGATCTCAAATTTTAAAAACTCTCTTTTAAGCGTAGAAGACGCCGCGCATCACGCCGCTATCGAGATCGACGAGCATAAATTTAAAGATGGCTACTACGCAAGGCTAGCCAATATTTACAAGCTCTACGAGGAGTATCTGGCGGCGAACAATCTCGTGGATTTTGACGATCTGCTCTGCCTTAGCTATAAAATTTTAGACGAGGACGAGGCCTTAGCGCGCGAAATTTCACAGCGCTACGCCTACATCATGGTAGATGAGTATCAAGACACCAACGACCTTCAGTATAAACTACTAAAAAAACTCTGCCTAACGCACGAAAATATCGCGGTCGTGGGCGATGACGATCAGAGTATATACGGCTGGCGCGGCGCGAAAATCGAAAATATATTAAATTTCAAAGATCGATTTAAAGACGTAAAAGTCATCCGCCTGGAGCAAAACTACCGCTCGACGAGCCAAATTTTACGCGCGGCAAACGAGCTCATCGACCACAACCGAAACCGCCTGGGCAAAGAGCTAAAAAGCACTAAAGAAGGCGGCGAGGACGTCGCGCTAATAGAATCAGACGACGAAACGATGGAAAGTCTAAAAGTCGCCAAGCGCATAAAAAAGCTGCTGGGCAGCGGCGTAGCGGCCAGCGAGATCGCTATCCTCTACCGCATAAACGCCCTCTCTCGCTCGCTGGAAGACGGCTTAAACAAAGAAAAAATCCCCTACAAAATGGTCGGCGGCGTTAAATTTTACGAACGCGCCGAGGTCAAGGACGTCATCAGCTACCTGAGGCTTGTCGCAAACGAAAACGACGACTTCTCGCTAAAGCGCGTCATCAACCGCCCAAAACGCGGCCTAGGCAAGATAAGTCTCGCAAAGATCGAAAAAATCGCCTTTGAAAACAAATTTTCGCTATTTGAGGCTATCTGCGCTTTGGACGAAAGCGACAAAGAACTAAGCAAAAAAATCGTCTCGGCGCTAGACGAATTCGCCGCAAATTTAAAAGAGCTAAAAGAGTGCGGCTCGGCTTATGAACTGATCGATAAGCTAGAGGCCAAATTCGGCATCAAAAAATACTACGAGAGTTTGCCCGACGGCTCCGAGCGCGTAGCGAACATCGATGAGTTTTACGCGATGATAAAAGATCAAATCAAGCAAGATCCAAGCTTTTCCATCGAGGAGTTTTTAAACGAGATCGCACTACAAAGCGAGCAGGATAACATCGGCGGCGAGGCGATCTCGATTATGAGCATCCACGCTAGCAAGGGGCTTGAGTTCGAGCATCTTTTCGTAATCGGGCTCGAGGAAGGGTTCTTCCCGCTGCTAGGCGACGGCAGCGACATCGAGGAGGAGCGGCGCCTGGCCTACGTCGCGATAACCCGCGCCAAGAAAACGCTGGGGCTTAGTTACGCAAATTCGCGCTTTTACAAAGGGCAGCGAACAAGACTGGAAAAGAGCAGATTTTTAAGCGAGGCCGGCGTTTGCAGCGGCAGTCTCATCATACAAACGCAAACGCAAACCGTCGGCGAATACAAAAAAGGCGACCTCGTTAAACACAAAATTTTCGGCATCGGGCGCGTGACGGCGGTAACGAAGATCAAAAAAGATCTCAAGCTAACGATAAATTTCGGCGGTATCAGCCGCGATATAATGTCCGGCTTCGTCGAAAAAGCGGTGTGAGGATGGAGAAATTCAAGGCTAAATTCGTATATAAATTTGCGCAGGATAAACTTAAAGCGAGCAAATTTGACGCGGATTTCGCTTTATCTTTTCTGCGATTTAATGCGCTAAAATTTGACATAGATACGACAAATAGGCGAAATTTAAGAGCTTTGCGAGCCGGCGTGGACATAGAATTTGATAAAACTCACGCGGACGAACCGAGCTTGATCCGCGATGTAAATTTAAGCGAAATTTACGCAAACAAACGGGACTTAAATTTTAAATACCGCATAGACAAATTTGACGCGATACCCAAACGGCAAGATTTAAAGCAAACGGCTCAAAGTCCGCACGGCCCGCCAAAAGGTCAAATTTAAATGAACGCGCTTTTTGTCGTGAACAAGCCCGCAGGTATCAGCTCAAATCATTTCCTTGGCCGGCTAAAGCGCAAATACGGCGTAAAAAAGGCAGGCTTTTCGGGCACGCTAGATCCGTTTGCCAGCGGCTGCCTCATCGTGGCTCTGGGCAATCACACGCGGCTTTTTAACTACATAAATAAAACGCCAAAAATCTACGAAGCGACGATGTGGCTAGGAGCTACAAGCGCTAGCCTAGATAACGAAAATATCGAGGAGATCACGCTTTGCCCGCAGTTAAATTTAGCGGACGTAAAAGCGGCGCTAAGCGAACTAAAAGGCGAGATAGCCTACGTACCGCCCAAATTTAGCGCCAAGCACGTAGACGGCAAGCGTGCCTATGAGCTAGCAAGAGTGGGCGAAGAGTTTGAGCTAAAAAGCCAAACAATGAGCGTTTTTGACGTAAATTTGAGGGCATATATGCATCCGTTTTTGAGCTTTCGCATTAGCGTTAGCGAAGGCTCGTACGTGCGCTCGTACGCTCAAATTTTAGCCGCAAGGCTTGGCGCGAGAGCCACTCTAAGCGCGCTAAAACGCGTGAGCGAAGGTAAATTTGTTTATGAAAATGAGAGGTTTTTAAATCCGCTTGATTATATCTCGCTACCGCGAAACGAATATCTAAGGGATCCCGCAGACGTGATGCTGGGCAAAAAACTGAGCGTAGAAAAGCTAAAATTTGGCGCCGAGGGGCTATATTTAATAAACTTTGATGAATTTTTTAGTATCATTGAAATCAAAGACGAAACCGTAACATATAAACTAAATAAGGTCGAAAAATGCTAATACTCGCAAGAAAAGAAGACGAAAGCATAATGCTGGGAAACGATATCAAAATCACGGTCGTAGGTATCTCAAAAGGCGGCGTAAAAATCGGCATCGACGCGCCTAAAAATATGATGATCCTGCGCTCCGAGCTCGTCGAGGACGTGGCGGCGGAAAACAAACAGGCTCTAAACGGCGCGGGCGAAGCGAGCCTAAAAGAGCTGAGCGATAAAATCGTAAAATAATGAAAAGCTACGCAAAAATCAACTCCTTTTTAAAGATCGTCGGCACTCGCGGCAACTACCACGAGATCGTCTCTCGCTTTGTTTTAAGGCGCGAGATTTACGACGAAATTTTCTTTGAAAAATCTAGCGGCTTTGCGCTCGAGTGCGATAACGAAAATATCGAAAATAATATCGTTTTAAAGGCTAAATTTGAGCTGGAAAAAGCGGGCTTTAAAAACGAGCTGGACGAGTTTTTCACCTCGCATAAAATCGTGATAAAAAAGCAAATCCCGCTGGGTGCGGGCCTTGGCGGAGGCAGCTCAAACGCGGCTACGTTTTTAAGGATGGCGAACGAGGAGTTAAATTTAAAACTAACACGCGAAAATTTGATGAAAATAGGCGCAAATATCGGAGCGGACGTGGCGTTTTTCGCTAGCGGATTTGACGCGGCAAACGTCAGCGGTATCGGCGAGATAATAAGCGAGTTTAACGACGAAGTGCCAGAGGTAGAAATTTTAACGCCCGGCGTCTTTTGTTCGACGCCAGCGGTTTACGGTGAATTTAGGGCAAATTTTATGGATAGCATCGACGTAAATTTGGCGGCAAAAATGCGCGAGATGACGACGGCGCAGCTACTGGAGCGATACGAAAATCGCAAGCTAAACGATCTTTTCGCGCCGTGTTTTAAAATTTATCCGCAGATAGATAAATTTAAAGATTTTTTCCTCAGCGGCAGCGGCGCTAGCGTGTTTTTCTTAAAATAAAAAGGTAAAAAATGGGTAAGGATTTAGCCAAAAATAAAAAGGCGCTGTTTGACTTTAGCATCATCGAAACCTTTGAGGCGGGCATCGTGCTAAAGGGTAGCGAGGTAAAGGCTCTAAGGGCGGGCCGCGCAAATCTAAAAGATAGCTTCGCGCGCGTGATAAAGGGCGAGCTGTTTTTGCTAAACGCGCACATCAGTCACCTAAATACGACGCACTCGGCGTTTCGCCCGGACGAGCGGGCTCCGAGAAAACTGCTGATGCACCGCAAGCAGATAGATAAAATTTTCGGTCAAGTCACGCAAGATGGCCTCACGCTAGTCGTTTTAGCGCTCTATCTAAACGACAAAAACATCGTAAAGGCGCGCCTCGCGCTGGCAAAAGGTAAAAATCTGCACGATAAGCGCGAGACGATAAAACGCAAAGAAGCCGACAAAGAAGCGCGTGCGGCGATGAAAAAATACGCTTAAGGAAAACCGATGCCCTACGTAAATATAAAAATCACAAAAGAAAAAGAGGTCGTAAGCGCCGAGCAAAAGCGCGCGCTCATAGCAGGCGTGACGAAACTGCTGGGCGATACGCTAAAGCGCGATGCGAGCAGAACTGTCGTCGTGATAGAGGAAGTTAGCACCGACGACTACGGCTTTGGCGGCGAAAGCATAACCGAACTAAGATCAAAACAAGGAAAATAATATGAAAAAAACCATGAAGGCAATTTTTGCGGCTTTGGCCTGCGTGCTGTTTTTAGCAGGCTGCGGCGAAGACGAGAGCGCGAAAGCTCCGACCAAGCTTGAGGGCTACAAAACGGGCGAGGAGATCGCGCTAAAGAGCATATTTGGCAAAGATCTCACGCTAAAGCGCGTCGAGGGGGGCTTTGTTATAAAGGGCGACGAGGATAAAATTTTGATGTTTGATATATTCGGCACGTTTTGTCCGCCGTGTCAAAAAGAAGCTCCCGATCTCACTAAATTTCAGATCGACAATCTAAACGACTTCACGATCGTGGGACTCACGCATTTTGAAAACGTCACGAACGAATACGTTGCTGAAAATTTCGCACAAAAATACGATGCGTTTTACTTCATCTCAAACGACATCAAAACCAACGACAGGCTCTCGGCGCAAATTTTAGAGGATATCAAATACGAACGGCTTGAGAGCGTGCCGATAAAAATGGTGCTAAAAGGCGGCGTCTATCAGGAGCTAACCGACGTCGATAGCGGAAAATTCGGCGTGAAATACTACCTGGGCGGTATCCGCTTAGACGCGATGACGAAGGATTACGAGAGAATAAAAAATGCCCGTTAAGCGAAGTACCGAGCGGGAGCGAGACGTCGCGCTAAAAGAAAAGCCCGAATTCCCACGCAAATTTAAGGTTGTTTTACTAAACGACGACGTTACGAGTATGGATTTCGTGGTGAGCGTGCTGGTTGAAATTTTTCACCACACTACGCAAAGCGCGGTAACCGTGATGCTAAAAATACACAACGAGGGCAGCGGGATCGCAGGCGTCTATGCCAAAGAGATTGCCCAAACCAAACAAAGCGACGTCCTAAAAGCCGCTGCGGTCGCGGGATATCCGCTAAAAGCGATCATAGAAGAAGAGTGAGGAGGAAAAATGTTTGACTCGGATTTAAGCTATCTTTTAGAAAAAGCGGGAGAGTTTGCTTACACGAATTTTCACGAATACCTAACCAGCGAGCACGTGCTTTTCGTGTTGATAAATTTAAACGAAGAGAGTCGAGACATCCTAAAAAGCGCGGGACTAAGCGACGTCGAAGGACTCAAAAACGACCTAAAAAACTACCTCTTGCAAACAAACGAGCAAGTCGCGCGCCACAAACAGCCGCGCATGACGCTACTTTTGGAGCAAATTTTTAAAGAATTAAACGCCGAGTTAAAGGACAAAAATATCGGTATCAGGGATTTGCTTTTTAAAATCGCAGCCAGAGGCGACACATACGGAGCTAAAATTTTAGAATTTTACGAAGTCGATCCGCAAAAAATCAAGCAGGGAAACAAGCCGCACGCAGAGGACAAATTTCAAAATTTATCCAAATTTTCGCTAAATTTAACCAAGCTCGCCGCCCAGGGCAAGATAGATCCCATCATCGGGCGCGAAAACGAACTGGCCCGCCTCATGCAAACGCTAAGCCGCCGCAAGAAAAACAATCCTTTGTTAGTAGGCGAAGCGGGTGTCGGAAAAACGGCGATCGTAGAAGGCCTAGCGCTAAAGATCGCAAACGGCGAAGCGCCCGAGAAACTAAAAGGCGCACAAATTTTCGCCCTTGATCTTGGCGCTATGCTTGCGGGCACGAAATACCGCGGCGACTTCGAAAAGCGCCTAAAAGACGTGATGGACGAGGTAGCAGAGCAAGAAGACGCGATAGTCTTTATCGACGAAATTCATACGATCGTGGGGGCGGGAGCTACCGGCGGAGGCGGACTTGATATGTCAAATTTACTTAAGCCCGCCCTTGCCGGCGGCTCGCTTCGTTGTATCGGAGCGACGACGTATTCGGAGTTTCGCAGCTCTTTTGAAAAAGAAAAGGCTCTGTCTCGACGCTTTGCCAAAATCGACGTCGTAGAGCCGAACGCGGACGAGAGCATCGAGATCCTAAAAGGGCTTCGCGCTAAATACGAGAGCTTTCACGGCGTCAAATTTAGCGACGAAATTTTAGCAAAAAGCGTGGAGCTGGCTAAAAAATATCTGACGGATAGATTTTTGCCCGACAGCGCCATCGATCTCATCGACGAGGTCGGAGCCGCGCTAGCCCTAAAAGGCAAAAACAAAATCGTCAAAAAAGCCGATCTAAGCGCGGTTTTGAGTAAGAGTGCAAACATCCCCGACACGAATTTGACTGCCGGCGATACGGCAAATTTGAAAAATCTAGCCCAAAAGCTAAAGTCCGAAATCTTCGGTCAAGACGAGGCGGTGGACACGCTAGTAGCGGCGATAAAGCGCTCGTATGCTGGACTAAAACAGCCGAATACGCCCGTAGGAGTGTTTTTATTTACGGGTCCAAGCGGCGTGGGTAAAAGCGAGCTAAGCGCGGCTCTGGCGCGAAATTTAGGCGTACATTTCGAGCGCTTTGATATGAGCGAATATATGGAAAAGCACAGCGTCTCGCGTCTCATCGGCGCGCCTCCGGGATATGTCGGGTTTGAAGAGGGCGGCATACTCACGAACGCCGTCAAAAAGCACCCTTATAGCGTGATTTTGTTTGACGAGATCGAAAAAGCCGACGATGATATGATAAACGTCTTTTTGCAGATTTTCGACAATGCCAGCCTCACGGATAACACGGGTGCAAAGAGTGATTTTCGCAACGCTGTCATCATTATGAGCTCAAATTTGGGCTCAAAAGAGGCTCCGACGCTGGGCTTTAGCAAGGATGAAAGCGGTAAATCGGGCTCGGCGGTAAAGGGGTTTTTCAGCCCCGAATTTCGCAACCGTATCGATAAAATAGTGCATTTTAACGACCTTGGCGAGGACACGCTGGGCCTCATCGCGCAAAAAATCATTAACGAGATAAACTCAAGCCTCGTCGAGAAAAAAGTCGTCATAAAAGCCTCCGCCGAAGCTAAAAAATACCTCTGGCAAAAGGGATATAGCAAGGAATTCGGTGCGCGAAATCTAAAACGCCTAGTGCAAGACGAGATCTCGACTAAGCTTAGCGACGAGATACTTTTCGGCGCGCTGAAAAACGGCGGCGTCGCAAATATCACGCTAAAAAACGGCGAGCTGACGTTTAAATTTGAAGCTCTAAAATAAACGGACGCGGGGTCGAATTTGGAAAAAATTTATAACTTCCCAGACCCCGCAAACGCCCCTGCAAACTCGCCTTTAGCCGTCGGCGGCGACTTGAGCGCCGATGCTCTTTTGCAAGCTTACGACAAAGGCATTTTCCCGTGGTTTTTACCAGGCGAGCCCATATACTGGTGGTCGCCCGATCCGCGCGCGGTGCTGATTCCAAGCGAAGTAAGGGTGCAAAAAAGCATAAAATCCGCTCTTAAAAAATTTGAAGTGCGGTTTGACTACGACTTTGAAAATTTTCTAAAAATCTGCAAAAGCGAGCGCGAAAAACGCGAGCCCACATGGCTAAGCGAAGATATCGTGCGCGCATACGTAAATTTGCACCGCCTGGGCATATCACACAGCGTGGAGGTATACAAAGACGGCGAGCTAGCGGGCGGGCTTTACGGGCAAATTTTCGGCAAGGTCTTTTGCGGCGAAAGTATGATCAGCCTAAAAACGGGCGCGTCAAAAGTCGCTCTCATCTCGCTTTGCCGAGTTTTAAAGCCGTTTGATTTTCTCATCGACTGCCAGGTCATGAACGATCATCTAAAATTTATGGGCGCAAAAGCGATGAAGAGAAGTGAGTTTTTAGCCAAATTTAACGAACTAAAAAAGCAGCCTAGCGGCTTTAGCAAATTTAAAAATTTACTCTAGATTTGGAACGTCTTTTGCTTATTATCTCGTAAAATTTAGAGAAAAAAGGCAATAAAATGTTCGCAGGCATCCAAACCTCAAAATCAAAACCGCTCGTAGAAAGCGCGCTGGCAAGCAGAAATTTACGCCAGCAGATGATTTCCAGCAACATAGCAAACATCGACACGCCTTTTTACAAAGCCCGCGACATCGCGTTTGAAGCAGCCCTGTCGCAAACGGCGCAAGAGATCTACGGCAGAGACGAAAATAAAATTTTAAAACTCGCACAAACGGACGACGCGCACTTTCCTCGCGTGGATTTTCCGGCCTCAAACGCAGCGACGATATTTTTACGCGATGGGCACATGGCGCGAAACGACGCAAACACAGTCGATCTAGACGTCGAGACGACGGAGCTAAGCAAAAACGCGATAATGGTAACCGCACTCGACCGAGCTATGAGACAAAGCGGCCAGATATTTAAAAGCGTGATCGACGCTAGCAGCAAAATTTAAGGATAGATTATGAGTAATTATTTAAGCGACTTTGATATCAGCGGATACGGACTAAGCGCCCAACGCTTTAGAATGAACGTCATTAGCTCCAACATCGCCAACGCAAACACCGTGCGAACGGCGGAAGGCGGCCCGTATAGACGCCGCGAGGTGATATTTAAGGCGGTTGATTTTGATAGCGTACTAAACGACGAAGTGGCGAAAAAACATAACTTGCTCGAATATGAAAATCCGTTAGACGATAAATCCTATACAAAAGACGCAAAACCTGCTATAATGAGCGTCGTAGTTGATAAGATAGTGCGCGACGACAAGGACTTTAAGCTAAAATACGATCCGTCCCACCCGGACGCCGACGCGAGGGGCTACGTAGCGTATCCGAATATCAATCCCGTCATCGAAATGGCGGACTTGATCGAGGCCACGCGCGCCTATCAGGCAAACGTTTCGGCATTTCAGTCGGCTAAAACGATCGCTCAAAGCGCGCTAGAATTATTACAAGGTTAAATTTTATGACAAATATAGATAAAATCGGCTCGGTTGCTTCGCCGTTTGAAAAAAAAGAAGCAAAGACTCTGCAAAATCAAAAAGGCGAGTTAAATTTCGGCGATGTACTGAGTAGCTCGCTAAAAGAGCTAAACGAGATACAAATCAACGCTGACAAGGCTATCGCCGACCTAGCCACGGGCGAGGTAAAAGACCTGCATCAAGCCGCTATCGCCATCGGCAAGGCAGATACGTCGATGAAACTGATGCTAGAAATCCGCAACAAGGCCCTAAGCGCATACAAAGAAATCTCAAGAACGCAAATTTAAGCCTTGAACCAACGAAAATCAAAAACGATTACATTATTTTCTTTTATATTGGTCTTTATTTTCGTATTTTTAGTGGTCATTTTCTACCGCGCAAATATCGAAAGATCGCTGCCAAAGCTCGAAACTAGCGAAATAAACACTGCCCTGCGCGGCAACATCATCACAAAGGACGGCTTTAGCATAACCGGCAGCCAAAAGCTCTACAAAGTGATGGTAGACACCAGAAATATTGATCCCGATAAAAAAGACCTATTTATCAAGCTTTACTGCATATATAGCGGCGACGATATCAAGCGCGTAACTAAAATCATCAACGGACAAAAAGGCGCCGTAACGCTCTCCTACAAGATCGACGCCAAAGGCGCGGCATACCTGCAAGAGTTATCAAAAAAGCTATATAAAAAGAAAATTTTTATCTCATACGAAGACCCGAGCACCGGAGCTGCGATACTGCGTAATATGAGTATAATAGAAAGCGGCGAAAACAGGCAGTATGTAGCCGCCGACGCTCTCACGCCAATGATAGGCTACGTAAAAAAGGTCGAAAAAGACGGTATCACTAAAACAGAAGGAGTAAAGGGTGTAGAAAAAGCCTACGAATACTACATCTCCTCGATCCAAGACGCCAAACTGCTAGGCCCGAAAGATATCGGAAACAATATAATTTTAACCAGCGATTCAAATTTGGCTAGTCGCGTAGACGGATATGATGTCATCCTAAATACCTCGCTCAAATTTCAAACCAAACTCGAGCAAATCATTGATGAAAAGAGGGAATTTCTAAACGCAAAAGAGATAATAGTAGGCGTCATGGACTCAAAAACCGGCGATATGCTAGCGCTTGCCAGTACCTCTCGCTACAGCCCGTCAAACATCAGAAAGCAAGACTATAAGTCGCTAAATTCCTCAGCCACCGAGTACGCATACGAAGTCGGCTCGGTTTTTAAGCCGTTTATCTTCGCTATCTTACTAGCAAACGACAAAATCAACCCGCTCGAGCACATAAACACCTACAACGGCGTATACAAGCTAGGCAAACGAACGATCCGCGACACGCACCCGGAGCCTTTTCTCGTCGCAGAGGACATCATAGTGCATAGCTCAAATATCGGTATGATACAAATAGTCCAGCGCCTAGACGGTCCCCAAATTTACTCGGGGCTGTTAAATTTCGGCTTCACGCAAAAAACCGGTATAGATATGCCATACGAACAGACGGGAAGTATGCCGCCCGTAGCCAAGCTAAATTCTCAAATTTATAAAGCTACGATTAGCTACGGATACGGCTTGCAAGCGACTTTTATCCAGCTTTTAAAGGCGTATAACGTATTTAACAACAAGGGCGTGATGGTGACGCCAAAGGTCGTAGACTCGCTCTATAAAGACGGTAAATTTTTCGTAGTAAATGATCCCAAGCCGGTCGTTGTGCTAAACCAAGATGCCGCCGAAAGAATGAAACGCATCCTGGTAAAAACCGTAGAAATCGGCACGGGTAAAAGAACGAAGATAGAGGGGCTGGAGATCGGCGGTAAAACCGGCACAGCGCATATCGCTACGACGGGCGGCTACGGCAATACTTACAACGGCTCGTTTTTCGGCTTTGCCAACGATTCTCAAGGCAACGGCTACACGATCGGCGTTTTAACCAGAGAACCTAAAAAGCCCTATTATTATTTCGGCGCCCAAAGCGCCCTACCTACTTTTAAAGCAGCGGTGAAGCTGATGATAGAAGAAGGATTTTTAAAACCGGATGAAAATTTGACCGCTCCGGAGCAATCCGCAGCGATTCAGACAGAAAATTTAGACAAAAAAGCCGCAAGCTCTACTGCCAAAAAGAAAAAATAAGTTTTACCGCTGTTGATTATTTCATTAAAAACAAATCTTGACAAAATGCCAATACGGCATACCCCCAATCAAAATTTCCCTATTTGAGTTTGCGTATCTTAAAGCATCGTCTTTGTTTGAAGTCGCGGTAGAGACAAGAAAATGTTTTAAAACTCGGTAAACTTGACCGCCACCGAGCAATCCGCAAAGCCCTGCGCAAACGGCTATAATAAAAACCACGAGTCTTAAAAACACTAAAAACAAGTAAAAATAGTATTTTACGTTTCGAGACATCGTTATTTGCCGGATATCTGTATTTTTAAGTAAAATTTGCCATTTTACCCCATCCATACTTCTTAAATTTGACTAATATAAAGGCAAAAAATATTGCGCTTGCATCCGCATTTTCAAATTTGATTCTTAAATTTTACTTTTATCTTTTTTGCTCTATTTTTTGCCGACGATGAGATATGATATATCAAGCCGCACTACTTATATTTTGAGTTATTATGGTTGGACCCGGGTTTGTTTATTT
This sequence comes from Campylobacter rectus, assembly GCF_004803795.1. Lineage (NCBI taxonomy): Bacteria > Pseudomonadati > Campylobacterota > Epsilonproteobacteria > Campylobacterales > Campylobacteraceae > Campylobacter > Campylobacter rectus. The sequence continues at coordinate 783,811 of NZ_CP012543.1, read as the reverse complement.
CTTGCAGGTAGGACACTTATACCAGGCGCCCTTTGTCTCTTGTTTTTACCGCGCTAATACCACGAGCGGTAGTTCGGACTCTTTGCTGTAACATAGCCTTTTTTGCTTGTTTGATACGGCTTTTATCTGCATTTAACTTGATTCTTTCGGGATCAAATTTAGCGGCTCTGCGATCAAATTCTAATCCTTATCTTAGACTCGTTATTTAAATTTGGCTTTATTTTAAATATCTCCGGCGTTAAGATTTAACCCTAAAATTTCTTTCTCATAAAATTTGCTTCATTTAAAAGAATAGGCTCTCTTTAACTTAAGCTCGCACAAAGGAGCAGTAAGTTACTATGAGAACTATGTTTTTGAAAAGTAACGAGCGTGGCAAAGTTAAAAAACAAGCATATAGTCCGTTCCCGAATTTCAGAGAAGAAATTTAGGGAAATTCTCAAGTATTTTGCAGAAGATATAGAGGCTACTAAAATAGCAAATTTAACCGGAATTTCTAGAATTTCCATTAATAAGATTTTAAAAAGCATTAGAGTTTTAATGTCTAAAGAGTGTGAAAAGATAAGTAAATTTAGTGGTGAGATTTCCAAACCCGCCTAGAAGCTTCGCTTTGAAATTGATGAAAGTTACTTCAGATCTAAAAGAGTAAGAGAAAAAAGAGGTAGAGGCGCAGCAAATAAAACACCGGTGCTTAACTTCGCTTAGCGTCGCTTCGCTAGCTACCGTCGCCTAATGGCTAGGGACCGCTCGTTACTACGTCTTGAAAAGCTACGAGTGTAGCGAAGTAGAGTTTAGATATAATAACAGTAAAGATACAAAAACTTTCTATCATATTTTACTAAAGATGATAAGAGAAAATCCGCTTAAGTTCCGTTGAGCCAATAAAAAACAGATAAGCAAATAAACTAAGAGATGTAAAGCAAAGCATAGATAGAATAAAAGCGTAAATAAACAAAGCCCGCAACGACCTACTTTTCCTTTCATCCCAGTAAGGGAGAGTATCATCAGCCAGGACGAGCTTAGCTTCTTGGTTCGAGATGGAGCAAGGCGTTTCCTCGTCTGTATAGTCACGGGCAGTGTTAAAGAAACCAACTTTATATTTTTATATTTCAAATTTAAAGCTAAAGTTTTATTTGCTTACTTATAAGCTTGTTAGCTTCTTTAACACTGCTATTTAATTGTTAAAAGTCAAATCTTGTTTTAATTAAAAACAAGGTCTTGGTAAGGATCATAGTAAATTTTACTATTTTATTAAATTGAGAACTAGTTTTTCGCTAAGCAAGACAAACGAGCAAAGACGAGGGAGCATACATACAGTATGTGACCGAAGTCTGTAGCGAAGTTTAACGAAGCATAGTAGAAAAATAGGAATCAATTTTACCCTTAACAAGGAAGTGATGCTTATTAAAAGATAAGCAGACGAGCTATTAGTACCGGTCAGCTAAAGGACTTTCATCCATTACACACCCGGCCTATCAAACTTATAGTCTATAAGAGCTCTTAAAAGAAGATTCATCTTGGAGTTGGCTTCCTGCTTAGATGCTTTCAGCGGTTATCTCATCCCGACATAGCTACCCAGCGCTACCCTTGGCAGGATAACTGGTACACCAGTGGTCGGTTCAACCCGGTCCTCTCGTACTAGGGTCAACTCTCCTCAATCTTCTTGCGCCCACGGCAGATAGGGACCGAACTGTCTCACGACGTTCTGAACCCAGCTCGCGTACCGCTTTAAATGGCGAACAGCCATACCCTTGGGACCTGCTCCAGCCCCAGGATGCGATGAGCCGACATCGAGGTGCCAAACCTCCCCGTCGATGTGAGCTCTTGGGGGAGATCAGCCTGTTATCCCCGGGGTACCTTTTATCCTTTGAGCGATGGCCCTTCCACACAGAACCACCGGATCACTAAGACCGACTTTCGTCTCTGCTCGACGTGTATGTCTCGCAGTTAAGCTGGCTTTTGCCTTTATACTCTACAAGCGATTTCCAACCGCTTTGAGCCAACCTTTGTAAGCCTCCGTTACATTTTGGGAGGCGACCGCCCCAGTCAAACTACCCACCAGACATTGTCCTACCTAAGGATAACTTAGGCTAGTTAGCTACCCGAATAAAGAAGGGTGGTATCTCAACAATGGCTCATCGTAAACCGAGATCTACGAATCAAAGCCTCCCACCTATCCTGCGCATCTTTATCCAAGTAGCAGTGTCAAGCTGTAGTAAAGGTCCACGGGGTCTTTCCGTCTTGCCGCGGGTAGGAGGAATTTTCACCTCCACTACAATTTCACTGGATCCCTCTTCGAGACAGCTCCCATCTCGTTACGCCATTCATGCAGGTCGATATTTAATCGACAAGGAATTTCGCTACCTTAGGACCGTTATAGTTACGGCCGCCGTTTACTCGGGCTTCGATCAAACGCTTCGCAGAGCTAACGTCATCAATTAACCTTCGAGCACCGGGCAGGCGTCACACCCTATACATCCTCTTACGAGTTAGCAGAGTGCTGTGTTTTTGGTAAACAGTCGGGAGGGACTCTTTGTTGTAACCTTCTTCGCTTACGAAGTAAATTCTTAACGAAGCTAGGCACACCTTATACCGAAGATACGGTGCTATTTTGCAGAGTTCCTTGAAGAGAGTTCTTCCACGCGCCTTAGAATACTCATCCCACCCACCTGTGTCGGTTTACGGTACGGGCAACTATAACTAAACTTAGAAACTTTTCTTGGCTCGACAGTATCAAGGATTCACACGCTGTTCCGAAGAACTTTGTGTGCCTGTGGGGTCTGGGCTTAAAAAGATCCGGATTTGCCTGGATCTTAACCTACACCTTTCGACCAGCACTACCATCCGCTGGCTCCTCTAACTCTAAGCGTCCTTCCATCGCACATTATAGTTGGCATTGGAATATTAACCAATTTTCCATCGCATACCCCTTTCGGACTTTGCTTAGGACCCGGCTAACCCTACGATGACGAGCATCGCGTAGGAAACCTTGGGTTTACGGCGTTGGGGATTCTCACCCCAATTATCGCTACTCATGCCTGCATGCTCACTTGCATTCGCTCCAGCGCTCCTTATCGGTACACCTTCGACGCTGAATGCAACGCTCTCCTACCACAGTGTCTATGAGTATTTATACTTTACTTAGGCTTGTCTTTTTGCTTTTGTTGCTAAATTTTAAAATTCTAAGAAATTTGAAATTTCTAAATTTAGATTAAGACGTTGCATTCAAATTTGAATGCAAAAAGCGAAGTATCTTTGAGCAGATTTAAATGTTGTGAAGTATTTTTCGATTGAGACTAGCCATATAGGCTGTCGATTGAGAAAAATACAAACTCATTTAAAGATGCCAAAGAGACAAGCTAGTATAAATAATCATAGACACTATCTAAAGCTTCGGTACTCATTTTAGCCCCGTTATATTTTCCGCGCAAAATCACTAGACCAGTGAGCTATTACGCTTTCTTTAAAGGATGGCTGCTTCTAAGCCAACCTCCTGGTTGTTTAAGTAACTTCACATCGTTTTCCACTTAAATGAGATTTAGGGACCTTAGCTGTTAGTCTGGGTTGTTCCCCTCTCGACGACGGATTTTATCACTCGCCGCCTGACTGCCATGATTACGCACTAGGTATTCGGAGTTTGATAGGGTTTGGTACATTGGTGTATGCCCTAGCCCATTCAGTGCTCTACCCCCTAGTGTTACTACATGACGCTATACCTAAATATATTTCGGAGAGAACCAGCTATCACGATGTTTGATTGACCTTTCACCCCTATCCACAAGTCATCCCATGGCTTTTCAACGCCAGCGGGTTGGGTCCTCCACCGGCTCTTACACCGGCTTCAACCTGCTCATGGATAGATCACATCGTTTCGGGTCTGCAGCATCTGACTAAACGCCCTATTAAGACTCGCTTTCGCTACGGCTCCGGGTTTCCTTAACCTCGCCAGACACCACAACTCGCAGGCTCATTATGCAAAAGGCAGTCCATCACACTGTGGATCTGTTTCAATACTAATCTTGGATTGTCTTATCTTGTTCGTTTTAAATTTTAAATTTAATCTATTTATTAAATTTAATCTACGGTTTGAAATTTTAATTTTAGGAGTTTTATTTCTCTTTACTTTTAAAATTTTAAATTTAATTCGATAATTTATAAAAATTATAAAAACAAGATAGATACCGCCCTAAAGGCGCGGTATTTTGAGACGGATTTAAATGTTGTGAAGTATTTTTCGATTGAGACTAGCCATATAGGCTGTCGATTGAGAAAAATACGAACTCATTTAAAAACGCTCAAAAGACAAGCCGTCTTTAATATTCAAACAGACCCACATAGTGCTCTGAATGATTGTAAGTAAATGGTTTCAGGTTCTATTTCACTCTGATCACCTCAGTTCTTTTCACCTTTCCCTCACGGTACTTGTGCGCTATCGGTCTAGTAGTAGTATTTAGGGTTGGATCGTGGTCGACCCGGCTTCAGACAGAATATCACGTGTTCCGCCCTACTCAGGATACCGCTAAGTAAAACAAAGCTTTCATATACGGGAGTATCACCCTCTATGCTTAATCTTTCCAGATTATTCTATTAGCTAAGTTTAGTCTATATCGCAGTCCTACAACCCCGTTAGTAAACTAACGGTTTGCCCTCTTACGCGTTCGCTCGCCGCTACTGGCGTAATCTCTTTTGATTTCTTTTCCTGAGGGTACTAAGATGTTTCAATTCCCCTCGTTCGCTCCATATTAGGTAGTTAAGCTCGCGCTTAACTGGGTTGCCCCATTCAGAAATTCCCGGATCAAAGCCCCTTGACGGCTCCCCGAGACTTATCGCAGCCTGGCACGTCTTTCATCGCCTCTACTAGCCAAGGCATCCACCACTTACTCTTAGTAGCTTACCTTTTTTAGTACTTCTCGCAAGAGCAAAGCTCTTGCTCCGACGGGAAGCGCAAGCGCTCCCTCGACCCACCTAAAGCACAGCGCTTCTTTCGGAAGCGCCGTATAGCTTAAATATTAGATTGCTCTAAAATTTAAACTTAAGCGGTAATCGGATAGAGAAGTTATTAGATTAATATATTCTAATTCGCATCACTTCCTTGTTAAAGGTAACTATTAAATTTAAGATTTCATAACGAAGTCTCAAATTCAGATCTATTACGAAATTTAAATCTCTTACTTTTAAGACGGAAAGCATTGACTAATACCCAGGTAAGTTTTAAATCCTATGATATCTTGTGACGTCAAACTTCTGCATTAAGCAAATAAGCAAGATCTTTAAATCTTTAACAAGTCCTGTAAAATTGTTTTATTTATTAAAACTTGATTGTGACTTTTAACAATGATAAATTAAATAACGTTTAGACTTCTCAGCTTGGCAAAGCCAAGCTTGCGACAAGGAGCTTCGCTCCCTCTACTTCGCTACACTCGTAGCTGCAAGCAGAAGACCCACCTAAAGCACAAAATTGCTTACGCAATTTCGTAAATTTAGAAAGAATGGTCGTTTCCTAAAGTCTAATTAGAAAGCTTGAGTAAAAAGTTCTCTAATTAAACTTTATCTATTATGTTAAACTAATTATGGTGGAGAATAGCGGGATCGAACCGCTGACCTCCTGCGTGCAAAGCAGGCGCTCTCCCAGCTGAGCTAATTCCCCAATTACTCGCCTAGCAGGATAAAACCGATTTATCGCACACAGCGTATTTTTCGGTTCGCTTAAGCTCACAACGAAAAATCCTAAAAAGCAAAGCAGTTTGCTTTTTAATGTGCAAAGCAGGACTCCTGGCTGAGCTAATTCCCCAATTATGGCTCGTTCTTTTTATTTTATACTTCGTCTGTTTTTAATTCAGCTTCGGTCATTATCCATATGATAACTCCCTTGCTTCATTAAAAACTTCCTCGTCTAAAATAAAGACTACTTCGCCATATCTTGACAAGCCTAGTAAAAAAGCTTATAAAAGATTAACTCTGGTGGGCCTAACAAGACTTGAACTTGTGACCTCACCCTTATCAGGGGTGCACTCTAACCAGCTGAGCTATAGGCCCCTCTACTCGTTCTTCTTATTTTATACTTCGTCAAAGCTCGGTCGCGACTGCGTCACGTATTATAGTATTATATATACGCTCCTTATCGCTCGGTCGCTTTTCCTCGTCTAAAAATAAAAACAACTTCGCATCGGCTAAAAATTAACTTATCGATAGTTAAAAAACAGCCTACAATACTTTATCTCTTTATTTTTATCAAATTTAGATAATCGTAAAGATAATCTAAAATCCAATAACCTAAAAAATCAAAGATAAAATTTATAAGTTTTATCGTCAATCTTTCAAAACTAAACAAGGATCGATTGAGTAGATATACTTTTAATCTTCTTTAACGTAGCGACAAGTCGCTACTAAGAAGCAATACTAAGTTACAGCTAAAACGATTGCTTCGCAATCTTATTTAGCATCTGGTATTGTATATCCAAATTTTCCTTTGACGAATATCTTGTGAGAGAATATTCGTTGTACTCTAGAAAGGAGGTGATCCAACCGCAGGTTCTCCTACGGTTACCTTGTTACGACTTCACCCCAGTCGCTGATTCCACTGTGGACCATAACCGGTTTGGTATTTGGGCTTCGAGTGAAATCAACTCCCATGGTGTGACGGGCGGTGAGTACAAGACCCGGGAACGTATTCACCGTAGCATGGCTGATCTACGATTACTAGCGATTCCGGCTTCATGGAGTCGAGTTGCAGACTCCAATCCGAACTGGGACGTATTTTATAGATTTGCTCCATCTCGCGATATTGCGTCTTATTGTATACGCCATTGTAGCACGTGTGTCGCCCCGGACATAAGGGCCATGATGACTTGACGTCGTCCACACCTTCCTCCTCCTTACGAAGGCAGTCTCATTAGAGTGCTCGGCCGAACCGTTAGCAACTAATGACGTGGGTTGCGCTCGTTGCGGGACTTAACCCAACATCTCACGACACGAGCTGACGACAGCCGTGCAGCACCTGTCTTAACATTTCTGCAAGCAGACACTCTTCCATCTCTGGATGATTTGTTAGATATCAAGTCCGGGTAAGGTTCTTCGCGTATCTTCGAATTAAACCACATGCTCCACCGCTTGTGCGGGTCCCCGTCTATTCCTTTGAGTTTTAATCTTGCGACCGTACTCCCCAGGCGGTATACTTAATCCGTTAGGTGCATTACTGCCTCGACTAGCGAAGCAACAACTAGTATACATCGTTTAGGGCGTGGACTACCAGGGTATCTAATCCTGTTTGCTCCCCACGCTTTCACGCATTAGCGTCAGTTAAGTTCCAGCAGATCGCTTTCGCAATGGGTATTCTTCTTGATCTCTACGGATTTTACCCCTACACCAAGAATTCCATCTGCCTCTCCCTTACTCTAGATTATCAGTTTCCCAAGCAGTTTAACGGTTAAGCCGTTAGATTTCACAAGAGACTTGATAATCCGCCTACGCGTCCTTTACGCCCAGTGATTCCGAGTAACGCTTGCACCCTCCGTATTACCGCGGCTGCTGGCACGGAGTTAGCCGGTGCTTATTCCTTGGGTACCGTCATAATTCTTTCCCAAGAAAAGGAGTTTACGCTCCGAAAAGTGTCATCCTCCACGCGGCGTTGCTGCTTCAGGGTTTCCCCCATTGAGCAATATTCCCTACTGCTGCCTCCCGTAGGAGTCTGGACCGTGTCTCAGTTCCAGTGTGACTGATCATCCTCTCAGACCAGTTACGCGTCATAGCCTTGGTAGGCCGTTACCCTACCAACTAGCTGATACGATATAGCCTCATCCTACACCGAAAAACTTTCCCGACTTAACTTATGTAAAGAAGGAGTATAGAGTATTAGCAGTCGTTTCCAACTGTTGTCCTCTAGTGTAGGGCAGATTAGCTATATATTACTCACCCGTGCGCCACTAAGATTAAATAGCAAGCTACTTAATCTCCGTTCGACTTGCATGTATTAGGCACGCCGCCAGCGTTCACTCTGAGCCAGGATCAAACTCTCCATATTAATCTTCTTTAGCGCAAAGCAAAGCTTTGCTAAGAAGCAACACTAAAGACTAAGATTGCTGACGCAATCTAAATTAGTGTCGCATAACCCCTAAAGCACACCGCTTCTTTCGGAAGCGCCGTAAAGAAAGCTATTAAACTTATCTTTTTAAATTTAGGTAATTGACATATGAAGTTTTAATCAAAAAACTTTAATTTTATATTCTACAATCTACGATCTTTTAAATTAGCAAGCTAAATAAAAGATGATTGTTTTTAGTTTTTCTACGTTAATTACTTTCCAGGGAAAGCCTATTAAGTAGATGGCTCAATCGATCACTTGTTTAGATTTCAAAGATTGACTAATTAGTTTAACAGTGTGAATTTAAAAAACGTAATTTAAAAAGCTAAAACTCAAATTCCCAAAAAACGGAGAATACTTTATTTAGCTCAAAATTAAAACTTACGATATTAAAAGAAAAGGCTTTATTAACGTGAAAGTTAAAGGTGGTTTCTTAATTCGTGAGCTGGAATTATACAGATAGGATGCTTAAAAAATACTGAAGAAATGAACCAAAATTGTATATTTTTTAAATTTATGGACGATCCGCAAAAGCAACCTGCAAAAAGCCAGTTTCTGGAGTTACCGTTATAGTAGCTGTTTTTTTAGCCGTACTTAGAACTATTTGACAATTTTGTCCATTATGAATCAGCCTATCATATCCTCTAGTTGCGCTAGTGCCGGTGGTACTTACACCCCTCATAGGCCTTCCAAACTCATCAAAAGAGATGGTTTGCAAATTACTGTCTCCGCATACCCCACGTAGCTCTACATTAGTTATGCCAAATTTTGTCGCCAAATTATATTTACTACTAACATTTGCGCAATTAGCATCCGAGATACCAGCCCACCCTGAGCTCATAAATTTATTTGGATCCAATGGGTCTCTTGCAACTTCGTTTGCCGAATTTAAATTACCTGTAGTATCCCCATCGTCATGGTATACGCTATATCTCCATTCATTTGTACCCCTACAAAATGAAGCTCTAGTAAAAGTTATACTCCATCTTTTTTTATACCACTTGTCCCCGTCACCCACCTTACTATCCTGCATCGCCAAATGTTGTGTATAACGGATATGCGACATCACTTGGTCGGCAGCCTCGGCGATATGATCATCGTTTATTCTCGGTAGCGCCGCAACGGCTATTATCCCTATCACCACGATCACAACGACGAGTTCCAGCATAGTAAAAGCTTTTTTCATCAAATTTATCCTCTAATCATCTTTTATAATCTTAAAATTTGCGATTTTCACGCCGAATTTATAGACCGCTATATTACCATAATTATCTTTTAAGTCCAAATTCGCCAGCCGTAAATCCGCTCCCGAGCTCGTGTCTATACCGTAAAATTTGAGCCTCAAAGCCAGCTTTTTATCATCCGTGAAAATTTTTTCTACGCTTTCGTTTTTTAGCTCTTTTGCAAGCTCTTTTGCTACGTGATATCTATAAACAAAATGCTTAGTCGGGTCTTTTAACGCAGCGTAAAGCATTTCGTTAAAAAGCACGAACAAAAATCCCGCCAGTAAAGAAACCGCGACAAATGAAACTAAAATTTTATAATCTCGCCTAAACATCGGCAGCCTAACTCGATATGAGCTAAAAAATACCCGCACCAAAATCGGTACCGAAATAACGCAAAACGGCAGATAGTTTTCGAGCTCCAGACGCTGCCTGATCGACAAAACTATGCAAAATAAAAACGCCGTTATGCAGACAAACCAGAGCAAATTTTTAGTCTCTTTTATCCAAATTCTATACATCGCATAGACAAAATATACAAAAATAAAAGGCGAAAACGCAGCGGCAAAAATACTCACGGTATCAAGCAGATGGCCTCTTGGCTTACCGCCCGAGTCAAATCCGTAAAGGTAAAAGCAAAGCGCGAAAAGTAACGCCGCCACCCACGCCATCTTAGCGTCGCGCCTATAGACGCCAAAAATAAAAATCGCCAAAAAATAAACCAAAAATGCGCCGCTAACAAAAGGTAGCACGCATAAAAGCGCGTAAAAAACAGTGATCTTTCGCAACTGATAAAGATAAATATTTAAAAGCGCAAGCGCGATTATGACGCCTGCGTCATTTACCAAGATCGCCGACGCCATCGTCGCAGGAAGCAATATAAACGCTATCACGCTCACTACTCGGTCAAATTTACGTTTTAAAATTTGCTTTGAGACTTTGTAAAGAAGCGCGACGCTAAAAATGTGACAAATAACGAAAGGAAGGCGCAAAGCGTAGTCGTTTTGCCCGAAAATCCCGACTGACAACCTAGCCAAAACGGCTGAAATTTTAGATGAGTTATAAAACGCATCCGCCTCGTAGTAGCTGATGCTAATCGTGCTAATCGCATACGACAAAAAGCAAAAATCAATAAGGCAGATGATAAAAAGTAAAAACGTTTCCGAGCGCAACATAGTTAAATTTACGGCTTAAATTTGCTCTTCCCAGAAAAACTCTATCCACTCATGCGCCTCTTTTACCGTAAAATCAGGCAACAAAAGCGCTTTTCGTTTATAAAATATAGTAGCGATTTTTAGCTCGATATGCGGGAAGCGCTTTAAAAGCTCTTGTTTGATAGCTATCATACTCTCTCCCGTATCGATCATATCATCCACTATCAAAATTTTATTAAATTTAGATAGATCGGGGATGTTAAAGATATCGATAGTATCGAGCTTTTGAGTCTCTTCGTAGTGGATTGAGTTTAGCGTAAAAAGATTGCGGTTATTTAGCAGGCTCGCTAAAAAATGCCCCAAAGTAAGCCCGCCGCGGGCGACTGCTAAAATCACTTCGGGCTCGAAATTTTCTTTGATATCCCGCACCATTATCTTTACGTCTTTGTGGAATTCCTCAAACGGATACTTTAGCATATTCTCTCCTTAATGCACTAAAAATACTATGAAACTAATGAGCGCAAGCACGATAACGCCGATGTTTACGTATTCCCATTCGCGCCTCATAAGCCGAACCAGCAAATACGCCATAAATCCAAACGAAAGTCCCGTCGTGATCGAGTAAGTAAGCGGCATCAAAATAACTATCAAAAATGTCGATATGGCGATAGCGGGGTCTTTAAAATTTATATTTCCGAGCTCGCTAAACATCAGCACGCCTACCATCACCAGTATCGGATATATCGCGTTTGAAGGTATCGCTTTAAAAAGCGGCAACATAAAAATCGTAAGCACGAAAAATAGTCCGCAAAACACGGCCGTCAGCCCCGTCTTGCCGCCCTCCTCCACGCCGCTGGCGCTCTCGGCAAATGACGTCGTCGTGCTAACTCCTATGAGCGAGCCCGCAAGCGTAGCGGCAGCATCGGCTTCGAGAGTTTTTTCTAGCTTTTCGACGCCTTTTTGATTATTCTCATCGAAAATTCCGGCTCTGTTTCCCACGCCTGCAAGCGTGCCGATAGAGTCGAAAAGATCGGTCACGAAAAATGTAACGATCACCGGAAACAGCGCAAACGATAGCGCCCCCATGATATCAAGCTCTAAAAATATCGGCGAGATAGAGGCGGGCAGCGAGATAAATTCTTTCGGATAGGGCGCGATACCGAACACCCAAGCGATCACCGAGGTTGTAAATACCGCGATGATAAAGGCGCCTTTGACTTTCCACGCCCAAAAAAGTATGACGAAAAATAGGCCTACAAAGCCCAAAATCACGTTTGGATCTTTTAAATTCCCAAGTCCGACTAGCACGGCGTCGTTATTTACGACTACGCCCATTTGCTGAAGTCCGACGAAGGCGATAAATGCGCCTATGCCCGCGCTTATCGAGCGTCTGACATCGCTCGGGATAGATTTTAAAACCCAGATTCTAAAATTCGTAAAAGATAGCACGACGAAAATGATGCCCGAGATGAAAACCACACCTAGAGCCGTCTGCCACGGTATCTGCATACCAAGCACCAGCCCAAAGGTAAAATACGCATTTAGCCCCATTCCAACGCTCATAGCCACCGGCGTGTTCGCCCACAGGCCGTTTAGCACGGTGGCGATTACCGTGATGAGCGCCGTAGCGGTGATGAGCGCATCCATCGGCATACCGGTTTTACTCATAATGATCGCATTTACGGGCACGATATACATCATCGTTAGAAAGGTCGTGAGACCCGCACTAAGCTCGGTTTTGACGCTCACACCGTTTTGCTTGAGTTTAAAAAAATCCATCTTTGCCTCCTTTTAGTTATCGTAAATTTTTAGTTCGTTATACAAGCTATCTCGCTCGACAGGGACAAAGCCCGAAGTCTGGATGAGATCGGTAAAATTTCTAAGACTCATACCGCTTGCCGATTTCGCTCCGGCCGCGCTTTGGATGCTCTCTTTTTGTATCGTGCCGTCTAGATCGTCAGCGCCGAATTCCTGCGCGACCATAGCTAAATTTATCGTCGAGGTCGCCCAGTACGCTTTTATATGCGCGACGTTATCGAGCACCAGACGCGAGATGGCAAAGGTTTTTAAAATTTCGGCCGAGCCGGGATAGTTTTCTACTTTTAGATAGTTGTTGTCGCGCTGATAAACCAGCGGGATAAAGGCGTTAAATCCGCCCGTTTTGTCCTGCAAACCTCGAATTCGCAGCATATGGTCGATGCGGTTTTGCTTGCTTTCGATGTGCCCAAACAGCATCGTCGCGTTGCTTTGCTTGCCCTTTTCGTGCCAAAGGCGATGGATTTTGAGCCAGTTTTCGGAGCTTACCTTGCCTTTGCAGATTTTACGCCTAACGGCTTCGTCAAAGATTTCAGCTCCGCCGCCGGGCATACTATCGATACCGTATTCGAGCATCTTTTCCACGACTTCTTCGTAGCTAAGACCGTGTTTTCGCGAGAGGAAATCAACCTCCGCAGCCGTTAGCGCCTTGACGTGGATTTGCGGGTATTTTTCTTTGATTTTTTTAAAAATTTCCAAATACCATTGCCACGAGGTATCGGGGTTGTGCGCCGAGACGATATGTATCTCTTTTGCACCGCCGGCGACGCTTTTTTCGACGATTTTTAGTATCTCTTCGTGACTCATCGTGTAGGGGTTGGGGTTTTTGCGATTTGCCGAAAATGCGCAAAATTTACACACGTCCGCGCAAACATTGGTCGGATTTATGTGGCGATTTACGTTAAAAAATACCTTTTTGCCGTGTAGTTTTCGCCTTTTTGCGTTTGCAAATTTACCCAGCGTAAAAAGGTCTAGGTCGTACAAGCCGACGCATTCGTCCGCGTCCAAACGCTCGCCGCTTTGGAGTTTTTCTATTAAATTTGTCAAATTTTATTCCGAAAATAGATATTAAATGACGATTATATGTTAAAAAAGCTTTGTTTTTGCAAAATTTTAGTATCATCGCCTAAAATTTCAACGAAAAGGCGGCGATAAAAAGTGGCTTTAAAGGACAAAAAAGACGTTACTTATTATGGCGAAATTTTAGCCTCTCATCTAAAAAAACTTCAAGGCAAAGGCTTTGCAAATTTTATCGCAAAACAAAGCGACGAGCTAATAAAAGCTCTTTGCGCGAGAGTTTTGGACGAGATTTTCGCGGACTTTAACCCGAGCGCCGATTTTATCCCGTTTTGCGTCATCGCTACCGAAAAATACGCCGACAACCTCATCTCCACAAGCTCGGTTTTAGAAGTTTTACTCGTCTTTAAAGAAAACGCCGGCTTTAACGTCAAATTTATCCTAAAAAAGCTAGTCGCCGCGTTGGAGGGCTCAAATTTAAAGCTAAATATTAAAATTTGCGAACTGGACGAGATTTTTGAAGCGCACAAAAACGACCACAAAACAAAGGCCGCGTTTAGCCGCATCCGCTATATCTGCGGCTCGCGGACGCTTTATAAGGCCGCTCGCTCACAGATTTATAAAACTCGCGAATTTAACGCGCAGGAAAATCTCAAATTTTACGCTAAAAATTTAGGCGCTTTTAACGAGATTCCAAATATTAGGCAAGAGCCCGATCTAAAAAACGACCTAGGCGGCACGAACGACATCTACTACTTAAACTGCGCTCTAAACGGCTTTGAAAACGAGATCAGTATGCGTTCGCAGGCTCTAAAATTTATCGACGAAAAGGAGCTTAGCGCGCTAAATTTGGCGGCTGATTTCATCCTTTGCGTAAAATCGGCGCAAAATTTATCCTCCGACTCCGACGTTTTTGATCCCGCCAAGCTAAACGAGATCACCGCTCTTATGCAAACCAAGTCCAAAAAGACGCAAGAAAACAGCAGCGTCATCTCGCAAAAGCTCTTTTCTTGTATGCATTCTGTCGCCGTTTTCTCGCGCTATCTGGTCGCTAGCTTTTACAGGAGCAAATTTAAAAGCGGGGCTAAATTTAACGAACTTCGCGCGGGACGGCTGGGAAACGGCTTTTATAGATTCGAAAGCACTATCTATGTGCCCCTACATGCGCGTCCAAAGAGCCTTGTATCGGTGCTAAAGCAGCTTTTGACGCTTGGCGATACGGCTTATAAATTTGACGTTAGCGCGATTTTTTACATCAAACGCGCGCGTATAAATAAAAACGACTTTGAAGAGAGCGCCGAGCTTTTCAAGCAAATTTTACGCCGAAACCACGCTCATTGCATTATTAAAGCCCTTCTTGACGCCGAAGCGCTGCTAGGTATCGTTAAACCGCTCGAGCACGCCAGCCACTTGGCCGAATTTGACGGATATCATAAATTTACCGTCGGCGAGCACTGCGTTTTAAGCGTCAAATTTGCCGAAAATATCAAAGATAAATTCGTAAAATCGCTTTATGACGAGCTCTGCCTCGAGGGACGCACTCTGCTAAAGCTAGCCCTGTTGCTGCATGACGCGGGCAAGGGTCTTGGCGGCGATCACGAAGTCGTTGGCTCAAATATCTTTCGCGCTTACGCCGCAAAGCTAAATTTAAGCCAAAAAGCCGTAAATATCGGCGTTACGCTCGTGCGCTACCATACGCTGATGAACGACGTGGCAAACCGCGAAGATATCTACGATCAGCGCACGATTTTTAGCTTTATCTCAAAGCTGGGCGACCCGCAGACGCTGCGCCTGGCCTATATCATCACCTACTGCGTGATAAACGCTACCGACGAAAAGCTTTATACGCCCTATCTGGCGCGGCTTTTGCGCGAACTTTACGGCATTTGCTTGCAAAGCTTCGAGGATGAAAATCTACTCGACGAAGCCACAAGGCGCGTAAAAAAAGAACTTAGCATCAGGCGCAACGCTAAATTTGCCGCTTTGAGCGAAAATTTGAAAGAAAAAATTTTCGACATCCGCTCAAATTTGCTCTTTGCCAAATATCAGCCCGCAGACATCATCGGTATCGCCCAAACTGCGCAAAGCGCGGATAAGCTAAGCGTTCGGATACAAAATCATCAAAGCTTGAGCATAGAAATTTACGCGCAAAGCTACCCCAATCTTGCCGTTTTGCTCTCGGCTCTAGCGCACCTTGATCTTGGATTTATGGAGATTTTCGAGCTGTTTGAGGGCAAATTTTACATCAAGCTAGAGTTTAACAAAAACGTCAAATCAAGCGAACTGGAAACCCTAAAAAACCTCATCGAAATTTCGCTAAAAAGCGATGCTCCCGCTCAGATAAATCGCCCGACTATACTAAAAGGCGAGCTAAATTTCGACCCGAACCACTCGCAAGAATACGCAAAGCTGGGCATAAACGCCAAAGATCAACGCGGGCTGATGGCCTACGTGTTGGGAGTTTTTAAGGAATTTGATGTAAAAATAGCCAACGCTAGAATCCAAACCATCAAAAATAGAACGCGAAATCTACTGCTAATCCAGAAGCAAGCGGGCGTAAAATTTAGCGAGATTTTAAAATTATTAGAAAGCGAGTAAAAATGTGCGGAATCGTCGGCTACATCGGATGTAGCGAAAAAAGAGAGATTATTTTAAACGGATTAAAAGAACTGGAATACCGCGGCTACGATAGCGCAGGGATGGCGGTAATGAGCCAAAAAAACGATGATAAAAAAGCAGCCAAGGAAATCGCCTTTTTTAAGGCTACCGGCAAACTTGAAAATTTAGCCAAAAAATCAGAGGGCTTTAGCTCCAGCGGCGAGGGCGTCGCGATCGGACACACGCGCTGGGCGACGCACGGCAAACCTACCGAAATCAACGCCCATCCGCACCTTGGCGAGCACTCTTTCGTCATCCACAACGGCATCATCGAAAACTACAAAGAGCTAAAAGAAGAGCTCGAGGCAAAGGGCGTAAAATTCGTCAGTCAAACCGACACCGAGGTCATCGTGCACCTTTTTGAGGAGATACTGAAAGAAAACGGCGGCGATACGTTAAAAGCTTACGAGAGCGCGGTAAAACGCCTACGCGGAGCCTACGCGACGCTGCTAATCACCAAGCTCGAGCCGGGCAAAATCTTTTTCGCTAAAAATGCGGCGCCGTTAATCGTCGCCAAAGATGCAAACGGCGGTATATTTTTCGCATCCTCGGATGCCGCGCTCATCGGCGTAGCGGACGAAGCGGCATACTTAGACGACGGCGCATACGGAGTCGCGGGCACGGATGAGATCAAGATTTTTGCAAACGGCAAAGATATAAATTTAAGCTTCTCAAAACTCGCCAAAGACAAATCCTATGCGCAAAAAGAGGGCTATAAATTTTTCATGGAAAAGGAGATCTACGAGCAAAGCGCAGTCGTCGCCGAGACGCTAATGGGACGCATCAAAGACGGCGAAGTCTCGCTCGAAAAGATCGATGCGCAGGCGCTAGAGGATGTGGATGAAGTGATCTTTTGCGCGTGCGGCACGAGCTATCACGCAGCTCTTGCAGCCAGCTACTTTTTTGAGCGACTGGCCAAAATCCGCGCCAAAGTCGAGATCGCAAGCGAATTTCGCTACCGCGAGCCCTTGCTTAATAAAAACTCGCTTTTCATCGTTATCTCTCAAAGCGGCGAAACCGCCGATACTCTTGAAGCGCTCAAAATCGCCAAAAACGCGAGGCTAAAGACGCTAGCCGTCTGCAACGTCGATAACTCCTCGATCGTGCGCCTAGCCGACGCCACCGTGCTCACTCGCGCAGGTATCGAAAAGGGCGTGGCCAGCACCAAAGCCTTCGCCACGCAAGTCGTCACTCTGTGGATGCTAGCGCTGCAAATCGCGCAGGCCAAAGCCTCGGTAAGCAAAGAAGAGCTAAAAAGCGAGATCGCGGCGCTCCTGCATGTCCCGCAAATTTTAAATATCAGCAAAGAGCCTCAAGAGCGCATCCGCCGCCTAGCCAAGCACTATTTGCACGGCCACGGCTTCTTTTTCATCGGGCGCGATATCTTCTATCCGCTCGCGCTCGAGGGCGCGCTAAAGCTCAAAGAGATCTCCTATCTACACGCCGAGGGCTACCCTGCGGGCGAGATGAAGCACGGCCCTATCGCGCTTGCCGACGAGAGGCTCTTTACGATCGCGCTGATGCCGCAAACCGTCCTTTACGAAAAAACCAAAAGCAACGTCGAGGAGCTCGCCGCCCGCGACGCCTATATACTTGCGATCAGCCCCGAGGAGTTCGAGCTTAGCGACGATTTTATCAAAACGAGCAAGCAAGCTCACCCGATGAGCGAATTTTTCGAGATGATGATCATCCTGCAGCTTTTTGCGCTGGAAATCGCCGTGAGGCTGGGCAACGACGTGGATATGCCGCGAAATCTCGCTAAAAGCGTGACGGTAGAGTAAATTAATAGGCGAAATTTGGCGAGCGGCGGCGTTAAATTTCGCTTTTAGTCCTAATCTACAAATTTAGGCGAGAGGTTACCCGCCTAAATTTCTCTCAAACTTTATTCTAAATTTAAATACAAATTTATCGGCGCCGAGGAGGCATTGGTGCAAAATTTAGACGAAAAATATGAAATTTATCAAAAAAGGCTCGGTGCAAAAGCGCGCCGTCTCACGTCGCTGATGAACGATACGAAATGGCTCAAACTCTGCGAAATTTTAGAGGCCTCGGGCTGCGAGGGCATGCGCGTGAAGCTGCTATCAAGCGACGAGGAGATCGCGCTCGTCTGCGGCTTTGGACGCTTAGAGGACAGGTATTTTGACTGCGCCAACGGAGCGATTTTATTTAAAAATCTGCGCTGGGTTTTCGTGCCTAAATTTTACGAGCGGGCGCGTATGAACAGAGCCGAAAAGCTCGCCTCAAATTTTATCCCAAATCCGCTTGAAGCGGTGCTGGACGCCATGACAAAGGCGGGTAAATTCGACTATGAAATGGATGAGAGCGGGCTAAAAATTTACGGATACGGATAAATTTGCGCGGGCGATATAAAGCTAGTGCCCGCCTGCGCTCGTAGAACCGCGTGCAATGGGCACGGCGGAAATGCAGACGGACGACAAATGAGGCGAGCGAGCAAAGACGGCGTCAAATTTAAAGCTGCGCTTGCTCGCTAAAAGCGGAGAAATTTGATAAAATTTGACGAAATTTAACTCAAAGGAGCAAACATGAGCGCTCATCTATGCCTAAAATGCGGCGAAAACAGGATCTATTTCGACGGCATCTGCCGCTCATGCCGCCAAAGGCAGAGGCGAGAGGAGATTTTAAACCTAAGCGCGGACGAAGTGGATGCGATGATCCTAAAAATCGCGGATCGCATAGGCGAGATCGAAAAATGGCAGGAGATTTACAACGATTTTTGGGCGCTTTTTAGCCTGCTGGATATCCACGATCCAAGGATCGCGCGAGCTGCGGCGGCGGCGGAGATCTACTACCCGCCCGAGCTCTACCGCGGCGCGCCTAATGACGTAAGAGATGCGCTTATAGCAAAACTAGACTCGCTACAAGATAACTCCAAAAACGCGCTAAATCACCTTCTGTGCTCGCTTGCGTGGCAGGGCGACGAAAAAACGGCAGAGCTATTTTACGAGCTGTATCAAAACCCTAGGCCGTGGCGCAAAAAGCTCTACGTGGGCACTGAAATTTACGCGCAAATCGGCGGTTGGAGCTTTGACGAGACGGGCGAGCGCAAATCGCTCGTTTTTGATAAGTGCCTCGCGGTAGTGCGCGTAAAAGATGGCGCGGAGAAAAACGGCGAGCGCGAGCGCGGAGATGACGGTGCCGGCGCGCAAGGCAAAAGCGAGAGCACGCAAAATGGCGGCGCAAATGAAGGCGTGAGCACTAGCTTGCGGAACGAGCGCGCGAATTTCAAATCAGACGCGCAAAAAGACGCTAGCAGCGGTTTAAATTTAAGCAAAAATGCAAAGGATGCCCGCTGCGAATGCGCAAACCAAAACGCGGATGAGCCCGTACGTATCGGCAGACCTACGGGACAAAAGTGCGAGTTTTGCGGCTGCGAGATGATTGATATGCTGCGTCTTAAGGCCGATGAGCCGCGGCTTGCGTTTTTAAATTTAAAGCACGATGCGATCTTTCGCTGTTGCCCGACCTGTATCGGTTTAGTCGTTTATTTTTGCAAAAGAGGCGCGGACGGCGAGATGGAGCTAAGCTGCGAGGGCGAAGGGATGGAGAAAAGCTACTTTTCGCAGCAAGATCTTGTGCGGCTGTGTGGTATGAAATTTAAACTAAGCGGCGAAGTATCGCCCTTTTACGGCTGCTTTAGCGAGCTTGACGTGACCGTGGGAGGCTATCCGCAGTGGGTGCAGGACGCCGAGTATCTAGCCTGCCCTAGCTGCGGCGGGACGATGAAGCATCTAGCTCAGATCCCATTCGGCGAGCTGGTGCAGGGCGAGGGCATCATATACGTGCAGATCTGCGAGAAATGCGAGGTTTTGGGCGGCTGCTTTCAGTGCACGTGAGGGCGCGGGGGTTTTGAAATTTGCGCCCCGAGCCCGCGCAAAAAATTAGCTATAATGCAAGTAAAATTTGATTTAAGGAGAAAAATATGGGGTTATTCGGTTTTGGCAAAAAGGCTGAAAAGGCGCAAATTCCAAGCACTTTTGCCGGCAGAGTGGATAAATTTTGGACGGAATTTAGCGGCGTGATAGATGAGATCAAGGCTGATCTAGCGGCGAAGGAGTTTGAAAAGGCGATGCAAAAGACTGACGAGAAGCTTCGCATCTGCCTTGCGGAGCCTTATTTTATGACGGGGCTCGCGGGCGATAAGCTCGATCTAGTGCTAACTCCCGAGGGTATGAGACATCGCCTATTTTGGCTAAATTTTATCAAAAACGCTATGCCCAAGCAGCTCGAGGGCAGAATGCGCTGCACGCTCGGAAAGCCGCGCGCGCCGCGAGGTATCGGCGGGATCGAGATGTACGGCACGCGCGTAAGCGCCGAGGAGTCGATGATCTACGCGCAGTTTAACGAAAGCGACGTGGATATTAAAATTTACAACGAAAACCTAGCGGCTCTGCTCGCGCAGGATGAGGGTAAGGCCTACGACCTTAGCTTTATCCTGCTTGACAATATGATCGGCGAGACGACGGTCATAAATACGCTAGGCGAGCTTGAGGTACTGGCCGAGCCCGAAGAAAACGGCGTGCCGCTAAGCGAATTTGCCGACCTGGTCGATGAGAAATTCGGCGAAAAAGCCGCGCGCGAACCGTTAAAGAATTTTTTCAGCTACGAGATGGAGCCGCGCAGAAGCGAGGTGCGCGAGGACGTGGTCGTGGGCACCACCTGCCTAACAAGCATCATAAATCAATACCTAAACGGCGAGCGCGACATCTACAACGAAGCCTTCGAGCTCGGCATCAAATTTTGCTTTCTTAGCATAGGTAACGGCGGCGACATGCAGGCGGGTTTTGATCTGCGAAATAAAATCGAGGACGATGAGCTGGATAGCTGCGGCTCGTTTTTGGAGATAATCGGCGGCGCAACCGGGCAGAAGCACGCATATATCGATCTCATCTGCTATGACGAGGAGAGGCTTAAAGAAAAGGTGCAGCAGCTTTGCAAAAAATACGGCGCAAATATCGAAATCCACGACTTTAAGTGGTAGCAGCCTCTGTTTTTGCGGCAGATAAATTTGAAATTTTGCACCATCGCAGAAAATAAATTTTAAAATTCTATGCCGCATAAAATAAATTTAAAATTTGCCGCGCCGCACGCTTTTTGTTCGGTTTTACCATTTCGCCGACACGCGGTAAAATTGAGCGAGCCGTGAGTTTGCGGCGCAAATTTATAGTAGCGATCGAAATTTAGTTTTTTTGGTGTAGATTTGCCGATTTTAGCGCTTTTAAAGCCTCAAAAACGTGATAAAAATTTAAAGAAACGACGCAAAAATCATCTTAAAATTTAAAGACAATTATGATTTTATGGTATCAAAATACGAGCGGCGCCGATCTATGACCGCAGAAACTCCGCTCTCATTGGCCCTGACGAGCCGTGGGGTCTAACGAGGGCGATAAAAAGGAGTTTGAAAGAGATCGGCGGGACCCCTTTATCGGCGGCAAATTTACCACTTGGATTAGTTAAAATAGAAAATCTCAGCCTTTGCACGCCCGCACCATTTATTTGGCGCTAAATTTTGCTTTTGATATAGGTTGCGACGGATTATTTGCCTATTTGAGTTAGCTTAAAGTCGCATTTTTGGACATTGCGGATACCATCTCAAAGCTCGCAAATAAAGCTACGCGCCCTATCAACAAAATAGCAACACGGCGGGCTTTATCGGCATACACAGCGCTGCAGGCTTTGGATGAGCTTTTGACGCCACGCTCTGCTCTGTTACCTGCCCCACTATGTGTGATTTTCGAATTTAACCACGAGCTCACTCCGCCTCAATGCTTGCCATCGCAATTTTTCAAATTTACAGCAGTAAGGCTTATTTGCCCACTCATCTCAACGCAAATTTTTCAGATACCGGCACGCGCTAAATTCCCCGAGCTTGCAGCCCCTATCGTAAAGTTCTTTGGCGGCGTTTTTATTCTTTTCTACGCCCATGCCCTTTTCGTAGGCAAAGCCCAAATTTGCACAAGCTAGCGCGCTAGCGCCCGAGCAAGCCCGAGTAAAAAGCAAAGCGGCTCTTTGGTAGTCTTTTTCCACGCCCTCGCCCTTAAAATAACAAACCCCAAGATCGGCACAAGAGCCTACGTGCCCGCGCTCGCAAGATATCGCAAATATCTGCGCCGCCCTTGCTGCATCCTTTTCTACGCCGTCACCCATCGCGTAGCTTAAGCCAAGATTGTAGCACGCCGTTTCCTCGCCTAGTTCGCAGGCCTTAGCAAAAAGCTCATTCGTCTTTTTGCCGTCCGGATAGACGCCAAGCCCCTTGCCGTAGCTATACGCCAGGCTCGCGCACCCCTCGCCTACGCCCTTTTCGCAAGTTCTAGCAAAAAGCTCATTGGCCTTTTTATGATCTTGCGCCGCGCCCTGCCCGTTTTGGTAAAGCAGCCCCAGATATACGCAGGCCTTGTCCGCGCCCAGCTTGCAAGCCTTATCGTAGTATCGCACGGCTTTTGTAAATTCTTTATCAAACTCGTAAAAATACCCCAGCCCCGCGCAAGACATCGCGTTTTTCTCGCCGCCTTCATCGCAGGCAAGTTCGAGATTTTTGAGCGCGACCGAGAGCCTTTTGCAAATCTCGTCGTTTCCTTTCTTGCACTCGTTGCTAAGATCGGCTAGCTCGCCGCCAAAAGCCAGCGCCACAAAAAATATGAGCGAAATAAAACGTCTCATAAACTTAAATTTCCTTTCAAATTTTATAAATTACCGCCGCAAAGCACAAGGCCAAAACGCCCGAAGTATAAATTTAAAAAGATTAAAATTCAAATTTGGCTAAAATCGCTATCAAAAAGGAGCGTAAAATGATTTTTGAAGACGAGCTGATTTTCGTCGAGCGAGAAACGAGCGAGATACCGTGGGTAAAAATTTTTACCAAAACGCCGTTTAAGGAGCTAACAGACTGCGATGAGGCGACGCAAAAAAGAGTATTTGAAGCGGTTTTAACGACCGAAAAAGTAATGAGAAAATTTTATAATCCCGCAAAAATAAACATCGCAAGCTTTGCCAACTACGTGCCGCGCGTACATTTTCACGTGATGGCGAGGTTTGAGAGCGATAGCTTTTTCCCGGAGCCCGTGTGGGGTAAAAAGCAGCGCGAAGGCGAGCTAAATTTACCTGATTTTGCCGAATTTTCTCAAATTTTAGCGGACGCGCTAAAAAGAAGCCCGCGTGAATAAAAAAATTCTAATCCCCTTAATCATCGTTACGTGCGTGCTGGTCGGCGTTTTGGCATTTTATAGAGCCGAATACGAAAAGCAAACTCAAAGCGAAAATATCAAGAAATTTCTTGATTTTCAGACACAAATTTTAAATAAAAATATCGAAGAGGAAAAACTCTCCGCGATGACGGTAGCGGCGCTGCTGGCGCAAAACGAACACATAAAAAAATGTATGAGCGAAAGCAACCGCGACAAGTGCCTGCAAGCCCTGGCCGGCTTTACGCGCACGCTTAGCAAGGTGCCCATCTACAAAAACGTCAAATTTCACCTCCATACGCCGGAGATGAAGAGCTTCGCTAGAAGCTGGATACCGATGCGAGGCGACGATCTGACGAGCTTTCGCTATATGCTAGCGGAGGCTAAAAACGGCGTCACGGCGGGAATTGAAGTCGGTCGCGGAGGGGTTTTTATTAGATCGGTCGCACCGATTTTTAACGAGCAAAAGCAGCTAGGCAGTATCGAGGCGCTGCTTGATTTTAAACATTTGAGCGATTTTTTTTCGCAGCAAGGGCTTGATCTTTTCGTATTGCTTGATGTCGGCGGCGACCTGCCCTATCAAAACAGCAGCGACGAGGGCATCATCGAAGGTTTTCACTTCGTAAATAAAGACTACGCGAATTTAAACGTCCTGCCGATACTAAAAAACATCGAATTTAAAAGCGGCGCATTTTATATGACGGGCTCGCACGCCTTCACCGTCCAGCCGATGAACGATGCGCAGGGCAAGCGCATAGGCTACTTCGTGATTTATTTTAACTCGGACTTAAAAGAGCGAAATTTAGCCAAGCTCGGCGTTTGGTTTGATTAGTCGAGCAAGCTTTTTGAATACGGGGCGAATTTATACGTAAAGACGCTGCCTTTGCCAAGCTCGCTTCTCACGCCATACTCCACGCCGTTTTTCACGCAGATGCTTTGCACGATGTTTAGCCCTAGACCAAAGCCGCCCTGCACGCCGTCGTCTCTGGCGTAACGTTTCCAAATTTTAGCTGTATCTTTGATGCCCTCGCCTTCATCCTCGACTACGAGCACGATCTTGCCGCTTTTTTCAAAAAGGCGCAAATTTATTATTCCTCCTTCGCGGCTGTATTTTACGGCATTGCTTAGGTTGTTATCGATGATCCTGCCCGCCTCTATCTTGCTCATAAAAATTTGCAAATCAGGCTTCACGAAATCATAAATTTTGATATTTTTCGCCATCGCAAGGCCTCTCATATACCGCGCGCGCTCGAGGCAAAATTCGCTCAAATTTAAAATCTCGGGCGGGAATAAAATATAGCCGCGCTTGATATAGTATTCGGTGTCCTCGTAGGTGATTTGCATTTGCTTTAGAGCCGAGCGCATACGAGTGACGTATTTGTTATCAAGGCCCAGCATCTCAAGATTTATGCCGATGACGCCGAGCGGAGTTTTTAGCTCGTGCATCGCGTCGTTAAAAAAGTTATTCATATATTTCTTAGCGTCTTTATACGGCTTAATGCCGCTGATAAATGATAAATAAAGCGTAAAAAATACGACCGCCAAAGCAAAAGTGAGCGTAAGGGCCGTGATAAATAAAATTCTTGCGTTATTTTGCTTTTTAGCTAGCACGAGATAATAAAACTCGCTCTCCACGCTAAAATAGGTCTTGTAAAAAAGATAGCCATTTTCTTGGCGAGTGATAAATTTAAAATCGCTGGGGCGCGCATCTAAATTTGAAACGACTTTTCTTTCTTTCAGATTAAAAATTCCGTATTTGTAAATGAGCGACACGGGCAGAGTTTCGTTTGCGTCTAGCGCTTTGCGGATTTTGCCTTCGTATTCAAGCAGCTCAAATATATTTTTAGAGTATTCGTCCTTGGAGCTTAAATTTATAATCTCATAGCTTTGAAATATAAACAAAACCATGATGATGAGAGTGGCTAAAATAGGGGTTTTAAGGTTTTTCGACATCTATTTTGTAGCCTAGTCCGCGTGCTGATTTTATAAACTGAGGCGTCGTTTTTTGGCGGATCTTTAGTATGTGCATACGCACGTCGGCAGGATCGATTTCTTTGTCGTTCCACACTTCGGCGCGCAGCCTTTCGATACCTACGAAGCTGTTTTTATGAAAGAGCAAACACTCGATTATCTCAAATTCTTTCGTACTTAGTTCGACGGGCTCGCCTTTAAATTTAAGCCGCTTTTTGACTATATCCAGGCTAAAATTTTGATCAATCGCTATTAAATTTTTATCATCCTTGCCGTGATATTTGCGCATAAGCTCATTTACTCTAAATTTTAGCTCGGCAAGCTCAAACGGCTTTTTTAGATATTCGTTACAGCCCAGCTCGTATCCAACCGCCATATCGTCTATATCCACAAGCGAGGTCATTATCATTATGGGCGCCTCATAGCCGATATCTTTGGCGTATTTTATGACTTCATGTCCGCTAATGTGCGGCACCTTGATGTCAAGGATCAGCAAATGGTAAAAATTTGCCGCGATCTTATCACAGGCGATCTGACCGTTTGCGGCTTCATCTACATCGTAGCCGATGCTTTGCAGATACTCGCTAACGCTTTGGCGATATGCAAAGTCATCCTCAAGCAGTAAAATTTTCATAAATTCTCCGAATTTTATCGTAATATTTAAGTTAGGATAATAGCTAAAAAAGATTTGAGTTCGTCTGAATTTAAAAAGGCTCGGCGAGTTTTAAGCCGAGCCTAATATATCTAGTTTAGTCTAAATTTCACGCGCCGGTGAAAATTTGACCCGCATAAACGATGTAGTATCTTAGCATCACGACGCCGCAAATGACGACAAGCGAGTTTGCTACGATGTAGCCTACTCTATACGCGTGATTTTTTAGAGCCGTCAGAGCTATCGCGATAGGGGTCAAGAGCCCTAGTCCTACGACGCCAAGCCAAAATATAAGCGCGTATTGCCCCGTAGTGAGCGCTTGCTTTGCCGCGAGCGCACTCGCTCCGCCCTCGAAATATAGTCCCAAAAATAAAACCGCGATGAGAGGTATCTCAAAAAGCACGGCTCTTAAGTCCAAGACTAAAAGATATTTTACGTTTTCTTCGTGGATAAGGTGCTTGAAGCAACAAAGTCCGACCAGGATATTTGCTGCGATACCGGAGCTAAAGCCCGAAGTCAGGAATAAAATCGGCAAAATCGGCGTATTCCAAAGCGGGAGTTTCGTTATCGCGCTAAGTAAAAAGCCCGTATAGACGCCCACGCCGATAGCTAGGATAAACAGTAACGTCTCGATAGTCTTTGAAAGCGGCGCAAATGAGCGAATGAGCCTGGAAATCGGGCGCAAAAGCGCTAAAAAGCCGTATTTTTCTATCTCTTCTTCAAAGATGATAATCGCAAACAAAAACGCAAACGGCGTATAAAGAAGCAGCAAGGCCACACCTATGGACATAACCGAGCCGAAGTTATACTTTATCAAAATCCAGTAAAAACTAAGTGGTTTGCCAAGGTCAAGCACCAAAAGCGCAAGTCCCACGCAAATAGTTATCGGAGCTACGATGGCTCCGGCTTTTACCATCGCGTCCCAGATGCTATCGTCTTGCTTTTTATGATAGTTCCACTTAACAAGCAAGGCCACCATCATCGCCCCCGCAGAAAGTCCCGCCAAAAACAGATAAACCGCTATCGGCCACGGCCAGTAAATTTCGTTATATTGAGCTACGCTTCCCCACATATTATTCATGGCTTCCTCCTTTGCGGTTAGCTATCATAGCAAGCCTCGGTTTCGTTTTAAGCTCGGCTTTAGGATAGTAGTGAGATTTGATATTTAAAATTTTACTTACTTCGCTTTTTGGATCGTTTATATCGCCAAATGCCAGAGCGTTTGTCGGACAAACGGTGACGCAAGCCGGCTTCTCGCCTAGGCTGACTCTGGTTTCAAAGCAAAAGGTGCACTTGTCTATCTCGCCCGTCTTTGGCTCGACGTAGCGAGCGTCATACGGACAGGCCAGGATGCAGTATTTGCAAGATACGCAGGTGGAGCGATCTAGCAGCACCAGCCCGTCTGCGGTCTGAAAGCTCGCTCCCGTCGGACACACGCTCACGCACGGCGCATCATCGCACATCGCGCAGCTGTGCCTTATAAAATCCATCTTCAAATTCGGAAATTTACCGCTTACCTTCGTTTGCACTTGCAGCCTATATACGCCGTCGGTCACGGCGTTTTCGCTTCTGCAAGCTACCGAGCAGCCTTGACAACCTATGCAAAGATTTTCGTTGTGTATTAGTCTGTATTCTTTTCTCATCTTTTATCCTTATGCCTTTACTATATCCACGCCGACGTTAGTCACCATAGTCGAGCAAACCTCGCCGTAGCTAGGATCCAGTAGCTTGCTTTGATTGGTTCCTACGCCGTTTACGCGCTTTAGTCCCGCGCTCACGTGCCCAAAGCCGTGATACAAAAACAGCGTATCCTCCCTGATGCCCTCGGTGACGAAAACGGTAGCCTTATCTTTTGAAAATTTATTCTGCAAGAAAATTTTATCTCCCGTTTTTATACCGTATTTTGCGGCGGTTTTCGGATGCACCCAGACCGGCGAATCGCTCATAAGAGCGTTTAAAAACGGCACGTTTTGCGTATGTCCGTTGGTGTGGATAGGGGTTTTGCCCGTCATCAAGCATAGCTCGTGTCCGCCGTAAACGTCCATACCAAGAGTATTTAAACAGCCAAATCCGGGGAACTGCTTTTCGACCTTTTCGCTAAAGAGCTCGATCTTGCCGCTTTCGGTTTTAAATTTGACCTGAGACTCCATCAGTCCGTCCTCTCCGACAAACTGCGAGGCACTCGGATACTTTTTCACCAGCCCTTTTACGCTGTCTTTTTCTCTTAGTAAAATTCCCGGCACCTTCCACGTGACGTAGCCGTCTTTAACGAGCGCGGCCAAGAGCTCGGCATTGCCTTTTACTTGTTTCATTCGCCACTCGTCCATCGTATTTGCCGAGTACTGCTCGTCTATTTTCATCCTGCGAGCCAGCTCTCTAAAGATATCGTAGCCGTTTTTGGTATCGCCTACGGGATCTACGACTTTATTTCTTATCATATATGCCGGTTTTTGACCAGATTTATCCTCGATACCTTCGTCTCGCTCCAGATATGTGCTCTCGGGCAGTATGACGTCGGCGTAGATAGAAAAATCATTCATATATACGTCCGAGCTTACGATAAATTCAAGCTTTTTAAGGCTCTCTATCGTTTTGTCCGTGCCGGCGACGTTTATCGGGTGGTTAAACCTGATGCTAAACCAGCCCTTTACCGGATAAGGTTTCTCGCTCAGTATCGCGTTTGGTATTTCCATCAAAACGCCGTGGCTTCTGCTGACGAATTTATTTCTTCCGTCTTCGCCCGCAGCGTCTATCCTAGGCACCTTTGGCACTTTTATCGCGGAGTCCGGGTTTGTTATTTCAGGGATTAGCTCCTCGCCGATTAGCTTGTTGTAAAATTTAGCCTTCTTTCCTCCGAATATTCCGCCCTT
Source organism: Campylobacter rectus (assembly GCF_004803795.1). NCBI lineage: Bacteria > Pseudomonadati > Campylobacterota > Epsilonproteobacteria > Campylobacterales > Campylobacteraceae > Campylobacter > Campylobacter rectus. Next base: position 755,175 of record NZ_CP012543.1, on the reverse strand, counting down.
TTTCTCCCAGTTACCCATCATCGCATTTGCCGTCATTATCGCGCGAGTGCGGATGTATTCGGCCTTTGCGGTGGTGGTTTTATGACCCCAGTCGATGATGACTTTGGGCGCTGCTTTCCAGATTTCGTCCGCGATGCGCTCGACCGTTTTTGCGGGTATTCCCGTGATCTTTTCTTGCCACTGCGGCGTGGTGTCTTTGGTTGCTTCTACGACCTTATCAAATCCGATCGTAAATTTCTCTATAAATTCTTTATCGTAGGTGTCGTTTTTTATCCACGTATGAATAAGCGCTAAAACAAAGGCCAGATCGGTGCCCGGTTTTACAGGTAGCCACTCGTCGGCCTTGCCCGCTACGACGCTAAATCTAGGATCGAGCACCAGCAGCTTTGCGTCCTCTCTTTCGGCTACGGCGGCTAGCTTTTTGGTATCGCTTATCACGATACCCTCAAAGAGATTGTGACCGAAATTTACGATATATTTAGCGTTTGAAAAGTCCCTTTTTAGCTTCGCGTCGCCATACATATGCTCGCACACCATCTGATAAGTGATCGGACAACAGGAAAAGTGAGAAAAACAGTTCGGCGAACCGTATGCGCTGGCAAAAGTGGTCATTAGCTTGTGCGTTTGGCTCGATTTTGCCGTAAATACAAAGCTCTGCGCGCCGTATTTTTCCTTGATCTCGAGCATTTTTTTAGCGACCAGATCCAGCGCCTCGTCCCAGCCCGCCTCGCGCCATTTGTTTTCGCCGCGCTCGCCTACTCTGATGAGGGGCTTAACTAGACGCTGCGGATCGTAGAGCTGATTGTGCCCGCTACCGCCTCTAGCGCACACGGATGTTGCCGTGCCGCTCGCTTTGTGATTGCCTTGGATGAAGATGTTTTTGCCGTCTACGACCTTGGCCTCGATGGGACAGCGAGAAGAGCACATCTCGCAAAAACTATAAACGGTCTTATCGCCGCCTTGCAAGGCTTTGGCTCCGACCGCGCCTAGAGTGCCGGGCGCGTAAGTCATCGCAAACAAGCCCGTAGCGGTGGATGCTTTTAAGAAATTTCGTCTCGAAGTATCCATTTTCTCTCCCTTTTCGAAATAATTTTGATGAAATCTTAAAAAAACTACGTAAATTTTACGTAAATTTTTTATCTCGATATAAATTTTATTTGATAACAATTATCTCGTTTTTTTAGGGATATGGCATATATTTTTAGTTCAAATTTATCAAACATAGAAATATCAAATTTTAGCCAATGATGATATTTTGGCAACTATTTACTTAAATTTATAACTTAAAAAACATTTTTTATAAAACTCGATTTTAAAAGACGAATTTACAAATTTATATCGCGCGCGGCTATGTCGCTTCGTCACAACGCTGCCTGCTTAAAAGCGCAAATAAATATCTAAACTCCGCCCCGCAAACATCAAAACCGGGTGAGCGGCTAGAGGCGTGGGCTAAAGCAAATTTGAGCCAAAACGCTTTCATTATCGCTCACAAAGCAGGCGCGATAATTTTCTTAGCAGGTTTTTAAATTTACTCAAATTTTGCGGCTTAATTTTCGTCTTGCCTTTAACGGGACCGTTTGGCGAGTTTCCCGCTTTAAACAAAATTTAACGCGACCGAGATAAACCACGAAAAATAAAAGCGGCGGCTAAATTTACTCGTCTTGAGCCATAAAATTTAAAGCAAAGCTAAAGGAGATGAATTTGCCGTTAAATTCATACGTTTTCGTTTGACGGGTTAAATTTGCAAGCAGGCTAAATTTGACCGATTAAACGAACCTATCGTAGGTAAATTTATAGCAAAATTTATCGTGAATATTTTTTATATCTTTGGATTTTGAGGTTAAATTTAAGGATATTTAAAAAGTCCGCCGCCAAAAGACGACGGACTGAAAAATTTAAGCGACATCGGAGTCGCCGAGCTAGGCACTTCCAAGCTGAGTCGCCAAGCTAGGCGCTTCCAGGCTGCTACTAAGCCGTGTCGGCATCACGATCCAAGAGTAGCTACTACGCACTAGCAAATCGGGTGATCGGCGGGATAAATTTGACGGCAAATTTATCTTTGGGATTTGGTTAAATTTATCGTTCTAACGAGGGGCAAATTTTAAGGGCTTTGTATAGATGGAGACGTTAGCGGGCGGTTAATACCGGGCGACGAGGCGACAAACGCCGCAGCGAGGTAGCGACGCGAGATCCGCTTAAAATTTGCGCTAAATTTTAAGTTCTAGCGGGCTACGTCATACGTGACGGCCTGTATCTTGATTTATGCAAATTTATAAATTTGAGCGAGTTTTTCCGCGCGGCGGTTAAATTTGTCGCGACACGGTTTGCGTTTCGTAAATTTTAAGGATATTTAAAAAGTCCGCCGCCAAAAGACGACGGACTAAAAGGCTCAAGCGACGTCGGAGTCGCCAAGCTAGGCACCTCCAAGCTAAGTCGCTAAGCTCAGCGCTGCTAAAGCTAAGCTCAACACCGCTAAGCTATATTTAAGTCGCCAAGGGACGACGGACTAAAAAATTTAAGCGATGTTGGCGTCGCCAAGCTCGACATTGCTCTCAAAGGTGCCTACCAACTTCACTTCGTTGCTATCTATCGTGCCGTTATGGTTTGTATCATTTACTTGATATACCTTGGTGACGTCGTTTCCTTTGACGGCTACTATGGATTTTCCGTCTTGGGTGATAGTCGTTTTAAATGTCTTGCCGTTGCCGAACAACTCATCGAAATTGCCGTTCGCATAGTCTTTACCTGCGATATTCTCATCTACCGTGGTAGTGTAAATTTTACCGTTTGACGCCTCTTGACCTGCGTTTGATGCGACTTTGGTTACATTTTTATCGGTAGCTCCCAGCGCACTAAAATCCACTTTATCTTGCGTCTGCTCAAAGCCGTTTATATTTAGCTTGTCTCCTGCCAGCTGCTTGGCGCCGAATTTGATAGTATCGGACTTTGTGTTACCCGTTTCGATCGTAAGTTTATAGTTGCCATACTTTATCTTGCCAAGATCAAGCTCACCGCCGCCTTCATTTTTTAAAGTAAGGTTTGAAGCAAGCTCGATCTCCTTAGCTCCGCTCTTGTTTAGATAGTCTAAGCCTTTTCCGTCAAGGGCGTTGGCGGTTGATTTGACATAAATCGTTTCTACACCTTTAAAGGTAACTTTTCCGGTGTTGAGGTCGTTGATATTGACCTTTTTCGTATCCGTAAGATCGGTCGGATCGTCATTTACGCTTACGTTAGTGTCGCTGTCGCCATTTTTATCTTCCATCTCCACGCTCTTTACGGTAGTTCCGTCGGCATCGTATTTGATAGTCTTTAGTATGCCCTTATCGAGCTTTTCTTCGGATACTTTCTTGCCATCTTTGGTTTCGGTGAGGGTGTATTTGTATCCGCCCTCCACATCCGTGACTACGACTTTATGCCCGTCTTTTTCGTATACGCTATTTACATAGCCGTCCGGACCTTCTAACAAAAATTTATCGGCAACCTTTTGATAATGTTTAGCCTTACCATACGTATGATCGCCGGCGAGCTTAAATTCCTCTCCGCTTGCAAATTTGATTTTGTCTATTTTCAAATCATTATATATAGTCTTGGGATTAAAAGGGGTAGAGCCTTTTGCCGTCAGCTCGTTTTTATTAAAAAGCCTTACGGATTTTACATTGCCGTCATCATCCAATGTATAAACAATCGAACCCTCCAAGACGGTAGAGCTTGCTTTGTTTAGAGCGTCTTGTAGAGTAGCCTGATCTTTTGTTAATTCAAGAGCCTCTTTGAAGGTCTTGCGATCTTTTAGGATATAGGTGAAATCAAATTTTGTAATGCTTTCGACTTTTTCGTCGGCATCAAAGTTGTAATTTAGTTCGCCGATATTTTTGGTGTCTTTTAATATACGTTTGATATTATTTTACCGTCGGTGTAGACACGGTACATATTCTTGCCGTTATCGTAGTCGTTATCGTGGTCGCCTACGTATCCCGCATATATCTTGCCGTTTATGAGAGGGATCTTTAGGTCGTCATTCAAGTCTTTAGCGCCCGTGATCTTAAAATCACCGTCCAGGATAGGCTTATCATCTTGAAAATCATAGTCTCTTCCTTCAAAATTTTTGATCTTGGTTATGTTATAGCGAGGATTATCCGGATTATGAGGCGAAGGAGCTTTTTCGGTTTCGATTTTATAGGTTTGTTGCTCGGCGCCGTTTGCCTTAAATTTACCGGCAGCGTAATCAAACTCCGCTTTTGACATCGTATCGTAGTCAGCTTTGACGCCCGGTTTTAGTATAAAGCCATTGGCTTTATTTGGGCCGTCGCCTTTGAGAGCGGCTACGGCATTACCGTCTTTTGAGAGGAAGCTAAACTGCTCTACTCCACCTTTATAAATAGTGCCGCCCTTGTCGTTTGATTTTAGGAGCGGCTTATCTGTATATTTAGGGCCATCGGCGGCATTTTCATCTACCTCGTATAGTTTATTGTCTTTGCCTACTACAAGCGCTTTTCCTTCGGCTACCTTATCGCTACCGAGATCCACGGTGTATTTTCCGTCTTCGCTTTTATAGACGTTTGTGTCGCCTACTTTTTTGAGCTCTACGGTATCTAAATTTGCAATCTTTTCCGCCATCTTTGCTTTTTCCAGCTCGGCCTGCGCGTTTTTCAGCTCGGATTGCGCTTTTTGCAAAGCGGCTTTGAGCTCTTCGTTGTCAGGATCTTTATTCAGGTTTGCTTTAGCGATATCTTCCTTGGCTTTTTTTAGGGCGACTATGGCAGTAGCGGCGGCGGATTTAGCTTGGGCGACATCTTTTGTAGTATCCTCGATCGCTTTTTTATTGTTAGCATAATCGGGTAGCGCTCCTTTGTTGCCGTCTTGATATGCTTTAGCGGCGGCGGCGGCTTTGGTATCGGCGGCGGTTTTGTTTGCATCGGCTTTAGCCTTTAGGGCATCATTTGGATTATCTCCGGAATTTAAATTCAGCTCTTTAGCCCATGCATCCAGCTTGGCTTTGGCTGCTAATTTTTGTTGGTATGTTAATTCGTTGGATATTTCTATCTCCTCTTTAATCACATATATTTTGGAATTTTCGTCGATCTTTTCTTTCAAAACTTTGGCTATAGCTTGTTCGCTCTGGGCTTTGACCTTATCCTCATATGCCTTTTTAACCGCATCCAGTAGAGGGGTTTCTTTGGCTACGGCTTTTGCGTGATCTACTTGCTTCTCGGCTACCTTTTCTTGTTTGCCTGCTACATCTTTTGTTTTATCGGCTATCGTTGCATTATCTTTCGCTTCATCGAGATTTTTTTGATCCAATGTTCTGCCAAGCTTGCTTACTATATCTTTTGCTTTTTCCAGAGCTTCTCTTTGTTTATCGGTAGTAGATGGATCATCTATCTTGTTTTGGATATGGTTTAGGGCGTATTGTTTTATGCCGTTGTGGTTATTTATCGCATGTTCGACGGCTTCTTTGATCTCTTTTGCTATATCGGCATCTTTTTTGGCTTGCTCGGCCGCTTCTTTTGCTTTTTGTAGGTTTTCTTCTGCTTGTTTTACGGCCTCTTCTTTTGCTTTTTGTTTTTGTTCTTCCGGAGTTAGAGGTTTTGGGTTATTGCTTCCGCCTGAGCTTCCACCTCCAGGATTTGGGGTAGGAGCAGGAGGGGTAGGAGGAGTAGGAGGGGTAGGAGTGCTTCCTCCTTCTTCATATATATCGGTAGTAGCAGTAGTGTTATCCAGAGCTTTTTGTAGTGCATCCGCATCTACGGACGGGAATATGGATTTTGTGATTTGGGCCAGTTGATGACTGTTTAATACAGTCAAATTTCCTTTTAGGGCTTCTTGTTTTATGACCTGGGCTATCTGGGTAGGGGTGCTGGTGTCTTTGATATTTTTCAGTATATTGGCAAAGCTTGCTATCTTTTCTGTTATGCTTCCGCTGTTTGGAACGTTTTCTATAGCTTTATGAGCTATCTCGGCAGCTTTTAATTTATTTAAGAATAGTTTTTGGGCTTTAAGTTCTTCGGGTTTGGTATAGGTATTGCTCATAGCAGCTTTTAGCATCTCAGATACCACGAAAGCTTTTGAGTTGCCTTCTTTTAGCTTATCTATCCAAAATTTGGAACCCTTAGGATCCTGGGCTATGGTTTTACCGAATAAATTCGAGTAGATATGATTTACGAAGTCTTCGTTTGAGTTTTTACCCGCAAAATACTCCTGGGCAGGGGTGGAATTTAACATCTGCTGGGCTACTTGGCTCGTGTTTAGGCCTTGTTTCTTTGCAAGATTAAACCAAAATTTATGTCCCGCGCCTTCGGGAACTCTGTTAAACATAGTGATATATAAAGCACTGATGTCGATGCTGGTAATTGACATATCGTCTCCTTGTTTAAATTTATAAAATACGCGGGAATTATAGCAGATTTTTAGATTTTTACAAAAATGAGGGGGCGTATGTCAAAGCTTTATTTTATCGGTATTTATGTAGTCTCAAGACAAGCTAAAAAACTTTCAAAGGAATTTTTCAAAAAAGGGTGCGTAAAAGCCGAACGAATTTAGTCGGCGATTTAAACTGCCCGGCGCAAATGTAATCAGGCCGTCTTGAGCGCAACCATAGTTTCGATAACATATCCGCAAAAGAAAAAATAATAATACCGGTCAATGAGGCTCGCAAAAATACTTCGATATCGACACTTTAACTATAAGCCGCAATGATTTCTTGCAACATTGGGTCGAGCGGGCAAAATTTCAAACTAAACATTAAAGCGAGATGCGAGGCGGCGTAAATTATGTTGTTGTTTTAAAGAAATTTACTAAATTTTAAAGACCGAATGTAAATGAAAGTTTTATAGAGCGGGCAGGCAAAACCCATCCGCTCTAGCTTTTTAGTCCTCGGACGGTTATTAAACCGTCGGATTTACTATTTTGGATCGAGCCCTTTTGATACGAGTAATAACCGAGCCAAATTTAAAAGTAACGAAGTATGGGACAAAAAAGACAAGCCGCTAAAATTATAAAATTATTAAGATAGCGATACATAAATAATACCCCCTCTATCTCATTTTACCGCCCGTATCTTGCTTGCGACCGCCTCTTTTGCCGCACCGTAGATATAGCGCTTATCGCGCCCCGCAAAGCGAGCGGAGCGGTTAAATTTAGAAGCTGTATTTTAACCTGTCGCCGGCATAATAAGCAAGCTTCCATGTCAGAGTTTGTTTTAGGTCTTTAAAGCCGTAGCCGCGAGCCTTGACTCTGTCGCCGTAGATCTTCTCTATCATCGCCGATTCGCCTACTAGCAGCGCCTTTGTCGAGCACATCGCAGCGCAGACCGGTACTTTGCCTTCGGAAATTCTATTTTGACCGTATTCCTCGCGCTCTACTTCGCTATTCGTCGCCTCCGGACCGCCCGCGCACATCGTGCACTTATCCATCGAGCCTTTCGAGCCGAATACTCCCTCGCTAGGAAACTGAGGCGCGCCGAACGGACAAGCGTATAGGCAGTATCCGCAGCCGATACAGATATCTTTGTCGTGTAGTACGACGCCGTCTGCTCTGATATAAAAGCAATCGACCGGGCAAACCAGCGAGCACGGCGCGTCCTCGCAGTGCATGCAGGCTATCGAGGTCGAAATTTCCTTGCCGGGTACGCCCTCGTTTAGCGTGATGACGCGGCGGCGGCGGATGCCTAGAGGCAGCTCGTGAGCTTCGTCGCAAGCAACCGCACAGCCGTTACAGTCGATACATCTATCGTCGTCGCAGTAAAATTTAAGTCTATTGTTATCGTTAAATTCGCTCATTTTACGCCTTTTCTATGCGGCATAGACCGCCTTTTGTTTCCGGGATTTGAGTGACTATATCGTAGCCGTAGTTGGTGACGGTATTTGCGCTCTCGCCTACCGCATAAGGCTTCGTGCCGTCAGGGAAATTGCCCGTCATATCGACGCCCTGCATGTGTCCCGCCCAGTGAAACGGCAAGAAAATCATATCGGGCTTGACCGACGGTACGATTCTAGCGCGCACCTTGATTTTCGTGCCTTCAGGTGAATGAATCCATACGAAATCCCAGTCTTTAATGCCGTGTTTAGCCGCAAGCTCCGGGTGGATATCCGCAAACATCTCAGGCGTGATACGCGATAGATACATACTAGCGCGCGTCTCCATACCCGCGCCGCTAAAATTTACGAGACGAGCGGTGACTAGGTTTATCGGGAATTCTTTCGAGAAGTCCTTACTTAACTGCAGGCTCTTGTATTTCGTAAATACGCGGTAGTGATTCGGCTTATCCTCAAAGCTCGGATACTTCTGCGCAAGGTCTTGGCGAGGCGTATGTAGCGGCTCTCTGTGCTGCGGTATCTGATCGACGAAGGTCCAAACTACCGCTCTGGCTCTTGCGTTGCCGTACGGAGCGATGCCTTTTTCCATACATTTTTCGGCGATTATGCCGCTACCGTCGGTCGCCCACGTTGCGCCCATTTTTTCGCGCTCTTCGTCTGTTAGCGTGATGCCCAGTATCTTTTCGATGTTATCTTTTTTGATCTCCGGATATCCGCCGCTTTGCGCTCCGCCTACAGGCGCGCTACCGTCGCCCGCTAGCTGATTTACGCCGTTATGCTCTAGGCCGAAGCGGTTTCTAAAGCCCATACCGCCTTGCATTACCGGCCTATTTATATCGTATAAATTTGGACTACCAGGGTGCTTTTCCGTCCAGCAAGGCCACGGCAAGCCGTAGTATTCGCCCGCTACCTCGGTGCCCTCTTTGCCCATTAGCGTTTTTTCGTCAAATTTATCCCAGTTAGCCTGATGGCGTTTTAGACGCTCCGGAGTCCAGCCAGTTAGACCGATGCTTTTTACGATGCTAGCGATCTCGCGAGTAGCTGCTTCAGGCCACTCGATCTTGCCCTCGGAGTCTCTGATCGTGCGAGTTAGCTCGTCGTAAAAGCCTATTCTCTTTGCAAGCTCAAATAAAATTTCGTGATCGGGCATACTTTCAAAAAGCGGCTCTACCACCTGGCTTCTCCACTGGCCGCTGCGGTTTGTGGCTACGACCGTGCCGCATCCCTCAAACTGCGTCGCAGCAGGTAGTAGATATACGTCGTCTTTTTTGTTCGTTATTACGCCCGCGTCATTTACGAAAGGATCAAGCAGCACCAAAAGCTCAAGGCCGTCAAGGCCCTCTTGCACTTTTACTTGTTGCGCTGTCGAGGTGATACCGTTACCGATGACGATTAGCGCTTTTAGGCTATCTCCTGCGTTTTCAACCGGGTCATTGCCGTTTTTGCCGTCAAGCACGCCCGCCCACCAACGAGCTAGCGTAAATCCCGGCTTAAACATCCATTCAGGTTTTACGAAATTTCCTTGCAGCCACTCGTAATCCACCTGCCACATTTTGGCGAAATATTTCCACGTAGCTTCGTTTTTAGGATAGTATCCGGGCAAGCTATCGGGCGCGTTTGCCATATCACTGGCGCCTTGGACGTTGTCGTGACCGCGCAGGATGTTACAGCCGCCGCCGCTTACGCCCATATTTCCTAGCACTAGTTGCAAGATCGGAGCGATACGAGTGTTTGAGCTACCTATGGTGTGCTGAGTTAGACCCATCGCCCAGACGACCGATCCCGGGCGGTTTTTAGCATAAACTTCGGTTATCTCTTTTAGCGTCGTAGCCGGTACTCCCGTCACATCTTCGACCGCTTCGGGCGTCCATTTTGCGGCCTCTTTGCGGATCTCGTCGATACCGTACGTGCGGTCATCTATAAATTTCTTATCTTCCCAGCCGTTTTCAAAGATCAAATTTATCATACCGTAAATAAAAGGTATGTCCGTGCCTGGGCGAATTTGAGCGAAATAATCGGCCTTTGCCGCAGTTCTCGTGTATCTTGGATCGACCACGATCAGCTTCGCGCCGTTATTTTCCTTCGCTTTTAGAAAATGTCTAAATCCTACCGGGTGGTTTACGGCCGGATTTGAGCCGATTATAAAGATAGACTTCGCGTTTTGGATATCTCCAAGGTGGTTCGTCATAGCTCCATAACCCCACGTATTCGCCACACCGGCGACTGTTGCGCTATGTCAAATTCTAGCTTGGTGATCTAGGTTGTTCGTCCCGAACATCGCGGTAAATTTGCTGATGTAGTAGCTTTGCTCGTTGCTGTCTTTTGCAGAGCCTAGAAACATCACTTGCTCGGGATTTTTCTCGCGATATGCTTTTAGTTTGGCGCCGATCTCGTCAAGCGCATCTTTGTAACTGATGCGTTTCCACTTGCCGCCCACCTTTTTCATCGGATATTTCACGCGGCAGTGAGAGCGCACCATATCGATGACGTCGCTGCCCTTACAGCAGTGGCCACCAGCGCTTACCGGGTGATCTTGGGCTACTTCTTGGCGTACCCAAACGCCGTTTTCTACCTCGGCTAGCACTCCGCATCCCACGGAGCAAACCGAGCAAACGGTTTTTACGATTTTAGAGTTTGGAAACGGATTTGCCCTCTCTTCTTGAGTCGCGCTTCTGGTTACGCCGCTGGCATGCAGTCCGCTCATACCGCTCGCTACGCCCGCTAGCGCGGCCATTTTTAAAAACGATCTTCGCCCGACTGCGTTTGAGTGGGGCATAAGACGTAAATTTGCCTCAGACATATTTATCCTTTCTTAAATTTTATTATTTCGCTTGTTCGTAGTATAGATCCCAGCTTTTGCTTCTTTTGTATAGCACTTCGGTCTTTTTGCTTTTGCCGTATTTTAAGTTTGACGCCGTAACCGTTATGGCTCCGGCCGTAGCCGCTACCGCTCCCGCGATGCCGGCTTTTTTTAGAAATTCTCGCCTATTTTTTTGCATTTTCTTCCTCCATAGCTTTTAGCTTTCTCACTCGGTTTTTTTGCCTTCTTATGGCCTCAGATCTTGAAACTCCGTCCAAAGTCTTTTTATTTTCGCCTTGATTTATAGGACGCGGCGCGCTTAAAACCACGCGTTCAAACTCGATAAATCCTTGCAACAATACCGCGACGTCTTTGTAAATTTCGCTGCTTTCGTGATTAAAAAGGCCCTCTATAAACTCGTCGATGTTTGGATTTATGATCTCTTTAAAAAGCTGCTCCTCAAGCTCGCCGTATAGCTCACGCTCGCCCTCGCGCGCGATAAATTCGCTCATCAGCGCAAACACGAAACCCACGTTGTCTTCGTTTTCTTTAAATTTTGCCTCGTCGCGTCTAAGGTCTGTGCGGGCTAAAATTTTACGCACTTTCGCGCAGGCGTGTCCAACCTCGTAGCCCTCGTCGTAGTACGACAGCGAGTTTCTAAGCGGACTTGGCGGAGCGTGGAAAATTTCATCGAATTCATCCGCTAAATTTTGCGGATTTTTCTCGTCGAATCTTGCCTGTATGCGCATTATCGCGGCGGCCGATTCTTCGTTTAGAGCGTGCGCAGAGGCAAGGCCTAGCATCGCATTTACGCCGCTAAATCTATCGGCGTCTTGGCTAAAAACGAAAAAACGCGAAAATAGCGAGTAGTAAAGCCCGCGTCCCGCCGCAAATTCGCCCTTGCTAGTCATCGCCTTCCTTTATCATTTTCGTCTATTTTTTGAGATTTTTCTCGATTGTGAAACTATACTACTTTTTGGCTTATTTCTTATACTTAAAAAAAAATAAATTAAAAAAATTAATATACGCTTAAATATGCCTTAATTGCATATTACTTGTAGCGAATTTTAGGGGGTAAAAGAAATATGAAATTTACGCATATATCTCGCATTTGCGCCACATTTTGATATTTACTTTTAACTCGGCTATTTTAACGGGCGTTAAACGAGCCTAAATTTAAAATCAGGAGCGAAATTTGCAAAATTTGAGGCTCATTCAAGCCCCAAAAACGCTCCTTCGTCAAATTTAAAATAAATACTCTCGCCGATATTAAATTTTTGCGAATTGGGCGCCAGAGTTTTTATCAAAAAGTCGCCGATTTTGATTTTTACCAAAAGATCTTTGCCAAGATAGAGCGAAACCGAGTGCAAGATGCCGCCCAAGTAGCCTTCTATCGGCGTTTTGCTTAGCGTTATTTTGCTTGGATTTACGGCGATCTTTACGGCGTTACGTAAATTTTGCGGCAAATTTACGCTCGCATTTTCGTCAAATTTTAAAACCCCGTCCCGCGCGTCAAATATATTTTTGTACTCGAATTCGCACACGCGACCCTTGTGCAAAAAGACGTTTTCTTCGGCGACCGCGCTTAGCCATTTGTCGTCGTGGCTAGCGATCACAAAGCCGCAGCCGTATCTTTGCCGCATATAAAGCACCGCTTTGCCGAAAAGCTTTGAGGTACCCACATCTACGCTGTTTGTCGGCTCGTCGAGTAGATAAAGCCGCGATCTAAGCGCCAAATTTAACGCAAAGCTAACGCGCTGCGTCTGTCCCGAGCTAAGCTCAAAGTGGCGCTTGTTTAAAAAGCTCTCGTCAAGCCCGACCAAATTTAACGCCTCGCTCGCTCGCTCGTCAAATTCTCCCAGTACTCCGCGGCTTTTTAAAACGGCTCTAAAATTTTCCCTCACGGAGCGTTTTAAAAGCGCGGGTTCTGGTAGCAAAACGCTAACATCGCGCAGCAAATTTAGACTAGGCGCGCTGCTTCCCCACAGCCGCACCTCGCCGCTAGTTGGCTTTTGTAAAAACGACATCACTCGCATTAGCGTGCTTTTGCCGCTGCCGTTGCTACCCGTTAGCGCGGTGATTTTGCTAACGTCGATATCAAGGCGCGGGATGTTTAAAATCTCGCTCGCGCCGTAGTTTAGGCGTAAATCTCTAACGTTTATCACTGCGCGCCTTTCTCGTTAAATTTAAACAAAAGGCTCAAATTTGACGCGCCTAGCCAGCTTTTTGCGAGCATAAATTTTTTAAATTTATCAAATTTCATCTATCAAGCCTTTTTAGCGCATGTATCGCCAAATTTACGGCAAACGCGATAAAGATAAGCACCAAAGCCAGCGCGATACCCATAGCAAACTCGCCTTTGTTCGTCTCCAGCGACACCGCGGTCGTGATCGTGCGGGTGAAGTATTTGATATTTCCGCCGATCATCATCGCAACGCCGACCTCGGCCACGATGCGCCCGTACGCCGTCGCTACGACCACCATCAAAGCGTATCTTAGCTCGTAAAGCACGCAGCTAACGAGCCTAGGCGCGCTCAGGCGTAAATTTAGGATGGTTAGATAGTGCTTTTTGTCCATATTTTCCACGACGCTGGCGCTTAGCGAGATGATGATAGGCAGAGCCAGCACGAACTGCCCGAGCATAACGGCCTTTAGAGTAAAAAGTAGTCCAAACTCGCCAAACGGGCCGTTTCGCGTGATAAACGCGTATAAAATAAGCCCGATCGCAACAGTCGGCATCGCAAGCGCCGTATCGCTAAGCAGCCTAAGCGCCCTGCGCCCTCTAAAGTCGTAAAATCCCAGCGTAAATCCAAGCGGAAAGCCGACTAAAATCGCAAAAAATATCGAAACGCTCGAAGTGTAAAGCGTCGCCCTGATCGCCGAATACGTCTCCTCGTCGCCGCTAAAGAGCAGCCTAAAGGCCTCCAAAAATCCGTTTAGTAAAAAATCCAAATATTCTTTCTCCGCATATTTCTAAGGTTAGTTTAATGTGCTATAATAGCATACTTTTTAAAAAAGGAGAAAAATGAAAAAAGTAATATTAGGCTCGCTAGTTGCGAGCGTTTTGGCGTTTGCGGGCGATAGCGAACTCATCATGGCAACCACGACCAGCACCGATAACACGGGGCTGCTAGACGCGATCTATCCTGCGTATAAGGCAAAAACCGGCGTCGATATCAAATGGACGGCGGTAGGCACTGGAGCGGCTTTAAAACTAGGCGAAAACTGCGATGCGGACATACTTTTCGTGCATTCGCCAAAAGTTGAGAAAGAATTCGTAGAAAAGGGCTTTGGCGTCGAGAGAAAAGCCGTAATGTACAATGACTTCGTCGTCATCGCCGATAAATCGATCGCGGATAAATTTAAAGGCAAAGACATAAAAGAGAGCTTTGAGCTGATCAAAAAAGAGAATATCAAATTTTTCTCTCGCGGCGATAAATCAGGTACCGACAACAAAGAAAAAGGTATCTGGAAGAAAATCAACGGCGAAGTACCTGAAAAAGACGGCTGGTACATGCAAACCGGCCAAGGCATGCTAGCTACTATCAACGCGGCAGCCGAGCAAAAGGGCGTGACGTTCACCGACCGCGGCACCTACATCAAGTACGAGGACACCAAAAAAGGCGTGCCTGAGATGGTTATCATCAACGAGGGCGACAACGACCTAAAGAACTTCTACTCGCTAATCGCGGTAAATCCGAAGCACTGCGCTAAGGCCGACATCGAAAACGCAAACAAATTTATCGAGTGGGCGACGAGCGAAGAGGGTCAGAAATTTATCGGCGACTTTAAGCTGCTAGATAAGCCGCTTTTTACGCCTGACGCGAATACTCGCAAGAACTAATTTTATTTACGCGCAAATTTGGGTCGAATTTATGGCTTAAATTTGCGTGATTCGGGCGCGCTTTGCGCCCGTTTTTTTCTTAAATTTACTCTTTTTATTTTTTAAATTTAATCAAATTTGACCGCCCAAACCCGTATCTTTACGGCGTAAAATTTCAAATTTGACCGCGTATTTTTGATTTGCTCGAATTTGACCTTTTCACGAGCCAAATTTAACCAGCTCAAATTTAAATTTTCCCGCCAAACATCTCATACATCGCCTTTTCCTCACCCCAAAGCTCGCGGTGCTTTTTGATGCAGGATTTTATCGCGTTCACGAGATAGTACACGTCCTGCTCGGTGTGCGTGTAGTGCAGGCTCACGCGCACGAAGCCAGGCTTGCTTTCTGGCATGCGCCCCTCCTTGATACCCAGCAGATCGTGAGCGTACGGACCCGCGCACATCACGCCGGCGCGCGTCTGGATGCCAAAGTCGTTGCTAAGGCTCGCGGCGAAATCATACGCCGAGACGCCGCGCACGTTAAAGGAAATTATCGGCAGCCGCGGCACGCCCTTTGGAGCGTAGTTTATGATCTCGTCAATGCCCGCTAGCTCGCTCTCAAAAAGCCGCGCTAGCTCGTCCTCGGCACTTTTTATCCTCTCAAAACCGACCTCGTTTCGCAGCGCGTAGGCCAAATTTGCTCGCATGAGCCCGGTGATAGGCGGCGTACCGCCCTCCTCTAGCTGCTCGGGATTTTTCAAAAATACGTGTCCTTCGCGGTTAGCGTAGGCGACCGTTCCGCCCGCGGCAAATGTCGGCACGTCACCGCTAAGCAGCTCCTTTTTGATCGCCAAAAGCCCGCAGCTAGCAGGTCCTCCGAGTAGCTTATGCGGCGAGAGGAAAATCGCGTCAAAGTAGTCGCAATCTAAATTCGCGTGCGAGCTAAGCGCCGCGCAGTCAAAGGCCACGATACCGCCTGCGGCTCTGATTAGCTCGCTAATCTTTTTATAGTCGCTAATGACGCCCGTGACGTTTGAGGCGGCGCTAAACGAGCCGATGATACGGCGTGTTGCGTTAAGCTTTAGGATGCGCTCAAGCGCAATCAGATCGATCTCGCCGCCCTCGCTAAGCGGCACGCGCAGGTAGTCGCAAAGCCCCTCGCGAAAGCTAAGCTCGTTTGAATGGTGTTCGTATGGCGAAACGAGCACGAGCGGAAGCTGCGCGGCGCGTAAATTTGCCTCGCCGATCGCGCTTCTGGTCGCAGGCGGTAGATAGATGCCAAGCAGCTCCTGAAATTTCTTGATCGCGGCCGTCGCGCCCTGTCCGCAAGCGATGAGATAAAACCGCTCGTCAAGTCCCAGCAGCTTTTTTAGGCTCGCGCGCGCGCCCTCGTAGCGACGCTGCGTGATGATGGCGCTCGAACTACTGTCGGAGTGGGTGTTGGCGTAGGTTTTTAAAATTTCGCCTATCTCGCGCTCTACGGGCTCATAAGCAAGCCCCGAAGCCGCGAAATCAAAATAATGCACGCCAGGTTTTAGTATGATATTTTTTCTTATTTCGTCTAAATTTGCCATTTTTTACTCTTTAAATTTGATGCGGTAATTATAGTAAATTTTCGCAAATTTAGGGCTTTTTTTGGGAAATTTGAAGCTAATTTTGCGGGCTATTATTTTAAATTTGCGCTTAGCTGTATAAAACTTGCCGCGCGGCGATTTACTCAAATTTAAAAGATATTTGCGCGTAAAATTTGGCGGCAAATTTGTAGGCTGATTTTAAAATTTACGGCTAAATTTTGCCCTAAATTTGGCGCGGAAAATAGATAAATTTAGCCTTGAGGCGCAGTCAAATTTGAGCAACGATGAGGACACGTTTTGATTTATCGGTCAAATTTACTCGCGTCGTTTGCGAGCTTAAAATTTACAAAACAAAAACGGAAATTTTAAAAGCGATTTTTGATTTTCTGCGCGGATATTTGCTTGCGGCGACTTCGCTGCGGAGGAAATTTAAGCGCTAAATTTAAAAAGTAGAATTTTAACCGCCAAGCGGCAAATTTAACGTTCGTTGCGAGTTTTTAAGACAAAGAGACGCTAGCCGCAGAGGCTCGCGACCCTTTGCGAGAGGTAGAAATTTTTATTTATTTATAAAATTTTTCTCTAGCCACTCGATAGCTTTTGCTTCGCTCTCGAAGCGTCCGCTTTTAGCGACCTGATTTTGCCCCTCGTAGAAGCGAATCCTGATACCGTCTTGGACGCTATCTACCTTTATCCTAGTGATCTTGTCTTTGTTTAGATAGACCCTATCGTTTAGTTTTACGTACATTTTTTCTCCCTTAAATTTGATGTGGTTTTATTTCTTTTTATCGTTTGCGTCGTCTTTGGCCGAGTCCTTTTTCTCGCCGTCTTTTTTCAAAAACAGCTCCTTAAAGCGCTTATCGGCAAAGTCCTCGATGTCGTTTTGTAGCTGCCTATAGGCGTTTATGAGCTCATGCGCGCGCTCGTTTAGCGTCGTGCCGGCGTTCTCGCCGCCGCCTTGTTTGGTGGTAAAGAGCTCCTCTTTTAGATTTTTTTGCAAAATTTGCAGATGATTCCAGCATTTTTTATAGTTCATACCTAGGATTTCGGCGGCCTTTGAGATCGAGCCGACCTCGGCGATGACGTCTAGGACTTCGGTTTTGCCCTTACCGAAGATCAGCTCGCCCTCGTCGTTTTCTATCCAGGTTTTGGTTTTTACTCTCATCTTTTTTCCTTTCTTCTCCTTAAAACACCCCAGCTGGCAGTATTTTACGTCGATTTTATAGTCTTTTAGCGCCCCGCGGATGGTCTTTAGTCCCACGCCTGCAGCTGCGTCTCTAGCGTCTTTACACAGTATTCTGCCCTTTTCGTCGGTCATCTGTTTTAGCTGCGTCATCACGGTGTATTTGCCACGTCCGTTTTCCAGCCCGCCAAACTGCCCTAGCTCGCAGTTGTCGATCTTTACGCCCATTTTTTCGGCTTCGTCGCTAACCTCGCCGACCGGAACGCCTAGCTTTGAGGCGATCTTAAACGCCGCTCCGCAGTCTAGCCTACCCTTTGGATTTAACAGTTTTGCGATGAGTCCCTGGATTTGCTCACTCATAGATTCTCTCCGCGCCGCTATATACGTTTATGTTTTCGCCGCGCGCGAAGCCGCACAGCGTGAGGTTAAATTTACGCGCTATCACGACGCCGAGGCTAGTCGGAGCCGTGCGCGAGACGAGCACGGGGATGCCGTGCATGACGGCTTTTGCGACCATTTCAGAGCTTAGCCTGCCGCTCACCATCAAAAACGAATTTTGCAGCTGCGCGCCGGCTAGTATAGCTTTGCCGACGGCTTTATCTATCGTGTTGTGCTGAGCGATATCCTCGCCGATATAAAACTGCTCGCCGCTCACGAAAAGCTTGGCCGTGTGCACGCAGCCCGTCATCTCATAAAGCTCGCACTGCGTGTAAAACTGCCCCATCTGGCGCAAAATTTCGTCTTTGTTAAATTTGACCTCGGCCTTTATAGCGCGCGCCGCCATAGCCTCAGGGTCGATATTTGCCGTAGAGCTGCGTCCGCAGCCGCTGATTATCACCTTTTCCTCGTCAAACTGCTCGAGGCGTTTTTCGTTGATTTTAGCCTTTACCAGCACGCTTAAAGCGTCGTCTGAGAGCTCTATGCTCTCGATATCCGCAGGGCTTGCGATCAAATTTTCACTGATGAGATAGCCCGCAGCCAGCGCCTCCTGATCGGTCGGAGTCGCCATCAGCGCGCCGAAACGCTTGCCGTTTATGTAGATCTCAAGCTTGATCTCGCGCACCAAAATATCATCAACGGCGCTTTTTTGCGCGCCTTTAAATTTGATGATTTGCGTCGTAAAAATCGGTTGCATGATTTTCCTTAAATTTTTGCAAAATGATAGCTTGAAAATCTAAATTTAAGATTTGATTGTAGTGAATTCTTGCTTAAATCAAGCAAAAACTTAAATGCTTTTTACCACGTTTTAATCGGTATTTTATGATGATTTATATATGCAAATTTAGCATATATCTTAAAGATAGTTTTTTGGGCTGTCGCTATAATATTACGCAGGCATACCTCATCAAATTTTACATTCCCTCCCACCCCTTTTCAAATTTAACCCAAAACCCATCTACCCCAAATTCAAAATTACGAAATTAAATTTTTCTACTTCATTTATCAAAATACCTAAAATTCCGATAATCGTTAATGTATGCGTTTTCAGTGATAAAGTTAAATTTTTGCATATATTCATTTTAAGTTTCGCCGAAGTTTAAGTCGTTACTATTTCGTCAAGATTTTAATACGAAATCAAATTTATTTACAAGGAGACGCAATGTTTAGCGCAAGAAATCAACTACAAGCTCAAATCACGGAGGTAAGAGAAGGAGCGGTAAATTCGCTCATCGTAGCAAAGCTACAAGGCGGAGAGACGGTAAAAGCGACCGTAACCGTAGATAGCCAAAAGGCTTTGGAGTTAGCGGTAGGTAAGAAGGTGGTTTATCTATTTAAAGCTTCTTCTATCATAGTAGCCAAGGGCGAAGACAAACTAAAGTTAAGCGCTACCAACCAACTAAAAGGTAAGGTGGTAAGAGTAGTAGAAGGTGCGGTAAACGCTGAAGTAGATATAGAGATAGCCGGCGGAGATAAGCTAAGCGCTATCGTTACCAACGAATCCGCTAAAAACCTATCTTTAAAAGCAGGCGATGAAGTAACGGCTATCATCAAAGCTACTCAAATCATCGTCGGGGCGTGATTTGATAAGTAAGCCTGCTTGCTCTTTTAGCTGGCGGGCTTTGTCTATTTTTGCTTATTTGAAGGCATACTTGGCGAAACGACTCTTTTAACTAAAGCAAAAAGTTAAAGCCGTAATTTAATCCGCTATCCGCGTCACAAGCACGTTTGGCATCTGCAAACGCAAGCTATCACTCGTAAAGGCGTTAAAGCCCGGGATTTAGTATCCCTCTCAGCTCTTCATCGCTTAGTTCGTAGCGGTAAAATTTGAGATAAAATTTCTTTACCTCGTCTTCTAAATTTAACTCGGTAAAATTTTCAGGATATAGGACTTTTGCCAGCCACAACGGATATAGCGCGCCTTCGGCGCTGCGCACACTCCATAGATACACGCCGCTAGGCACGACGAAAATTTGCCCCTGCCGTACCGCTTTTAACTGCGTAAATGACGGATTTTTAGCGATTTGCTCCTTGCTGGAACGCGAGTTTGTGATTATCACATCTGGGTTAAAAATGATAACTTGCTCTTCGTTTAGCGCCTTTGAAATTTTAAAATCCTCTTTGCTGATCTCTGAGCTCAAATTTATCCCGCCGGCGATTTTTATATACTCCGCGCCGATGTCCGAGCTGCTGATGGTACTAAAATTTCCGGAGTTGAAATTTAGCACCAAAACGCGCTTTTTAGGCTCGATCTTTGCCGTGCGTTCGCTTGCGAATTTCACGTTTTCGTCGAAATACGCGTTAAATTCTTTTGCGCGCTGCACGCTCTGCCCGCCCCAGATCTGCGCGATCTTGCTAAAGCTATCCTGAATCTCCTTCACGTTTGACATCTTATCAACCTTCACGACCGCGATGCTTGCGGCCTCTAGCTGCTTTTTGGCGTTTTCGTCAAACATCATCCCCACGGGACCGAACACCACCTGCGTTTTTGAGGCGATGAGAGTCTCGACGCTGCTACCCAGTATACCGCTTTGATTGCCGCTCGTGCGGATTTTTGGGAAAATTTTCTCCATCAACGGCGGCAGCCTCGTCGCGCCTGAGATGATACGATCTTCGTTACCCAGCATCGCGCTAACCTGCACGAACGCCCCGATCATCGGCGTAGCTCGCTCTATGACATCCGGAACCTGAACCTCCTTGCCGTCGCTATCAAGCACGACCCTAGCCTGCAAAATAACCGCCATCGCGGCCAAAAATAGAATTTTTTTAAACATTTTCGCTCCTTTGTTTTTCTAAATTTATCGTAAATTTTAGCGCTTTATGAAATTTTAAAATTTTACTCGCACAAAACGACTACTCGGCAAATTCCATCTTTTGAAATTCCTTTCTTGGGGGTAAAAGGAGCTTTACTTCGCCTGCGGCTCGTAACTGCTTCTTGAAAAGCTGCGAGCAGAATGCGAAGCAGAGCAGACCTACTTACGCTCTGTTTACAGCTACGAGCGAAGCGGTCTCAAACCCGTAGGGCGACGGTAGCGAACGTAGTGAAGCTAAAGTAGAGCGTCGCCTTCCTTTGCGTCGTGCTACGCACTCGCAACTGCCAGAAGCAGACCCGCCCCCGTCTGCTTGCAGCTGCGAGCTTGCGAAGCAGAAACCCCCACCTACCCCACTGCACGTTAGAGGTTGCTGCGCGCAAGTTTAAATTTATTGGCCCTATCACGCCTAAATTTGCAAATTTAATCTCGTCAAATTTAACGTTTTCAAGATGTGTATCTCAACGTATAAAATTTGCAAATTCGCCTTCAAATTTGAACGCAAAACGATAAGGCGAAGTATCGCGAGATGATTTTAAATGTTTTGAAGTAAATTTCGTCCCAAGATAAGGCATATAGCCTATCGCAGGGCGAAATTTACGAAATCATTTAAAAGCGCTCGCGAGACGAGCCATTTTTTAAAAAGACAAGCCGTCTCAATCTATAAAGTCACAATATAGCGACGCAGGAATAATGCTCCTCCCCCTCTATCTCGTTTCTCACCACCCTTATATCCGTCCCGTAGATCTCGCGCAGATTTTCGCTCGTAACCACATCTTTTGCCGCGCCGTAGATGTAGCTCTTATCGCGCCCCAGCATCGCAACTTTCGCACCTACATAAAAGACCTGCTCGGGCTGATGCGAGGTCATCACGACGATGTATCCGTGCGCGGCAAGCTCCTTTATCTGGCGCAGGACGCGCATTTGATTACCAAAGTCTAGATTGGCCGTGGGCTCGTCAAGCAAGATGACCTTCGAGCGCTGCGCCAAAGCTCGCGCGATCAGCACCATTTGCCGCTCGCCGCCGCTTAGATCGGTGTAAATTTTATCCTTAAAATCACCCATTTTTAACGTTTCAAGCGCGCCCAAAGCTACGCCCTCGTCCTCCTTGCTCGGTCGCTCAAACATTCCAAGCCGCGCGTTTGCACTCATCATCACGACGTCAAACACGCTAAAGGCAAAGGGCGGCACGTGCGCTTGCGGCACATAGCTGATGAGTTGCGCGCGCTGTTTGTCGCTCATAGCTAGCACGTTTTCGCCGTCCGCTAAAATTTCGCCGCCAAGAGGCTTTAAAAAACCCAAAATCGTCTTAAACGTCGTCGTTTTGCCCACGCCGTTGCTACCGAGTAGGCAAAATACGTCGCCGTCCGCGAGGCTAGCGTTAAAATTTTCTATCACGGTGCGATCATTGTAACCGCAGCTTAAATTCTTGATCTCAAGTCTCACGAAAAGCCCCTTTTGCTCTTATAGAGCAGATACACGAACACCGGCGCGCCGATGAGAGAGGTGATGACGCCCAGCGGTATTTCGCTCGCCATTATGCTGCGCGCGGCGGTATCGACGATGAGCAAAAACAGCGCGCCGCTAAGCATCGAGGCGGGCAAGAGCGTAGTAAAATTCGCCCCCACGGCAAAGCGCACGATGTGCGGGATGACAAGCCCTATCCAGCCTACGATACCGCAAAAGGACACGCACGTGGCGGTCAGCAGCGTAGATGCAGCGATGATGATGATATTATAAATTTTGACATTTAGCCCCATCGCGCGGGCTTCCTCTTCGCCAAAGCTAAGCGCGTTTAGCTTGTAGCGCAGCATAAATAGCGGCACCAGCGAGATAGCGACGACTGCAAGCAGGACGGCTAAATTTTGATACCCGCCAGTGCGAGCGAGGCTGCCCATCAGCCAAAAGGTGATCTCGGGCAGCTTATCCTCGCTATCGGCTAGAAATTTCATCAGCGAGCTCACGGCGCCGAAAAGCGATGAGATGACGATGCCCGTTAGCACCATCACGAGCAAATTTATGCGCCCCTTTGCTATCACGCCGCTGATAAAAACGACCGCGAACACCGCCGCAAGCCCAAAGCCAAACGCGCTTAACTGCACGCCGATATAATTAAAATTTAAGATGATAGCGATGCTGGCTCCGACCGATGAGCCGCTACTGACGCCAAGGATATCAGGCGAGACCAGAGGGTTGCGAAAGAGCCCCTGATACACCGCGCCCGAGCTCGCAAGCGCGGCGCCAACGAGCACTGCAAAGAGCACGCGCGGCAGGCGGATAAGCATCAGTACAGCGTAGCTTTGCGGCTCGCTTGGTTGCTCGCCAGAGATTGCCGCCTTAAAATGCGCCAAAATCTGCACATAGCTAAGCTCGAAACGCCCTACGCCAAGCGCCGCAAATGCCGCGAGCGCGACCGCTACGGCTAGTAGAATTATGATTTTTGAGTTGCTCAATGCTTTCCTCTTTTGTTTGGTTTTAAATCCGATTTTGTTAAATTTATTTTGGCATTCACCACTGTAAATTTTACCGATTTACGGGGATGTTTAAAATGACGATTTCGTCAAATTTACACAAGCGTTTAAAATGCCTCAAATTTTACCGGTTAAATTTTAGCATCCGGACCCACACGGCGAGAATGCTAAAATTTGACCGTAAAATTTTACGCTATTTGTTTTTATGTTGGGGGCTTAAATTATGTTCTGCTCTGCAGTTCGGCCTCTTCTTGCTTGCAAGCTGCTTTAGCAGAGCAAAGCGACAGTAGCGAACGTAGCGAAACTAAGTAGAGCGCCCTTTTCTTTGCGTCGTGCTATGCACTCGCCTTGTGCTTAGCTGCACTTCGTTTGCTACTGTTAAGACGCACTCTCTTTGAGAGCTGCTAAAGGCAGACCCTCTCCTATGCCCTCTCCAACCCCATTGCACGTGAGCGGTTGCTGCACTGCGTGCAGGTTAAATTTGCATTTTCAACGTGCGGGTCTCGGTGCGTAAAATTTGAAACCGAATTTTGCAAATTTGACCCCTAAATTTGAATGTAAAACGATAAGGCGAAGTATTTTTCTTTTTACTTCGCACAAGCGCTCGTAACGCTCTGCTTGCAGTAGCGAACGCAGTGAAGCTAAACTTCGCTACGAGGGGGGGGGAGCGAGGCGGAAATGAGCCGAGCGAGGGCGCATACATATAGTATGTAACCGAGCCTCGGCGAAATTTCCTTCTGCTTGCAGTTGCGAATGCAACGAAGCAAAGCGAAGTATAAAGGAAAAAGACAAGCCGCCTAAATTTGCGAAATTTCTCGTACGTCCCACCACATTACGTAGCTCCTCGCCCTTCTTTCAAACCTCCACCCGCTCGCCGTTTGCGTCAAATATTTATCCACGTTTGCACGGTAAATTTTCTCCTTCGAAGTAGGAATTTCACCTGCAAATCTAAAATGCTCGTACGCCTCCTCGCGGCTTGCGAACTCCTTTTCGTAGATGTCCTGCATGATATGCACATTGGGGTTTGCGCCCATGTCGTAGAGCATATTAAAGGTCACGTTGTAGCCGAACATTCTATCGTTTTCGCGCGCCTCTTCGCGTCTCTTTCGCTCGCAAGTCTCGGACGCGCAAGCTCGCCGCTCGCTCTCGCCGGCCTCCTGCGGCTGCTCATCCGCGACGCCTTGCAAAAATCCCTGCCAAATTTCGCGCAGGCTACTTTCAAAAAAACACATTAAAACTACGTATTTTTTAGCGGTTTTGTTTAGCTTTTCGATATTGCCGAGCCCTACCGAGCGTGATGCGATGATGACGTCGTGCTTGCCGATCGCCTCTAGCGCGTCATCGTCAAGCCAGCTTTTTTGCAAAAATTTTATATTTTTTAGCCCTGCGTTTTGCGCGTTTTGGCGGGCGAAGCTTAGCATCTGCGCGAATGCGTCAACGCCGGTTACGCTGCGAGCGATCTTTGCGAGAGGCACGATCAGCCTGCCCGGTCCGCAGCCCACATCCAGCACGCTATCTTCCGGTCCAATCGGCAGTAGCGATATCGCTTGCGCCGTCGAGCGCGCCTCCATACGCGTCATCTCGTTGTACATATTGGCGACTTCATCCCAGTTTACGCCGCCGCCCCTAGCTTTTTTATCGCCGCCCTTTTCTTGCGGCAAGCGCCTCATTAGCGACGCAAATTTAAGATCGCGAAGCACTTTCCAATTCACTAGCCCCTGCATTGACTCTCCAAAATTTTAAAATTTGACTTGAGCCGATAGCATAAACGTTCTATCATAGCTCCTAAACAAATTTGTGCCTGAGTTTTTGACCTCTCCGTCAAGCGAACCAGGGAACATACCTACCCAGTATTTTTTATCAAAGACGTTATTTACATTAAATCTTATCGTTGTTTCCTTGCCTAGCCACGCTTTAGTCGTGTATCTAGCGCCCAGATCCATCGTGAAGTAGCCGTCCACGCTTTTTGTATTCAATTCATCCACATAGCGTTTGCCCGTGTAGTGAAAATTTGTCGTAAAGGCGAGTTTTTCGGTATTTGGCACGACAAAGTCAAAGAGTACGTTAGCCTGCACTTTTGGCTCTCCGATCATCGTTTTACCCTCAACCGAGCTTTTTGCAGACTTGTTCATCTTAGGATCGAGGAATGTCACGCCGCCGTAAGCGCTCAAATTTGAAGTGAGTTTGCCGCCGCTGGTTAGCTCTAGACCTCTATTTCTCTGCTCTCCTTGTTCGCCAAATATCCCATCCACCTCATAATAAGTCGGTCTAGTGATCTGAAATACCGCCGCACTAAGGTCAAACTCCGCAACTCGAGCCTTTACGCCGAGCTCATACTGCTCGCTTCTATAGGGCTTAAAACTGATGGTTTGACCATATAGCGGGTGAGTAGGCCGATAAACGGACGGGTCGTAAAATTTGCTAGTGCCGTCTTGCAAACTGTCGGCATAAGTGAAATAGACGTTTAAATCCGGCGTTATCTTATATACGACGCTTCCGGCCCAGCTGACACCGTCTTTTTTATAGCCATTTTTTTTAAACCAAGTATTTGAGGCCGAGAGTATGACGTTCCAGCTCTCGCCAAAGGCGATGTCATCGACGATAGAGATGTTTTTCATATCGGTTAGCAGCGATCTGCCTTTGCCGCTTGACCATTTGTAGCCGTTTAAGGCGGTGGCGAAGTTATGCTTAACGCTACCGGTGTTAAAGTCCGCTTGAGCCTTTAAAAATGCGCTAGGTACGGTAAATACGCTATCGCCACTTCTGCTTCTGATGGCCTTTTGCCACTGATAGCCACCTTCGAAATACCAAGCATCGGTCGGCGCGTATTTAAATTTACCGCTAGCCGTTATCGTTCTCATAAACCTTTCCTTACCGATGGATGCGATCACGCTCGAGACGTCCGGGATATTTCCCATGGCGATACCGTTTCTGCTAGTTATGCGCGCGCTGTTATAGTAGCCGCCCATAGTGTGCTTATAGTAGCTGAAGTTTGTCTCGAAAGTAAGATCATCGGTCGGATAAAAATCAAGCGCCACTGAAGCCAGACGGCGTGAGGTGCGACTGTGTTTAGGCTCTCTTTCGCCTGCAGTGTAGTAAAATACTCCACGGTAGCCGACTTTTTCAAATTTATCCGAAGTATCTAGGCCGATACCCAAATTTCCCCTTGAGATATAATCGCCCCAAACAGCGTTATAATCGGCCATAGGGCGTTTGCGAGAGTAGCTAAAGATACCTGCGGGACTTTGTCCGCCGTAAAGCGAACCGGCAAGGCCGTTTTGCACCTGAAGGCTTTCAAACATCGTCATCGGTATGGCTGTCGTAGAAACTGCGTAAAATCCATCCCAAAGCACGTTACCTACGACGCTTCCTTGAAAACCGCGAGTTTGCGGGCGCCCCATCTCGCCGCCGCCTCTATACTGAAGCTGCGCGGACGGAAAATACTTGACCGCTTCGTCGAAGGCCTGCACGCCTTGATTGTCGAGCACTTCTTTAGAGATCGTATTTACCTGATAAGGCATATCAAAAACTTTTTTATCTGCTAATGGTCCACTAGCGACTTTTTTGTTTAAGATTCCCTCATCAATACCGCTTTCGCTGATGTTGTCACCGATACTATTTACCTCGACCGCTTGAAGCCTGACCGTTTCAGCTGCGTTTGCCTGCGCTGCAAATAGCGCTAAAACAGCACATACAGCGACTGAAATTTTAAATTTCATTTGGACTCCTTTTATGATATGTTAAAATATCTATTTTTATATTTTAATGTAAGGATATTACACATTATTTCCTTAATATGTAATTTAGAAACAATATATTTTTATAATTTTATAAAATTTACATTTACTTTATTGGGGCGTTCGGTTAAAATCGATTTTCATAAAATTTGAGTGAAAAAAGCGGGCAAAGATGCTAAATTTATGCTTTAATCGAACTTGAATTGCTTTTTAAGTACTACGAATGCAAAACACAAGAGAAGTAAAAATTTAGTTTAGAATGGACACATAGTTCACCTAACTAGATTTTTACTAGCTCCGTTAAAGCGCTCACAAAACAAGCCGCTTTAAATTCTAAAATTTGACTTCGGCAGATAATATAAACGTCCTACTCTCGCCAAGGCTTAACCCCGTGGTGCCCGCCACTCTCGTGCTGCCGGTAGCCGCGCCGTCCATACTCGCAGGCGAAATTCCCGCCCAATATTTTTTATTAAACACGTTATTTACGTTAAATCGCAAAGTGGTCTGTTTACCAAGCATCGTGCGGCTAGTATAGCGCGCACCAAGGTCGGTCGTAAAAAATGCGGACGTCTTTTGCGTATTTAGATCATCGGTGTAAAATCCGCTGTTGTAGTGGAAATTTGCGCTAAACGCAAGCTTATCGGTGCCCGGCACGAGATAATCAAAGAGTAAATTCGACTTGATCTTTGAGACGCCCGTTACGTTTTTATTATCCGCACCAGCAAGCTTCGGATTTTTAAGCTTAGAATCGATAAAAGTCACGCCGCCGAACACGCTCAAATTTTGTACTAGCTTGCCGCCAGCCATTAGCTCCAAGCCTTGATTAATCTGCTCGCCTTGCTCGGCAAAGGTGCCGTTGCTAACGTATGCGATCGGACGCTGTATCCTAAATAGCGCCGCACTTAGATCAAGTTCGCTTATGCGAGCCTTTGCGCCGATTTCATATTGTTTGGAGCGATACGGCTTTAAAACTACGATCGTACCGTCGGCGTTTACGCCCTGATCGCCTTTTTGCAAGCTATCCGCATAGGTGAAATATAAACTCACATCCTCGATAGGTCGGTAGATAAAGCTTGCTCCGTAGCTAAGCCCCGATTCGTCGTATCTCGTTTCAAGCGGATTGGCGCGGTTGTTGCCGGCACGGGATCTGGTTTTTATCCACGCATTTGAGAGGCTTAGTAGGATGCTAAAATTTTCATTTATAGTAATGTCGTCCAAAGCCGTTAAATTTTTCATCTGCGTTTGCGTCACTTTGAAAAGATTCGAGCCGTTGCGAGTGTTTGGACGAGCGAAAACATGCGGATCGCTCATACTATTGCCGCCGGAGTTCGCGTAGCCGCTAACGGGCGAGTTGGCAAATCTAAACGTATTCCAGCTATAGCCATTTGCCTGAAGGCTAAGATCGTGCTTTAGTCCGAATGTCTCAACGTCCGTCACGGCCTTTAAATAGCCGCTTGGTAGTTCATAACGGTAATTTGGGATGCCGCCAACGTGATATACGTTAAAGTCGCCGTTATTGCTGTAGATGTCGTTTATGATGCGATGCGTATCGCGATCGACGCGCTGCCACGCAAAGCCGCCCTCAAAATACCAGCGATCGGTCGGCGCATATCTAAGCTTGGCGCTTAGCATCGTTTTTTTTAGATTCATTCCGCCGAAAGGCTGCCCCATGCCGGCTACGTCGTCCCTCCTGGCTTTTGGAATTTTATACTTCATCGCGCCGCCCGTTACGGGGATGTAAAATAGCCCTGCAAAGCCGTGCGAACGGTGCTCGTAGTAGCTCGCGGCCGTCTCTATCGTAAGCGCATCCGTCGGGTAAAACTCAAATACCCCCGAAGCCAAACGGCGCTGCAAATTTCCGTATCTGTGCCGCGCGCCATCGCTGCCGTAAAACACGGTGCGGTAGCCGAATTTTTCAAATTTCATCGAGCTATCAAGTCCGAGCCCAAAATTTTTGCGGCTTACGTAATCACCCCAGATCGTATGCTCATTATCCACGGGACGCTTTTTAGTGTAGCTAAAGATGCCGACGGGATTTTGTGCGCCGTAGAGGGAGCCTGCGAGACCGTTTTGTACCTGAAGGCTCTCAAACATCGCCATCGGCGTCGCAGTAGTGGCTACGGCGTAAAAGCCGTCCCAAAAGACGTTGCCAACAACGTTTGCGCCAAAGCCGCGCGTCTGCGGACGACCGGCAACCGAGCCGCCGAACATCGTGATCGAAGCGGACGGGAAGTATTTGATGACGTCCTCAAAGCCGTTTACGCCTTGATTGCCCATCGTCTCTTTGGTGATAGTATTTATCTGATACGGCACGTCCAGAGCGCGCTTGCCCGCCAAAATGCCGTTTTGCACGTTTTTGCTCAAAAAGCCCTCGTCGATACCGCTGTTACTGATATTATCACCGACGCTATTTACCTCGACGGCTTCTAACTTAACGGGGGCGGTATTGACGGACTCCTTGGCGTTTGCTTGAGCGGCAAATATTGCAAAAACGGCACAAGCCGAAACTAAAATTTTAAATTTCATTTAGGCTCCTTTTGTTGTATATTAAAATATTTATTTTTATATTTTAATAGGCCGATGTTATATCTTATTTGCTTAATATTCAATTTTATCCATAATATATTTTTAGAATTTGATGAATTTATATTTACTTTTATGGCTCATTCGATTTAAATTTAAGTTTTACTAAAATTTGAACAAACAAAAGTGGTGACGAGGCAATAGAGGGACCAAATTTGAGCTCGGATATACAAGCTCAAATTTATGGATTAGCATTTTTATAAGTCATAGTTAATGAAAACAGCTTTTAAATTTCGATATTGTGCAGCATCCGAACAGCATTATACAAATAGCGCAAAAACTTATAGTTATTTTTTGGAGCCTATAAAAAACGCTTGAGATCCACTCGATAACGATATTAAAATATATGTCAATTTTATTATCATTTTGATGCTAAAAGCAGATGGATGAAGTAACTGCTATCATCAAAGCTACTCAAATCATCGTCGGGGCGTGATTTGATAAGTAAGTCGGCTCGCTCTTTTAGCTGGCGGGCTTTGTCTATTTTTGCTTATTTGTTTGTTAAATTTAAAGCAGAGCGTTCGTTAAATTTGACTATCGAATGTTTTACGGCAGCTTGCAAAGCCAAATTTGAATAAGCCGGCGTCCGCTAAATTTGAACGATTTGCTTACTAAATTTTGCCGAGCAAGAGCCGTTCTGGGCAATTTACTCGGCTGAACAAAGCAGGCTAAATTTGGCTTGCTCGCTCGAATTTGGATGGATAACCCTGGTTGATCTCTTGCCAGTTTGCCGATTTAGATAAATCAAACGGCTAAATTAGAAGGCTTATTCATTAAATTTGATCCGATTTTCAGGCTTGCCCATAAATTTAAAGCCGGCTTGAGATTTAACCTTGTCCGCTGATTTGATTTATATCATATCGCAGATCCATTGGATTTAAAGCCGGTATTTAACCGACGCATCAAATTTAGCCGTTTGCTTTGACGGCTTTGCTTGCTTTACTTGTTAAATTAAGCAAAAGACTGCCGAGTGCGATTAAAAAGCTTGCTTGGCTAAATTTTGCTTTAGATTTGGTATGCAAATTTAAGCTTTGCTTGGATAAATTTTAGCAACGGCTTTAATAAATTTACACTTCGCTTAAGTAAATTTAAGCAGGGTTCCTGAAAGCTACGCAAATCCCGCTTTATCTAAATCGCACTTGTGCGTTTTGTTTTACAGATACTAAATTATGATTATTTTTTACTCAATTTTAACTCTTTATTTTATCTCAATTTAATTTGTAAAAACCGCAAAAACTAAATCAATCTAAAATTTATCCGTTTTATCCACCCGCACGAACGCCCAGTGCATAAACTCCTGCTTAGGCGCACATTTGCCGCTATTAAAATACTCCGCCAGCCGCGCTTCCTCCGTGCTGCTTAGCTCGCCGCCAAGCCCCCAGCGAGTTTTTTGCACAAACTCTTCGGCGCTCGTCGCAGGACCCGCACTGCATGGGCTTTTGATATAGCTAAGGCTCGGCAGATAACCCATTTGAAACAAGATGTTTAAAAGATAGACGAAGTCGGGCTTTTGCTCCACCTTGCGCCCTATCGCGTCTAAAATTTCCTCGTCTACGAAGCTGCCGCCCACCTTAAACGTGATATAAAGCGATTTTTTGGTCTTTGAAAGAAGCTTGCCAAGCGCGGTTTTTAAATCGTCCACTTCAAGGCAGCGCGAGGCGAAAACCACGTCGCACTCGGGCACGTCCGACCAGTCATCTTCAAAAGCTTTTTGCGCAAATTTCACGTTTTTCGCGCCGTAAGTTTGAGCGTTCCCGCGGGCAAACTCTAGCATCTTAGGCGAAAAATCGTAGCCGTAAATTTGATCTACTTTTTTAGCCGCCAGCACGCTTAGCGCGCCCGCACCGCACGCAAAGTCAAGCAGCGTAGAAACGCCCGTAAAATCAACCTTGTCTATAAATTCTCGCGCATAGGCGCTTTTCATCACGCCCTCGTTAAAGCTGGGCGCCTTTTTGTCCCAGTCTGCGGCAATTTTTTTGCCGAACGAGCTTCTCGCCTTTTGCGCCTTATAAAGTGCGTCAAAGTCGATCTCGTCGTAGTTTGAAGGTAAAATCATAATTGTCCTTTTTTAAATTTAGTAGCAAATCGCACTGACTTTTTACTATATTTTAGCGTAAATTTTCATATCGTACTCAAACTGCTTAAAATTTTAAACCGTCGAGCAAAAGCGGCGGAGCATACTCGCTTTTTAAATACTTTGCCTGCCCATAATCCTTTAAATTTTCACCGAACAATCGCGGATAAATTTTAAAAAGCCTGTTCATAAATCAAAACGCTCGCGCTTATTTGCCCCTTGCTTAAATCGCCGCTTTGGACTTATTGCAAAGCCTCCAATCTAGACGCTATCACCTTTTGCATCGCTTGATTTTTCTTGTTTTTGGCTAAAATTTGTAGCCTCCTTTTGCCGATGCGTTTGTCGGCAGCCTTTAGGATATTTGCGAGCCCCCATTTATCGGCATCGAAGTGCTTTGCAAACAGCTCCTCTTTTGGCGTGTCGATATATTCGCGGATAAGCTCGCCGATGTCGCTTATGTCGTTACCATACGGATAAATTTTCGTTAGAGCGCCCTGTGCTAGGCTTTTTACGCCGCCGCTTTTTAGCACGAAATCCTTCGGGTAATCAAAAATAATCTCGCCCGCAAGCGTGATAAAATATCGCGGCAAATCCGTGCTGCCGCACCTGCTTTGCATCCTATAAACCGTGCAGTGGAGCTTAAAATCAATGCTTTCATCCACGAGCTCGTAAAGCCGTTTTTGAAGCTTGCTCCAGCGTTTCATTTTGCCTCCCATTATCTATTTATCGCCTCTTGCGGTTTCGCGCGTAGCTTTTGCCGCCCTTTGCGATGATCGCGCCTGAAAGCTGCGCGCCTTTTCTATTTTTTGCAAATCCG
The DNA here is from genome assembly GCF_004803795.1 of Campylobacter rectus. Lineage (NCBI taxonomy): Bacteria > Pseudomonadati > Campylobacterota > Epsilonproteobacteria > Campylobacterales > Campylobacteraceae > Campylobacter > Campylobacter rectus. The sequence goes on along the minus strand of NZ_CP012543.1, from coordinate 723,058 downwards.
CTTTGTAAAATTCTGCCGCGCTAAACGGTCTCCCAAAATCTCGGCTCCGTCTTGATCGCTCCTCGGTTTTTCTCGCGCAAAATTTGCAAAAATTCTTTAAAGTTTGGCGTAAAAATCGAAGCGGCGGGCGCAAATTTATACTCGCTCGCGCCGTCCGCAAAGCGGATCCGCCAAATCCTAGCATGATTTATCCGTATTTTTGTAACCTCAAACGCTAAAATTTGCTCAAATTTATACCTCGCCGCGAGCTTCTGTCCGTTAAAAACGTAGATGAAATCCTGATCAAACCAAAGGCTCTCGCACGAGATAAAAAATCGCTCCAGCCAGAACAAAAACGGCCTCACGGAAAGCCTTTTTATCGCTCTTGTCTCGCTTATCTCATTTATCGCGGCAAGCCGGCGCGGGCTAAGCTTGCGAGTATTACGCCGAATGAGCGCCCAAATAATCCCGCCCAGAAGCAAGACGCTAAAAATTACGATTAAAATTTGAATTAAAATTTCAGCCATTTAAAATTCTAAGTCCTTTTACAAATGCAAATTTCGCCTCCGTATCGCCCACAAACGAACTTTTGCTAAAATCCGCCTCCGCGCCGTTTGCAAGCTCCTCATAAAGCTTATAAAATCGCCCTTTGTGCGTGCAATTGCTTAGGCAGATGTTGAAAAACGCCTCCGCCGTGTCCCTGCCGCCGAAATAATAGACAAAGTAGATCGGGCGCAGATCGAAAGCGCTTAGATTTTTGTTAAATTTAGCCCCGCGTCGCATCATAAACTCCACCGCTTTTTGTTTATCCTCAAAAAGCTCAAAAATAGGCAGTGCGTAGTCCTTGATAGCCGCGCTAATCTCCCGCACGCTGGGTTCAAAGCTAGCGCCCGCGAGTGCCGGTCGCGAAACTGTTTGCGCGGCGCGAGATAGCCCAGGTGCGATACGAAAACAAGATCGGTCGAGTAGGACAGCTCCTCTTGCATCAGCTTTTTTAGGCGCTTGCAGTAGATCGCGACCTGCGGTAGGATGCTCACGCTGCCGGCGTAGTTGCGCATGCTGGAGCTGAAATAAATTTCAAACGAAATATCTTTGTCGCTTGCGAGCTTCGTTAGTTTTTGTCCCTTTTGCGTGGGCTTGAAGTACGCAAAATTTGCCGCGATCTCATTGCAGCCGTTTAAATTTTGCTCCCTGTAAAGTTTTTATACTTCCTTATTGAAAGACTATTCTCATTTATAATGGTAAAATATAAATCTACTATATAATATTTTACATATTTTAAAATTACATTATTATAAATAATGCAAGTATTGTTAGAGCTTTTTTAAAGTGCATTTTAATGGATTCATACATTCTTTTAATTTTATATTTGCACTAAAAAATAATATTTCTTTTCCTTCTCTTGAAGTTGCTGCCGTGTGTTTAAGAGAGTATTTTATATTTTTACAGCCGTCATATAGCTTTTCAATCTCAGGTGTGTCATCATATGAAACTATCCATTTTACGTTTATCAAATTTTTAATTCTTTCTCCAACTGTTAGGTGATGAAATTTTTTATAATGATTCATATATAAGGAATCGCTTTTGTTATAATAAGGTGGATCAAAATACAATAATGTATCATTATAGTTTTTATTTTTATTTATTATTTTATCAATCAAAACAAGCGCATCATTATTATGTAAATCTATAGCACTTCTTTTTTCTGATATCTTACAAATGCGCTCTATTAGGGTATTTTTGTTAAATCTACAGTCCATTTTGTATATTCCATTTTGTTTATAACCCCCTATAATTCCAGCCTTGATTATCCCGGATCTATTTGTCCTATTTAAAAAGAATGTTGAGAATCCAAGATCAAGCAAATTTGCACTTTCCTTTATCGCTTGGATATCTTTTTGCCTTTTCCACTCTTCTAATGTTATTGGCGTATCTTTAATTAATCTGCATAAGGCTTCTGTTTGATATAGTACGGAATACCAAAATGCGTATATAGAGCGGTCTTTATCATTAATAGTAACTCTTTGCACAAAATTTTCTAACAATAAAAATAAGGCTACAGATGCCCCGCCCGAATATGGTTCCACATAGTGGTTTTTTATTTCATTATCATAACAAATTTGTGCAATAAAAGGAGCTAGCCTATTTTTTCCCCCTGGGTAACGCAATGGAGAATATATCACTTTTTATCTTCTTTGATATCTAATAACTCTTTGAATAATGGAAACAAAAAGTCCCAAAAGCTATTGACAAAATCATTGTGTAAATAACAAGTATTTTCTTCATGAATATAACCATTTAATATTGCCAATGAATAAGTAGAACTATCATCTAATAATTTAGCCACTATTCTTTTAGTGTGTCTCGACGACAATTCTCGTTCTTGGATATAACTTAAACGCTTGGTAAGAACGATTTCGCAAAACTTATTACCATAGTACTTTCTGATATCTTCCTCAATATTTTTTGATTGAATGTAATGTAACACCGCCAAATCTAAAAATACCCTTAATGATGCAGCCTTTACATTTAAATATTTTTTGCCTATTGCTTTTAATTCTTCAAACAATCCGTTTAATCTATAATCGGAACTATCTAGTTGATATATTGAAGGTATTAGTTTGTTTCTATGTGGATCATTTTTTACTATATTTTTATTAGTTTCTTTTTCGTTGCTATTATCAATAGAAACGGTATTTTCTTCTTTTATTTTCCCTCTAATGATACATTCGTCCTTTTCTCCCAAATTTACTTTGGGTAATTTTTCCAGTATTTCATCTAGGTTGGTTGTAATTGTTCGTGTATTTATATCTATTTTTGAATCGCTGGTACTAATAATATTTTTAATAAGTGCGCTATAGGCAATTAAAAACTCTTTTTTATTCTTTAATTTTAAATCAGTATTTTCAAATTCTATTCCCCATCGCTCCTTTACAGATTTATTGCTAAAAAATCTTTCTAGTATAGTAACGGGAAATTTGTGCGATATGGCTTCCCTATACTCTTGCTTAGATAGCACGCTTTTTACTTCATCAGTTTTTATCAGATCCAATAAATGCAACACTCTTATAAAATTTTCAAGTTCTCCTTTTGTCATTTTCGTGACAGAATAAATTTTATTAATATCTCCTGAATATTTATTATATAAATCAGTTATCCATTTTTGTTGTTGAATTCTTGACCATGGGCGTTGTAATGAAGACGCGTTGTTTCGTTGATTGATATACCATTCGGCATCCTCAAATGTAGGAGCTATATTAACTGATATTTTTTCGATATCTTCTCTATGCACAGAATTAGCCAGCTTGCGCACATATCGCCTGATGCTTTTAGGCGCTTTATCGGGATTTCTTAGTAGCTTTAAAGCTATAACGCGTCTATTCCCTTCTGCTACATAATATTTACCATTATTTTCTTGGCGCCAAACAACAATAGGATCAGCCGGCACAAACCCTTCGGAGATAGATTGCAGTAAATCAAAAAAACTACTTTTATCTGCTTCATCCGCAATCAAGTCTTCTACAAAATCAACTATAGTAAGATGCTTTTCATCTGGATTTAAACGAGGATTTTCATCCCACAATCTAAGCTGATCAACGCTACGCAAATAACGTTTATTTAACCATTCATATTTATTGTCCATATTTTTCCTTTGTTGATAGTACCATACACTTTATTTGATGGTAATACTATTGACTTTTGAAAGTATACCACATATTGAAGTTAAATAATATATGAATATTTATTATTTTTCAAAAAACTATTTGTAACTTTATATATTATACTAAGATATAGAAATCAATTGCTTTATGCTTACAACCTATCCTCGTATCTTTCGTAGTTTATGCCGTAAATTTTATCGATATTTTCGGCGTTTATGAGCTGCTCACTGCGCCCGAATGCTAAAATTTCGCCGTCTTTTATAAACAGCGTCAAATTTGAAACAAACTTCGCGTGGCGCGGGTAGTGCGTCGTCTGCACGAAGGTATAACCCTCGTCCCCCAGCGCTTTTATCATCTCGAGCAGTTTGATTTGATTGCCGAAGTCCAGTCCGTTTGTCGGTTCGTCCATAAAGATCACTTTCGCGCCCTGAACCAGCGTGCGCGCGATGTACGCCAGCTGCCGCTCGCCGCCGCTAACCCTCGTGTAGGGCGCGTTTTTTAGATGCGCGATGCCCATTTTTTCCAGCGCCTGCTCGGCTAGCTTTTTATCCGCTGCGCTAAAGCTAGAAAACAGCGGCGTCCTGCACAGCGCACCCATCAGCGCGACGTCAAAGACGCTGTAGTCATAGGACGGCGCGTGCGTCTGCGGCACGTAGGCGACGAGGGATGCGAGCTCGCGTTTGCCGTAGTCGCGCACGCTTTTGCCGCCGATTAGCACCTCGCCCTCAAATTTTAAAAATCCGAGCATTATGCGAAGCAGGGTGCTTTTGCCGCTGCCGTTGGCGCCTAGGATACTTAGCGTATCGCCCGTCGCGACGTCAAAGCTGATGTCCTTTAGCACGGGCTTGTCACGGTAGGCAAAGCGCAAATTTCGCACTTCTATCAAATTTTCTTGCATCAAAAGCTCCTCTTGGCACGGCGCAGCACGATGATAAACATCGGTATGCCAAATAGCGAGGTCACGATGCCGATAGGGATCTCAAAGGTAAAAATGAGCCGCGAGAAGCTGTCGCAAAAGAGCAAAAATATCGCGCCGATCATCGCCGAGCTAGCCAGAACCGCGCGGTTGTCGGCGCCGAAGATAAAGCGCGAGATGTGCGGCACGATAAGCCCGATCCAGCCGATGATGCCCGCGATCGTCACGCTAAGCGCGCTAACGAAGGTCGCAACTAGGATGATGAAAATTTTAACTCGCGCCACGTTTACGCCCAGGCTCTTTGCCTCCTCTTCGCCAAGGCTTAGCGCATTTAGGTATTTGCCGCTAAGCGCCAGCAGTAAAACGCCTGCGCACATCGGCAGGATCGAAATTTGGATAAAGCTTTTGGACGCAAAGCCGAGGCTTCCCATCAAAAAATATGTGATCGCAGGAAGCGCGTCGTTGGGGTCTGCGGCGTATTTTAGTACCGAGAGCAGCGAGGTAAAGAGCGAGCCGCTGATGACGCCGCCCAGAACCAGCACGATGACGCTACCGCTACGCGAATACAGCGCCGAGATGCCGAGCGCCACAGCCACGGCAAGAAAGCCGAAGCCAAAGGTGCTAAGCTGGATGAGATACTCGTTAAATTTGAAAAACATCCCGACCGCCGCGCCAAATCCCGCGCCGCTTAGCACGCCCAGGATCGAGGGGCTAACGAGCGGGTTTACGAACATCGCCTGATATGCCGCACCGCTGATCGCGAGGCTAGCGCCGATGAGCACGCACGCAAGTATGCGCGGCAGGCGAATTTCAAGCAAGAGCGTGTGCATGACCTCGAAATCTTTTAAGCTTTCACCCCGTAGCAGCGCCAGGGCGTAGCGCGCGTAGTCCTCTGCGCTAAAGCCGTATTTGCCAAGTAACATCGAGCCCGCGACGCAAAGCGTCAGCAGGATGGACAAAAACGCAAACGCCTTTTTGCTCATTTTTCTTTACTCACTCGGCGCCCCGTCCTAAAATTTTATAAATTTGCTCGTCTGTGAGCTCAAGATCTAAAAATAGCTTGTAAAACTCGCGCGTCTCTTTAACCATGTCAAATTTAAACGCCTCGGGATAGGTTAAGCTTATCAGCCATTTTAGCCCCAAAAACCTCATAAACGAAGGCGGGCGGTCAAACCACGAAAAGGGCTCGCGCGGGATGTAGTAGGCCTTTTTGTTTTTCACCGCGCTTAGCAGCTGCCACTTCGGGTCGCCGTAAATTTTATCAAACAGCTCTTTTTCGTAGATGAGGATGATATCCGGGTCGTATTTTACTAGCTGCTCGAAGCTGATTTTTACGCGTCCGAAGGATTTGGCGTTTGGATCCTCGCTACATTTATGCACGTTCTGCGCGCCGGCTCGCTCGATGAGCGTCGCGTGCCAGGAGCCCTCGCACTCGGTGGCTAGCCCGTCGCCGCCCTGCGCGTAGTAAATTTTCACCTTTTGCAGATTATTTTTCCTGATGTATTCCTCGATCTGCGCGGTTAAATTTAGCGATTCGCGCGCATAATTTATGAGTTGCGCGGCGCGCTCCTGCTTGCCCGTCACTTCGCCTAAAATTTCAAACCCGTCCAGATAATCCTCAAGCTGCACCGCGCTTAGATAGAGCATCGGCTTTTTAATCGAGCCGAAGACCTCGCTCATCTTTTTAGTGTTGCGCGAGCTTGCGTTTACGAGGATGAGCTCGGGGTTTAGGCGCAGCAGCATCTCGACGTTTGGAATTTTACCCTGGCCGAAAAAGCCGCCCACGACGGGCTGCTCTTGCACCTCTTTTTTGACGTAGGGCCGCTCGTAATCGTTCCACTCGAAATTTACGCCGCTGATTTTAGCGGGATCAAGCGCGTAAAGCATATATAAAAGCGGCGGCGAGCTCGCGTAAATTTTAGACGGAATACCCTGCAGCTGCTCTATGTTTTCGCTGTTTTGAGCGATGTAGTCCTTGATCTGCGCTTCGCTTAGAGCAAAAAGCATGCTCGCGGCACAGAGAAATAGAAATATTTTTTTCACCGTTTTTCCTTTTAAAATTTTTTATTTTACAAGTATAGCAAAAGAAATTTTAAAACAGATTTATCTTCGCTAGACGCCTTTTAGTCGCTAAATTTTAAAATTTAGAAAAGGCTATTTTAAACCGCGGGACGCAAATTTAATTTTAAAATTTGAATTTAAATTTAAAGAGGCGAGCGGCCCGAGATGAAACCCAAAACCGCACGCAAGTTGTATGAAATATTAGGCAAGATGCAACCGTCTAAAACCTGTTAAAATTTATATCTGATATTCGAGAAAAATACGCGACCTTCCTCGGGATAGCCCTCGTCGTACTCGTAGTTTTTATTAAACAGATTTGACACTCCCGCTTCTATGCTCAAGCTTTCGATTGGTTTATACGTTAGTTTTAGATTGGTTACGCCAAAGCCCGCCAGCCTAGTCTCCTTTTCGGATAGGACGTATTTTCCGGAAGAGATTTCTTGCGATACGTAAGCGGAAAGCTTAGGCGTGATCTTGTAATCTGCGTATAGAAAAGCCTTGTGCTTGGGCAGATTATACACCTTGGCGTCGCTTTTGTCGTTTGTGACTACGATATATGAGTAGTTACCGCCCAGCTCAAGGTCCTTCGTCGCAAAATATCCCGTACTAAACTCAAAGCCTTTATGAGTCGCTCGATTTATATTTACAAACATATCTCTGGTTTGACCGTTTCGCGTCTCTTTTCTAAGGCCGAAAGCGTCTTTTACCCTCGAATAAAATATTGCCGTTTCGATCTTTAACGTTTCGCCGAAAATTCTTTGATAATCTATTTCGTAGTGGTTCGCTACCTCCGGACGAAGTGCGGGATTTGCGAATGTTCGGCCGAATCTCTCGCTATATCTGTCTTTCATACTCGGAAAATAGGTCTTTTTCGCGTAGCTTAAGCTAAGCTCGTCGTTGCCGTCAAAACTGTGCTTATACGCCACTTGGTAGTTGAAAGCCGTCTCCTTTTTCAGATCCGTAAAGCTGTAAAAATGCGGTTTTTTGGCTAAAATAGAGCCGTATTTTTCGGCCTTTTTCGAATCTCTGATATCGTAGTCGACGCCTAAAATGAGTTTGTTATAATCGGTAAATTTATACGTATTTTCCAAAGCGAAGCTATACATAGCGTCTTTGGTCGTTTGGACCGGCTCGCCGTCGTTGTGCTCCTTGTGCTCGTCAAATTTATAATTTGCCGCAAATTTCAACGTATCTTGATCGCTCACGTCGCCGCCTACTTCCGCGCCGAAGCCATAGGAGTGGTCTCTATAATGGCTATTAAATGCATATCTTTTCTTTTGCGTGTTGTAGTTTTTGTCGTCGAACGATCTTAAGTCGTTTTTAAATTTATCGTAATACGCTTTCGTATTTACGTATAAACTATTTAAAATTTGCGTATGCGAGAGGAAATAGACGCTTTCTTTGTCCCACATCGGCCAGTCCCAGTAGCGACTATAAGCTTTGTAGCGGCCCGCATAACGAGGGGCTTGTTTTCTGCCTTTTTGATTGTTGTAAGCGATCGCGTATTCGTCGGTTTCGTTCGGAGTAAAGCCTATTTTGAAGTTAAATTTTTTATCTCGCTGCACGGAGTTGTCGCGTCTGCCGCCGTCTTCATCGTCGTTGATAGGCATATTAAATTTAGACGAAAGCTGCTGACCGCGATCTTCAAAAAAGCTGCCGCCGGCTTGCAGATAAAACAGCTCCTGCTTGGTTCCGATATTAAAATCTATGTTGTTGCCGACGGTTTTACTGCTCTTGCCAGCTTCAAATCCATAGCCGATCTCACCCTCAAGCTCTTTGCTAGGCTTTTTGGTGACCAGATTTATCGCGCCGCCCATAGTGTTCGGTCCGTAAAGCACGGAGCTGGCGCCTTTAGAGATTACGATGCGCGACAGATCAAACGTTGTAAATCGTCCGTAATCGATATAGCCGTCGTAAGGGATATAAACGGGGATGCCGTCGATAAAGACGGGCACTCTTCTGGCGTTAAAGCCGCGAACGTAAAAGGTCTGCTCGGCTCTTCCGCCGCCGCCTTTGCTTATTTGCAGGCCGGGCGTACTATAAGCGACCTCCGAGAGGCGCTTGATCTCGTTTTTCTGCATATTTTCCTCGTCTATGATGACGACGTTCGTATCGCTTTTTTGCGCGCCGCTGACGTTTTCTACGACCTCGACTTGTCCTAGCGTAAAAACCTCGCCGTGTAGCGCTATAGCGGCACAACATGCGATCAAGCTAATCCTTTTCATCATAACTCCTTTAGGATTAAGTTTTTATTTTATATTTTGTGAAATTACGTTTTTAACGGAATTAATATTATTAAAATATAAAAAGATAATTTTATTTTATAAATGGTTAAATTTAACTTAAAATCGAAGTTTTTAAAATGAAATTTAAATTGCCGCTCTGCACCAAACTCGGACGAGCTTGGCGGCGAGGTTTCGACGGGCTCGCTTGCAGGAGAGTTTGCCGCGTTTGACGGCCGATTCACATCGGTTTCATTTACTGCGCCCTATCGGCTTTTGTCTAGCCTTTGCGCCGACTGCGACTTTATATAAAAATTATAAATATATCCTTGGATAGTGCTTTTATATAAATTGCGCAATTCATTGGTTATTTGATACGATAAAACGCTTTATTTCATTTGACTTACGAGTTCGTATGTTTAGTGTATTAAGATTTTGTTTATAATTTCTTTTTAAATTTATTAAAAATAAAGACTAAAAAATATCATCAAATAATAACTAAAAAGTAAGATTATTTAAAAAAAATTACTATAATAGCCATTTTATTTTGTAAATTTATGTTTAAGGATCTATTGTGAGCGAGATAAAGTCCCTATTTTTCAGTATGACTTCGGCCGTCGTGTTACTCGTTATATTTGCGATCGGCAGCGGCGCGGCGACGATAATAGAAAGCTACTACGACACCAAAAGCGCGTGGGCGGCGGTTTACGGAGCGAGTTGGTTTGCTCTGGTGCAGGTGCTTTTGGGCATAAATTTAGTTTATAATATCTTCAGATACAATCTCTTTAGAAACGAAAAACTACCCGTTTTGATATTTCACCTTAGCTTTTTGTTTATGCTTCTTGGGGCCGCGATGACCAGATATATGGGCTTTGAAGGGACTATCCACATCAGAGAAAACGAAACCTCAAACGCCGTTTTCGAGTCTATCGCGAGAATAGAAATCGCCGCTGAAAAAGACGGTCAAATTTACTCAAATTCTATCCCTAAACAAATCACTTCTTTGGGTTCAAACGACTTTAATTTGCCGCTTGAAATCGACGGCAAAAAGGCAAATTTAAGCTTTGAAGGATATTACAAAAAAGCCCAAACCGAGTACTACGAAGCGGACAAGGGCGATCCTTTGGTGCGGCTGACCGTTTCTAGCAGCGATTCAAAAGAGGAGATAAGCCTGCAAGCGGGCGAAACTCGCGAAGTAGGCGGCGTTAGCTTTGCATTTGACGCGCAGCCTTTACTTGAAAATTTCGTCAAAATCGAGCTAAAAGACGGTAAATTTTACATCAACTCAAACCGAAATATCGAATACTTCACGATGACGACCAACGAAAAAGGCGAGTATCCAAAGGACAAAGAGATTGAGTTTTTGCCGATGCAGCTTTATACGGTTACGGATATAAATTTCGTCCCGAAATCCTTGCTGACAAAGGCCGCCAAGCGAGTCGTGAGCAAAAACGGCGAATTTGACGCGCTCGTGGCAAATTTGACCTTTGAAGGCCAAACGCAGCAGCTTATGCTATACGAAAACAGCTATATCCCCGCCAAAGCCAGGATTGACGGCGTGCTTTTTAACGTTTATTGGGGCGCGAAGATGGTCGAGCTTCCTTTTTCGCTCAAGCTAAACGACTTCGAGCTCAAGCGCTACCCGGGCTCAAATTCGCCGATGAGTTACTCAAGCGACATCATCGTCGAGGATGCCAGGAGCAAGGATTATCCTTATAAAATTTATATGAACCACGTGTTAGATCACGACGGATATAGATTTTTCCAAAGCAGTTACGACCAAGACGAGCTTGGCACCGTGCTGTCGGTAAACCGCGATCCGGGTAAAATTCCGACCTATGTCGGCTACTTTTTGCTGGGGCTGGGGCTGTTTTTTAATATCGTAAATCCTCGCTCGCGTTTTAGAAAACTATCAAAAATGATAAACGAAGACGCCGTGAAAAAAGTCGCGGGCTTTGCGCTGGTAACCTGTCTTACCGCATTTGCACCGAGCAAAACCTACGCGCTTGATAACGCTAGAAACATAGACGTAAATCACGCCAAAGAGCTCTCCACGCTGATCATCCAAAGCGCCGACGGTAGAATGAAGCCTTTTGATACGGTTGCAAGAGAAATTTTAAACAAAATCCACCGCAGCGACACTCTTGACGGCCTAAACGCAAATCAAGCCATACTTTCGATGATGGTAAACGCCCCGTACTGGCGCGAAGTGCCGATCATCTACGTCAGTAATAAAGAGCTAAAAAAGCTAATCGGCATAGACGAAAAGGCCAAATACGCGAGCTTTAATGACTTTTTCTCCAGCGAAGAAAACGGCAAAAGCGTCTATAAACTGGCCAAATTTGCCGAAGCCGCAAACCGCAAAATGCCGGGCGAGCGAGGCACCTTCGACAAAGACTTGCAAAAAGTGGACGAACGTCTAAATATCCTTTATATGGTGTTTGTCGGCGAAGTCTTTACTATGTTTCCGAAGATGGACGATCCAAACAACGCCTGGTATGCGCCGGCTTCGGCTATGATGTATTTTCCTAAAAACGAGAGCGAGCCTATCGGCAGGATGCTAAGAGATTATTTCGCCGGCGTAGCGGAAGCTAGCGAAAACAATAACTGGCGCCGAGCAAATCAAGCTCTAGCCGAGATAAAAACCTACCAACAAGAACACGGCAAAGCGGTCATACCTACCGAAAAACGCGTAGAGATGGAGCTATTTTTTAACGAATATAAAATCTTCGAGTCGCTCACGCCGATATATCTTTTGGCGGGATTTGGACTTTTATGCTTCGTGTTTGCCAAGATGGCAAGGCCTAAATTTAACATCAAATGGCTTTTTAGCATCGTCTACGGCGTAAATATTTTGGCGTTTTTACTACATACTTTCGGCATCGGCGTGCGTTGGTATATCGCCGAACACGCGCCGTGGAGCAACGCCTACGAGTCGATGATTTATATAGCTTGGGCGCTTAGCTTATCGGGTATCGTATTCTCGCGCCAAAGCCCGATAGCTATGGCGCTAACCTCGATTTTAGCGGGCGTTACGCTATTTGTAGCGCACCTTAGCTGGATGGATCCGCAGATCACCACTCTAGTGCCGGTACTTCAGAGCTACTGGCTAACGATCCACGTATCGGTTATCACGGCTAGTTACGGATTTTTGGGACTTTGCTCGCTGCTTGGTATGTTTACGCTCGTGCTTTTCGCCCTGCAAGGCGGCAAGGAGCACAAAGAAATTTCGCGAAATATCCTAGAAGCCACGCGCATAAACGAAATGGCGATGATACTGGGGCTTAGCCTGCTTACGATGGGAAATTTCCTCGGCGGCGTCTGGGCGAACGAGAGCTGGGGTCGCTACTGGGGCTGGGATAGCAAGGAGACGTGGGCGCTGGTTTCCATTTTAGTTTACGCAGCGGTTTTACACATCAGATTTGTTCCTAAGCTAAACAGCCAATACGCATTTGCCGTAACCTCTATGTTCGCCTACTGGTCGATCATAATGACCTATTTTGGCGTAAATTTCTACCTAAGCGGCATGCACTCATACGCCGCAGGCGAGCCGATACCGGTGCCGACTTTCGTATGGATGGGCGCGATTTTGATGATCTTGATCGCGGTTTTGGCGTATTTTAGAAAGCCTGCCAAAACGGTAAAACTGTGATGAATCAAACTCTGATAATAGCGATCTTGGCGGTGATTTTCTTAATAATCGTCGCCGCGCTGATTTTTCTCGTCGTAAAATTTAAACTCGGCGGCAAAACCGCCCAAAATGCGCCTGCAAAACAAGAAGAAAAAGAACTCACCCTACAAGATCTTATCGGCATCGTTAGCGATCAAAAAAGCGATAAAGACGATCTTTTAGCTGCCTTAAAGACATTTGCCGCCTCGTTTAATATCCCGTCCAAACAAAACGGCAAGTCCGCAAACGACGCAAAAGCTCACCTGAATTTCATCACGCTTTTAGCTTCCCACAAAAATGCCGACGCAAAGCTGATCGCCTTTATGAGCAACGAGCTAAAAAAGAAAAATCCCGAATACATAGCCGAAATAGACTATCACGAGCAGCTTGGAACCTCGCAAAGAAAGAAGTAAATTCGGCGTCAAATCCAAATTTCACAAATTTTCTTCGTCGCCATTTGTTTTCAAAGCAAGCGGCGACGTTAAATTTGACGCCAAAATCAAAACAATAAAAATTCGTATCCGTAAAATTTACTTAACCGAAAGCGACGCTTGGACGGATAAACGCAAGCTAAAATTTAAAGCTGCTTTGAAAGCGTCGTGGCGGCCTACTTCATAAACGGCAACTCAAATTTAACCCACTCGTAGTCAAGCCCGAATCTCACTAACGCCTCGTAGCAAATCGCGCTAAGAAGCCCCGCAAAAAGCCCCGCGACCATATCGTCGCCCATCACGCCAAGCCCGCCTTTTACATTTTTGTCGATTCGCCCGATCACGGATGGCTTCAGGATATCAAACACCCTAAAAAACAGGACCGAGAGCACAAACTGCACCGCCGTAGCGCCGCTGATAGAAATCGCCAGCCAAACACCCGCAACCTCGTCTATCACGATACTGCCGTGATCATGCACGCCGGTTTTAGCCTCGTAGTCGTCGATGACCCTGATACTAAACAAAAAAAGGCAAATCGACGCCAAAAACAGCGTGGAAGCGGGCAAAAACATCAAAATCCCGTAGGCTGCGACCGCGCCTGCCAGCGAACCCGCGGTGCCCGGAGCTTTGGGGCTTAACCCGGCGCCAAAAAACGTTAAAAATAACCTTTGCATAATTTTCCTTGCAATCAAATTTAAATCACGATCGGCGCATTTTCACTCGCCGATTTTTAGTGCGATTTTAGCAAATTTAGCTTGCAAATATCAAAATTCGGACGCTAAATTTGTGCCGAGTTCGGATATTTTCAAATTTGACGGCACAAATCGTTAAATTTGTTAGATTTTACAAACCCAAACTGCAAATTTTACTTTGTCTTTTTCGGCTCTCAAATTTATAGTTAAGCTCTTGCAAGGCAATCATCGCGGCAAATTTGGACTAAATTTTCCAAGCTGCAATACGAATTTGCCGATTTTATCGTGTGTATAAATTTAAAATTCACAGCAACGCCGTGCCGTATCGTCAAATTTACTTTCTCAAATTTTTATATTATTGATATTGCCGCAGTCTGCGACGCTTTGCTTGGTAATAAGCAAAGCAGTGTCGCTACCTTAAACGTGCAGTGAATGATGTGGATTTGGGCGTCTGCCGCTCTAGTAGCCGCTTCTTAAAATACGCTAGCCTGCGAAGCAAAGCAGACAAAGGTGCGGGTCTGCCTTTGGCAGCTCTTAAAGAAAATAAATCCAGTAGTGGCAAATACGGCGCATCTAAGCGCAAGGTAGCCGCAAAATATGAAGTAAAAAAGGCGACGCTCTACTTTAGTTTTACTGCAATTGCTACCGACGCTTCGCTCCGTGGTTACAAACAGAGCGTAAGTAGTTTTGCTTCGCCTCACATTATGCGTTAGCAGCTTTTTCAAAAAACGCCTAGCCGCTTAGCGGCAGAGCTATCCCCGGCTTCTAACTCTACTGCACGTTTTATGAGAGCGACCTGTCGCTATCTCGTAACGAGTGAAGCGGTCTCAAGCTCGATAGAGCGATGGTAGCGAACGTAGTGAAGCTAAAGTTTAAAGTTAAACAGGTGCGATAGCGCTAATGTGCCGCACGTTTTTAAATTCGGCAGGGCTAAATTTAGAAATTTATTTCCAAGTCCGAGGCACTTTGCTTGACAATAAGCAAAGCTATCTCACAACCGTAAAAGTATCGTCAATGAAAGAGATAAAGGGAGCGGGGAGCTCTTTTTGTATCGTTGCTCGCTTTGTGCTTGCAACTCTCAAAGAGAGCGCCGGCGGAGCGTAATTTAATCCCATTTCCTTATAATAAAGCAAAAAACAACTTCAAACGGTTGCTTTTACGCAAACAAGCCAAAATACAAAACTCTAAATTTGACCGAATCAAATTTAGAGTTTTTGCGGTGCGGGTTCGGGCGATCTAAATTTAAAATAAAGCTAAAAATATGGCGCAAATTTTACAAATTTAAAATGCGCCCAATTTATCGCTTAAATTTATACCGCTTGCGTAAATTTGACACCGCCCGGCGGCGACAAATTTATATCCCCCTAAACGCCGTTTTTGCCTTTTCCAGATCGTTTTCGTCCGGGTGACTCGCGGCTCTGGCCCATCTGGCTTCGCGCTCCGGCGTTATGGTATAACGCGGATCGTTTGGCATCGTCTCGCCCATTTTTCTAAGCTGCTCAATGATTTTAGGATCGATCGCACCTTGGCAGTAAAACTCGCGTAAAATCTCATTGCCTCCCTCTCGCAAGACGACTTTGACTTTTTCTAGACAGTTTGCCGCATGCTCATGCTGGGGATCCATACCAAGCGTCATAAAAACGCCCGTTTTTTTATCTTTTATCTGACTTAAAAAGTGCTTGAAATTAGGTTCCGCATCGCCTTTATCGACATAAAATCCAACTACAATAAAGTCGTATTCGTCTAAATTTAGGCTAAAATTTTCGTCAAATTTAACCGCCTCACAGCCAAGCTCCTGTGCGATAGCATGCCCGACTTTGGCAGTGTTGCCCGTCAAGCTTGAGTAAATAACTATTTTTTTCATTCAAAATCCTTATGTGCGATATTTCCTACTTCGGTAGCGATCGAGTTGCCCCAAAATACGCCGTCCGTCGTATAGTTTAAAAAGCCGTTTTCTATGCTCATATAGCCCTTGTTTTCACATTTTTTGAAAAATTCCGTAAGCTCGTCAAAGGTCGCGTCGCTAACAAAGCTTTTTACGCGCGCAAGCTCGATTTTAGGGTATTGAAAGAGGCTCTTTAGCCGTCCTTCGGCGCGCTGTTTGTCGTTTGTTTTGCTTATCATTTGCATATTCTCTTTAGCGTTATAAATGCCATAACAGCCAAGGTGTCCGCCTGCGCCCTTGCCTAGAGGCAAGATATCTGCGCCCTCGTGACTGAGGCGGATGTATTGATAGCGGTCACGCCCGATACGGTTAAATTTGGTGTATTCTAACACCTCATAGTTGCCGGTTCCCAGTAGCTTTTCGACGAATGCGTTGTGTAGTTTGTGTTCGTGCTCTACGTCGTAATAATCCTGCGAAATGCTCTTTGCGAGTTCGGATTTGTCAAAGAGCTGAAGCGAATAAAAGCTAGTGCTATCAATGCTTAGCTCATCTACGAGTCGTGCGTCTTCCAGCACCTCTTCCAGCGTCTGCTCGGGGTAGTTAAAGATGATGTCGGTACAGACCATACCGCTAAAATTTTGCCTGATCATTTGCAAGTGTTCTATAGCGCCTTTTTTGCCTTGGACGCGGTTTAGCAGCTTGCGGCCTCTATCGGAAAACGTCTGCACACCGATACTGAAACGATTTACGCCTAAGCTCTCTAATAGCCGCAATTTGCTTAAATTTAGATTATGCAGCGTGCTCTCCAAGCTAAATTCGCAATCCGCCGCGATGTTAAATTTTGATCTAATCGCATTAATGATGGGTTCTAGGTGACGCTCTTTTAATATCGTCGGAGTTCCGCCGCCAAAATATACGCTGCGGATATTTTTTGCTTTTAGATACTGAAATTTTCCGTATTTTTCTATCTCGCCTAAAAGATATTTCGTGTAATCGTCCAGTTCGTCTTCCAGCTTGGTGCGATACATCGAGCAAAACGAACAGATATTATCGCAAAACGGCACGTGAATATAGATCACGCCGTCTTTTTGCGTAGGCAGTTCTTCTTCTAAAAATTTCTCCACTTCGGCGCTGGTCGCCATCTCTACTTTTCTGGAGCGAGCAGGCCCCGCATGTCCTTTTTGTCTGGTTTTAAACATTTTATTTCTCCGTTTTAAATTCGTAAGGTTTGGTTATTATACAATGTGAAATATTTTTTAACACTTTAATTTCTAACTCTTTTGTTATTTTTACCGCTTCGTCTTTAAAAATTTTATTTTCTCCGCGCACGGCGATTATTTTTATTTCGCCGTCAAATTTAAAATCCACTTCGACTTTAAATGTCCCGTTTAGCCGCAACATCAACGCCTTTTTCGGATACTTGGCTTCAGGTTCGCGCACTACCTTAAATCCTACGCCGTCTTTACATACGCTTGCGTCTCTGGCTCCGTCGCTACTTTGCTGATTGGTTTCTTTTGCGGGAGCCGGAATTGAGCTGGGTTGCTCGGCGGGTAAAATTTGAGTCGGCACAGGAACGGGCTCAAATTTAGGCTCCTCTTTAACAACTTGCACCGGCTTTGGCGAGATTTGCTTTTTTGTTTTCGGCTTTGGCGGTTGTTTTTTTTGCTCCTTTGGTTTTTTGGGCTCTATCGGCTCGGGTTTGGGCTCCGGCTCTAAAATTTCAGGCTCCTCGGGCATCGGTTCTTCGGGCTCGGGCTCAAATTTAACCGGCTCGGGCGGCGTCTCTTGCGGTATTTCAAGCGGCTCGGCGCTTTGAGGCGGGATGTATTCCCTCATCTCTTTGCTAGGCTCGTCTCGCGTCAAATTTAGCTTTATGCTTATTGTCTCTTGAGGCTTCTCGCTCTCTATCTGGCGAGAGTTTAACGGCAAGAAAAGTAGAGCCAAATTTAAGATTAACGAGACTAGAAAATAGCGCATTATTTGTTCAGCATCTCGTAAAATTTATCTATGGCTTCGCCTATGCGAGGCGTTCCTCGAAGTAGCAACGAGGATGGCACGATGAGTATTTTGTCGTTTTTCGCGGCGGTCGTTTTTTTAAGCACCGGATTTTGTTTTAAGAAATTTTCACCGTCGCCGCCCATACCGCCGACAACGATGATGTAGTCCGGATCTTGCGTCAAGATAAACTCGGTCGAGACTATCGGAGTCGAGCCCTCTAGATTGTCGGCGATGTTTTTTAGTCCGAGTTTGTTAAAGATGTCGCCGGGGAGCGTCTTTGAGCTAAAGCCCGTAAGCGGCGTCGAGGAAAATACGCCCAGTATCTTTTTGCCTTTTACTTCGCTGTTTGCAAAAGAGTCGATTTTTGATTTTATCTCGCTTACGACCTCGCTTGCTTTTTGTTCTTTGCCGGTTATTTTACCGATTTCTTCGATATTTTTGTATATATCCTCAACCTTATCGGCTTTTAGAGATAGCGTTTTTAGGTTAAATTTAGCAAGGCTTTCGTTTACGTTTGCCGAATGGAAGCTCGTGACCACAAGATCCGGTTTTAGCTCGAAGATTTGCTCGATGTTGGGCTTTGTATAGGTTCCTACGCTTTTTAGCTTTACGGTCTGATCCTCGGGCCAAATTTTAGAAAACTGAAGCGTGGAGATCGCAACCAGCTGATCTTGCGCACCTACCATATAAACCATCTCAACGACGGAAGGGTCTAGCACGACTAGTCTTTTGGGCGCGTTTTGAGCGGTCAAATTCGTCAAAAGACAACTAAGGGTAAGCAAAAATGCAACGATTTTTTTCATAGAAAATCCTTTCAAATTTTGATTTTTGATTCAGTAACCTTATCATCTTGTGGGCGCTACGAAAGGCGTTCCGTTATGTTCTAAAATTTCGCAGTTTAATCCGTAAATTTCATATAAAATTTCTTTCGTAAAAAGCTCTTTTGCCGCTCCTGCGTGGCGTATCTCGCCGTCTTTTAGCATTATAAGTTTGTCGCAAAACATAGCGGCTAAATTTAGATCGTGCAGCACGGCTACTGAGAGTAATTTTAGCTCCCTGGTTAAATTTTCGCAGATTTTTAGCATCTGAACTCCGTAGCTTAGATCCAGCGCGCTAGTAGGCTCGTCAAGAAGCAAAATTTTAGGCTCGCTAACAAGGGCTCTAGCCAGCAATACCCGCTGAAATTCGCCGCCGCTTAAAGAGTGGGCGCTGCGTTTTGCAAATTTTTCTACGTCAAGCAGGCGCATGATCTCGTATGTCTTTTCGACGTCGTTTGCGTCATATCCGCTAAACTGGCTTTTTAGATGGCAAAATCTACCCATCAGCACGATATCCTCGACCGTAAGAGGCATATTTAAAATCGTTTTTTGCGGCACGAAGCCTAAAATTTTGGCTAGCTCTTTTAGCGAATAATCCTCCAGTTTTTTGTTTTTCAGCGTTATTATGCCGCTATTTGGGGATAAAATTTTTAGGATATTTTTTAAAAGCGTGGATTTACCGCAGCCGTTTGGGCCTAAAATCCCTACGAATTCGCCATTTTTAAAGTTTAAATCTATATTTTTCAGTATCTCTTTTTTGCCGTAGCTAAAGCATAGTTCGTTTATTTTCACTTTATATGCTCCTGCTTGAACGGATAGCTAAAAATAGAAAAAACGGAGCTCCGAAAAACGCCGTAACTACGCCGATAGGCACTTCCGTAGGGCTTAGGACGCTTTTGCCTATCGTGTCACAGGCCAGCAAGAAAAACCCGCCCGCAAAGGCGCTAATGGGTATCAAAACGATGTTGCTCGAGGTTTTTAGTATCATGCGCAGCGTATGCGGGATGATGAGTCCCACAAAGCCTATCATACCCGTAAACGCGACCGAAAACGCTACGGCTAAAGATGAAACGATGAGCAGGCGTTTTTTTATCTTTTCTACGTCCACGCCCAGGCTTTGAGCCTCTTCGTCGCCGCTTAGGATGACGTTTAGCTCAAAACGTTTAAAGTAAAAATACGCCATAGATAGCACGAGAGGAACGCTGATGTAGGTGATTTTCCCCCAGTTTGCCGAGCCCACGTAACCCATCATCCATGCTACTATCTTAAAGCTATCCTCGCCGATGAGGTAGGTCGCAAAGCTCGTAAATGCGCCCAAAAACGATGAAAATGCGATACCGATGATAAGAAGCGTGGCGATGGATTTGCCTTTTTTAGAGAGCTTAAAAATGAGCACGGAGAGTATCGCCGCGCTAAAAAAAGCAAACACTCCGTAGTAAAAATCGGGCAATTTTAAAAGATAAGCCGCCACGGCGCCAAAGGTCGCGGCGGAGGCGATACCGATGATGTAAGGGTCTGCTAGCGGGTTTAAAAATACGCTTTGCACGACGACGCCCGAGCTTGCCAAAAGCATGCCGATTAAAAAGGCCATTATGACGCGCGGCAAGCGAATCTCAAGCAAGATCGTCTCTTTTATCTCGTCTATCTCGCCGCCGCTTGCAAATTTGATTATATCTTGCCACGAGATATCGGCCCCGCCAAGACTAAGCGAAAATATAAAAAGCGATACGGTCAGCGCCGCTAAAACTACCCCGACTCTATTTTTAGTAAGCATACTTAAACTCTACGTAGTAATTTCTGTCGCGCGCGGGAACGTTTATGTCGATGTCGTATTTTTTATCCATCAAATTTTTCACGCCCGCAGCCACGGTAAAGCCTTTTAGCGGCCCGTAGCTAACGCCTAGATCGACCGTGGTTTTGCTATTTACTTTTTTATACGAAGCCGTCTTGTGACTGGAGCCGTATTTTATATCGGTCAAAATTTTAAATTTACTAATCGGCTCATAATCTATGCCCAGTATAAATTTACTCTTTTGCACGTAAGGAATTTCTTTGCCTTTGTCTGCGCCGGAGGAAATTTTAGCCTTTACGTAAGAAAAAGTCTGACTAAGCCTTAGGCTATCTAACAGGTATTGCTCCGCATATAGCTCCGCGCCGTAGCGTCTGGTTTTGGTTAGGTTGTAGTATCTCCAGCCGTCGCCGATATTCGGCCCTAGGGTTTGTCTGCCTATTTCGTCTTTGGTGTCGGTTAAAAATAGCGTCGCGCTGATAAATTGACCCCAAATTAAATCTTTAACGCCGGTTTCGTAGGTCTGATAAACTTCCGATTTTAGATTATTTATACGGTATGTCGTGCGGTTTATCTTGTCTATTAGCTGCACCGGCGTAGGAGATATGAAGCCGCGTTCAAATTTAAAATACAAATTTCCGCTATCCGAATATTTAAAATTCGGCGTTATTTCGTAAGCGTAGTTGTTGTTTTTCTTATTTCCTCGCATAGGCATACCCGCTACCTGAAAAACCTTCCTGCCTCTTATTCTTTTTTGATTGCTAAAGATATCGTAGTTCGCGTTCTCGTATCTGGCCCCGGCGCTAAGCGAGAAAATGTCGGTAAAATCATGCGTTTCTAAAAAATAAAACGAGTGCGTTATTTTTTCGATATCGTAGATATAGTTAAATCTCATAGGTCCGGTTGCAAAGTCTAAAAATCTATCGCCCGTGTTTTTTTGATAGTCGTAGCCGCCGATAAAATTTCCGCTACCGTATTTATATTTGGCCTTGAAATTCGCTCCGTATTTTTTATCGTTAAATTTAGAGTCGTCCAGCGTCGTTTCTATTTTTTGATAAAACGGCGTAACGCTGGCTTCTATTTTTTCGAAATTTACGCTGTAATCCCCGCTAACCCCTACTCTTTTTAGTAGGTTCGAGGAGTTTGAGCCCTTGCCCGCGCTTCTTCTATTTTGAGCCAGTTGGGCCTTGGTCGGACTTGGAGAGATGCTTTGCTTTTCTTTGTAGTAGCTTGGATTTATTGATATGCTTTGAAAATCCGAAATTTTATAGGTTAGACCCAGACTTGCGTATTTGCCGTCGATCTCGCCGCCGTATCTATAGGTATTTTCTTCAAAACCTTTTATGTTAGCTTTTAAAAATAGTCGTTCGGCTATAGTGCCGCCTACGTTTAAATTTAAGTCTTTATAGCCGTAGGAGCCGAATTTACTCGAGACACCCGCGTAAAAATCTCTAGGCTTGGTCTTCGTGATAATGTTTATGACACCGCCCCTAGTGCCGTTGCCGTAGAGCACGGCTCCGCCGCCCGGGATTATCTCCACTCGCTCGATGTCTTCGATAGGGATTAGATTTACTCGCACGGGGTTTGGCGTAGAGTCGATCATATTCATCGCGCCTACGCCGTTAACCAGCACTTTGACGGCGATGTTGGATTGATTGCCTTGGCCGCGCATATCTACCGTAGCGCCCGCGCCCCAGTTTATAAAGCTAACTCCGGCAGCTTTATCTAAAATTTCCTCCAAATCGCGGTATCCGCGGTTTTTCACGTCCTCTTGAGTTATGACCGTCACGTTTCTAGCCTCGTCTTTTAGCGCGCTTTCAAAGCCAGTTGTCGTTACGACCGTGGCGTCCAGTCTCGTGGCGTTATTGTCTGCTGCACAGAGATTCAGGCTTGCTATCAGCGAAAGCGCGATAGCCTTTAGACCTGATTTAACAATCATCGTTTTCTCCTTGGGTTAAATTTGTAGAAGGATAAAATTCGATTCATTTTTATCCTTTGGGTTTTTTCTTGATGTTTAGCTCGACGTTTTGCGTGCCGCTATCTTTTAAGATAGAGATCAAATTTACAACCTCGCCGTAGTTTATCGCTTCATCCGCGTTTAGTTTTATGCTCTCTTTTTGTTTCGGGGTTAAATTTGCGATTTCTTCGCTTAGATTCGTCAAATTTAAGCTTTTTTGCTCGCCGTTTATACTCAAAAGTACTTCGCCGTTAAGCAGATAAAAAACCTCAACGTTTTTCTTATCTTCTTCGTTTAAATTTGATGCGCTTTGAGGTAGGGCGATGTCGATGTGGGCGAATTTGTTAAAAGAAGTAGTAAGCATAAAAAACAGCAAAAGCACAAATATAACATCGATCAAATTTAGCATCGAGATGCCGGTATGTTTGCCCTTATCCCTGCGGACATATCTCACAGCTTCTCCTTTCAAAACTGCGTCCAAACAGGCTCATAATGCGGTTTAGATCGTTTAGGATGAAATCTATCTTCTTGCTGATCATCAGATAAAATATCACGCAAGGTATCGCTACGATAAGCCCGAAAGCCGTAGTGTAAAGCGCCTCCGAGATGCCGACTGCCACGAGCGGCGCGTCCACTCCGCCGCTAAGTCCGCTAAAGGCCTTTATCATACCCACTATCGTGCCAAGCAGGCCTAGCTGCGGACTCGCGCTCGCGCAAAGCCCTAGTATCCACGTGCGCTTCTCAAGCGAGGTTAGCTGCATAGATACGGCCTCCTCGGCGATGTAGTCGATCTGCGTTTTACTCGCGCCCTCGCCTAAATTTTGGGCCACGAAAAGCGCGGTTTTAGCAAGCGAGTTTTTGTATCTTTTGCAAAATTCCTTGATTTTTTCGTAATCGCCCTCTAAAATCAGATTACAAAGCTTGATCTTAAACGAGCTGGTAGCGTCTATTTCGATAAATAAAAAATACACGCCCTTTTCAAGCAACACCGCAACGCCAAGCACCGACAGGAAAAATATCGGCCACATAAAGATACCGCCGACTTCTATATACTCAAACATTTTAGTCCTAATATTAATTATCAAAAGCGATTTATTATACAGATATAATTATTAATTAATGATAAAATTTAGAGCATTTTTTTAATATTTTAAAATAAAATTTTAATATTTTTTCCATTATCGTTATCGATGCGCGCTATTTTTATCGAGTTAAGTAGAACTCGGTATGCGGTAAAGCGCGGATAAATCGATATTATTACTGCATTGATAACCACGTTTTTCAGGCCACGAGATACCGTTTGCGCTTTTGTAAAATAATATAAAACCTCACCCCGGTTTTTCTTTTTATTACTTTCTTGCTTGTTTGAATGAATTTTGGCCCTTAATAAGAGCGATTTTGCGTTTCGTATCCGGCGAATTTTATTGTCGCATCAAATACATATCGTCCGTCCGGCAGTAAAGATCGCATATCTTACCGCCAAAAGATGCTTGCGTTCTAAATAAAGAAAACAAGCAAGGATGGCGATAAAATTTAAGGTAAACCGGCCTTAATAAAAGCCGGTTTGTAAAATTTTAATAGGTATATTTAAACTCTACGTAGAAATTTCTTTCCGGAGACGGATAATAAACACCCTTTGCCCTACTATCATAATATGAATAGTATTTTTTATCAAAGAGGTTTTTGATGCCGCCGGATACGGAGAAATTTTTGGTAAATTTATATTTTGCAGAGATATCTACCAGGGTCTTTGCGCTCATATATTCATAGTTGTTGTTTAAAACTTTAGAATAGTTTCTTAGGCTCGCATATAAGTTAAGAGCCTTGATCGGTGCATAATCGACGCCCAAAACGATTTTTCTTTTCGCTACGTAAGGTATCGCTAACGTTACTTCTTTACCTTTCCTGTTAAATGTGGCTTTTGAGTTTACGTAGCTGAAAGACTCGGTGAGTTTTAGCTTGTCGTCAAATAAAATTTGCTCTGCGTAAAGCTCTAATCCGCTACGTTTGGCTCTGTCTAAATTTATATATTCTCGTTCGAATATCCTTTGATTAAGCCCGTGTTCAGGTTCTTTCCATTTTAAAAATATCATATCTTTGGTATAGGTTTTAAATACCGTAGCGCTAAAGAATTGATCGAAAATAGTGTCTTTTATGCCTATTTCGTAACTTCTAAAAGTCTCCGGCTTTAGGTCGTTAAATTTAAATTCGGTATGGTTGCCTACTTTTACGACGTCGACAAGCTCTTGAGGGGACGGAGATACAAAGCCTTTTTCAAATTTAAGATAAATATTTCCGGTATCGGAATATTGAAAATTCGGAATCACATCAAAGGCGTGACTGTTAGTATGTTTGCTTTGATTAAAAGCAGGTCTTTTGTTGGCTTTGCTTTCGGGTCTTTTTACGTCGTATAAAGCCCTTTCGTATCTAGCTCCGCCGCTAAGAGAGAACCAATCGGTAAAATTGTGTTTTTCGACAAGGTAGATAGAGTGTATCGTTTTGCCGAGCTCATCGCCTTGGGACAATTTATCGAATATATCTTCGTAATCATACCCGAATACTAATTCTCCACTGCCGTATTTGAACCTATTTTTCAAATTCGTTCCGTATTTTCTGTCGCTAAATTTGGTTTGATAAGGTCGCTTTTTGCCGCCCGGTAATGCGAGTTCGCCTTTTTGAATATATTTCGTTTTTAAATAATACGGCATTATGCGCGTTTGAAAGTTGTCGCTAAAATCGATCGAATAGTCGATACTAAGATCGGTTTTGGTATATTTTTGCGGATCTTGAGTTTTGCCGGACTGCCTTCTGTCTTGCTCGACTTGTCGCAATGTGAGCGGACCGCTTTGGTTTTTAGTTTTTTGAGAATAATAACTAGGAGTAATGGCGATATTTTGTTTATCGTTTATTTGATAATTTAACGCTCCGCTAAAATAGTGTCCCGTATTTTTTTCTTCTTTTCTGTAACTTTTCGAGTCAAAGCCTTTTGCGCTAAATCTTAAAAACAGATCTTCTCTAACGGGTCCGCCTATGCTAAAAGCGACATCGCGGTAATCATACGATGCAAGTTTGCTTGAAGCGTTTACATAAAATTTGCTCGGCTTTTTCTTTGTGATGATATTTATCACGCCGCCGGTCGTTCCGCCGCCGTAAAGCACCGATCCGCCGCCGGGGATTATCTCTATTCTCTCGATATCTTCAACTGCGATGAGGTTAAAAGGCGTCGTAATGTTGCCATGGCCGGCTTTTAATACGTTTAAATCCATTCCGTTTATCAGCGTCCTGACATTTGTTTTAGCATAGCTGCCCTGCCCCCTCAGGTCTATTTCTTCGGCGCCGAATTCTCCGGAATTTCTTATATAAATGCCGGGCGTTCTTTCAAGAACTTCCGTCACGCTCGTATAGCCGCGATCCTTGATCTCTTCCGAGGTTATTATATAGACGTTTTTGACTTCGTCTTTTAGAGGTGTTTCAAAACCTGTCGAAGTTATGACGGTCTTTTCAAGCTTTGTGTTTTCTTCATCGGCTGCATATAAATTTACAGCAACAATTAAAGACAGGATGCAAGCTGCACTTTGATGTCTACTCCATGGATTTTTCTTCATCTTTACTCCTTAAAAAATATTTGCTTCATATACGAAATTAGTAAGCGCGAATACACACATATAAATACAGATTATAATATGCTGAAATGTTATAATTTTATTCCTTAATCGATAATTAAAATTGATATCCAAGTAATATAAAATAAACATAAAACAACCGACAAATAATCGATAAAGATAAGCCAGCCTTTTAAAATTCGAAATTCTAAAAATAACTTTTTGCAGCTGCTTTATGTTGCAATTTATGAGTAACTAGTATTTTTATGTTACAAATAGTAACAATTAATCATTTTATTTTACTCAAACGCCCGTTTCGTATTTCGTAAATTTTATCCGCTGCGTCAAAATACGCATCATCGTGGCTGATGGCAAATATCGTATATCCTTGCTGCTTGAGTTCGCCAAGAAATTTTTCGTAAAAGAGTTTTCTAAATTCGGGGTCTTGATCCGCCGCCCACTCGTCAAGTATCAAAAATTTACGTTTTTCAAGCAAGGCCGCCACCATCGCAAGACGTTTTTTTTGCCCTTGAGATAAATTTAGCGTGCTAAAAATTCCATCTTTGACGCTGACTTTTTTATCCAGAACCATTTTTTTGAGTAGTTCGTCTATGAGTTCGTCGTCGTCGCTAAGCACCTCGTCAAATAGATAAAAATCGCTAAATACCGCACTTATCGTATTGGCATAGCTTCTTAGATTGTCTTTTGTTATCCGCACGTCATCTACAAACATCTCTCCGTTTTTGGTTTGCAAAAGCCCTGCTAAAATCATAAAAAGCGTCGATTTTCCGCTCCCGTTTTTCCCTATCAAAAATACCGTTTCGCCTCTGTTTATTTCCAGATTGATGTCTTCGAGTTTGAAATCGCCGGTTTCATCGTAAGCGAAATTGATATTTTTAAGGCTTAGCTTTTGCCACATTTGCGGCACCGTCTCGCCGAGCTCAAATTCTTTTTTGTATTCCGTCAAATCAAGCTTTTTGATGCGCTCATAGGCTATGCGTGAGCGAAAAATGCTCGGAACCGAATAAAGCAGCATCATTAGCGGCGCACGCAAAAACAAGATCGCTAAAGCTACGGTGATGGCATCTTGTAAATTTGCCATATCGTATGCTAAACAAAAATATAACACCACGCCGATAGCTCCGAGCATAATGGAGTTAAGCCAGTTGCTCATAAACGATTGATAAATTTCCGCCTTTATAATATTTTTGCGCAGATCCAAGGCGTTTGGAAGAAAGCGGTTTTCATAAAGCTCTCGCGCTCTTATGAGATTTAAGCTAAGCTCCCTATGGCCTTCGATGCTTGTTTGATAGTCTTTGTAGAGCGTATCTTCGTCTTTTCTATAAAGTTCGTAGTATTTATTGATATTTTTGATCGATTTTCGGCAAATGACTACTCCTATAGCCATCCAAACGATCAAAAATAAGCAAATTTCATACGAGATATAGCCTATATATAAACAGGCGGCGATGACGATCAGTCCGCCTTGGATGATGCTTGGAACTTGCATAAAACCGTTTGTCAGACTGTTTATATCGCTTGATAAAGAAGCGATGAGTTTTGATTTACCGATAGTGTTTATTTGCTGGTTCGAGGTGTCTAAAATTCTTTTTATAATCTTTGCTCTAAGCTCGAAGATAAAGTCGTTTCCGATGACCGAAAGCGCGATGCGAGATAAGATGGAAAAGCCTAAAAATAGCGCCAAAAGCACAAAAAACCAGAGCAGGATTTGGACATTTTGCTCTTTTAAACTTAAAAGATATTTATTGATAAAAGCAAGTATGAGTATGCTCGAACCGCTGTATATAACGCTCGAGGCGATCATTGCTGCGATTTGCAAAATCATTTTTTTCGATATTTTTTTTAACATAGCAATCTCTTATTCTAAAATCAAATTTGATTATGATACCGATTGTTTTATAAATTTTAAATTTATTGGCATATTTTTTAAATTGCGCTAAAATAAAATTTTTATTTAAGGACACATGTGCAAACGATCGATGAAATTATTACCGCTACTTACGAGATCAAAAAATCGACCTTTTTAAGCTTTTTATGCCCCGTCTCCGAGTTTAAAGCCCTGCACGAGCGGCTAAAAGCGGAGCATCCGAAGGCCGCGCACGTAGTGTGGGCATATAGGGAGCTAAACGGCTACGGCCAGGTCGTCGAAAATCAAAGCGACGACGGCGAGCCAAAGGGCACTAGCGGGCAGCCCTCGCTAAACGCGCTTAGAGGTGTCGAGCTCATAGATGCGGGCGTACTTATCGTGCGATATTTCGGCGGGATAAAGCTAGGCACAGGAGGCCTCGTGCGAGCATACGCAGCGGCGGTAAATGCGGCGATCGGCGCGGCACAGCTGAGCGGGCGACTGGTTAAATTCGAGATAAAATCGCCTTGCATATTTTTCGTGCCGTTTGTCTTAAACGCGCGCTTTGAGCACTATTTTGAAAAGCGAAATTTAGCGTTTTTGCGCGAATTTAACGAAGAAGGCGCGATCTGGCGAGCGAAGTTTAACGGCGGAGAATTTGACGAATTTTATGCATTTGCAAACGCGTTTGAGCGGGAGGGTTTTAAATTTTACGCCATTGCGTTATCTGCAAAAGGCGAAATTTATAACGAAACGTTTTAAGATAAATATGTGCAAATTTGCAGGTATGAAAAGCGGCTTTGCGAACGTGATCGCAGGAATTTTGAGTTCATCCAAAGCTATCTTTAAAAGCGCGAGGGACGAAATTTTAAAATACGGCGGTTTTAAAATTTCACTTTTTCGAAAGTAAAATTTTTATGGTTTTCTCGGATTGTTTTACGGCCCAGGCGTTAAATTTTAGCGGCGTCAAGGCCGTTTTTTCGGATATACCAAATTTGCCTAGAGATATTTCACGCTGAATTTATACTAAAACTTTATAATGCCGTCAAAATTTAGTTCAAAGGATAAAAATGACAAAAGGCATTTTTAAGAAAACGGCGATAGCCGGAGTTTTGGCGGTGTTTTTGGGATTGTTTTTCAATTTACAAGGGGAACAGATGGATACGAAAAACCAAGCGAAAGATACGATGGGAAAGAAAACTATCGTGCTCGCGGGAGGGTGCTTTTGGGGGACGCAGGCTTATTTAAAACAGCTTCCGGGTGTGCTTAAAACCGAGGTAGTGTATGCAAACTCAAAGCAAGTAAATCCAAGCTACAAAGACGTGAGCTACGGCGATACGAATGCCGCCGAAGCCGTTTATGTCGAGTATGACGAATACACGATTGATTTAAAGCATTTGCTAACATATTTTTTCAAAACAATCGATCCGACCAGTATAAACAAGCAGGGCAACGACAGGGGAAGCCAATATAGAAGCGGGATATATTTTACCGATAAGGCCGACGAAGCCGAGATACTTGCTTTTGTCAAAGAGCAGCAAAAAAACTATAAAAAACCAATAGTTACCGAAGTAATGGCCCTTGAGAATATGTATAAGGCCGAAGAATATCATCAGGATTATTTGGATAAAAATCCAAACGGTTACTGCCATGTAACCTTTGACAGCTTGCCGAAAAAAGGTGAAATTTTAAGCGATAAAAAACGCCCGAGAGATGAAATGAAACAAAATTTGCAAAATTATACGAACAAAGACGATAAGACGCTAAAAAGCGAACTAAGCGCGATGTCCTATGACGTCGTGAAAAACGCCGCTACCGAGCGTCCTTACAGCAGCGAACTAAACGATGAGGATAGAGTGGGAATTTATGTCGATATCACAAACGGACAACCGCTTTTTAGCTCTTACGATAAGTATGATGCGGGCTGCGGCTGGCCGAGCTTTACTAAGCCTATCGATATGAGTTTGGTCAATGAAAAGATCGATCTGTCGCACGGAATGGTCAGAACCGAGATCAAGTCCAAGATGTCCGATTCGCACTTGGGGCACATTTTTAACGACGGTCCGAAAGATAAAGGCGGAATGAGATACTGCGTAAACGGTGCTGCGCTCAAATTTGTGCCTAAAGAAGAGATGGCGGCGAAAGGATACGAGTATCTGATCCCATATCTAGACGCACAGTATGCTGCTAAATAAGGCTTGCCTTTTTCCTTTATACATCGTTGGATTTAAATTTTACTCGGTCACTACCGACAAGGTAGCTCCCGCCCTTAAATTTAAATCCGCCTCGTCTAAAGAAAAAATACTTCGCCTTAATTTTTTACGTTCAAATTTGAAGTCAAATTTGGCTAAATTTGTAAATTTGACTTCAAATTTTACGCACCGAGACCCGCATCTTGAAAACGTGAATTTAAAAACGTGCGGCGCGTAAGCGCTATCGCACCTGCTTAACTTTAGCTTCACTACGTTCGCTACCGTCGCCCTACGGGCTTAAGACCGCTTCGCTCATAGCTGCTTCCCCAAAAGCTGCGAGCCGTAGGCGAAGCAAAGCCCCTTCCTCTCCCAAAGAAAAAGAGAAAAGTGGACATAGAAGGGGGTTTTAGGTCGCACAAGAAAAAGCTTAAATTTTTGAGAAGTCAAAATACATAGGGCTAAAATTTGATGAAGCCAAATTTTAGCCCTTAAAGGTTCTGGTCTCGGAGCGTCAAATTTAAAAATTTATTCAAATTTATTAAGGCAAATTTAAATCTGCGCGAAACACGGCAGTTTCTTTCGTGGTGTGGGGTGGGAATTCTTGCGGGGGGGGGGCTGCTTTGCATATGTCGGCAGGGTGTAATCAGAAGTCCTTGTCCCCCTAAAAAGGAATTTGAGAGATTTAAATTCGGTTGAAATTTATTCTTTATGCTCTTTTAGCGCCTTTATCCCTTCGCACTCTTTTAGTTCTGCAAAATCGGCGTGTAGTTTTTCGTGGATTTTAAAAATTTGTACGCCGACGTCGGTAAAATCGCGGTAATAATCCTTAAAAATGGGGTCGCTTTTTGACATCTCGATAAAATTTTTAACCAGCTTGCCCGCCTCTTTTACCATATTTACTATCAGTTCATCGTTTTTTGTAGTAAATTATTTAAAATAACTTCTCTCATTAGCATTCGCTCCTCATACTGCTACATTCGCATCTATTTGCTTTTATATTGAGCTATTTTTTCACAGTAGTGAATGATATGGATAAATATTATCATAGAAATATTTATCTCATTCTTAAGAAACAATATGCAGCAGTAAAATTGAAAAATATGTCGGCATTTTCGTAGCACGAACCTTTGCGAGCAAATTTAAACAGCTGCTAAAAAAGATAAGCGACAAAAATTTATTCAAATTTAAGTAAGTCAAACCGAGTTAAATTTGCCGCTTAAATTCGGCGGACGTCAAATTTGCCCGCCAAATCAAAAACTAAAATCAAAATTTAAGCCGTCGCTCCCTCGTTCATCGCGGCGTATTCCTCAAAGGTTCCCTTAAAATCGACGACCTCGCCGTTTCCTTTGAGGTGGATGATGCGGTTAGCGAAGGCGTCGATGAGCTCCCTGTCGTGGCTCACGCAGATGACGTTGCCGACGAATTTATACAGCGCCTCGCCTAGAGCGATGATGGCTTCGAGGTCTAGGTGGTTGTTTGGCTCGTCTAGCACGAGCAGGTTGCCGCGCTCTAGCATCAGGCGGCTTAGCATCAGGCGGTGTTTCTCGCCGCCGCTTAGGCTGCCGACTGATTTTTCCTGCTCGGCGCCGCTAAATAGCATCCTGCCCAGGCACTTGCGGATCTCGTCCAGGTCCTTGTTGTTTTCGTCTTGCAGCCACTCGTAGAGCCTCAGCTCGCCGGTGATTTTGTTTGTCGTGTCCTGCGCGAAATAGCTAGGCTCTATCGTCGCGCCCACGTGCACGTCGCCGCTATCCGGAGCGACCTCGCCGATGATGATTTTAGCCAGCGTGCTTTTGCCTACGCCGTTTGCGCCGATGATGGCGACTTTGTCGTTCTTTTCGAGTTTGAAGCTAAAATTTTCAAACAAAACCTTGTCGTATGTTTTACTGATGCCGCGCACTTCCAGGATCTCGTTGCCGATGTCGCGTTTGGTGCGGAAAAGTATGCTAGGATCGCGTCTGCTTGATACCTTGATCTCCTCGATGTCGAGTTTGTTTAGCTGCTTTTGGCGGCTCGTGGCTTGGCGGGCTTTGCTTGCGTTTGCCGAGAATCGTGCGATAAATTTCTCCAACTCCTCTTTTTCTTTTAGCTTTTTGTCGCGCTCCATCTCGTGCTGTTTGGCTACGAGCGTCGAGGCGATGTACCAGTCGTCGTAGTTGCCCGCAAACTGCCTGATTTTCTTAAAATCCACGTCTAGGATGTGCGTGCAAACCGCGTTTAAGAAGTGGCGGTCGTGGCTGATTAGCACCATCGTGCCCTCGTGGCGGTTCAGCTCGTTTTCCAGCCACTTTATGCTATCGATATCAAGGTTGTTGGTGGGCTCGTCGAGAAATAGTATATCCGGCTTTGGAAATAGCACTTGAGCGAGCAGGACTTTAAATTTATCCGAGTTTTCGACCTCGCTCATCGGCTTTTCAAAGTCGCTAAAGCCAAGCGAGCTTAGGATTTTTTCGATGCGCACCTCATACTCGTAGCTAGGATCCTCCTCTGCGTTTATCATCTCAAGCTGCGCTAGGCGGTCATTTACGGCATCTGTGAATTCTTCACTCATATAGAGTTTTTCTTTTTCTTTGACTGCGTCATAGAGGCGTTTGTTGCCGTATAGCACGGCGTCCTTGACGCTAAAGTTTTCAAACGCGAACTGATCTTGTCCTAGCACGCCCACCCTTAGCCCATTTTCGATGACGATCTCGCCGCTGTTTGCCTCTATCTCGCCTGCAAGGATTTTTAGAAACGTCGATTTTCCCGCGCCGTTTGCGCCGATGAGTCCGTAACGGTTGCCGCGCGTGAGCTTTAAATTTACGTCCTCAAAGAGTAGCTGCACGTTAAATCTCATCAACAAATTTTTTACTTCAAGCATATTTATCCTTAAATTTTACTTTTAAAATCCCCGATTGTGCCAAAAAATCGTTTAAAATCAGTATAAACGTTTGCGAAAGGACAAAAACTATTTTAAACAAAAATGTGATAAAATGATTTGAATTTTAGAGAAACGGAGTTTTTATACTTATGTCCGAAACGACACAAGAAGTCTCGCAAAAAGAGCCGCAGATCGAGCGGCGACGCGAGGAAAAAGATAGTAAATTTAAAGAGCTAAAAACTAGGGCGCAGATGGCAAAATTTGAACAAAGTGCCGAGCAGACGGCACTTGCAGCGATCACTATCCCGCTGTTTAGATTTTTTACCTGTGCGCAGATTTTTTTTACGATTTTTGCGGCGTATGCCGGTATACCGACTAGATATTTAGCCGTTTATATTTTTTTAGCCGCACTTAGCGCCTATATAAATCTTAGATACGAAAACAATTACCAATTCGTTGCGAATTATATTCATGCCGTCGTTATATTTCATGGAATTTTCGGCGTAATTTTATACGGTTGGAACTGCGGATGCGAAAATTTTCTCATCTGGGGTATCGCGACTAGTTATTTGATTTTTATCGGCAAAAACCGCACCGTCCTTACCGTCATCATCCTTGAAGCCGTCGCCTATGTGCTTTTATATCTTTTTAGAGAAAATTTCGGCGTCGTAAATTTGAGCCCCTATGACCATGTCGTGTTTATTACGGTATTTATATGTATATTCGTATCGTTTTTGCGTCGCACAAGCACGCTAAACTCGGTTTATGCCAAGAGCATAAACGAGCTGGCCCTGCAAAACGACAAGCTCGAGTCCGCGTCCAAATTTGACTTTTTAACAGGTCTTGATAACCGCCGATACGCACAGGAGCAGTTTGACGAGATAGCCGCGCATTTTCCGCACCAAAAGGTGCTTGTCGCGCTCGGCGACATAGACGATTTTAAGGCTATAAACGATACGTTCGGGCATAAAACGGGAGACGAGACGATAAGGGCTATCGGGCGGATTTTACGCGAAAACTCGCGCGACGAAAAGGATATCGTATGCCGCTGGGGCGGAGAGGAGTTTTTGCTTTTAGCCTTGGTAAATGACGAAATTTCGGCGCAAGCGATACTAAAAAGAGCGCTTAAAAAAGTAAATACTCTAAGCTCTCCGGACGGTAAAAAAATAGGCATAACCTTTGGCGCCGCAATGTTTGATAACGCGCGAGTAACGACGCTGGGCGAGATGGCGGACGTTGCGGACGAGCTTTTGTACGAGGGCAAAAGGAGCGGCAAAAACCGCATAAATTTTAAAGGATACGGCGATGCTGCTTAATCTCTTTACCAAATACGACTTTTACGTCAAGCTTCGCGCGATGTTTGTGGTGCTGGGGCTCTTTCACGTATTGTATTTGGTGCTGTTTATCTACATAAACCAGTCTTTTTTGGTTCTTTTAAACATCTTTAGCACTATTCTTTACGCCGCTTGCGCATACTTTACGAGAGATCTAAAAACGTCCGCTCGCGCGATAATGGCCGTGAGGATCGAGATATTCGCACACGCTTTTATCTGCGCGCTGATTTTAGGCTGGGATTACGGATTTCAAAATATCATCTTAGGAGTTATGTCCATCGTGTTTTTCTCAAGCCTTGCGACTAAGGGCGTAAACAACTTTTTCGCTTACGTTCAAGGCGCGGCGTATCTGTTTTTGTATTTTTACGCAAAGACCCCGCCGGAGCTCGCCGGCGAAAGAGCGGAGTGTTTTTATTTTTTAAATTTCGCTATCGTCATTGCCGTTATCGTCATTTTGGTCGTGGATTTCGTTAAAACCTTTAGCGCGAAGATACGCCAAGATATGCTCGAGCGCCAAGAAAGCCTAAACGAGCTAGCCAACAAAGACCCGCTCACGGGACTTTTAAACAGAAACGCCTTTCACGTGCAAGTCTCGCCACACATAAATCTCCTGGAAAAGGAGGTTAGCGTTGTGTTGTGTGACATCGACGACTTTAAAAAGCTAAACGACACCTACGGCCACGCTTTTGGCGATGAGGCGCTAAAGACTGTGGCGCTTACGATCAAAAACAGCCTGCGCGAGGGCGATCTGGTGTATCGCTGGGGCGGGGAGGAGTTTTTGATATTTTTATCCGGGATAAATTTAGAAAACTCGCGGCGGATTTTCGAGCGTATCAGGCGCAAGATCGCCGAAACGGAGCTAAAATTTGACGGTAAAAGCGCAAAAACGTCTGCGACTTTCGGGCTGGTTAATTTTAATCCAAAAGCCCTAAAAGACGTCGAGGCTGCGATAAAGCAGGCCGATATTTTGCTTTACAACGGCAAAAAGAGCGGCAAAAACAAAGTCGTTGCGCAGACTTTTGACGACAAGATGTCGTAAATTTTACTTGTTGATTTGAGTTAAATTTTAGCGCATAAAGTGAAATTTGACGAGCTCAAATTTAACCGCAAAAAGCAAAATTTCTCGCGTTTAAAATCTACGATAAAGTCTTTTTAGCAGCTCGAATTTATCTAAATTTAGAGCCTGCCGTATAAATTTTCGCTAAAATCTTCCCTAAAATCCGGGCAATCAAAGGCAAAATCAAATGCAAATCGCAAAAATCCGCGCCAAAAATATCCTCTCGCGCTCCAAAATCGGCAGCGGAGGCTACGCGATCAACCCGTACGTAGGTTGCCCGCACGGTTGTATCTACTGTTACGCCGAGTTTATGCGCGGCGTCACCGGGCACGAGGAGGCCTGGGGCGAGTTTTTGGACGTGAAGGATTTTGATGCGGCGAGCCTAGTTAAATTTGCGGGCTTGCACGGCGGCGAACGCGTATTTATGAGCTCGGTTACGGACTGCTACAACTCGTACGAGGCGCGATTTGGAGCTACGCGCAAAGTCCTTGAGGCGCTTGCGGGCTCGGATATAAACCTGCAAATTTTAACCAAATCAAGCCTCGTAACACGCGATATGGATTTGCTGCAAACCATGCCAAACGTCCGAGTGAGCGTGAGTTTGAGCGTGATAGACGAAAGCTTGCGCCGCACGCTGGAGCCTCGCGCAAGCTCCGTAGCCGCAAGGATCGCAGCGATAAAAAAGCTACGCGCCGCGGGAGTGAAAACCTATATCTTCGTCGCGCCGATTTTTCCGCAGATCACGCCCGTTTTTGATATCATGTCCCGCTACGGCGACGCGGCGGATGAAATTTGGTTCGATAGGCTAAATCTCTATCCGAATTTTAGATATAAAATTTTATCCTTCATCGGGCGAAATTTCCCCGCGCTTTTGCCGCTTTATAAGCAAATTTATCTTTTCGGCGAGGACGACTATTTTGAGCGGCTAGCGGATGAGATCAGGCTTGCGGCGCGGGAGAAATTCGGAAGCGAGAGCGGCGAGAGGGTTAGGATATTTTTCGGACAGAGAAAGTCCTGCGCAGGTAAATTTGAAAGGCGAAGATGAACGTAATTTTGCGGCTTTGTATAGTGGTTTTGGTCCTATATATCGCGCTTTTGGCGCTGCTTTATTTTTTTCAAGAGAGGCTAATATTTTTCCCGAGCAAGCTTGAGCCAAACTATGATTTTAGCTTTGATCGGCCGTTTGAGGAGATAAGATTGGACGCGGAGGGCACGTGGATAAGCGGGCTAAAATTTTTAGCAGATAGCAAGGACGGCGGGCAAATTTACGGCGACGTGCGCAGCGAGCCGAATAAAACGGGCGCGCAAGAAATAAAAACTAGCGATAAAAACGGCGAGCGAACCAAAAGCGAGCGGACGAGGCAAAGCTCGGACGGCGAACAAATCCCTCAAAACGAGCGAGACGTCCAGGCATCACAAGGGCGGGGCGGTAAAATGTGCGGTAAAAAGGGCGCGGCGATATTTTTCCACGGTAACGCCGGCAATCTGCAAGGTTGGGGCAAGTATGCGCGATATTTTACCGATTTGGGCTATGATTTTTACCTGTTTGACTACCGAGGCTACGGCAAGAGCGGCGGCGAGATAGGCTCGCAAGAGCGGCTTTACGCGGATGCGGACGCGATGATGCAGTGGGTTTTGCGAGACTGTGACGCGGGCGAGATCGCGGTAGTAGGCTACTCGTTAGGCAGCGGGCTGGCGGCACGCGCGGCGCAGAAATACGGCGCCAAGCGGCTGATTTTGATCGCGCCTTATTTTAGCTTGGAGGAGCTGGCGAGAGAGAAAATGCCCTTTGTGCCTAAATTTTTGATCAAATACAAAATCCCTACTTTTGAATTTGTCGGCGGTTTTGGCGGGCCGGTGACGATATTTCACGGCGAGTATGACGAGTTAATCGGCGTGGATAACTCGCGCAGGTTGCTTAAATTTCTAAAATCCGGAGATAAAATTTATGAGCTAAACGCCAGCCACAACGATATCTTAGGCCTAAGCGAGCTTTGGGAAAAATTAGCGCAGAAGCTTGGCGAGTAAGGTGCATTTTCACTCGCTTAACGCTTTGCAAATCGCATAAAATATGTTAAAAAATCCTAAAATTTTTAACGCATTGCCGCCGATATGTTAAAAATTTAGTATTTTATTAACATATTGTAGGATCTTGTGCGTTATAGTACTAGTCCGCGTTGCAATATTTCAAACAACTTTAAATTTACAAAGTAATTTATACGACCGAGCTTTATGCATCTAAACGCTCCTAATTTTTCGCAAATTTTAAGATATTTAGAAGCGGTTTGCCTAGAGATATTTAGTTTTTTCTCTACCGATTCTATCTTCGTATAAGGATATGAAAAAAGCAGTTCCACAAAGTCTTTGCCGTATATGCCGCGCTGTTTTGTCTGCAAAAGCTCGCTAAATTTACGCATAGCGTCGTCTATCTCTTTTATGAGCGTGACGGACGCCTCTGCGGTGCGCTCTATACCGTTTAGCATATACTCTATCCATTCGCTCCATTTGCCGTTTTTGCTTACGTTTTCTAAAAGTTCGTAGTATCTGGATTTGTTTTTTATGATATAGGCGCTTAGATATAAAATCGGCAGATCAAGCAGCTTTTTGTGCGTTAGATATAAGACGTTTATGATGCGTCCGGTTCTACCGTTTCCGTCGTAAAACGGATGTATGGTTTCAAACTGATAGTGGATCACTGCTAGTCTAATTAACGGATCAAGCCCGTCCAAGTCATCGTTTATGTACTTTTCTAAATTTGCCATCAATCTATTTATATCGTCTATGTGTTGCGGCGGTATATGTTTTATCTCGCCCGTGGCGGGATTTTTAAGCATAGTTCCGCTTTGGGTGCGAAATCCGGCGTTACTACGCTGCAAGCGTTTTTGAATCTCCAGTATATGACGAGTTAAGAATAGATTATCTTTTTTTATAAGCGAGTAGCCTTTTTTTAAGGCGTTTTCGTAGTTCATAACCTCTTTTGCGCTTTGTGCGATTTTGGTTTCGTCTATTTGCGCTAAAAATAGCTCATCGTGCGTCGTGATAATGTTTTCGATCGCGCTTGAATCTTTTGCCTCTTGCAATACGAGAGAATTTATCAAAATATTATGGTTTGGAATGGTTTTTATAAAGCCGTTTAGTTCGCCGAGTTTTCTTGAGGCTCTATTTAGCGCTTTATAAATTTGCTCGGTAGGCTTAAAATCCAGCGGAAGCTCTTGGGGTATAAATTCTATTTTTTGGGTCATTGTTTCGCCTGCACTTTTTTGACTGGGTTAGTTTAGCAAAAAAGAATTAAAATTTAGGTTTAAAAATTTTTATGAATGACTTTGCGCGATTTATCCGTTATAACCGTATCTTAAATTTTTGTATAAAATTTAAGATAGTTAATGTTAATTAAAGCCAAAAAATACGCACTTATTTTTAGGATGTTTTAATGACAAATTCGCAAACTAAAGAGCGTTTCGGTTTGGCCGCATTGTTAGACATTCCTGTCGGCATTATGTCGGCTTTGTCAAATGAGGTCGGGAGTTTTTGC
Organism: Campylobacter rectus; assembly: GCF_004803795.1. Taxonomy (NCBI): domain Bacteria; kingdom Pseudomonadati; phylum Campylobacterota; class Epsilonproteobacteria; order Campylobacterales; family Campylobacteraceae; genus Campylobacter; species Campylobacter rectus. The sequence continues at coordinate 684,534 of NZ_CP012543.1, read as the reverse complement.
CGCCGCACGGTTTGCGAGATACGTCCGACGCCGCTTGCGGCCACGGCCTCGTCGGAGCGGCTGATTAGATTAGCTGTTTGAGGAATTTCTTAAATCCGCCGTATGTATTTTTGAGAGATTACTTAGGTGTCGCCGATCCAAATGCTGCGATCTGCGAGTTTGCGAGACGCGTTTAACTACGCGATGATAACGCACTTTGCGGTCGGATATTGCGTATTTGCGGAGAAAATTCCAAAAAATCCCGGTGCCGCAAGGCTAGACGGCAAGTGTCCTCGTAAATATCGCCGTGCGCGTTCTCGCTGCCGATTTTAGGCCTTATGCCGCCGCTTTGGATACTCTTAGCGCGAGTATGTTTTTTAGTTTGCGATGTATATGGCGTGGTTTTGGTAGGTAAATAAACCCGCATCCGCATCGCGCGCGAGCAGATCCGGTCGATGGATGCCGCGAGTGCCGGAATGGCGGTAAATTTATACTATCTTTTTATTTTTTAGATATTTTTGCATTTCGTCATCCGTCAAAATTCGATCGAATTCGCCGTCAAAGCGCTTTTTATTTTTGCTGTCGTAGTCTTTTACCGTTTCTAGAAATTTATTAAAATGCGGATTTTTCTTGCAAAGCTCATTTATGATATTAAAGTCTAAATTCGCCCTAAATTTCGGCTGAGCCAAGATCCTGCTCTGTGCTAAATTCTCGCTATCTAGGCTCAAAACGCCTATACCAAAGCTTGAGTTTAGGCTGCCGATCAGCTCCATTAGCTCCTCGTCGCTCTCATCGATATCTAAAGCGACCAAATAGCCCTCGTTCGCCCAGCTGGAGTTGCTAACGGCCTGGAAATAATACTCTCTTAAATTTGCTATGCTTAAATATTTTTTCATTTCAAACGAGTAAATTTTAAGCGGTATTTTTACGAATTTAGCTGCGAAATTTAGCACGCTATCCTCATAGCTTTCATGCTCGAAGCTAACGCCGACGATGTCGGGATAAAGCCATTTATCGCGTCCTTTTTTGCTTTTTAGGCTGCTTTCGTGAAAGATCGTTTTGACTCTGGCGTTGAAATTCGGACTAAGCTCGACAAAGCTTGCCAAAAGCGGATACAAATCGCGCTCGTCAAATGCGTTTTTAACTTGCTTTGTATCGCTTACGGCGTCGCTAAAACTTAAATTTTGACTTTTTAATTTTATCAAAATCGGTTTTTCGGAAATTTTTTCAAAAATAGAATTATCATTTTCTTTTAAATCCGAGTAAATTTGAGCCGAAAAACTATCTCACGGCGTTTTGCCGCTTAAATTTAGCTCTTTTGTAAGATCAAGTTCATCGGCTATTTTATAAATTCTATTCGGATTTAGCGGTTGCTTTTTGATTTCTAAAACTTTTTTGGCTACTTCGAGCGCAGTCATAAAATTTCTTTTATATTTATCGATCGTCAAAATTTATCTTAACAACAAAATTTAACTCCAAAGTCCGCCGTTTACGCTCATAGCGGACTTTGCAAATTTAGTTTTTAAAACTATGAATAGGAGCCGGTATCTGGCCGCCGCGGGCGATGAAGTCTGCCGATGAGTTTTTATTTACGCTCATCACGGGCGCGCTGCCCAGAAGCCCGCCAAACTCCAGCGTGTCGCCCTCTTTGCCCTTTGGGATTATGCGCACGGCGGTCGTTTTTTGATTTATCACGCCGATCGCGGCCTCGTCGGCTATGATCGCGGCGATCGTCTGCTCGGGCGTATCCTCGGGGATCGCGATCATATCGAGCCCCACCGAGCAGATCGCGGTCATCGCTTCAAGCTTTTCCAAATTTAGCGAGCCTGCGCGCACCGCGGCGATCATGCCCTCGTCTTCGGAGACGGGGATAAACGCGCCGCTAAGCCCGCCTACTTGGTTGCACGCCATCACTCCGCCCTTTTTGACCGCATCGTTTAGCAGCGCAAGCGCAGCCGTCGTGCCGTGCGTGCCGACGCGCTCTAGCCCCATCTCCTCAAGCACGCGCGCGACCGAATCGCCCACCGCCGGAGTCGGAGCCAGCGAGAGATCAACGATGCCAAATTTCACGCCTAGGCGCTCGGACGCCATTTGTCCGACGAGCTGTCCGATGCGCGTGATCTTAAACGCCGTCTTTTTCACGGTTTCTGCGACCACGTCAAAGCTCGCTTGGCGCACCTTCTCAAGCGCGCGCTTAACGACGCCGGGGCCCGATACGCCCACGTTTATGACGACTTCGGCCTCGCCCACGCCGTGAAATGCACCCGCCATGAAGGGATTATCCTCGACGGCGTTGGCAAATACGACGAGTTTAGCGGCGCCAAGATCGGAAAGTCGCGCCGTCTCTTTGATCACGCGCCCCATGTCGGCGACCGCGCTCATATTTATGCCCGTTTTGGTCGAGCCGATATTTACCGACGAGCAGACCTTCTGCGTCGCGGCGAGTGCGGCGGGGATGGAGTCGATTAAAATTTTATCGCCCTTTGCGTAGCCCTTTTGCACTAGCGCCGAAAAGCCGCCGATAAAGTCGATACCGACCTTTTGCGCCGCCTCGTCCATCGCTCTAGCAAGCGGCACGTAGTCTGCGGCATCCGTCGCCGCGCCGATGATGGCGATAGGCGTTACGCAGACGCGCTTATTTACGATCGGGATACCGAGCTCTGCTGAAATTTCATTGCCGACCTTTACCAGATCGCGCGCTTTATCGGTGATTTTTGCATAAATTTTCTCCGCCGCCTTGTCGATATCTGGATCGATACAGTCAAGCAGGCTGATACCCATCGTGATCGTGCGGATGTCGAAATTTTGCTCCTCGATCATCGCGATCGTTTCGGTTACGTTTTTGATGTCCATCTGCGCGCCTTAGATGTTGTGCATGGCGTCAAAGATCGCCGAGCTTTGGATGTTGATTTTAACTTTTAGCTTTTCGCCAAGCTCGTTTAGCTCCTCGCGTAGAGCCGTGAAGTCCTGCTTTTCGTCGCTGGAAACCACCGCCATCATCGTAAAAAACTCATCCAAAACCGTCTGGCTAATGTCGTCTATGTTTAGCCCAAGCTGTGCTAGCTTAGCCGAAACGCCCGCTACAATGCCAACCTTGTCCTTACCGATCACCGTTACGATCGCTTTCATTTGTCGTTCTCCTAAATTTGTAAATTTGCAGGTTTGGCCCGAATTTGATCAAATTCGCTCAAATTCGGGCTTTAAATTTTAAAATTTCAGTTAGAGCAAGCGCTCTTGCCGTCCATCACGGGCTGGATCGAGGAGTTGTCCGCGCCGCCCTCATCGTTGATATTTTCGATTATCTCCCACAGCCTAGCCGCCGCTTTTTCGTAGCGTTTAGCCGTGACCGAGTTTGGCTCGTAAAAGCTCACCGGCTTGCCGCTGTCGCCGCCGACTCTAACGGCAGGCTCGATAGGGATCTGGGCTAACACTTCGGTACCGTAGGCTTTTGCTACTTCCTCGGTCGTGCCTTTGCCAAATATATCATACTCCTTGCCGCTTTCAGGGCAGATAAATCCGCTCATGTTTTCTACGATGCCGGCGATCGGGATGTGAAGCTTCTCAAACATATCTAGCGCGCGTTTGCTATCATCTAGCGCTACCACTTGCGGCGTCGTGACACACACGCCCGCAGTCACCGGTACGCTTTGAGCTAGAGTTAGCTGTGCGTCGCCCGTTCCCGGAGGCATATCGAGGAACAATACGTCCAGCTCGCTCCAAAATACGTCTTTTAGCAGCTGCTCGATAGCTTTCATTATCATCGAGCCGCGCCAGATGAGGCTCATACCTTCTTCCATTAGCACGCCCATACTCATCATCTCGACGCCGTGAGTCAGGATCGGTTTTAGCTTGTTGCCGATGACTTGAGGCTGCGTGCCTACTTCGCCGAGCATTCTAGGGATGTTTGGACCGTAGATATCGGCATCTAGGATGCCTACTTTTTTGCCTAGCTTTGCCATCGAGATAGCTAAATTTAGCGTCGTAGTGCTCTTACCCACGCCGCCTTTGCCCGAGCTTACCATTACGAAATTTTTAATCTGCGGAGCGATGTTTTTACCGCTTTGAGTGTTGCTTTTTTCCTCGGGGATTTTTGGTTGGATGATGTTTATGACGCACTCGTTTGAGCCCATCACACGCTTTATGTCGGTTCGCAGCTCGTTTGCTACGTCCGGATTTGAGCTTACGATCTCGACCTCGATTAAAATTTTCTCGCCGATTTCGACGTTTTTTACGAATCCAAAGCTCACGATATCTTTTTCAAAGCCCGGATATATCACGCCTTTTAGTCTATTTAAGACCTCTTCTTTAGTTAGCATTTTTCTCCTTCGTTAGATTTTTTGAAATTTTATACGCGCAAAATTTCGGCCCGCACATCGAGCAAAATTCCGCCTTTTTAAACGACTCTTGCGGCAAGCTCTCATCGTGTAGCTCGCGCGCCCTTTCGGGATCTAGGCTTAGCTCAAACTGCTTGTTCCAGTCAAAAGCGTATCTAGCGTCGCTCATCGCGTGATCGCGCTCTATCGCGCCTGCTTTACCTAGCGCGACGTCGGCTGCGTGAGCGGCGATCTTGTGCGCTACGATGCCTTCTCTCACATCGTTTGCGTTTGGCAAACCAAGGTGCTCTTTAGGCGTCACGTAGCACAGCATCGAGGCTCCGTAAAAGGCCGCCATCGTCCCGCCGATAGCCGAAGTGATGTGATCATACCCCGCGCCGATATCCGTAGGCAGCGGTCCTAGCACGTAAAAAGGCGCGCCGTGGCACAGCTCGCGTTCGATTTTCATATTATACTCTATTTGGTTTAAAGGAATATGACCCGGCCCCTCGATCATCACCTGTACGTTTTTCTCCCATGCGCGCAGCGTTAGCTCGCCTAAAACCCGCAGCTCGCTAAGCTGAGCCTCGTCGGTCGCGTCGTATAGGCAGCCCGGACGCAGCCCGTCGCCAAGAGACAGCGCGACGTCGTGAGCGGCGCAAATTTCTAAAATATCGTCAAAGGCCTCGTAAAACGGGTTTTCTTTATGATGGTGCATCATCCAGCTAGCAGTTAGGCTACCGCCGCGGCTAACGATACCCATCTTGCGTTTTGCGACCAGCGGCATAAATTTGAGCAAAAAGCCCGCATGTATCGTAAAGTAGCTAACGCCCTGGCGAGCCTGCTTTTCAAGCGTTTTTAGGATGTCCGCCGCCTTCAAATTTTCGACCTCTTTTATATCGTGGATGATCTGATACATCGGCACGGTGCCTATGGGGACAGTCGAATTTGCGATTATGGCGCTTCTAATCGCATCCAAATCGCCGCCAGTGCTTAGATCCATGACCGTGTCGGCGCCGTATTTTAGGCAAATTTGTAGCTTTTCAAGCTCGGCGCAGATATCGCTACTTAGGCTTGAGTTGCCGATATTTGCGTTGATTTTGGTTTTTGCTTCTCTGCCGATCGCCATCGGGAGCAAATTTTCGTGATGGATGTTGGCGGGGATTATCATCTTGCCTGCGGCGACCTCGCTTCTAACGAGCTCGGGATCTAGCATTTCAGCTTGCGCTACGTAGTTCATCTCGGGCGTTATAACGCCTTTTTTAGCGTAGTACATCTGCGTCGGAGTTTTGTCGGCGGAGTCAAATTTGACCCGAAATTCTTTCATGTTTCGCTCCTTAAAATTTTAGTTCTAATCTTACTCAAAAAAGATAAAAACAAGCTTTTAGGATGTATAATATCGTAACACTTCGCCAAAGGAGAAATTTTGCTAGACGTTACGCTGATAATGCTCGGAGCCGGAAGCTCCAGCCGTTTTGAAATGCCCGTTAAAAAGCAATGGTTGCGCGTCGGAAGCGATCCGCTATGGCTCTTTGCGGCTAAAAATTTAAGCTCGCACTATGCCTTTAAAGAGATAATCGTCGCCTCAAACGAGGGAAAATATATGAGCAAATTTGCCCCGTCGTACCGCTTCGTAAAGGGCGGCGCGACGCGTCAAGAGAGCCTAAAAAATGCTCTTAAGCTTGTTCAAAGCGAATTTGTTTTGGTTAGCGACATCGCTCGTCCGATGATTAGCGCAGAGCTTTTCTCGCGCATAATGAGCGGCATCCAAAACGCCGACTGCGTCGTGCCTGCGCTAAAAGTGCCCGATACCGTTTATCTAGGCGCGGGCGTCGTCGATAGAGAGCAGATCAAACTCATCCAAACTCCGCAGCTCTCGCGCACGGCGATGCTAAAAAGCGCGCTCGAATCAGGTCAAATTTATACCGACGATAGCTCGGCGATAGCGGCTGCAGGCGGTAAAATTTGGTACGTGCAAGGCGACGAAAACGCGAGAAAAATTACGTTTAAAGACGATCTAGCCAAAATTTGCGGCCTTGGCGCGCCCTCAAGCGAAATTTACGTCGGAAACGGTTTTGACGTGCACGCCTTTGAAGAAGAGAGAAAAGAGGGAAGTTTCGTAACAATCGGCGGCGAAAAAATCCCTTTTGAAAGAAATTTAAAGGCCCACTCCGACGGCGACGTGGCCATCCACGCGCTCATCGACGCGATACTGGGAGCGGCCGGGCTCGGCGATATAGGCGAGCATTTTCCCGACACCGACGATAAATTTAAGGGCGCGGACTCGGCGCTGTTACTAAAAGAAGCATATAATCTTGTGCGAAGCGTTGGATTTGAGCTTATTAACGCCGATATCACCGTCATCACCGAGCAACCTAAGCTTGGTAAATTTAAATCGGCGATGGAGGCAAACATAGCTAGCGCGCTAAATTTGACCCCGAGCCGCATAAACGTAAAGGCCACTACGACCGAGAAACTGGGCTTTACGGGGCGAGGCGAAGGTATCGCGGCTACGGCGTCGGCGAGTCTAAAAATTTACGACTGGACGCAAAAATAAAACGACGAAAGTAAAAAAATGAGAGTTTTAATAATAGAAAACGAAATCTACCTGGCCCAAAGCATCGCCTCGAAGCTGGAAAATTTAGGCTATGGGTGCGAGATAGCAAGAAGCGCGGCGGAGGCGATAAAAAGCGAGCCAGCGGAGAGGATAAAAGAGGGCGACAAGGATGCGCACTTTGACGTAGTGCTGCTTTCTAGCGCATTTGCAGGCGACGATACGCAAAAAATCATACATAAATTTAAAGACTCCGTCGTCATCCTGCTCATCACGTATATCAGCAACGACACCGTCTCGATCCCGATAAAAGCGGGCGCTAGCGACTACATACAAAAGCCGTTTATGATAGAGGAGCTGGTGCGAAAGATCAAGCATTTCGAGGAGTTTAGGCGGCTGCAAACATTTATAAAGACCTATCAGGACTACCTAAATTATCATTTCAAGGCCGTCTCGGCGCTAAATTTCGACTTTAAGCGAATAAAGCTACCGCTTCTCATCAAGTGCAACAAAATGATAAACGCCGACAACTTCGTTTTCGAATATGCAAAGGCGCTAAATTTGAGCTTCAAATACGTCCCGCTCGAGCCCGGCACCGACGTATCGGCTATCGCCGCGGCAAACCCGCACACGCTTTTGTATTTTTCAAATTTTCAAATTTTACGACAAGAGGCGAAAAACCAGATAGTCGAGCTCGCCGCAAAACGAAAGCTCATCGTAAGCTCGACTAATCAAAACGAAGAAACGTCGCTAGAGACGCTAAATATCGCCAGCGATGAGAAAAATTTTCAAATCGACGAAATTTTGACGATCGACGACTACATCAAGCATATCATCGTAAATTATCAGGATAAATACCCCGACACCGAACTTAGCAAAAAGCTTGGCATTTCGCGAAAATCGCTTTGGGAAAAGAGGAAAAAATATGACGTCGTCAAGAAAAAATAACGCGATACTGATAAACGACGAGGCGCTTGGCGCGCTGGAGCTCATAGAAAATCAAATTTTTAGCAAATTTAACCGCCTGATGAATGAAAAAGAAGCGAACGAGATTTACGAGACGGGCTTTTTAGCGGGCGAGCCGATGCCTTATACTTTCGTATTCGCACCATACGGCAAGAAAAATCAAGAGACGATAAGAAACGCCGCAAAAGGCGAGCATATCGAGCTTTTAAACGGAGGCAAGGTTGTCGGACACATCGAGGTCGGCGAGGTTTTTAAATTTAACTCCGAAAAAAAATCGCAAAATATTTTTCGCGCCAACGAAGCCGCTTCCGCGCAACAAAGCCAAAGCGGCGAGCTGGCCCTTAGCGGCAAGATAAAGATATATAACGACAAGTTAAGCGAAGTAAAAAAGCTGATCAATGCCGTCAAAAGAGAGCAAAACGTCCGCAAAATCTCGGCGATCATGCTCACCGCCGAGCCCTTTAACCGCGCGCACGAACGCCTAATCAGGATGACGATCGATAAGGCTGATTTGGTGCTTTTGTTTTTGCTAAAAAGTCACGGCGCGGACGAGATGATGAGCTTCGCGCTCAAAAAAAGCGTGCTGGAGTATTTTATCCAAAACTACATCCCCAAAAATCGCCTGATCATCGTGCCTTTTGAGAACTCAAATCTCTTTAGCTCGCACCTAAATCCGACGCTGGAGTGCATCGCGGCGCATAGGCTGGGCGCGGGCAAGCTCGTAGTCGGGCAAAATCACGCGGGCATCGGGATGTTTTACGATCACAACGTCGTTCATACGGTGCTGGAGCGCTACAAAAACGATCTAAATTTGGAGGTCGTCGTGCTGCCGGAGCTTGTTTATTGCAACGAATGCAAAACGCTAGTTAGCACCAAGACCTGCCCGCACGGCCAGCATCACCACATCAAATACCACGCCGGGACGCTAAAAACCCTGCTGCTAGCGGGCATCTTGCCGCCTGCGATCCTTATGCGGCGCGATATCTCGGCGATGATACTGAGCGAGCTTTTTCCGAACCGATTTGAAAATATCCAAAAGCTTTGCGACGATCTTTTCCCTAGCAACGGACTGCTCGAAAAGCAGACCGAAAGGGAGTTTTACGAAAATTTGATGAAGCTTTATCAGACGACGTCGCTGACTTAAATTTGCTTTTAAGGCTTGTCTTCTTCCACTATATGTCGTTATCGGCTCATTCGGCTTTGGTTGCGGACGACCGATCCGCCCCATAGCCTCGTTTGCCGTCGCTTCGTCTAAACGCGAAATACGGCTCCTTGATTTTTTTAGGGCTCGTTTCGCGAGCGCTTCTTGCGTAGCTTTACTTCGCTACGCTCGCAGTTGTAAAAAACTTCCTCGATAAACTATACGCTCTATCTTCAATCAAAAATTTCTTCGCTTCTGCTAGCGCTCGCGACCGCAAGAAAAACAAGACATTTAAGTCCGTCTCGCGATACTGCGCCTAAATTTTTTACGCTCAAATTTATAAATTTCGGCTTCAAATTTTACTTACCGAGATCCGCACCGCAAAAACTCTAAATTTGATTCGGTCAAATTTAGAGTTTTGTATTTTAGTGTTTTGGCTTGTTTGCGTAAAAGCAACCGTTTGAAGTTTATTATATGGGACTAAATTACGCTCTGCCGGCACTCTCTTTGAGAGTTGCAAGCATAGAGCGAGCATAGAGCTGGCGATGATTTTACGGTTGCGACATAGCTTTGCTTATTGCCAAGCAAAGCGCCTTGGAGTTTAGAAACAAATTTACAAATTTATCTCAAAGTAAATTCTAAAACCGTTCGGCATAACAAAGCCGAATTTAAACCCGTGCATAGCGCGGTAACTTCGCGTATCACAAAGAGAGCGGGATAAAAAAGAGGGGACGAGGAGCTATTTTGTTTCAAACCGCAACTGCTAGCGGAGCATAGCCTCTTTAACACAAAAACAAGATGGAGCCAAATTTAACCAATTTAAATTTTGCATTTTCAAGGTGCAGGTCAGGATGCGTCAAATTTAACTTAACTCGCAAATTTACCAAATTTGCCCACGCTTTTAAATTTAACTTCAAATTTATACGCCGGGACTTCACTCTAATACTTGAAATAAGTCGAAATTCGCTATAATCCGTAAAATTTAAAGGAAAATTTATGATACAGACTTGTTTATTTCCGGCTGCGGGCTACGGCACTAGATTTTTGCCCGCGACCAAATCGTTGCCAAAGGAGATGCTGCCGATCCTCACAAAGCCGCTCATTCACTACGGCGTGGATGAGGCGCTGGAAGCGGGTATGAAAAATATGGCCTTCATCACGGGTCGCGGCAAGCGCGCGCTGGAGGATTATTTCGACATCAGCTACGAGCTCGAGCATCAAATCTCTGGCACGAACAAAGAGCACCTGCTCATCGAGATTAGAGAGCTGATGGCGAGCTGCACGTTTTCATTCACGCGTCAAGAGAGTATGCGAGGGCTTGGTAACGCGATCCACACAGGCAAAGTCCTCGTGCGAGACGAGCCCTTTGGCGTGGTGCTGGCCGATGACCTCTGCATCAACGAAGAGGGCGAAGGCGTGCTGGCTCAAATGGTAAAAATCTACGAGAAATACCGCTGCTCTATCGTCGCCGTGATGGAGGTGCCGATCGAGCAGAGCAAAAACTACGGCATAGTCACGGGCCGCGCGATCGAGGACGACCTACTGATGGTGAGCGATATGGTCGAAAAACCGGATCCCAAGGAAGCTCCGAGCAACCTAGCCGTTATCGGCCGCTACATCCTCACGCCCGACATCTTTACGATTTTAGAGCACACCAAGCCCGGCAAAAACGGCGAAGTGCAGATCACCGATGCGCTAAAAGAGCAGGCCAAAGGCGGCATGGTGCTGGCGTATAAATTTAAAGGCAAGCGCTTTGATTGCGGCAGCGTCGAGGGATTCGTGCAGGCGACCAATTTCTTCTACGAGCTAGGCAAAAATGCTAAAAAATGAGCTGTTTTTTGAGCGCACACCCATAACCACGATCGCATCTTACGCCGAGCGTATGAACGACGAGCTAAAAGGCGGCAAGATCGGCTACTATCACCTGCCCGAGATCGGGGCAAATTTGCTCGGCGAAATCGCCGAATTTGAAGCTACCCTCTCGCATATAAAAAGCGTCGTACTGGTAGGTATCGGCGGCAGCAGTCTAGGCGTAAAAGCGCTAAAAACGATGCTACCTGGCGCAAAAAGGAGCCGCGAGCGAGAGCTTTATTTTCTCGATAACGTGGACGCCTTTAGCTTCGAGCGCGTTTGCGCTAGCATCAAATTTGACGAGACGCTTTTTGTCGTCTCGTCAAAATCGGGCACCACGATCGAGACGATCACGCTTTTTAAGTGTATTTTAGCGCGCTTTGACTCGCCAAATTTGAGCAAAAACTTTATCGTCATCACCGATCCCGCCTCGCCGTTGGAGGTCTACGCCAGGCAAAACGGCGTCAAATTTTTTAACATCCCCAAAAACGTCGGCGGTAGATTTAGCGTACTTAGCGCGATCGGACTCGTGCCGCTGATGCTGTGCGGATACGACGCGGCGGCGCTGCTGGAGGGCGCGCGGGCATGTAAGAGGCGATTTTTAGAGGACGGCGACGATACGCTACTGCAAAAGGCCTACCACTACGCGACGCACAAAAACGCTAAAATCAACGTCGTTTTTAGCTATGGCGATAGATTTTTAGAGTTTAACGACTGGTATGTGCAGCTATGGGCGGAGAGTCTGGGCAAGAAAAAGGGCTACAAACGCTACGGCCTAACGCCGGTGGGGCTGATTGGCTCGCGCGACCAGCATAGCTTTTTGCAGCTGATTATGGACGGAGTAAAAGATAAAACGGTAAGCTTTATCAAGGTGGCGCTTGCGGATGCAGATGCGGCGGTACCGAACCTAAGCCTAAACGGACTTGAGGGCTGCGACTTCGTAAACGGGCTAAGTCTGGGCGAGCTAATAAATGCTCAGTGCGGCGCCACGACTCATGCGCTGGTACAAGAAGGCATCAGCACGGACGTCATCGAGCTTGAGCGGCTGGATGAAGCGAGTGCGGGATTTTTGATTTATTATTTCGAGCTTCTCACGTCGGCTACGGGCATTATGCTAGGCATAAACACCTACGACCAGCCCGGCGTCGAAGTCGGCAAACGCATACTAAAGACGATGCTAACGGCGGGCAAATAAGGTCGAAAAATAAGGCCTGAGCGCAAAAGCAACGCAGGCTTTAGGACTATGGAGAAAAAGCCGCAAACCCGTAAATTTACAAACTATCGACGCGACCTTGCGGCATCTCGGGCAAATATCGAGCGTAATCAACGCACGCTTGCCGATATTAGCGCGCTGACGGGCGATAAATTTGCCTAGATAAGGCGACATTAAATTTATTTTACGATTAGGCGGGGTAATAGAATTTATCGGCAAATTTAAAAGATTTTTATCTATCAATACGGCTGATCGCCTGCAAAACGAATCAATGCGCTTAACATACGAATCTGCAAGCAAATTTACTGAAATCCCCGCTTATCTCTTTTGATTTTTTGACGGCAAATTTTATAAATCTTTTACTTTTTTGCTCCCGACCGTATCCGTAAAATATTTTGGCGCGATAGCAAATTCAATCAAATTTGCCGACATTATTATTTCATCAAAAGCGCACAACAGGCAGAGTCGGCGCCGAAATTTTTGCAAAATTTATCGCGATTTAGCATAACGGCACCGATTCGCCGAAGCGACTCGCTATCGGCAGCATCAAAATTTCAAATTTGCATTTCTTTAAATTTAAGCCTAAGTTTTAATTTTTATACTTTTTCTTTATCGTATTTGGCATAAAATTATTTATACAAGGTTTTAGCCTTGACCTTTTACATCTGCAAAATCGCATTTTCTTTATCGAAATAAAACCGATACGTATATTTTATGTATGATTTTCGGCCCTTACCCGGCTCTATATTATTTATGTCTATCACAGCTCGCTTCTATCGGGGATATCATAGACGATTTTAAAAAGATTTGTTTTAAAATTTGCGGGGCGACAGTTTAAAAATTTACCCCTTTTTGAAACTTAAGATGATACAAAAACGGCATTTAGTTATTAAATTTGAGTTTTTAGATTAAACATTTTGCGCAAATTTGACGTTTGGCGTAAAGATATGTAAAATGATCGATCAGTCAAAATCGCCGTTTTGCAGGCTAAAATTGGCCGCCGATTAAATTTCGCTACTTTTTTGCCTTAGAGCTAGTAGCAAATAAACCTTGCGCTCTGATGATTAAGAGGCACTGCTTTTAGGAGTGTTTACAAGCGTAAATTTAAGCGATGATTTTATATGAAACGCCTCCCTCTACGCCACCGCCTTTAATCTTTACGCCAAAAAGCCGACCGTCTGCAAAATAAGATAATAAAACTAATGCGTAAAAAACGACCAAGCAAAAATAGCGCGGAGCTTTCGAGATAAATTTTAATAGCTACTTTGTCCGCATTTTTATAATACGAATTTTTTGAGCCGACCCATAAAACCGCTACCGCATTCATCCATATTTTGTTTATTTTAAATTTCCGATTGCGGCGCACAGCAAATAATTTAATTAGATTGATCAAATGCGGAGCAAATTTTACAAAAACTTGTTTTATCAGATAATAATTTTTATTGATTGCAAATTATTTTCTTTTAAGCTAGCTAGTTATATAATTCCGACAACAAATCGAATCAAAGGAGACAAAATGTCAAAAGTTGTTACTCAGTTAAATCAAATCCAGGCCGACGCTCACGCGTTATTTATCAAATTTCACGACTATCACTGGAATGTAAAAGGTATTCAGTTTTTTAGCGTGCACGAATACACCGAAAAAGCCTATGAAGATATGGCGGAGATATTCGACGATGCTGCGGAGCGCGCCATACAGCTAGGCGGTAAAGCCGTCACGAAACCGGAGGAGCTAAACAAGCTGGCTCACCCGAAAATCGACAACAAAGGCAGCTATACTCCTACCGAAGTATTAAATGGAATTTTGGGCGAGTATGAGCACCTTTTGGGTGAATTTAAAAAGCTGGAAGAAGTCGCGGACAAAGCAAAAGATAGCACAACCGTAGCTATGGCGCAAGATAAAATCGCCAAATACGAAAAAGCTATCTGGATGCTAAAAGCTACCTTGGCATAATTTACGGGGCGAAAGCCCCGCTTTTCTCTCAAATTTCACTTTTTCTTATTTTTAAGCTTCATTTTTTATAAAGATTTTTAATTATTAATTTTTTAAATTCAAAAAAATATAAAAACCAACGATTGTTTGCATTTTGGATTACAAGATATCAAGACGGCAATAAAACCAGACTAAATTTAAAATGTGTTTTTGCTCAAGGATATTTTATCGGATGCCAAAAAATCCTAAATTTAAAGCGCATCTAGCTTTAGCCGATTATGCTATACGCAGCGATATAGACCCAGTTTGACGAATTATTATGTTTAAAATTTAGATAGTAAAATAGAAAAAGTATGCAATCTATGCAAAAAGGATATCTCGGGATAAACCCGAGATATTTAAATTAGAATGTGTATTTAGCTTGGAATCTTAGCTGTTTAGTCTTGTCTTTTGAATTGTCTTGATGCTTATTGATCTCATATGCATAAAAGCTTGAGAACTTAAGCTTAGCACTGTAGTCGTAAGTTAGTCTTGCTACGTATTCTTGATACTTTTCTTTATCGCCTTTAGCATCTTTAACTTTACCGTTAGAGTAATCGCCGTCTATTTTAAATTTCTCAGCAAAAGTATATCCCGCTTTCAAGAACCAGAAGCTACCTCTACCCTCAAGAGCGGTATAGTCAAGCGCTGATTTTATCTCGCCGACCTCGATAAACGAACCTTGGTCTTCTAGAGTTATAAGGCCGGCGGCTTTGTCATGAACCTTATACCCGATATAGCCGGCAGCTAGGTCAGCGCCAAATACTTCTGCGCTAAGCTCGGTAGCATAAAAATCGGTATCTTTGAAATCAGGACCGACTTTATTATCTATATCGGCATGTCCGTATTGAATTTGAGCGCCGAGATTTACGTCATCGGATATGTTAAAGCTAAGGTTCACATCAGCTGCTATAAGATTAACTATGTCGATTAGGCTAGCATACCATAGTTGGAAACTTACAGGATCGTATGAGCCTATAGCTGCGACTCCGTAAAGATTTTCGGCAAATGCCGCGTTTCTTACCGCGTCAGGCAAGCCGTTATCGGTTTCTGAACCGTTTTCAAGAGCGTCAAATGCAATCGCGGCAAGAGTTAAACCTGTAATATCTTGATTTGTCACCCTAAGACCTGTGCCAACAACATCGTCGGTAAAGAATGAGCCTACGGTTTGCTTACCGGCAGTTATCGTAGTGTTACCTACTTTATATCCTAGGTAAAATTCTTTTACGTTAAACGTACTTGTAGTGTTTGTGTTGTCCTTGTTACCGTCAGCATTATGAGCCGAGCTGTCTTTGGCGTTATATCTCAAGCTTAACACGCCGTAGAAATTATCGTCAAGCGCGGCCTTGAAAGAAAATTCGGATTTAAATTGGTGATGTGCGGTCGTGTTATCTTTTTCACCGTTATTTTTTTTGACGGTGATATTATTATATCTATATCTTGCATATCCTGAAAGATCTACATTCTTAATAGCTTCTTCAAGCGGCGTAGCACTCGCTACGGTTGAGAAAGCACCTAGTGCAACCAAAGCTGCCAATGAAATTTTAGCAATTTTCATTATTTTCTCCTCAAATAAGATTAAATATCTTGAAATACTAGCATAATATAACCTTTGGTAAGCTTAAAAAGTTAGATTTTTCGGCAAATATTACCGAGCATTTACCAAAATATATTATAAGGGGTCAAATTTGTAAATTATTTTAGGGCATTGGGTCAAATTTGGCTCGGTAAATTTGATTATTTTAAATAGCTTCCTTGTGTAGGGGTAGTGGAAATATCCGAATTTTCCTGCTCTCTTCCTTTGTATTGCAACGCATCTTTGCCTTTTAAAAAGGCGATGATCGCTCCCAGATCGCTATAAGTTGTTTTTGAGGCGACCGATTTCATTAAATTTCTCATACTTCCGCCATAATCAGTATCATTCAAATAGCCTGAAAAAGCGGCTTCTATGCTCTCTGCACTTACTTTAGTCAGCTTTTCGGATACGCCGTAAGCCCTTTTGTTTCCATCCTCGCCGTGGCAAGAGGCGCAATTTTTAGCATATAGCTCGCGTCCTTTTTCTACGCTATATCTTCTTTTGCTATCCACGCCGATGTTTAAAAATTTACCGCCGCTATCAGTTTCGGGAGCTTTTTCATAAACGTTTATGCTTATATTTTCGTCTTTAGAATATTTTTCGACTAAGCTTTTTAACTCTTTTGCAAATTCGCCTTTTGCCTCAAATATATAACTGGGTTCGTCGGCGGCATTCAAGGAAAAAGCAAAAAAACACGCTAAAAGCGAAAAATGCATAAATTTCATAAAAAACCTTTTTGATAAATTTAAAAATCCCAAGCAAAAGGGAATTTGCTTGGGATTATAACATAAAATGAGCTTTTTTGATTAGAAGCTATATTTAGCCTCAAATCTTATACGATCGTGTTTATTTTTGTAATCTCCGTCTTTTTCTTTAGTTGCCGCATAGAATGTAGAGAAGTTAAGCTTTTTGCTGTAAGCATAATTGCCTCCGATATTCCACTCGTCTCTATCGATTCTTTTTTTGCGTGCCCAGCTGTAGCCTTTACCGTCGATATAGTTGGCAAATAGGCCAAATTTGTCAAATTTGTATGCTGCGCCGATAAACCAATAGTCGTTTTTATCTTTGATATTATTGTAGTATTGAGCGCTACCGTTCATTACGGAGTTAAGAAGTTTAGCCGGGTTGATTAGCTTGCCGTTGTCTTCAACAGTTACAAAAGACAATTTATTCTCTTTTGCCTTATAGTGGATATAACCGGCATTTAAATTAACTCCGAAAAATCCTACGTTACCTTTGGTTGCGAAGAAATTTGCATCGCCATAGTTATCGTCATCTTTTGATTCGTTATGAACGTATTGTCCTTGCAATCCTAGTTTTACGGCGTCAAAGTCGAATTTCAAAGCCACGTCCGCCGCAAATAAGTTTGCAGTATCTTCAAGATACGCCCACCAAGCTTTGAAATTTACTGGATCATAGCTTCCCATTGCGCCTAGGCCGTAGTAGTTAAGAGTTCTTGAGCCGGCTACGCCTGATAATAACTTACCGTCGTAATCGATTTTATCGGTTTCAAGAGCATCAAATGCGACACCTACTAAAGTAAGACCTGAAACATCGGTATTTTGAACCCTCAAACCGGTTGCAACCAAGTCACCTTCAAAATATGTACCGGCAAATTGCTTACCTGCGGTTACGGTAGTATTGCCCGCCTTATAGCCGAGATAAAACTCTCTTACGCCAAATGAACTTGTAGTATTTGTAAAGTCGTTATTATATCCGGAACCGTCACTTGCAGCGTATCTTAGGCCCAAAACGCCAAAGAAATTGTCATCAAGCGCAGCCTTAAACGTACCTACAAATCTGAAATTGTGATTTGCTTTCGTCTCTTTTTTGTCATTTACGTTTAGTTTATTACCGGTATATCGATACCTTGCAAACCCTGAAAAATCCACATCTTTAATAGCTTCTTCAAGCGGAGTAGCATTTAAAGTAGAGAAAGCGCCGAGCGCAACCAAAGCAGCTAAAGAAATTTTAGCAAGTTTCATAAGTTCTCCTTTGTAAAAGTTTTATGGGCATAATTTTAGCACAAAACAAGGCGCGGTAAGCTTAATAAGAAAAATTAATAAAGGCGGCTTAAAAATTACATATAATGCGGTATTTTATGAATTATTTTTGATATTTGATATTATTAAAATAAAAATATTACTAATAAAGCTTAAATACAAAAGCTAAATTTCAAAATTTTTTGTAAGATTTGATAAATAAAAAAGGGGATTTTCATCCCCTTTCTAAAAGGAGTTCTAACTTTGATTGCTTGTGAGAATTATAAAACATTTCGGTAAATCAACGGCTAATCAAAGCTGATATTTTCATTTTTTGGAACATCGATTAGGATTTTTTTGTTGTTTTCTTGCTGCTGCGGGCTTTTTGCGAGGCCTTGGTTTTTAAATTTCGACGTTTTTGCTTCATGTGTATGATTTGCGCCGCTTTTTACGAGTAGCATCTCGGTGATGACGCCGCCCGAAACGCTCGCGTAAACCGTATCGCCGCCGGAAAAGTAAAATTTATCCGCACAATACTCGCCGCTTGGCAGCTTACCGTTTGAAGTATCGATTGATCTTATTTCGTAGCAGTATTTCCCGCCGTCATAGGTCACGCTTGATATTACGCCGCGTAAAGAGCCCTTGATAGGTGCGGGTTTTTGGGCGGGCTGTTTGACGATTTTCGGTACCGGTTTTTGATTAAAAAATGCGCAACCGCTAAAAACCAGTAAAACAGCGGCTAAATTTAAAAACTTAAGCCTGGACACTAAAGATGTTTCCGCCGAGTTCGGCTATTCTTTTATCTACGCTCTGCGTCGCTTTTTCTATCGTTTTTTGCGATATTTCGGGCAGCTTGCCGCCCCAAATTCTCTCGGCCTCCTTAAAACCCTTTAGCATTCCTTCTTTTCCCGCTTCTAACTTTTGCAAGTCGTCTCCTGCGGCATTGATGATAAAATTTGAAATCCTATCCGCAGTATTTGCGATACCGAAAAATCCGTTCTCGCCGACTAGATCGCCGGCTTCGTCCGGGCTTAGACGCCCTATAGGTTTGCCCTCGTAGCCGATAGCCTTAAAATCAACGCCGGACAAGATACTCTCAAGAGAATTTGCGCTTTTATTTTGAGCGCCGAAAATATCGCTAAATTTTGCCGAGCCGTTAAACGCGGAAACTTGAGATAAAAAATTCGAGCTCGAATTTGAGCCGGCGACGCTTTGAAAATGCGCCAAATAGCTATTTGTTAGCTGCTTTACGTCGATATTGGCGTAAGCTTCTTGCATTCTTTTTACATTTTCGTTTTGATTTACGTTTGCCGCATTTCCGGTATTTTGAACGTTTTGCGCGTCGTAGCGGGCTTGCGGTATGTAGGGATTTTGGCGTAAGCCGTTGATGCTTTGCATTTTTTATCCTTTAAATTTTATCCGCATTATATATCGTCAAAATTAGAATAAAGTTAAGGGCGAAATTTATTTGGCTCTGTCGCCGATGTTTCCGTTATACACGATGTCCTTGGCGTCAATGTTTTCGTCGAATAAAATTTCGCTTATCTTACCGCTTTTTTTGATACTCTCGACATCTTTTTGCAGATCCTCTTGATAGCTATAAATCATCGCGACTCCCGCGACTCCCTCTACGCTTTCCAATACTTTAAAAAGCTCTATTTCGCCGTCAAGATTTTCCGCGCTCATCACGACCACGATCTTGCCCTCTTGCGCGGCGACGACCTCGCAGCCCTCGATCTTATCTATTTTCTTTGCTACATCCGCAGCCTCTTTTCCCTTTTTAGCATACGCTATCGCGCTTGAGATGTTCATTTTACGCTCCAAAATTTAACCTCTTTTTCGTATGCGACGCTAATTAGCCTGCCTTCGTTCGAGAGATAAATTTCATTCAAAATTTGCTGTCCCGTCTTTACGGTCGCCAGCTTTTCTTTGCTCGAGACGTCATAAACCAGGATATCGCTTTGCTCGCCGTTCATAAAGCTAAACGTCTTCGCATCTTCACTAAGCCCCACCGCATACACTATAAAATCTGATTTAAAATAATTCATCCGCCCGTCATAAACGCCCGCTTGCTTATCGATACTGCCAACGGCTACGACGTCGTTTTTGTAGTCGATGTCATACATATTGTCTTTAAAGAAATTTAGCGTCTGCTCGGTTTGGCGAGTTTTTAGATTATAGATATAAATCACGCCGCTTTCGGCTCCGATAGCGATTTTGTCGCGGGTTTTGTTTATCTCGAAATCCACGTAAAGCGCTATGGAAAATTTATGTTTAAAGACGGCTTTTTTGCTTTCTAGGTCGATGAAGTAAATTTCATTGCCGAAGTCCGACACCACCGCCGTTTTTTCGTCTATAAAAAACGCTTTTTTAGCCGATTTATTAGCTAGGCGCATATTACTAATCTCACTCCAGAGCGTACCCTCTTTTTTAAAAACATATAAATAGCGCTCGTTGTAGTCCATCTCGGTTAAAACCAAAAGCGTATCGCCCAAGCGGTCGATGCTAAAAATTTTAGTAGGTTCGGCGTCGCTAAAGTGGGTCTTTACCGTGCGAAATTTGATCGGTTCTAAAAATTTATCCGCTTTTATATCATAGATATCAAGCTCACCGCCGTCCGTGCCCAGATATAAAATTTCATCTATCAGATTTGAGCTTATCACGTTTGCGCCCGCTTTTATAACTCTATCAGGCTGCGAAATTTCAAGCGGAGCCGCCGCCAAATTTAACGCGGCGAAATTTAAGCAAAAAACCGCCGCTAAAAATAAAATAACCTTTCTCATAACGCCTCCATTTTGATACTATTTGCGAAGCAAACCTCCATACACTGCGCGCAGCCCGTGCATTTTTGATTTACGCTCGGGCGAAAAACGCCCAAAAACTCGATCGCTCTAAATCGGCAAACATCCTGACAGCTACAACAAATCGTCCCGTTCCACGCAAGGCAGCTATGCACGTCGATAAAAATTTTAGCTTCGATAATAGCTGCAAATTTTAAATTTAAAACCTCTCGTCCCGCCTCCTCGCAAGCGAGCGCGCACTCTTTACAGAAGTTGCAGCCCAAGGACTTAAATTTAAAATTTACTCTCTCGTTTTCAAAGCTCAAAAGCTCTCTATTACAAGCGCTAGCGCAAGGCGCGTCGCAATCCGTGCAGCCGAATTCGCCGCAAAAATAAGGCGGCGCAATAAATTTTTGAGCGGTTTTGCCGCCCAAAAATTTAGTAAATAGCTCGCGTCTGCCAGCGCTTTGCGTCATCTAACGCCTTCATTTAACACGTCGAGTAAATTTGAGCGCTCGGAGGAGTTAGCGTCGCGGTATTCGGGAACGAAATTATTTTTAAATTTCGGTTCGATATTTGCCTGCGGCGCGTGGCATACGGTGCATACAAAGCGGTCTTGGCTAAGCTGACCGCCTTTATCCTCGCTAAACCTTATGCTGTAAAGATGCGACTTTGGTATCGACGTCGCGCCTATGCCTTCCGCGACTTCTGGCATGTGGCAAGAGATACACATATTATTGTCCGTCGTTATCGGCATCAACCCCTCTAAATCATGCGGTATCATAGGCGGCGCGTTTTCAAAGGCACGCTCGTATCTTTGTGCTTCGCCGGCGGCGGGCAAAGTCCAGTTTATGTCGATTAGCTTTACCTCATCCTCGTCCAAAACGTCGCTTGCGCCGCGAATTATGGTCAGATCCTCTGCGCCTTTGCCGTCTGCCAGCTTAAATTTCTCCCGCTTTTCAGGCTTTGCTTCGCTAACGTTTTTGTCCGCTTTTACGACATCGCTAGCTTGCGCTTTAGTTTCGATTTTTTTCTCCGCCGTTTGGTTTTGAGTTTGCGGAGCGCTCGCGGCGACTTTTTGTTCGCTTTTATCGTCGCTGCAACCCGCAAATAGAAGAACTGCGCATGCCAGTCCCGCCAAAATTCTCGCCTTCATTGATTTTTCTCCTTTAGTAAATTTCTAATATTAAATTTAAGCGCGTTATCATCGCAGACGTCGATACAGCGTCCGCAGCTGATGCACTCGCTCGAGGTTATAAATCCGCTTTGTTTGCCGATGATACCAAGCACTTGATTTTCGGGGCAGACGAGCTTGCATTTCAAGCAGTTCGTGCAGCTTGAAACGTCGTGCTTTACTCTGATAAACGCAAATTTGCCCGCAAGCGCGTAAAAAGCGCCCAGAGGACAAAGCCTTGAGCAGATCAGCCTATCGCCGATAAACGCATCTATCGCAAATACTCCAAACGCTACGAATAGCCACAGCGTGCCGCCGTAGATGACGCCGCGCTGGATGATGCCGATGTAGCTAACCCCCTCAAACGCGGGTGCGCTCGTAACCAGCGAGACGAGAAGGGTAAATCCTAAAACGTAATATCTCGTGCTTCGCGTGAAATTTACGAATTTTTTATCCTTATCGTAGCCTAATTTTACCCTAATCCAGTGTGCGGTTTCGGTTATGATATTTACCGGGCAAACCCAGCCGCAAAAGGCGCGCGGAGCGATAATCGCATAAAAAGCAAACACGATACCCGCCCCTAAAAGCGCACCCGAAGCTATGCTAAAACTAGCCAAAAATAGCTGCAAAACCGCAAACGGATCGCTAAGCGGCAGGACTCCGAAAAGCAAAGAGGAGCTGAGATTGCCTTGTAAAATTTTGACGCCGTAATAGTTGCTCGCAAAAAACAGCCCTAGGATCAAAATTTGACTTATCCTTCTTAAAATCAAAAATTTCATAGCAAATCTCCGCTATTTAGATAGTCGTTTAGCTTTTTCTCGTCGGTTTTAAAGTCTTTAGGCGATGCGTCTTTTAGCTTTTTGTCCGCGCCCTCGACCCAGCCTTTTACGTATTGCTCGTTGCTAGATCCCAGCCCGACTTCGCGCGGAAGCACAAATATGGAGGCTTTTGGCGTCACGCATACCTGCTCGCACATACCGCAACCCGTGCAGTAGTCGGCATCTACGACCGGTTTAAAAAACGCGTGCTTTTGCGTGCGTTCGTTGCGGGCATACTCCAGTCTAAGCGCCTTGTCGATAAGAGGACAGGCGCGGTAGCAAGCGTCGCAGCGAAGCCCCTCGTAAGCGATGCAAAAATTCGGATCGAGCACCGCAATACCCATTTTGCTTTTATTTATGTTTAGCTTGCCGTTATCCTCGCTCACTAGCTTTACATCTAGCGCTCCGGTAGGGCAAGCTACGGTGCACGGGACATCCGGACACATATAGCAAGGGATGTTGCGCGGAGTAAAAAACGGAGTGCCAAAAGGCAGTCCGTCGTTAAGGTCGGCAAGCTTAAGCGTATCCCAAGGGCAGGCTTCTACGCAAAGCCCGCAACGTATGCACTCGCTAAGAAAATTTTTCTCCTTTAAGGCTCCGGGCGGACGGATGAGTAGGTTTTGAGCCTTCGCCGCAGTTTGCGTACTCCATATGAAGCCGCCGGCTAGCGCCAAACTGATCGCCTTTAGCCCAAATTTTAAGGCCTCTCTTCTATTTTGCATTACTACGCCTTGTAAATTTTAACCGCGCATTTTTTGTAATCCGTCTCTTTTGATATCGGGCAAGTCGCATCTAGGCAGACTTTGTTGATATATACGTTTTCATCGAAAAACGGCACGTAAACTAGCCCCGAAGGGGTTTTATTTCGTCCGCGCAGATCCAGTCTCGCTTTCACCTTACCTCGGCGAGACTCGACCCAAACTACGTCGTTATGCTGTAAATTTAGCTTCTGCGCATCGGCTTCGTGCATATAGCAAAGCGCTTCGGGTACAGCACGGTAAAGCTCGGGAACGCGCATAGTCATAGTGCCGGTGTGCCAGTGCTCCAGGACGCGGCCGGTACATAGCCAAAACGGATACGTGCCATCGGGCATCTCGCAAGGCTCCATATAAGGGCGAAAGAAAATTTTAGCCTTATGAGCGATAGAAAATTTCTCGTCTCCGCTCGTTACTTTCGCCAAATCGCCTTTTGGAAGTTTGGCTTTAGCATTGCCGTAGAATGCAAACTGCTTGCCTTCCTGCGCATATTTCTTCGCATAAGGATCGTATTTGGCGTTAAATCTCCACTGAGTTTCCTTGCCGTCTACGACCGGCCATCTTAGGCCGCGCACTTTATGATAAGTATCAAAGTCCGCTAGATCGTGTCCGTGTCCGGAGCCGAATTTGCGGTAATCTTCCCAGAGGTATTTTTGCACGAAAAATCCATATCCTTCAAAGACCTTGCCGTCTGAGCCGACTACTTTTCTGCTATCGCCGAAGACTTCGGAGTTGTCGAAATCTTCCATTATCGCGTCTTTTGCAGGGTAGCTTTTAGCTTCTTCGTTTGCAAAAAGCACGTCAAATAGCGTAGCCTCTTCGTCATATCCCATAGC
The DNA here is from genome assembly GCF_004803795.1 of Campylobacter rectus. Classification (NCBI taxonomy): domain Bacteria; kingdom Pseudomonadati; phylum Campylobacterota; class Epsilonproteobacteria; order Campylobacterales; family Campylobacteraceae; genus Campylobacter; species Campylobacter rectus. Next base: position 660,624 of record NZ_CP012543.1, on the reverse strand, counting down.
TTTGGCCACATCAAGCACGTTTGGAAGCGTTAGCTTGTCATCTACCTTTTGCTCGCCCCAGACCTCTTTTAGTTTAAAGCGTTTTGAAAATTCTAAAATTTGCCACGTGTCGCTCATCGCTTCGCCTACGGGCAACACCTGCTGTCTCCAGTGTTGAGTTCTGCGTTCGGCGTTGCCGTATGCGCCCCATTTTTCATATATCATCGCGCTTGGTAAGATAAGATCCGCAACTTTAGCCGAGATGCCGGGATACGGATCGGAAACTACGATAAAGTTATCCATCTCGCGCGCGGCTTTTATCCAGTGATTGGCGTTTGCGGTGTTTTGCCAAGGGTTATTTACCTGCACCCACGCCCATTTCATTTTTCCGTCCTCCAAGTCGCGCATCATTTTTACATAGTGAGAAGCCGGCTTAGGATTTAGCGTATCTTTAGGCAATTTCCAAATTTTCTCGCAAACCGCGCGGTGATCGGCGTTATTTACGACCATATCCGCAGGCAAGCGGTGAACGAAAGTACCGACCTCGCGAGCCGTTCCGCAAGCACTCGGTTGTCCCGTTAGCGAGAAGGCTCCGTCGCCCGGTTTTGCTTGCTTACCAAGAAGCATATGTATCATATACGCTTGCTCGTTTACCCAGGTGCCGCGTTGGTGCTGGTTAAAGCCCATCGTCCAAAAGCTCACTACTTTTCTACCCTTTTCTATATATAGGTCGGCAAGCTGCTTTAGCTTTTTCTTAAATTCTTCCAGATCTTCATCGGGATCGCCTTTGATTAACGGCGCCGAGAAATCAAGCGTATAAGGCTTAAGAGCTTCTTTAAATTCTTCAAAAGTTATCAGCCAGTGCTTGCCTGCGCTTGCGGCGTTTTTATTTTCCATTACATCGCCAGCTTTATGTCCGAGATACCCTAAGGTCGCACCCTCACTCTCGCTTATAGTTTTCTTAAGCTCGACTTCCATAACGTCCTTTTCGGAGTTGTAGTTAGGGTGGCTCGGGTTATTTCTAAGGCCGTATCCGATATCTACGGGACCCGTGGTAAAAGCGCAGTGATTATTTACGTAGTCCCAGTCTATGACTTCGGGATGATTATAAACGATCTCGTGCGCGATGTAGTTCCAGATCACAAGGTCGCTCGAAGGAGCGAAGATAATCTCCGTATCGGCAATGTTTGAAGTTCTAGTCGAATACGTGCTTAAATTTACGACTTTCACGCGCTCGGGGTCGCTTAGCTTTTTATCGCTGACGCGCGCCCAAAGTATCGGGTGCATCTCCGCCATATTCGCGCCCCACGTCACGATCGTATCGGTTAGCTCGATGTCGTCGTAGCAGCCCGCAGGCTCGTCGATACCAAAGGTCTGCATAAAGGCCACGACCGCGCTTGCCATACAGTGGCGGGCGTTTGGATCGATAGAGTTACTTCTGATGCCGGCTTTCCATAGTTTTACCGCCGCATAACCCTCCATTATGGTGTATTGACCCGAGCCGAAAACGCAGGCTGAGTGCACGCCGTTTTTCTTCATAGTTTCTTTATATTTTTCCGCCATGATGTCAAACGCTTTTTCCCAGCTAATAGGCTTAAATTTGCCTTTTTTGTCAAATTCGCCCTTTTCGTTTACGCGCAAAAGCGGCTGAGTGATGCGATCCGCGCCATACATAATCTTTGCGTTAAAGTAGCCTTTGATGCAGTTTAGTCCGCGATTTACAGGCGCTTCCGGGTCGCCCTTGACAGCCACTATTTTGCCCTCTTTTGTCGCTATCATTACGCCGCAGCCCGTTCCGCAAAAACGACACGCCGCTTTATCCCAGCGCCAACCTTTTTCAGCGGCGTTTTCGGCCGCCGCCATAGATGAAGGCAATGCTATGCCCGCGCTCGCACAAGCGGCTGAAGCGGCGGCGCTTTTTATAAAATCTCGTCGATCCATTTTCTCTCCTCGTTTATTTTTTAAGATAATTCTTAAAAATTAAGTTAATATTAGCTACCAAATCCTAAATTTAAGTTGATTAAAATCAATTAATTATTTTGCGATATATGGTATTGAAATTAAGACCAAAATTATCTTTATTTCGCCTATTTTAGGGCTAAAGCTTAAAAATACGATAAAATATAAATTTTTATACGTCACAAATTTTAATATACTTTTTGATAGCCAAACTCATAATATTTCAAGGATTCTTTTTAAAACGTAAATTTAATGTGTATTTTCGTAACATTTTTACCTCATAAATATAAAATTTTGTATTTAAATCTAAAACGGTAGGATATTTTCCAAATTTATACATTAAAATGGCCAAATTTGGGCAAAATTATCCAAGATATAAAAAATATAAAAAATCAAGAGACTGATCGCACGCATAATGCACGAAAATCGCACGGATTTAAATTTATCAAAATTTGACCGCGATTTGTTAAACTACCGTTTTTTGTATCTAAAAAATAAAACGCATATCAAACAACCGTTAAAGATATCCAATATATCAAAAATAAACTTTAACATTTTCGCTTCCGACGATATTTAGGCTATTTTCACCGCAGCCGACGCAAATACGGAGCCGCTCGGTAGCGCCTTAAACATCAAAACGTAACGTCCGGGATGATGACTCAAAAGATTGCACGGCTGTTGTCATAACGATGCGAGCGCAGCGATAAATTTAGATAGTTAAAAGGCAAATTTTACGCCGATAAGCATAGTATCTTTTTTAAGTTCAAATTTAAACCCGAATAAAATTTAGCCCGGATGAACATTTGCACGGGCAAAAATAAGCAAATTTTAAAGAGAAAATCATACCGCGACCGACGAATAAAAACAGACTCAAAGCCAATTTTAAAAAACTTTTCGAGCTCGTAACGATAAAGCCTGATACGGCAAGAGGCGAAATTTGGCTTCGAGGATAGAGATAAATGCGTCCCGGACGCACTCGCGCGTCTTTACGAGCGGCATTTGCTTTTGACAAATTTACCCGGAAAAACTTAAGCGGCGAGCAAGCTTCGTTTCCGCCAGCGCCCCACGACCGCAAAACCTGTCCGCAAATAAACATAGAGCTTTGGCGCAAGCACCAAAATACGCCGCTTTTGGATGCCGAAACAAAGCCATGCAAACTCGCGAAGAGACAACGAAACTCGCGGCGGAATTTAGCGAGTAGCGGGCATTTTGGCTTTACGGGCAACACCGCCTACGCTACCGGCTCCGCCTCATCGCGCTATGACCGAGCAAAAAGATAAGAAAACACGAAAGAAGCTTAAAATTTTAACTTTAAATTTGCTTTTTGCGGGCAAATTTACTCTACCTGCACTTAGGCAAAATTTAAGCGAAACAAATCGGCATAGCGTTAGACTCGATTTTTGCAGTGTAAAACACAAGGCGGCAGCGTTAAATTTAACGCTTATTTTACGGCTTAATGACGATCGGAACAAATTTTTTGAAATCAGACTTGCAACATACGCAACCCAGAAGCAAGATTTAATAAAGCAAACAAGAGGTAGGGTTTTAGCAAATTTAAGGAGCGGTTATTAAATTTGCGAGTAGTTTTGATAGTGCAAAAACAAGCAAAAAGCGGTCAAATTTTATTTGTGGTAGGCCGCGCAAATGCATTACCGCAAAACAAAACACCCTCGGCGGGATAAAATTTACTCGCCCGCTAGATTTTGTTTAAAAGCGACTCTTGCGCCAAATTTGCGGCGTTTAAGCGATAAATATTCTTTGTCGGTTAAATTTAGGCAAAAGGCGAAACGGCAAAAAAACGCATCCCCATCTCGGTCAAATTTACGCAAACCAAATTTCAAACCGCACGCCGTTTAAAGCAAATTTGGCCGTCCTGTTTTTGCCGCGCTCAACCGCAAATTTATAAACAGCAAAAAATAGTCCGAAATTTAAGCTATTTTAGAGCCGGTCCGATAGTCGGCGCGCAAAACCAAGAATGATGACAGAAAATAAATTTGAAAATTTAGGAGTCGGCGACCAAAAAGCCGCCAAGATAATAAAATTATACTCCGTCGCAAGCAAAACAGCCGCCAAATCGCAGTAAACGCCAAAAATTCGACGGCGAGCAAGCGCGACGTCAAAACGGCAAAACCACTCCGCCGTCCGACGTCCGTTTAATCGCGTTATCTTTGCGTCCGCCCGCATCGGTGCCGATTTTAGCAGAGCCGATATTGCTACCCTGAACCAAACGGCATATATCACCGCCTTTAGCACTGCCGGATCTTAGCTTTAAATAGCTCATTTTCGGCGTGACGCGCACGATTTCGGCTTGTCCGGTCATAGCTTCTTCTTGCCCTCTTGCCTATCGACGGCTCTATTTAGCTTGATTCTAGCGTTATCGCGATCGCCCAAAGATATAAGATTAATGCCTTGTATGCGCTTATCATAACGCGCTCGCAATAAAACCCTTCGCAATCAGGCGCATTGTCATCAGTCAAAACAGCGCCCGGTCCGCCCTGCCGCTTTAGACTTGGCTCCTTCCTCATCGACATCGTTATCTATCTTCGGCGATACCAAAATATGCTATGCTCGCATTAAATTTTTTGCACTGTCCGGTTAGCAAGCCCGCTTGATCGGCGGCTAGTATGACGTCGTCGTTTTTTCTATTTTAGTTTTTTGCAAATTTACATCGCAGTTTGTTCGAGTAAAGTCTTTCGTATAGACGTCTATCTCCTCTTGATGTCCCGTTATCGCGCCGCATCCGAATAGTGCCGACAAGAGCATACACGCAAAAAAGATTTTGCGAACTTAAATTTAACAAAAGCCATCGTGTTTTCTTGTTGCTAAAATATTATAAGAATGACATATTAAATAAACATTAAAAAGACAAAAAGCATGCAGGGAAATAGCATACGGCGACAACCGAAAACAAAAGATTTCCAAATAAAATTTAAAAAACGGCGGACGCGCCAAAATTTGCGTCCGCGTTGGAGTCCTAAATGGTTAGTTTAGAAGGTCGAATTTATATCCTAGCTGTAGCCAAAGCTCGTTGTTGTCGGTCTTTTTGACTCTGCCTCTGGCGTTAAAGTTCTTTCTTTCGAGCTCTACGTAGGTCACGCCGGCGCTTAGTCCCTTGACCCACGGTATGTTGTAGCTTAGGTTTGCGCCCCAACCTTGGACGTTCATACGGGTTTTCGCCACAGTCAGGCCTGCATTGCGATGCGGAGCGTCTTGCTTGCCTTTGACTAGGTGGAGAGCGGCTTTTAGTCCGTCCGCACCGACTTCTTTAAAGTCGTAACTAAAGAGAAATTTATGCACATCCATACCTGCATACCCCGTAAAAACGAAAGGTCCGCGGATAGGAAGCAGCGTGTATGAGCCCGGACCGTTGCCTAGACCGAATGCCAAAGCATCGTTATCGCTGACGGTCGTGTAGGCATAAGACGCGCTAAAGCCTACGAAATCGTAAATCCCGGCTCGCAGACCGATCATATTTCCGTCGTAGTTTAGATTCTCAAGCCTGTCCGTAGTGCGAGAACCCTTATACATAGCGTCAAAGCCCAGTTTAAAGTCGCCGACCGGGATCTTGTAGTTCGCCTCCGCTAGATAAAAGTTGATATCACCCTGCAAAGCGCCGAGCCTAAGATCGGTCACTCTAGCGTATGCGCCGGTTAGCTTTAGTCCCGGGATGCTTTGGTTTATGACCGCACCGGTAAAGATATTGTCAAATTCGTGCGCTACCGGTCCCATACCGCCTACGACGACCTTGTCTTTAAATTGCGGAGCGCGCCCTTCTTTGCCGCCCGAGACGGTGGCGCTTCTGCCTTGAAATTTATAATACCAGCCGCCGATCATCGTGGTGTTCGGGATGTCTTTATTTACGATCGTTAGACCCTCGAAAGCTTCTTTAAACGCGCGCGTCGGATTGCCCGCTACTAGCGGAGTATTTACGTATTGACGGCCGAATTTGATATCCGTCTGACCTATAGCGTAGCCTAGATACGCCTCGGACATTACGACGCCTTGCATTCTCCACTCTTTGTCGTATAGAGTGCCTCTTTTTCTCAGACTGTTAAAAGGCAGAAAGTTCCCTTGTCCCGTCACGCCGAGCCTAAAACCGTAAAAAGGATCGGTAACATAGCCCAGTTCAAACTGCACGCTAGTGATCTCTTCGTCGCGTATCGCCGTGCGTTCGTCCTTTTGATCGGCATAGGTAGTTTGGATCTTACCCGATAGTTTGCCGTCCAAAAAGGCCTGAGCAAGAGTGTCTGCCGCGCTTGCCGAGCTTAAAAAGCCCATAGCCAAAACGGCGGCTAAACTTAATTTCGCTAATTTCATACAGAACTCCTTGGTTAAATTTAACAAATTTACGCCCCGCAAATTTAATGCGAGGCATTATTTTAGCCCAGGATTATAACATATAAATTAATCAAATCCATGCTAAATTTGCGATATTTGCGAGAAATAGGCAAATTTATACGACCGAACGCTCTTTAAGCAATGTATAAAGCTTGATCGTCGAGATAAAAAACGTCACGATAGCAGGTCCCAAAATAAGCCCCCAAAAGCCGAATGTCGAGATGCCCGCTATCATCGAGAAAAATATCAAAAGCTCGTTGATTTTAGCGGGAATTTTTACGAGGCGGTCGTTGATAAATTTAATCACGATCGGCTTTAAAAAGGTATCGGCGACGATAGAGATCACGACCACCGTATATACGGCGATGACGACGGCGGCCGCGGTGTTGCCGTTGGCAAACTCGTAAAGGCTGATCGGCCCCCACGCGAGCAAACCTCCGACTACGGGAATGAGCGAAGTAAAGGCGAAAATAATACCCATCAAAAAGCCGTTGTAGCCGTAAGAAATCATAATAATGGCAAATAAGCAGCCCTGCAAAATCGCGTTTAAAACGATGGAGTAGAGCACGACGCTCATAACGTTTACCACTTCGCTAAGGATAAACTCGCTCTCGCTCTCCTTCATCGGAAGCGCGCTTTTTAGGTAGCCCGCGAGCTCGCTGCCGTAAAGTATCGCAAAAAAGAAAAACACGAGGATAAAGACCATATCGATTAAGAAATTTACGCTTGATTTGCCGATGCCCGCCAAATTTGCGATGATATTCGCCGAGATCGCTTTGACATCGATATCGGCGATGATCTCTTTGATTTTCGGTTCCATAAATTTGATGGGTTCGGGCAGCTGAAAATTCCCGCTTTGAAAGTAATCAAGCGTGTTTGTCACATAGCTCGTGTTAAAGCTCGCGGCATTTCTGGCGATCTCGATCACGGCATACAAAAAAGGCGCGATAAACAGCGAAAACAGCACAATTGTCGTAAGCGCGGCCGAGAGCGTCTTTTTGCCCTTTGTCAGCTGCAAAAATTTAACGTTTATATTTGAGGTGGCGACCGCGAGCAAGGCAGCGATGAAGATATTTAGCAAAAACGGCTTAAACAGATACGCAACCAGCGCCAGAGCGCAAAGAGCGAAGATGCCGAAAAACACTCGATTATTCATTTTTTTCCTTTGATAGGCTTATTATATCAGATTTTGCGGGGTTTTGCGGACGGGCGGGCAGTGGACGCGGTAGTTTTAGCGCAGCTGATAAATTTAGCGCCGATTTTGAGTGAGGACAAGCTAGCTCTGACGGCAAATTTGGTGACAAATTTGAGCGCAAGATTAAGTGATTAAAAAAAAAAGGGGGGGGGTAGAATACCTTTGTATTTTATAAAGGAGATTTTTATCCGTTTAGTCCAGAGTTTACCGCACTTTAGACGAAGACGATTTCGTCGTCGCCTTGGGCTACGGCTCTCGCGCGCACATCGCGGCAATCGAGCGGTACGGGCTCACGCCTTTTCACCGTGCGAGCTACAAGATCAAATCGCTGCAACCCTCGCTGTTTGATTAATGAAATTTCTTTTGCCGTGATTTGTTTCGCGCTGTTTAGGACGCGCTCGCTCGCTTAAATTTCGACCTCGCACCCCCTGCGTGCATTCGGCACAGAATTTAACTCATCCGCATTGCGCCGCCCGTCGTTGAATTTATTTACCGAAAAATTTTAGAAATCCGCGTCTAAAGGCTTGAAAATATAATGCCCGAAAATATCGCACGGTAATGCAGCGCGTATAAAAGTTAAGTTTGCTTGATAAATGGCGTCAAATATCTTGGGGGGGGGTTATCTTAAATAAAGATAAAATATTGTCGATGTTGTGCTATGCTTTTGGCAAAGAGTAATGAATTTTATGGAAGCGCAAATGAATATAGCGTAAAAATGATGGTATAATTTTTCCAATACTTAAAAAATGAAAGGAGTAAAATGCTATGTCAAGACCGACTACAAAAAATGATTTAATGACTGCCGCCGAGCAAAACTATGAGAAGTTAAATTTACTCATTTCAAAGATGAGCGAAGAGGAGTTAAATACGCCATTTGATTTCTCAAAGGATGAAAAGAAAAAAGAGGCTCATTGGAGAAGAGATAAGAATTTAAAAGATATTTTAATCCATCTCTACGAATGGCATAGGCTTGTTTTGAATTGGGTAAATTTCAACCAAAAGGGAGAAGAAAAACCATTTTTGCCCGAACCGTATAACTGGAAAACTTATAGAGATATGAATGTCGAATTTTGGAAGAAGCACCGAAAGACTTCCCTTGAAGAAGCGGCTAAAATGCTTCATAAATCGCATAAAGATATTTTAGAGTTAGCCGAAACATTTACAAACGAAGAGCTGTTTTCAAAAGATGTATATAAATGGGTCGGGGGCAGCACGCTTGGATCATACTTCGTAAGCGCTGCTTCGAGCCATTATGACTGGGCGATGAAAAAGCTTAAGGCTCATCAGAAAAATTGCAAGTCAAAATAGCGAAAATAGGATAGTGAGGCGCATTTTACAAAAACAAAAGAAATTCTCTCTTCAAAAAATGGAATGAATTTGCGCAGAGCGGGTGTATTTATCGCAGCTAAAGACGTATTTCGCTAAATAATCTTTCATTTAGGTCTCGGCGTTTTGGATTTTGCGCCAAATTTTACCGCCATCGCCGCCTAGCCCAAACCGCAAGCGAAATCAAATTTGTCGTGCGATTTTTACGTAAAATTTTAACGAAACGACTACTTGCGTTTTTAAAATAACGAACAAAAGCCAAACCTCGCAATTAACTCAAATTTACGCTTGCCTCGCCTTAAATTTGAACTTAAGCATCGCAGACTTTCGCATTTGACGGCTCGCCTCCGCTAAAATCCGCAAGCGATTCAAATTTTACAAACTCCTCCGAATTTAAATTTAGCGAGAAAATCAGCTGCGAGACGGAGTCTATCGATCCACCGCCCACAAGTCCGCCTCCGCCAAAAATACGCGATAAATCAAGCCTTGTTTTCGGCGGATTCTCTAAATTTGAGCGCGAGCCAACTGTGCAGCGCTTGACGGTCGGCGAATGCAAATTTAATCCGGCGCAAAATTAGCGGAAATTTAAATCTCGCACTTCGCCGTTTTTACGTCTTTGCGACCAGTGCTTTACTAAATTTACACGCGAAAGCTTTTAAATTTAAAAGACGGCTTAAGATGATGCGACGATTTTACGCCCGCCGCATCGCGATTTTACCGCTTTTATCTAAATTTAAAGCCGCCTTTGGCACATCCACATCACTCCTCAAACAGCCCCTTTTGCGTATCCCCGTCAAATTTAAGCTTAAACACCTCGTAGGCTTTTGCGCTAGCGAGCCTGCCCTTTGCCGTGCGCTCGATGTAGCCGTTAGCGAGCAGATAGGGCTCGATCACGTCCTCGACCGTGCCCTCGTCCTCGCTTAGAGCCGCCGCGATCGTGCTTAGACCCATCGGGCGGCGTTTAGCGGCGAGAAGGATTTCTAGGTACTTGATATCCATCTCGTCAAAGCCGATATCGTTTACGCCAAGCGCGTCCAGAGCCTCTTTGGCGCGAGGTTGCGAGATGATCTCTTCGTCATTTACCTCGGCGAAGTCTCGTATGCGCTTTAGCAGCCGCAGCGCGATCCTGGGCGTAGCGCGCGAGCGAGCGGCGACCTCGAGAGCGGCGGCTTTTTCGCACTCTTTGCCAAGCTTTACCGAGGCGATCTGCACGATACGAGCTAGCTCCTCTCTGGTATAAAACTGCAGCCTAAAATCCATCCCGAACCTATCTCGCAGGGGTGCTGAAATCATACCCGCGCGCGTCGTAGCGCCGATCAGCGTAAATTTAGGCAGGTCGATCTTGATGGTTTGCGCCGCAGGTCCGGAGCCGATGATGATATCTAGGCGAAAGTCCTCCATCGCCGGATACAGCACCTCCTCGATCGCGGGACTCAAGCGGTGTATCTCGTCGATAAACAGCACGTCGCCCTCTTGGAGGTTTGTCAGCACTGCAGCTAGATCGCCGCTTTTTTCTATCATAGGCGCGGCCGTCATCTTGATGCTCACGCCCATTTCGTTTGCGATAATGTGCGCCAGCGTCGTCTTACCAAGGCCCGGCGGCCCGTAGAAAAGCACGTGGTCTAGGCACTCGCCGCGCTTTTTAGCAGCCTTTATAAAGACTCCTAAATTTTGCTTGATCTTTTCTTGTCCGATGTAGTCCTCAAAGCGCGTAGGGCGCAGCGACACCTCAAAATCGTTCTCGAAGCTTATTTTTTCTATTTCGACTATTCTATCCATTTTTTCGGCTCTGTTTTTCGTAAATTTGCTGCATTTTACAAAAATTTGGGTAAGTTTTGGCTTTGGGCCTCGTTTAAAATGGACTCGGCGATTTAGGGCAGATTTGAGCCGTAGAAGTAGGTGCGACAAAATTTTAGCGGATTAAATTTATGTCTCGCTTCTTGCTTTGGTTTGGCGTTTTGCTTATAGCTTGCGTCCGCGCCTCCGCCGGTTTTGCACTAAATCGCATTGATAAATTTATGTCGTGTTTCGCGATTTTTGACGGAAGCACGCATGCTAATTTAAGAAAAGGCCAAAGTCGCCCAAAGATAAGACGCGCTAAATTTGACGCTAAATTTACTCTCCCGTCCGAGGCTCAAAGCCAAAAATCACATAAAAAGTCGCGATCTAACGCTAGCGCCAGTCCGCCAAAACATCCTCGCCGTCGTCTTTAGCGCAAAAAGTTCGGTATTTATAGCCGTGTGATGTCCATGCTATAAATACAACGCCGTCGTTCTCGTACTTTTTGGCACAACCTTTATCATATAGCTCTTTCAGCCTCGGGCTATCCTTTGCGTAAAATTCATAACTCCTCTCGTAGTGCTCTACATAGCTGTAAGTTATGATAACCGCAGGTTCTGTTTTGCTATTTTTATCCGAATTTACGGTAACCTTTACGGAATTTACAGACTCGAGTCTAGCTTGCAACTCTTTAAATTTAGCCGTATCCCAGCCGATAAATTTTAGGCCGTCTTTGATGTCACGACTACTTATTTTCGTCCCGTTATCGTTAGAGCCGATCTCGATATGGCTTGCGCCGTACGCACTTTGGATACTTACGCGCAAATCGGCGGGCAAGTTCTTGCGAGCAAACTCTAGTAAATCTAAAATTTTTTCACGATTTAACTCATAGTTTTGCACTAAAGGGATTTTTTCTATCTCCTTTTGGTCGGGGTAGCCGCCAAAAGTGCAGCAAAGAACCGCTATAAAAAGAACAGTGAACGCAATTAAACAAACAACAACCGTTAAAAGCGGTTTAGGACATTATTTGACTTTTTCATCCACCGTCTCTTGTCTTTTTACGACAAATGCGCCATTTTATCAAAACTCCGCTATCCTCGCCTTTAAAAGCTTGCAGTCGCTATCGTTGCCAAACTTGCAACCCTCTGCCAGAGACTCTAATCTTTCATAAATTTCGACGTTGTTTTCATAGTTTTCAAAGCCAAGCGCCCTGCAGCCGTCGTCGTTGCCGAGCTTACAAGCGCGCGAATAGCCGTCGTAGGCGTCATAAACCGCAAACTCTACGCCCTGAGCGTGCTCATAAACGTAACCAAGGGCATAGCAGCCAAGCGCGTTTTTCATATAGCACGAGGTGTCAAAGGCCTTGCGAGCGCTTGCGAAGTCACGCTCCGTGCCCAGCCCGTCGTGCATCATCCTGCCATAGTTGTAGCAGCCCGCGCCGTCAAATTTCCTGCACGCTTTGGCATATAAATTTATGGATTTTTTGAGATCGTTTCGCGATTCGTAGATGAGACCGAGGTTGTTGCAAGCCGCTTCAGAGCCCAGCTCGCAGCCCTTTTCGTAGAGGCTAAATATTTTATTTTCATCTTTGGCGCCGAAAATTTCCTTGACGTTTAAAAGCGCCAGGTCAAAGCAACCCGTGCCGCTTCCAAGCCCACACGATTTTTCAAAGAAAAGCTCGGCTTTTTCGTAATCTTTCTCGGTCCCAAGCCCGCTAAAATGCATGCTACCCAGCGCCGCGCAGCTCATCGCGTCGCCCTCCTCGCAAAGCGGCGATAAAATCACGTAAGCTGCGTCATAATCGGCGTTTTCGATAGCCTGTCTCGCGGCATCCTCGCGCTTAGAAAATCGCTTCTCATTCTGCGTTTGCTCATTTTGCTCGCCAAGACTATCGACTCCTAGCCCAAAATGCGGATTTGAGGCCATTAGCGCACCAAAAAACGCCGCTAAAACCAATAAAATTTTCAAAATTTTCTCCTCGTTTTTAAAATTTATCGTTTGCGTTTTTGAGGCTACGGCTTTTACTTGCTTACGCGTTTTTGCAGGGGTTTAAATCCGGCTGTATTTACACTTTTCGGATCTTAAGCCATCGGCGTTTACCGCGCGACGCAAACAGCCGCACCGGAGTCTTCGCCTTCGCCGCTAGCTATATAGGTGCGGTTTGCGCGCTAAATTTGATTTTTGTCGCCGACTTAATTTTTGGCTTAAAAAAGCAAAACTAAAATTTATTTAGGCGCTCGGATTGTTTAAATCCGGGCGAATTTATCGAGCAAATTTTACTTATCAAATTAGCTTAGCTCGTATTTTTGCGGGCTTATTTGCGACTTTTGGCATTTATTTTTCGTCTAAATTTGCCTTAAAACGGATAAAATTCGTCGCCGATACCCTCTGCTCGCCTTAAATTTACGACGCAAATTTCGACTTATTAAATTCTATTGCTTTTTTAAATTTCACCGCAAATTTACTCATTTAAATTTACCGTTTCTTAGAGCGTACCGTAAATTTGACTTGCCAAATTTAAAAAACAATGCCACGACATAGGTGCTAAAATTTAACCTCGTTTATAGCAAAGATTTTACGCGCCAAGCAGCTTAAATTAGAGCAAATTTAGCTCATCAAATTTAACGCTTGCGACCTAATCGCCGCCGTTTTCCGAGCGATCAAATTTACCCTGCTAGCCGGATTTGCTCAAAACGAGCTAAATTTTATACTCGAACTCATTGCTTGGAAACGTCTTTTCTCTAACCTCGCGAGCATAAGCTTCAACCGCCGTTCGTACTAAATTTGCGCCGTCAAGGTAGCGCTTGACGAATTTTGGTTTAAACTCGTCAAAAAACCCGAGCATATCGCTCCACACGAGCACCTGTCCGTCTACGTCGGCACCCGCGCCGATACCGATAATAGGCATTTGCACGCTCTTTGCGACCTTTGCCGCAACCGGACTTAGCGTGCCCTCGACCACAGCCGAAAACGCTCCCGCGTGCTCGAGCGCCTGCGCCTCTTCAATGAGGCGCGCTTCATCAGCCTCGCTGCGTCCCTTTACCTTGTAGCCGCCCTCGTTTCGCACAAACTGAGGCATGAGCCCGATGTGAGCCATCACGTTTATGCCCTCGCCCACGAGCCTTTTTACGATAGGAGCGGCTTTTAGACCGCCTTCAAATTTGACCGCGTCCGCGCCCGCTTTGATAAATTTCGTCGCATTTTTTAGTGCGGATCTTTCGTCCTGATAGCTGCCAAAGGGCATATCCGCCACGACAAAAGCGCGCTTTGCACCCTGCAAAACGGCCTTTACGTGATAAAGCGCGTCGCTCATTTTTAGGCTAAGGGTGTCTTTTTTACCGTTAAAGCTCATATTTAGGCTGTCACCCACCAAGATAATATCGACGTAGTCGTCAAAAAGCCGTGCGAAAAGAGCGTCATAAGCCGTAATCATAACGATAGGCCGGACGCCTTTTTTATTAATTATATCATAAACCGTAACTCTTTTATCACTTGTCGGCATAAAATTTCTCCTAAATTTTTGACTTTTTATTTTTAATTTTATCAAAAAAATGTTACAATCGGGACAATAATTTTAAGGACAATAAATGGGAATACTAAGAAGCCTCGAGATAGACTATTCTTACGACATCGTAGAGGAGTTTTTATCACATTACGCCCTTATGTGCGAACTAATGGAGCCTCTCATCATCGGGCTAACCAGAGCTGATAGATATAGCGGCAACATCGACGAGCTCTTTAGAATTTTTCATAATATTAAATCTGCCGCGGGCTTTATGAAGCTCAATCCTATATTAAAATTAACGACTCTGGCGGAGGAAATTTGCGGCGAAGCGAGGGGGCTGAAAGGTCCTGCAAACGACGACTTCGTAGATTGGCTACTTTTGGTGAGTGATCAGTTTGACAGATATAAAAACGATATCGAAAACGATGCGGATTTTTTCGGAGTTTTGGACGCAAATATCGTGAAAATCCCTCAGAAGCTCGACGTTTGACAAAAAATACAAAAAGTATTATAATCCTTTGAAACGAGGCTAAATTTTAGCCTAATTTTTACGGGAGCGACTTGGCTTCGACAGGAGCAGAGCGGTCACGGTGGCACGTCGCTTTGAGCAAAGCGTAAAAAGCTCAAATAAATTTAAACGCAAACAACGTTAATTACGCTCCTGCTTACGCTAAAGCCGCGTAAGTTCAGTTGAGCCTCGCCTAGTTTGAAACTAGCTAAAACGGCGGCGAGTAACCCTAGCTAGCGTAGGTTGGCGGCCCGACGAGCTGCTAGCTGAAATCTTGTCTTAGTCTAAAATAAGGTTTTGGAAAGTGAGCCCTTTTAGATGAAATTTTCACTTTTGCTAAGCGTGTAGAGGCTGCGATCGGTTTGTTTTTGGACAGGGGTTCGATCCCCCTCGCTTCCACCAAGTGTCATTTTCACGAGATTTCAAAAGATTTTACCTTATCATAAATTTATCATACGTTTTCAAAAAAGAAGTATATTTTGAGCACGCAAGATCATCCCCGCTCTTTTTTAAAACGAGAGAAAACAAATATACAAGGCTTTGCAGTTTAATAAGTGCGGTTATCAAATTCGCACAGGCAAGCCGGGTCGAGTAAAACTTTTAAATTTTAATGCAAAATAAACGATGTCGTGAGCAAATCTAATTTTAGATTAACGCAAAATTTGACATTTTCACATATTTTTCAAAATTTACATACAGCAAGTATCGTCAAATTTGAACAAATTTAACCCGATTAAAAAAGCAAATTTGAAGATAAAATTTAAGATTAAAGTATAATAATTCGAAGCTAAATTTTAAAGAGATAGGGGTCTTACCGACCCCGTAGATATTTATTTTATTACAGCCATTTTGCGTCTCATATACGCGATCCTGCTTTGCAGCGGCAGGTGTTTAGGGCAGTTATCCTCGCAGCCTAGCAAAGTCATACAGCCAAACACTCCGTCATCATCGCCGATAAGCTCGTAAAAGTCCTCATCGGTTCGTTTGTCTAGCGCGTCGATTTTAAATCTAGCCACGCGGTTAAGTCCGACCGCACCGATGAAATCAGGCCTCATGATAGCCGTACCGCACGCAGCTACGCAGATACCGCACTCGATGCAGCGGTCGAGCTCAAATACTTCCTGCGCCACTTCAGGTTCGACTTTTTCCTCGAGCTTAGAGATATCGGTCTCGTGATCGGTGTGTATCCAGCTCTCCACGCGCTTACTCATCGCATTCATCCAGTTGCCCGTATCTACGCTTAGGTCTTTTAAAAGCTTAAATACCGGCAAAGGCATAAGCTCGATCACGCCGTTTGGATAGTCTTTGGTTAGCGTGCGGCAAGCAAGCTTTGGCGTACCATTAACTAGCATACCGCAGCTACCGCAGATACCGGCTCGGCAAACGAAGTCAAAACTTAGTTCGGGATCAAATTTTTCCCTAATCACGTTAAGCGCGATAAACAGCGTCATGCCGTCGGTTTCTTCTAGCTCGTAGGTCGCAAAATGCGGCTTTGAAATTTTGCTTAACGGATTATATTTAAATGCTTTTATGGTTATTTTTCTACTCATATCCTATTCCTGCTCTTTCGTTTGGTGCTTTATATTTAGGCTGAAGCTCGTAGTGCATTAGCGCTTCTTGGATTTCGTATCTGCCCTTGCCTTCGGCTTCCATTTTGGCGCGGATCTCATCGACCTGCGCTTGGCGTACGGCGCTGTCCGGGTGCTCGATGATGTTGCCCTTAGCTCCGTATCCGCGGAATGCCGGCGGAATTTCCATTTTCATAATATCAAGCGGCTCATACACGATAGTCGGTAGCGTATCGCCCTCTTTCCAGCTAGTTAGGGTTCTGTTTAGCCAGTTTAGGTCGTCGCGTTTCGGATAGTCCTCGCGGCAGTGCGCTCCGCGGCTCTCAGTGCGATCAAGCGCGCCTTTTGCGATACAAAGGGCTAGTTTTAGCATCTTTGGTACGCGGTAGGCCTCCTCAAGCTCAGGGTTGCCAAATAGTGCCTTGTTTGTGACTTTGACGTCTAAAGATTGTTTATAAAGCTCTTCCAGCTCTTTTACGGCCACGGCAAGACCTTCGCCCGTTCTAAAGATCGCTACGTGCTCCCACATAATGTCTTTCATCTTGTTTTTGATCTCAAATACGTTAAATTTGCCCTCTTTTTCGACCAGGCTCTTTAGATAGTCTTCCTCTTTTTTAACGAATTTTTCGATGTCGTTGGTATTTATCTCGATCTCGTGGCTACCGCAGTAGTCGGCAAAATAATCGCCCACGATCATGCCTGCGACGACAGTTTCCGAAACGGAGTTGCCGCCCAGGCGGTTAAATCCGTGCATATCCCAGCATGCAGCCTCGCCGGCGCTAAATAGGCCCGCCAGCGTCGGGCTCTCGCCTGTAGGCTTAGTCTTGATGCCGCCCATAGAGTAGTGCTGCATAGGTAGGATCGGCGCCCAGCCTTTACCGCGCTGTCGTCCGTTCTCGTCGGTATATACTTCGGTATCGGCTGGGTCGATGCCGTTAAAGATTTCGCAAATTTCTTGAACGTCACGTAAATTTTTCTCGATGTGCTCGCGCCCTAGGATCGAGATATCCAGCCAAACGTGATATCCGTATGGGCTAGGCACGCCTTTACCCGCGCGGATATGCTCCATAATGCGGCGACTTACGACGTCGCGGCTAGCTAGTTCTTTTTTCTCAGGCTCGTAGTCAGGCATAAAGCGGTATCCGTCCACGTCGCGTAAAATTCCGCCGTCGCCGCGGCAACCCTCGGTTAGCAAGATACCGCTCGGAACGATCGGAGTCGGGTGAAACTGCACCGCTTCCATATTTCCTAGTTGTGCAACTCCCGTCTCAAGAGCGATGGCCGCGCCGATACCTTCGCAAACTACAGCATTTGTGGTGTGTTTATAAACCCTGCCGTAGCCGCCTGTGGCGATCAGCGTGCCTTTTGCGACGTATGCGGTGATCTCGCCGCTAACCAGATCGCGAACGATCGCACCGTAACAGCGGTTGTTTGCGTGGATTAGCGCGATAGCTTCTTTTCTGTCGTGGATTTCGACGTTGTGCTTTAGAGCTTCGTTGGCCACGGCAAAAAGCATCGTGTGACCCGTAGCATCCGCCGTAAAGCAGGTTCTCCATTTTTTAGTTCCGCCAAAGTCGCGAGAGTGGATGAGTCCGTGAACCTCATCTTTTTCTACGATAGTCGTTTTTTGAGCGTTGATGATAGCGCTTCTTTCGCCTCGCGTAATCCTGGTCCAAGGCACGCCCCAAGCCGCTAGCTCGCGAATCGCTTTAGGAGCCGTTTGACAAAACATCCTAGCAACCTCTTGATCGCAGCCCCAGTCGCTACCTTTTACGGTGTCGGCAAAGTGTACGTCCTCGTTGTCGCCTTCGCTCATTTTTGAATTTCCCAAAGAGGCCTGCATACCGCCTTGCGCAGCTGCAGAGTGCGAGCGTTTAACCGGGATTAAGCTTAAAACTACCGTGCTTAGCCCTTTTTCTCCGGCAGCGACGGCCGCTCTAAGACCCGCCAGTCCGCCTCCGATAACTAATGCGTCATAATATTTTACGTTCATTTTTAATTTCCTTTATCCTAGTGACCTGCGACTTCGTAGCTGATCCACACGAAATCAGAGATTAGCGCGATAATCGCAAGCACTCCGAAAACAGCGAATATAATCGTTTTGGCTTTATTTCTTTTCGCCAGCATCTCCTCTTTATTCACGCCGTCGATGCTCACCCATTTTACGTATAGGCGATACATCCCGACGCCCGCATGAACAACCATAAATACAAGCAGCGCAAAGTAGAAAATCTCTAAGCGATGAAAAGCCATGATAGATTTATCCGCAGTGACATGTCCGCCAAATATTATATCCACCAAGTGCGCGCTAGCAGCAAAAAATAGTGCGAAACCGGTCAAGAACTGAAACCACCAAAGCGTAGTATCAAGATGCTTCATGCGGTCTTTGTGGCCTCTAAACATAATGTATTGTCTGTAGTTTGCAGGAAATTTTCTCATCGCCAAAAACGCGTGAGTGATAAATATCGCAAATATCACGGCCGCGATAGCGTTTGTTATCCACCATGTAGCCTCGCCAAATAAAAATTTAGCCTCGGCAAAACCCACAACGGCGTTAAATGCGCCCTTACCGAACAAAATGGTAGAGGTAAATACCATATGACACAAAATAAAACAGGCAAGAATCAGTCCCGTTATACTTTGCCATCTGTCCCAAACGGCAGGGGTACGACTTTTTTTCGTATCCGCTTGCCTACCCAAGAAGCCCTCGATTAGCCCACTCATGAGCCCTCCTATAAATTTGAAATGAATTATCATAACTTAAAAAAAAATTAAATTATGCTATTAAAAATACAGCTTAATAATATCGTAAAATACTTTAAAAACATTTTAAATTTTTACATATTTTTTACTTAATATAATATAAACACAAATCCCAAATAAAAACATAGCAAAGGATAAAATTTGCCCCATAGAAAAATTTAAAAAGACAAAGCCTATTCCCGTGTCGGGCTCGCGGAAAAATTCGCAAATAAATCTAGCAAAAGTATAAAGTATGGCGTAAAGCGCGATGAGCTCGCCGTCAAATTTTTTAAATTTTCTATAAACAAAAATAATGACAAAAACTACTAGCCCCTCTAAAACGGCTTCGTAAATTTGCGACGGATGACGCATCTGTCCCGCGACGTTGATCGCCCATGAGACGTCCGTGATACGACCGAACAACTCTTGGTTTAAAAAATTTCCTATACGACCGAAAAAATATCCAAGCGGAATGCTAAGCGCGACGAGGTCCAAAAGCCGCCACAAATTTTGCTTAAATTTACGGCAAAAGGCCCACGTCGCTATCAAAAACCCGACCACCGCGCCGTGATAGCTCATACCGCGAATACCGACGAATTCGCCGTTATGAAAGGGATTAAAAATCTGCCAAGGATACGCGAGATAGTAGCTCGTATTTGGATCGTAAATAACGATATAGCCGAGCCTCGCGCCCAGTATCACGCCGATTTCCACCCAAAAGAAATAATTATCAAGCAGCGAATTTGAAATTTGCATATTATCGCGCTTGACGATAAATTTAGCCATGCCGAGCGCCACGAGTAGCGCTAGGACGTACATTATCCCGTACCAGTGCACTTTTATGCCAAATAGCTCAAACGCGACGGGGTCGAAATTTAGATAAAAATCGTTCCACCAACTCATCTAGGCACGACTTTGACTTTTAGCGTATTTTCGATGCCGCTCGCAAAATCCTCGAAAAGATACCCCATCGCGCGGTAAAATTTACTTTTCGCTTCGTTTTGCAGGACGGGGGCCAGCCTTTTAGCGTAGGGCAGCAGATACGAGCTTAGCAAAACGCCCAAAATTTCCTTCGTCTGTTCGTCTTGTTTTAGCTCGACGACGGAGGAGAAAAATGAAAGCTCATTTGTTACGCTATCAAGCGCGCTGACATTTAAATTCGGGCTAAATTTGCATTTTTTATAAAAGCCCTCGAGCTGCGCCTTATCGCCCTCGAAAAAGAACTCCGCGTTAAAATATTTTTTCAAATTTGCGAAGTCCTTTGCGATCTCTTCGATGCTTTCGCCTTTTATCGACTCCTCATATAGCGCGCGCCCTTTGGCGTTTGCTTCGCTATCGTTTGTTATTATCCATTTCGGATTTTTATTTAGCTCGCTAAAAAGCTTCGCACTCGGCGGCAGAGCGAAATTTAGCGCAAATATCCTTGCGATCACGGCATAAAATTTACCCAAATTCATCATTTTCCTTATTTTAATTTTTGTACAATTTTACAAAATTTAGGCTAAATTTTAGATTTGCTTAAATCGTAATCTGATCGAATTTAACACGACCGTGACCGAGCTAAAGCACATCGCCGCAGCCCCGTAAACGGGCGTGAGCATGAGTCCTAACGGCGCCAAAACTCCCGCAGCGACGGGGATACAAACGGCGTTATAAACAAACGCCCAAAACAAATTTTGCCTTATCGTTTTCATCGTCTCTTTGGCCAAATTTATCGTAGCTACCGCGCTTTTTAGGTCGTTTTTTACCAGCACTACGTCGCCGGCCTCTTTTGCGATGTCCGCGCCGCTACTCATCGCGATGCCGGCATTTGCTTGTTTTAGCGGTGCGGCGTCGTTGATACCGTCGCCGACAAACAGCACTCCGCCCTCTTCTTGCAGGCGTTTTATGGTTTCAAATTTTTCATTAGGCAACATATCGGCAAAGACCTTCTCTACGCCTAGCTTACCCGCCACGTTTTTAGCGGTGAAGGCGTTATCTCCGGTTAGCATTACGGGCGTTACGCCGGCCTCTTTTAGGCTTTGCATAGCCTGCGCGGCGTCCTCTTTTACCGTGTCGCTAAGCGCTATAAATCCTACGTAAATTTTATCCACGGCCGCTAGCACTACGCCATTTCCTTCGTTTTGCGCTTTGGCGATTTGCTCTTTAGCCTGCGCGCTTATCTCTACGCCAAGCTCGCTTAAAAAGGCCTCGTTGCCCGCTATCACGCTATCGTCCTCGCTCTTTACGCCGCGTCCGGCGATATTTTCAAAGCCCTTTTCATCGCCTAAAATTTTTAGCCCGAGCTCGTTTGCGTATCTAACGATCGCGGCCGATATCGGATGTGAGCTTTTGGCCTCTAGCGCGGCGATTTTGGCTAAATTTTCATCGTTTATATCGGTAAAATTTACCGAAATTTCGCCCTTGGTTAGCGTTCCGGTTTTATCAAATACCGCGTATTTCACGCTGCCAAGAACCTCCAAGACTTCGGGATTTTTGATCAGGATTCCGTTTTTAGCGCCCAGAGATAGCGAGGAGACGATAGCTATCGGGGTAGCGAGCCCCAGCGCGCAAGGACACGAGATAATGAGCACGCAAACCGCGCTTAGCACGCCTTGTAGCGCATTTCCCGTAAGCGCAAACCACGCGCAAAACGTAACGACGGCGATAGCTATCACGCTAGGCACGAAGATATTTGCCACGCGGTCGGCAAAGCGGCTGATGGGCATCTTTTTGCTCGACGCGTCGCTTAAGAGCTCTAAAATTTGCGACAAAAGCGTTTGATTAGCGAGTTTAGTAACCTTTACGTTGATGTAGCCGTTTAAATTTATCGTTCCGGCATTGACCTCGTCGCCTTGTTTTTTATAGACGGGCAGGCTCTCGCCCGTTAGCATCGAGGCGTCGATCTCTGCGCCGCCGTTTATCACAACCCCGTCGCAAGGCACCGCGTAGCCGCTCTTTACGACCGTGATATCGCCTATTTTTAGGCTTGCGGCATCCACTTCCAGCGCGCTGCCGTCTTTTTGTAGCACGAGGGCGGTCTTTGGCGACATATCCATAAGCGATTTTATATAATCGCCAGCGCGGGCTTTTGAGCGCTCTTCTAAAAATTTACCCAGCAGCACGAAAGCCGTTATCATCGCCGCGCCGGAGACGTAGAGGTAGCGCATATTTTCAGGCAGGCGCTCGCCCGCGACAAAAACGCCCAGCGAATACGCAAACGCCGTGCTAGTGCCCAGCGCTACGAGTACATTCATATCGAAATTTTTATTTTTCAGCGCGCCGTAAGCATGGATGAAAAAGCCCCGTCCGCACGTAGTTATCGCGATAAAGGCAAGCGCTAGCATGATGGCTGATTTTGCGGTGCTTGGCTGCTCGCTCATCTCAAGCGCCATAATAACCGCGCTAATAGCGGCGGCGGCTAGGAAATTTCGGCGTAAATTTAAAATATGTTTCTCGCGCTTGGCTTCAAATTCCGCCAAATCCTTTGCTACGCCGTAGCCTAGCTTTTTTATTTTTTCTTCTATCGCGGCTTGCACTTCGGCGTTTTCGACAATAAATTCGCCCGAGCCGTTTGCGAAGCTGACCTTGGCATCGAGCACGCCCGCGATCTTTTTGGTTACGCGCTCGATGGCGTTTGAGCAGTTTACGCAGGTCATACCGGCGATGTTTAGTTTGATATTTTGCATCAAATTTTCTCTATGACGCTAAAGCCCAAATCATCCAGCTCCTCTTTAAATTTCGCCTCGTCTTTACCGTCTAAATTTACGCTCACGACCCTTGGTTCTACGCCAAGATCTACCTTTATCTCGCCGTAATCACCCTCAAGAGCGTTTTTTATGGTATTTGCACAGTTTTCGCAGTGGATATTAGCAACCTTAAATTTAGTCATTTTATCTCCTTTATCATATGGTAGTATTTGTGAGAATTTATGATCATTTCGCAGTCGGTCTCAAAGCCCAAACGCTCGTAAAAAGCCATTGTTTTAGGCTTTTTTTCATCGACGATGAGGGCTACTTTCTTGATATTTCGCTTGGAGGCTAGAGTAAAGATAAATTTGATCAGCTCTTTTGCGATGCCTCGTCCGCGAAATCTCTCGTCCACGGCAAGACTATCGATATATAGCTCGTCCGCAAAGCACTCCGTCTGCGGAAATTCGCTTAAACCGAGCGTTTGCAAATGCGACCTGATGGGCTCATCCAGCATCCGGGTCTCGCCTCCGTCGTAAGCGCAAATCGCACCCGCGATCTCGCCGTCAAATTTGAAAACAAAAACATTGTTGTAGCTGAGGCGGTTTATCTCGCTTCTAAAAAATTTATGCAAAATTTCATCGCTCTTAACGGGGTCGCTCACGCCGCTAAGCGTAAAAGCGATGTCCTCCATAGCTAAATTTAACAACTCTATACAACGCGTTGCATCGTCTTTTCGGGCATTTAAAATCATACGCGGATTATAGGACTTAAAGCTAAATTTTTTGCTAATACGCTCAAAACCTCGCGTTTTTAAAAAAAATGCAAAATTTTTTTAGATATAATTGCGAAAAAATTTTAAAGGAACAAAATGGGACGAGCGTTTGAATATAGGCGCGCCGCGAAGGAAGCGCGCTGGGACAAGATGAGCAAGGTTTTTCCAAAACTCGCCAAAGCCATAACCGTGGCGGCTAAAGAGGGCGGCACAGAGCCCGATATGAACCCGAAGCTTCGCGCCGCGATAGCAGCGGCCAAGGCGCAAAATATGCCAAAAGATAACATTGACGCGGCGATAAAACGCGCCAGCGGCAAGGATAGCGCGGATATCAAGACTATCTTTTACGACGGCAAGGGCGCTCACGGCGTGCAGATCATCGTCGAGTGCGCTACCGACAACCCGACTCGCACGGTCGCAAACGTCAAGGCGATATTTAGCAAAAACGGCGGCGAAATTTTGCCTAGCGGAAGCTTAAATTTTATGTTCGCCAGAAAGAGCGTTTTCGAGCTTGAGATGCCCGCAAAGGAGCTTGACGAGATCGAGCTAGAGCTCATCGACTTCGGTCTAACCGAGATCGAGGAAGAAGACGGCGTGCTTTATATCTACGGAGATTACGCGAGCTTCGGCACGCTAAGCGAAGGTATCGAAAAACTGGGTCTAGAGGCTAAAAAAGCCAGCCTGCAATACATCGCAAATTCGCCCGTGAGCCTAAACGAAGAGCAAATGAGCGAGGTAGAAAAGCTACTCGATAAGCTCGAAGACGACGACGACGTGCAAGCGGTTTATACAAATATAGAATAGATTCGGCAGCCCGTATGCTCTCTTGCGCGAGTCAAATTTAGCGGCGCGGCTATTTGGCTTAAATTTGATTCGCACTCGTTTTTAAGAGGTGCGAACCCGTGAAATTTAGGCTAAATTTAAAGAAATTCGCCGCACGGCGCGATACCGAAAAAGCGCAAAATATAAATTTAAGGAATAAAATGAAAAACGACGAACTAAAAATCTACGACATCGACGAGGCCGAGCTTGCCAAGCTCAAATTTGCCGTTATCCGCACCGAAAAAGGCGATATGAAGCTTGAGCTCTACGGCGACGAAGCTCCGCAAACGGTGATCAATTTCGCCAGACTAGCCAAAAGCGGCTTTTACGACGGGCTAAATTTCCACCGCGTGATCCCCAATTTCGTGATCCAGGGCGGCTGCCCGGACGGCACGGGCACCGGAGGTCCCGGCTGGCGCATAAAATGCGAGTGCGTAGGTCAAAAGCACAAGCACAAACGCGGAGCGCTATCTATGGCGCACGCGGGTCGCGATACGGGCGGTAGCCAGTTTTTCGTCTGTCACAGCGCGCAACCGCACCTTGACGGCGTGCATACGGTGTTTGGACAGATCACGGACGAGCAGAGCTTAAAGACGCTAGATAGCGTCAGGCAAGGCGACAAGATAAACTCGGTCGAAATTTTAGAGAGTCTGTAAGCAAAGCCTGCGCGGCGGCTTGAAATTTGACGAGGGCCGCCGTAGTTTTACTCTTTTCTCTAATATTTTTTGTTAAAATCGCTTTTTAATAAATTTTAAAGGATGTTTCTTGAATCCAAGCGTTTCAAACGCGGTAAAACCGCAAAAACCTTTTCTCGTTAGAATGCTTACCAGCCTCGCGTTTTGGGTGGTTTTGGGCATCGTCGCAGGCGTCGCCGTAGGCATGCTCTTTCCAAATCTCGGCATTGCTAGCAAGCCCGGTATCGACTACTTTATCAAAGCCTTAAAGGCGCTCATCGGACCGATTATCTTTCTCACGATAGTCTCGGGTATCATCGGACTTGAGAGTATGAAAGATCTGGGCACCATCGGACTTAAGGGCTTTATTTATTTCGAAGTCGTTAGCACCTTGGCGCTTGCCGTGGGCATAATCTTTGGCGAGACGCTAAAGCCCGGCCACGATATGCACCTTGACTACACGCAGCTTGACGCCTCTAGCGTAGAAAAATTTACGAGCCAAGCCTCAAATATAGACGCAAATAGTGGAGTTTTAGCGCATACGCTTCATATTTTGCGCGGCGCGGTACCGGTTGACGGCATTTTCCCTTATGTGCATCTGCTTGATCCGTTTATCAAATCAAACACGCTTCAGGTGCTATTTATGGCGATCGTGACGGCCGTCGCGATTTCGTTTTTAAAGCACGATCATAAAAAGAAAATCCTAAAACCGCTTGAAATCGTTCAACACTGGGTGCTAAAGCTGCTTACGATTTTGATGCTATTTAGCCCCGTCGCGGCATTTTCCGCGATGGCGTTTTTGATCGGTAAATTCGGCATCAACTCGCTTTTAGGTATGCTTGAGCTGCTTTTCATTATGGCGTTTGCGAGCTTATTTTTTATTTTTGTGGTTTTGGGCACGATTTGTTATTTTGCTAAGGTCAATATCTTTAAATTTATGCGCTTCATCGCAAAAGAGGTTTTGGTCGTATTTGCGACGAGCTCCTCGGAGACCGCGCTAGCCCCGCTTATGCAAAAGCTCGAAGCCGCAGGCATCCACAGGGGCGCAGTCGGGCTCATCATACCGACGGGATATTCATTTAACCTTGACTGCACAAATATCTACCTCTCGCTTAGCGTCATCTTCCTAGCCCAAGCTTTCGGTATCCCGTTAAGCATAGAGCATCTGATACAAATCCTTATCATTTTGATGGTAACGAGCAAGGGCGCGGTGGGCGTCACGGGCTCGGGATTTATCATACTTGCGGGTACTTTGGCCGCGCTTCCAAGCGCCGGTATCCCGGTAGTCACCGTTGCGGTGCTGCTTGGCGTGGATAAATTTATGTCCGAGATGCGCGCGGTCGGAAACCTCTGCGGCAACGCCGTAGGCTGCCTAGTCATCTCGATCTGGGATAAAAAAGTGGATATGGAGAAATTCCGCTATGCGCTTGATCACCCGGACGAGTTTCATTTTCATTCGTAAATTTATATACGTAAAATTTAACTACAAGGGCGGCGAGTTTAGCAAATTCGTCGCCTGATCATTCGCAAAAATCAAATAAATTTACATCGGAGTAATTAAAAAAGCGGCTTTTGCGCTCATAGACGCGGCGATCTTAGTGGCAAGCAAACGTAATCATGCCGCAAAAGACTGCCAAAGCGACAATGCCGCAAACCGCACAGACCCGGGATACGCGTATCATTACGCCAAAGGCGTAAAAACAAGCCGCCGAGCCGTATCTTAAGGCCTGCGATATGAAAACGCGGTCGGCTGCTTAAATCCGGGAACCATACACGAAAGTGCGGAAAATATCAAAACAGCCAAAAAATCATACCTAAAGGTATGCAGCTCCGAAAACGGCTTTGGCTACTCAAATCTTGGGAGTTTATACAAAAAAGACGCAAAAGCTATACTTTAAGGCCTGCAACAAAGGCGCAAAAAATCGGCCGCTTTAATAATCGTTTCATACGAAGAAAGCAAATACGAGATCAAGATAAAAAACAGCCGCAAACTACTCCTACAAAACCCGCGATACGGGTTTGCGCCAGGCTGCGACGAATAAGTAAGGACGTTAAATTTACGACGGGCGAGCCGTTTGCGGATACGGTGCTTGTTTAAAATTTACGAGTCAAATTTGCGCTTTTTAGCGAATTTTACGGCTCGACCGGGTCCTTAAGCGTTAAATTTGACGCACGAATCTTACAAAAATATGATTTTTATCCCATTATACGGCAAATTCGGTGCGCAAAAACGCAAGCGACGCGTAAATCAAGCCGCGCGCAAAAGCTGAATTTAATAAGTCCGCTCGCATATTTGCCGCAATCTTTCGCGGTTTTAAGACTGCAACTTGCGATTTTGAGCGGGCGAGTCGCGATCTAAATTTACCGAATTCGTCCGCTTGGCCTGTGTCGTAGATTTTAAAAGCGCCGCAAATTTTACTCACAGCCGAAATCTTAAATTCGACTGCATAAAACCATAATAAATTTAACGAACCGTGCCGGTTGCTGATACGTAAAATCGGTAAATCAAGCCTCCGTGCCGCAAAAGCCGTCAAGGCGTCAAAAGCCGGTTGCCGTAAGCGCCGTCAAAACGCGAATTTTACGCGCCAAGCTCGGCGGACGCATCATCAAAGCCTGGATCTTTACGCTTATCGGATTTTCAAATTTAAAAACGCAAAAAACAAAATTTAAACTCGCAAATTCGCACAAAAACCAAGCCGCGCCGCCAAACAAGCCAAAGTCATACGATAAAATCGCCACGCCGATTGACCGATCAAAACTAAAATTCGTATTTAAACCCGGCTATCCTGCCCTTATCGTCAAATTTGATCAAAAGCTCTTTTTCGAATTTAGCTACGATCTCGTCTTTGCCTTTCTTAAAAAATCCGCCCTTTTCGATCTTTTCATCAAATTTGACTCCGTTAAATTCCAAAAAGCTTTTGATGAAAATTTTATGATCGACGTCGTGATTTTGTATGCAGCCGCTTGCGATTTTAACAAACTCGTGCGCGCCAAGAGACTCAAAAAGAGAGGTCGGCGCATCGGTGATCGCCACAAATGCGCAGCCGTTATCGTGCCTGCAACCGTAGTAGCATAAATTTTCGCCCACCGCTCCGCACGCGGCGATAGATAGCGTATGTCCGTTAAAGGTTTCATCTAGCTCAAAGCTCGGTTCGCTAAAAGCCTGCAAGCCCCACTCCAGCCCTGCGCGCAACACCTCCGCCGAAAACCGCGTCGCCTCCTCGCCGAAGTTATTTACGTTCGCGTGTCCCCACAGCCACGTGCCGCTCACGTTTGACTCGCTGCCGATAAACCGGATCTTATAAATTTGATCGCCGAAAGCTATCTCGCATCGCTCAAAATCCACGTTCCAGTCGAGGTTGCCGACGATATCCGCAAATCTGTTTTGCACGATCGCCATCTTGCCCAGCGTCGCCGAAAACACCTGATGAAAGTCTGAAAAATCGCTTACGTAGCGTAAATTTCGCATTTTTGCTCCTTTAAATTTAGTTTGAGAATTATACCGTTTAAATTTTAAACTTTCTAAAAAATATTAAACTTTTATTTTAAGCTTAATTAAAAGATAGTATAATTTCATAAATTTTATCTCAAATTTAGGAGCGAACATGGACATAGTCGAGAGATTTTTGCGCTACACGAAGATCAACACTACGACGAACCGCGAAGCGGGCGCGGCGGGCATCATGCCTTCAAACCCTACCGAGCACGATCTGGCAAAGCTGATAGAAAGCGAGTTAAAGGAGCTCGGCCTGCAAAATATAAAAAGGCGAGAAAACACCATAACTACGGCCGTTTTACCGTCAAATTCCGCTAAAAAGCTGCCCTCCGTGGCATTTTTTGCGCACCTTGATACGAGCGCGGAGCAAAAAAACGACACGAAAGCGCAAATCGTGCGCTACGAAGGCGGCGACGTCACGCTAAACAAAGAGCTAGGCATAACGCTCAAACTTAGCGAATTTCCCGAGCTTGCTAACTACGTCGGAGACGATCTCATCGTAACGGACGGCACCAGCTTGCTAGGCGCGGATGACAAGGCAGCGATCGCCGCCATCGTAAATGCCGCGCAGTTTTTCATACAAAACCCGCAAATAGAGCACGGCGACGTGACGTTTGGCTTTTTGCCCGACGAGGAGCAAGGCCTGCGCGGGGCCAAGGCGCTTGATATCTCAGAGATCAAGGCCGACTTTGCCTACTGTCTTGATTGTTGCGGCATAGGCGAGCTGATTTATCAAAACTGGAATGCCGGCGACGCGGTCGTGACCTTCATCGGGCAGTCCGCGCACCCGATGAACGCCAAGGGCAAGCTCGTAAATTCATTGCTACTCGCGCACAAATTTATCTCAATGCTACCGGGCGGCGAAGCACCCGAATACACCGACGGCGTCGAGGGCTACTACTGGGTGAAGGAGCTATCTGGCAACAGCGCAAAGACCGTGCTAAAGCTCGACGTTCGTGAATTTAACGAGGCAAAATACGCGCAGCGCATGGCGTTTTTACAGGATCTTTCCGACTCGTTTGCTAAAATTTACGGCGCGCACAGAATTCAAATCAGCCTAAAAGACCGCTACAAAAACGTATTTAACTACCTCGAGGGCGGCGAAAACAGCCTGCCCGTCGTCGCGGCAAAGCAGGCCTACGCTCGCCTAAACATAGAACCCAAAGTCATCCCGATGCGAGGCGGCTACGACGGCGCGGTCATCTCGGAAAAGGGCGTACCGTGTCCGAATCTCTTTACCGGCGCGCACAACTTTCACTCCATCTACGAGTACCTGCCGGTAAAATCGCTACGCGCGGCCAGCAACGTCGTCTGCGAGATCGTAAAAATCATAGCAGAGAAATAAACCGGATCAAATTTGAGGGCGAATTCGCTCTCAAATTTGCAAGTTACAGCCGCGATAATTTTATTCGGTTTGCTTGGACTTGCGGCGGCGTTTCATCTACTTGCCCGCTAAAAGGCCCGGCGCTTAAAATTTAGAGTCGTAGCGTTTTGTGTTCCGCGGCGAGCCTAAAGGGGTTATCGCGGCGGCAAATTTATCTTGCTAGGCAAACCGACCTCCCCTTTTGCGACTATCTTTACGGGCTTAAATTTTACGTCGAATTTGAAAAAATTTAAGATTACTTTTAGCCTCGGCAGGCCGCGTAAGAAAAAAGACCAAATTTTGCACGCTTAAACCAAACCAAAGGGTCGAACTTGCAAAATTTCCGCTCGCGCTGAAGCTTCTAGCCGCCTTTTATCTTATGTCCCGAGACCCGACTCTTGATGACGCTACTTAAAATCCGCATCAAATTTAGCCCTTCTCTCGTAAGCGATTTGACTCGCAAATTTGACGAAACCGCTCAAATTTACGCTCGCTTTGCGTAAAAATAAGAAATAAATTTCAAATAAGGCAAATTTAATGAAAACGATATTTACGCTAATCGCGGCTGAGGTTTTACTAGCCGACGCCGATATAAACGCGCCGCAAATGGAATGCGACAAAGGCGGAGGCGCAAGCTGCTACGAGCTTGGCGTCTTGTACGATAGCACCAGGGAAGGAGCCGCGCGGGACTATCAAAAGGCGGCCGAGCTCTACTCAAAGGCTTGCAAATCGGTAGCTGCGGGCTGCTCAAATTTGGGCTTTTATACGACACCGAAAACGGCGTAGTGCAGAACCGCAAAAAGCCGCCCGGCTTTACGCCAAAGCCTGCGATGCGGGTGATGAGGCGGGCTGCCAAAATCCAGGCTTTGCCTACGCGAACGGACGCGGCGCCAAGCAAGACTACGCAAAAGCCTGCGAATTTACGCCAAAGCGTGCGGTGCGGGTAACGGCGGCGGATGCTAAATCTATACGCGCAAGAACAAAGCGTCAAAGAGGATAAAATGCGGCCGAAAAATAGCGTGCGATATGAAGCTCGAGCCAACCTACGACCGCTACGAAGAGTTTATCGCAAGAAGGCGCTGAGCTCGGTGCGGCAAAATTTAACGCGGTAAATTAAAAGGCGATTGCCGAGGATAAATTTCTTGTCTGTTTTGGCTTTTAGATTTTTGCGGCGACGCCCGAATTCGCCGCCTTGCTGCCGACAAATTTCGTTCAAATTTAAGCTCGCTTTACGTAAATAAAGGCAGTCAAAGAATAACCTGAAAATTTTGCGATGCGAAAATTTCGGCATAATGGGGCACATATGAAAAGTTAAGCGGGCCGGTTTTAAATTCGGCAGCAGTTTGATCGCCGCAAAATCGGCAAGAAAAATCGGCCAAGAGCGAGGTTTTAAATTTAACTTGTTTTTAAAAATTTGCCGTATGGATTGCGTCAAATTTGCCGCCCTTATCAAATTTAATCCGCAAATTTTAAAATAATTCGCTTGTTTTTAAAAATTTGCCGTATGGATTGCGTCAAATTTGCCGCCCTTATCAAATTTAATCCGCAAATTTTAAAATAATTCGCGCGTAAATTTATGCCGTCGAAATTTGGCTCCGCTATAAAAATTTAGACTCTCTTTGACTTAATCTCACACAAAGGCGTATCAAGTTACGATAAAAACTATGTTCTTGAAAAGTAACGAGCGTAGCGAAGTAGGGTTTAGATACAATAACAGTAAAGATGCAAAAACAAGCGAAGCGCTCACGAAGTGGTGTTTGTATAAAAGAGCTCTATCATATTGTGCTAAAATTGATAAGAGGTCTTGTAAGTAGCAACGCAAGTCGCAGCTAAAAATCCGATTAAGTTTAATTGAGCCGAATTTAAATCGCAAAACAAAAACCGTCTAAAATTAAACCCGAGAAATATTTGCAAAGTCGCGAAAAACCGTGCGGTTAAAAACGGCTTAAATTTACATAAAAACCGCACAAACCAAACGATCCCGGCAGTTTATGCCTCATATCGCAAAGCAAATCGGCAAGCGTAGCCCAAAAATAAAAAGTCGGCAAGGCGCCGACTTTATCAAATTTAGCTCCGTAAATTTAGAGCATAAAAAACGCTATCACGCACACGGCTATTGCCATCGCCGGAGCCGTTCGCTTAGCTATCTCGACCGGACTAACCATCGCTAAACCCGCGCACACGATCGCAGCGCCCGCGATAGGAGATGATGAGCGTCCTAGCGCGCCTGAAATCGCAGCCGCCATACCTAGCTTGCTTTGCTCGAAACCAAGTTCGGACGCATGAACGGTAATGGCCTGGTTAAACGCCATCGTAGCCGCGTCGCCCGAGCCGGTGACGGTGCCCATAACGTACGGCACGAAAGTACCGCCGTAGCGCACGAACTCTTGAGAGTGTTTTAACCACTCGGTGACCGCGTCGATCGCTCCGCACGCTTTTAGACCCGCGACGAAAACGCCCGCCGCGATGATGATACCCATAACCTCGGCGTAGGCGCTGCCCATACCGTTAAAAAACTCTTTAGTGATCTTTTCCGGGCTCGTCCAAGTGATAAAAACGGCGATGATAGCGCCAAGGATCATAGCCTCGGCAACGCCCATTTTCGTCCAGGCCAGCCAGGAGATTTTATTTAGCCCGGTGCCGCCGATAACGAGGATAACCAGCGGGATGAGCGGAGCGATAGCGAAAAGTAAATTTACCTTTATCTGCGTTGCTTCACCTGCGCTGTTACTTGATTTTATAGAGAAATCCTGCCCTTTTTGATAATCTTTAAAGATGATCGCTATAATGCTAAGCACGATCAAAACGATGATACCTGCGGCGACGGCATTTGGAAACTGCACGCCGATGACGTCTTGGACGGTGAAGGCTTCGTTGCTCTTTTTGACCATATCGGTCACGAAGATATTATGCGCGGAGCCGGGGCTAAGCACCCCGCCAAACGTACCCGCAAACACCGCCGCTCCCGCCATAGCAGGACGGATGCCCGAAGCCATCAAAAGCGGTATCATCGTAGCCCCGACCGCAGCCGAGCAGCCCGCGGCCGACGGTATCGCGATGTTGATAAAATAAGTAAGCACGAATGTAGCGGGAATAAGGAAAAATCCGATATTTTTCATCGGTTTTGTGAGCAACAAAACCAGGTGCTGGTCGCACTTAGTCACCTTCATAACGTAGGCAAAACCCATGCTGGCGCAAATAGCCTTGATAAGGCCGGCCGAGGTCATCGACTTCGTAAAGCTCTCAAGCGCTCCGAGCGGGTTTAGGCAGATGACGCACAGCACGAGCCCCACGCCGATGAGAACGGTTTTGGTCTCCCCCTTTTTGACCAATAAAAACACGACGGCGATCAAGCCTATGACCGCACAGATTAGCTTAGCAGTAGCCATTTTGTCCCCTTTCGTTTTGTTTTATATTTGTTTTTAAATTTCACTTAAATTTTGCGCTTTTTAGCTTTTTAGGCACCCAATTCGAGTGAAATTAAACTGTTTTATTTATTTTTAAATTCGTCGTCGATTTAGATCATATTTATCTTTATCCGCCTCATTATCCCGAGTCAAATTTCGCAAAAAACGTCGGCAAAGCTTTAAATTTACGCGGGTTTTAGCCGCCGCTCCAAATAAATTTTAGCTTTGGCGTTTAAAATCAACCTAAAATTTAACGCTTCAGACCGAATCTCGCTTTGGCGTTTTTGGCATTAAATTTAAAATTTAAGGCAAATTCGTCTTGCGATTTTTATGATTTTTTCAGCAAGATCGCGCTCTAAATTCGAAATTTTAGCCTTTTTGTAAATTTCAGACTTACCTTACCGTTTTGTTTGTCGCAAATTTTTGGGTGCGATTTGGATGAAATCCAAACAAAATTTCGTCGAATTTCGCTAAATCGCGACGATTATTTTAAAGAACGTTTTTACTAAAAATTTTTAAGCTTAACTTACTATCTTTTGGCTCCCTCGTTAAGACTAAAATTTAATCCCTAAACTTAAAATTTAAGCCGAATTTTGTTAAATTTTAGTCGTAAAACGGAGCCGAAAAGCAATTAAAACTTAAAGCTCTCGCCGACCTTGATAAGCTCGGTTTCTTTTTGATACGCCATTTTTAAGACGGGGCTGTTTTCCATACCCATCACGGTTGCATTTTCGCCCTTTATCCTTAGAGCCGTACCTTCAGGCAGCGCGTAGATCAGGCTTTTTTGATTTACTATCAAAAACTCCTCCAGCCTCTCCTCCCTGCTTTCGCCGTTGTGTCCGGCGATCTTGCCGCTGATAAAATGCGGATTTATCTGATGCGGGAAGATATTTAACGCGTCAAAGCTTTTTGGCATGATGATAGGCATATCGTTTGTCGTCATCATCGTGCTTCCGGCAACATTTGCGCCCGCGCTCCAACCAAAATACGGCACACCCGCCTCCACTCTTTGCTTAATCGCTTCAACTAAATCAAATTTATAAAGATAGTAAAGCAGCGCAAAGGTGTTTCCGCCGCCGATGCAGACGGCTTTAGCCTCGGCTACTGCGCGCTTTGGATCGCTAAATTTATGGATGGATGCGATATTTTTGTATTCTAGACAGTCGATGACCTTTTGCTCGTACCCGTCGTTCGTGCGGCGAACTCCGGCGTATGGGATAAAAAGTACCTGCTCGTCCCAAACTCCGCACTCTTTTAAAAACTCGTACACCCAGTTTTTACAATGCCTAAGATAGCCGGTATCCTTGTAGCTTGAGCTGCTTAAAAGCAAGGCTTGTTTCATAAAATCCTCCTAAATTTACAAATTTTATTTTCTCGAAACTCAAATAATGTAATTTAAAATATAAAAATAATATAAAAATTTTTTTTAAATAAAAACTTTAAAACTATATGCTAATAGAGCTTAAAAACCGATAAAAAGTGATAATATTATGAGCTAAAATAATATATTTGTTTAAAATTTTATGTCGAAATTTCAGCGTCTCGCAAGCCGCGGGGTTATATCATTATCAAATTTTAACGAGAAAGGGCAAAAAATGACGCAGTTTGACGCGAGAAATGTCAGCATGGTGATGGATCTTTACGAGCTTACGATGGCGGAGGGGTATTTTAAAAGCGGGAATCAGCCGCGCGTGGCGTTTGACGTTTTTTACCGCAAGGTGCCCGACGGCGGCGGTTTTGCGATATTTGTGGGGCTTGAGCAGATCATAGAATATGTAGAAAATTTACACTTTGACGAGAGCGATGTAGAGTATCTGCGCTCGTTAAATTTATTTAGCGAGGATTTTTTGGATTATCTGCGCAAATTTCGCTTTAGAGGCGATATATACGCCTTTGCCGAGGGTACGATCATCTATCCGCAAGAGCCTTTTATGACGGTCGTAGCCTCGCCTATCGACGCGCAGCTCATAGAGTCCGCGATCCTATCGCAGATAAACCACCAAAGCCTCATCGCGACCAAGGCTAGGCGCATCGTAAAGGCCGCGGACGGCAGGAGCGTGTTTGACTTCGGCGCTAGGCGCGCTCACAACCTGGATGCCGCGATCTACGGCGCGAGAGCGGCCTACATCGGCGGCGCGGACGGCACGGCGACGGTGCTGGCGGCTAAGGCCTTCGGCATACCGACGACCGGCACGATGGCGCACAGCTGGGTGATGTATTTCGGCGACGAATTTGAAGCCTTTAAACGCTACGCCCTGCTCTATCCGGACTCCGCTTCGCTACTCGTAGATACCTACGACGTGCTGCATAGCGGCGTGCCAAACGCAATAAAAACGGCAAAAGAGGTGCTAGAGCCGCTAGGTAAGCGCCTAAAAGCGGTCAGGCTAGACTCCGGCGACCTAGCGTATCTATCTAAAAAAACGCGCGCGATGCTGGATGCCGCCGGGCTACAAGACTGCAAGATCACAGTCTCAAACAGCCTGGATGAATACACCATCGCCTCGATCCTGGCTCAAGGCGGCCAAATAGACGGCTTTGGTGTGGGCGAGCGTCTGATAACCTCTAAGAGCAATCCGATTTTTAGCGGGGTTTATAAGCTAGTGGCAGTCGAAAACGGCGGCAAATTTAGCCCCCGTATCAAGCTATCTGAAGCCGTAGAAAAGATGACCAATCCCGGCATAAAAAAGGTCTGGCGCATCTACCAAAACGGTCAAGCCATAGCCGACCTCATCGCAAACGCGGACGAAACGCCCGATCTATCCAAACCGTACCGCTATATAGATCCCCAAAAGCCGTGGAAGGAGATGTATTTTGAGGGCTGCACGGCGCGGCAGCTACAAAATCTAGTCGTAAAAGACGGCAAACGCG
The DNA here is from genome assembly GCF_004803795.1 of Campylobacter rectus. NCBI lineage: Bacteria > Pseudomonadati > Campylobacterota > Epsilonproteobacteria > Campylobacterales > Campylobacteraceae > Campylobacter > Campylobacter rectus. The sequence goes on along the minus strand of NZ_CP012543.1, from coordinate 624,652 downwards.
TGAGCGAGAAAGTAAATTTAGCGCAAATCAGAGACTACGTAAAAGAGCAGCTCGAAAATGAAATTTGGCAGGAGGAGCAGCGCTTTGAAAACCCGCACAAACACTACGTCGATATGAGCGTGGACTACTACGAGATGAAGATGGGGCTTTTGCGCGATACGAAAAATAGATAAAACGGCGAGCCAAATTGGAAGCGAATCGGGTTGGGCGTTTGGCGGACGAGCAAAATTTATGCGATTTAAATTGACGGCGAGCCGCTTTGTTTGATCGTAAATTTGGCAAGCCGTTACCGATAAATTTGACACTACTTCAAATTTTACCCACTTAGTAGACCGATTTGACGCAACCTAAGCTTGGCGACCGAGCGCGTCATTGGACAAAAATAAAATTTAACGGCGAGCCGTTTGCCCGGTAATTAAATTTATCTTTTTTAAATTTGACGCTCAAAACGCTCGTTATTTGTTTCGCGGCGCGAATTTAAAGCCGTATAACCGCTAAAAGCGTGTTTTTATGCCGCTAAATACTCGCTTAAAGCGTCAAATTTACGCCGCCGATCCGCAAAAAATTTACGTAAAAAACCGATTTAAAGCGCCGATTAAATAAATTTAAAGCTACAACAAGAGATAATCTTTATCATAATTAATGCGGCGCATTCGATGAAAGGGTTAAATTTGATCTAGCCGCAAAGATAAATTTAGGAGACGAAAGTGAGCCAAGATACTATTTACTCCGTTTTTAAAGATAGGGTTTTAAAAGCTCCTAACGCGCTAGCCGTTTTTGACGAAAGACGCTCCTTAAGCGCAAAGGAGTTGGCAGCTCTTGCCGAAAGCATCGCGGCGAAAATCCCGTATGGAGCAAAAAGAATAGGCATCGTAATGGAACACGGGGTGCAGATGATAGGAGCCATACTGGCCGTACTTAAAAGAGGCTGCTCATATATTCCCGTCGAGCCGTTTTTCCCCGAGGAGAGGATAGAATTTATGATGAAAGACGCGGGCGCGGACGCCGTACTCGCGGATGCCAGACACAGTCAAAAGGTAGATAAATTTAATCTTATCGAGATCAACGATGACGTAGCGATGCTCGGCACAAACGACGAATGCGAAGCCGCCCCGGACGACGTCGCCTACGTCTTATACACGTCCGGTTCGACAAATTTACCCAAAGGTATCGCCGTTACGAACAAAAACGTCTGCGCTTACGCAAGAGCGTTTAAGAGCGAATTTAACATAAACGAAGCGGACACGATGCTTCAGCATTCGGTCTGTTCGTTTGACATCTTCGTAGAGGAGGTTTTCGCCTCGCTCTTAAACGGCGCGGCACTGGCGATCCCTTCAAATCAAACCAAATCGGATATCGGCGCTTTGATGAAATTCGTCCGAAAAAACAACGTAACGATAATAAGCGGCTTCCCGTATCTTTTGCTGGAGATAAACGGGCTGGCTAAAATCCCAAAATGCCTAAGGCTGCTAATCAGCGGAGGCGACGTTTTGCGCGCTAAATACGTGGATAAACTGCTAAATAAAATAGACGTCTATAACACCTACGGCCCCTCGGAGACCACCGTATGCGCCTCCTACTACCGCTGTAACGACGCGCCTGCGCTAAAAGACGGCACTTTTCCTATCGGAAAGGCGATTTTAGGCACGCGCATAGAGATATTAAACAAAAAAATGCAGCCCGTAAAAGAAGGCGAAACGGGCGAAATTTGCATAAGCGGAGAAGGGGTATCAGCAGGATACGTGGGCGATAGAAAGGCTGAAAACAGGGCTTTTATTAGGCGCGCGGACGGCTCGGTTATATATAGAAGCGGCGATCTGGGATATGTCTTGCCTGACGGAAATTTAGCCTTTTTGCGCAGAAAAGACACGCAAGTGATGATATTTGGCAAACGCGTAGAAACTACCGAAGTGGAAAACGTTTTATGCCGCTGCTCGCAGATCAAAAAAGCCGTCGTAAAAGCCTACGTCGATGAGAAAAATTTATCGTATCTGGTGGCCTACGTCGTCTTTAAAGAGCCGCATACGACTTTATCTACGCTTAAAAAAGAGATGGAGAGATTTTTACCGGGCTATATGATACCCGAGTTTTTTATCGCTATGAACGACATAAAAGTAAATCAAAACGGCAAAATAGACGCCAAGGCTCTGCCCGTCGTTTTAAAAGAGGGAAATTTAGATGCGAGGGAAGAGTAAAAAATATGAAAATAAAAATAATACAAGCTAAAATTTCAGACATCGACGAGCTGATGAAATGGAGGATGGAGACGCTAGAGCACGTATTTGAGCCTCAAAATGCCGAAAATTTGCAAGAGCTGTTTTTAGCAAATAAAAAATATTACGAAAGCTCTCTCGCAAACGGCTCTCACATCGCGTTATTTGCGCAAATAGGGCAAAATACCGTCGGTTGCGGCGACGTTTGTCTGTATAACGAAATGCCCTCGCCCGATAACCCAAACGGCAAATGCGCTTATTTGATGAATGTATATACAAAAAGCTCCCACCGCGGACAAGGAGTCGCCGCGGCCGTAGTAAAAGAGCTGATATCGCAAGCAAAAATGCGCAAGGCGGGTAAAATTTACCTCGAAACCTCATCTTTGGCAAAACCGTTATACTTAAAACTCGGCTTTGAAGATATGGGCGAATATATGATTTTAAAGAGAAAAGATGGATAAATTTATCAAATTTGACACAAACGGCAAACAAATATCTTTTTACGATTGCGGCGACAAAAACGCCGATATCGTTTATGTAAGCTCGTATATCGACTCGGCGGAAAAACTCCTATCCGAATGCAAAAAGCTCATTAAAAAGCCTTTTTCATTAATCAGCGTTTGCGGCATAAGGTGGGACGAGGAGCTCTCGCCCTGGCCTAGCGCTCCCATAGTGTCCAAAGACGACAGATTTACGGGCGAGGCCGGCGAATACGCTAAATTTTTAGCCGAGTATATATTGCCGCGAACCAAAACCGCATCAGAGCCTAAAAACCGCATCTTAGCGGGGTATTCGATGGCGGGACTTTTCGCCTTATACGCGCCTTACGTTACCGATAAATTTAATAAATTAGTTTCGGCTTCAGGCTCGACGTGGTATCCGGGTTTCGTTTCCTTCGTCTCGCATAGCGAATTTTTAAAAAAGCCCGAGGCGATATATTTGTCGCTAGGAGATCTTGAGAGCAAAAGCAAAAACGAATACCTGCAAGAAACGGAAAACAACACGAGGGAGCTTTATAAAATTTATGAAAAACGCGGGATAAAATGCACATTTGAGCTAAATAGCGGCAATCATTTTCAAGACGCTTTACACCGCTTAGCTAAGGGCATCGCTTGGGCGATCGAACCGAACAAGACCATTTAAGTAGATTTTATAAAAGATAAAACAATGGTGGGTTCACCAGGACTCGAACCTGGGACCATCCGGTTATGAGCCGGATGCTCTAACCAACTGAGCTATGAACCCACTAGTTGAAGTAAGGCTGTGATTATAGCAATGCAAAGCTTATTTAATGCTAAATTTGATTTAAAAACGCAAAAATGTATAATACGCCAAATTTAATCCAAGGCGAGAGATGAACGAAAATTTAAACGATTTCATAGATGCGTTTTTGTTAGACAGCAGCAAGCAGAGCGAAAAGGCGCTAATCGCAGCGCTAAAAAAGGCCGAGTTTTTGGCGCCGGTGCTCATAAATCAAGTTCTCGCAAAGCCCGGCGGCGGCGCAGTCTATGAAGAAGAGGGCTCAAATATCAAATTCGTCCTGCTAGAAGACGAGGAGAGCGGACTTAGCTATTTCCCGGCTTTTTCAAGCAGAGCCGAGATGATGAAGTGGCGAAACGACGCCGAGCAGGAGGCGATAAACTTGCGCCTAAAGGACTATGCCGCGATGCTAGATAGCGCCGAAGGCAAATACGCAGGCGTCGTGATAGACGCATTTTCGCATAGTTTGATTTTGGATTTGGCAAAGCTCAAAGCGATGTGCGCGGAGTGAAATTTGGCTCGATTTAGCATCGGCTTTGAGCGCGAGGCGCAGCTAAGGGTTATTTGGCGCAAACGAACGGACGTGCTTAAATGACCAAAACCGCAAGCTCGGCTCGGTAAAATTTAAAATTTGAGCCCAAATTTGCCGTTTTTGATTTTTCGGCGCATTTTTGGTCGAGTAAATTTTGATCGCCCGTGCGTTACCGAGCAAATTTGACTTTTTAAACGGCTTTAAATTTTAGGCTCAAGATAAGTTAAGCGGATTTTCTCTTATCATCTTTAGTAAAATATGATAGAAAGTTTTTGTATCTTTACTGTTATTATATCTAAATTCGCATTCCTTTAAATGAAGCAAGAAATTCTCTTTCTTAATGCCTTTAAATTTAGATAATCTGTGTTTAGCATATCCCCAGAAGTTTTCTATACCGTTTATATGATTTTTACCGTTAGCAAATTCATTCTTTGAATGTTTTACTCTATAATGAGCTTTGGCTCCGTAATCCACTAATCCATCATAAGCCTTCCAGCAATCAGAATATATAGTAGAGCTATCAAGCTCGCTATATTGCGATAATATAGGTATTAACTCACTAGCAGAGCAGTTTTTGACTATTTGAGTATAAACTTTGCCGTCTCTTTTAAGCATACCGAACACTGGAGTTTTATTTGCTGCTCCTCTACCTCTCTTACCTCTTACTCTTTTAGATCCGAAGTAGCTTTCGTCAATCTCTATCTCACCGCTAAACTTGCTAATTTTTTCACACTCGCTAGCCATTAAAATTCTGATATTTTTTAGAATTTTGTTGATGGAAATTCTAGAAATCCCGGTTAAATTTGCTATTTTAGTAGCCTCTATATCCTCTGTAAAATACTTGAGAATTTCTCTAAATTTCTTCTCTGAAATTCGGAAACGGACTATATACTTATTTTTCATCGACAGGATCATAGTTAAAAACTCCTTTGAAAGTTTTTAACTTATCTTGAGCCAAATTTTATTACGACGTAAATTTGACGATGACGCTGCTCGTAACCGCAAATTTTAAAATTTACCGCACGAGTCGGTGCGGCTTCGTTGAGAGATAAAATTTACGCCAAACGGCGAATTTAAGAGAAAAAATGGATAAATTTAGAGAAAAATATATCGCGCTTCAAAAGGCATTTTGGGATTCTGACGGCGGAGCGGCGAGCGTTGCGGCGCTGTATGAGTTCAAAGACGAGCTCGAAAAATGCGGCGAAAAAGAGGCAAAAGCCGTGCTGGTGGACGCTTACGAGCTACTAGGGCTTAAAAAGAGTGCCTGCGAGCTACTCGGCAAAATTTGCGGTCCGAAAGACAGAAAGCAGCTCAAAAAGCTCGGCTATCTGAAGCAGTATGCGGAAAACGGTGACGCGGACGCGATAAAGCGCCCTAAAACCGCAAGCAAAGCGACGCGTGCGAACGAAAAATCAAAAGACCTGCCTCATTTTCGCTACCACCCGAATCCCTTTAAAACGGGCGTGTTTAAAGACGATGTAAGCGTGATTTGCGAGTGCTGCGGGCAAGCGACGGACGCGTATTATTGCGGTAGCATTTACTGCGTGGCGGACGTGAACTACCTTTGCCCGCACTGCATCGCTAGCGGTGCGGCTGCGGCGAAATTTGACGCCGGCTTCATCCAGGACGCAGATCCTCTGCCGCCGGGCGCTGCGGACGCTCAGGGCAAAACCGAGGAGCTTTTTAAAAGGACGCCCGGGTATTTTAGCTGGCAAGGAGAGCGTTGGCTTGTTTGCTGCGACGATTACTGCGAGTTTTTAGGCGACGTGGGCACGAAGGAGCTGCAGGAGATGGGTATTGCCGAAGAGGTCTTTACCGAATACGCCCTGCGCGGCGAATTTGCGGTAGAGGATGCGCAGGGTTACCTCGTCGCAGGCGGCGATATGGCGGGCTATCTGTTTCGCTGCACCCGCTGCGGTAAATATAAAATTCAGGTCGATGCGAGCTAAATTTGAGGCTAAATTTGAAAAATTTTACTCGCCCAGACCCGCATCTTGAAAACGTAAAATTTAGTTTGTTAAAATTTGACGTTATTTTGCTTTTGTATTGATGGGTTTAAACTGCGCCATGCCTAGCGGTTGCAAACTCAGCAGTCTCTTCTTGCTTGCAAGCTGCTTTAAGCAGTAGCGAACGCAGTGAAGCTAAAGCAGAACTTCGCTTGGTTTTTAAATTTTGGCCGAGTCAAATTTGCAGATTTAGCCCCGTTGCAAATTTAAAATATGTAGCGCGGCGGCACACCGAACCAGTGCTTAATCAATATGCTTTTGCGTACTTGCACTATTTTATTAATTTCCTTATCGCATAGCTCTTGGCGAATCCATACGCTCCACTACCTAAATCAAATTTAAAATCTTCATTAAGCGAGATGTCGTAAATAGCACTCATCGCAGTTTTAAAATTTACATCATCCTCGACAAATAAAAAATACAAAAACTTTTTATTTTTATAAAAGACGATTACGGGACGATATCCGAATGCATAAATTGTATAGAAATATGATATTTCCTCTTTTTTTGTTTTTATATTATTTCCGGTAATAAAATTTTTATTAGTAATATATATGCATCGTCTTTTATAATTTAATATCTCGCAACACATAATGTAAAATAGAAAAATTGAAACGGCGGATATGACAATCATGGACAAGATACTGCCGTCTATGATATTAAACAAAACAAATAGCAAAAACACGTAAATAAACATCCTAACGGCAAAAAAATAATTTACATTTTGATAGCAATACAGAACCTTCTCATCATCATCAAGCCTGGCGCCTTTAGGCAAATCATAATCACTCAAATTTGAGCCTTTCGTTTTTAAATTTTAGCAGAGTAAATTTGTAAATTTAGTAGGGCATGGATAAATATTCCAGACGGATTGTGTGTAGTTTAAGTAGTTTTTGGCGGATACGACGGGAGCGGACTAGTCGTCCGTGACCCGAGTATCTTAGCCGAAAACTATTTGAAATCCAGCCGAGCCGGGGAATTTACTCCTCCTCGCCCGCATCAAACCCGAGCTCCAGCGTCTTTATCTCCCCTATCGCATTTCCAGCGATCCCCTTTATCGAGCCAAACATCTCGATCGCGTTGTCGCGCACCTTTTCGATCTGTTTTTCTCGGCTCTTCCAGATGCGTTTCATCGCGTTTTTCTCGCGCTCCAGCTCCTCGCTCATCGCAGAAAAACCCTCCACGATAGCCTCGATGCGCATCTTAAACTCGTTGCTAACCAGATACGAGTAGAGCATCTCCATCTTGTTTGAGCGATTTTGCGCGGAGTTCCTAGCGAAATTTAGCTCCACGACGCCCTGCCTTAGCACGAAACAAAGCGCCTTAAACTCCTCGTAGTTGCACACCCATACGCCATCCACCAGCCCCATGCGCTCTAGCTCCCGCGGCCGCGCCTCGCTAACTAGCACCCCGACGTCAGCGCCCGATGCGCGCATATCGGCCTTAAATTTTTCTATCCATTCGTTTGAGAAATTTTTCGTGCGTTTGCTCTCGTAGTAAATTTTGCCGCAGTTTTGCACCTCGCGGGTATTTACGATCTGCATCACGTCCGCGCCGTTTGCCCCCTTTTTGACCTCGTCTATGGTGTCAAATACGAACTTCTCGCGTAGCCACGCTTCGATGGCGAGCTCTTGCGTCTCGCCTTGTAGCTGCTCGCTGCCCTGCTCTATGCGCCTTTGTGCCTCGTTTAGCTGCTTTTTTAGTGCTTCTAGCTGCTCGTCTTTTTGCTTAAATTTTAACTCGTTTTGCTCGGCCAAAGCCTTGCCCAGCCGCTCTTTTTCCTCATTTAGGCGCTTGCTTAGCTCTGCCTCGGTTTTAGCCATCAGCGCGCTTTCAAACTCGCTCTTTTCGCGTTTTAGCTTTTCTATCTCAAGCGTCTTTAAATTTAGTTCGTTTATCTGCTTTGACTTGGCTTCAAGCTCGGTTTTTAGGGCGTTTACTATATTTAAATTTTCGCTCTCGATTTTTGCTTTTATCTCGTTTTCAAGCTCGGTTTTTTTAGCGTTTAGGGCTGCGGCAAATTTAGCGTCAAATTCTTTTTCCTTCGCGTTTAAAGCGTCTAAATGCGCCTTGTATTCGGCCCTTTTAATCTCGATCTCTTTATCAAATTCTCGCCTAGCCGCCGCCATTTTTTGCTTCATTTCAAGCTCAAGCTCGGTTTTTAGAGCCAAATTTACATCGACTTCAGCGCCGCAGTTACCGCATTTTACGCTACTTTGCATTTACAGCCTCGTTTTCATTTTTTCAAATTCGTCCTGCACGGTGGCCGAGTTTGGCTCGTTGCTCATCTTGTCTATCGCGTCGCCGTAGAGGCTGGTTAGATAAATCACGACGCAAGAAACCGCAAAGCCAGGCAATATCTCGTAAACGTAAGAGCTTAGCCCAAGCGCTATCCACGCGATCACCGTCGCTCCGCCCGTTATCATACCCAGCAAGGCCGCTAGCGCGCTCATCCTACGCCAATAAAGGCTAAAAAGCAGCACCGGCCCAAAGCTCGCGCCAAAGCCAGCCCACGCGTAGCCCACGACGTTTAGCACGCTTTCGTTAAAGCTAAAAGCAAGCGCGGTAGCCACCAGTGCGACGGCCACGACGGCGTATCTGCCCGCGGCGACCTGAGCTTTTTGCGAGATTTCTTTTTTATAAAAGGCAAACACGAAGTCCTGAGTCACCGAGCTTGCGCTAACCAAAAGCTGGCTAGAGATCGTGCTCATGATAGCTGAAAGCACGGCTGAGATGATGATACCCACGAAAAACGGATGAAACAGCGTTTCGCCAAGTTGCAAAAAGACCTTCTCGGGGTCTGCTAGAGGCAAATTTAACTCGCTGTAATACACAAAGCCGATAAGTCCGCTCATCATCGCCCCGGCAAGCCCGATCGCCATCCAGCCGATACCGATACGACGCGCCTGGGCTAACTCCTTTGAGCTTCGTATCGCCATAAATCTAACTATGATGTGCGGCTGCCCGAAGTAGCCAAGCCCCCATGCCATGAGCCCCAAGATGCTTAAAAAAGTCTGATCGTAAAAGACGTTTAGGTGGTTTTTGCCGTATTTCGCCACCTCGCTCCAAAATGTAGCGCCGTCCGGTAAATTTAGATTACAAAACGCGACGACGGGCACGGCGACTAGAACCAAAAACATCAGCGCGCCCTGAAACGCGTCCGTGATACAAACCGCGCGAAAACCGCCGAAAAACGTGTAAAAAACGACGATAGCCAGCGTAAAGATCGCGCCGAATTTAAAATCTAATCCAAAAAAGCTTTCAAAGCTCTTGCCGCCCGCGATTATGCCGCTACTCACATATAGCGTGAAAAATATCAAAATCAAAAGACCCGAAACTATGCGTAAAATTTTAGTCTCGTCCTTGAAGCGATTTTGTAAAAAATCGGGGATCGTGATGCTATCGCTGGCAACCTCGGTATAAACGCGCAGGCGCTTTGCTAAAAACAGATAGTTGCAATACGCGCCGATAACAAGCCCCAAAACCATCCAAATCGTAGCAAGCCCCGTGGCGTAAAGCGCGCCCGGCACGCCAAGCAGCATCCAGCCGCTCATATCGCTAGCTCCGGCGCTTAGCGCGGTTACGACCGGCCCTAGGCGGCGATTATCGAGCAGGTACTCGCCCATATTGGCGTTTTTGTTATAAGCATATCGCCCCACGAAAAGCAAAAATCCAAAATACAGCGCGATCGCGATATAGCGAGCGTAATCCATTAAATTTCCCTCGTTTTTTAAATTTAAGTTACGATAATATGATAAATTTGTTTAAAAGATAATTTTTTCGCGTAAAAAAGGTTAAATTTATATTTTTTTTCGTATTATTAACCCTTATTACACTTTTAAGGTTTAAAAAATGCTAAACGAAAAATTTTTCAGAGTTCTGTTTTTCGTCGTCATCGTTTCCGCGGGCGTTTACTATTTTTATCCGACGGAGTTAAACGAGGCGCAACGTCTAGCTTACCTTAAAAGCTACGGCGTGACGCTGGGGCTCACTATCGGCGGCACGGCTATCGGCGTGACTCTGGGCTTTATTTTGGCGTTTTTAAAGTTTTTAAATATCAAAATTTTAAGCTTTCTCATCGACGAGTACGTCGATATCCTGCGCGGAACGCCGATTATTTTGCAACTTCTTATATTTTCGGTCGTGATTTTCGCGACTTGGAGCGATAACTTTTACGTCGCCTTGATCGCGCTTGGGCTAAACAGCTCCGCATACGTCGCAGAGATCGTGCGTAGCGGCATAAATAGCGTCGATAAAGGGCAAATGGAAGCCGCAAGGGCGATGGGCCTAAACTACTACGTCTCGATGCGAGAGGTGGTGTTTCCGCAAGCGACTAAAAACATCTTGCCTGCGCTTGCGAACGAATTTATCTCACTGTTTAAAGAAACTTCGGTCGTAGGCTACATCAGCGTTATCGACATCACGATGCAAAGCAAGAGCCTGCAAGCGGTGTTTTATAGCCCCGAGCCAGTCATTTTCACGGGTATAGTTTATTATGTCAGCGTGAAGTTCTTTACGTTTTTGGTTAAAATTTTAGAGAGGAGACTAAATCGCCATGATTGAGATTAGAAATTTGAGTAAAAATTACGGCGATTTGCGCGTCTTAGACGATATCAGCGTAGATATCAGGCAAGGCGAAATCATCGCTATCATAGGCCCTAGCGGCGGCGGCAAGAGCACGTTTTTGCGCTGCATAAACCGTCTAGAGGAGCCAAGCGGCGGACACATCAAGATAAACGGCGAGGATATAACGGATAAAAAAACGGATATAAATAAAATCCGTCAAAAAGTAAGTATGGTTTTTCAGCACTTTAATCTTTTTGCAAACAAAAACGTCTTGCAAAATTTAACCCTAGCGCCGATAAAAGCAGGAATTTTGGATAAGCAAAACGCCGAAAAAAGAGCCGACGAGCTGCTAAAAAGCGTGGGTCTAAGCGATAAAAAATACGCCTTCCCGCATAAGCTCTCAGGCGGCCAAAAACAGCGTATAGCAATCGCCAGAAGCCTCGCGATGAATCCCGAGGTTATACTCTTTGACGAGCCGACCAGCGCGCTAGATCCCGAGATGATCGGCGAGGTGCTAGACATCATGAAGGACGTCGCGGCAAAAGGCATCACGATGCTAGTCGTTACGCACGAGATGGGTTTTGCTAAAAACGTGGCAAATAGGATATTTTTTATGCACGGCGGTAAAATAGCCGTGGACGACACGCCTAAAAACGTCTTTGAAAACCCTAGCAATCAGCGTTTGCAGGATTTTCTAGGTAAAATTTTAAACCACTAAAAGGAGGTCAAAATGTCACAAAACATCGTTGCGGCTTTGTCCGCCGGCAAATTTAAAAAACTTTTCGTTTTCGCAGTCACCGCTTTGATGCTTTCAGGTTGCGGTCAAAGCTCGAATGAAAAAGCGAGCAAAGACGCCGCAGTAAAAAACGAGGCGGCCCCCGTAGCGGTACAACAAACGATAAGAGTTGGTTCGAGCGCGGACTACCCGCCGTTTGAGTATATCGACGAGCACAACAAGATCGTAGGCTTTGAAATCGATATGATAGAGGCCGTCGGCAAGAAGATCGGCGTCAAATTCGACATACAAAATATGAGCTTTGACGGGCTGATCCCAGCTCTAAAAACGGGCAAGATAGACGCCGCGTTAAGCGGTATGAGCGCGACCGAGGAGAGAAGAAAATCGGTCGATTTTACGAAGCCTTATTATTTTTCGGATAATCTTTTCATCCGCAAAAAAGGAGCCGACGTAAATGCGACCAATATGCATCTCAAAAAAATAAGCGCGCAAGTAGGCACCCTGCAAGAGACCGCGGCTAAATCCATCTGCGGCGACCTGGCCGTGCCGGCTGAAAACGTAGCGGCTGCGATTTTAGCGCTAAAAGCGGGTAAGATAGACATCGTGCTGACCGATAGTCCGATCGGCTACGAGTATCTAAAGCAAAACTCGGATTTGGAGGAGTTTTTAAAGCTTCCCGACGGCACCGAGGGCTTTGCCGTCGCGTTTGATAAGGGCAAGCACTTAGAGCTAATCGGAAAGATAGATGCCGCGATAGAGGAGCTCAAAAAGAGCGGCGAATTTGACAAGATGATGGAAAAATACGGCTTAAAGTAAATTTACGAGCCCGCACAAAGACGCGGGCTAAATTTAAAACCAAATAAAGGAGAGAAAATGAAAAAGATTTTTACGCTGCTTTTAGCGGCTCTAGCTACGCTTGGCGCCGCCGAGCTAAAGATCGGTACCGCCGCCAACTATCCGCCGTTTGAGTATGTGGATGAGCAAAACAAGATCACCGGCTTTGATATGGATCTGGTAGCAGAGCTCGCTAAACGCGCGGGTTTTGAGTACAAGATCGTAAATATGAGCTTTGACGGCCTAATCCCAGCTCTAAAAACCGGCAAGATCGACGCCGTAGCAAGCGCGATGAGCGCGACCGACGATAGACGAAAGTCGATTGATTTCACACAGGCTTACTACGCGACCGAAAATATCTATTTGCGCGCTAAAGGCAACGACGCTATCGCGAGCAAAGAGGCCCTAAACGGCAAAAGAGTAGGCGTGCAGCAAGGCACAGTCCAAGAGATCGCCGCTAACGCTATCGCAGGCGCTAAAGTGGTGCCCGCAGAAGAGCCCGTACCTCTCATCATGGGCTTAAAAAAAGGCAAGATAGACGCTTTGGTATTAGATAGCTCGATCGGCTACGGCTTTTTAAAGAAAAATCCCGAGATTGAAGAGTTTTATAAAGAAGCCGACGGCAGCGAGGGCTTTTCCATAGCGTTTGACAAAGGCAAGCAAGCAGGTCTGATCGCTAAAATAAACGCCGCGCTTGACGATATGAAAAAAGACGGCAGCTACGATAAACTGCTAGAAAAATACGATCTGAAATAATGAAAAAAAGCGCATTTTTTACCCTGCTTAAATTTTGCGCTTTAGCCTTGCTGTCGGTAAATTTGCAGGCCCGGTTTACCGACATGCAAATCACGCAGACAACCAAATCCAAACGCGAAAAAGTCACTAAACAAGTTCTTTTTTTAGAAAAAATTTTAGACTACGATACCTTTGTCTTTAGGCTAAACGCCGCCGTGATCGCTCCTTGCAAGCTCGCAAACGTTAAATTTTACGATGGCGCAAAATGCGTAAAAAACAAAAAAGAGCTGGAAAATTTCAGTAAATCCTACGACAAAGAGATCAAAAAGATATTTCGTCCAGGGCGCAACTACTACGTGCTCACGCTAAAAAATCTAGGCGATAGATGGCTGTGCGAAATAAGCGATAAAAGCAGAATTTTAAACAAAACCCTAGTCAAAAACGGCCTTGTCTCGCCTACGAGCAAAGAGTATCAAAAAATCGAGGTCAAAGAGGATTGGGCGAAGAAAAATCACTCGCAAATTTACGAGTGCCTAACCGGCAAAAAGCTAGAAGAACCGAAGAAAAAACCTAAAAAAGCCGAAAATAACGCCACCAAAAACGCTCAAACCGAGCAAGACTCTTTAGGCTCACAACCTACGCAAACGCAGCCGCAAACTCCGCCGTCTATGCCGATGGAGTCGCAAGGAAACGGCCCCGTAAATTTAAAGGAGCTAGGCGTTGAGTTCGGCAAGGATTTTGGCGACAAATAAATTCGCCTAAAGATAAATTTAACAAAACCGCTCAAGGCAAAACAATGAAAAATCCCAAAAAAAATATCCTAATCATCGCAGGCAGCGACAGCATCGGGGGTGCAGGCATACAAGCCGACATAAAAACCTGCGAGGCCTACGGCTGCTACAGCGCGACTGCGATCACGGCTCTAACCGCGCAAAACACGAGCGGCGTGAGCGCGGTAATGCCCGTAACGCCCGAGTTTTTAAACGCGCAACTAGAGGCCGTCTGCGCCGAGCTAAAATTTGACGCCGTAAAGATCGGTATGCTCTTTAACGAACAGCTCATAGCCTGCGTAAAAGCCTGGCTGGAGCAAAACCGAGGCATAAGCGCCGTGATAGATCCCGTCTGCGTGGCGAAATCAGGCGCAAAGCTACTGCAAGACGGCGCCATAAACGCGCTAAAAGAGCTTTTGAGTCTAGCCCGCATCGCGACGCCGAATTTAGACGAAGCGCGCATTTTGGGGTTAAATTTTGACGGCGAGAGGTTAAATTTAGGCGCGGATCTGCCCTGCGACATCGTGCTAAAACGTACGCAAACGAGCGAGATTTGCGAGGATACGCTTTATCAAAAAAGCGGCGAGATAGTTAAATTCGGCGAACCGCTAGAGCGTCCCACGATCATGCACGGCGCTGGTTGTAGCTTCGCCACGGCTATCGCCTGCGCTCTAGCGTGTGGGGCAGACGAGATAACGGCGATCAAGCACGCCAAAGCCTTCGTCGCAAACGCGATCAAAAACGCTCACGGCTCAAATTTCGGCGTGCGGCTGTTAGATCACAAAGCCGCGGGCGCAAACCGTGGCTAAAATTTACGCTATCACGGACGACATCCTAACGCCCGAAAATAGCGTGGTCGAGCAAACTCGCGAGCTGCTAGAGTGCGGAGTGAAGTTTTTACAGTACCGCACCAAGCTTGAGCCAAAAAACGAGCGCGTAGCGACTGCTCTAAAAGAGCTTTGCGAGAGCTACGGCGCGAGATTTATCGTAAACGACGACGTAAAATTTGCCGCCAAAATAGGCGCAAACGCCGTGCACATCGGCAAAGACGACGGCGGAGTAAAGGCCGCTCGCAAGATACTAGGCGATGACGCTTTCATCGGCGTTAGCTGCTATGATAATCTAAATTTAGCGCTAAAGGCGCAGGATGAGGGCGCCTCTTACGCGGCATTTGGCGCCGTGTTTGCGAGCCCAACCAAACCAAACGCCTCGCTTTGTAAATTTGAAACGATAATGCGCGCAAAGGAAATTTTACGTATCCCCATTTGCGTGATCGGCGGCATAAACGTAGCAAATATCGCCCAAATCGCCGCGCTAAACCCAGACTACATCGCCGTTATCTCAGCGCTCTACCAGCCCGCATCCATAAAAGAAAATCTGCGAAATTTGCAAGCGTTTTTGTAAAAATACGCTAAATTTGCGTCGCTAAACCGCGCAAATACTCCGCTCAAATTTAAGCCAAGTTCGCTAAAATTTACCCTGTTGGAGTTTAAAACGCCGAAAAGCTGGCCGAGCTAAACAAGAAAAACGCGGGCTAAAATTTACTCCGATGGAGTTTGAAACAGCGTATTTGCAAGCTTGAGGTGGCGCTTGCCGACAGTTAAAATTTGCTCGATTAAAAAGGAGAAAAATGAAAACTCATCCTAGCCCACCCAGACATCCAAAACTCGGTCATAAACAAACGCCTGCTGCAAGAGGCCCTCAAAGAGCCGCAGCGCTTTAGCGTTTATGATTTGACGCAGGTTTATGGGGGCAAAAGTATCGACGCCGCGCGCGAGCAAGAGCTCATCAGAGCCCACGACGCCCTTGCTTTGCAGTTTCCGCTTCACAACTTCTCCTGCCCTCCGATTTTAAAATCATGGATCGACGCGGTGATGACGCACGGCTTTGCCTACGGACGCGGTTCGGACGGCATAGCGGGACGCAAGGTGGCGCTAGCCGTGACCGCAGGCATCAAAAAGAGCGACTACTGCCCGCAAGGACGCTATCATTTTAGCTTGCGTGAGGTTCTTACACCGTTTGAGCTTGCGTTTAAATACTATTTTCGCGCCGATTACCGCGATTTTTTCGCATTTTACGGCGCAGAGGAGACTCCGGGCGTGGACTACGTATCAAGCCAGGACGATTTAGAGCGCGGCGCTAGAGAATACGCGGAGTTTTTGCGAAATTTAGGCTAAATTTGACGGTCGCAGTTAGCCTTGCCGTGCGTAAATTTGCCTCGCTTAAATCACGAAGGTCGGGCTAAATTTAAGCTTTATCGCCGTTATTTCCGCGATTTACCGCCCGGCAAAATTTGCAAGGTTTTTTGTGAAATGCAGTAAATTCGCGCCAAATCCTTACTGCGAGAGCTTATCTTATCCTATCCGCCTAAAAAGACGACCGAGACGGCGTTTGTATCTTTTGCCTAAATTTAAGGCGACTTTACTTGAATTTTGATCTCCGCACTCTAAATTTAGATGCGTAAAAAGCGACCAAAAGCCGTGATTTATGCTTGATTTGCATTGCGGCAAGTCTAAATTTAGCCCTGCAAAATACAACCAAAAACGGCAAATTTAAGCAAAGCTCGTATGCAGCGGATCAAATTTATCTCGCTTGCACGGCAAAAACCGCGCCAAACGCTAATCTTTTTTATAAAACACGTTAAAGCAGACTCCGCCGAGCAAGATTATCAAGCCGGCAATCCCCGCAAAAGGCGAAAACCAAAAATCCATCGTCCCTGCATAGAGCAAAACAAGTCCCGCGCAAAGGCTAATCGCGATATCCGCGATAAAGCTAACGCCTCTCTCAAAAAAGCCTTGCGATTTTTTCGCCGTCAGATTTTTACTGAGATTTCGTATTTCTAAAACCTTGAAATTTTCGTATTTCACGCTCGCTTCGTCGCCGTTTGCTAGCTCCAGGGCGCGCTTTTTAGGGCTGCTACCCCACAAAAACGTATCGCCGATAGTGACGCTAAAATAGTTTTTCTCTTTCGTCTCAAAAACCCGCAGGTTGCGCACCGCGCCGCTAACCTTGCCGTTTGCCTTGGGCTCTTTTACGGCGCCGAGCACCAGCCTAACGCGTAAGCCCAAAAACGCCTCGCGGTGATATTTAAACCAAGCAAAGGCAAGAGAGCCGAAACCAAAAACAAGTAGCAAATCGCTAAAAAGCGGTTGCCGTCCACCAAATCCCGAGAAAATCGCCCAAACGCCGGCCGCGCCAAATAGCAAAAACAGCACGAAAAACAGAGCCGCAAAAAAAGAGCTAGGCTCGTAGGCGTACCAGGCTGCGGAGTTTAAAGAGCGGTTTTTTAGCCCCAAAACTCGCTCTTTTTTATCGCAAACAACCAGCGTTTCGTCGCCGCCATTTACCGGCAAGAGCGGACTTTGCAGCGTGCGGATGTTTAAAATTTGCCCATCCAAGCTAAAGCTGTAATCAAATCCGCTTTTGTCTTTATAAACGCACTCAAGCGAATTTACGCGGCCGCCGAGCAGTTTTAGGCCGTTTTGCGTTATCATCAAAAAGATCCGCTTAAATTTGGAGTCATTTTATAAATCCATCTCATTTAAAAATTTTCTTAAAACTAGATACGCCTGAACCGTGCCGCTTAAGCTCCTGTTTTCGCTCCAGTATATGTGCAAAAAGGGTAGCGATAAAAATAAGCAAACAACAAAGGCAAACAAGGCCGCCATGCCTGCAAATTCGGACAAATACTTGCTTAGATAAATGATAGGTATCGCAAAAATCGCGCCTAAAATTTTACCCGGAACGATATCAAAGATCGCCGCCCAAGATAGTATAAAGTGCGCGCGCCAAGCGTAGTTTTTGAGCCACTTGCCCGAGGTTAAGTTTTTAAAATTCCAAACCTCGTTTTTCGCGTCACAGGCGATAGCTAGGCAGTCGTTTTCGCGAGGCACGAGGCAATCTTTGAGGTTTTTAACGTTAAATTTCGAGCCCGCGATCTCAAAAGCGCACTCGTCCGTAGCCGCATTCCACCTCACGTTTTTTACCTCGCCCACTAAGACCTGAAACTCGCGCGAATCTCGCATCTAAATTTTCTCCAAAGTTTTTGTAAATTCGTAAAAATTAACGCCGCGCAAATTTGAGCTGGGCAAAACCCGCGCGAGCGCGTAAATTCGACCGCGCGCAAAAAAAGCGCAAGCGGAGGCTTTAAGCCTGACGACCGAATTTGCCTGGGCGCTAGCAGAATTTAGCAAATTTACGCCGTAAAGATAGCCGTAAAGTCCGCCGGGCAAAAGCTCGCAAGCCGCAAAATGCCATCAGGAGAGAGCTAAATTTATCCGTAAAAAGCGGTCAAATTTGAGCAAAAGCAAATTATGCGCCGCTCGATAAATTTACCCAAAAATCGACCCAAATTTAAGCCTAGCAATTTCCGACGCGTCAAATTTGAGCCAAGTAATCTAAATTTACATGAGACGCGAAGCCGTTCGCTAAAAGACAAAAGCGCGGACGGTCAAATTTGACGGATCGCCTGGCCGAAAAAAACAAATTTACCGCGTCGCCAGCCCGTCTAGCTCGTTCGCCAGCGCGTTTACTTTCGATTCGTCCATGCCGTTGCGCTCGACGTCGCTCACGACGATATCCTCCCACGTCTTGGCAAACTCAGTCTGCGATAGTCCGAGGCCGCCCTCGCCCTTTGGCAACATACCGCTGATCACCAGCGCGCGGAAGCACACGTGGCGGTCGCCCTTGTAGGCTTTGCACTGCTCTAGCGAGTTTTTAAACTCGGCTCCCAGGTGCTGCGTGACCTTGTCGTCCGGGTACTTTTCCGCCGCGCGAGCTATGTCAAGTGCGGCTTCGTAGTACTCCGATATGGCTTTAAACTCGTCGTTTTTGGCAGCGTACTCGAGTAGTTCGCCAGCCCTTTTGCTATCTCTTGGCGCGCCTAGACCGGTAACGTAGAGTAGCCCCAGGTCTCCGCACGCGTCTCTTAGGCCTTCGTCGCAGTATTTTTTGCGAAGCTCGAATTCCTCTTTAAATTTACCGCTTTCAAAATAGTTGTTCGCGCCCGCGACGGAGTTGTACTCGCGCAGTACCTTTGCGTACTGCTCGGGGCTATATGGCTTTGCCTGCGCGCAAACGGCGCAAAGAGCAAACAAGGCTGCGGCTAAAATTTTATTCATTTCTTTTCCTTTTTGGTTTTAAATTTTTTAATAGTTTTTTTGATAGCCTTTAGCAGATAGGCGACGTCTTTTTGCGTGTGCGAATAGTGCAGGCTCACGCGCACCCAGCCGGGCTTTTGATCAAATTTCTGATCGTCTTTTAGCCCGAGCAAGTCGTGTCCGTATGGGCCGGCGCATGCGCACCCGGCGCGAGTCTGCACGCCGTAGTCCTTGCTCAGCGCTTCGGCAAAATCATACGGCGAAACGCCTTTTACGTTAAACGCAAAAATCGGCAGCCTCGGCACTGCGCGCGGGCAGTAACTCACGACCTCGGGGATCTTATCCAGCCCCTCGCAAAATAGCCTTGCAAGTTCATCCTCGCGGCTTTTTATGACGTCTAGGCCGACCTCGTTTCGCAGCCTGTATGCTAACGCGGCTCTTATGAGCCCCATCACGTGCTGGGTGCCGCCCTCCTCGGTGCGCTCTACGCTTGGCGCGAAAAAATGCGAGCTGCGACTCACGTAACTAACCGTCCCGCCCGCAGCGAAGGTCGGTTTGTCCGACTTTACCAGCTCTTTTTTTATCGCGAGCAGTCCGCAGCTACCCACGCCTCCTAAAAGCTTATGCGGCGAGAGAAATAGCGCATCGAAGTAGTCCGCGTCGAGGTTATCATGCGAGCTGAAGCTAGCCGCGTCAAAGGCCACGGTCGCACCGTATCGCTTCATCATCACGTAGATTTTTTTATAGTCGCTGATTATCCCCGTGACGTTTGACGCCGCACTAAAAGAGCCGATGATCTCGCGCTTTGAGTTGATTTTGAGCAGTTGATCTAGCCTGCCGAAATTTATCTCTCCGCTCTTGCTTAGCGGTATGCGCACGACCTCGCACAGCCCCTCGCGCAGGCTGATTTCATTTGAGTGGTGCTCGTAGGGCGAGATGATGACGAGGGGCAAATTTGCGCCCTTTAGCCTCTCTTCGCCTAGGCGGTTTGCGCTCATAGGCGGCAGGTAAAGCCCCACAATTTCCTCAAATTTCTTTATCGCCCCGGTCGCGCCGCAGCCTGCAGAGATCAGATAAAATCGCTCGTCAAGCCCGAGCGCGTCTTTTAGTCTCTGCCTTGCTTTTTCGTAGCGTTTTTGCGTCTTTAGCGCGTTTGAGGCGCTTTCGGAGTGCGTGTTGGCGTAGGTTTTTAGGTATTTTGCGATCCTGCGCTCGATAGGCGCGTAGGCTAGGCCCGAGGCCGTGTAGTCAAAGTAGCGCACGCCTTTTTTTAAAATAATATTTTTTCTGATTTCGTCGATGCTAACCAAAATTTTTCCTTACAAAAAAAAGAAATTATAACCAAAGTTGTGCTAAAATGGGCTAAAAAGGAGCAAAAATCTACGCCTTAAAATCAAGCTTCGCGCGCTTTAAGCACCTTGATATCTTGCAGCTTATTTACTTTCATCTAGTCTTTGACGCGCTAAAATTTGAGGCGAATTATTACGATATTTTCGAGGCGATCGAAAAGGAAATTTTAGATAAATTTGAGCTTTTACGGATGAGATTTTACGTTGATTGCCCCTTTGCGGACGAGCTAAAATTCTCGCTTTGCAAATTCGCCAAAAACGACCGCAAAAAATTTACGCTCGGTAAATTCTTCCCTCGTCCTCTTGTCTTAAAAATTTACGCCGCCGCGATAAACTCAGGGCTAGTCAGCATCGAAAAGACGCTGGAAAAACCGCGCGTAAAAGATAAACGCCAAAGAGCCAAAAAAGGCGCGGGACGTGAGCTGGCGCAGGATAAATTTATATTTAACGACAATTTTACTAGATTTTGGTTTTATTTCATCGAGCCGAATTTTGCCCTTTTAAAAAACGGCGAAAAGGCCGAGCTGATAGAGATTATTAGACGTGAGTTCGACTCGTACGCGGGCTTTGGCTTTGAGCTGCTTTGCCGCGAGCTTTTGGCCTTTAGGCTAGGTATCGAGCCCGCGCGGGTGCGAAGCCTGTGGGCAAAAAATATCGAGATAGATATATTTTTAAACATTGATGGACGCATCGTCGTCGGAGAAGCTAAATTTAAAGAGCATAAAATTTGCAAAAACGTGGTAAATTTACTCCTTAAAAAATGCGAGCGACTAGGCTTTGAGCCCGATGCCGTCGCGCTATTTTCCAAAAGCGGCTTTAGCAACGAAGTGCGCCGCCTAAAAAACGACCGAATTTTACTTTTTGATTTAGAAAATTTCGAGGAGCTTTTATGACCCAGATCGATAAAACCAGCGTCCAAGACGGACTAAAAAGCCTGATCGAGCAGACCTATCTGATAGAGCGCGAGTATAAAAACCTAACCGCGTCGTATGCGAATTTGCAAGGCTTCATCAAAGATATCGTGGAAATTTTGCCCAATGCGATCTGGGTTTTGGACGAGGCGGGCGAGATATTTTTACAAAACTCAGAAGCCCTAAAACTCGGGCAAATTTTAAAATTTATCCCGCAAGAGGGAGGCGAGATAAGCGCTGCGGGGCAAATCTACCTCATCAAAATCGCCCAAAAAGAGGGTAAAAAAATCATCTCCGCAACCGACATAACGACCGAAAAACGCACCGAGCGCCTAGCCTCGATGGGTCAGGTCGCCGCCCACCTCGCCCACGAGATACGCAACCCCGTGGGCTCGATCTCGCTGCTAGCCTCCACGCTGATAAAAAAAGCGGGCAACCACGATCGCCCCGTCGTCGAGCAGATGCAAAAGGCCATCTGGCGCGTCGAGCGCATCATCAAGGCCACATTGCTTTTCACCAAAGGCCTCACGATAAACGCGCGCGAATTTAACCTGGCCGAGCTAAAAGGCGAGTGCGAAGCGGCGATAGAGTGCTACACCTACGGCAAGGAGATCAAATTTAGCCTAAATTTCCCCGACCTGCTCTATGTGGGCGACCGCGATCTGCTCGCGATGGTGTTTCAAAATATGCTGTTTAACGCAATCGATGCGGTCGAGGAAAACGAGGACGACGAGGGCTGGGTGCGCATAGACTACGAGCGGTGCGGCGACGAGCATAAATTTGCCGTGACCGATAGCGGCGTGCCGATCAAAAACCAAGCCATGGTCTTTGAGCCGTTTAAAACGAGCAAACTAAAGGGCAACGGCCTTGGGCTGCACCTGTGCCTGCAGATCGTCCAAGCCCACGGCGGCAGTATCGAGATCGAGCTTGAGCCAAAGAGCTTTTGCGTAAATTTGCCCGCAAAGACGCGCGGCTAGGCGGCAAATTTGATGAAATTTGACATTTTAGCACAGTTTATTGCTTTAGAGCTCGGGCGCGCAAAGCGAGCCAAAAAGCCGCGACGAGCACGAAAAAGCGCAGCCAAAAAGTCGCAAAAGAGAGTTTTTAGACGTGCGGGCTCTACTGGAGTTTAGCGCCGAATTGAGCTCGGACGAGAGGATTTACGCAGCGCCTACGAGCCTTTTGGGATATGCGAACTACCGCATAGCAAGCGACTGCAGATCGCGCGACCGCGCGCTCCGGCTAAAGCCGGAAGTCTGCGGCAAGACATCAAGACTCTCGGAAAGCAACGTCATCGTCAAAAGGCGGGTAAATAAAATTTACCGCGAAAATTTAGGGCGATGCGGTTTGAGATTTCGCTCGGTGGCAGGCGATTTGGCTTCGGCGAGCCGAGCAAACGGATACAAAAAATAACCAAAAAAGGAAAGAAAATGAAATTTGACGCAAAAATTTTAGAGGATTTGGCGGAGTGGTTTGAGGGGCTAAAGGAGATTAAATTTAGCGAAATTTTGGATGCGACGGATAAATTTGAGCGCGGCGCTGGGGCTGACGACGGCTCGCATAAAAAGGGCGGCGAATCTAACGCGGTAAATCAAAACGAGCGAAATTTGGCGGCAAATTTAAAAGAAAAACGCAGCGAAAATTTAGCAAGCGGCGCGGCGAATAAATTTGCAAATATCGCATTTATCAGCGTGGATATGATAGAGGGATTTTGCAGCACCGGGCCGCTAGCTAGCCCGCGAGTGGGCGCGATCGCGGACGGCGTAGTGCAGACTTTTAGCGCGGCTTACGTAGCCGGCGTGAGAAATCTCGTGCTACTCGAGGATAGCCACGAGGCAAACTGCGCGGAGTTTGACGCATTTCCGCCGCACGCTATCAAAGGCACCGATGGCGCAAATACGATACCTCAACTGCGCAAACTGCCGTTTTTTGACGAGCTAAAAATCTTTCGCAAAAATTCCCTTAGCGCGGCTTACTGCACCGAATTTAACGAATTTATAGCGCAAAATCCGCACATAAACACCTTTGTGGTGCTTGGCGACTGCACCGATCTGTGCGTCTATCAGCTAGTCTCGCACCTAAAGCTTAGCGCAAACGAGGCAAATATCAGGCGCAGAGTCGTCGTGCCAGCAAGCCTCGTCGCCACCTACGACGCGCCTGGGCACGAGGGGGACTTTTATCACGCGATGTTTTTGCGGCATATGCAAACGGGCCTTGGCGCGCAGGTCGTACGAGGGATTAAATTTTAGCGCCGATTTTATAAAAGGCGCGACCGGTAAATTTAGGCGGCTAGCGGCGTCAAATTTGAGCCCAAGCGCTAAATTTAAGACGTTTGGCGGCGCGTAAATTTGCCCTACGTATCGCTGCGAGTTTGTAAAAAATCTTTGGGATGATAAATTTGCACGCCCTTAGCCTCCGTCTGCGCGGCGGCGATGACGGCAGCCGCGATATCCTTCGCGCTCATCGGGCGGTAGTTCGTTAAGATAAACTTCGGCAAAAGCCCAAACAGCCAAATCATAAAGAGCTCGCCGATACGCACCTGCTCGCGCTCGCTTTTTATCGCAGGCAACCGCGCGATTTGCACGCTCTCGTATTTTAGCGCGACGATCTTTTTCTCCGCCTTGCCCTTTGCGCGCAGATAAAAAAATCTCGACCGCTCGTCCGCGCCCTGCGACGAAATAAGCGCGAAACGGCGCGCGCCCGATGCGATGCCCCATTTTGCGATATTTACGGGGTAGCTCACGTCCACTTTATAAAACTGCCGCGGCTACCGGCTTGCTTCATCGTCGTGCCCAGCGCGCAAAATATCTCGTCTATCTCGCGCGGCGGCATGTTTTTTACGTCGCTAAAATTTACGATCTGCGTCTCTAGCTTTTCGTGGCTAAATTTTAGCTCCCTGCGCGCCCAAACGATGATTTTGTCGTAGTTTTCATTCTAGCAAAGTCCGCGAACGATCTCGCGTCCTACCGCTCCCGTGGCACCCACGACCAAAGCAGTTTTACCCATTTTCGTTCCTTAAATTTCTTTAAATTTTAACACGCTTTACGGTCAAATTTAGCTCAGGCGCTGCGTTACTCAAATTTCACGCTTCGTCGCGCTACGCGTTAAATGCAAAAATTTAGCGTTTGCCCGCGTAGTCAAATCGCGGAGCTTGCAGACTAAACTCGAAGTTGTTTCGATCCACCGCGCCCACGCACTCGTCGCTATCGTAAAGCGTAAGCAGAAATTCCGCCATCTCTTCGCTTGAATGATAGCGCTTAAAAGCTGCGTCGTAGTCGTAGCCTGCATCGTCCGTCGCCACGGGACCGAACTCCGTCCTAGTAGCGGCGGGCGCTAGAACTTTAGCCTGCTTTTTGACCTCTTTATCCTGCGCCAACTCTCGGTGCAAGCCCTCCGTAAAGGCGCTTACGAAAAACTTGCTCGCGCAGTAGGTGACGGCGTTTGGCACCATGCTGTAGCCGCCCGCGGAGGAGATATTGATGAGCTGGGCGGGCTTGCGCTTGTAGTCGCGCACAAAGAGATGGCTTAACAGCGTAAGCGAGATGATATTAAGCTCCAGCATCTGCAAGACTTTGGATAGATCGCGCTCGCCGACCGCGCCGTAATCTCCAAAGCCCGCGTTATTTATGAGCGCCTTTAGCTCGTAGCTTTTTAACTCGTCCCAAAGTGTCAGGACGTTCTCGCTATTCGCAAGGTCGCAAATTTTAATCACGACGTCCGATTTGGGCGCGATCTGCGCGATCTCGTCCTTTAAGCTTTGCAGAAGCTCCGCTCTGCGCGCGATTAGGATCAAATTTTCTCCGCGCCTCGCAAATGCCTTTGCCGCAGCCGCTCCGATACCCGAACTTGCGCCGGTGATGACGATATATTTTTTTCATTTTCTATCCTTTTTTTAGATTCTTTAGTTTGAAATTTTACCGAAGCTCGCCGCGCATTCACGCGTGCGCTCGTCTTAAATTTACAAATTTACCGGCATTTTGAGAGGCGCTTACTCGCCGCCTATGGGCGTGCGCTTGGTATCTATCGCTTTGCCGTCCAGATAGTACCGACCGCCGGCGACGTAGTGAAGCGTTTTTAGCTCGTCAGGGATCTTTTCAAACAGCCAGTGTCCGCCGTCAAAGACCCTCTCGTCCGCGTATGCCGCGACGACCTCGCCGATGAAAAGATCATAACTCTGCTCGTTGTGAGGCTCGGGGATACGCTTGCAAACGAGCCATGCGGTGCAGCCCGCGATCAGCGGCACATCGAACTCCTCTTTATAAAAAATTTCCACGTTTTTCATCTTGTCCGCGTTATCAAAGCGCGAGTTGTTTTCGGCGTCCAGCTCGCTAACCAGCTCCGCCTGCGCGGTCGTAGGGATCTGCACGGCGAAATACCCGCTCTTTTCGATGAGCGTCCCCGCGCATGAGCCGTTATGCGGCACGATGGTAACCTTGTCGTAGTCAAGTGCCTGCGCCCACGTTATCGCCATTGCATTGACGTCATCGCCGTATTTGGCCGATACGAGCGTCGTCGCGCCTGGGTTTAGGATACGGTATAATTTTTGTAGATCTACTTTTATGATCGCCATTTTTGCTCCTTTGACCTAGTTTTTGTTAAATTTTTAGGCCGTCTTGACGAGTGCTTTTAAATTTGACTTCAAATTTACCTCGCCTCGCCGTGCCGCCTATCTCAAATCCAAAAACCGCAAATTTAGCTAAATTTACCGCGCTTTTTGGCAGTGTTCCCCGTGCGGCACCAACTCGCAAAGGCGCGCGTACAGCCGCTTCACCTCAGCCTCGCCGGAGATCTCGCGTAGCTCTTTTTCGTGATATTTAGCCAGCATGATGCAGCCTGCGAGCATATCCGTTTCGTGGCAGCTTCTAACAAGCGCTTTTATCGTTTCCTCTGCCCCGTAAGGCATCGCCATCGTGCCGAATCTAAAACATCGCCAAGCGTCCATCTCGCACGCCTTGCGCATATAGCCCACGGCCTGCTGCGGCGCACTGCTACCGATCGCTAGCCCTAGATGCTCGCACCCTAGCGCCGAACCCTTTTCGCATGCGGTTTCGTATAGCTTTTTCGCGCGTTTTTCGTCCTTGCCTGGCGCGCCGTCAGCCTCAAGAATTTTGCCGTACTGCACGCAAGCATCCTGATAGCCGCTATCGCAAGCCGGGCTCAAAATCTCCCTTGCGGCGATGAAATCTTTGTTGTTTATGTGCATTTCGCCTGCCGCCGCGCACGCGTCAAATTTGCCATCCTTGCACGCGCCGAGTAAAATTTGCATCGCCTCGCGAATGTCTTTTTCATTTTGCTTTTTGGCCTGTTTTTGGTAAAACAAGATCACTCGCTTGCAAGCTCTCGCGTCCTTTTGGGCGCACGATTTTTTAAACTCCTCGTATCTCGCATTTAAAAATGCCTCTTTTTCGGGGCTGAGTTCGCCTTTTTTAGACTCGCCGGCCATGGCCGCGATAGCAAAAAGTATCAACACAATCAAGTTTTTCATTTTCTACCTTAAATTTATTTTCTTAGCGCCCTTGCGAGGCTAATGCCTACGCCGATCGGTTCGCGCAGGGCTTTTATCTTAAATTTATTTTTCAAAATTTTGTAGCTAAACTCGTCCGCAGCGTATCTTTTTATTAGTTTTAGCTTCATTGCCTTATCTTTCCAAGCTGAAACGGTTACTTTTATATATACTCGCAAATTTTGCTGCTATTATAATGCAAATTTGGATCTTTTTACAAGGCGCCGAGGATAATTAAAGGGCAAATTTGCCCTTTAAATTTTAGTTTAATAGAAGCGATTTTATATCGATTTTATGCTCTATCATCTTGCTTTCAAACATAAATTCTTGCGTAGCTTCAAGGGCTTTTATGTCATCAGCCGTGATCTTTGAGCTAAAGTCGTACTGAGGATACATGCTCTTTACCGCCTCTATGCTTAGCCCAGTCTCCTCGGCCGTAAATTTAAGCGCCTCATCCTCGTTCGCCTTGATGTAGTCTAAAATTTCGTCCTGAGCCTTTTTAAATTTCTCAACGACGTCTTTATGCTTTTTATAAAACTCCCCGCTTGTTGCGGTGACGATGACCGGAGTGATGACGCCTTTGCCGGTTGTGACTACATTTAGGCCTGATTTTTGGGCGTTGTAGGCTGCCGGACCCGCAAGAAGCGCTGCATCGACGCTGCCGTTTTCAACTGCGGCTTGCGCAGCCGGGATGCCCATAGAGATGAACTCTACGTCATTTATGCCTAGACCGCCAAGAGCTAGGTATCTAACCAAAAGCTCGTTTAAGATCGTGCCTTTTGGACCTGCTACTTTCTTGCCTTTTAGATCTTTTGGCGACTTTATGTTTTGGTCCTTAGAAAATATCACAAATGCCTCTGGCGCCCTTGAATAAGCGCTTATGATCTTTATATCAGCCTTATTTGCAGCCGCTAGTATAACCGAAGTGCCGCCCACGCAGTTTAGAAACTGGAGCGAATTTGAAGCGAGCGCTTGCGTTTGTTTCGCACCTGAGGTGATCTCGGAGTACTCGACCGGCACGCCAAAAGACTTCGCGTAAAAGCCTTTAAATTTATCGACGATCGATGGGACGTTTAACGGCGATTTGACGTAGGTCATGCCGATCTTATCTAGGCCTTCGCTTGCGTTTGCGACTAGGCAAAGCAAAGAGGCTGCACACAAAACCTTGAAAAACTTTCTCATATTTGCTCCTTTAAAAATTTTATAAATTATATAATTTTTTGCTTCATTTTAGTTTTAGTTATCATTTTTTTATTCTAAATTTCACTCAAAATTTTGCGTTTTACGGCTATTAGCTCCTCACTTAGCAGATCTCTTGGCCTTGCTAAATTTGATAGGTCGTAGTTTGACTTTATCCCGCCCTTTTCAAGTAAGATGATCTCATCAGCCAAAAATAGCGCCTCATCGATGTTGTGAGTGACGAAAAGGATAGTTTTACCGGCTTGTATTTTTAAAATTTCAGCCTGCATGCTAGCTCTAGTAAACGCGTCAAGCGCAGCAAATGGCTCGTCCATGAGGATCAAATTTGCCTCGTACGCAAGCACCCTAGCAAGCGAAACGCGCGAGCTCATACCGCCGGATAGCTGTGAAACTGCGGCAAATTTAAAGTCGCTAAGCCCTATCATAGATATCCAACTATCGATCTTTGCAGCCTCTATCTCGTGCTTTTTAAGCGGAAAAACGATGTTTTCATAGACGTTTAAAAACGGCATGAGGCGGGCTTCTTGAAAGACGAAGCCTATCTTTGCCTGCTCTTTAAATTTTATCTCGCCTAGGCTTACGCTCTCAAGACCGGCGATGAGGCGTAAAAGCGTCGTTTTACCGCATCCGCTCCTGCCAAGTATGACGGTGATCTTATCTTTTTTTATGCTTAAATTTAGCTCTCTTAAAACGTCAATTCGCTTGCCATTAATAAAAAAATGCTTGGATAAATTTGAAATTTCTATCATTTCTCACCTCGCAAAAGGCTAAATTTCGCTATCAAAAGCAAAAACAGCCTATCTATGAGCACGCCGCAAACGCCGATCGTAAAAATGCCCACAAATATCCTATCCGCGCGCGAAAGTTCCTCAGCGTCAAGTATGAGGTAGCCCAGCCCGCTTGAAGCCGCTATCATTTCAGCTCCGATGATCGCGCGCATGGCGTAGCCAAAGCCTATTCGCATACCGACAAAGATATCTTTTAGCGCGCTTTTCAGGATGATCTTGTAAAAAATTTCAAATTTGCTAAAGCCAAAAATTTTACCAACCTCGATAAGCTTTATATCACAGCTCGTTAGCCCTTTTTGGATACTTAAAAACATCGGGAAAAACGAGGCTAGGATGATAATAATGATCTTTGGCGTCTCGTTTATACCAAACCAAAGCACTAAAATGGCAATCAAACTAAGCGGCGGGATGTTTCTAAAAAACTCCAGTATCCACTCGTAATAAACGCTGATCTTTGGCAAAAGTGCCGCTATACCGCCAAGCACGAGCGCTAAAGCAAAAGAAAGAGCATATCCTACAAATATGCGCTTAAAGCTGATGATCGTATGCGTAGCAAGCTCGCCGCTTAGGCTCATGCCATACATCGTCTTTAGCGTCGCTGCCGGACTTGGCAGGATATACGGCGTGAAAATTTCTAGCTCGCAAACGACCTGCCAGATGGCAAAGATCGCTAGGATCAAAATGCTCTTTTTAAAAATTTCCCTCACAGCCCATCTCCGTTGTGACAGCCGTTTTCGCAGTATAAAAGCTCGATGATCCGGTAGTTTTTAAGCTCGCTAAATTTATAAGAAAGGGCATTTTCTATCTTCTCTTTGCTACCAAGGCTTAGAGTTTTTACGCCCAAATTTGCGAAAAATCCCGGCGATATTGGACTTTGCTCGATACTACGCATCTTTAAATTTATAGCGTTTTGCTCCCTAAAGCTTTTCCATGTTAAAAATGTGATTCGCTCCAAATTTAGTCCCCTGCCAAGCTCGGCTAAGTCCTCACAGGGCGTCGTCACGTAAAGCCACTCGTCCTCTTTTAGCTTTGAGCTAAGCTCGATGGCGCTTTCTATTAAAATGGGGTTTAAATTTGAGATGAGAGTAGCCTGCTCTTTGAAATTCGCTCTGACGAAATTTACAGCCCTCGGACAGCGACTATCAAAGATGAGCTCGCTTTGTGCAAGGCCATTTTTGTATGCGTTTTTTACGCTTTGGACGTGGTCTTTTTTGCACTGGGCTACGCTAAAACCTTTGTCTTGCAAAATTTCTTTAAGCGCCGCAAAGTCGTAGATATTTTTTACAACAGGATTTAACCAAACCAGTTTTTTCATAAGAACTCCCGTCAAATTTAAAGACAAAATGTAATAATTGAAATCAGAATTGTATCATTTAAAAGCAAAAAGACGGCTTTGGAAGCCAAATTTATAAGAAAACGGGCAGACTTTTACGTCCGGCTTTTGCTTTTTCTGCGATTTACCACGAGTCTTAGTATGCTTTTTCAAGCCTCATTAGCTCTTTTGGCACGCTTTCTCGCATGTTTTCTCCTTAAATTTAAGCCCAAAGCTTGCCGATAAATCAGTCAAATTTGACTAATCTTGCGTCGTCAAATTTAATTCACAAAGCGCTCGCGAGACAAGCCGTCAAATTTAAAAATCTAAACGGCCTGCCTTAAACCTAACGCCCTCTCCCCAAACCCGTCGCCTACGATAAACTCCGTCGTATAAACCAGTGCGCGGCATTCCTGCGCGTCCTTGATGCGGATAATCAGGCGTTTGTTGTTTTTATCGGCTGCTGCACGGTGTTCGCCGATGGCGGCGCGGTAAATTTGCGCGATGATTTCTTTGTTCGCTTCGTCCAAATTTAGCTCCAAAACCAGATCCTCAAGCTCCCTTTTAGCTCTATTTTCGCCGGCTAGGCCGCCTTGACGACCGCCCTGATAGTTGCCGTTTTCGCTTTTTCGCTGTCTAAAGCTCCTGCTTTGGAAATTCATATCGCGCGCGTCCTCCAGGCTCACGACGTCGATTAGATTTATGCGAGCGCCCTGATCGTCGCGGGAGTAGCGCACCTTAAAGGCTAGCGGCGCCTCTCTTTGCTCGTCGGTTAAATTTTCCACGAGCGACATCTCGGGATCAAAGGCCGCGACCTTAAACGTGCTAAAAAGATCCATGATGCTTAGCATCATAAACTCTCTGCCCGTCTTTTTGCTGACGATCTTTGCAGCCTCGGAAATCTTACCCACGACCAAAATCTCGCTGGTTTTATCTATCTTGCCGAAGTCCTTGCTAGGCGTGTGTTTTATCTGCTCGATTTGCTCTTTAAATTTTTCAAGCGGATGCGAAAAATCCATATTTGCAGCCTCTTCGAGGCTTAAAATTTTATCCAAATTTATGCGCATAAACTGCCCGTCTTTGGAGTAGCGCACCTTAAAAACGTGCGGCAGATCGCGCTCGTCGGGGCTCATACTCTCAACCGCGCCAAGCTGCCTGTCAAACACCGCGATCTCGACAGTGCCGTACAGATCGAGCATCTCTATAGTGCCCATTTTTTTGCCGTTTTTCTTGCTGATCCTTGTCGTTAGATTCTCGATCTTGCCCACGAGCAGCATCTCGCCGTTTTCGGGTAGCTCGTCAAATTTATCGCTTAGCGTGTATTTTATCTTTGAAATTTGCTCGCGGTACTCGTCTAGCGGGTGACCCGAGAGGTAGATACCCACGCTTTCCAGCTCAAATTTGAGCTTGGTTTTTAGCTCGAGCTCGGAGTCGTCGCGCACGAGACTAGTTTTAACCGTCGCCATACTCTCGTCGTCGCCAAACAGACTCTCAGCCGCGTTTTTCTTGATAGTCGCGGCGTTTTTGCACGCCTCTACGATGTTATCGAGGTTATTTAGCATCATCTTGCGCGTTAGGCCGAAGCTATCAAACGAGCCCGATTTTATCAGGCTTTCAAAGACTTTTTTATTTACCTTAAAGTTATCCACGCGCGAGACGAAATCATCGATATCTTTAAACTCGCCCTTAGCCTGCTCCTCTAGGATATTTTCGATCGCCGCGCCGCCGACGCCCTTTATCGCGCCCAGACCGTAGATGATGGCGTCTTTGCCGCCTTCGCTAACGACTGAAAATTCTTTGGCCGATTTATTGACCGACGGCGGCAGGATAGCGATATCTAGGCGCTTACACTCGTCGATGTAGCGCGAAATCTTATCGGCGTTGGTCTCCTCGCTGGTGATGAGAGCCGCCATAAATTCGGCCGGATAATAAGTCTTCAAATACGCCGTTTGAAAGGTCACGTAGGTGTAGGCCGCGGCGTGGGATTTGTTAAATCCATACGAAGCAAAGTGTAAAATAAGCTCAAACAGCTCGCCCGATTTTTTACCGTCTAGCCCCTGTGCCTGCGCTCCTTCGATAAATTTACCCTTTAGCCTATCCATCTCCTCTTTTATCTTTTTACCCATCGCGCGTCGCACGAGATCGGCGCCTCCTAGCGAAAAGCCGCCGATAGTCTGCACGATCTGCATAACCTGCTCTTGATATACGATGACGCCGTATGTGGGCTCTAGGATCGGCTCAAGCTCGGGGAAAATGTACGTGATAGGCTCCAGACCGTGTTTGCGCTTGATAAAATCAGGTATAAGATCCATCGGACCCGGGCGGTAAAGCGAGATCATCGCGATGATATCCTCGAAGCAGTCTGGGCGCATATCGGCTCCGACTTTTTGCATGCCTTCGCTCTCTATCTGAAACAGTCCCAGCGTCTGGCCGCTGCTGATCGTCTCGTAGGTTTTGGGGTCGTTTTTATTGACCTGCTCCCAGATGATCTCTTTGCCGAATCTCTTTTTTACGAGCTTGACGGCGTTATCGATCACGGTTAGCGTCTTTAGCCCCAGGAAGTCAAATTTGATTAAGTCCACGTCCTCTAGGTACTTTAGACTATACTGCGTGACGAAGTGATCCTCCTCGGCGTTTGGCTGACGAAAAAGCGGGGTTTTGTTCCACAGCTCCTCGTTTGAGATGACCACGCCCGCGGCATGCATGCCGGCGTTTCGGTTTAGACCCTCAAGATCAAGGGCGAATTTCCAAATTCTGTTGGCATTTGAGTTAGTAGCTATCAGCTCGCCGATCTTTGGCTCTTTTTCAAAGGCCTGCTCCAGCGTGATGCCTATCTCGTCGAGGATGAGCTTAGCCATCGCGTCGGCCTCGGCGTACGGCATGTCGCATACGCGCGCGACGTCGCGGATGACGCCTTTTGCCAGCAGCTTACCAAATGTAATAACTTGCGCGACGTTAAATTTACCGTATTTTTCGATGACGTAGTCGATGATCTCGCCGCGGCGGTTTTGACAAAAGTCCACGTCGATATCGGGCATGCTCACGCGCTCCGGGTTCAAAAAACGCTCGAAAAGCAGGTTATACGGCAGCGGATCAAGGTCTGTGATCTTTAGACTATAGGCTACTAGGCTGCCCGCCGCAGAGCCGCGTCCCGGCCCCACTGGCACGCCGCGCTTTTTAGCTTCGTTGATAAAGTCCCAAACGATCATCATATAGCCCGGGAAGTTCATCTTGTTTATGATATCTATCTCGCGCTGCAAACGGGTGCGGTACTCCTCGTGGCGCTCTGCGGGGACGAATTTAAGCCTATCTTCTAGCCCCTGCCTGCACTCGTGCTCAAACAGCACGCTGTCGTTTGGTATGCTGTAGCGTTTATCAGGCTCGGGCAGGCTCAAATTTCGCTCGGCGGCGTATTCGAGCGTAAATTTAAAATTAGGCGGCGTCGCGTCGCCTAGCTTGATCGTGAGGTCGCATTTATCAACGATTTCTTGCGTATTTGTGACGGCTTCGGGGATATCGGCGAAAAGCTCGCTCATCTGCGCTGGCGTCTTGACGTAAAACTCATGCACGCTGTGGCGCAGGCGGTTTGGATCGTCAAGCAGTTTGTTCATCGCGATACACATGAAAACCTCGTGAGCTCCCGCGCGTTGCTTAAACGTATAGTGCGTGTCGTTAGTTGCGATAACCTTGATATTTAGCTCTTTGGCTAGGCGCAAAATTTCGTCGTCGATCCTGCGCTGATCGCCGATACCGTGGCGCATGATCTCGAGATAAAAATCATCGCCAAAGACATCTTTGTACCACAGTGCGGCTTCTTTCGCAGCTTCGTATCCGCCCGCGCCGAAACGCAAATTTCTCTCGCTTTGGTTGAGGTTCCAGTTCACCTCGCCTTGCAGGCACGCTGAGGAGCAGATGATGCCCTCGCTGTGCTCTTTTAGTATCTTTTTGTTGATACGCGGATAATAATAAAACCCCTCGATATAGCTCATCGAGCTAAGATACATCAGGTTTTTGTAGCCGATTTCGTTTTTGGCGATGAGGCAGAGGTGAAAGCGCTGCTTGGTGCTTTTATCCCCCAGCTCCTCGCCGTTGTGGATGTAAGCTTCGATGCCGATTAGCGGCTTTATTCCTTCATTTTTCATCGTTTTATAAAAGTCTATCGCGCCAAACATATTGCCGTGGTCGGTGATGGCTGCGGCTTTTACGCCTTGGCTTTTTAGCGTTTTGGCTAGCTCTTTGATACGGTTGGCGCCGTCTAGCAGCGAATACTCCGTGTGCAGGTGCAGGTGCGTAAAATCTGTAAAATCGCTCATTTTTCGTCCTTTTTAATGCTTTTGATTTTACAGAAACTTTGCTTTTAGGTGGATAAATCGGTCTTGTTTAAATTTAGCTAGGCTCGGAAAATAGGCTATTTGTATGGATTCTTGTGCGAAATTTGGGCCGGAAATTTTTATAAAATGTCGGCTCGGCCTTGCCGTCAAATTTTAACCCGAATTTGACGCTCGGGTTTTTGGGCCGGCGGCGTAAAATTTGCAGTCGGCGACGCGTATTTGATCTAAATTTACGACTCAAAATTCGGCTTAAATTTGAGCGGTAAATTTGACGCAATCTCGCAACCGGATGTAAATTTTGCTAAAATTCGGGTAAATTTAGCGGATAAAACGGAGCAAAATTTGAATACGACAAACGAACAAGACTCAAATTTAAACGGCGACTTTCAAAACTCAAATTTGACGAATTTTAGCTCAAAGAAATTTGTGAGAGATTACGACAAAGAGCCGTTAATCATTAAAAGTTATGAAGGATTTTTTGTTAAAACATCCGTGCTATGTCCTATGTTTTTCTGTATCACGATTTTAATTATTTTTGATAAGTACCAGGCAAATACTATTTTTGTTACCCTATGGCTGTGTTTTGTATTTTGCTGGATATTTATTCCATACTATTATTATGTCGTTAGGCATAAATTTGAAGTAAAATTTACAAATAATTTTATTGAGTTTTATAAAGACGGCAAGCTTAAACGTAAATCTGCGCGAAATGATTTGGATGAGATTATCGTAAAGCCGTTTTGGAAGCTTGGGCCGACAAAGTCCGACTTGGGTGATAAAATCTTT
Organism: Campylobacter rectus; assembly: GCF_004803795.1. Taxonomy (NCBI): domain Bacteria; kingdom Pseudomonadati; phylum Campylobacterota; class Epsilonproteobacteria; order Campylobacterales; family Campylobacteraceae; genus Campylobacter; species Campylobacter rectus. The sequence goes on along the minus strand of NZ_CP012543.1, from coordinate 589,721 downwards.
TATTTTATTATATTTATGGCATTACTCTATGCGATAGGATGGACGCTAGCGTGGCTTTTGGCGCTTTTATATATCTCAAATATTATTTACAAAATTTGCTCTCAGCTGCTTTTGGTCGGTAGTCTTAAGCGTTTTACATTGTTCCCTAGTATTATAGTGGATTATCCGATATACCCAAAATATTTTCTATACAACGGCATTATACTAGCCGGAGAATATTTTATGTTTCAGATTTTTAGCGATGATGAATATCAAGAAATCAAAACCTACTTTTTGGACAGAAAAAATATAGATATCGACAAGGTTAAAAAATATTATTTTATTTAAGACAAGAAAGAAATAGCAAAGGTTGAGCTAGATAAAGCTTATAAGAGACTTTTGAAAATACAGGTTTAACTAAGCGAATTGGGAAAGCTAAGGATGCAAAAAAGGAGTAAAATTTGAATACGGCAAACAAACAAACTAAAAATTCAAACAACGACTTTCAAAATTCAAATTTGACAAATTCCGGCTCAAAGAAATTTGCGAGGGATTATGACAAAGAGCCGATAATTCTCAAAAACTACGAGGATTTTTTTGTAGAGGCATTATTTTTTATGCCACTGGCGTTTAGCATTATCATAACTATTTTTATTATGAGGTGGGTTGAGGATAAAAGTATGGACAACATCTTGTCGTTTGTCGCGGCATTGGTCTGTATGGTGTGCTGGATGATTATCAACTACTTCTTTCATGTGGCAAAGAAAAAAGATACCGTCCATTTTGTGAACGATTCGGTTAAATTTTACGAAAACGGCATTTTAAAGCATACTTCATCGCTTAAGAATTTAGATGAGTTGATTTGCAAACCGCTGGACGCCAGTATGCCAAACAAAGGCGCGCGTGATATCGTCTTTTATATCATAGTATTATGTGGCTTTTTTGGTATGTCCGGCAGCTTACTGCTTGTTGTTTTATTCGTGATTTTTATATATCTTGGAAATATAATCATAAAAATATTTTTCCAGCTGGGAACGCAAGGAAATTTGAGCGGTTTTACGCCGTTTCCAGCTATTATCATAGACGAGCCGCATTATCCAAACGTCAAATTCGTTACATATTATCACGCGCTTTGTAAAAAGTATTTTATAATTTTTATTTTTGATAAAGACAAATATGCAGAGATCAGAACCTATTTTTTGGACAGAAAAAATATAGATATCGACAAGGTTAAAAAATATTATTTTATTTAGCGAAGCGATAAATGCAAAGGCTACATATTGCAAAATTTATCGGCCAAATTTCTCTTTAAACATCTCAAGCAAATTTGACAAAGTGTCGCATTTTGATGCATCGAGCCCGAGCTTAAGAGCGGCGAATTTATAGTGGATTTTGGCGCCGTCCGCTACGTTTACCGCCGGTGCGCGCGAGCTTTTGGATAGCTTTTTGCCGCTTTGTACCAGCAGGCCGTGATGGATGAAATTTGCATTTTCAAAAACGTAGCCCAGCATCTGCGCCATGTACTTTTGTGCCGCCGAGCACGCGAGCAGATCTTCGCCTCGCACTAGTAAATTTACGCCCAATATCTCGTCATCCACGAGGCTAGCAAGATTATACGCGGGCGTGTCGTCCTTTTTCCAAACGACGAAATCGCCCAAATTTTGAGCCAAATTTACGCTTTGAGTTTGCGCGAATTTTTCCGTCTCAAACGCTGCTTCGTCCGTCAAATTTAAGCCGTCCGAATTTGCCGAATTTAAAATGCATTTTTTCGGATTCTCTACCGCATTTAGGTTAAATTTCTTATCGCCGGGTTTGCCTCCGCCAAAGCCGCGCAAGTTTGTCAAATTTTTTAAACCGTTTGCCGTGCCGTCTTGCGCTTTTTGCGCATTACTCCAAAGCCCGCCCGCCATCCTCGCCTCCCCGCAGGAGTCGCACCCCAAAGCGTCAAAATTTATCAAATTTTGCCGAACGTTAATTTGCGCTCCGTCGATAGTGCTTAGCCGCATAGCCGTTTCGTTTTTTTTAAATTTAAGATTTTTATCCGCGCAAACCCGCGTATAAATGCCGTTTTTAAACGAGTTTTTCATCGAGTGCGAGCACTCGCAAGCGTAGCAAACGCCCTTTTGTTCGAGCTTTTTTAGCGCGTTTTTGTAAGCGCCGAGGCGAAATTTCGAGCTAAATTCGGCTTCAAATTCCCCCACTCCGCCGGGTCCGCCGTCAAAATCAACGCCCAGCATATCAAGCACGCGAAAGATATTTTCCACGTATTGCCTGCGGTAGCGCGGCAAGTCGTAGTCATCGATCCTTAAGTGTAAAATCCCGTCAAACGCACGGGTAAAAAGATAGGTCAACAAGAAGTTATAAACATTGCCCGCGTGCAAAAAGCCGCTTGGCGTCGGAGCGATACGGGAGATGATTTTTTGGTTCATTTGGAGCGAAATTTGGTTAAAAAGCTTAAATCTAAAAATTAGTTTAAAGCCGTCAGATTTGACGGCCGGATTATTCTTTAGGTTTAGATTCGTTTACTCTTAGAGCTCTGCCGCCTACTTCCTTGTTGTTTAGCGCTTCGATCGCTTTTAGCGCGTCTGCATCGTTCTCCATCTCGACAAATCCGAATCCTTTGGAGCGATTCGTATCGCGATCTTTGACGATTTTTGCGCGTTTTACTTCGCCAAACGGCGCAAATGTATCCTTAAGCTCTGCCTCAGTCATACGATATGACAAGTTACCGACGTAAATATTCACAGTAACGTTTCCTTAAATCAAATTCCCGATAAATCGGTTAAGAGATGATACCTGAATTTAAATAAAAAAGCTAGATACAAAACGTAATTTTTATAATTTTTTATTGATTTTAAACATTGGCGCCGATTTTTGAAATTTTATTTATTTTTGACGGTTTTTGATCGGATAAATTTGCCGTAAATTTTGGGGTTTTGGCGGTGATGCGGCAAATTTACAACTCGTATCGCCTCGCTATCGCGGACGAATTTTATGCCTAAAATCGTTTAGTGTCGTCAAAAAGGCGCTTTTGCAAAGTTTGTATATTTTATGATTAATGCCCGCTCGCCGGTTAAATTTGAACTAAAAATTCTAAACAAGAGTTCGTTTTATGGTTTTTGCGACATCGCCAAGATAAAATGCCGACGTCCGAATCACGATGTCGGAACTATCGGTTTTGATCCTGGCGCCTCGCATATTTTTACGTGAGCCGAATAAAACGCGACCGCTTTAACAATCTACGCGTTTCTACCGAAACAAATTTTACTAAATTGCTAAATTTTAACGCCCTTAAAAATAAGCTCGAATTTAGTTGAGCTTATTTTGTTTAGCGATAAATTGGCGCTATCCGGCGCTTTATCTCGACTTACGCTCGCCATAAACCGCCGTAACCGCGCCGGCTTTAGCCTTTTTAGGCTGCGCCCTATTTTTTAGAGCCAAAATTTATATAGTATATTAAATTCGGCAAATTTTATACATTTTATCAAACTTTGACTTCGACGCCTTTTGCCTAAACAGATACGCAGACGTATTTCATACTCGTCAAATTTGACGCAACAAGGCTATTTTACAAACAAAAGACCGTCTTTCACTTCGTTATAAACTTGCTCGCCGTTTAAAATTTTAACCAACTGCAAAGCAAACTCCATCGCGGTGGCGGGACCCTTTGAAGTGATGATATTTCCGCTTTGCACGACGTTTTTGTCGCTCACGTACGTTCCGCCCTCGACGTTAGCCTCGCAGCTAGGATAGCAAGTAAACTCGCCCTTCATCACCTCGGCCACCCCAAGAGCTATCGGCGCAGCGCAAATAGCGGCGACGAATTTGCCTTTTTTGTCAAACTTTTTGATCGTCTCTCTCATTTTTAGATTGCCGGAGAGGTTTGTGACACCGGGATACCCGCCCGGCAAAACCAGCATATCATACTCCTCGATCTCAAGGTCGTAAAGCGTCATATCGCATACGAATTTCATCCCGTGAGCGCCTGTAATAGGTAGCTTGTCAAGCCCGACCATATGAGCCTCCACGCCGCCTCGTCTAAGCACATCGACGATGCTAACGCCCTCTATCTCCTCAAACCCGTCGGCAAAAATCACGGCAACTTTTTTCATATCGTCTCCTTAAATTTTTCATAATTATACCGCCGTTTGCTAAATTTACGCTATAATCGGCGCACTTTAAATTCGAAAGGAAGGAAAATGGAAGTAAAGATTACATATTGCAATTCTTGAAACTATAGACCGGTAGCTTCTCGTGTAGAAGATGAATTTTTAAGTCAAATTCCAGGCGCTAATGTTAGCAAAATCGTCGGTAGCGGCGGAAACTTCATAATCGAAGTAGATGGAAAGATAATCTTTTCTAAAAAAGATCTCATCGGCACAGAGGTAAATGCCCTGCCAAATTACGAAGAGATCGTTGCTCTAGTCGATAACGTTAAAAAATCAGTTTAGAGTCTAAGCCGAGGCTTAGGCTTTGGCTTTAAATTCTTTCAAATTTTATCTCGTCTTTTTCGTATTTTTTAAGCAATCCGTTTATACGCCCCTCGAAAATTTTCCATCTAGCTTCATTTCCGTATTTTTGAAATAAATTTAACGCTTGGCGGATCAAAATTTCTTGCTCATGCTTTATGAGTAAATATTCAAAAAGCTGGTCAATCACCGCTAGGCCGTTTCGCTCCAACATCAAACCAATCAAATTTCGTTCGGTTTTTATCTCGTCAAAAAATATAAACGCCGCTTTTAAATCGCTTGATAAATTTTTGCAAAGCGCTGCCGTGTCGGTATTTTCATTGATTTCATAGTAGGCGGTCTTGGAGTCTATGATAGATGAAATTCTTTCTCTAAAATGGCATTCGTATTCTTTGGGTTTTGAGACGGTTTCTTTACGGGTTGCGGCGTCGATAAATGCGCCGTAAATGCCGCAATTTACGTAAAATCTGGTTTTAAATGCAGTATTGCCGCTACTTTTTTGAAAATTTACGACATATATAAATTCGGGAGTATTTTTGTAGAAATTTAGCCCGTTTTTAGTAAAGCCGTTATCTTTAAATAGCGGCTTTACTTGGGCTATGAGCTCGTCAAATTTTGCTTTCATCAAATTTGACGACTGCGATTATTTATTTGCGCGCTCGATGTATTCGCCGCGGACGGTATCTACGCGGATGACCTCGCCCTCAAGCACGTGAAAAGGTATCTGCACGACTGCGCCGCTCTCAAGAGTCGCAGGCTTTTTGCCGCCCTGCGTGTCGCCTTTAAAATTCGGCGGAGTCTCGACGATCTTTAGCTCGACCACCTGCGGTACTTCTACGCCGATAGCCTTGCCGTTGTGAAACAAAATCTCAACCATCATACCGTCTATCATCCATTTTTTGACATCGCCCACGTCCTCGTCGCTGATCGCCACCTGCTCGTAGGTCGCGGTGTCCATAAACTGACAGAACTCGCCGTCGTCGTAGAGATACTGCATCTCTTTTTCTTCCAAATTAGGCTGGTCGCATTTGTCGCCCGCGTGGAACGTCTTTTCAAGCACTTTGCCGTCGATGAAAGATTTTATTTTCGCGCGCACGAAAGCCGCTCCCTTGCCCGGTTTTACGTGCTGATACTCGACGACCTTATACGGAACGCCGTCCAGCTCGATCTTTAGTCCTTTTTTTAGGTCGCCCATAGAATAGGTTGCCATTTTTTCTCCTTGTGGTTTTAAAGGGTGATTATATCAAAAAAATTTTTAGTTCAGTTTAAGAAGCGGCGAGGCGGCAAAATTTGACCGCGATCGCCAAAATAAAAAACGCTTAAATTTAGGGTTTAAATTTAAACTCGCCTTTTTCCTTACTTTTACTTTGCTCGGACTGCGAGTAGATCTCTCTTTTTAACTGCTCGCTCACGCTAGGCTCGTCTTTTTGTATCTTTTGAAATTTCTTTTTTTCGGTCAAAATTTTCTCGAAATTTTTCGTGCTTTGCTTTTGCGCCTCGCTCTCGCAGCCGGCGATCAAAAATAAAATCGGAATAAAAAATAAAATTTTCATTTTTCTACTCTTTCTTTAAATTTAAGACCGAATTCGAGCTTAAATTTAGACGACAGCGTATTTCGCCCAGACGCAGACGTCAAGCTCGTTTAGCTTGGCCAGCGTCTCTTTAGTGATCTTTTCATCGACCAGCACCACCGCAAGCGCCATGCCGTGATCGTCGCGTCCTAGGCGGAAATCGGCGATGTTTATCTTTTCTGCCGCTAAAATAGTGCTTATCTGCGCGATAACGCCGGGAACGTCGTTGTTTTTAAAGATAATCATCTTGCCTTTAGGTTTAAAGTCCGTTTTAAAGCCGTTTATGGTTACGATACGCTGCTGATTTTCGCCGAACACCGTTCCGCCGATCGTCACGACGTCGTTTTCGGTCGTGATGCGAACGGTGATTTTATTTTTGAAAATACTGTCGCCGCCGACGCTACTCTCGGTCGTTATGCCCTTTTCGTCGCACAAAAATTTAGCGTTTATGTAGTTTATCGTGTCGCCGAGGCTCTCTTTTAAAGCGCCGACGATGGCGAAAGTGAGCATAGAGTTTGCATACTCGCTGATCGGGCCGTGCGTCTCGATACGAATAGCCTTGATCGCCTTTTTGTTGATCTGAGCGGCGAGGAAGGCCATCTTGCTCGTAAGCTCGATATAAGGCTCGACAAAGGGCGGCAAATCTTCCGTTTTTATCGGTAAATTTAGCGCGTTTGGATAACTGATGCCGCGCGCTGCAGAGATAGCCTGCTCGGCAGCCGCTACAGCGATGTTGGCTTGAGATTCGAGCGTATTTGCGCCAAGATGAGGCGTGACGCTGACGTTGTTTAGCTCAAGCAGCGGATGGCTGGTCGCGGGCTCTTTTGAAAATACGTCGATGCCGGCAAACGCGATCTTGCCGCTTTTTAGACCGTTATACAGCGCCTCTTCGTTGTAAAGACCGCCGCGAGCGCAGTTTATGAGGCGCACGCCGTCTTTCATCTTTGCGATCTCCGCCTCGCCGATCATATTGGTCGTCTCTTTGGTCTTTGGCGTGTGGATCGTGATAAAGTCGCAGGCTAGAATGTCGTCGAAATTTCGCGTATAAACGCCGCCCATATCGGTTACTTTCGAAGGATCGATATAAGGATCGTAAGCGACGATCTTCATACCGAAAGCCGCGGCTCTAATCGCCACGCGAGAGCCGATATTGCCAAAGCCGATAACGCCTAGAGTTTTGTTAAAAAGCTCGACGCCGTACCATTTCTCGCGCTTCCAAATTCGGTCGATTTTTAGGTCGTTGTGAGCATAGGGAAAGGATCTGGCGGCGGCTAACATATGAGCCATCGTTAGCTCCACTGCGGCGATTGTGTTTGCCGTAGGGACGTTCATCGCGATGATACCGCGCTTTGAGCAGCCGTCCATATCCACGTTATCCACGCCCACGCCCGCGCGCACGAGAGCTTTTAGATTTTTCGCCGCGCTTAAAAACGCCTCGCCGACCTCGGTCGAGCTTCGCGTGATGGCCACATCGGCCTCGCCCAATATCTCTAAAAGCTTATCTTTAGGCACGCTCACCGCGTCTATTACTTTTATATCCTCTTCGCGATTTAAAATTTCAAAGCCGACTTTATGTATCGCGTCGCACACCATTATCGTTTTCATAGCCTGATCTCCTTGAATGTTGAGCGTATATCATACGCTTTAAGCTCGTTTATAATGCGGTCTAAAACGCCGTTATCTTGCGTGTTGATGTAAATTAAATTTTGCGAATTTTCTTTTACTACGCTAAAATCGACGGGTATGTTTTTTAAAATTTGAGTAAGGCAAAACATCGAGTAAAGATCGTTTTTATCGATCATCAACTGATAAGCCGTTTTGATAGCGGCTTTTGGTTCATCTCTAAATTCTATAAATATCTCGTTGCTTGCCAGGGCGTATTTTTTAGGAGCTAAATTCGCCATTTCGCCGACCCATAAAGCAGGGCCGGCGCTCAAATTTTGCTCCTCGTTATTTTGCGACATTTTTAGCTCCGTAGGCGTCGGCTCTTTTAAATTTACGTCCGCGTACTTATACAGCAAAGCGCCGCACATACAGACAAAAACCGATAAAAAAGCCATCGCGCCCCAGAGCAGATATCGCTTCATTTAGTTATGATAGCTGCTCTTTGATAATATCGCCCAAGGTAACTTTATCGTCGCTGTTTATCTCGTTTAGCACTTCACGCTCTTTTTGACGAGCTAAGCGTCTGATGCTTAGACGGATTCTGTTTTTCTTCTCGTCGATAAAGGCTATCGCGGCTTCGATATTGTCGTTTATGTTTAGGCTTTCAGCGCTTACGTTACCGAGGTCCTCTTTGCGGATGAGCGCATCTACGTTATCGCCGAGCTCCACAAATACGCCAAAATCCTTAATGTCGCGAATTTTACCCGTTACGATATCGCCTACGTTAAATTTTTTCGCATAGGCTTGCACCGGACTTTGTTTTAGATCTTTTTGGCTAAGTGAAATTTTTTGCTCGTTAGCATCGATTTTGATGATTTTAACCTCGATCTCGTCGCCTATTTTAAACAAATCCTTGCACTTATCGTTTCTGTCCCAAGAAGCGTCTTCGTTGTGAAGCAAGCCCTCAACCGCGCCGATCCTAACGAATGCGCCAAAGTTCGTCACGCTAGTAACCACCCCTTTTGTAACGTCGCCTTCTTTAAATTTAGCTTTAAATTCGTCAAACGGTTTTTTAAGTAAATTTTTAAGGCTTACTCTTAGGCGGCGATCGTTTGCATCTATCTCGATGACCTCGACGTCAAGCTCCTCGCCTTCGCTAATATGGTCTTTAGGGTTTTTGATATTTTTATCCCATGAAATTTCAGAAATGTGCAAAAAGCCTTCTATATCGTTGCCAAGATCTACAAATGCGCCGTAAGGCTCGATGTTGCTGACGGTTACTTTTATCGTATCGCCTACTTCTAGTCCGTCTTTTATCTCTTCCCAAGGATCCGGAGTCGCGGCTTTTATAGATAGAGATAGGTGCTTTTTCTCGTTGTCGTATTTGATAACCCTTACTAAAACTTTATCGCCCTCTTTGTAGATAGAGCCCGGATTTACGGGGCCTTTGTAGCTTATCTCGCTGTAATGCACAAGGCCATCTACGCCGCCGACATCAACAAACATACCGTAGGTGGTGATTTTCTTGACCACGCCTTCTATCACGTCCGTATTTTCAGCGACTGCGGATATCGCTTCTCTTTTTCTTTTTCTATCTTCGTCGAGGAGTTTTTTTCTCGATACGATGATGCTTTGCTCGTCTTTGTCTATCTTTATGACCTTTACTTTAAACGACTTTCCGACGACTGCGTTTGCATCTTTAAAACCTCCTTGAGAGCGAGGCAAGAAAAACTCTACTCCGTCGCTATTTTGAGCGACGAAACCGCCTTTATTTTTACCGATGATTTTTACGTCGAATACGTCTTGATTTTCTTCGTTGTATGAGTCGATATAAGCTTTTACTTTTTCTTTTCTAAGCGCTTTTTTATGAGAGACGATCGGCTTTCCGCCTCTTGAACCGGTTATTACGACTTTTATCGTGTCGCCTACTTTAAATTTAATCTCTCCGTTTTCGTCTTGGATCTCGGAAATATCTAAAATCCCCTCCGACTTTTTACCGACGTTTACGAAAACCTCGCTATCCTTGATATCAACGATTATTCCGTCGCTATCTTCTTCGGTCTTTTTAAAAGACTCCTCTAACATTGCGGCAAAATCGACTTCTTCGATATCGTCGTTTGCCTTACTAAGCTGAACTTTTTTGTTCACCGCAGCCATCTTGTTCCTTTTTTGTATATTTTGCTTTTTAACACAATTAGCGCCAATTTTACTTAATATTAACTTATTTGTAGATTAACTTACTAAATTTCAGGGTTAAATTTTGAAATTTTATTTAAAAAAGTAATGCGAGATTATTAAATTTTAAAGCTCTCCAGCCTACCAACCACTTTTTGAATGATCCAGTCGGGCGTCGAGGCTCCTGCGCTCACTCCGCACAGATTTTTGCCCTCAAACCAAGCTCTTTCGAGTTCGGATTCGTTTTCTACGAGATAGCTATCCTCGCACGCACTTTTTGAGATGAGATAAAGCTGCTTCGTATTTGAGCTGTTTTTACCGCCCACGATCACCATTGCATCGGCCTTTGCGGCTAAATTTTTAACCGCCTCCTGATTTTCAAACGTCGCGTTGCAAATCGTATTAAAAACGCGCACTTCTTTCACGCGAAGCATCAAAAAATTTACGATTTGCATAAATTTTTCTACCTTGCGCGTAGTTTGGCTGATGACGGCGACTTTTTGCGCAAATTTAACGCCAGCTAGCTCACCCTCATCAAGCACGACGAAAACCTTACCTACGGCGTATGATTTCACGCCCTTTATCTCGGGGTGATTTTCATCGCCGAATATCACGATATCATAGCCCTCTTTGCTCATTTTCTCGCAAATTTGCTGCGGCTTGGTGACAAAAGGGCACGTCGCGTCGATCACCTTTATATCGCTTTTTTTTAGCTCGGCTAGGTCGCCTTTTGTGATACCGTGCGTGCGGATGATCGCCTTTTTTGCACCGTTGATCTCATCTATGCCCTCAAGCGTCTTGACGTTAAAATTTTTATTCAGGCGATTTATCTCGTCGTTGTTATGGATGATAGGGCCGATAGTTACGGCATCTTTGGCGTTTTCGGCGATCTTTATCGCGCGCTTGACGCCAAAACAAAAGCCGTAACTGCTAGCAAGCTCAATCCTCAACGCTAGCTCCAAGTTGCCTTAAAATCCCGCTAAAATTCGGAAACGAAGTCGCGATAAATTCGCTCTTTTCTATAACCATTCCGCATTTTAGCCCGAGCACCGCAAAGCTCATCGCGATACGGTGGTCGCCGCTACTGTCGATGATAGCGCAGTTTGCCTCGCCGCCTTTTACGCTAAAGCCGTCTTCAAATTCTTCGACCTCAAGCCCGCATTTTCGCAGACCTTGCACCATGATCGCGATGCGGTCGCTCTCTTTGACGCGAAGCTCTTTTGCGTTTCTCACGCTACTCGTGCCCTGCGCGTTTGCAAATGCGATGGCAAGTGCGGGCACCTCGTCGATTAGCCATGAGATATTTTCGCTCACGTCCACGGCCTTTAACGGTGTGTGCTTTATCTCAATCTCGCCGATACTTTCGTATGTGCCGGAAGTCTCTTTAAACGTTACTTGCGCGCCCATTTTGGATAAAATTTTAAAGGCTTCCACGCGCGTTTTATTTAGCAACATGTTTTTTAGCACGATGTGAGAATTCGGGATTATCGCTGCGGCTACGGCAAAGAAAAATGCCGAGCTAGGATCGTTTGGTACGCAAATTTCAAGCGGTTTTAGCGGCGTGCTCATCGGCCCCACTTTGACGCCGTGCGGTAAAATTTGCAAACCAGCACCCATACCTTTTAGCATACGCTCGGTGTGATCGCGACTAAGCTCAGGTTCGCTAAGCTCGCAGCCGTTTGATTTTAGTCCCGCCAAAATCAGTGCCGATTTTACCTGCGCAGAGGCGATTTTACTATCAAATTTAAAATACTCCAGCTTCTTGCCGCGTATCGCCAGTGGCGCGTGATCTCCGCCGTTTGCGCCGTCTATCTTAGCTCCGACGCTAATTAACGGTTTAGCCACGCGCGCCATCGGACGCCGATTTAAAAACTCGTCTCCGCTTAGCACGAAAAAGCCCTCGCTAGCGGCCAAAAAGCCCATAAAAAGCCTCATCGCCGTGCCAGAGTTCCCGCACTCTAAAACAACGCTAGGCTCTTTTAAATTTGCGCTCGGAGTTATGATTAGCTCGCCCTCTTTTTCCTCGATATGCGCGCCCAAATTTTTTACGATTTCTAGCGTATTTAGCGTATCCTCGGCCTTTAGATAGTTTTTCACGCGACTTGGCCTATCGCTTAAAAGCGAAAATATCGCGCATCTATGCGAGATGGACTTATCCGCCGCGATGTTTTCCAAGCTCGCGCTTATCGGCGTTCTTAATGCGTAAACTTTCATCTTAGTCCGATATTTAAATTTTGCTTTAAAGCGTCCAAAATTTTATCCATTATCGCCGCCACTTCCTCGTCTTCAAGCGTCTTTTGTATGTCTTGGAAGTTAAATTTGACGCTCAGGCTTACGTCGTCTCCGAGCTTTTCGTCTGAATATATATCAACCGGCGCAAATTCTTTTAGGCACTCGATTTTTAGCGCATTTATGCACTCTTTTATCGCTTCAAATTTCATGGATTTAGGCACGATTAGGCTCAAATCTCTGCTGATAGCAGGGAATTTCGAGTAGGCTTTGACGACCGCGATATCAAATTTAAGCTTTTCAAACTCTATCTCGCAAAGATAGGTTCGCGGCAGGTCGCGCGCAGCCTCGACTCGTACGTCTACGCGGCCGATATAACCAACGCAAACGCCGTTTTGATAGATTTTAGCTTGTTCAAATTCGCTTAGATATTTTACATCGTCGCACGCTTTTAGCTCAAATTCGCCGACCGCGTTTCTAACGGCCGTAGCAAAGCCTAAGAAGTCGATATCGGCAGGCTTTGCGCCGTTTAGCAGGCTGGGCTCTTTTGTAAGTCCGCTAGCTACGAAGCCAAATCTCTCGCTTTGCTCGCCATCCTCGCTAAATACGCTACCGAATTCAAAAATTTTGACCGATTTGCGCTGATTTTTTACGTTTCGCTCGGCCGATTTTAGCAAGTGATTTGCAAGCGTCGGTCTTAGCGTGTTTAGCTCGCTATTTATCGGGTTGGTTATCTCGGCCTTACAAGGCGCAAAACCGAGCGCCGCTAGCTCGCCAGCATCGTCAAATACATAATGCACGCTCTCGAAAAATCCGGCCGCAGCGGCTTTTTTACGCAAATTTAGAGCGTTTTTGTAGTCGGTAAAGGTATCGTTTATACGGTTAGCTTCGCTGAAATTTAGCGGCTTTGAGGCGATATTATCGATACCGACCATTCGCACGATCTCCTCGCACACGTCCTGCGCATTTACGATATCGTGGCGAAATAACGGTACTTTCACGTTCGCGCCCTCTTTTTCGGCGTTAAAAGTTACGCTAAATCCAAGCTTTTTAAGTATCCTCACAACGTCGTTTTGAGCGACTTCTTGACCGATCATTTTTTGCATTTCGCTCATCGTAAAGCTCACTACCTTCGGTTCGCGCGTCATTACGCTTTGCTGAGAGCCCGCATAAAGCGCTACCGATTTTAGCGCAGCTAGCTGTTTAAATAAAAAATCGGCTCCAAAACCGACGTTTGGCTCGCTACCTCTTAGCGAGCGATAAACCTGCGCTCGGCGCGGCATTTGCTTGTCCTCATAGACGGTGGTCGCGATCACTTGAGGATCGGTGTAGCTAGCCTCCACTATGATTAGTTTGCTATTTTCGTCAAGCCTCGCCGCGTCCGTTTGATATACGCCGCCAACGCCCAAAAGCTCGCCGCCGGCTAAAATTTCAGTCGCTAAATTTGTGCCTTTTTGCAAGTCAAAAACAGCGCGCTCGTCGTCCTTTTTGAGCTTGGCGTAATCATACGCGCTAAATAGCACGCCGGTTGAGTGCGTAGCGTAGTCTAGCAGGCGCTCGATGCGGTTTTGCTTATCGCACTCGATCAGCGCCAAACGGATCTTCATCAGCAAATTTTCATCAAAATACTCTTTTATCTCAAAGGCTCGGTACTGAAAGCCGCTTTGTAAATTTTCCTCGGCGTGGATAGCCAAAATGCGCCCGATACCGAGCAAATTTTCGCCCTCTTCGTATCTGGCGGCATCTTTTAGCGGCAAATCAAGCGCAGCCGATAGATCCCTCGCTACGCCGTAGACGCTCAGACAGTCGCCGCGGTTTGGCGTTAGCTCGATCTCGATGATATCGTCGTTTAGTAGCGGGTATTCGCAAATTTCTTTACCCAGTTTTAGCTCGCCGATACTTTCATCCAGCGGCATTATGCCGTCGTTTGTTTTTACGAGGCCTAGCTCGACGGATGAGCAGATCATACCGTTTGACTCGATGCCGCGTAGCTTTGCCCTCTTTATCTCTAGGCCGCTTGGCATAACGGCGCCTGATAGCGCCACCGGCACGAACTGTCCGGCTTCGACGTTTTTCGCGCCGCAGACGATTTGTAGCGTCTCGCCGCCTACATCCACTTGACAAACGCTTAGTTTCTCGGCGTTTTCGTGTTTTATCTTGCTTTTTACGTAGCCTACGACGATATTTTTAGGTACCCTGATCTCCTTAAAGCTATCAACCTCGAGCCCGATCGAATTTAACGTCTTTAGCAGCGTTTCGCTCGTTACGCTTGAGATGTCCAGCCATTCGTTTAGCCAATTTCTTGAAATTATCATTTAAACTGCTCCAATAATCTTAAATCTCCCTCGAAAAGCGAGCGCAAATCGGGAATTTGATGAAGCAGCATCGCAAATCTCTCGACTCCAAGTCCAAATGCGTATCCGCTCACGTTTTTGTAGCCGACGGCCTTAAAGACGTTCGGATCGACCACGCCGCATCCTAGCACCTCGAGCCAGCCCGTTTGCTTGCACACGCGGCATCCCTCGCTATGGCAGAAGATACAGCTGATATCGACCTCCGCGCTAGGCTCCGTAAACGGGAAAAAGCTAGGGCGAAAGCGCACTTTAACGTCGCCGAACATATATTTTAAGAAATTTTCAAGCATTGATTTTAAATTTGCAAAGCTCACTGCGCCGCCCTCCTCGACCACGAGGCCTTCCACCTGATGAAACATCGGCGTGTGCGTTAGATCCATATCGCGGCGAAATACCGTTCCCGGCGCTATCATGCGAATCGGCGGCTTTTTGCTCATCATCGTGCGCACCTGCACGGGGCTAGTGTGCGTGCGAAGCAGTCTAAAATCCTTAAAATAAAACGTGTCTTGCATATCGCGCGCAGGGTGGTATTTAGGTAAATTTAGCGCCTCGAAGTTGTGAAAATCATCTTCTATCAGCGGTCCCGTCTCGAGCGAGAAATTTTGCATCATAAAGTACTCGATGATCTTATCCATCGTAGCCATCACGGGATGCAGCGCGCCCGCGCCGCTTGGCTCGTTAAATAGCGTGATGTCGATGGCCTCAGCCTTCATCTTGGCTTTTATCTCGCCGCTTTCAAGCTCGGTTTTTTTAGCCGCCAAAAGCGCTTCAAATTCGTCTCTTAGCTTGTTTAAATTTGCCGCAAATTCCTTCTTGGCCGCTTCGTCCATATCCTTAAGCTTAGCAAACTCCGACGTGATCGCGCCCTTTTTGCCAAGTAGCGCGACGCGAATCTTGTCTAAATCCGCCAAATTCCCGCATTTTGCGATACTTTCTCTATACTCTTGCAAGTTTTTACCTTTACTGAATTTTGGGTTAGATTGTAGTCAAAATTTAATAAAATCTGCCTAAAAGGCGCGAAATTTTAACTTTTACTTGTTATAATTAAGCCAAATTTTAACGAGGAGAAAATCATGACGATATTTGAAAAAATCGTAGCGGGCGAGCTCCCGTGCAATAAGGTGCTAGAAAGCGAGAAATTTTTAGCCTTTAACGACATAAATCCAAAGGCTCCGATTCATATTTTGATTATTCCGAAAAAGCATTTTGAAAATTTCCAGGAGATGGACGGGGCGCTGATGGGCGAGATGACGAAATTTATCCAAGAGGTCGCGGTGCTGATGGGCGTGGATAAGAGCGGATATCGCCTGGTCACGAACTGCGGCGAAAACGGCGGTCAAGAGGTCATGCACCTGCACTTTCATCTGCTTGCCGGAGCAAAGCTCAGCTGGGTGGATGCCGCGACCGATCCGCAAAGCACGTTTTAAATTTTTAAAATTTACGCTCGGAATCCGAGTGTAAATTTGACTTAGCGAGCCGACTTTTAATCCGTGTCGGCTCGCTTGATTTTGCTTAAAATTTAAAGTCCGAATCAGGCTTTAAATTTAACCATCCCACCGGTTATAAATCCATTCGAAAAAGCTATCAGTAAAGCCGTATAATGGCGGCATAGATTAGCCATCTGATTATTGCAGCGTTGCGTTTTCTGCGTTTTTCACGCTTTTCCTTTTCCTCAAGCCAATTAAAAAACATATTGCTCAACTCGTAAAATATTTTTCCTGCTTTAAAACCTCCCCACAATGCCTCAAGTATCATTCTTCACCTTTATTTAAATAAACCTGCCTCAAAAAAGCCACTTGAATAACCGCAGGTATCGTCACTCTGTATGCAGGTCCGGCTATATCCACGGCAACCCAAAGTCCGGTAATCAGCCAGCCGATAGGTCCGGCAAATATTCCGATAGTCCTAGCGATGCCGGCGTTCGCTGCCAAACTTAACCCCCTGCCTAAAATCGCTTTTGCGATGGCATTTGCTACGATAAGAGCTATTTTATACGCCATAAATCCGCTTTGCCTGATCGCTATTTGTAAAGCCAACGTAATGCCTTCTGCAGTAAAATTCGTAGTATTGAGCCCCAACTCTTCCGAAACGACTTTTAGATCTTCCTCGCTCATCTTATCTAGGCTATCCGATAAAACTTTCATAAATAACGCTTGCTCTATGAGCTGAGTATTTTGCGCTTTATTATAATTTACCTTAAACTTATTGCAGACATCGTATAAAATTTCCTTATACAAAACACCGTGACCTCTAATTTTATTTACTATGGTATTTCCGCCAAAATACTGCAACTCCTCGAAAATTAATTCTACATACTTTTGATGATCGGGATAAAATTTTTTAAATAACTCATTATTGCTAAATTCTTCTGTCATTCTCTCATCGCCGTCTTTGCCCTTTAGGATTTCCACAAGCTCGTTCAAATCGCTACTTTTTAGCTCTCGCAAGAATTCCAAATCCTCATCAAATTTGTACGCCATTTTTACTCCTCGTTTAAAATTTGAAGAATGCTACTGAAACGAGCCTTAAGAGATATTAAATTTAAGGAATAAATCCTTATAAAATATAAATATAAAGTAATTATTCCTTAGTTGATAAGTCAGCCTATTTTCTCGAAAATTCCCGATAAAAAGGCTAAAAATGGGAAATAATCTATCAAAAAGAGATATTGCGGGGATTTTAAATATCGATACGAAAACGCTTTATAACTGGAAGAAAAACAAGCCCGAGCTCTACCGCATCGTTATGCTAGGGTTTAAATTCGACGAGCTCTTAAAACAAGCCGAAAACAACTTGGACGAGCTTCAAAAAATCGCGAAAGAAAATCAAAATTTTAGATTGAAGTAAATAGCGCGGACCAACCCTTAGCGCGATAAATTCGCAAGGGTTCGGCATCAAAATTTTAGTAAAAAATGCGGCGCCAAATTAAGCCAAATCCCGTAAAATTTGATGCCGTTAAAAAGATAAATCAAATTTAACCGCCCTGCAAAACGCGCCTTAAATTTGAGCGGAAATTTAAATTTGACTTGGCAAACCGATTTTTAAATCCGTTCGAATTTGCATCGATCCGCCTTAAAAAGCAAGCGCTAAAACGCCCGTCAAAAACCAATAATACTCGGCAGACATATTGAAAATATACGAATTTCGCATAATCTGCCGATTTTGATAAATTTAACCGCCCGCCGCAAAAGCGAGCGACCGAATTTTATTATTTCCTTGCCATCCTAACCGCGTCTAGTAGCGCCTCAAAGCCGACTTTGCTCGAATTTTCCACATCTTTTAGGATCTCCACCCCTGCGGCGTTGTCTTTGCCGCCGCCGGCAAAAATTTTGATCGCCTTATCAAGCCCGCTATGGACGTTTTCGTGGTGGCGCGAGATGTCCTGCACGACCTTGGCGTCTTTTACGATGATATTTTTGACCTTCTCGCTAAACCACCTGCCAAATCGGCAGTGCCCCACGTCGGGCACGCTTTCAAATTCGCCGTGAAGCGCAGCTCTGTAGCCGTTTAGTTTCATATTTATGTGGTCGATTTTGCCGTTGCTAACATTGACTTCGTTGGTCAAATTTAAAGCCTGATTTAAGATATTTTGCGTGTTTTCGTTTACGCTTGCGATAGCGTCCTGAAATTCGCCCAAAACCCGCATAACATCGCCCGATATTTTAGAAAAATTCTCGCTCATTCCTATCATCGTGTTTGAACTTTGTTTAAGTCCGTTTATATTTACCTCGACTTCGAGCGTCGCTTTTTGCGTGCGTTCGGCGAGCTTTCGCACCTCATCGGCCACGACGGCAAACCCGCGCCCGTGCTCGCCGGCCCGTGCCGCCTCGATAGCCGCGTTTAACGCCAGCAAATTCGTCTGATCCGAGATATCTTTGATTAGATTTATGATCTCCACGATAGACATCACGCTATCATTTAGGGACGAAGCGTCGTTTTGCAAGTCGCCGCTCATTTGCTGGACGTTTTCCATCGAGCCCACGATAAAGCTCGTTTGCTCGCGCAACTCGCCCGTTTTGGCGAAGGTGAGGTTGTTTAGCTCGTTTATGTTTTCAAGCATTTGTAAGTTTTCTTCCATCGTACCTTGCAAGAAATTCATACCGTCGGCATAGCTGGCCAGCAGTAGTTTCACCGTCTCCGCTTGAGGCTTTGGCGTATCTTCCTTGCCTACCGCACTAGATTTTACCGCCTCCAACTCACTTTGCAGCTTTTCGATCTGCGCTTTTAGGCTTTTATTTTCTTGCGCTAGAGCCGCATTTTTATCTTCTAACTCCTTTTTATATCCGCTTCCAAACATCTTTTCCTCCTTATTTTTTTATAATTATAATGAAATTTTCGCCTTTCGGCGGTAAAAATTTAAAATTTCGTTTATCTCGGCTTCGAAATTTAATTATCGGTCTCCGTCTATCTATCTGTCTTGTAGGTCTCAAGCAGTGCGATCTCGCCTGAGCTTAGTGCTAAATTTCGCCCGACTGCCCGCGCCGTCCTTAACTCCCGCGCGACCTTGCCCACGTATCTTAAGCCGGCTCTGCGCGTCTTTAGTTAAAAATATCGGGCAAATTCCCCGCCATCCTCACGCCCACGCCCGCTTCTATGCAACCGCCCGTTTTGGTAGCATAATTTTTACGCTCTCGCCGCTTAAATTTTAAAACGCTTAAAATTTCATTCTCGCATTTAAAAAACTGCGTTAGCCGGCTCTTTTTTATCGCACCTTTTCGTTCTCATCGCCCCGCCGACCTCAATGAAAATATGTCTGCCCTCATCCGTTATATACTCGCAAAGCTCTCGCACGGTCAAATTTGGCTCCTTAAATTTAGCCTTTCAGCCACTTGTTTAAAATTTCAATCTGCGCCGCCACGCTCTCATTTGCCGTGCCTCCTTGCGATTTGCGCGCCTCCTTAGAAGCGTTTAGATCAAGAAATTTAACCGCGCCCGCGTCCAAGCTTTCATCCACGCTTGCAAGCTGCTGCGCATTTAGCTCGCTCAAATCTAGACCCAAATTTTCCGCATACGCCACGGCCTTGCCCGTGATAAAGTGCGCCTGTCTAAACGGCACGTTTTTCTCCCGCACCAAAAAGTCGGCCAGATCGGTCGCCGTGAGGTGCCCGCGCCTGGTCATCGCGAGCATATTTTGCTCGTTAAATTTAGCCGTTTTTAACATCTGTTTTAAGATTTCAAGGCTCGCAAGCGCGGTAGAGACGCTGTCAAAAACGCCCTCCTTGTCCTCCTGCATGTCCTTGTTGTATGCCAGCGGCAAGCCCTTCATCACCGTTAGCAGAGCGACGAGATTGCCGTTTACGCGCCCCGTTTTGCCGCGGATTAGTTCGCACACGTCGGGGTTTTTCTTCTGCGGCATGATCGAGCTGCCCGTACTGTACGCGTCGCTGATCGTGACAAAGCCGAACTCCTGCGAGCTCCACAAGATTAGCTCCTCGCACAGGCGCGACGCATGCGTCATCAGCACGCTTACGTTAAACAAAATCTCCAGCGCAAAATCGCGGTCGCTGACGCTATCCATCGCGTTTGGCGTCACTCCCGCAAACCCCAGCTGCTGCGCGACCATCTCGCGATTTATCGGATGCGGCGTGCCAGCAAGCGCGGCAGAGCCTAGCGGACAGAGATTATTTCGCTCGCGCGAGCTAGCAAAGCGCTCGTAGTCGCGGCGAAACATAAACGCATAAGCTAGCAAATGATAGGCAAGGCTCACGGGCTGGGCGTGCTGAAGGTGCGTGTAGCCTGGCATCAGCGTGTCCGCGTGCTCGCTAGCTATATCTCGCAGAGCCTCTACTAGCTCGCGAGTTTTTTCGGCGAGCGCGGCACCGCTTTTAAGCACGTAGAGGCGAAAATCAAGCGCGACCTGATCGTTTCTGCTGCGCGCGGTGTGCAACCTGCCGCCAAGATCGCTTCCGATGAGCTCGCTTAGGCGCTTTTCGACCGCCATGTGGATATCCTCGTCGGCGGTTTTAAACTCAAATTTACCGCTTTTTATCTCCTCAAACACGGCGTCAAGCCCTGCGATGATCTTTTCGCTCTCGTCAGGTTTTAAAATCCCGCAAGCACCTAGCATCCGAGCGTGCGCCTTGCTACCTGCGATATCTTCTTGCCAAAGCGCCCTATCAAAGCCGATCGAGGCGTTAAACTCCTCCAAAAGCGCCGAACTCGCCTCGCTAAAGCGCCCTTCCCACATTTTTTTCACGCTCGCTCCTTCGTTTAAATTTTCGGTGATTTTATAAAATTTAAGTCGCAACACATTAAATTTACTCTATTATAGCAGTTAAATCTTTAAACTGCGAGGTATAGATATGAGTGAAATTTCTTTCTATTTTGGAAAGGGACATTTCGTGCTCGAGACTACAAAAAAAGTTGCCAAGCCAAATCACGCCGGCTCGCTCGTTTTTCGCAATAAAATGAATTCCGTTTTATTTCCCATCAACTTTACCGCTAGGGATTATGATATTTTCTTTACGATCTGCTGGTATGCCAAAGAAATGGGCTATACCGAAAATAAAGGCTTTATCGATATGCCGTATTCCGAGCTTGCGCGTTTTTATGAAAAAGGGATAAATAAAACCAGATTCAACGACGAAATAAAGGTATTTATCGATAAGGTTTTGGGTCGCAAGGGTTCGGCGATTTACAGATCGATTACTCACACGGAAGACGATGAAATTTTGAGCGTCGGCGTATTTTTTACCGATATCGATACTTTTAGAAACAAGCAGATTCTTCGTTTCAGAATGAATAAGCGCGCTCTTGACGTCCTTTTTGGAACTCTTAAATTTATGAGAATAAATCTTTATGACTTCGTTGCGATTAGGGGTAAATTTGCAAAGACTTTATATCGACTCTTACAGCAATACGAAAACATAAAGCCCGATAAAGACGGCTTTAAATGCGTAAATTTTACTAGATCTGATTTTGAAAATTTTATGTCTGCGCCTGAGTGCTACGGCTCAAAAGATCTTGATTGCCGGGTAATTCAGCCGTCCATTAATGAACTAAATGAGAGCTACTTTAAAAAACTTATATTTGAGAAGCAAATCTCAAATAAAAACAAAAAAGAGGTTGTCGGCTACTCGTTCAAATTCATTTTGAATGAAAAAACGGAAAGAATAGGGGCTTAAATCTGCGCCCCCTGTCGCTTTGGGCGTATAACCTATCGCCCTCTGATCTCGTTCGTCGTTTATAGGGCTTCTAGGGACTTAAAACTATCTTAAAACAACTCGCATTCCCGGCACAAATAAATTGCCGGGTTCTGCGCTATCCTCTTATTCTCATCGCAATGTATTCGTCCGTATCTAGGTCATAGTTGTTCGCTTCGGCTTTAAACTGCATCAATTCGTCAAAAGTAAAAATATCTTTGAGCTCGTATGTGGCTAAAATTTTAACGTCCGAATACGTCAGGATGCTTACTTCTAGGTTCTCTGCGATTTGCCTGATTTTCTCTTTCTTGGCATCGCTTACGAATACGATATAATTTTTTATATGCTGCATGTCCTTTGGATCGTTTGGCTGTGGCGCCTCTATAAGCCCCATTTTAAACCGCACAAACTCGCTCATACTGGTGTTGAACCATTTGGCCTGATCATAAATTGTTATCAGCACATCGTCTTTTATATGCGGTATCGGCGTAGTCAGGGCTAGCTCTATAAATTTGGCTAGCGTATACGTCGGGTACTTTTTTCGTATTTTTACGGCCAGCTCCTTTGAAAATTTCGTTCCTATCGCCGCTTTGCTCTTTTTTGCCGGCGCTTCTTTTTGCGTGTCCGCCCCGGCTATAAATTCCTCCAGCTTGTCCGTAGAGTTGCTTGCTCTTTTAAAGTCCATTTTCTTCCCTTTTATTTTTTTAAAATTCTAATCTCTTAATCTTAATAAAAAATAAAATATTAAAAATTAAGATAGCATTATTTTTAATTTTTCACAAAACTAAAAATAATAAATTTCCTAAATTTATACCAAAAAAGCGATAAAAATTATAAATTTTTATATTCTCTTAAAGAATACTAGCCAATGTGTTTGCCTGGTTGTTTTTTGTCCCAATATTGGATTTATAGGGAAGCATTTTAATACCTCGCTCAATTTTATTTGGTTTTCATTCCATTTAAAAATTAGCGTTCCATTGGGTTTGAGTACCCGCATGCATTCACCAAAACCATCCGCCAAGTCTTTGCGCCAATCGGTATTAAGCTTACCGTATTTCTTCGCCATCCAAGAGTTGCATCCTAGCCTATTGAGGTGCGGTGGGTCGAATACTACAAGGTAAAAACTCTCATCGTTAAAAGGTAAATTTCTAAAGTCGGCCACCGTATCCGGACTTACTTCAAAACTTCGGCCGTCGCAGAGTGTATGGCTTTCCTTTCGGATGTCACAAAAATTTACGCTTTCATTTTTTTTGTCAAAATAAAACATTCTGCCGCCGCAACAAACGTCTAAAATGGGCTTCATAATATTTGCTTCCTTATCTCGTCAAGCCTTAGCTTTTCTTGAAAATCGACCTTTATCGTATCGCGAAAATCTGCCAAAATAGCTATATATTTATCTTCTGTTATCGACATCTCTGTTTTGATTATGTCGTTAAATTTGCGTAAGTACTTTGTCCTGTTTTTATCGTCGATCAAAAAATTAAACTCTTCGTCATTAAGTAGCTTCTTTAAATTTTCTATAAGTTCTTTATTCGCCTTTTCTGTTTGCTTGGAGCTATAAAATATACAAAATAAGCCTATCGGTATAAATATGGATATTATATACCAGCTGTGTTGATCAAGCCAGCCCAAAATTTCTTTTATCGTCTCTATCGTCATTTTATCTCCTGTCGGTCGCTATCTTTTTTACATTTTGGTTCACCGATCGGCGCATAGTCGCTACCTTTTCCAAGAGTTTTCAGGATGCAGTTTTCAAGCTCAAACGTTACCCATTTATAGTTGCCTATTGACGAATCTATTCTCTCTATGATTTTGCCCTTATCTATTATTCTAGCAATAAGCCTGTCCCTGTCATAGCACTCAATAAACCACTTTTTGTATTCGTCTAGGTTATCGTACTTGTATAACGCACCGTCTTTATAATTTATAGTAAACTCATTATTGCCCAAATCTTTTATATTAAGCTGATAAGATAACGCGTCTATCATATGGCATACTTGCTGTTTAGTTATAGATTCAGCGTGTAACCCCACGCAAACTGCTCCTATTAGTAGTAGTTTATTTATTTTCATTTTACTATCCTTTTAAAATATCTCTTCGCATAAATTCTTGATTTCTTGCTCCGCCTTGTTGCCGTCGTTCATCTCGACCACTCCGTAGCCTAGTTGCGTGGCTATTTTGTAGCGCTCGCGCTCAAATATGATCGTGCTTGCTAGCCTTATATAATCCTCTTGGAGCTCCTCGATGAATGCTTTCAGGCTGTCTATCTTTTTGTATAAAAATGGATTGGTCGAGGCTCGATTGATCACGATATAGGCTTGTAGCTTTTCGTTTTGTTCTTTGGCCATTTTTACGATATTGACCATTTTATCTAGGACGCTTACGTCAAACTGACTTGGAATGGTCGGGATTATAACTATATCGCTCAGCGCGATGGCTATTCGCATCTCTCTGCTATCTCGGCCGCCAGTGTCTACGACTATGTCTTTGCCACGATCTACGCTTTGCAAAAATTCTTTTAAATTTTCGCCGTATTTGTAAGCGAAATCAAATGCCTTTGGATGCCCCTCTTCGTTTCGTATATTTAAAAACGTGGCGATCGACTTTTGCGGGTCGGTATCCAGCAGCAAAAGCAGCTCGCCTTTTACTATGCCTTGATTTATAGCTATGTTCGTGGCAAGCGTACTTTTTCCGCTGCCGCCTTTTTCGTTGCAGATCGATACTATCATCATCTCTCCTTTGCGTAAAAATTTAAAATGATTATATCGTCTTAAACTTAATAAATAATAAAATATATATTATTAAAATACTATTTCTTAAAATAATATCAAAAATAAGAGATATATTTTAGATAAAATTACATAAAAATAACAATAATATTTTATAAATTTCTACTCTTTTCTAGTCGATAGCAAGAAATGCATTTTTATGATTAAATAAAGCATTGCGTTAAATGCGATGTAGCAGATCGCGGCTAGCGTTATAAAGAAAGCGTCCGCGTTTAGTATCGTTTCTACCCTGTTGGGTAGTTTTAAAAAATATAAAACGACGTTCGTGCCGAACCCTAGCAAATTTATGGCTAAAAATACCAATATAAACCGCTTTGCGGGGCTGTTAAATAATTCTGTTTTCTTTGACTTCTTCATGATTTTAAATAAATTTGCTCCCTAAATTTGATTTATTACCCTAGTTCTGGGTTTAAGGCCGTTGATTCGCTGAATCATTATCCTGATAAATAGCTCTTGCCCGTTTAGGACGGCTGATTTCGTGTTGCTTTGGGCGTAGTCCTGCTTGACTAGCTCGGGGTATTTTTCTTTGATCTCAAAATCGCAGCCTAGTATATGAAACTGCGCCGGGTTGTGCCGCAAAAAGAACGTAAGAGGCACGCCGATTACGCCGTCGTAGTCGATCGGTATGTTTTTATAATTGGTTACTTCTATGATTTTGTAGTTGTCGTATTCCGGATACTCGTGCTCATTACCTTTATATTTTTTCATCAGCCTTACGCCGGTTTGATGCTTGGTGCTTTTTAAATTCGTAAACCACGATACGTGGCTAAACCTCTTTTTGCTGCCGTCCGGGCGAGTAAAAATATTTACTTGGTGATTTCCTAGCCAAATTTGGTTATTTTTGTATAGCTCAAATATCTTTTTATAGGTAATCGAATACGTTCCGCCTACGATTAAAAATTTCTTTTGACCGCTTTGGGCTATATCTATAAGCTCTCTAAAAAGGGAGAAGGGTGGATTGGTTACGACGATGTCGGCCTGCGCGATTATCTCCTTTACTTCGTCACTGCGAAAGTCGCCCTGACCGCGCAACTGTGTTTCGCTCATGCCGTCACTCGTGATCTCTATTTTCGTGCCTTTCGAGCTTGGTTCGTTGATGTTAAACGTCGTCGTGATCAGCTTTTTTAGTTCCAAAGTTTTAAAATTTAAGGCGAAATATCTATAAAAATTGCTATTTTTGCCGTCGTTGCACGGGCAGACCACGATTTTACCTTTAAAGTGCGCTTTATAGTCTTGTAGCTCTTCTCTGATCTCGTCAAAGCTCGTATAAAACTCGTCGTCGATCTCGTATTTGGCTTTCACAAAATAGACGTTGGCTCTCTTTTCCTTATCCGCCATCCAGCCTTGTTCTACCAGCTCGTTTTGGGTTGAAATTTGGCTCATTCTTTCCCTTTTTGTTCCGTTTTGCTTTTTGCATCGAAATACGATTTTAAAAAGCAAATTTCAAAGCAATCAGCCTCTGGATCATTTAAATAAGGCTCTAAAAATGAAGCTAGTTCTGAACGTACGCCACCAAACTCTTTAATAAATTTTTTCTTATTTTCTGTTGCGAAGCATATAAATTCGTCTTTGCCGATAATACACCCATAGCGACTTTCTAAATTTCTCCTGTATTTTTTAAAAATATCAAAAAATACAGGGTTCAACGTGTCTTTATATTCTTTACCGAAATAAAACCCGGCTATATCTTGCTCTTCATCGATTGTCGTTTTACGGCAAACACGAAAAAAGATTTCGGTGTTATTTACGACCATGTTATATCCTTTGTTACTTCTTCTTCAATGCCTTTTCTATAAACGCTTTACAAATTTTCAGATCCGTATCGTAGCCTTTGGGCAGCTCCAGCTTTTTGTCTTTTGCTAGATCTTGCGCTAGTTTGATTTGCTTATCGCTCGGCGGGCGAATGGCTTTGTCTTTATTCTTATTTATAAAATCCGAGCAAATTTTCCAGTCTGTTTCGATGTTGCCCGGCAATGCTATTTTTAAATCCAAAGCTATACTTTTCGCAAAATTTAACTGAGCTTCGCTCGGAGGCTTGGTCTCGCCGCTACTTAGCTCTTTAAAGCCCATTTTTTCGTGAAGCGGCTTTATAAAATCCAGATAATTTACTTTGCTGTCGCTTATCTCATCTAGCACGCCCTCCATTTGCTTCGTAAATTCGCTTTGCGTGATCCACTCGTCGTCTGCTTTGACGCTCTCAATAAAATTTATGCCCTTTGGCGTGGCTATGATATTTTGATTTTTGCCTTTGGTCTCGATAACTACGAATTCCCGCTTTAAAAGCGTAGGCAGAAACGTCGCGTACGTGCTTGGCCTGCCGATGCCCTCTTTTTCCAAAAGGGAGATAAAATTGCTTTCCTTGTAGTGCTGTGGGGCTTGCTTTTTAACTTCTTGCAGCTCGAAGCCTAGTATTTGCACTTCATCGCCTTTGTTTAAATTTAGCTCTATTTCCGCTACATCTTTGTCCCGTTCGTCTTCATCGTCCGCCTGCTCTTTCAAAGCCCCCTTAAAGCCTTTATAAATGCATTTGCCGGTCTTGGCCTTAAAGCTTAGAGCCTTGACGTCTATATCGTATGTTTTGTTTTCGTTTATGGCGTTTTTGGCTTGACTTAGGACTGAATTTAGAAAAATAAGCTCATAAAGCGATTTTTCATCGTCGCTTAGGCTTTCGCGCCCGGCTATTTCATCTATCTCGCCGTAATCGTGCACATGGCTTATACGGATCGCTTCGTGAGCTTCCGCTTGGCTTTGACTTCCGGCCTTATACTCCCTTTTTTCGTACCACTCTTCATTGCCGAATTTAACGCCTACTTCATCTATAAATTCATTTGATAGACTATTGCTGTCGGTTCTATGATACGTGATAAGGCCTTTTTCGAATAGCTTTTGAGCTAGACTCATGGTCTTATCCGAGCTAAACTCTAACCTTTTGTTTGCCGCTTCTTGCATTTGGCTGGTTCTAAACGGGGCTTGAGGCTTCATTTGGCTTTGTTTTGTGTCTATTTGATAGACTTTTGCTCTGTTACCGCTAAGCTCGGCGATTTTTGCGTTCGCTTCGTCTTTCGAGCTAAAAATATTATCGTTTATGGCCGTAAATTCTACGCCATCGCTGGTTTTTAGCTTTGTTTTGATTTTGTAGTCAATCTGTTTTGATGCCGGGCTTGCTAAAAACTCTTTTATTTCAAGCTCTCTTTTTACGATCAGGGCGAGTGCGGGCGTCTGGACTCGGCCGACGGATAAATTTTTATCGTTGAGCTTGTTGATGTAAGCAGGCGACATGATAAAGCCCACCAGCTTATCGCCTACCGCTCGCGCCTTAAAGCTATCAAATTCCTTTAAATTTGAGCTTGCAAACGGCACGGCTTTATCTAATCCTTTTTTGATGCCGCTTTCCGTGATTTCGTGAAACTCGGCGCGCTTTACGCTCTTTGCGATATTTTTAATCGTCTCATAAACCATGTAGCCTATGCCGTATCCCTCCCTGTCCGGGTCGGTGGCTATGATGACGTCTTTGCCTTTACAGTTGTTAAAAATTTCGTTCATCCTGTGCTTGCTTTGCTCTTTCATCTCGAATATCGGCTCATAGCCGGTATAATCGACCACTATCTCCTTTGCTAGCTCTTTAAAATGCCCTTTGGTAGCGTAAACCTTTGCGCCCGTTATATGCTCTATCTTGTCGCACTTGTTCGGGCTTTCGATAATAATTACGGCATCGCCCATTTTTTACTCCTTAGTTAAATTTTATTGCTCGAATGGCGCATCTTGCGCGTTACCCTCATACTCGTTTTCTATCTGTGGCGTAGGATAGGCTTGCTCGTTTTGCCCGGCTTCTTGCTTATCTTTGGTATCAAGCATTATCATTTTATCGACGATCACGCTATGCTTGCTTCTGTTTTGTCCGTTATTATCCGTCCATCGGTCAAATTTCAACCGCCCCTCGATGAATATCCTTGAGCCCTTAGCCAAGTATTGATTGGCTATTTCCGCGCTTTTACCCATAAAAGTTACGTCTATAAAGCATGTCTCTTCTCGCTTCTCGCCGTTTGCTGCATTAAATTTGTGCGTCGAGGCTATCGCGGTATTGCCTATAGCCGTACCGCTAGCCATGTATCTTAGCTCTATGTCTTTGGTTAAATTTCCTATGATCGTAGCTTGTGCGAACATTTTTACCCCTTTTAAAAGAATTTTCTAAATTTTAAACCTTACGGCACCGCGTATCCGCCGCGGAATACTTTATAGGCGTCATATACGCCTTTTCCTAGCATTTTCGTGCCCTTGCCTATATCTTTTCCAAGATTTACGCTTGCGTCTAGTCCTGCTTTCGTGATTTGCCCTACTGCGTTTCCGCCGGTGGCCTTGCCGAAGCTTTGCAGCGCTCCGCCGATAAAGCTGCCCCCGGTCGCTTTTCTAGCTAGTCCGCCCAGCAAAGTCTTTCCGGCTATGCCGCCGGCTACCGCGCCTGCTATTACTCCACCGGCTCCGCTTTCCATCTGCGTTCCTAGCACTGCGTTTATCCAATTCGGTATCTTTCTGATTATGAAAAGCGCAGTTATGCAAGTGATCGCGCCGGTTATCAAGTATTCAAACTGCTTTATAAATAATTCGCCTATGACATTTTGATATTTTTCAAGCTCCGTGATCGGATTCATCGCTAAATTTAAAGCGATAAACGCCAAAGGGGCGATGATAGCGTATGATAGGTATAGCTTATACCAGCTCCATAAATACGGCAAAAAGCGCGGCGTGATCAAAAACGGCAGCACCAATGGCAGCGTGCTTAATATCAAAAACGCCACGAATTTGCTAAAAAATATAACGATCGTGATGCCGATTAGTAGAATAAAAAATACTAGGTAAAATATCCAAAACGGGATCATTAAAAACGCCGTTACGACTCCCGCCATTATGTAATCCGTCGGACCATTAAAACTTAATCCCAGCATAGACCATTCTTGCGACTTTAAATAGGTCTTTGTTCCGTATTCCCACATTAAAGCTCTTAAATTATCCACTCTATTGGCCGACTCCGTCACGATCGTTCCGAAGTCTTGACTCTGAAAAATAGAGCTTACCGTCGCGGTTATCATGTTTTCGGGTATAGTCAGGACGTATAGGGCGCCGGTATATGCGCTAAATGAGCTAAGAACCGCAAAAATGAAGCAAAGCTTGATTATATATTTTATAGCGTTAAACGTCTCCTCTCGCGTCGGATAGCCGTTTTTTAGCTTGTCCAACAGCCAAAATACGACTATTAAGATTACGATCGTCGTCGTGGCGGTCGAATAAACTAAATCGTGAGCTCCTTGATAAAATTTTTCAAATAAACTCATCACGTTTTCTTGCATAACGGCTTGAGTCTTGTTTATCCAGTTGCTATCCGTTAAAAGCGTTTTCGCTACTTGCTGCTGTGCCATTTTACGCCCTCGTTATATTTTTTTTATAGGTTTTTATCGATATTAATGCCTTATTGTTATCTAGCGGCTCTGAGGTTTTTATCTTTTTGATTTCTATTTTTTTGCCGTCTTTCATTATCGTCTCGGTCGTGATCTCTTCTTGGAAATACGGGCTTTGCATCTCGATGATAAACTCTTCCGCCCCCTCTTTTATGTTTGCGTCATCCGCGCCTATCGGTTGCTTTTTGGCGGTTGTCCCGTCGCCGACTCCTAAAAAATTCAAAAATTCAAATAACATTTTAATCCCTTTAAATTTGGGGCTTTCGCCCCGTCTACCCTAAGTTTGATTTAGCCTATCTGCCTTGCTCCATGCCCTTATCTTTTTGCTTGGTCTGCTTTTTGGCTTTCTCGGCTTCTTTGGACATATCAAGCCTTTGCGCCGGGTTGTAGTAATCCACGCCTTTGATTTGAGCTATGGTTAGGTTGTCTAGCTGCTTTGCTAAATTTCCGCCAATTCCCAATGTCTTGCCGTAGTCTATCCTGACTTCGTATGCTTGGTTCTTGGCCGTCTCTCGGTAGTTTTGGATGGCCGTTAGATCCCGCTCCTTGATTTTTTCTTCGTTTAGCCCGTCGAATTGGCTTACGTGATAGAGCATTTTCGTCTCTAATCGCGGTTTTATCGGGATTTTTTCCTTGACTACGTACGTGATCGCCTTACCGGTATTTTCATCGAGCCTAACGTTGCCGTCTTTGTCTTTTACCGTCGCTACGACCTCTTTGCCGTCTTTGTCCAATTTCGGCCTTAACTCGTGATCTGCGATATAAAGCATTTTAACGCCGTCTACTCTCGCTTGTAGGCCGTTTTTGGTTTTTAAAATTTCGCCGGTTTGCTCGTCATGCTTGAGCTTGAGCACTCCGCCCATAGCGTTGCCTTGCTCCATCGTTACGAATTGAGCCTTGTCGTAGCCTTTTATGGCCATCTCCGCTCTTAAAAGCATGCTGGTCTCTCTTGAATACGTTTTGCCGGTTAGGGCGTTATAAGGCATAGTATTGTCTACCTCTTCCTTACTCATATCCCTTTGCCAGTCCGCTTTCTCGGTCTTGTGGGCTTCAAAGAGCTTATATTTCATGTATTTATCAAAGCTCTCTTTTTTCTCGGCATTACTCATTTGCTCCCAACCCTTTTTCTCTTGTTCTGTTGCCATTTTTTATCCTTACGTCTGTCGTTTACTCATAGCTTTTGGGCTATGAGTCGGTATTGGGCTCGTCTTGATCGGCGACTTCCATGCTTTGGTGGGACTTATTTAAATATTCCCACTCCTTGCTTTCGCCATCGCTTATTTCAAACTCGCCGTCTTCGCTTGTCGCAAATCGCTCGGCAAGATTTTTCTCATACTCTTTGTATGCCTTTTCTTGCTCTTGCTTTTCTACATAGGTCATTGCTTACTCCTTAGGGTAGATTTTAGAGCTTTGGGCTCTAATTTAAATCTTCGATAAAAATTTAGATTAAAGCTCTTAAAAAATAATAAAACATTTAAAAATAAAATTACATATAATTTAAATTTAGCAAAAATAAAAATATTATATTTTTAAATTTTTTGATAAATTTATTATAAAAATTTATAAAATTTCACTCCCTATCCACTTTAATTTTTAGAGCTTTTAGCAGCTCGTCTCTTTGTTGTTTTTTCTCGTCCGCAGGATTAATTCCGCTCTGGTTTAAATTTGCGTTATTTTCTGCCGTTTTCGCTTCACCCTCCGCCTCTTTTCCGCTCCCTTTTTTGGCGACATGAACGTCTTGCGGCGCGGTCGCCTCGTTTGGCTCGGCTTTTGCCTCAACTTCTAGCTTGTCCGCCCCTTTCCACTGCGCCATCTTGAACCAATAAGGCACTTTTGCTTTGATAGGCATCTTGTAAAAGCCTTTAACGAGAATTAAAATATCGCTGCTGTCTTGGTTTTTCAAATCTTGAGCGGTTACTAGTTTTTTGGCTTCTTTACTCTTTGAGATATTGCTTTTAAACAGCTCCATATTGCCTTGCGATTTGCTGATTTTAATATTGGTGTAGTCGCCTATTAACTTGCTCGTATCCTCTGCGTCTTTGTCGCTATTCATATTAAAAATTACGTGATATCCGCTGTTATTTTTTACGATATTCATATCGTCTTCGCCGTAGTATTTTTTGATCTGCTCGTAGCTTTGCGTAACGAATACCGGTAAAAGCCCGTAGCTTCTACAAAGCGCAGGGGCTTCTAATAAAAACGGCATCTTGCCGAAGCGGACGAACTCATCCCCGAAAAAGTATATAAATCGCTCGGGATCGCTGCACTCTTGACCGCTCATTAATTTTTTAAATAGCGTTTCTATAAATATACGGATTAAAGGAGCTAGAATATCGATGTCTTCGGTCTGAACGACTACGTACATCGATATTCTTTTCGCTCTTAAATCCTCGAATGTAAAGCTCATCTTGCTTGTCGCGCTAGCTACTTGCGGGTTGCTAAATACTTTCATAAACGTATCGTAGGTCGATTTTATACTTGCAAATTCGTTGTCCGCGGCTCTTGCGTATGCTCTCGCCTGGTTTCTCGTGCTTTCGTCTATACTTTCGTCAAAACTCGTCTGTTTTAGCCAAATTTTAAAAGTATCTACGTCGTAATCTCTCTCCCTTTCTTTATCTGGATCGTCCTCGTCTATCTCTTTCATCGCCTCTTCGCCGAATTTTTCGTCCAAATACTCAAAATAATCGGCTTTTGGGGCTTGAGCCAGCTGCGCTAGCGTCGCGTGTCTATCTCTTTGCATAAAGTATTCGGCAAAAAATACGAACATCGTTCTTGCCGATACTATCCAGTGATCGTTTTCGTTACCTTTTTCGCCTACGAAAATGGTAGAAGCTATCTGCTCGGCCAATTTTTTGATATGTATATACTCCATGTCTTTAACGATCGAGCGATCGAACGGGTTAAAAAATAGCGTATTATCCCAGCTAAAAGGGGAAAATAGCTGAATTTCGTTATTGAAGTATTTTTGCCTATACCCGGCCGTTTTTTTGTATAGTTCGCCTTTGATATCCAGCGTTACGCAAGAATTAAGCACGCTTAATAAATTTGGGATAATCATGCCCGCCGTTTTACCGCTTCCGGGAGGCGCTACCACTAGCGTTGAGAGCGGCTGCGTAGCCCTTAAAAACTGCGGATTATCACTATCTATATTGTGGCATCCTAACACCAAACCGTTTTTATAGTTTATATTCATTTTAGGGAAATCTTCAGGTGTCGCAAACCTTGCCGAGCCGTAATCTTCGCCGTCTCTAAAATACGGCAATAGCCACCACGTAAAGACTACCAAAAACGGGGCGATCAGCGTAAATAATGCGACGTAAGCCTTTAATTTTAGCGTCGGCGCGCCTATATTTATTAAAATTTTATACGCTACCGCCGGCACGTTTATCAAATCCGGATTAAAAATAACCTTGACTACCGCCAAATATAGCACTACGCCCATTATAAGCGAAACGAAGAAAGCCCAAGCCCATCTTTTAGCGGTAAATTCTTTTGAACTATCCATTTTCATCCCCTTTTTCTTCCTCGCCGCTCGGCGTTTTAGTGTGTTTGACATCTATTTTAATTTTTAAATCTTCCATTTTTGCGCTTAATTCTTTTATGGCTATTGCGAAACCCCGCATATTTTTTTCTAGGTCGTTTTTGGCTTCTTCGGGACCAGTAATGTTTGCATTTAGATGATAGGCGATTTGATTTAAATTTACTCCCAAGCGACCGAATTCTCGTAAGAATTCGCTTATTATTTCGTTATTCGTTTCTATCCGTTCTAGCACGTCAGCGTATTTTTCTACATGTACCAGCTTTCGAATTACTGCTGATTTGCTTTCATTGCGTCTTTGAGATAGGCGTTTCAGCACCCTTGCGTCGGCTTCGGTAAAATATATAAAATGCGCGGCTACTTTTCTCATGCTACGATCTTTGCAATGTCTAGTTCTTTTAAATTTAAAATATCCGTTATCACTCTTTGATTTTTTACTCTAGCTATTTGGATGATGTAATCGATCGCCGTAACAATAAGGCTATCTAGCATGCGATCGTCCACGCTTGATAGGCCGCCTCCTAAAATAATATTGGTTTTAATGGCCTTTATGGCGTCTTTGGGATTATTTGCGTGCAAGGTGCTTAAATTTCCGGCATGCCCGGTGTTGTTTACTCTTAAAAATGAAAAGGTATTACGGATGTCTATCTCGCCTAAAAATAGCCTATCTGGTCGCAAACGCATCGCATTGTCGATCGCTACCTGATAGCTGTAAATTTCGGTAGCGATTTTCGGTACGGCCAGCTGCGTTTTATTAACGTTTTCCACCCTTAGCTCTTGGCTGTCCTCTATGGTGACTACTCGCTCGCCCGGGTCTATTTCGCCCATTAGCGAGTTTAAAAAGCTGGTCTTCCCGCTTCCAGTTCCGCCGCTTAAAAGTACGTTTTTCTTATCCCGGATCAACTCTTTGATTTTTTCGTAAGTCCAGCCCTCGTTTATCACGTTTTGGCTTAGGATGAAGCTTTCTAATTTAAAGGCCTCTTTGCTGGGTATTCTTATGCAGATTGCGATATCGCTATTAAACAGACTTGATTTGTGCTGCGCTTGGATGCGGTAACGTAAAAACGGATCGGGCAACTCGCATGAGAGGTGGCAATGCGTTTCGTCGAAGCGCTGATTTCTCCTAGTGGCTAGCTCGATCAAAAAATTATTTAGAAATTTTATATCTAGCTTTGGGTCTTGCACTATTTCCCAGTGGTCGCCGTAGTCTATGTTTATTTCGCATGGCCGATTAAATATTAGTTCGTTTGCCCGCAGCGTCAAATACGGCTTTAAAACGCCTAAAATGTTATTTAAAATTATGCTTTCGCTCATTTTACTCTTCTTGGCTTGCTTCCGTTGTGCTCGCGCCATTTGCACCCGCTAAATCGTTCTTTTCTTGCACTAGCTTTTCTAGCTTCTGCCTTTCTTTTGCAGCGTTTGCCTCAGCCTTTTCGGTAATTTTTAGCTGATTTGCTATGCGTTTTAGTAGTCTATCGTTTGCTTTTTTATTTTGTAGCTCGGTCTTAACTTGGCTTTTGATTTGCTCGTATTGCATCGGCTTTCCCTTTAATCGTTAAAATATTGCATCATCACTTCGCCGTTTTTCGGTTTTGCAAACCACATATGATTTGTAGGCACTAAAAATATACGGCTTCCGCTTTTGATTTCTATGGTCGGCTTGATTTGGCTTTGCTGCTGGATTATGTCTTGCACCACGCTACTTATGTCGCTTCTAGCATTTGAGTAAATTTCGGTGGCGTAAGAGTTGTTTGAATTGCCCATTTTTGAGGCTATACCCAAAAGTAAAGCATTTGTAATCGTTGAAATTGAGTAGGCTATGCCGTAGCGTTCCCAATATTTATTATTTATCGCTCCTACGACTCCGTTCATTCCCATATTATCGGCGGCCATTGCATCGGTCAATATTATATTTATTCCTTGCGGCGTGATTATCTCCCGCCACCTGATTTCCAGCCTTTCGTGCCCGATTTTGGTATCGTTGGTATAAAAGCCTATCACTTTACTTCCGCGAGGGATCAGCACCGCTCGCCCCATCGCGGCATATATGTCTTGCTCTATTTGAGCCGTTACTATTCCGCTTAAATCCGAGCTTATCGCGCTCGTTAGAATTGCCGGGATCAGCCGTCCGGCTCTGATGGTGCGGTATAGTCTATGCTCGTTCGTGCTAATGTCTATACTCTTTTGATTTGAAAAGCCGTCGGCGCCGTATTTTGATGAGTTCTGATTTACGTTTTTTATTTCATTGTTGCGATTAGCTAAAATTTGAGCTCTGATTAGCTCGCGCATTTTGTTTTCATAGGCGGCTTGGTTGTCTCTTCTTATTTCTTGTTTTAGGCTCTCTTGCTTAGCTTTTAGCTCTTCTTGCTTATCTCTAGCGCGCTGCGCCATCTGCTCTTGCTCTTTCGTCATATCTTCGGGCGTAGCGGCCGGCGCTCCTGGCGCGATCTGCCCGGATTGCTTTTTGGCTTCGAGCTCTTCTAATTTTTTTAAAATTTCGCCTAAATTTTGCCCGTCTTCGCTCGGCGCTTTCTTCCCGGCTTTATAGATATAGTCGTCGACCGGGAATTTTGAATTTTCAAAAAGATGATTCAGATCCTTTTGGTTTTGTAAATTTCTTATTTGCTCGTCTTGCTGCTCTTGCCCGGCCGCCTCGTTAAAAATTTCCTCCGCCAAAAGGGGAGAGGAAATTATACTAAGCGTCGCAAGGCTTAAAAGTAGCGTTTTCTTCCCCTTTTTCATTTTAAAATCCCCTTGCTTTCTTTACGGATTCGTTATATTTTTCTTGGTTTTTCGTTATTGTTTTGCTATGCTCTTTTTGTCTTTGTTTTACGGCTTCTTCATCGGTGTTTAAATTCTTTCTTATCTCTTTTCTTAGTTTTTCGGCCTGTGTTTCTTTGCGATCTACGCATACGTAGCTATCGCCGCTTTTAATCGTAAATTTCGGATTTATAGTCTCTGCGATTATGTAATCGCCTATTACCCTCGTTTCTACCGGGCTATCTTGCTTATCGATGACTGCGTAAATGGTAGGGATTTGCGGCATTTCGTCTTTGGAGTACTTAAAATACGTAAATTTCTTATCGCTAAAAATTTCAGCCGATAGCAGCCATTCGTTTTCTTTTTTGGCTTTTTGCGTATATCCGCTATAAATATCGCTTTTTTTGACTTTCAGCTCGGCTATGCCGTCTTTTATGGTTAAATACTCCTTGCTATCGGTTTCGAGCTTAGCGAGATTGGCTTTTTGCGTTTCGCTGTCTTTTATGCGGACTATGAAGCTTGGATCGTTTGAATTTTTATAATCCGTCGAAAAAATATAAAAAGTGTGGATTTTTCCGTCGCTCGTAAAAATCGTTAGGCTTGTATCGATACCTATTAATTGCGGGATTATCGCGATGGCGTTAGGCTGGCTTGGGATTTGCTCTATTTTAAAGCCGGTTTGGTCGCCTAGCACGAAATTATCTATCTCGCTATCAAATATCAGCGTAGTGGCCATCGCATGGCGCGTGCGAATTTTGATAGTTTTATCGGGCTGATATTTGACCACTTGCGTATTTTCGTATCCGCTGTATTTCTTTGAGTGAAATTTTTGCTGCAATGCTTTTAAATCTTGATTGCGGATGGCGTTTTTCATGAGCTCTAGCTCGTCCTTGCCCATCTGCCTGTCCGAGGCATCGGGCGCACTGCCGAAGTCTATTACGTCTTGTTCAGGAATTTGTCCGCCGTTAGGATCGTTAAATTTTACCCCTTGAGGCTGCCGCCTTTGCTTATATAGACCAAGCGGATTTATTTTAAAATTTGATTGTATATTGTTGTTTACGTCTTTGTTTTTATCGTTAAATATATCTTCACCCATCGAGCCGTTTTGCTGCTGCTCGTTTACCAGCTCTTGCGTTTGGCGCATAATAGCGCGGATTTGATTCATTTGCTCTTCGCTCAGCCCCTCTTGCGGCTCGGCCGCGCTTAAATTTAAAGCTAGCGCCGAGACGATAGAAAGTTTTATTAAATTTCTCATTTTGAGCCTTTCTCGTCCAAAATTTGCGTTATTTGATATTTACTTACGATAAAGCCGGTAGGATTTTTCATCGTATCGGCGTACGTGCCGCTTTGGTTGCGAAAGTCGTACTCTATCGCGCTTCTATATTTTTTATAGCTTACTTCGGTGCGCGTAGGATTCGTGATCTCGGCTTGGAAGTCGACCGTCGCTACGTTTTGGCTTAAAACGGCTACGTTTAAAATTTGAATGTTGCGGAAATAGTTTTTGGTCGTATAGATCGAGTTTGGATCGCTTACTAAACTTTGAAACGCTTCCCATACCTGCCTGCTGCTTTGCGTGCGTATCTCGTTGTATCGCTCGGCGTCGTCTATGCGGTTTATCATCTCTCTGTTTTTAACGTATCCGGCTAAAATGCTTTTTAGCAGCTCTTCGTTACTGCGGACGTTTAGGCTCGTATCGTCTATGGTCACGAAGCGGGAGTCACCGTCTGAAAATTTAAGTAAAACGGGCTTTGTTTCCTTTAACGGCGTTAAAAGCGCTATTGCTACTGCTAGGCTTACGCTTACGACCGCAAGGGCTATGATCGTATAAAACATATACGCTTTGATGCTTCTTTCGGCTCTGAAAATAAAATTCGGGTCGATCTTTCTCTCTTCAAACGCCATTTAGCCCACCTTTATAAAATCGTAACAAGCGCAGGGGCTTATTCTTTCTATTTTGCTCGGCTTATCCGCGCATCCGCTTAAAAATGCGGCTAGTATCGCCACCGCCATGATGATTGCTATCTTTTTCATCCTTAACTCCTCTTCCCTTTAAATTCTATGTAATGTTTTCGCCAGTGGATCGGGCTATCGTTTTTAAGCTGCTTTAAAAGCATTACGTTGTCAGAGCTCGACGAGAATACTCGCAAGTAGCTTCCAAGCCTCGATAAATCTATATCCAGCTTTGCACTCTCGTTTCTTAACTTCATATTTAGCAGTATTTGCCTCGCGTTCGAATTGGTCTCTTTTAAAAATTTAGCCTCTGTCGGCGTTAATCCTATCATCGCGTTTAGCTCCGCCAGCGTCTCTTCGCTATTGGTCGGAAATATGATAAAATTTGCCATATTGTCCAAAAACGACGAGCCGCGCTCGATGTTATTAAATAGGCTCATGCTTTGAAATCCCATGCAAGCTACTCCGCCTATCTTGCGCCACTCCAAAATCGCTTCAAGGATTTTTTCCTGCATCGTCTCGTCCTGCAAATAATCCTTTAATTCGTCTATGAAACAAAAGAAGCCGCGCTTATCTGCGCTATTTTTGGCTTTATTTTTTAGCTTATGAAAAATATATATAGCCGTAAGCCCGGCGGTTTTTTTGTTTTGCAGTATGCCGTCCATATTTAGCACCGATAGCTGTTTGGTAAAATTTAAGGCGTCTTCTTTGTTATCGAATATTGAGCCTTTGTAATTGTCAAATCTGATTTTTAACCTTGATTTTTCGTTATTGTCGCTTGGAAGCGATATGATAAAGTCGCTTAGCGTTAGCGTTTGACCATCTTGCTTCATGTCGTATATACGATCTATCGTGTTGTTAATATCGTTTATGGCTTCATGCTCGTCGTTTTTAACTTCGGCCATAAAGCGCAGCCATGATTTTAAAAAGTCTCTATTTTCGTTTGTGTCAGCCAGACTGAACGGATTTAATTTAAAGCCGTCGCTCTCGCTATCGTGGTATTCGCCGTCTACGTAGTTCGTGAAGTTATACATACCGCGCAGCTTATCCATTGCAAATATATCTATGGGGTATTTAAATAAATTTGTCATTAAAAATTGCGCTAGCGTCGTCTTTCCGCTTCCCGTTCCGCCTACTATCATCGTGTGACCGGCGGGGCGATCGCCGTCCGGCTGCCAGTGGAAGTTAAATAAAAAAGGCGTGCCGTTTAAGTGCTTAAACGTCGTTATCGCTTCGCCGCCCCAGTCGTTTTGGTTAAAACCGGTTACCTCGTTTTCAAAATTTGCGATCGTGGCTAGGTTGCTGATGTTTAGCGTCTTCTTTCTAGCATTTAAATTTCCGCGACTAGGGAAGAAACTGAAATAAAGAGCTTTTTGATTTAGCGTCTCCCGCACGACGTTTAGTCCTTGATTCTCTAGGATATTTTTTAGCTCGTTCGAGCGGTTTTCCAGCTCTTTGAGGCTATCGGCTAGGCAATATACCGAAAAGCTCGTCTCCACTAAATTTTCCCTGTCGGCTTGGATCAGCTCCATTAACTGATCTAGCTCTTGGCGGACTAGCTCTACGGCAAACGCTTTAGTGTCTTTTATCTTCTTGATCGCCTTGCGTTTTTCGTAGGCTTTTAGATAAATCATAGCCATAAATTCGTTATTGCTTTTGATTAAATTTGAGGTGATGATCGACTTGATCTGCTCTGTTTCGTATGCTTTTACGCTTATGAACCTAGCATATTTGGTCGTACCGTCATTGCGGTAAAACTCTATGTAGTCTTTTTTAAATTCTACGTATGAGCTTATATAGCTATCGGTAATCAGCTCGTTGGTATATGCGAGATTCGTCTCTTTTGCGTTTGAATACGTAGCGTAAAAATTTATGATCTCATCGCCGCTTAGCTGTCTTGGCTGATAAATCGAGAAGTAGTTTTTGATATTTGAGAACGTATCGTTTAAAAGCTCGATTTTTTGCTTTAATTTTGCGCTTTCGTTACTCTCGTCGCCCTCTTCGCTAGTCATTTTGGTTTTAAAGCTCTCCAGTAGTCCTGTGATGTTTTTCGTCATCGTGGATATGATCAAAAAATATCTTATGGCGTATATATCTTGATTGGTCTCCCATTTCTTTATGATCTCGTTTGCATACGGATTTATATTTTTGTCCGTATATTCTTTGTCGTCTTGCTTTATTTTTTTGATGATTAAATTTATCTCTACGTCGTCTTTTAACGTCGTAAAAAACATAACGCGGTTTAAAAGGTAGTCCGTCTCGTCGTCTAAGCTGATTCCGGCGTAGCTTACCCCTTTTAACTCTACCGCTATACTTGCGTTGCCGTCTTTGGTGATTATTATATTCTCGCCGTATTTGCAGGCGATATTGTTTTCTTTTGCCAGCGTATAAATTTGCGGTTCTGCTATCATTAAAATTTCATCCGCTTTTTTATTGATTTTGTTGATTCTTGATAAAACGTCGTTTTCCGTTTTATTTTTAACGTTTGGTTTTTCTTGGCTTACGTCAATGCCAAGCTCTTTTTTTAGTTTTTCTTTCTTTTTGTTTTGATTCCACTCTTTGATTACGCCTATTATTCCGCGAGCCATTTTTATAACCTATGCATAAAATTTATTTTGCGATATTTTCATTTTAGAACCGATGATGTCATATATATCTTCATCGAAAAATTCTAAAATGAAGAAGAAGCAGTATAAAATAGCAACGACTGCTAGCGAATATAAAATCAAGATAAACCACGAAATAAATCCAGCGATTATAATCGTGAATAGACTCGTGGTCGTTAGACCTATGATTTTCGTTCTTTTGGTTAAGTCCATATAGCAGTCGGTCACTATCATTCGCTTTTACCTTTTACATTGCTGCGGCAGATAAGCCGTATGCAATACCAAGAATAATCGCGATGCCAAGTAGCAATTTTATATTATTTTTTAAAGCCTCGATGTTTACGAACATTATCGTTAAGAATACTACGACCCAAATAATACCAAATACGGTGATTACCGTATTGATAACGCTTGCGGTACTACTGCCGGCTTCCGTGATTTGTTCGTTTGCCTTTGTTTCCAAAGTTTTTAAAACGTTTTGGCCGCCCGCTCCGAATAAATGAAACGGCAAGAACATTAAAAAGTAAAAAATACTTTTCGCCTTTTTTGAGACTTTTCTCATTGTTTGCTCCTTTTTGATTAGAATATTTTTGATTTCTAGCACTATACTATTTTTTGAAAAGCGAGATTTTGTAAAAGTGATTTTGTAAATAACGATTTAAAGGGGGCTAAAATTATGCGCTTAAAAATTTTTAAAGTTTTTATTTACTTTTATGTTCTTTTGACTTGATTGGCGTATGGGCGTTTGTATCTATTTTTTAAAATATTACGCTTTGACAAAATGCCCTTTTTAAAAAATTTTACAAATTCTTTTAAAAATTTTCTTTTCCGTTTCATTTTGCTTATCTCTGAATACTTTTGCTAGATATTTTTAAATTTTTCTTATATTTTGTCTATAAGCTTATCCGAATAAATTTTTCTTATTCTGTTTTGTGTATTGCAAATATGATTTTGACTTTTTAAACATTTTTGAGATTTTTCATCGCTTTCCCTTTTAAAACCTACTCGATTTCTTTCAAAAATAAAATGCTCTGCGTTTTATTTTATTTTCGGTAATTGTAAAATTACCGAAAATCACAGCTTTTTAAGTTTAGTTTCCCCATTTTTAGGCGTTTTATCGCTATAAAATGGGCTAAACTTAAAAAAGTGATATACAAAGGGGGTTATCCTGCCTATTTTCTCGCATTATCTTTTCTTAAAGCTACTTACACTAACATCTTTTGCAAATATCTTTAAAAGCTATGAAAGCTTTTTTAAATTTAAAAGGGAAAAAATTTGACGAGACGTGATTGGGATGCGTTTTTTGAAGAGCTAAAAAGTATCAGGGCAGGCTATACCCGCACGGCAAAATCAGAGCATAAATATGTTTCCTTTGGAAGTGGCGCGGGATTTTCTCGCTCGCATATTCCTTTTCCTAAAAATAACTTTGCCAAACAATCAGTCGTAAAGATGATTTCAAATTTGCCTAAAACTTCCATCAAGCGCTGCATCGACTACGCTCTTAAAAACTCTCTCGACGGCTCGGCTATCAATGAAAAAGGGGAGAGAGTAGGCAGCGATGAAATTTTAAAAGATTGGCGCAAGGACTTCGGCGATAATCCAAACTCGAAGGATGCGTGGCATCTGATTTTTTCTATCAACGAGCCTTGCGACGATCAGAGAAAATTGCGGGCTTTAAAAGAAAGCGTGCATAACGTGCTAGGGTTAAATTTTAGCGGACACAAGTATGCTTTCGTGCTACACACTCATCAAAACAATCCGCACGTGCACGTGGTCTTGAATAAACGAAACAGCTTTACCGATAAAAAAATCCACTTTGATAGCAGAAGCGAAATCAGAGAGTTTTTCGACGACGTGCGCACGAATTTCGCCTACTCTCTCGGAGCTCGCGGGTTAAAATACGAGAATAAAAATTTCTTGCAAAAGGATTTAAAGCTCGAATTTAACAAAGTAAAATCTGCCGTAAAGCTTGAAACGGACGACTATACGGCAAAGGATAAAATAAACGACTACTACTCAAAAATGCAGGATAAAAATAAGCAAAGCTACGACGCTACGGCGGGGCGCATCGAGGCTATGAATAACGAGCTTGCCGCTCTTAAAAAGGATAACGAGGAGCTTTTGCGGCTCTTTTTGCTTTATACCAAAAAGCGAAATAAACGGGCGTATAAGCTGGCAAAGGAGCTAAAAGAAAGTAATCGCGTCATCAAAGAAAAGAGCAAGGCCGTGCTATCCGAAATCGACAAAATAAATAAAATTTCCAGTCAAGCTACGCAGCTTAACGAGATGCGG
This sequence comes from Campylobacter rectus, assembly GCF_004803795.1. NCBI lineage: Bacteria > Pseudomonadati > Campylobacterota > Epsilonproteobacteria > Campylobacterales > Campylobacteraceae > Campylobacter > Campylobacter rectus. Next base: position 546,809 of record NZ_CP012543.1, on the reverse strand, counting down.
CTGGCGCACTATAAAGACCGCTCCGCGGGGCTAAGCTTGCTTGAAAATTTTAGCTACAACTATAATAAAATTTATCCGAAAAATAGGGGCGCGAGCAAGGCCGACTGGCAAAACTATAAAAAAGTGCGCCGCGCTATCGCTATTCATCGCGGCCGCGAGGACGACGCGGCTAGGAAATATTTCGAGGATAGCCTGCTAGTTACTCGAATGCTCGGCCGCAACGAAAGTCTTTTTAAGCTAAGCGCAAAGCTTGAAATTTTAGATAAAAACCTTTACGTCTTGCAGCATTCTGGCGTAATCGGCGAAGAAGCTAGCGCCTTTGAGAAAAGGCTAAAAAGCAATAAGGAATTTATCGCCGATATTTGTCAAAAACGCTTCGAATTTGTGCGCAAAAAGCTTTTAAATAGCGATAAAATCGATAAGGACGGCTTTTTGTTTAAGGAGTACTTTAAAGGCGTATCGGTGCTGGGCGTTAAGCCTGATGATCGGCTCGTAAAAATCAAAAATGAAAAGAGGTTTTATAAGGACGTCTTGGCTGAACGATCAGGCAAGACTAAAACTCAGGGTTCTCGCTCGGCGGAGCAAAATAAATTTAATAATGAACTTGGCGGTCGAGAGTAAATTATATTTAAGAAATAATAAAATATTTAAAAGTAAAATTATATTTTATTAAAATATAGCAAAATCAAAAATATCAAATTTTTTAAATTTATGTAAAAAGGGGTATAAAAAGTTTAAAATTTAGAAAAAGGGAAAGAGATTTATTTTATCTCCCTTTTAAAATTCGAACGTAAATTATTTTACGTTCTCGTTTGAGTTGCTTTTAACGATACCTTTTAGCTTGTCTGCGTATGATTTGTCAAGCTCAAGTCCATTCTTTCGTAGGTCGTCGTAGCTTTTTTGGATATCCATCCTAAGATCGCTTTTGGCTTGCGGGGTTAAAATATCCTGCTTCTTAACGAAGCGATCAATCTTTTTTTGTAAATCTTCGCACAACTCTTGCTTCGTTTCTTTTATGACTTTTTGTAAATTTTCCTTGAGACTAGGTAGATCCGTGCGGATCACGTCTTCTATGATTTCGTTTTGTATATTGTCGTAATCGTGAGAAGACCAATTTCTAATATCTCTTATCCCTTTTAGGTCTTCTTTTTTAAATTTATCTAAGACGTGGTATTCCTGCGCCTCTTCAAGCTTCTTGAATTGCTGATATACGACGTCGATGTGTTTCATTATCGCCGGCTTTGTAAGCAGCTCGTCTTCTAGCGCTGCCGTAACGCCCTTGGGCTTGCAAACTTCAAATACTTGGTCTATTTTTTCTACTGCTAGCTCTAGGCGATATATAATTTTTTTGTCAGACATAAATCGCTCCCTTTACTATCTTGTCGTCTTGCATTTTTTGCTCGGAATAAAAATCGCAAATATCTACCGATTTATGAAATTTGCCCGCGATCTGCTCTTTTAAATTATTTAAATATGCAAGCGCTTTAAATGCGTGTAGCCTGTCTAGAAAGTCTTTTTTATCGGCCAGAACAACTATGTCGATGTCCGAGTCTTCGCCCGCGTAGCCTTTGGCGTAACTTCCGAAAAGTCCTATCTTTTGGATGCCGTCTTTTTCAAGACCCGGCTTGAGCTCGGATAGATACGCCAGTATGGCTTCTTTGGTTAAAGGCGATGTTTTCGTTAAAGAAGGCTTGGATGCTTTCATCCTTCATCCTTGTGATTCAGGGCAGATTTCTGCCGTAAATCGATAAAATTTCTATCGTATCGTTTTCTTCATCTATCAAAAACGGGATAACATATTTTTTAAAAATCAGATCCCGGATTCGCTCGTCGTTTGCTGTTGTGCTTTTGCGGTGCTTGCGCGGCATATATGCGACTCTTTCTATGGTTTCTAGTAAATCATCGTAAAACTTTAAAGCTCTTGCCGGACTATCTTGCCATATAAAGCTGATTATTTCATCGGTTCTTCGGTTAAATTTATCATTATATATGATTTGCATTTGCGCCTAATCTTGAAAACAATTCTTTCTTGTGTCGCTTAAATTCATCATGGCTTATATATTTCAGCTCTCCGCGCTCTCTTTGAGCTAGGATTTCTCTCAAGTCCGCTTTGTCCGCTTCCGTTGGCTCGTATTCTTCATATTCGTCAACATCCGCTTTCTCCATCGTAAAGTGGGGGTTTATCTTCTGCAAGGCCTCATACGCGTCTTGTAAAATTTTAATAGCTTGAGGCGTGTCTTCGCCCGTAAAAGTTACCGATATCATGGCTCGCTCCTTTTATTTCATCTTTTTCCGTTTTCAAGAACCGTTATATGTTCCGGATCGCATTCAAATTTGCCCCATTTTGTACATTCGACCTCATATGCAGAGCCTACCTTTTTATTATTTTTATCCACTACGACTACTACGAGCTTCTCGTCTGTTATAAGATCGTTTTGGGCTTTCCATCTTGTAAATTTAGCAAAGCCTTGCTCTGATGTGTAGTTTTTCCAATTTTCACCGTTAAATAAGGTCTGCGCATGATAAAATTCAAAATCTGCATTTTTAACCCTCTCTTTTAGTTTATTTACCATTGCATCGTAATTTGCTTGTTTTATCGCCGGATTTGCATTTTCTAGCTTCACAAGCCCGTCATCCTCGCCGCATCCTGCCAACATAAGCCCGGCTATAACGGTCGCCGTCAATAGTTTGATCCTATTCATTTTTCCATCCTTATTTTCATAAATTATAGCATATTTTGCTATTTACTTTTGCCGCCTCTCGAGCTCTTCGTAGATCGGCATTAGGACTTCCTCTTTGTGGCCTCTAAAATCAAAGCCCAGCGAGTCTAAGTAATCCGCCATCATCTCTATGCTACTCCTTAAAAATCCGAGTTCCCTGTCGCTAATATTGCCGAGCTCTGCCGGCTCAAGAGGGAGCGGAGCTCTGCTTAGCTCTACCATTATATCGTGTGCTCTTTCAAATTTATTATAGTTTTTATTCATTGGCTCATGCCGCCCTTTTTCGTCTTTTCTTCGTTTCTCGCGGAGCTTGGTATAGCTCCTGAAAATGCTTGGGGTGCAATATAATTCTAGTCTCGCCCTCGTGCCTGTCAAGCTTTAATACAAGGCAATCCATTTTCTTAAATACGCCCAGCACCCCGTAAGTTTCGCGCTCATTTAGTAGTGCGCTTATCGTCTCTTTTTCCATTAAAGTCCTATAAGGCTTAAATCCTTTCGTGCTTCTTAGTACGTTTAGCATTTTAAGCTCGCCGAAATTTATAAATAACTCTTTCATTTCAGCTTCCTGCTATGCCGTCGCCCGGATGTATCTGTCCATGCAATCTTTAAGGCCTTTTAGCGTATTATATGAATAAAATTGCCTATTCCATGTATTTGCGCCGCATTCGCAGTATAAAAACAGAACCTCCTGCTCGTTCCAATTCGTGCTAGCGCCGTAAGTCCAGCCGTCTATCTCGATCCTCGCTCCGGTTTCGTCTTGTTTAACTTCGCCGTATTGGTTAAGTAGTTTAATCGCGTTTGTTAATTTCATCTTTTTAAGTTCCTTTCTTCTTAATTTATAAAACAATTATACCGCTTTTTAACTTAATAAATAATAAAATATTAAATAATAAAATATTAAATAATTAAAATATATAAAAATATAAAATATCAAAAAAGTAAAAATAACCTAAAAATAAATTAAAAATCTAAGCCTCATTTAAGCCCAAATTTGATTTTCTTTTCCCTTTTTAATTCCCGCTGCCGTCGTTGGCGGCAGCTCCTATATTTAGGGGCGTTGCGGGGTATCCCCGATTAAACCCCTAGAAGCCGAGACCTTAGGCTCGGCTTCGGCACGGCAGCACCTTAGTGCAGACCGCCAACATGAACGGCATTTTGTAAAAATTATACTTATCCCAGATCCGAGCAAACTCCCAAGAATAGGGATTGAAATGCGATTTCTAAAATCTTATCCAAACCTTAAACTTCAAAAACCGACCTAAATTTTGATTGCCCGGATTGAGCAATGTTTATAAAATCATATTTATCCAGTTCCGCAGTGGGCATCATGGACGGCATTTTGTAAAAATTCTACTTATTCAAAATCCGAGCAAACTCCTAAATAAAGGGGATAAAATATAATTTTTGAAAGCTTATCTAAACCTTAAACTTCAAAAACCGACCTAAATTTTGATTGCCCGGATTGAGCAATGTTTATAAAATCATATTTATCCAGTTCCGCAGTGGGCATCATGGACGGCATTTTGTAAAAATTCTACTTATTCAAAATCCGAGCAAACTCCTAAATAAAGGGGATAAAATATAATTTTTGAAAGCTTATCTAAACCTTAAACTTCAAAAACCGACCTAAATTTTGATTGCCCGGATTGAGCAATGTTTATAAAATCATATTTATCCAGTTCCGCAGTGGGCATCATGGACGGCATTTTGTAAAAATTCTACTTATTCAAAATCCGAGCAAACCCCCAAGAAAAGGGGATAAAATGCAAATTTTAAAAACTTATTTAAACCTTAAACTTTAAAAACCGACCTAAAATTTGCCTACCCAGATCGGGCAGCATTTTATAAATCATATAGCCCTAGAATACTCCCCGTCGATTTTTCTTTCGACGAGATCAAGTCGCTTAAAGCATTCTCTCATTCCGGCTAAACGCTGCACCTTTGAGGCTATCTCTTTAAATTTTGAAGGATTAAATCTTAAAAGCTCATTTACGCGCTCATTCTTTGCGCAAGGCTCTAAAAAATCATATTTCTTTGATAAATACTCTACTTTCTTGCCAAGCTCGCCCAAAGGCTTTAAAATGCTTTCTTTGCTGATATTGCGCGCTGCTAGCCCTAATGCCTTGCCGACTACCAAATCATCGTTAAAATCCTTTAATATCGGCATTTCCCTGCTGGCGTTGGGCACTATCTGTTCTACGATCCTGCCAAACTCCTTGCCGCGATCGTCATTATCGAACGCTAGCGTAAATTTTGCATCCGGGGCGAGTTTGCGAAGCGCCTTAATCGCATCTTTTTGCGCCGCCGATATTTGCCCATTGGTCGAGCATAGCAGCGTCTCTTGTAAATTTATCCCTCTCATTTCGCAAAACGATAGCGTGTCGATCATGCTCTCGCTGATTATGATACTTTTAAAATCTTTGGGGCTTTTATGCGCGTTATCGGCTTTTAAAATTTCTAGCCCCTTGTTTCCGTTGCAAAGCTGCTTGATTGGCTTATCGTAAGGTTTTCCTTGCGGATCGTGCGTTAAGGGCTTTGAGAGATAGCTTATCGTTCCGCTTTGCTTTAAAAATTCTTTCGTGCCGGCGTCCGTTTGTACCGACGCTAACGTGTATGTTGGCACGACTGCGTTTTGGTATTTGCCGTCCTTTTTTAGGCTGCTAAATTGCGCCAAGAGCTCGGCGCTTAATTTTCTTTTGAGGACTAAAAATGAATTTTTGCTCGTCTTATCTAATTTTTTAAATTTTTCTATTATTTCATTATCGATTTTTTTAGTAGTTGCTTTGTATATAGTATTGTTTTGTAATTCTTTTATATCTTTTATTTTGTCTTCGTCTATTAAATCTTTTACTTCTACTCCGCGATTTTTAGCGAAGCTGTAAATATTGCCCCGATCGGTGCTATCGTTTGGATTAAAATATAAGTAGTGGCCGTTTGATTGGCGCGATATGACTATCGTATCGCCATAGTCGTTCGTAAGCGTTTTATAGTTCCGGCTACTTTTGTCTCTTTTTTCAAAGTAGCCGTTGTTTTTTAAAATTTCGTCAAGTGCAAGCTCGACTAGATTTTCTTTCATCTTGGACACAGATCCAAAAATGCTTTTCTTTTTTGAGCCTGCTTGTGCGCCTTTTTAGCCGTAATCGAATAGTACTTTTTAAGGCTTGGGGCGCATTCCGGCGGACGCGTAGCGCTCGCGAGGCATAGCACCGCTTCGCATGCCAGCTTCTTATCGCCGGTAAACACGTCGCCGAACTCTTTTGGAGCGGACGCCTTCGTCGCCGTATCCTTTGCACTCGTCTCTTTTGCGGTCGCGCCGCTTGCTGCAAAAATTGCGCCTACGATCAAACTAAAAACTAGTTTTTTCATTCTTTCCCCTTTATTTGAAATATACGAATTTAGGTAATCCCAGCTCGTCTTTCGGAAGCTGCTTGGTTTCGGGCTCAAATATGGCGTCGTTGCGCTTGTATTCTACGACCGACTGATTAAAGCTCTCTTCGGTTAAATTTTTATTGCTGCCACTCTCGCTTAATTGCTTGCCGGTCGCCATCGTGCTGGTGTAGTTGATATTCAGCTCGTATTGGTGCTGTAAATTTTCTAAAATTTTAAGCAGTATCGAGTTCGTGAGGGCTTGAGCTTGCTTTTGGTTGTTTGACTTGCTTAGCTGCTTTGAAAGCTGCTTTAAATCGTCGTTCATTTTCGCTTTTGAGTAAGGATTGGTCTTATCGTCGCTATGAAACGTATCTTCAAAGGCTAACAGGGCGTTTGTTTTCTCGATATTATCCCTTTCTTGCAGAAATTTCTCGGCGTTTTTTATGTTGTTGATTTGCGCTTGATAGTTCGCTCTTTGGATAGGATCGACGGCTTTATTCATCTGCTCGGTCAGCTCGTCTATGCTTTTGCTTAAATTTGCGCCGTCTCGCAATGCGTAGGTGCAGCGATTGACCTTGCTCTTGATTGAACTTTTGGTTTTTCCTAGTGTCATTCCGAAAAATTGGCTATTGTTCTCCAAAAACGAGCATGCATTTTGTACTCTTGCTATATCGCCCATTACGTCATTGGGGATATTTTTGACGTTGTCGTAGATGCTTTGCATTTGGCTGATCATACTTTGCGCGTCGCCTAGTATATCGTAGATACTATTCATATCTACGCCAAGCTCGGCCATTTGCTTTTCAAAATTTAGCGTATCTTTGACCATTTGCTCGTACTGTCTGATTTGCTCGGCATAGTCTTTTAGGGTTTGGGTGTAACCCACCACCGCTTGCGCTATCGCGGCCACGTCTATGACCGGAACGCCTCCTGCGTTTGCGCTGCTAAAAAATAGCGCCGTTGCCGCACCGATAGATATTAATGTTTTCTTCATATCTCTCTTCCTCTCTGCTCGGTATTTTCTTTTTTAGTTTCCTTTTCAGCCCATTTTTCGATGGTTTGTTCTAGCATTTTGGTAGCATTCGGATAGCTGTACCTAAATCTATCCGCATCTATCGGTTTGCCCACCTCGTCTCCGTATTTTCTTTTTACGTCGATTTGCCCCTCTTGCAGCTCTACGTAAAGCGGCGTTAATTTATCTATGCCTTTATCCTTGTTGTCCTTGATTTTTTCATACAGCCTCGCTTCGTTATTCATGAGCTCTAGCTCGTTTTGTAGTTGTCTGAAAAGGACTGGGTTTTCTTTTTCGAATTTGTTTTGAAATTTTTCATCATCCTTGTGTGGGATCATCACTTTTTTGTTGTTATCTTCGTTTATTTCCCACTTTCCTCTCTCGTCTTGCTTATCTTCCAGTCCTTGTATCTCTTTGGCTGCGTCTAGGTATTTTTTAGCCCTTTGTTCGTCATGTTCGCACGCTAGGGCTAGGCTAAAATTTAAATCTATAAAGCTCTTCCTAAGGCTCAAAAAATCGTTTTCGCTTTTGACGTAATTTTCCAAGTCGCCCTCGATGACGTTTCTTCTTTGTTTTGGCGTTATATTATTCATTATAGGCTCCTGCCTCTGTCGTTTTCATTTTCTTGCCCTTTGGCCTTGTTTAAAATTTTATCCTTGGTCTGTGCTAGCGTATCATTTACCTTTTGATAAAATTTAGGGTAGCTGTCCTTAAAATTCGGCGTTTCTTTTTCGATGTCGCCCATCATCTTTTTTAGCTTTTCGTATCCTTTGACGTCAAGCCCTTTTTTGGCTTCCTTTTCGTAGGTCGTTTGCAATTTGGCGTAATTGGCTCGCTCGTTTTCCATCTCTTTAAAACCGCCTTTGACCTTTTTGCGTTGCGCATATACGTCCTTTACCAGATCGCCCACTGCCTCTTTAAATTTTGGGCTGTCAAAGGCTAGATCAAGCTTTTCTTGGCGCTGACGATCTTTTGCGATGCTTTCTTCCTTGCCTTGCTTAAGCATCATTTCAAGGCTTCTGTCCATCTCTTGCAGCGCGGTTATAATGTTGTTTATCCCGTCGCTATTCATGAGGTTGTCGATCGATTTTTGAAAATTCGCTTCAAGCTTTGATTGCTGATCTTTGAGATCTTCGAGCTCCTTTTCGTGCTGCATCTCTAGCTCGTCAGCTCGCTTGTTCCAGTCCTCTTGCTCCGCACCGCTTTCTTTGCTCGGCTGAGGCTCGTTTTGCTTGGGGCTTGGCTCTTTTTCTTCCCCTTTTTCCTTTTTGGCGATCTGCTCCTCTTTTGCCTTGATTTGCTCTTCTATTTTTTCTTTCTCTTTTAAAATTTGCAGACTCTCTTTTAAGGACTCATTTTTTTCTACGCCGTCTAATCTATCTTTTACGAACTCTCTTTTTGCTTTCGGGCTTTTAAATTCGTCTAACTCCTGCTGCTTTTCTTCAACTTTCGCGTCTACCAGCTCTTTTTCGCCTAGTATTTCTACGGCTTGCTGTGCGTCTTTGCTTAAATTTGCCGCTCCCGTTACTTCATAGGTAAATTTCTTGTTAATATCTCGTATCGTATATTCTTTGCCGTTGTCGAAGTCCTCTTTTAAATCCATATTCATTTCTCTTAGGGTGAGCTCTTTTATTTCGGTCACATCCCTTAGACTCATATTAGTTTTATAAATATCGTTGATCGCTTCTTGAACCTTACTATCGTCGTCCGTTCCATATGCGGTATAAAACTCTCTTACGCAAGCTACCGCGCTCGTTTCATTGCTTTTGAATAATCCGGTGTTTGCTATGGCCTGCTGGCAATCTAAAATCTTGTTTCTGGTATCGTACATATCTTTGTTTTGCGTTTGCGGCTCGTTTTCTTCCCCTTTGCGTATGTTTGAAGCCATGAGCGTCTGTTCATTCTCGCTTAGATATGCCCATTCGGCCATTTGCTCTTGCGTCAGCTCTTCTGCCACCTTAAATCCTTTTGATAGATTATTTTTCAGCAGTCTATCATTTGTTAAATTTAAAAAACTTTTAAAAAGTGATATATAAAAAATACTAAAATTCAAAAATGCTCACAAATGCCTTTTAAATGCTCTACAATCAAAAATAAGCTTTTTCCCTATTCTTTTCTTATTTTTTTATCTATGCGGCTTTAATAGCCTTTAAAATCGTTTTAAAGGCCTAACTGATTTAAAATTTAAAAATCCAGCTTCAAATTTAAAATTTTCTCGCCGCATTAACTATTAATTTTTAAAATTTCTTTTCTGTTTATATAAATATATTTTTAAGAAAAATTTAAGTTATCTAAAATTTAATTAAAATTTAAAAATTCTAAAAATTTAAATTTTCAGCAACACAGACTCTATCTAAATTTTATTTTTTCCATTTTTTAAATTTGTTTTTTACATATAGGTAGGAGGCGAGGCATTTTGTAAAAACTTAAACTTTTTATTTAATTTTTCATTAGGCCATTAAGTATCCTATATCTCTTTGTTTTAATATACTTTCTAGCTACTAATCTTAAAAATTATTCGAGGCATTTTGTAAAAAATCGCTTTTCTTAACCGCTTTTTTGTCAATTTTAAGAATTTCAAGCTCCGTAAAATCGCACTTTAAGCAAAAAATTTTTACTTCAAAAAATTTTAACCTTAAAGACGGCTACTTTTCGCTTACTTTTAATTAAATTTTGATAAAGTTACTCGTATGAAAAATTTAGAAAAAAATAAAAATATCTATGTGCAGCACGGACGTTTTTATATCGATTGCCAAAGGGACGGCGTTAGAATTCGCCGTGCTACGGGTCTTAAAAAATCGCCTCTGGCGTTTGATTTCGTTCGTAAAAATTATGATTTATTTCTCGGCTCTAAATCCGATATCGCGGAGGCTAAACGCCGGTATCGCGAGCTCGAGGACTTGCAGACCGACAGGCTCCTTAGAAAAGGGGAGAAAGACGCCGGCGCTACTAAAAATTCTAGCGAGTTTAGCTTTGATAGCGTGATCGATCGCCTCCTTGCCGAGAAGTCCTTTTTAAAGGATAAAACTAGGCGACTTTACGTGATTATGAGCCATACGATCACAGAATTTTTAAGCTCTAATGGTATTTTTTACCTAGCCGACTTTGAGAGGCATCACAGCGTAGAATTCGTTAAATTTTGCAAGGATAAAGGATTAAAAGATAGCTCCATTAGCGGCTACTGCTCCTTTTTTAAGATGGTTTTTCGATATGCCGTAAATAATGACATAATCTCCAAAAATCCGTTTTTTATTCCTAGATTTAAGCAGCATCTCGATGAATTAGAGGATGAAAAATTTCCACCGTTTAGCCTTGATGAAATTTTAGAACTCATTAAAAATGCCGACGACGAGCTGCGGCTGTTTTTGGTCGTGGCGTTCTTTACCGGTGCTAGAACCGGTGAAATTTTAGCTCTTACTTTCGGCGATCTCGACTTTGAAAATAGGCAAATCCGGATAAATAAAACGCTTTCGGACGTCGGCATCGTGGATTCGCCCAAAACTAAATCTAGCAACCGCACGATCGATATGCTGCAAATCGTCTATAATGAGCTTATAAAGCTTGATAGCAGCGACAAAGGTCAGCGGATTTTTAGGCTTTCTCGGTCTATGATGCGACTTAAATTTAATGATTTGCAAGCAAAACTTGGCTATAATACTCGTAGGCTTTACGATACTAGACATTCATTTGCTTCCGTCATGCTAAGTCGCGGCGAGGAGCCTATGTGGGTGGGTTGCAAAATGATGGGTCATAAGGATTTGAACGAGACTTATCGTTCCTATGCGAAGTATCTGCCAAAAGAAGTTAAACAAAGGGCAGTTTTTTTAAATGACGTCGTCATTTAAAATTTAATATTAGACATCTTATTTTAAAAAATATGTTATAATAAGATTAAATTTTACTAAAAATAGATTAAAATTTTACTTCTTTTAATGCGTAGAAACGGCGTTTTTACGGCACTGCGACTTATAAAATTTAAGCTAAAATAGCGCAAAATTTCGGCCTTTTGAAAGGAAAAACGATGATAGAGATGTTTTTGTGTTCGTATTTTGCGGGCGCGGCGACGCTTTTTGAGGATTTTGCCGAGCAAAATATCCGCGCTAAGGAGGTGCTTTTCATCCCGACCGCCGCAAACGTAGAGGAGTACCGAGACTACGTGGACGAGGCGAAAGAGGCGTTTGTCAAAATGGGCTTTGAGGTTCAAATTTTAGACGTTTCCAAAGCGAGCGAGGACGAAGCGAAGGCAAAGATCGGCGCGGCGCAGGTGCTTTACGTAAGCGGCGAGCTCGTGTGCGTGGGCGAGTCGGCGGGTGCGATGATCGCCGTACCCAGCGTGGAGTATGCGAGCGCGATGGACGATGCGGGCGACTACGGGGCTGGGGCGCAAACAGGGCTTGATCTGGTGAAATTTTACCCCGTATCGCACTACGGCGAGGAGCCCTTCGTGCAAAGCACAGCCGAAATTTTAAAAGCTTACGACGGTAAGCTAAATTTGGCGCCGATAAATAACGCCGAGGCGATCGCGGTGCACGGCGATAAATTTAAAATTTTGGGGCGGTAAATTTAGATGCGCGGCGTTTAAGAGCGCGCTAAATTTAGAAAAACGGCGTCTGAAATTTTACGCGCCAAAGCCTGCGTAAATTTTAAAAACGGCGGCGGCTGAAAACGAGCCGAAAATGCGGCGACGGCAGGCTAAATTTAACCGCCGCGAGCATTAAATTTAAAAGCAAAAACGAGTAAATTTTATAAGCTTAAGGAGCGTTTATGGAGTATTTCAAACCGTTTTTCGTAAAGATCGCAGGCCGCGCCAGAGATGACGATCACACGAGCGCGCATGAGCAGATCATCGCGCCGCTACTGCAAAACGCACTCGCCGCCTACGTCTATAACGGCCGCAAAGATAGCATCGTGGGAGCTTTCGGTAGCGTGGAGCACCCGCTAAACTTGAGCGAGTTTAGTTTTCTCGTGCGCGAGCGGGGCAAATTTCGCCTCGATCTCTCGCGCGAATGCGTAAACGGCGCCGAAATCTTTTGGAACGCTTGCAGCTTTAGGCGCGGCTCGGTTATTATTTTGTTCGAGGGAGAGTTTGATTTGGCGCCTATTTTGCGCCGCTGCGCCGAGATAAGCATAGACGAGACGCCAAATATGGGTAACAGCCCCGCGGCGACCAAGCTTGCTAAGCGCGCGATGAGCGAGGGACAGATAGCCGTACTTTTTAGCGCATCAAACGGGATAGAGTGGATGGATATCTACGCTCCTGAAGCGGTACAGGCTAAAATTTTAAAACTTGCGGGTGAGATAAACAGGGATGAAATTTAAAATATACGCTTGACGACCTTGCAGGTAAATGAGCCGTCAAATTTAAGACGCATAACGTTTACCAGCACAACCGTGCGTAGTTATAAGCTTTAGACGAGCAGCAGACGGCAAAAACTCAAACAAAATGCACCATTTAGAAAAAAGCTAAATTATCGCGCCTTAAGCATTATCAAATTTAATCAAAACGATGTCTGCAGGCGGGCGGTCGTCAAATTTGCAAGGAAATTCATTTTGCCTCTTGCGTCGTTAAATTTACAAAGCAAAACTTGCCGCCCAAAGCTCAAATTTGATGGCCCAATCCCCAAAAAAGCGGTGTAAATTTACCGCCTCATCTTTCTGCCAATTAGCGCAAAAACTACGATCACGCCGGCGATCATCAGCCCAGCCTTGACGTAAAACGCCCTCCTCTCGCGCACGGCTTCTGGCGAGCTGGTTTTGAGCCGCACCTTGACGCTCATGCCGCCCGCGACTATGCTTAGCGTATCGCCCGCCATGCCTTTTAGCTTTACGCTTAGCGTGTTTGTGCCGCTTTGCGCGACCGTAGGCGTCATAAAGCCCGAAGCCTTATATGAGTAGCGCGTCATGAGGTCGTTGCAGTCTTTGGGGCGGAAAAATATCTCGTAGGTCTTGTCCGCATCCACGCCCAGCACGTCGCCGTCGCGCGCGTCGAAATACGGATTTTGAGGAGTTTTGGTTTTAAAGCTCCATTTTATCTGCTTTACCTGCGAGCCCGCATTTTGCACGCTTTGATTTCGCGCGCCTGCTTGCTCATAGCTAAAAACCGCCTCATACTGCGCGCCAAAGTCAAAAACCTCTCGCGGAAAAGCCGCAAACTGTTTGGACGAAAATTTGGAGTTTATGTCGTTGGCGCTCGTGATGATGTGCAAATTTTGGATCTTTCGCCCGTCTTTAAATATCTCGAAATCTTTAAATTTTACCTCGCCCGCGTTTGCGTTAAACTCGATACTGACGGGATTTGCCGTGATCTTGCACTCAGGGAAGGGATCTGGAATCTCGCCGCTAAAATAGGGCGTCACCGCGGTGGCGTCCGGAAATTTGACGTAGGGCTTCATCGCGCCCGTGAAGTTGTCAAATTTGGCGTCTTTGATTTTTAGATTTTTATCGGCGCAGACATTTGTATAAAACCGCCCCGCGCCCGTATCGCTCGCACCCATAGCGCAAAAGGCGTTAAGCCTAGAGTTACCCATTTCAAAGACGAAGGCGTTAAATTTATCCTTGGACGCGAGCGCGTAGCCGACCTCATCGACGCTCAAATTTAAAAACGCAAATCGGTGATAGATCGCCGAAAACAGCCCGTCCACCGCCTCTTTAAAGTCGCTTTTATAAGCGATGTTTTCAAGCACTAGAGTTGATTTGTAGCCCACGGCTAGAGCTCTGTCGGCCGGAGTCGCGCCGCTAAATTTCGCCCGTCCGGCCGTCTCGTCGTGCCCCATGTATTCGTTTTGGGCGCTATAGTCGGCGTGATTTTTGGCGGCTTGGCTTAAAATTTGATTTGGTTTTAGACCAGAGAGTCCGGAGCCTCGGCGGTACTCGTTTAGATACGCGACCGCGTCTGAGTCGGGAACGAAAGAAAACTCGGGCTGCTTGGCGGACTTTAGCGCGGAGTCTTTACCCTGCCCGCCAAAGATATCGCAACCCGAGAAAAAAAAGGCGCAGGCTAAAAGGCTAAATTTAAGCCCGCGTTTTACAGAGTAAATTTTCAACCAGCGCCCTTTAAATTTAAGCCTTAGGGCCGGCTTTTGCGTATTCCACGCCCTCTTTTACGTCCTCGTAGCGTTTGAAATTCGCCTCAAACATGCTCGCTAGTTTATCGCGAGTCGCGACGTATTCGTCCTTGTTTTCCCATGTGTTGATAGGATTTAGCAGCTTTGTCTCGACGCCTGCGAGCTCTTTTGGGATCGCTAGGTTAAATTTCTCGAAATTTTCAAATTCGCACTTTTTGATGCTGCCGTCCAGGATCGCATTTATGCACGCGCGAGTGGCTTTTATACTCATTCGCTTGCCCACGCCGTATGCGCCGCCGCTCCAGCCTGTATTTACCAGATAGACGCTAACGTTATGTTTGTCGATCTTTTCGCCCAGCAGCTTAGCGTAGACGGTCGGATGTAGCGGCATAAACGGCTCGCCAAAGCACGCGCTAAATGTCGCCACGGGCTCGGTGATACCGCGCTCGGTGCCCGCGACTTTTGCCGTATAGCCGCTTAGGAAATAATACATCGCCTGCTCTTTGGTTAGTTTTGCGACCGGCGGCAAAACGCCGAATGCGTCGGCAGTTAGGAAGATGATGTTTTTCGGATGACCGCCCGCGGAGCTTGGCTCGTAGTTATCAATATGATAGATCGGGTAGCTGACGCGGGTGTTTTCGGTCTTGCTACCGTCTTTGTAGTCCACGACGCCCGCCTCGTCCGCGACCACGTTTTCAAGCAGCGCGTCGCGTTTGATCGCAGCGTAAATTTCAGGCTCGCTGCTCGGGTCTAAATTTATGCACTTCGCGTAGCAGCCGCCCTCAAAGTTAAATATACCCTCATCGTCCCAGCCGTGCTCATCGTCGCCGATTAGCTTGCGATTTGGATCGGTCGAGAGCGTCGTTTTGCCCGTACCGCTTAGGCCGAAAAATAGCGCCGTGTCACCTTCTTTGCCCACGTTTGCCGAGCAGTGCATACTTAGCTTGCCCTCGAGCGGCAGCCAGTAGTTCATCATAGAAAAAATGCCTTTTTTCATCTCGCCGCCGTACCAGGTGCCGCCGATAACGGCGACGTTTTCCTCGACGTTAAAGATAACGAAAACATCGGAGTTTAGCCCCTGCTCTTTGCACTCTTCGTTTTTGCATTTG
Source organism: Campylobacter rectus (assembly GCF_004803795.1). Classification (NCBI taxonomy): domain Bacteria; kingdom Pseudomonadati; phylum Campylobacterota; class Epsilonproteobacteria; order Campylobacterales; family Campylobacteraceae; genus Campylobacter; species Campylobacter rectus. The sequence continues at coordinate 531,535 of NZ_CP012543.1, read as the reverse complement.
CACGCGTTATAGACGACGAAATCGGGGCTAAATTTAGCTAGCTCCGCCTCGCTTGGGCGGATGAACATATTTTTTACAAAATGCGCCTGCCACGCGACTTCGGTCACGAAGCGAACTGATTTTTTGCTCTTTTCGCTCGCGCCGCAAAATGCGTCTTGGATAAAGATTTCCTTGCCGCTTAGCTGGGCTTTGGCTTTAGCTAAAAGCTTATCGAAAAGCTCTTTTGAGATAGGCTGATTTACCTTGCCCCAAGCGATGTATTTTTGGCTTGGGTCTTGCTTTACGAAGTACTTATCCTTTGGGCTGCGACCCGTAAAGATGCCGGTATCGACCATAAAAGTGCCGTTGCTTGATACGCGTCCTTCATTCATCGCTTTTTCAAGCTCGAAAAGCTCGTCGTAGCTTAGGTTGTGGTTGATTTTTTTGATGTCTTTAAGACCTAATTTTTCTATTTCATTTACCATTTTTCTTCCTTTTTTTGGATTAAATTTTCGCTAAAATTTGACCGTTTGCTACGGTTTGTCCTTGCTGTACCTCTATAGACGTCACTAGCCCGTCTTTTGGAGCGTTTACGTCTATTTCCATCTTCATGGCCTCTAGCACGAACATCCTTTGTCCCTTTTTCACGCTATCGCCCACTGCGACTAGGATTTTAAACACGTTTCCAGGAAGCGTGCTTTTTACCGGTTCGCCGCTACCGCCGGTCGTTTTAGCTGGCGAGAGCTCCGGAGGTGGCATGTGCGCTACGCTTGCCGGTTTTACGCTTTTTATCTCGGCCTTGCCCTCAGCGTCCGCGACCTCGACGTCAAATTTTTTGCCGTTTACGGTGACGCTGTATTTTTCGTTTATCGGAGTTTTCGCGCGGGTGCTCGGCGCGCTCGTTTCGCATGCATTTGTCGATTTTTTGCGGATATTTACCTTGCCTTCGCCTTTTAAAAATGCGATGCCCTTTTCTTTACACGCCGCAGCGATAAAGATATTTTCCTCGCTAGGCTCGATACCCTCTTTTTTAAGCAGCTCGCGCGTAAATTTAAGCGACTTGCTCTCGTCTTTATCCGCGATATCCATGGCGTGTTCTTTGGTCGGTTTTAAGCTTAACTGCTCGCTAGCTAGCTTAACTACGCTCTTATCGGGCTCTACGGGCGTCTTGCCGAAGTACCCTAGCACCATTTTGCCGTAGCCCTCGGCGATCTTTTTCCATGGACCGAACATCACGTTATTAAACGCCTGCTGGAAATAAAACTGACTCACCGGCGTCACGCTCGTGCCGTAGCCGCCTTTTTGCACGACTTCGCGCATAGCAAGGATGACTTCTGGAAATTTATCCAAGATATTATTATCGCGCATCATTTGGGTGTTTGCCGTTAGCGCGCCGCCTGGCATCGGGCTAAACGGGATGAGCGGGCTAACCTGCACGGCCTCAGGCGGCAGGAAATAGTCTTTCAAGCACTCATTTAGCACGCTTTCGTATTTTAGAATTTTCTCCACGTCAAGTCCGCCCAGATCGTAGTTTTTGCCCTTAACCGCATGCAGCATCGTTAGGATATCTGGCTGACTGGTGCCGCCGCTAACCGGGCTTGCGGCTAGGTCGATGCCGTCTGCACCGGCTTCTAGAGCGGCCATATAGCACGCGACGCTAACGCCTGCAGTTTCGTGAGTATGGAGTCTGATGTGAGTGTTTTGAGGGAGGAGTTTGCGAGCCATTTTGATAGTTTCATACACTTTTTGCGGACTAGAGGTGCCGCTGGCGTCCTTGAAACAAACGCTGTGATACGGTATGCCCGCGTCTAAAATTTCGCGCAAAATCCGCTCATAAAACGCCACGTCGTGCGCGCCCGAACAGCCCGCAGGCAGGTCCATCATCGTGACGACCACTTCGTGATTTAGTCCGTGGTGAGCGATACGTTCGCCCGAATATTTTAAATTTTCCACGTCGTTTAGCGCGTCAAAGTTTCGTATCGTGGTCGTGCCGTGCTTTTTAAAGAGCTTTGCATGCAGATCGACCAGCTCGCGGCTGCCCGTATCTAGAGTCACGGTATTTACGCCACGGCTTAGAGTTTGTAGGTTTGCCTCGGGCCCGACCGTTTCGCGAAATTTATCCATCATCGCAAACGCGTCTTCGTTTAAATAAAAATAAAGGCTCTGAAATCGCGCCCCACCGCCAAACTCAAAGTGCGTTATACCAGCCTCTTTAGCCGCGCTAACCGCGGGCAAAAAATCAGCCATCGCCACGCGCGCGCCAAAAACCGACTGAAAGCCGTCTCTAAAGGTAGTATCCATAACGTCTATAAATTTTTTCGCCATTTTGCCGCCTTGTCAAATTTCAAAATCGTGCTAATTTTACCTTGTTTTAGATTAAGTGGATATAATAAAATCAAAGCATTATCACAAAAATGTTTAACGAGGGGAGCAAATGCAAGAGCGCACGCTGGAAGAGCTTTATAAAAAGCTAAAAGAATTTGATAGATTGGCAGGTAAAGAAGAGTTTTTGTTTGACGAGATAAGAGACGCCGTAGAGGCGCAGGATTTGGCGTTTGCCGCGCAAATTTGCGACTTTGTGCTAAACGACGAATTTGAAAAATTCGGCGCGTTTTTGAGAACCAGAGCGCTAATGTGGCTCACGGACTATATCGCGCAAAATTTAAAAGAAAGCGAGAGCGAATATCCAAATTTCGACGACTTCGTGGGCTGCCTGTGGAAATTTAAATGGATCGTCTCGGGTGTCGCCAAAAGCTCCATGATAGAAAAGGAGCTCATAGACGAGGCAAACGAGGCGATGGCGTTTTACTACGAGCGCATGGAGCTCTCGCTGGCCTCATATTACAAGGCCTTGATGAATCAAAACATCGACATGGGCGATGCTAGAGAAGCAAAGGCAAACTACGAGCTGTGGAAAAAGCTTGCCAAAGATGACATGGCCGACTGCGAGGCGTGCGAGGCTAGCGATGAGATCGCATATTTAAATTTTGCAGGCGAGCATGCAGCGGCGCTGGAGCTTGCCGCACCGATACTCTCCGGCGAACTAACCTGCGGCGAAGTGCCTCACACGACCTACGCACCGATACTTTTTAGTATGATTAAAACAGGCAAGATAGAAGAGGCAAAAGCCCTTTTACCAAAGGCCGCGGCGACGATCGAGTCAAATCCTCGCGTCATAAACGAGATCGCCCCGCTCATCGAGATCGCCGTTAGGCTGGATGAGCGCGAGACGGCGCTAAATTTGGCGCGCAAGCACTCCGAGGCGATCCTTGACGGCAACGACGATCTAAACGACCTGCGATTTTTCATCGCAGTTAGCGCGTTTGGCGATGAGAGCGACTACAAAACGGCTTTGGAACTGGCGGGCAAATTTGACGCTAGAAACGGCAACACCTACTACTCGGACTACCTGAACGAATTTTACGCAGAGTCTGGTTTTTAGCTTTTGCGAGTAAAATTTGGCGGGTGAATTTGGAGTTAAATTTATAAAATTTGACGCGCTGAGACCCGCATCTTGACGATAGTAAATTTGGCTTGGTTAAAATTTGGCATTGCGAGCTTGGTTTCCTTGAGTAAAAAACAACCATTTGAGGTTGTTTTTTACTTTGTTGTAAAGGGGATGGGGGCTTGAATTACGCTCTGCTTTGCAGTTGCGAGGCAAAGCCGAAGCAAAAGAGCTCCCCCTTAACAATCCCTCTCCCCCTACGACGCTTTTAAGGTGGCGACACTGCTTTGCCTTGCAGGCAAAGCGTCGCAAATTTAAATTTGCATTTTCAAGGTGCGGGTCTCGGTGACTCAAATTTGCAAATTTGACTACAAATTTGAACGTAAAACGATAAGGCGAAGTATCGTGAGATGATTTTTGGGGTTGTGCAGATAAAATTTAGCGTAGGCTAGACATATAGTCTGCCGAGCTAAATTTTATCAAACTCCGCAAAAAGCACTCGCGAGACAAGCCGCAACAAGAAATTTACAATCTTATTCGCTAGGCTTAGTTAGCTCATATGAGAAATTTACTTCCTCGCTCTCGTTCGGCTTAAGCGCAAATTTCCACGTTACCTTGCCGTCTTTGCCTATCTCGTTTTCTTTCGGGTCGTTTTTCACGCTCACGCTTACGCTCTCATGCGTGCTAACCGGCGCTTGCTCCTCCAAAACCACGTCCCATGCGAGTTTTGAGCTGTTTTTGACGCTATATTTATATCCGCGCGAGATCTTGTTTTTCGAGCCGAAAAACGACTCTTTCGTATATTCGCCGTTGGCCTCTTTTTTCACGCTAACAAGCTCGTTTTTGCCGAAAAACTCCTTCGCCTCCTCGCCCGCGGCGTATCCTACGTATCTTTTGCCGATATTTATGCCGTCAATCTTAAACTCGCTTTGCGCGCTCTCGATACTACGCTCCGGCTTAAACGCGGCTCTAACAAACGCGCCCGCACTGCCGTAGCCGTCGATCACGAGGTCAAATTTAGCATCCAGACTCTGCTTGTCGTAGGCAAAATCAGCCGTTTCGTCCGCTTTTAGACTCACGCCCTCGATTCGCCACGCGTTTGCAAGCGCGTTTTGCTCGTTGATTGACTGCATGTCTTTGACGCTACTTTTCTTTGCGGGCGCCCTAGCCACCGACATATCTGCACTCGCCTCCATCATCGGCGCGGCTGCTAGCGGCATCATATTTCTCGGTGCCGGTTTGCCTTCGTAGCGCGGATAAAACGGCGCGGGCGTCAAATTTGACGAGTAGTAAAACGGATAAAGCGCAATGGTTAGGGAGTTTAGATCAATGCCTAGAGGATTTGTCACGGTTAAATTTTGCGAGATTTCGACCTTGCCTTTTGCGACGTCGGCCTGGATTTTGTTTTTCAAATTTACGCTAACGCCCACGGGATAGGAGATTTTGACCTGTTTTGGGTCGCATTCGAATTTCAAATCAAGCTTTTGAAAATTTTTAACCTCGGTCGCGTTCATTTTCTTTTTCAGCTCGTCGATTTGCTTTTTGGTTTGCGAAATTTGGGCTAGATTTTTTAGCACGGCTTCGTAAAATTTATCGCCGTCGGCGTCCAAATTTGCGACGCTTTGCTCTTTAAAGGCCGGGAAGTTATTTAAAAAAGCGTTTTTCGAGTTTAGCGCGTTTAGCTTGTCGTTTAGCTCTTCAAGCTCTTTTTCGTTTTGCTTAAATGTGGCGTAGGCCTCGTTTTCTGCGGGCTTTGCTTCGTTTAAATTTAGACTTAGCAGCTCGCACGACGCAGCCACGTCGATATCCTCAAGCTCGACGAAATCGGGCAAATTTAGGCTAAATTCGCTTTTTTGGTTGCTAAAATTTTGATGGATAAATGAGGCGTTTTTGTAGATTTCTATCAGATTGCTTTCGGCGCTCGCCGCAAGAGCAAACGCCGAAACTAAGGCTATTTCTCTCATTTTTTCTCCTTTGGATGATTTTAAGAGATTATATCCTTACAAAGATAAATTTTAGCCTAGCAAGATAATCGCAAAAGCGATCAAAAATAAAATTTGTATCGCGATAAAACGCATCGCGCCACAGCAGATGCTAGGGTCTCGGCTTCGGCGGACGCCACGCCTTTTGGCCAAACGCCAAGTTCTCCGTCGGGCGTAGCTATGCCCTCAAAATCAAGCCAAGCACCGGCACGACGAGCGCCAAAGGCGGTAAAAGACGCGATCGCGCTCAAAATTTGCTTTGGCTTAGGCGCGTCGCTCTGGACGGCGAAGCGGCATATAGTCCTTTTTGCGTAGCCCGCGACGTTGCCGAATTTATCGAAAAATCTCTTTATTTTTTTAAATTTCGTTCCATTTAACCGCCCAAAATTTGTCTTATCATTATCGCTAAAATGCAAATCGGCGCGACGAATCGCAGTAAAAAATACCAAATTTCAAAAACCGCCCTACCCATATACGGCAAAAATAGCTCCTCCAGGCTGCCTCTTTTCATCGCGTAGCCGACAAATACCGCTATCACGATACCGCCGAGCGGCAGCATGATATTTGAGCTAAGATAGTCTAAAACGTCGAAAAATCCCTTGCCGAAAAACGTGAGCGCGTCTTTAAATTCTGCGATGTTTGAAAGCGCGCAAAGCGTGCCCAGGCAATAAACGCAAACGCCCACGATCGCGATCGCGCCTAGGCGAGGGATCTTAAACTCGTTTATGAGATAAAAAACGAGCGGCTCGACCATCGAGATAGCAGACGTAAGTCCCGCAAAAATAAGCGCGGTAAAAAACGTAAAACTTAAGACGTTTCCCATTGCTCCTAGCTTAGCAAACAGCGTAGGCAGCGAGATAAAGGCAAGTCCCACGCCCTGGCTAGGCTGCTCGCCGTACTCGAAAACAAATGTAAAAACGACGAGTCCGATGACGACGCTAACGATGATGTTTAGCGCGACGACGTAGAGCGAAGAGGTGAAAAGATTGGTCTTGTCATCTAGGCTCACCGAATACGTCGCGATCGCTCCGATACCAACGCACATCGTAAAAAACGCTAGCCCAAGAGCTACAAACACCGCCTCGCTCGTGATCTTAGAAAAATCGGGCACTAGCAAAAACTCCGCCGCCTGCGAAAATCCGCCCATTTGCATCGAGTAAATCAGCATAAAAATAAGCAGTAAAAAAAGCGTCGGCAAAAGCCATAAATTTATGCGCTCGATGCCGCCTTTTATGCCCTTTGAGAGGATGAAAAAATAGGCCGCGAACGCGATGGTAAAGTATAAAATTTGACCCGAGATATTAGAGCTTATAAATTTGCCGAAATTTTCGCCCGAAACCGCGATACTTTGCGGAAGCTCACCAAGAGATAAAACCGAGTACCTAATAACCCAGCCGATGATGACCGTATAAAACGACGCCACCAAAACGCCAGTTATCATTATGACGCCGGCATACCCCCAAAATTTGCCGTTTTTAGGGGCGAGCGAGCGAAAGGCGTTAACCGGATCGGCGTTTGAAATTTTACCCATCGCCATCTCGGCAAAAAATATGCTAAGCCCGACCGCAACGGCAAAAACAAGATACAAAAGCACGAACGCCGAGCCACCGTTTGCGCCGACCATATATGGAAATTTCCACGCGTTACCAAGTCCGATCGCAGCACCCACGATGGATAATATAAATCCGATTTTAGAAAATTTATCGCTTGCCACGGTCAGCCTCTTAGCGCATTTATCGTGATGATGACTATGCTAATAGGGGCTACGAACCTAATCATAAAATACCAAATTTCAAAAACGGCCCTGCTCATATACGGCCCAAAAAGTATGTAAAGCGCGTCTTTTTTGATCACAAAGCCAACGAAAATCGATACCGTGATGCCGCCTATTGGCATGATGATGTTTGAGCTGAGAAAATCAAGGCAGTCAAAAAAGCTCTTGCCGAAAAATACCAAATTTTCTTTGATGCCTTCGATGCTTGAAAGTATGCACAAAATGCCCATACAATAAACGAATGCGCCGATTAACGCAAGGGCTTTTTTACGAGAAAAGCCGAATTCGCGTATGAGATAGTGCGTGAAAGGCTCTAGCATCGAGATGGCCGAGGTAATGCCCGCAAAAAGCAGGGCCGAGAAAAACGCGAACGCCAGTACGTGCCCGAGTGCGCCCAGCTTTGCAAACAGCGTCGGCAGCGAGATAAACACGAGCCCCACGCCCTGACTGGGCGTCGCGCCGAACTCAAACACGAAAGTAAAGATAACGAGCCCCATCAAAATACCCATCACGACGTTTATGATGACGATAATGATCGAGGAGCTAACGAGATTCGTATTATCAGGCAAGGACGCGGAATAAACGATAATAACGCCCACGCCCAAAGACAGCGTAAAAAACGCAAGTCCAAGCGCGGTGAGAACGCTGCTCACGCCCAGTTTTGAAAAATCGGGGACCAGCAAAAATTTAGCCGACTGCACGAAACCGTCCATCGTAAATGAGTAGCTGAGCATAATGACTAGCAAAACTAAAAGCGAAGGCATCATCCAGACATTTACGCGCTCTATGCCGCTTTTTATGCCCTTTGATACGATAAAAATACAAAGAAAAAACACGATCGTGAAGTAAAAAATTTGAGACGCGGCGTCGTTAGCGTAAAAATTTCCGAAAATTCGCTCGGAGGCCTCTATGTCTTTTGGCAACTCGGTTATTACCATGACTGCGTATTTTAGTATCCATCCGATGATAACCGTGTAAAAAGAGGCTATGATAATAGCGCCCGTCATCGTAAAACCTGCGAATTTCCATGCTTCTTTGCGCTTTGGAGCAAGCTTTTTAAAGGCGTTTACGGGGTCTGATTCGGAAAGCTTACCGATGGCTATCTCGCCGAAAAATATCGCAAGCCCGATAAAAAACGTCATAAAAAGATACAAAAGCACGAAGGCCGAACCGCCGTTTTGACCGACTAGATACGGAAATTTCCACGCATTTCCAAGACCTACCGCAGAGCCCGCGACAGCTAAGATAAAGCCGATTTTAGAAAATTTATCCTGCACTATATTTAACCTTAATATTTAAAATTTTGAAGCCAAGGCTAGCATAAAAAAGCTTTTAAAATTCTAATTTTTAAATAAATTCGTGAAAAAACGAAACATCATCGAAATTTTTTGTAAATTTGTAGCACTACGTGGGGGGCAAATTTGACGAGTAGAAAATTTGCGAAATTTTTCTCGGTTTTAAGTAACTCAAAGCTAAATTTATATAAAATGCGCTCTCAAAGCTTCAAAGTAGGGGTCTGATCCGAAATGGCTTAAATTCACAAGGAGACTTTATGAAAAAAGTTGTTTTCTTAATGATGGCAATTGCCAGCTTCGCATTCGCAGACGGCGGCGAAATGCTAAAATCTTACTCTGTTCTTGCGGCAGCAGTCGGCCTAGGCCTAGCGGCTCTTGGCGGCGCTATCGGTATGGGAAATACCGCATCTGCGACAATCTCGGGCACAGCTAGAAATCCGGGCGTCGGCAGCAAGCTAACTACGACGATGTTCGTCGCTCTTGCGATGATCGAAGCGCAAGTTATCTATGCGCTAGTTATCGCGCTAATCGTTCTTTACGCAAACCCTATGTTATAATCCACGGCGGGCTTCGTCCCGCTCTTTTTTTAATCCACGTGCGACCTTGGTGGAACGGTAGACACGCTACTTTGAGGTGGTAGTGCCGAAAGGTGTGCGAGTTCAAATCTCGCAGGTCGCACCATAACGCTTATAAACCTCGATAAAAAATCCCTAAAATGGCCAAATGTATAAAACCCGTCGTTAAGAAATCTATCGGATTATCGATGATTTGCCGACCAAAACATCTACTAACCTAAATTTATACTTTTAAATCTATATATCTTTATACTTTAGAAATTTCTGAAAAATGGAAAAATGATAAAGTAAGCGGCTGGAGCCAAATTTACTCGCAGCTTACTGTTAAATTCAGTGAAATTTTAAAACACTATGAGTAGGATTCATAATTTGAGCTTAGGAACAAGTGGCGAATTTACATAGTTAGTTGGGCGAGAATGGTGAATTTACGCAGTTTGGTTTACAGAGATGTATTTGCCATAAAGCTCCTCGCCTTCCTTCACCTCACGCTAAGCCCTTCATCCATATACTTGATTATCGGATATATAAATAGCTCTATGACCCTTCTTTTACCGGTCTTTACTTCGGCTATTACACTCATACCTATTTCAAGCCGCTTGATTTCTCCCTCTACTTTTATGTCTAGGCTGTTTGGTTTTATCTTGATCTCGTATATTAGCCCAAGCTTCTCGTCTTCTATGGCATCTTTTGAGATTTCTATTATATTTCCGTGCAAGAGTCCATACTTTTGAAAGCTAAAGGTATCTATCTTAATGGCTACTTCTTGACCTAGTTTTAGAAAACCTATGTCTTTATTTAGAACATTTGCTTTTATTATCAAAGGAGCATCCGAGGGAACGATCGATATTAGATTATCGTTTGGACTTACTACTCCGCCTTCGGTATGGATAAGCAGCTTTCCGACAAACCCGTCTACCGGAGATTTTATTTGCTGAGTTTTGTTTGAAAAAAGGATTGCATTTATCTGAGCACTTAGCTCTCTTTTTTCCTTTTCTTTGCCTAAAGATGTTTCTATCCAGCTTGATTTTATGGTTTTTATCGCTTTTTCATTTTCTTCTATGATCTCTTCGAGTTTTTTGTTTGACTCTTTCAGTCTATATAAGGCGATATCTCTTTGCTCTTTTAAATTTATGATATTTTTACTTACCTCTTCGTACTCTTTTTTGGCTATTAGATCAAGTACTTTTTGTAGTCTTACTTTAGCTTCCTTTTCTTTGTTTAGAAGAAGGCTAAGTCTATTTACTTCGCTTTCGTTAGCTTTGATGTCAAGCTTGGCCGAATTTAGTTTGGCTTTGTTGCTTTCATAGGTGCTAGCTAAAATTTGCCTTTGGCTGTTGTATAAATTTAACTGAGATGAATTTAGCTTATTTATCTCGTCTTTACTTAAATTTGATTCATTAATGAGAGCATACAGTAAGGCAATGTCCGAATTAATCACCGCTAGATCGTCTTGTTTGCTAGATAGCGAGGCATCGGTTACAGTGGGGTCTATTTGTATCAGGATGTCTCCCTTTTTTACTCTGTCCGATTCTTTAACGAATATCTTTGAGACCACTCCGCTTTCAAGAGGTTTTAGTATCTTTATCTCTCCGCTTGGTATAACTTTACCCTGCGCGCTTACTACTACGTCCACTTTAGCTAGTATCAGCCAAGCGGTACCAAATACCATAGTAGCTAAGACTAAATAAAGAATGATTCTACCCAAAGGATTAAGAGGTTTATCTTCTATTTCTATTAGTAGGGGTTTAAATTCGTGGAGGTCGTTTGGATGGTTTTTCAAATGAGGTCCTATTTTATTGTGTTCGGGTAATAATTTTCTAGATTTTTATTAGTTCTAGTCAATCTTATATCAAGTTTGGGAAAATTTTTATCATTTGTTATTATCGTATCGCAGCCGCTTTCTTTTGCACAAAAATACTGTAAGGCGTCTTCATAATCCGCATCATTTTCTCTGGCGTACTCTCTTGCTTTTTGTCTGATCTGCTTTGTTTCTAAAACAACCAAAAACAGATCCTCATCCTCTTCTATCATTGAAATTTTATCGATAACTATATCGGTAGCGATCTTTTGCCTGTCCTGGAGAAAGTATGTTGTATTTGTAATGGACGTAGTGTTTACTACAAGAGTATACCCTTGCTCTAAGTATTCTTCAATAACGACTCTACTGTTTTTTATATTGTCCGCGCTTCCTCTTATTTTATCGTATTCTTTGGAGTTATTTTCATCGATAAGGATATCGATTAAGCTATTAGTATCTAAAAATACCCTATTCATGTATCCTGCTTCTTGCTTGCTTTTTGTCTTCATCGGTGGGTATTTTATCTAATACTATCTTACCGGCTATTTGGTTAAATCTTCTTATTCTATCTTTATTTATGCTATTTGCGCTCAAATTTTCCTTTACGTCGGCAGAAACGATCTCTTTCACCCCTAGCTTCAAACCAACATTTAGACTTTCAAGGATTATTTTAAGAGTTTGAAGCTTGCTTGCGGGGATACCCTTTAGGATTAAATTTGCGGTAGGTTCGCTTTGCATAGTTGCTCCTTTGGCTAAATTTGATTCATATTGACTTAAATTTTACTATTTTTAGTATTATATCATTTTTGGGCTTTGGATTTGAATTTGCCATTACATCATCAAGCAGGCAAGTCTCTTGTCTTTTTAAATTTAGCTTTTTGTTTTTATTGTTCTATATGCCGGTGCCTACCTAGCCCAGTTTTCAATCTCTAAATTCGGCAAAAAGTTAAAGTCTTTTTCGTTATTGGTGACCAGCGTCGCATAGTTGGCTAGGCAAACGGCCGCTATATCCATATCTTTATCCCCTATGTTTCTTTTGTTGTTTTGATTAATAAAAAGCCTTATGTTTGCGTATTTTTTTGCTACCTTTAAATCAAATTCCAAGATATTACCTTTAAAGGCATTTAAGAATTTATCTAGCTTCATTAGATTTTCCTCTTTTCTTTTGGAGTTTAAAACTCCGTAATAAAGCTCCGAAATAGTAGGAGTGGATATGTAAATTTCATCGTTTTCATAAGAATTTAGATTTTTAAGCACCGAGGTAGGATTTTCATTGATGATGTATATACATATATTTGTATCGAGAAGATATTTTAAATTTCTGCCTTGATTAGTCAAAGTATTTCTCCCTATCTTGCGCGGGTATTTTTTTAACCTCTATTTTGTCGGCCTCTATCTTGCCGAGCTCTTTAAACAATATATCCCATTTAGTGGTTTTTATAGGTTTTGGTTTGATGATGATTTCGTTTTTTCTTTGATATATTACAGCTTCATCGTAGTTCGTGAGGTCTATCGCTTTTGGGATCCTGATTGCCATAGAGTTGCCGCTTTTAAATATCTTGGTGGAATATCCGCTTACTTGCATTTTTACTCCTTTTTTATAATATAAGTATATACATAAAATATAAAAATTAGCTTAAATCCTACCGCCCCATTAAGCAAGCAAGATAGCCGGGCAAGCACAGCAAATTAGAACAAGTCCTCATTGCTCCTTTATCCTTCCCTAGTTTCTTGCTGACTATTTAAAAAGCAATAATACCCTCTTTGCTTCATCAAGCTTTCGTGGTCTCCTCTTTCTATCAGCCTTCCTTTATCCAGCACTATTATCTCGTTACACTCTTTTACCGTGCTTAGCCTATGAGCTACGATAAATACGGTCCTGTTTTTCTTGATGGCGGCAAGGTTATTTGATATTATCTTTTCGCTTTCGTAATCAAGCGCGGAGGTCGCTTCGTCGAATATTAAAATTCTAGGATTGGTTAGTATGGCTCTTGCTATCGCGATACGTTGTTTTTGACCGCCGGAAAGTGACGAGCCTCGCTCTCCTACTAAGGTATCGTAGCCCTCAGGCAACGTGCTTATAAATTCGTCGGCTCCAGCTATCTTTGAAGCTTGCAAGATTAGATCCATAGGGGCGCTTGGATAAGCATAAGCTATGTTTTCTTTAACGGAGCCGCTAAAGAGGTAACTATCTTGCAGCACTACTCCTATGTTTTGCCTAAGCCAGGATGGATTCATATGTCTGATATCGACTCCATCTATATAGATAGCTCCCTCGTTTGCATAGTATAGTCTTTGAAGAAGCCTGGTTAGAGTGCTCTTTCCGCTACCGCTTCTGCCTACTATGCCTATACTGGTGTTCGGTTTTACTTCTAAGCTAAAGTTTTGAAGCACGATAGGAGAGTTTGGAGAGTATTTAAAGCTAACGTTATCAAATTTCACTCCGCCTTTTATCTCGCTAAGGGTTATAGCATTATCGTTTTCTTGCTCTTTTGGGGTATTTAGTATGTCTCCTAGTCTATCTACGCTAAGAAGCGCTTGCTGAAATTCATTCCAAAGCCCAACCAGTCTCATTATAGGAGCGCTAAATTGTCCCGCAAACATCTGAAAGGCTATTAGCTGACCTACGCTTAGTTTGTTTTCTATCACAAGCCCCACGCCTAGATAGAGTATAGCTAGCGTCATTAGTTTTGAAAGAGCGTTTGCGATGCCGGATAGGATATTTGATAAATTTGAAAGCTCGAAGCTTGATTTTACGTATTTAGCTAAAAAATCCTCCCAAAGGCGCTGCATGCTGCCCTCGATCGCCAAGGATTTAACGGTGGATATACCGGTGATTGATTCAACCAGATAGGAGTTTGATCTAGCTCCCATTTGAAATTTGTCTTCTAGCCTTGCTCTAAGCCTTGGAGTAGCAAAGAAATAAAGCGTAGCTATAACGGCTACAAAGCCCAAGGCTACCAAGGTAAGCTTAACGCTATAAAGCAACATCATTATTACAAACACCACGCTAAAAAGCATATCAAGCAGCACGGTAACGGATTTATTAGTTATAAACTCTCTTATGCTATCCAGCTCTCTAACTCTAGCTACTATGTTTCCTACTTTTCTGTTTTCAAAGTAGATCATAGGTAGTTTTATCAGGTGATCAAAGAGCATAGCCCCAAGCCTAGCATCTATCTTTGAAGTAGTATGGGCAAATATATAGTTTCTGCTAAGGCCCAAAAGCATTTCAAATATAATAACTGCTCCAAATGCTACTGCTATGACGTTAAGAGTGCTAAGCGAGTGGTGAACCAAAACCTTATCAAGCACCACCTGGGTAAAAAGAGGAGTAACTAACCCAAATAGCTGGATAACGAAAGAGGCTATTAAAATTTCGCCTACTATCTTTTTATAGCTTAACATCCTAGCGTAAAACCAACCAAAGCCGAATTTTATCCTATCGTTTAAGAGCTTATGCTTTAAGACTATCATCTTTGGATCTAAATTTAGCGAGTTTAATAGCTCTTCAAATTTAATAGCATAAGGCTCGTTTTTATCTTTAAAGATTAAGACTTCGTTTTTAGAGGTGTCGACTTTTAGGATATTAAAATAAACTCCGTTTTTATCTCTAGCTATGCAAGGCAATGGATAGCATGCTAAATTTTTAATGGTTAAAGGTTTAATCTTAGCCTTAAAGCCCTTGTCTTTTGCTATTCTTATTAGCTCTTCAAAGCTTGGAGTAGCATTTAGAGCGTAGTCTCTTATGATAGCCCTGCTGTCTATCCTAACGTTATTTAGAGCTCCTACTATCTCTAAGCTTCTTAAAGCGCTTTGCAATCTACGCTCTTTTCGTTTATTAAAAAGCGTTTTACCGTAAGCATATTTGCTTGCAGTAACGCCTCTTCGTTTTTGATGAGATTTTCGTTAAATTTAACTTTGCTTTCAAGTACGCTTAGTTTGTCCGACTGCGAGTTTAAATTTAATCTTTCTTGCATACCTAAAAGCTCTTTGGAGTAAGAGGTTAGCTCGGAAGTAGTTTTTAGCTTTTCTAAATTTGAGTGCAAATCATCATTTATATTTCTAGCCTCTTTTTCGTACCGCCTTTTTGCTTCGTTAAACTGCTCTTTGGCTAAAAGCAACTCAAGAGATGCGCTTTTGATGCTAGCTTCTCTATTAAAGCCGTCAAAGAGATTATAAACCATACTAAGGCCTATCCTGTAACCGTTTCGCTGCGTATCGCCCCAAGAGCGACGAAAGCTATCTTTATCGTCTCCGTAGAAGTCATACTTAGCATATAGATAAAATGCAGGATAATACTCTTTCTTTTTTGATTCAAGAGCGCTTTGTTTAGAGAGGATCAGGGCGTTTAACTCTTTAGCCTCGGAAGTTTGTTCAAAGGGAGGTAGAGGGGAGGAGATTAAACTATCTAAACTTAAAGTTTGAGGCGAAAAACCAAGAGCTTGTTTTAAAGATTTGGTTTGATTAGTTTGACTGGCTTGATTGGTTTGATTAGCCCGATTTAAAGAAACGGAGGTTTGATCAAATTTACCTCCCATATCCTCGCTGCTAAAAGGCATTATCTCATCGTCTATATAGATATCCTCTCCGCTTAAATTTGATATCTCGCTAAGTAGGTTTTTTATCTGCTTGTTTAGACTTGCTATATTGTCTTCTATCTCTACCAGTCTTATGGCGCTATTTGTCATCGCCGTTTTTGTATGATCGCCGTTTTCATAGAGGCGCTTGGAGATTTCATAGATCTCTTTATTGATTTGTTTTAGGTTGTTGTAGGAGTTTAGTTTATCTTTGCTATCTAGCAGATTATAATATAGCTCAAGCAGTCTTAGCTTTGCTTCGCTAATCACTACGCACTCTTTATAGCTTAGGCTTTGTTTTTTATAAGCGGCCGCATCTATGTTTAAGGCATTTGCTCCAAATTTATATAACTCGTAGTTTAGCTTTAAAGATACCGAGCTTGCAAAGCCCGTCGAGCCTACCAGGCTTTCATCGTTTATGTAGTTATTTCTAGTGTTTGCATACTTTTTAGAGTATTCGCTGTTTGCGTTTAGGCTTAGCCTGGGATATAGGCTTGATTTGGCGGCATTTATCTCTTCGTTTGCCAGTAGGGTTTGAAGCTTGGAAGATAGGATGGAAGGATTGGTGGATTCTAGGGATTTAGAGAGGGAGGAGAAGGATATGGATTTGGCGGATAAAGAGACGCCAAATAAGTAAACGATAAAAAACAAAAAAGATATCTTTCGCAAACTCTACTTCCCTAACTACTCTGAAATTTAAACCTAAATTTAATCACAATGATTCTTAATAAAGCATTAAAAATACCTAACAAACAATAATATTTTAAAAATAAATACCGATTATAACTTAAATGTGGTTTAAGGCGAGCAAGTGTAGAATATGGGAATTGAAGTTGGGTGGGGTGAGATGGGAAAAGATGATAACGAGTTTATGGATTTGCCTGACAATATTAAGCTTGATAAGGATGAGCATGTTTTATGCGAATTTGAGCTTGTAAATACAATCCATAAAGAAGTTAGGATGTTTCTTTGCATTTTATTGCTATTTTTATATGCAAACAGCAAAAACTTTGACATTGGAGTATTTTGGCTTGCTATGTTGATAAGCTGTATGGTTTTATTTTTTATTTTTTTGTTTCAAAGTATAAAAACCAACAAAGCAAAAAAACTTTACATAACCAATAGGCACTTTATAACGCATTCTGGTCATCGGACTGATATCGGTGACATATATTTTAGATATTTTGATTCAGGATATTCGTGGATGTCATTTAAAGTCGAGCTATGTTTTTATGAAAATAAAAAATTTCTATTTTACTGCGTGACAGATGAGCAAAGCAACGAGTATATAAATTTGATAAAAACTATACATGATATTTCTAAAAACGACCGCTTTTTGCAAGAGCATCTAGGTTATTATGTAAAACAAAAATTAATAAAACAATAAGGATAATAACGTGTCACAGTCGATTAACTTAGAAGGTACTCAATGGATATCAAACATACCTAGTATATATTTTGATGCAGTTGCAGAATTTACCAAAAAATTAGGAAATAAAAAACTTGGTACTTATGTAGGGAGAGTAGGTTTGGGAACTGGCACTATAGTAGATATTGTAATTAATCTCGCAAAAGACCCAGATAATCCCGGCAAAGTAATTGCCTCAACTGTTATCGCAAATACAACTTACTATATTGCTGGTTCTGCGGTATCATCTATTACGGCAGCATTAATCGGTGGTGTAGCGGCAGCGTTTGGATTAGCTACTGCGCCAGTATGGATGATGATAGGCGGAGCTTTAGTGGTGGTTGGAGCAACAGCGTATAATAGCACTGAAGGAAAACAGTTTATCTATGATTTTGTGTATAATTCATTAGTCGAATCAGAAAAAACTATGGAATTATTTGCCCCTACCATCTACGGCAAAATCTCCCAAAAAGAATTTATTCTCAAAGAAATAGAAAGCAGCAATGGAAATTTTTGCAAAAAAGTATTTCCCGAGTACGCAAGATATATCCAAACTAGGGATTTAAGCAAAGTAGATATCAGCACGGTTTCAAATTCTGATTTTATCCAAAGAATTACGCTCGAAAAAAACAAAAATGCACTAGCCATAAAAACAGCCTCCGAGGTAGGTAGCGTAAAACAAGCTACCGAGATATTTGAGGTCATAAACGCTATGCCTAACATCCCAACCGTCACCCTCAACTCCCACACCTACGACATAAGAAACCTTTCAAATTTAGAGATAAGAAATGCAATCGATAAGATACCTAAGGCATCATTCCTACTCTCCAACATACTAATAAGAACGGGTGAAGAGCTGGATCTGGGAAGCAAAGGAATATACAAAGTAAAAAGCGGAGATACTCTCTCAACCATAGCTCAAAGAAACGGTATGGTCACTAAAGAGCTACTAAAGCTAAACACTTGGCTGGTAGATGAAGGCAGAGTGTCTTTTTTGCAAAACAAGGTATTGGTAGAATCAAACATACTGGAACTAAACGAGATAGATCACGTCCTAGTAGGCGATAGAAACGCCGAAAATATCCTCATAGACGCAAACGGAGGAGACGATACCCTAGTAGGAGGCAATAAAAAAGATATCCTAAAAGGCGGAGAAGGCTTTGATACATACTACGCCGGAGACAAAGATATCATAACCGATAGTGATGGCAAAGGAGAGGTATATTTTGATAAGACTAAGCTAAAGGGCGGCACATACGATAAAGAGAAAAAAGTATATGTAAGCGATGATAAGAGTATAGAGTATAAACTAAGCGGCGATAAGCTAACGGTAAGCAAAGGCGGCAAGTCTCTAACGATCAATAAATTTACAAACTCCAAAAAAGACCCTCATCTTGGCATATATCTGGCGGAAAACGATGACGTAGAGATAACCGTAAGCGACGCAAGCGCTCAAGAGATGAAAGGGGTAATGAGCTTTGACGTATCTCTAAATAGAACCCTTAAAAAAGGCGAATATATCGATGTGCTGGTAAAAGCAAAAAGCGATAGACAAGGCTCTAAAGAGATAGAAAAAAAGATACGGTTTAAAGAAGATGATAAGGTTAAGACCTTTGAATACTTTTGGAACGATGACGAGGAAAAAGAAGAAGACGAAAAGATAAGCGTCAACGCCTCGGTAATAGATAAGTCTAAAAAACTAAAAGCCGAAGTCAAAAAGCAAGGCACAGGAACCATCAAGGACGATGACGGAGACGAGATAACGGTTACCGTGAGCGACGAAGAAGAGCTGGAAGCTACCGGAAAAATGACGTTTAAAGTGTCTTTGAGCAGAGTCCTTAACAAAGGCGAATACGTAAACATATCGGTAAACGGAGAAAATTTGGAATTCCTGGCAAAAGATCAAACTAAAGAATATATCAAAATATGGAAAGACGATAAGGATAAGCAAGGAGACAGGACTATCGACGCTATAGCTACCGTAGGCGACGTATCCAAGGGTCTCAAAGTAAGCGTAAAAAAACACGGAGTCGGCACTATAAAGGATGATGACGGAGATAAGATATACGTATCTATAAGCGACGCTTCAGCCAAAGAGTCCGAGCAAAAAATGACCTTTGACGTATCTTTAAGTAGGACGTTAAATAAAGGCGAATTTGTAAAATTGGTAGTCAATGGAGAAGTAATAGAATTTGGAGCCGGCGAGAAAACCAAAAAATACGAATATACGTGGAAGGACGATAAAAAGGTAGAGGTGGACGAAAAAATAGACGTTTTTGCTTCCGTCGCCTCAAAATCCCCGGGTTTGGATGTAGAATTCTTTAAAAAAGGCGTAGGAACCATAGAGGACGACGACGGAGGAGAAGTAACTGTATATACCACTAGCGCATCGGCTCCCGAGGCGGCGGAAGAAATGACGTTTTTCGTATCTATAAGCAGACCGCTCAAAGAGGGAGAATACGTCGTAGCTTCTATCTACGGACAGACCGTTCATTTCTATAAAGGCAGCTCGACTAATCACGAATGCAAATATACTTGGAAAGGCGAGGACGATAAGATTCCCGAAGAGGATTCCAAATTTAAGCTAACTCCTTCTATACTAGATCACTCTCCTGGTCTAAAAGTAAAAACCGAGTCCGGAACAGGAACCATAATAGACGATGATAAAGATCCCGACGATGACGATCCGGAAAACCCTACCATCCCGTCCGATCCTTTAGCCATAGATCTAAACAGAGACGGAACACGCACCCTAAAGCTAAACGGGGCTTTAAATTTCGATATAGACGGAAACGGATTTAAAGAAGCTACCGGATGGATAAGTCCCGAAGATGCATTTTTGGCCTACGACAGAAACGGAAACGGCATCATAGATGATGGAACGGAGCTGTTTGGAGACAAGACTGTTACGAATACTACTTTTGGTTACACCGGCAAAACGGCGGCGAACGGCTTTGAGGCGTTAAAGGCGTTTGACTCTAATAACGATAATATAATAGACGAAAAGGACGAGAAATTTGATAAACTTCTACTTTGGCAAGATAAAAACTCTAATGCCGTAACCGATAAAGGAGAGCTAAAAACCCTAAGAGAACATAATATAAAATCAATCGATCTTAACTATAAAAATATAAACTCTACCAACAACGGCAACTTCATAAGACAAACATCCAAAGTAACGTTTAATGACGGCACTACGACTACGGCCGATGATATATGGTTTAGCGTGGATTTAAAAGATACCATACAGCCCGATATGGCTATACCAAACGACATACAAGCGCTTCCTGAGGTGCATGGATTTGGAAATTTATACAACCTAAGAAGCGCTATGAGCAAAGATAGCAAGCTCACCGGTATGATAAAAGAGTATATGAATCTGGACTTTGAGGCCAAGCAAGAAAAACTGGATGATATCTTATTTAGATGGACGGAAACGGAAAATATAGATAAAACCAGCAGGGGTGGCAATATAGATGCAAGAGTCCTGGGCGCGTATGAAAAAATAACGGGAAAGCCTTTCTTGCAGTTTGGCAATAATCCAAATCCCTGGGCGAATGCCGCGATAACCATCAAAAACAGAGTTAAGCAGTTTAAGGACTATCTATATGCGAGTATTGAGCTTCAGACCAAATATAACGGCTTGCTGGATACGAAGTATCAATACTTTAACTACGACGAAAAAAGATTCGGATACGATTTTGGCAAAATAAATAAAAAGCTTTTGCAACTCTACAAAGACGGAAAATACGAAGAAGTAGCTATCCTGTCTGATCTAGTTAGAAAGGCGGGCAGCTATAAACCCAATCTGCTGGATAGTTTTAATGCAAATTTGACAAAGCTGGCTAATGGTGATAAATATTTTATGGCTATCAGCTCCTCAATTCCTTTATACGGTACAAAATCAAACGATAATCTGCGAGGAAGCGGCGGAAATGATTTGATAATGGGTAACGCCGGTAACGACGAGCTATACGGCCATGACGGAAACGATACTATCTATGGCCACGAAGGAAACGATCAAATTCAAGGAGGCAATGGAGACGATATCCTTTATGGTAATGAGGGCGAAGATAGACTTTACGGCAATGCAGGTAACGATATCCTAGATGGCGGAGCTGGTAACGATTATTTGGAAGGCGGAGCTGGTAACGATACCTACGTATTCGGTAAAGGAGATGGCAACGATACTATATACAATTACTCAAATTCGGGTAAGGACGAAGTAGATACAATTAAATTTAAAGAAGGGATCACTAAAGAGGATTTGACGTTTAGTAGAGTATATAACAACGACTACTCCAGTAATCTTTTAATAGGTATAAAAGGTACGAACGACTCTATTACTGTTCATAGCTTATTCGATGGTACCAGCAATGCCCAAGGCTCATTAAAGGAGCAATTCCTAATTAATAGAATAGAATTTTCGGACGGTTCTTATATGGATGCCGAGGATATTAAAAAAGCCGTTCTCTTAAGTCCTAATTCAAATAGTATTTACGGCTTTAATTCTAACGATACCATAAGAGGGGATTCGGCCGATAACTATATATTTGGCCATGACGGAAACGATACTATCTATGGCCACGAAGGAAACGATCAAATTCAAGGAGGCAATGGAGACGATATCCTTTATGGTAATGAGGGCGAAGATAGACTTTACGGCAATGCAGGTAACGATATCCTAGATGGCGGAGCTGGTAACGATTATTTGGAAGGCGGAGCTGGTAACGATACCTACGTATTCGGTAAAGGAGATGGCAACGATACTATATACAATTACTCAAATTCGGGTAAGGACGAAGTAGATACAATTAAATTTAAAGAAGGGATCACTAAAGAGGATTTGACGTTTAGTAGAGTATATAACAACGACTACTCCAGTAATCTTTTAATAGGTATAAAAGGTACGAACGACTCTATTACTGTTCATAGCTTATTCGATGGTACCAGCAATGCCCAAGGCTCATTAAAGGAGCAATTCCTAATTAATAGAATAGAATTTTCGGACGGTTCTTATATGGATGCCGAGGATATTAAAAAAGCCGTTCTCTTAAGTCCTAATTCAAATAGTATTTACGGCTTTAATTCTAACGATACCATAAGAGGGGATTCGGCCGATAACTATATATTTGGCCATGACGGAAACGATACTATCTATGGCCACGAAGGAAACGATCAAATTCAAGGAGGCAATGGAGACGATATCCTTTATGGTAATGAGGGCGAAGATAGACTTTACGGCAATGCAGGTAACGATATCCTAGATGGCGGAGCTGGTAACGATTATTTGGAAGGCGGAGCTGGTAACGATACCTACGTATTCGGTAAAGGAGATGGCAACGATACTATATACAATTACTCAAATTCGGGTAAGGACGAAGTAGATACAATTAAATTTAAAGAAGGGATCACTAAAGAGGATTTGACGTTTAGTAGAGTATATAACAACGACTACTCCAGTAATCTTTTAATAGGTATAAAAGGTACGAACGACTCTATTACTGTTCATAGCTTATTCGATGGTACCAGCAATGCCCAAGGCTCATTAAAGGAGCAATTCCTAATTAATAGAATAGAATTTTCGGACGGTTCTTATATGGATGCCGAGGATATTAAAAAAGCCGTTCTCTTAAGTCCTAATTCAAATAGTATTTACGGCTTTAATTCTAACGATACCATAAGAGGGGATTCGGCCGATAACTATATATTTGGCCATGACGGAAACGATACTATCTATGGCCACGAAGGAAACGATCAAATTCAAGGAGGCAATGGAGACGATATCCTTTATGGTAATGAGGGCGAAGATAGACTTTACGGCAATGCAGGTAACGATATCCTAGATGGCGGAGCTGGTAACGATTATTTGGAAGGCGGAGCTGGTAACGATACCTACGTATTCGGTAAAGGAGATGGCAACGATACTATATACAATTACTCAAATTCGGGTAAGGACGAAGTAGATACAATTAAATTTAAAGAAGGGATCACTAAAGAGGATTTGACGTTTAGTAGAGTATATAACAACGACTACTCCAGTAATCTTTTAATAGGTATAAAAGGTACGAACGACTCTATTACTGTTCATAGCTTATTCGATGGTACCAGCAATGCCCAAGGCTCATTAAAGGAGCAATTCCTAATTAATAGAATAGAATTTTCGGACGGTTCTTATATGGATGCCGAGGATATTAAAAAAGCCGTTCTCTTAAGTCCTAATTCAAATAGTATTTACGGCTTTAATTCTAACGATACCATAAGAGGGGATTCGGCCGATAACTATATATTTGGCCATGACGGAAACGATACTATCTATGGCCACGAAGGAAACGATCAAATTCAAGGAGGCAATGGAGACGATATCCTTTATGGTAATGAGGGCGAAGATAGACTTTACGGCAATGCAGGTAACGATATCCTAGATGGCGGAGCTGGTAACGATTATTTGGAAGGCGGAGCTGGTAACGATACCTACGTATTCGGTAAAGGAGATGGCAACGATACTATATACAATTACTCAAATTCGGGTAAGGACGAAGTAGATACAATTAAATTTAAAGAAGGGATCACTAAAGAGGATTTGACGTTTATGTATAGCGGCAACAATCTATCCATCAAATATGGAGCCGGCGATACTATCACGGTTAGCAATTATGTAAGTAACACTACATATCAGATTGATAAAATAGAACTAGACAACGGGAATTTCATCACTAATTCTCAAATTAGCAAGATCATTCAAGACATCAACGCCTATGCCAAGGACAACGGTATAACCAGTATAAACCATGATACCATAAGAAATAATCAAGATATTATGAATTTGGTAATGAGCGGCTGGAATTCCTAAATAATACACAAAAAATGGAGGCGGTCAAAAATTCGACCTCCTCTGTACTTTGGCAACCATTTTATCTATTTATGCTATTGACTTTCTTGCCCTACATTACCATTAATTTGTTTTAGCAATTTTTCGTTTTTTTGCTTTGTCGATACCAGGCTGGAGTTGACACAATCTTCCACTCTCTCTGATATAGATTTTAACAACTCACCCCTTCCATATAATAAGCTCTATTTTGATATTATTTGGTTTAAATTTTTAAGACATAGAGCTAAAAGATGAAAATATTAGACCAAATAAAAAACGGCGAAAGCAAAACTCTTGAGTTAAAAGAAAAACTGCCCGATAATAAATCAATAGCAAAAACGGTGATCGCCTTTGCAAATACCGGCGGAGGCAAAATAATAGTAGGCATAAACGACAAACTAAAAATAACCGGAGTGGACGCAAATAGCGTCTACGCGCTAAAAGATAAGATAGCTTCGGTGATATTTGATAGCTGCTCGCCGGACATCTTACCTGAAATTTATACGATAAATATTAACGGCAAACTTCTTTTAGTGATAGAGATTTTCCGAGGCAACCTAATGCCCTATTTCCTAAAAAGCGAAGAAAAGACTGATGGTGTCTACATAAGAGTCGGTGCCACAAATAGAAAAGCAAGCCCTCAAATCATAGAAGAGCTTCAAAGACATAAAAGATATGTAAGCTTTGACGAGGAGATAAACTACGATATAACCGTCAGAGAACCAGATATGATACCCCTAAAAACAAGATTTGCTAAAACCGGTAAAACGCTAAGCGATGAAAAGCTAAGAAATTTAAACCTCATAAAAACCGATAGGGGTATCACTTATCCCACAAACGCTCTTTTGATACTTCTTGGCAAATTTCCTCACTGCTCGGTAAAGTGCGCAAGATTTAAGGGTATAACGATGGAGGTGTTTATAGATAAAAAAGAATACAGGGGAAATATATTTAGTATCCTTGAAAACACTCAAAACTTTATACTAAATCATATAAATTTAAGCGCCAAGATAGAAGGACTGTATAGAACCGATAACTACGAGATACCTATAGTAGCTCTCAGGGAAGCGCTGATAAACGCGCTTATTCATAGGGATTACGCAAATTTCGGAAGAGATATAAAAATGGGAGTATATGATGACATAGTAAATATCGTCTCGCCTGGAGCTTTGCCAAGCATAGTAACCATCGAAGACATACTAAGAGGCAGAAGCGAGATAAGAAATAAGGTCATAGCAAATGTCTTTAAAGAGCTTGGCCTGATAGAACAGTGGGGAAGCGGCATAAATAGGATAATGCTAACCTGCAAGAAAGCAGGACTAGATCAACCTAAGATAAAAGAACAAGGGGGCTTTGTGGATGTTGAGTTTTATAGGCCTAAAAAATATTAGATAAAAATAAGCCCTACCTATAGCTTTATTCAACCAACTTGGTTCTAAATTTATTATAAATTCTACTCATAATTTTTCCAAAATTTCACCAAAATAAACAATAAATTGCAATGCGAATTTGATCCATAGTGACCCATATTAAAATTTAAAATGCAAGTAGCCCGAAATTTAAAAGACAAAGTAGATAAAAAATTCTAAAACCTCAAATTTTATCTACAGTCGCCCAAAATCGCCGTAAAATTTAAAAAGCGACCGACCTCTTATAAGAAGTCGATTGCTTAAATTTGCCTCGGAGCCAAACGTCAAATTTGAAAATTGGGCTCCGAATTTTATCTTACATAAAGACGGGTATCGTAGTATTTTTAAGAAAATATCTCGAAGTACCGCTCAAAAATATCTCTAAAAAGCCGTTTTCGCCGTATCTGCCCGCCACGATCAGGTCAAAGCCCCCCTCTTTGGCGCTTTTTAGCAGCGCTTCGCCCGGTACCGAGGTTGTATTTACGATTTCGTAAGTCGCATGGATGCCGTGCAGTTTTAGATACCCCTCGAGTTTTTTTAGATTTTCTTCCGCGTTTCCGTCGCCGGAATGAGGCATACAAGTGATGCAATGCACTTTTTTCGCATTTTTTAGCAGCTCGATGGAGCTGCTCACGGCACGCGAGTTTTGCGTAGAGCCGTTCCAGCTAACTAAGATATTTTCGGTTTTAAAGCTCGTCATACGCCTAGGTATCGCGATGGCGGTCTTGCCGCTTTTTAGCACGGCGGCCTGGAAAGTGCCCGTGATCTTGCCGTCAAGCGGCACCGCGGCAACCACCATATCGCAAAATTTAGACTCCTGCTCGACCAAGACGCTTCGTTTGCCGCTTTTAGTGATAAATTTAGCCGTTGTCTTGCCCTCGATCGGCTCGTCGCTGACCTGCACGCCAAACTCGGCGCAAAGCTTGTTAAAAATAGTTTCGTTTTGCTCATGCTCGAGTCCTAAATCAGCCTTTGCCGCTTTTAAAAACTCTTCGTAGAGTACGCCGCCTCGCAGCGTCATTTTCATATTATAAACCACGCTAGGATCGAGCTGGCAAGCCAAAATCTCGATATGGCTGTTAAAGTGCTTGGCGACTAGCAAAGCTCCGTATATGCGCTCCTTGACGTCATCGCCCGCACCGATAGGAAAAAATATTTTTTTATACTGCATCGGTTATCCTTTATATTTATTGCGCTAGAGAAAGGGATATCTTGTGCCCTTTTTGCTCGCTGATTTTTACCTTCACCCTGTCGCCGGCTTTTAGGGGCGTTTTGATCTTTGAGATATGCAAAAGTCCGTCTACACCGCCGGGAAGTCCGATAAAGGCGCCAAATTCCACTACGCTTTTTACCTCGCCCTCAAATTCGTCTCCGATATTAAATTCAGGCGTCTTATGAGCTCTGCCCTCTTTACCGTCTCTGCCGCCTCTTCTGCCGCCAAAGCCTTTACCGCCGTCTTTCGAGACTATTTGTATGATGTAGTCTTTTGCCGCGTCTACGCTTGATTTTTGCGCGCCGGCGATCTTTACCTCGCCTTTTTCGCGGTCAAGGTCGATGGCGACGTCAAATTTTTCGATGATCTCTTTTATCGTTTTGCCCGCTTGCCCGATGATATCTACGATCTTGCCCGGATCAACGCTAAAAAGCTCCAGTTTAGGCAAAATTTCCTCATTTACGCTGATGTTTTTGTTTGCCGTTTCCATCAAATTTAATATATGCAGCCTGCCCTCGCACGCCTGCAAAAGCGCCTCTTTTAGCACGTCAAGGCTGATGCCGCCCAGCTTTATATCCATCTGAAGCGCGGTTATGCCGTCTTTGCTGCCCGCGACCTTAAAGTCCATATCGCCGTCGTGATCCTCTAGCCCCATGATGTCGGTTAGCACGGCGTGTTTTTCGCCCTCGAAGATTAGCCCCATCGCGACGCCCGCGACCAGTTTTGGCGTATCGACGCCGGCAGCCCTCAGCGCCAAAGAGCCGCCGCAAACGCTAGCCATCGAGCTTGAGCCGTTACTTTCTAAAATTTCAGACACGAGCCTGATCGTATAAGGCGAATCCGAATCGATGCTAGGCGCAAGCGCGCGTTTAGCGAGGTTGCCGTGACCCAGCTCGCGTCTGCCCGGAGCTTTTAGCGGGCTAGCCTCGCCGACGCTAAAGCCCGGGAAGTTGTAGTTAAACATAAATTTATCCGTCACGGCGCCCTTTTCCGTTAGCATATCATACATCTGCGCGTCGCCGTCGGTGCCTAAGGTCGCCACCACGAGAGCTTGCGTCTGACCGCGAGTAAAGAGGCAGCTGCCGTGAGCATTTGGCAAAATATTCGTCTCGATGCTGATCGGGCGGACATCCTTAAGCCCTCTGCCGTCGGCGCGCACGCCCTCGTTTATGATCTGCTCGCGGACTATTTTTTTCTTAAATTTAGCCAGGACGTTAGAGACGACCTCCTCCTCCCAGCCCTCTTTTTGTGCTACTTCGTCGGTCAAAATTTGTTTAGCGATCTTGTTTAATTCGCCGGCACGTTCGCTTTTAGCCATTTGATTTATCGCGGCTTTGACCTCGTTTTTGTAAAATTCGTCTAGATAAACGGCGATGCTCTCGTTTTCGATCTCGGGTTTTAGCTCGAGCTGCGCATCCTCTTTTTTGTGCTGACTAAAGGCCTCTTCGTAGGCGTTTGAGGCGCGAAGTATCGCTTTGCCCGCTTCTGCGATCGCCTCTACGATGAGATCTTCGCTAAATTCGTTCATATCTTGCGTCGCTATCACTTCACCGCCCAAATTCGGATCCATCATAGGATCTAGCGCGATAGGCATCATCTCGTCTTTTTGCGTCGCGATGCTCCTCATCTCGATCATCAAAAGCTCGTCTTTCACACCCGCGACATAGAGATCGAGCGCGGAGGTTTTTAGCTCGGAGTTGCTAGGATTTATTACGAATTTATTATCTATGTAGCCCACGCGCACGCCGCAAACAGGTGCATTTACGGGAATGTCGCTAAGATAAAGCGCGACCGAAGCCGCATTTAGAGCGACGACTTGCAGATCGACTTCCGGATCGCAAGATAGCACCATCACGACGATTTGCGTCGGATATGCGTAGCCCTTTGGAAAGAGCGGGCGCAGCGAGCGATCGATGATACGCGAGGTTAGCGTCTCGAAGTCTCCGGGCTTAGTCTCTCTTTTTACGTAGCCGCCCGGTATCCTGCCCGCTGCATATGTTTTTTCGATGTATTGCACCGTTAGCGGCAAAAAATCTTCGCTAACTTGCGTATCTTCGCGAGCGACGGTAGCCAAAACTACGGTGTTTTTCACGCGCAAAAGCGCCGCGCCGCTAGCTTGCTTGGCGACCTTGTTTATATCGTAAATTTCGACTTGATTATTGACTTCTATTGAATACTGCATACCCTGTTATCTCCTTGCTTTTGTAATGGTATATAAAACGGACTCTCCTCTAAAATGGAAAGCACGGTTTCGGGTTTTGGTTCGATTTTGTTTTCGTAGTAAAAATCCACCTCGATAAAATTTGTGATCTTATGCACGGCGTAAATTTCATCCACCAGCGGCGCCATAGCTGCGGCGACGTCTGCGGCGATGAGCGGCGTGGCGTAGGTGACCGATTTTACCCGCTCACGCATAAGCGTTTTTAGGCAGGTTAGCGCCGTAAGCCCCGTCTCGCAACCCTCGTCGATGAGCAGGATATTTCTATCCTTTAGATCGCCGATGAGATTGCCTTTTCTAAATTTATAGACGTTTTTTAGGATTTTTTCGTCATATTTACGGTCAGCCTCGCCGTAGACGAAGTCGTAACTAATGCCAAAGCTCCGAATCAGCTCGTCGTTTAGCACCACGTCGTCTTTTTCGCTAACCATCGCGATTTCGCATTCGGGGTTATTCGGCGCGAAAATACGCTCGCAAAATAAAATCTCGTAACTCAAATTTAGCCCGCGAGCCACACTATCGACCATAATGACCGAGTTTATGGAGCCGCATATCATCAGATATTCGCCCGCGACCAGCTCTTTTTTTGGCAAAATTTCAAGCAGTTTTTCGGCCGCTTCGAGCTGGTTTTCAAACATAAAGTCCCGGTAATCGCCCATCAGCTGCCCTGCGTCGTCTGTCCTACCGAAAAGTCGTAATGCACGCCGCCCATCGGATAGAAATTTATAAAGAAATAAACGCCTCTTGATTTTTTCGCGGCCGTTCCGCTCGTGGTGGTCGTCGGCTCAAGCTCCTCTTCGTAAACAAAGGTGTAGTTCCAGCACTTTCTGCGGTGAGAGACGCCTAGCTGCCACTGCTTGTTGTAGTTGCGCTCGAGATCATACTGAGTGCCGCTAAATAGCTTGTAGCTGTGCGGAAGCTCGACGTAGCCGTTTAGGTGCAAGTAGTTTTGCTTTTCTTGCGCGTTTTTTCTTTGCAACGTGTGCCAAAGGCTAGCGCCGAATTTATCGTGCGTATAGCTAGCGCCGCTTTGGACTTTTTCAAAGTATTTATTTACATGCGAATACTCAAGTCTGTTGTAAAAAGATAAATTCGCTAGCGGGTACCAGCCGATGATATTTTTCAAATTTGAGCGCTTGTTTTCTTTGGTGTAATAACCCTGCGAAATCGTGTGGCGCAAAATTTTACTTCCGTTTTCGTTAAAGAAATACTGCGTCGCTCTAGCCGAAATCTCGTCTCTGGTGTGCTGGGGGTTGATAAAGCTTTGATATTTTCGTCCGAGCGTATCGTAGATATATACGTTGCCGTCATCCTCCGCAGTCTCGTATCTGTCGGGCAGATCGCCTTTATTATAGGCTTTAACCACATAGTCTAAGCCCAAATTTAGGCTATGATAAAAGCTCTCGTAAGCCTTGGCCAGATCCGTATGAAGCGAAAATTTATGATAGTTTTCTATGTAGTTTGCGCTCCTATCCTCGTCTCCCGTCGGACGGTAAATTTTCTTTGAATAATCCACGCGAGTAGCGTATAAATAGTGATAATAAGAAAATTTAAGATAATCGTCCGCCAAAGGCAGGTGAAAGGAAACGGGCAGATTAAACTCATACTGCGTCGCTTTTACGCCGATTTTTCTCGTGTAGTTATGCGAATAAAGATCAACCGAATAAAGCACGTTTGGCAAGATAAAGCTGTCGGTAAATTTATGATACTGAAAGCTCGGATACTCTTGAAGCGTGTCTTTGTTTTCGTTTGGACTACCGATTTTTGAGGTATTTACGTAGTATCTCGCGTATGCGCCGAAGTAGTGCTTGTCGCCGCTTAGGAAGTAGTTTAGCTTTGACGTCACAAGAGGGTTGTCGTCGCTACCGGTGCTACGTTTTTTCAAATTTATGTAGTCGATATCGTTTAGCGCCGTAGCATCGAGCCATAGACCCTCTTGCAAATCGCCGCTTATCAGGTGCTTAACGAGCCTGTCGCGCTCGTATTTTACCTCGGCACCCTTATGCGTTTTGTTTTTTAGCGGAAGTCTGAGCGAGTTTTTCTTCGTTTGTTTTTGACGGTAGCTCTCGGTATCCTTAAACGCGCCAAGCGTCACCGACCCCTTGGAATAAGGCGAATCGGCAAATCTAAGCGTACCGTAGATGCCCGCACCGCGTTTGGTGCGAATTTGAGGGTCGAACTGAAAGTCCCAGCTGTCGTATTCGGCGATATAAATAGGCTGTTTGTAGTAAAATCCGTCGTTTTTACCGTAGCCGAACTCCGGCGGCAAAAGTCCCGTACGTCTGCGAGTATCGGTGGAAAATCCAAAATACGGCAGATAAAACACAGGGACGTTTCCGACGTAAAATACGGGGTTATAAAGGTGTAAAAATTTACTCTCGCGGTTTAGCTTGCCGCTGCTAAATTTGATCTTCCAGTCGGGGTTTTGGACGTTGCAGCTTGATACGACCGCGCCGTTTACCGCATAAAATTTAGACGTGCTGTTGCTCTCGTCGCTTTGCATCCATACTTCCATATCGCGATTCATCATAAATAGCGTCTCGTAGTTGCTATCTTTGCTATTTAGATCGATTTTTGCGTATGAGCAGCGCGAAATTTCGTCCTTATTTTTCATCAAATTTACATTGCCGAAAAGCTCCAAAATCTCTTTTCGCTGATCATAAACGGCTCTATCTGCGCTTATTAAATAATCTTGCGAATAAACAAGCACGTTTTTATCCGCCGTAACTACGCCGTTATCGCGTTTTACGTCATCGGCTAAAAGCTCGAAATTTTGAACCGCAAGGCAACTAAAAGCCCCGAAAATAAGCGTCAGAAAAATTCTAATAAACATTTATAACTACCGTTTTCGCGGCCTTGTCTTGCCACGTTTGAAATAATGGATTTGAAAACGCCCACGCAAAGCCTAGGAAAAAGGCGTTTTCGCTGATGATGCGCACCAAGGAGCGGGTGAAAGAATTTAGCAGATCTGGCTTATCGAGCAGATCGACATCCACGCACATAATCTTCATCGCGACCTTGCCGATGCTAGCGCCGCAATACCACGTAAAAAACGTCTGATAAATGACCTCGAGCAAGATGATCTGCGGTATCATCTCCATAGCTAGCGCTCTGATCTGCTCGTAGTCCAACCCGTCAAATTTCTCGTAGTAAGCGACATAAAACAAAAACGAGATCAGAAATTTATCTATCCCCCACGCGACGGCCCTTTTGCCGACGCTAGCGAGCGTGATATCTTCGTTTTCGAGCTTATCGATGACGCTTCTGCTCATTCGCGCCCTTTTAGCATTTGCCAGGCGATATCTTTTCGGTACTGCGCGCCGTCAAATTCTACGTTTTCGCAAAGTTCATAGGCCTTTTGCTGCGCCTGCTTTATGCTTTTACCAAGCCCTACGCACACGAGCACTCGCCCGCCGTCGGCGTATATCTCGCCGCCCTGCTCGCTCACGCCCGCGTATGCTATGTGCGAATTTTCGGGTATGTTTTTTACGCCGATCTTGGCTCTGGACGAGCTTGAAAAAGGATAATTTTTACTAGCTATCACGACTCCGACGGCAAATTCGTCTTTTAGCTTCACGGGTTTTAGATCGCCTTTTGCCGCGTTTAATAAAATTTCGCCCAGATCGCCGTCGATCAGCGGCATTAGCACTTCGCACTCCGGATCGCCGAAACGCACGTTAAACTCAAGCACATATGGCACGCCCTTAACCACCATAAGCCCCACGAAAAGCACGCCGCAGAAAGGATTTCCCTCGGCTTTCATGCCTTTTAGCGTCGGTTTTACGACCTCTTCTTCGACCTGTTTTATTAGCTCGGGGCTTGCTAGCGGACTAGGGGCGTAGGCGCCCATACCGCCGGTATTTGGACCCTCGTCGTTATCTTTTAGGCGCTTGTGATCTTGCGCTACGGGCAAGCTGACGAAATTTTCGCCGTCGCAAATCGCAAAAAAGCTAAGCTCAAATCCGTCCAAAAACTCCTCCACGACCACGCGTTTGCCGGCCTCGCCGAAGCTCTCGCCGCTTAGCATATCGCGAGCGGCAGCTTTTGCTTCCTCGCAGCTTTGCGCGATTATCACGCCTTTGCCCGCGCACAGTCCGTCGGCCTTAACGACGACCGGAGCGACAAGAGAGTCGATAAATTTAGCCGCAGCATCGTAATCATCGGTATTTAGATAGGCAGCCGTTCGGATAGCGTTTCTAGCCAAAAAGTCCTTCATAAACGCTTTGCTGCCCTCAAGCCTGGCCGCAGCCTTGCTCGGCCCGAAAATATTTAAATTTCGCGCCTTAAAGATATCCACGACGCCGCCATTTAGCGGCGCTTCGGGGCCGACGATCGTTAGTTCTATTTGCTCAACCTCGGCAAATTCTGCGAGTTTCTTATAGTCTTTTATGCTTAAATTTGTGCCGAGCTTTGAGGTCGCTCCGTTGCCTGGAGCGAAGAAAAGCTCGTGTTTGTAGGATTCTTGAAGTTTTAGAGCTATGGAGTATTCGCGCCCGCCGCTTCCGATTATCAAAATTTTCATAATTTCTCCAAAAATAAAAACCCAAGTGAGCGGTGCGCATATAAGCGGCCCGAAAATTCAAAGCCAACCTTGCAAATAGGCGGTCCCTTTAGGTCGCAACTTCTCGCGCTCGCACGCTCAAACGAAGCCACGTCGCACAGTTCCGCACATCTTCGCCGATACTAATGTGTTGGACCCTGTAAAAATACGCTGCCAAATCACTCAGGCAAGGTTATTATATAAAATTTTAGCTTAAAGTAGCGTTTTTGCGAGGCTTACGCAGGAATTTATATTTTGCTCCGAGCTCACTGCGGGCGCGGTGAAATTTCCCAGCTCTTTTGCCGTCGTAAGCCCGATAGCGACGGCTTTATAGCTCTCATCCCAGCCAAAATTTCGAGTAAAATTTCGCACCGCTGAGGGAGCCGTAAAAATAATCGCCGAATTTTTAGGCGGTTTTTGCTCTTTTTCAAGCGGTTTAAAAACGTTTTCATAAGCGATTATTTGCGTCAAATTTACGCCGCTCTCGCGTAAAATTTCACCTACGCTAGAAGCCGTCTCGCGCGCTCTTAAAAATAACGTTTTTTTGCCATTTAAAAGCGATGCGATCTCGGCGGCAAAGTCGTTTCCGTGAGCGTTTTTTGCAGTGTAAATTTGAGCGAAACCAAACTCCCTAGCCGCGCGGCTAGTGCCTTCGCCGATAGAGTAAATTTGCAAACCAGCGGGCGAAATTTGATTAAATTTTAGCGCGTTTACGGAGTTTTTAGAGGTCAAAACCAGCGCGTCGAATTCAGCCAAATTTACGCTAAATTTATTAAATTTGATCTCGTTTAAAACCAGCGTTTTTACGCCTTCAAATTTCAAATTCGACCCGACCAGATAGATCATTTTCGCCCTTAAATTTATAATTTTGCGTCCAAATTTTACCGAATTCGACAGATTATTTATGCTTAATTTTTCGCGATCCAAAAATCGCTTATTTGCCAATTTTGCTCAATTTTTGAATGCTTCGTAAAACCCGCTCGGCTTTAGCGTCAAATTTTATCGTCTCTAAATTTTAGAGAATTTAAGCCGGTAAAACAATCTCTATGCATTTTAAGCAGGCAAAAACGATAAATTTTAACCCGAAAACATTGATCTTGGCTGCACCGACCCACATATCGTATGTCGATACGTCGGTCGTTAAATTTTAAAATCTCAACGCAAATAATCTAAACTTTAGCCTTTGCCGCGCGCTTATTCAGATACTCTTTGGCTTTTTGCTTTAGCGTCTTGTAGAGCTTATTTGCGGCGTCTGCACCGTATTTTTTAACCAAGCCGTTATGAAAATCGCCCAAATTTTTACTATCAAACGCTATTTTTCTGATCTCTTGCTTTTTGCTCTCGTCGATTTTGAGCGCGGACTGCGTTTTTGCCGTATTTTCAGAGCCGTTTTTCGCCCCGGCTTTAGTTTTATTCTTCGTTTCGTTTTGAGAAACGGTTTGTTTTGCCTTTTGAGTTTGCGGCTGACGTTTAGATTGCGGATTTTTCTGCAAATTATCAACCGCTAGCTCCTTAGCGGCCGACTCTACGCCAAATTTTTGCTCCGCATCGCCCGCCGATTTTATTTCAAAATCGCTTTGGTCGATTAAATTTTGATCCGCGCCGCCTAATCGCTCAGCCCGAAAAACGCATCCTTCATCGTTCAAATTTTGCGCTTCGTCTCCCGCTCGCCCCGATTCAAAAACGCTTTTACCGTTTAGATCGTGCTCGGCGCTCCTTGCTTGCTCTTCTTGCGCTTCATTTCCGCCGCCTAAATTTCGCTCCGTAGCATTGGCCGCTTGCGCCTTAACTAAAATTTGCCCGGCATCTGCCGCAGAACCCCTTTTGCTTTCTAAAGGAGCAGGATTGCCCGGCCGTAAAATTTGAACATTTTGCGAATAATTTTCTAAATTTTGCCTATTCGTCGCATCATTTTGGGCTCGCAAAGCCGACTCGTCGCTCAAATTTATTCCCAGCTGCGATCTTTCTCGCTCGTTAAATTCCCGCCAGCCGCTCTCGTTATTTATCGGAAATTTTTCCGATTTTAGCGCGGCGATCTGCTTCACATCACGTTTTTGCGGATTTTCAAGAAGCGCGCTTTGAGAGTTTTTGTAAATTTTCCTCGCATCCTCCTTGAGCGCGTTATACACGCCGGCTCCGTTTTTGCTGCCGAATTTCGAGATAAATTTCATATGAAGCTCGCTAAGACTGCCGGAATTTCTTATCAAAATCGCGATTTGGTCTTGATTTTCTTCAATTAGCTGCGCCGTTTGCGAGCGGCTGAAGTCAAATTTGAGTTTATAAAATTTGCCGCCGTTTTTATCTTGTTTATTAAAAAACTCTATCACGTCATCGTAAAATTTATCGTTGCTGACGATATAAATTTTGCCTTTTTTATGCGAGAGTTTGCCCATTAAAAATGTAATTATTTTATCGGCGTAGTCCTTGTGCGCACTTTCTAAAAGTATAATTTTTATTTTGATTTTTCGCGCAAAAAACCATGCTAAAACCGAGATACTTAGCTTTTGCCTATTGTTGGTTACGATATAAATTTTATCTTTTTCGCCCAGCTTTTTTAGCGTCGCTAGATTATCTATGCTTATATTTTCATCATCTATTATAAATCTTGCCATATATTTCCCAATCGGTCGGGGCTAGCACCCAAACCCTACATCTTGTCCTTTGTTACGATAAGCAGCATTTTAAATTTATCGGCGATTTTTAGCGCGTGCGGGATTTTGCCCGGAAGCACGATAGTATCGCCCTTTTTGATATCAAAATGCTCGTCGCCGATAGTTAGCTTCATCTCGCCCTCAAGCGCGATAAGTAGCGCGTCGCCCGGAGCTGCGTGAGTGGAGAGTTGTTGGTCTTTTGAAAACGATAGCAGCGACATCGAGCCGCTTTCGTTTTTTACGAGCGTTTTGCTCACGATTTTGCCTTCTTCGTATTCGACTGCGCCCGCTAGGCTAAAAATAGCCGCCTTAGGTAAATGATCTATCATTAAGTCCTCCTTAAAATCGATTGAGACGTATTTCGTCGGTTTGTTGAAAACTAATTTTCGCCACACTTTTTTCTCTATCAGGCAGGCCTGTTCGCCGCCTAAGCGCATCTGCTTTTCGCCGTAGTGCAAGCTCGCGCCGCCCTCCACGACCCACGCGAGGCTGTCGCAAAATAGCATCTCGTGATCTAGCTCCTCGCCCGCATCAAAGGCGAACACATCGACGTGAGCGTTCTCGCAATCAAAAATTCTCTTGCTAACAACGCTTTTTGCGATCACTTTCGTGTCGGCGCTTAGATTGTAAATTTCAGTCATTTTTCCCTTTCGTAAATTTACGCGTCATTGTAGCAAAAATTTTCAGACGATTTGTTGATGGGGGTTATTCTATAAATATTAATTGAGCCTAAAAATTTAAACAGAAACGCCTGCGTCTATTGCCTGTCCATATAATTTTATTAACTCTATTTTAAACGACCAATATTAAGACTCCATCTATTAAATCAAATAAAATATCATTTCTTAATGTTTATATTCTTCATCCTCTGACACATTTCGTGCTTTCAAATTTTTTATATTCTCTTTACTTTATAATGGGCATTTATATATTTCTTAAAATCTTATGGTAGTTGTTCAAGACCAAGCTCTTTCAAGAATATATTATGAGCATCTTTTGCCTTTTTGATGTCATACTCTATTGTCCTCAATTCCTTTGCTACTTCTTCGATGTCAATGATTTCTTCTTTAGGAGCTGTGCTTACATATCGAGAAATATTTAAGTTATATCCATTTTTCTCAATTTCTCCCATGGATACACGACGTGAATACCTCTTGTCATCTTCCCTACGGAACTGATATGTCTCAACAATCTTGTCTATATGTTCAGGTAAAAGAACATTTTGTCTTTTCCCTTTTTCGTAATATTCACTTGCATTGATAAATAATACATCATCA
The DNA here is from genome assembly GCF_004803795.1 of Campylobacter rectus. Taxonomy (NCBI): domain Bacteria; kingdom Pseudomonadati; phylum Campylobacterota; class Epsilonproteobacteria; order Campylobacterales; family Campylobacteraceae; genus Campylobacter; species Campylobacter rectus. Next base: position 494,520 of record NZ_CP012543.1, on the reverse strand, counting down.
GGTTCCTTGCATTTTTTCAATACAAGAATGCAAACCGGTATTCCTGTTGAAAAGAATAAATTAGCCGGCAGTCCGATCACTGCATCAATATTTCCGTCTTTCAGAAGTTTAGTTCTAATTTTCTCTTCTGCACCCCCTCGGAACAATACGCCATGAGGCAAGATAATTGCCATAGTTCCATTTTTGCTCAAAAAATGAAATCCATGTAGTAAAAACGCAAAATCAGCTGCCGACTTTGGTGCAAGTCCATAACTTTTAAAGCGAAAATCTTCGGCTAATGTATCATCCGGTTCCCATCGATAACTAAAAGGTGGATTTGCTACTACAGCATCACACTCCAACTTTTTAGCCGGATTCATTTCATTGAGCAACGACCAATCATTTAACAAAGAATCTCCGTGAAAAATTTGAAACTCCGAATCCTTAAACCCATGTAATAACATATTCATTCGTGCAAGGTTATATGTCGTTATATTCTTCTCTTGTCCATATATTTGGCTAATACTATTTGGTTCAAGATGCTTTTTTACATTGATAAGCAATGAACCGGAACCACATGCGAAATCCAAAAGATTATTTATAAAATCCCTTTTTCCTAACTCCGGTTTATGGCTATCCAATATAACAATTCTGGAAAGAATATTAGAAATCTGCTGTGGGGTATAAAATTCTCCGGCTTTTTTACCGGAACCAGCTGCGAATTGCCCTATCAAATACTCATAGGCATTGCCTAGTAAATCTATTTCATTAGTAAACTCCGCAAGTTTCTCAGCAATTTCTGTTATTATAGAGCAAAGCATTTCATTACGTAATTGATAATTTTTACCCAATTTATCCGAATCAAGATTCACCTCTGAAAATAGTCCATAAAATGTACTATCAAACGATTCATTTTCAATAAATTTAAAACCGGCTTGCAAAGTCTTCAAAAGTTGATTGTTTTGTGTCCGTGATAGCTCGTAAATATTGCTCCATAAGTATTGCGGCTTAATTACAAAATGAACCTTTTTACGCATCTGCTTTTCAAAAAAAGATACTTGATCCAAATTATTGATATACCATAAACTCAAAGGAGTTAGCTTCTGACTTTCAAGTAAGCTGACATATTCATCGACAAGAGTTTGTCTTGCTCTTTGGATAATCTCATTATTTGTCTCGTTCTCTTTTACAGGCAACTTGCTTATGGGCAACATGTTAAAGTAATCTATCACTTTTGATTTTAATTCAGCTATAAATTGATCTATGTTTCCACTGTTTTTTATGTTTTCAATTTCTTTCTCACAATCCATATACTCTTTGCCAAGCTCCTTATTTGCCGCAGTTTCATAATTGTCTGAAAGATATCTTAGGAAAAGAAAAGATAACATATAGTCACGAAAATCGTCTGCATTCATAGTGCCTCTAAGTTTATCGGCGATTCCCCAAAGGGCTGATCCTAATTGTTTTTGTTGTATGTCATTCATTACTCTTCCTTCTGATTTTGAGTTTCCCCAAATATTCTCTGATTAAAATTATAGTCTTCCAAAAAGTTATTAAGGATGTTTCTAAAATATTCTTTATTTTCCTCTACCATTTCTTTAGGATCAAATAAAGAATAATTTCCATGACTCAAAAGGTTGACTATCCTTGTATATACTGGCTCATTTTCCGCATCACCTTTTCTAATGCATGAAGAAAAATGAGCGTAACCATGAAATGATGCTGTTTTTTCTAATATGTTTCTCAATATATTGAAATGATAAGTGTATAATATATCGGTATCGGACGCTTTTTTTAATTCTTTCAATAATGCAACATGATGAAAAAACGGCGTTTTGGTAGTATCTTTTAAAATATACGTAGCGTTGTCTTTGCTTTTTTGCAAAAATAACTGCTCAGCTCTGCTAATTTCATTACACAAAACATTAAAAAACAATGTGTGATGTGATGATACGATAACTTTTACACCTTCTCCTTTCATAAGTGCCGCCAAATGACTAGCTACGGCAATTACATTGTTATCATCCAAAGAAGATATCGGATCATCTACATAAATATATTTTACCCACTCATATGCCTCCGCTTTGTCTATTACCAATTGGACAATAGCCAAGAAAAAGCACCAAATAAAGATGTTCTCTTCGCCCCGAGACACCTTAATATTGTCTATTCTTTGCGTAGATTCTTCTCTATAAAAATTTATAGATGCATCATCATAATTGATACTAAAATCAAAGTCAGCATATCGCTGAAAAAGCGGGCGAATCCTGTTATCCATATCAAGATCTTTTAATCCATTGAAAAAGCGAGAACTCTTATTGAACTTTAACACACGCTCCGTATCATTGTCTAAATCATTATCCCAATAAAACAAATCTTCTGTAAAAGCATTGTAATAGAGTGTATCTGCTGTTTTTTCTCCAGTTTCTTCGTTTAAATGTTGCCCTAAAGACTTAAACTCACCAGAAAGTCTTGTTTTACCCGTTCCGTTATAAGCAAATAAAACAATGTATTTTTTCTCCTCCAATAATCTTTTAAAATATTCAGCAATTTCTCTAATTGAATTAAATTCTTTATATCCAATTCTTTTAAAAATAAAATCAATGTTTGCAAGTGCTTCATTAGATAATCCTTCTTTCAAAATATAATTTCCAGAACCTCTATCTTTTTTATAACTATCCGTAATTATTTTTTTATATTGCTGAAATGGATTATTATCCTGAGGTTTATTTCCTAAGGTTTTGTTTGTTAGTTTTTGAAATTCTTCTCTTGTGAAGCTTTTGGGGATATTCATACTCATTTACAAACCTCCTCAATAGAAGGAAACAATCCTTGCATCAATGCTGTTTTATGTTGTTTTAATGCTTCTATTTTTTCTTTTTGGTTGCTTGTCAACTCATCTATAACGGATAAGAAAGCTGCAATTCTATTTTGTTCGTCAGGTTCTTGTGGAGAACAAAGTTCAATTGACTTTACAATTTCTCCAGATAAATTTCCCTGCCCCCCTTGTATATATGTTCTGACTATCCAATTTTTCTTAAATGCAAGATAATGATATAAAAAAGCATTATTATTTTTATGCCTCAAACACAGAATTGCTTGGTTAATAGCTCCTTTAATTGGCGATATTGCAACATCACCACTATTCGCTCCATAAAGAGCCATTAAAACATCTCCTTTTTCAATCATTTTAGCAGAAGAATTATCCAATCCCTCTGAGGTTAAAAACAACTCTGTTTTTTCCTTACCTATTTCACCTGATCTAATAAATGGAATATCGCCATTATAATATTCTTTTTTAGAAGTAACTGGAGTTCCTCCGCTATATGAGGGATAACAAGCCTTCTTTATATTCAACTTTTCCCATCCCTCACTATCTTTAAATTCTGGAAATCTCCATTCAGGAACTGTCTTCCCTTCGGCTGGGAACAACTTTTGCATCCAGCCTTTTTTATAGTCATTCAGCAATAATAATTTCTTTTCTTCGGCAGAAATAAGGTCATCGATAGAAGATAAACAGTCCGCGATTTTTTGTTGCTCTGGCAGCTTTGGCACAGCAACAGGCATATTCCACAAATGCTTAGTATCAATACTTAATGCCCCATGAGCTCTGGCTCCAATTTCAATATATTTTCTTAACCATTTTCCATGATAGTTAGTGTTAAAAAGTTGCTCAAAAAATAGAGGTTCATATTCATCATCAATAACTCTAAAACAAGTAAAAATACTATTTGGAATAGCAGCTTCTTCATATTCTTTGAGCATTGATATATATCCTTCTGGAAATTCTTTAGTTGAGCTTTTATTATATGCAAAATCATTTTTCCGAATTACATAGTAATTTTTATATGAATTTCCTGCTATTTCTCTCCCAAATTTTTCAACCTGTGGAATAAGTCCCACTCCAGATGTTACGCTCATAAGAACATATTTTTTATCTCCAGCACGCTCATTAATTGGTTTCATGAGGCAACCCAATTTTTTGATATTCCACTTTGGATAGCTATCAAAACTTTCAAATCTCCATTTAGGAATTGCGCCTTTAATATTTTTACTCATACGCTTTTAACCCCACAATCTCTCGTCCACTCGCCATTTTCTTTAATAACGGAATCAATTCATCCATAAGCTCCAATTCTTTTTGTGTTCGTTCTCTCCAACTAAGATTCAGAGGTTCCAGTAAATCAATCAATTTTTCTCCATCAAAAATCATTCTTTCCATAATTCCATTAACAAAAGCCTCTAAAGAACCATGCTCAATCCCATACTTTTCAGATATGGAAATCAGCTTCTTAGAAGATTTTTCAGATTTAAATTTCTGGTATCCATCAATTACTTCCTTTTCACTTAAGCCTTTATTCTCTTCTGAAGATTTAATGAATCGGTCAAGCTCTTCTATATACTCTTCAATATCTCTCCGCTCATCCATGAGGTTAGAAGTAGAAGCGATCAAATCAATCAGTTCTTTTTTCGTCATTTTTTCTTTCTTTGGCACATTAGATTGAGTATACCTTGAAATAAGTGCCATAATATAATCATAATCAATAACCGCTGAAGCAAATAACACAAATTCAAAATCCAATTGCTCTACTTCCGGAGATACATTATGAATGTCTTTTTCCTGTTCATCTTTTAACCTTCCGGCAATATCCAAATATGCTCCTCTAAATGCTCGAACTGTATCTTCCGGTAATAAAGCCTCAATAGTAGCTACTTGCTCCTCTTTTATATCTGTATATTGATCAAGTTGGGTTTTGAGCTTCTGTATTTGTTTAAATTTATCAATAAACATGGCACGAGCCGTATCACCTTTAAGGTTACTTACTGCTTCAGGCTTACATTCAAGTCCTTGTGCATTCATAAACTGCTCAAGTTCATCTACTGCTTTTTCCAACTTTCTAATTATAGTAGGAGCCGGATCCACAAGCCAAATTTCTTTTACTTTCTCACTGTTTTCTTTTCCTGAAAACAGTCTGATCGCTACATCAACTTCATCTTCATGACCTCTAAAATCAATAATATTACCATAAGGCTTTGTAGTATTCAGCACACGATTCGTTCTTGAAAAGGCTTGGATCAATCCATGTTGCTTCAAGTTTTTATCTACATATAAAGTATTTAAATATTTAGAATCAAAGCCTGTCAAAAGCATATCTACAACAATAACAATATCTATTTTGTTTTCATGTGGATAATCCGCATTTGGATATTGTTGATCTTTTATCCGTTTTTGTACATCTTGATAATACAAATCAAAGTCGTTGATAGTATGATTTGTTTTGTATTTTGAATTATAGTCGTCAATAATTCTCCTTAAGGCTTCTTTTTTCTTGTCCGGCTCTTGTTTATTATCTTCTTTTTCTTGCACAAGATCCTCTTGCAGTTGTTTCACATCTTTATTGCCTTCAGCCGGAGGCGAAAAAACGCAAGAAATATTTAATGGAATAAAACCTTCATCTAAATCTAAGTATTCTTTCTGTACCTCATTAAATAAACCATAGTACTCTATTGCTTCATTGATACTTGCTGTTGCAAAAATAGCGTTATACCGTCTACTATATGTTGCCGCATCATGCTTGGACAAAATAGCTTCTACAATTTTCCTTTTGCTTATCTTTGTATCTGCTTTTGCTGCAACATGAGTATCATCAGGCTTAAAATAATCAATGTGAAAACGTAAAACATTGCCATCATCAATCGCATTTGTGATGGTGTAAGAATGAAGTTCTTTTTCAAAGACATCTTTTGTTGTTTTATAAGAACCAATTGTCCCATCAACTTGTTTATAATTTGAATTTTCTTCAAAAATTGGTGTGCCGGTAAAACCAAACAATTGTGCTTTGGGGAAGAAAGTCTTTATTGCTTCATGATTATCTCCAAATTGTGAACGATGGCATTCATCAAAAATAATCGCCATACGCTTATCTTGAAGCTTTAGTAGTCTTTCTTTAAAAGTTAATTCGCCTCTTTTTCTTTTTTCTTGATTACGCTTACTATCGTCATCAAGTGCAAGTCCAAGTTTTTGAATGGTAGTAACTATCACTTTATCCTTATAATCATCAGATGTGAGACGCTTAACTAAACTTTCAGTATTTGTATTTTCTTCCACACATCCTTCTTGAAACTTATTAAATTCTATACGAGTCTGTCTATCCAAATCTTTTCTATCCACAACAAACAAGCACTTTTCAATATCCGGATTATCTTTCAAAAGTGTTGATGTCTTAAATGATGTAAGAGTTTTGCCACTACCGGTAGTATGCCAAATATATCCATTGCCTCGATTTTGCTCAATACAATCCACAATGGCTTTCACAGCATAAATCTGATATGGTCGCATAATTAATAATTTTTGCTCACTTACTACCAGAACCATATACCTACTAATAAGTTCTCCAATAGTACACTTGGGCAAAAAATAATTTGTAAATTCATATAGGTTTGTTATTTTGTTATTCTCTTGATCTGCAAATTCATAAATAGGCAAAAATCTCTCATCCGCATTAAACGAAAAATGCTCTTTACGATTATTGGCAAAATAATAGGTATTGGTTTCATTGCTAACAATAAAAAGCTGAATAAAACAAAGCAGAGAATTTGTATACCCATTTCCCAGATCATTTTTATAATTCACTATTTGTTCCATTGCTTTTTTAGGGGTTATTTGTAAGGTCTTTAACTCAACCTGAACTACCGGGATACCATTAATAAGCAAAATAACATCATAGCGATGGTTACTATTTTCCGTATTAATACGCAACTGGTTGACTACTTCAAATTCGTTTTTGCACCAGTTTTTAAGATTCACAAGAGTATATTGCAAAGGAGTATCATCATCTCTTTTGAAAGTATTTATTTCTCGGAGCCTTTTTGCATTCTCAAAAACATCTGGATTTATTATACTCTCACGTAATCTTTTAAATTCAGAATCACTTAGTTTCACACGGTTCAATCTTTCAAAATGCTTTCTGAAATTTTCTTCTAAGGAAAATTTATCTCTAATATCTTCACGATAAACATATTTTAAATCAATCAATTTTTTGATAAATTCACTTTCTATTTGTTTCTCGCTCTTTACCATAACCATAATCCTCTATCTAGCTTAATGCATTAATTCTAGTGAAAAATAAACTCTTCATTGAATTTTTTTCTTTTTTGCAAAATCCCCATCAAAACATATTTCATTATTTGGCTAAGTTTCGTTTTTGATTTTCTTATGTATTTATGCATCTTAAATACATAAATTACTTATATATTATGATTTACAAGTGCAAATCATACAAATAAAAGTCACTCCCACTCTATCGTTGCAGGCGGTTTGCTCGAGATGTCATAAACTACGCGGTTGATGCCGTCCACTTCGTTTATGATGCGGCGAGAGACGTTTTCTAGCAGATCGTACGGCAGGCGCGAGAAGCTAGCCGTCATACCGTCGCTGGCGTCCACTACGCGTATGCACACGGCGTTTTCGTAGGTGCGGTTATCGCCCATAACGCCCACGGAGTGCACGTTTAGCAGCACGCAAAACGCTTGCCACGTTTTGTTGTACCAGCCGCTTGATTTTAGCTCGTCGCGCAGGATCACGTCAGCTTTGCGCAGTAGCTCGAGGCTCGGCGTATTTACCTCGCCCATTATGCGGATCGCAAGACCCGGGCCTGGAAATGGATGACGGAACACGAGCTCGCGCGAAAGACCAAGCTCAAGGCCGAGCTGGCGCACCTCGTCTTTAAAAATTTCTCTTAAAGGCTCGATCAGCTCAAAGCTCATCCAATCAGGCAATCCGCCCACGTTGTGGTGGCTTTTGATCGTCTTGCTAGAGCCCGCGACCGAGCTTTCGATGATATCGGTATAAAGCGTACCCTGAGCTAAAAATTTAACGTTATCGTGCTTTTTGGCCTCTTTTTCAAAAATTTCGATAAAAGTTTCGCCGATTATCTTGCGTTTTTTCTCCGGTTCAGTCACGCCGACAAGCCTTTCTAGGAAAGTTTTACTCGCGTCTATGCTAACCAGCTCCACGCCGAGTTTAGTTCTAAAAGTCGCTTCGACCTGCTCGCGCTCACCCGTTCTAAGCAGTCCGTTATCGACGAAAACCAGGATCAAATTTTGCGGTATCGCAGCAGCTAAAAGCGCGGCGGTGACAGAGCTATCCACGCCTCCGCTAACGGCGCAAAGTACTTTTTTGTTGCCCACGGTTTCTTTTATTTTAGCGATCTGGTTTTTAGCAAAGCTGCCCATATTCCACGTGCTTTCGCAGCCGCAGATATATTTGGCGAAATTTTTTAAAATTTGAGTACCAAACTCGCTGTGCTGCACCTCCGGATGAAACTGCAGCGCGTAAAATTTTCGCTTTTCATCGCCGAATACGCAATAAGGCGAATTTTCGCTAGTCGCGATCGCTTCAAAGCCGTTAGGTAGGTTTTTTACGAGGTCGGAGTGGCTCATCCAGACGATTTGCTTTTCAGGCGTATCGGTAAAGAGCGGATGAGTCTTCGTCACGCTTAGATCGGCCTTGCCGTACTCTTTGTGAGAGGCGGGAGCGACCTGTGCCCCAAAAACGTGCGCGATCAGCTGCATACCGTAGCAAACGCCCAAGATAGGCACCTTTAGCTTAAAAATTTTCTCATCGCAAAAATACGCGTCCGAGGCATAAACGCTAGCGGGCCCGCCGCTTAGGATTATGCCCTTTGGTTTTTTGGCCTTGATCTCTTCGATCTTAGCGCTAAAAGGCAAAATCTCGGTATAAACGCCTTGTTCGCGCAGGCGTCTAGCGATGAGCTGAGTGTATTGCGAACCAAAATCCAAAACTATTATCGTGTTATTCATCGTCGTCCCTTAAAAGTAAATGTGAAAAATCTCGAACTGCACGTACCAAACCGCGATCGATACTATGTAGCCGGCAACTACCGTCCATGCGTATTTCATATGCGCGCCGAAGGTATAGATGCCCTTTAGTTTGCCCATTACGCCCACTCCCGCAGCAGAGCCAAAGCTAATCATAGACCCGCCGATACCGGCAGTTAGCGTAACCAACAGCCACTGGCTTAAATTTTCGCCCGCATCCGCGCCCATCATAGGATTTGCTTTTAGCACGGCGGACATAACAGGAACGTTATCCACGATCGCAGACAGGAAGCCAACGCCGATATTTACGGTCGTAGCGCCGAATTTATCATAAAGCGAAACGGCGTAGTTTAAAAATCCGACGAAGTGCAGCGCGCCGACGGCGGCAAGGATACCGAAAAAGAACAAAAGCGTGTTGTTTTCGATCTTTGACATATAGTGAAAGACGTGCATCGGCTCTTCGTTTTTATTAGTTTTTTTGTAGATATAGGTGTAAATGCTAAGAAGCGAGAAGCCAAACATCATACCCCACATCGCAGGCAGATGAAAAAGCTGGTGCATCATAACGGCCGAAAATATCGTAACGATGCCAAGGCCGATGACGACTTTGCCACCTTTTTTGATGCTTACTTTCGGTTCTGCGGCCGGGTCAAAGTGCGGGCTGCCCGCAGGTACGACGCGCACTAGCAAAAACGCCGTAACCAGCCAACCGATGATAGAAGCGGGGAAGAGCGCAAAAAAGTCGATAAAAGGGGCCTTGCCTGCAGCCCACGCCATCAGCGTCGTTATGTCGCCGAACGGACTCCACGCGCCGCCCGCGTTTGCGGCTACGACGATGTTTATCGCGCCGGCCACGATAAAATTTGCGTTATTTTTATCTATCGTCAAAAGTACGGTGGAGAGGATGAGCGCGGTCGTTAGGTTGTCTGCGACGGGACTTATGAAAAACGCTAAAACGCCCGTTAGCCAAAAGAGTCTTTTGTATGTATAGCCCTTTGAGACGAGGCTGTATTTTAGCGCGTTAAACACGTCTCGCTCGATGAGCGCCTCGATATAGGTCATCGCGACCATGAGGAAAAATACGATCTGCGAAATCTCTAAAATCAGGTGATTTACCTCATTTTGCAACAAATGCACATCTAGGCCGTTTGCCAGCATATAAAAGCCGATGAGTAGGAACATAAAAGTGCCGATAAATATGGCCGGTTTAGCCTTGTCGATGTGAAAATTTTCCTCCGTAGCGATGAAAAAATATCCCACAACGAAAATGATGAGGCTTGCTATACCCACCCACGTAGTCGTTAAATTTAGCGATTCCGCAGCGTCGCCGCTACCGAAGGCTAAAGCGAAAAACAGACTCAAAAGTCCGACGATTTTCATTTACTCTCCTTGATTTATAGTTTATTTATCTTTTCGGTTTTGCTGCTTGAGGGCTCAGACGGCGCTTCATAGAACGGATCACTCTTGTGGCCGCAGCCCGCTATAAAAATTAACAAAAAAAATGCTAGAATCGCCCTATGAAAGACGCTAAGACTATTATTCGACATATTATTGATAATCCTTCTTATAAAGAGTTAAAAAACCGTAGCGAATGCGGGGAATTTCTAAAGCTTTTAAGTCTAAATCATCGCAGGCTCATCGCCTTTTGCTACGAGAAAAACGGCGTCTTGTTTTTCGCCCTGTTTCATCCGCTCGGACTTCAGGAATTAAAAAGAGATAGTAGTATAAAAATGTTAAAAGGCTTATTAAAAATCTATTCTAGCGTAAATTTTGACGGTAGGCTCGCTCGCGTAACGGACGTTAAATTTTTTGTGACAAAGCGTTTAAAATTTAAAAAACCAACCGACCCTTACGAAACGAAGCGAATTTTTACCTATGCCGAGCCGGCTAAGGGGGAGTTCGTAAATTTAGCCAAAAGCGAGCGGATTTTCGAAGGATTTGAAAAAATTCGCCTTGCTATAAAGCAAAATTTAGCCAAAGAATCAAGCGGGGCGCGATGAAGCAAGATAAAATAGAGCGAAATTTAGGCGCAGAGCACGCAAGCGCAGGGCTTTTAATTTATAAAAACTATATGGCGCAAACCTCGTCAAATTTAACCCCAAACGGCAAAAGCTCAAATTTACTAGCGGGAGCTAAATTTTGCTAATCGATGAGATCCGTTCACTGCCAGCACAGCCCGGCGTTTATCAGTATTTCGACAAAGCGGGCAAGCTTCTTTACGTCGGCAAGGCTAAAATTTTAAAAAACCGCGTCAAAAGCTACTTTTCATTTACGCCAAGTCTCGCCCCCTCGCCCAAGCTGGGCCCGCGCATCCACAAAATGATCAGCGAGGCCGTACACCTCGAGTATATCGTAACTCCCAGCGAAGCCGACGCGCTGATACTGGAAAACTCCTTCATCAAGCAACTACGCCCCAAATACAACATCTTGCTGCGCGACGATAAGACCTACCCTTACATCTACGTAAATTTGGACGAGGATTTCCCGCGCTTTGAGATTACGCGCAAGATCGTCCGAGGCAAAAACGTCAAGTATTTCGGGCCGTATTTTCGCGGCGCGCGCGAGCTTTTAGATGCGCTTAGGCTAAGCTTTAAGCTCGTGCAAAGCAAAAGCGCGCTCAAAGCCACGGGCGCATATCTACCCTATCAGATCGGCTACTCAGAAGCCCCGCTCATCAGTAAAATTTCGCCCGCAGACTACGCCAAGGTCGTAGAGGGCGCGATTGCAGCGCTAAACAATCCGCTTTCTATGCTGCCAAAGCTCGTAAATTTGATGAACAAATACGCCCAAAACGAAAACTACGAGCAAGCCGCCCTCGTGCGCGATAAGATCAACGCGATCAAGGATCTAGACGTCAAAATCGAGGTCGATCTGGCTAAGCTCGAGGATTTTGAGGTTTTTGCCGTGGGAGCGGAGCAAAATTTGCTTTGCGCGGTGCGTTTTAGCGTGCACGGCGGCAAGATCAGCGGCGTGTATCAAAATATCACGAACGCCAAAATGAGCTCGCAAGGCGATCTAAACGACGCGTACAAACAAATAGTTTTAGAGAGCTTCCCGGCAGGCGCGCCCGTCGTGAGCGCCAAAATTTACGCGCTAGAAGCCTTTGAGGACGCAAGCCTCGTAGAGGAGATATTGACCGCTCGTCACGGCCGTAAATTTAGCATCTCCGTCCCTAAAATCGGCGAGAAAAAGCGTATCTGCGAGATGGCGCTAGCAAACGCGCAAGTCTTTATCCAAAAATACCTAAAAACCCACGACGACGCATTTTTGGACGAGTTAAAGGAGTATTTCGGCCTCGCATGCGCGCCGCACGTCATCGAGACTTTCGACAACTCGCATATGTTCGGCACGGCCGCAGTCGGCGCGATGGTGCGCTTTGAGCACGGCAACTTCGCCAAAGAGCACTACCGCCACATGCACCTCTCTCACGCAAACGACTACGATCAGATGCGCCAGATGCTAGAGGGGCGCGCTTTGCGGTTTGACAAGCTTAGTCCGCCCGATCTCTGGCTCATCGACGGCGGTCAGGCGCTACTGGATCTTGCTACGGATATCATCGCCAGTAGCGGCGCAAACGTCGATATACTCGCCATTTCAAAAGAAAAAATAGACGCCAAAGCCCACCGCGCAAAAGGCGGCGCGAGGGATAAAATTTACGCTAGCAGCGGCGTATTTACATTGCCCGTCGGCGATAGACGGCTTCAGTTTTTCCAGCGACTTCGCGACGAGGCGCACCGATTTGCCATTACCTTTCATCAAAAAACCAAGCGCAAAGAGGATCTGGGCGCCAGCAAGCTAGCAGACGCCGGCGTATCGGCGGGAAGTATCGCAAAGCTCGTCAAATTTTACGGCAGCTTTGAAGCGATAATGACTGCAACGAGCGAAGAGATCGAAAAGGTGACGAATAGGAGCGTGGCGGCCAAGATCGAGCAACTAAAAGAGAGTGAAATTTGAAGTTGATTTTGCAAAATTTGCCCTGAAATTTCGAGCAAATTTGAACTAAATTTTGACCTTGCTCGGGCGCGTTTTCGAGTTTTAAATTTTCGAGTGCAAATTTTAAAAACGATGCTTTCGCGAAAATTTGACGTTATTTTTTGATCATTTTTCGGATGCGCTCTTTTCGTCAAATTTAGATCGCGGGTTTTACTTGCGATTTTTGGACGAATTTATAATTCTCCTCACGGTTATTTAAGCACTAAATTTAGCCCAAAACGCTTGAAAATCGGTCAAATTTACGCTGCCGACGGTGGTTTGATTTAGTTAAATTTTTCATTTCTCAAACCGCCTAAAATCAACAAACTCGGAACAAAAATTTAACCCGCTAGATTTGACGTAAAGCGTGGGTAAATTTAAGCGACGGGCGGTAAAAATGCGGTCGCGGCCGCCCTACCCGCAGCGATATTTTGCGCAACCAAACCGCTCCAAAAAGCATCCGCGCTCAAACGACCGCTCGCAAATTTAACCCGAACTAAAATTTAGAGTAGCGCTCTACGTCTTCATCGGCGATTTTGCCCTTTAGCTCGCGGCATTTTTATAATATTTCTTTGCGGCCTTATCGTCTTTTAGCGAGTTTTGACAGATCGCGCCTACGACGCAGCAAGCCTCGTAAATGCCGCGCTCGCAGGATATATCAAAGATTTTTATCGGTTTTTTATAGTTCTCGTCCGTTGCCTCTTTGTAAAATTTTTCCGCCTCTAAGCAACTTTTGAAGTATCCGTTTGGGCAGGCCCTTTCGGTGAAAATTTGCTATTTTTTGACGTCTTGTTGCGCGTTTTGACTCCGCGCATACGCCCTTGCCGGCTCGGCACAACCCTCGCCGTAACCTATGTCGCAGGATTTTGTTATCATATCAAGAGATTTTTTAGCGTCTATTGTCGCGCTTATGCCGCCGTCATAGAACCAAGACGGCACAAAATAGCTTGCGGCGTGCCCGCCGTCGTATGCGGTCTTGAGCGCGGCCGCCTCCTTGCCGCCGACAGCAAACAGTCCCGCGCTTATCAACAAAATAAAAACAAGCTTTTTCATACGATAAACCTTCTATGATCCGAATTTATCATACCGCTTCGCGGTTTTTCTATCGCTTTCGTCGCTTTGCCGTCACCAGACCGTAGGCGCAGGCCTGCAGATAGTTTTTTGCGCTGGCAACGTCTTTTTGCTTAGCATCGCGTTATCGCCGAGGTTAAAGCCGGATATGCCCTTCTTTCGCCTCGCAGGCCTTGTGCCGGATTTTCGCCCGCCTTTTGCGCGTTTTTGACGCCAAGCCCCCGCTCGTAAAGTGACCTAGGTTTGCACAACCTAGCGGATAGCCGCTATCGCAGGCCTTTTATAGAGAGGCAGCCTTTGGCGCGTCGGCTTTTGCGCCCTGCTTTTACGGTAGGCGACGCCCAAATTTACACAGGCGAGCATGTAGCCCGCGTCGCACGTCTTTTTAAACGACGCATAAGCTTTTCGTTTCGTCTAGCTCGCATCCATCAAGCCCGATGCCGATACATACGAAGTCTAGGTTCTCACAGCTCTTTTGCGCCGCGCTTACGTCGCACGTCTTTTGATTTGTAAAAAGTCACTCCGCCAAACTCAAAGAAACCGCCGTAAAAACGGCTAAGAAATATAAATTTATTCATCTTGTATTTTCAATGCCGAATTTGACGCGCCGTTTTATAATGAGCGCGAATTTAAGCCCGAACGGCTCGGCAAATTTGACGAAAGATCGGGCTCGCCAAAAGGCAAAAATTTGACGAAATTTACGCCTTTTTGCCCTTTTTCTTGCCTTTGTCGCCAGGTTCCTCGCCCTTAAACCACCCTTTTATCTTGTCTAAGATCCCCTCGTCCTCTTCCTCGTCGTAGCTCGCCCTACCGGCCTTGATACCGAAGCTTTCTTGTAGCTGCTTTAGCAGAGAGATTTGCTCGCCCGTTAGCTCTTTTGGCGTTTTTACGGAGATTTGCGCTACGAGCCTGCCGTATCTTTTGCTATTTACGTTTTTTACGCCAAGCCCGTCAAATACGAACTGCTGCTTGTCCTTTGCTCCGACGGGAAGTTTTAGCTCGGTCGTGCCTTTTAGCGTCGGGATCGTGATCGTCTCGCCCAAAACCGCCTGCGTGAAAAATACCGGAATCTCGATATAGACGTCGTTTTCGTGACGCACGAAATGCTCGTCGGCCTCAACCTCGATATGCACGTATAGATCGCCTCTGGCGCCGGTTGAGGAGACGTTGCCCTTTTCGCTCACGCGCATGCGCATACCGTCGTCGATGCCCTCGGGGATATTTACTTTCACGCTTTGGCGTTCTTCTTTATAACCGCTACCGCCGCACCCGGAGCATCTATCTTTGATCGTTTCGCCGGTGCCGTTACAGTAAGGACACTCCTGCACGAAGCTCATAAAGCCTCGCTGCTGCGATATCCGTCCCCTACCCTCGCAGTGCGGACAAACGTGCGTCTTGCCGTCTTTCGAGCCGCTGCCTTTGCAGGTTTGGCACGGTTTTTTTATCGTAAATTCTAGCTCTTTTTCGGCGCCGAACACCGCTTCGTTAAATTTGATCCTAAGAGCTATTTCTATATCGAGCGGATATTTGCCCGTGCTTTTTTTGCGGCTGCTTGCGCCGGGGCCAAAGCCGCCGCCGAAAAACGAGTTAAAAATATCGCCCAAATCAAAATCGGCGCTAAATCCGCCGGAGCTAAATCCGCCTCTGCTTTCAAGCCCCGCTTTGCCGTATCTATCGTATATCGCGCGCTTTTCCTCGTCGCTTAGCACTTGATAGGCTTCATTTACGAGCTTAAATTTTTCCTCGGCTTCTTTGTCGCCTTGATTGCGATCGGGATGGTATTTTAGGGCTAGTTTTCTAAATGCTTTTTTTATGGTTTCAGAGTCGCTGTTTTTGCTGATTTCTAAAATTTCGTAGTAGTTTATCTCCACAAAATCTCCTAAAGTTTTAAATTTAAATGGCGATTTTATCTTATTATTTCTAAATTTTCAAAACAGGCGAGAATTTTAAACAGAGATGTAAATTTAGAAAAAAAATTTAACATTTTTTGGTTATAATAGTTCTTGTTAAATCTACTTGAAAGGCTTAAAATGATTAATGTTTTAATGATTGAAGACGATCCTGAATTCGCGCAAATTCTCTCCGAGTATCTAAGCGATTTTAATATTAAAGTAACTAATTTTGAAGATCCTTACTTAGGGCTAAGCGCCGGAGTAAAAAATTTCGACTTGCTTATCCTGGACCTTACTTTGCCCGGTATGGACGGCCTAGAGGTATGCAAAGAGATCCGCAGCAAATACAACATTCCTATCATCATCTCTTCGGCCCGCAGCGACATCAGCGACAAGGTCGTCGGCTTGCAACTAGGCGCGGACGACTATCTGCCAAAACCTTACGATCCGAAGGAAATGTACGCACGCATAATGAGCTTAATCCGCCGCTACAAAAAGACCAACGAAGTGCAAGAGGAGGTCGTGGATACGCTATTTAGGATAGACGAGCGCAGGCATGAAATTTACTACAACAACGAAAGCCTGACGCTAACGCCTGCCGAATATGAAATTTTAAGCTATCTTATCAAGCAGCACAGCTTTTCCGTTTCGCGCGAGCAGCTGGTATATAACTGCAAAAGCCTAAAAGACAAGGACTCAAAGAGCTTAGACGTCATCATCGGCAGACTAAGAACCAAAATCGGCGACAGCTCAAAAGCGCCTAAACATATATTTTCGGTACGCGGAATAGGCTATAAACTCATAGGATGAGATACTCCTTAACAACGAAGATAACGGTAGTTTTCGCGCTGGCGTTTTCGCTTGTTTGTATTTTGTTTTACACGTTTGCGAACATCCAGCTGGACAATGCGCTGGAAAAGATAAAAAACAAGCAGCTAAACGCGATAAACTACCTCATCGCCTCATACGAAAAGTCAAATCCTCCGAGCGATTTGACGATTTATTTTAGAAATTTCGGACTAACCTACGTCAAAAGCGACAAAACCGTCGCAAACGTCCTAAGCGGCGGCAAAACCATATTTGCCAAGCAAACGCAGCTGGGGCTCTTCCAGTCGCTGCTTTTTCAGGATAGTTTATATTTGCAGATCAAAAATCCTTCGTTTCAAATTTTGCTTGAAAGCGATGACACCAAAAACATAAACGATCCCATCTGGGTGGGCTTTATCCTCACGAGCGCACTTCTCATTTCGCTTTACGTTTCAGTGATAAACTCGTTGATGCCGCTTAAAAAATTAAGTTCGGATATCAGAAAATTCGGCGCCGGAAACATGGACGTAAATATCGCCAAGCCCGACTCCAACGACGAAATCGCCAAGGTCGCGATAGAATTTGACGCCGCAGCCAGCAAGATCAGGGAGCTTTTGCGCTCGCGCCAGCTGTTTTTACGCACTATTATGCACGAACTAAAAACGCCGATCGGCAAAGGTCGCATAGTCTCTGAAATGGTGCAGAACGAAACGCACAAAAGCCGCCTAATAGCGATATTTGAGCGCCTTGATATGCTCATAAACGAGTTTGGCAAGATCGAGCAGCTGCTATCTAAAAACTACGCTCTAAACTATCAGGAGTCATACTTTTCAAACATCCTTGAACAGGCGCGCGACATGCTGATGCTCGATAAATTTGAAGAAAAAGTGAGCGTAGATATCCGTCAAGATATTTTGCTGCGCGTAGATTTCGGGCTCTTTTCGCTTGCGATCAAAAATCTCATAGATAACGCCCTAAAATACGCCGACGATAAAAAGGCGCAGGTTATCTGCGACAAAGACGGCATCGTCGTGAGAAATCTAGGCAAACCGCTGCAAAACCCCATCGAATACTATTTGCAGGCTTTTATCCGCGAAAAGGGCAACAAAAGCGGCGGTATGGGGCTAGGTCTTTACATCATCGATCACATCTGCCAGATGCACAAATTTAGCCTAAAATACTCATACGAAGACGGCTACCACGCGTTTAAAATTTGCACCAAGCCAAAGGAAAGCGTTGAAAAAAGGGCTTGAGAAATTTAACGAGCTCGTGGCGGCCTTTGAGCGATTGCCGGGCGTGGGCAAAAAGTCCGCCCAGCGCTACGCCTATCACGTCTGCTTAAAGGACAGCTTCGGCGGACTAAAACTCGCGCAAAGCATCGAGGACGCCGTGAGATTTACGGGCAAATGTCAAATTTGCGGCGGGCTTAGCGAGGATGAGATTTGCGACATTTGCAGCGACGAGACCCGCGACAAAGAGCTGCTGGCCGTCGTAGAAAGCCCCAAAGATATCCTGGTTTTCGAGCAAAGCGCGATCTACCGCGGGCGCTACTTTGCGCTCGAGGAGATAACGCAGGGGCAAACCGAAAAACTACGCACGGTCATAGTGCAAAACGGCGTAACCGAGATCATTTTCGCGCTAACGCCCGGGCTTAGCAGCGACGCGGTGATGATTTTTATCGAGGATAAATTAAGCGATCTAAACGTCAAATTTAGCAAGATAGCTCAAGGCGTGCCCACGGGCGTAAATCTCGAAAACATCGACATCCTCTCGCTTATGAAAGCGCTTGATAGCAGAACGAAGTTGTAAAATACGCATAAGCAATCGGCGCCTTATTTTTCCGATAAAGCCAAGGCGTTCGTTTGATCCTATACATTTAGTCTTGCTCGGCTTTCGTAATGTTTTGCGTCCGAATTTAATGCAAATTCGGCGAGACGGCAAAATTCCTTGCCAAATTTAGCGCAATATCTCGACTACGAATTTTATCCTAAATTTAAATGCGAAATTTGGTGAAGCAAGCAAATTTTGCCGTAGCATCGTCTAACTCAAAATGAAATTTTACGCTCGGCTACGACAGAAGCGAGCCGGTTGCTTTTATAAATTTAATTCTCGCAAAAATGCGGCCGAATTTATTTTTCCGCGCTCTTGCCTCCGTCACGTAAAATCAATAAATCAAATTCCGCGTTTCGGCGGTAAATATTCCTCCGAATTTAACGTCGAATTTGATGCTCCACCTAAAAAATATAGGCTCAATTAAACTTAAGCGAATTCTCTCTTATTAATTTTAGTAAAATATGATAGAGCTCTTTCGTATCTTTACTGTTTTAAATTCGCATTCCTTTAGTTGAAGTAAGAAATTCTTTTTCTTAATGCCTTTAAATTTAGATAATCTATGTTTAGCGTATCTCCGTCTGCTCTACTTCACTGTGTTCGTAGCTTTTCAAGACGCAGTAACGAGCGGTCTCGAGTCATTAGGCGACGGTAGCTAGCGAAGCGACGCTAAGCACCGAAGTTTTATTTGCTGCACCTCTGCCTCTTTTCTCAAATAGAGTGCGTCTTATCAGTAGCAAACGAAGTGAAGCTAAGCACAAGACCTCTTACTCTTGGCTTTAAAGTAGCTTTCATCTATTTTAAAACAAGCGAAAACGGTGCTGCAGGCAGGTTTATATAAAGCGAAGTTTTCTAGGCGATTGTGCGAGCTGGAAATCTTACCTGAAAACTTAGATATTTTTAACTTCGCTACACTCGTTACTTTTCAAGAACATAGTTTTTATCGTAACTTACTGCTCCTTTGCATGAGCTTAAGTTAAAGAGAGCCAAATATAATTTTAAATTTCACCGTGCCAAAACCGGTATCAAGCTAAATTTAGCACCGCCAGATTCAAATTCCGCCGAATTTAATAAAGGCAAAATCAAGCCCGCCGCGCACAAAAGCTCCGTAAAAACAAAAAATCACGACCCAAAAGCCGTAAATTTAAGTCGCCCGAAACGAGCGGCGAGAAGTTATTTCGTAGTTTTGGATATGATCGGTTCATTCGCGAGCCTTAGCTAAAAACGCTCTTTGAGAGTCCAAAATCTCCTAAAGAGCGAGTCTTTCGCCGCCTCTTCGCCTAGGATATCGCTTTTCTAGGCACGCCCGTAACGTCCCGCAAAAACAAAGCGACTCGATATCGGGATGCTCCGTCTCATCTTCGCCCGATACTCGTTAGCGTGCCGTGCTTGACCTCGACCAGGCCTGAAAGTCGGCGGGCGGCTTCTCGTAGGTCGTTTGCCTACGAAAAACCGAGTCCGAGCGCTTGGCTCCTGCCGGCTAGCGTAGTATTTGGCGATCTTAAAAGTCAAGACCCGTATCAAACGCAAATCTCATCCGCCCGACCGAGTCGATAGCGACCGTCTTTAGCGCCGTATATAGCTCGCCGGCCGAAACTATCGTCGCTCCCGCGCGTGATCGCTTTGCCGCCAAAGTCGGGGAGCCTCGAAGCTTTTGATCTCTTTTTTAAATCAACCGTCCGTTTGTGCGCCAATGTCGCTCGCGTTAAAGACCGAGATATCGTATTTATCGCAAACTTTTCCTCCAGCTGCTTGCCGCCGCTAAACTCATAATGCGCAAAACTCTCCCTCCGTCATACCGAAGGCGCGGCTGCAAAAACATAGCGTCTGCGTCCTTGCTCTTTGTAGCAATAAGACGCCGTGTAGCCGATATCGTATTAGCCGCTCTTAACAATCCCGTATGCTAAACGGCGCTTTGCGCCGGGACGAACGCCTTATCCTCGCCTCCAGCCCGCCGCCGCTTCGCGTCTTGCCTGCACGCTTAAATTCTTTCACCGCGCCACCTAAAACCAAAGTCGCGCTCTCTTAGACGCCGACTAGCTTTAGCTTATAGATTTTGTCCGCGGCGTTCGCGCCTAGCCAAAAGCAGCCAAACAGCTAAAAACTTTTTTTCATCTTTGCTCCTTAAAATAAATTTGCGCGATTATATTTAAAGCCGTTTGAAAAACATCCAAACCCCTCAAGCGGCAAAATTTATTTTTAAATTTGATGTAAAATTAGGCACTTCAACAAAAAGGATGAATTTTGAGAAAAAAGACGAAAATCCTAGCCACCATCGGACCGGCCAGCCAGAGCGAAGAGGTCATCGAACGACTGGCGCTTGCCGGCGTAAACGCCTTTAGGCTAAATTTCAGCCACGGCTCGCACGAATACCACAAAGAAACGATCAAAAAAATAAGGCGCGTCGAAGCCAAAATCGGACACCGAATCGGCATCTTTCAAGACATCTGCGGCCCAAAAATCCGCGTAGGCAAGCTAAAAGAGCCCTTTAGGCTAAAAGTCGGCGACGCGATAGAAGTGCATAAAGAAGAAATCTTGGGCGAAAAAAACGGCGAGCATAGCTATAAAATAAGCATAAATCAGCCTCAAATTTTACCCCTTTTAAAAGAGGGCGAGTATATCTATCTGTGCGACGGCTCGATCCGCGCCAAAATCGAGTGCCCCGGCGAAAACGTAGTGCTAGCGCGCATCGAAAACGACGGGATTTTAAACTCAAACAAGGGCGTAAATTTCCCAAATACAAAAATCAACATCGACGTCATCACGCCAAAAGACTTTGAGGATATGAAATTTGGAGCCGCTAGCGGCGTAAATTTCGTCGCTATCTCTTTCGTACAAAACGCAAACGACGTCATAAAGGCGCGCGAAATTTTACAAAGCTTCGGCTCGCGGGCTAAAATTTACGCAAAAATCGAAAAATTCGACGCAGTGGAAAATATCGACGAGATCATCGAGGCCAGCGACGGCATTATGGTCGCCCGCGGAGACCTGGGCATCGAGGTGCCCTACTACAAGGTGCCGACGATCCAAAAGCTCATCATCAAAAAGGCCAACGAAGCCTCAAAGCCCGTCATCACCGCGACGCAAATGATGCTAAGTATGGCCGAGCACGAAACGGCGACTAGAGCCGAGATCAGCGACGTGGCAAACGCCGTATTAGACGGCACCGATGCCGTAATGCTAAGCGAGGAAAGCGCCATCGGCAAAAATCCAGTCGCCGTCGTGCAGGCGATGCGAAACACGATCATCCAGACGCAGCAAATTTATCCGTTTAATAAATTTGACAAATTCGAGCGCTACGACGATATAGACGTGGTCGCGGCGAGTTCTGCCAGACTAGCCGTGCAGCTGGACGTCGATAGTATCGTCTCGATCACGAGCTCGGGCAAATCGGTGCTCAAGATGGCCAGATACCGCGCAAACAAGGACATCGTCGCTATCACGCACGACGAGGAGACCGCGCATCAGCTGACGCTCGCTTGGGGCGTGACGCCGGCCTTTGTGCTGGGCAGAGACGACCTCGACTTGCTCGTAGCAAACTCGATCCGCAAGGCCGCCGAGCTAGGCTTTGTGGATCGCGACAAGTCCTACATCATGACGGCGGGCTACCCCGTGGGAGTGGCGGGCAGCACGAACTTCATCCGCATTTTAAAACGCGAGCAGATTGATTATTACATAGAGTTGGCGCAAAAGCGAAAAAAGGGATAAATTCGCTTCAAATTTGACCGCTGCAAAGCTAGCCTGCGACGCAAATAGCGGGCAATGCGCGTTTTTGGCGCCAAAACGACAAGACGCGGAAGCGGTTCTTATAGCTCGGGTTTAAATTTGCCGACTTCCGCCGCTCTTGGGCGCATTTCGCTCGCGTCTTAAGGCTAAATTTAAGCGATATAGCGGCAGTTGGTTGCAAAAAGGCAAATAATTTACGAGCGTCTTTGCGGTTTTGCTTGTTTTGACGAAACACGGCTTTCGCGCGGCTACGGCAAGTATCTAGCCCGTCCGCCGTAAATTTTAAAATTTCAAGGCTAGCGGCGAACTTTATGAAATTTAATAAAAATACGGCGCCGTTTTTTGTGCGCCAAACTCAAATTTAATCCGAATTTATCGCAAGAGAGTTTTTGGAAATTTATAAAAATTTAAGACTCAAGATAAGTTAAAAACTTCCAAAGGAGTTTTTCTCAAAGAGAGTGCGTCTTATCAGTAGCAAATAAAACTTCGGTGCTTAACTTCGCTTAGCGTCGCTTCGCTAGCTACCGTCGCCTAATGGCTCGAGATCGTCGTTACTGCGTCTTGAAAAGCTACGAACGCAGTGAAGTAGAGCAGACGGAGATATGCTAAACATAGATTATCTAAATTTAAAGGAATCTTCTCAAGTGTAGCGACCGCAGGGAAACTAAGCAAAGAGAATTTTCTGTTGGACCTAAAGGAATGCAAATTTAAACTACACAGAAAAACTTATATCAAAATCTCTTAAAATTAATAAGAGGCCTTACAAGTAGCAACGCAAGTCGCAGCTAAAAATCCGATTAAGTTTAATTGAGCCAAATTTTAACTATTGAAACGCGAAAAAAGCGGAGTGAAAAATTTTAAAAACTAGCGAGCGAATTTAACGAAGAGCCAGCGCTTTTCGCATCGAGGCTTCGATTTTGGCCTCGTCAAGCGAGCCTTCAAAAAATAAATTTAACGCCTTTACCGCTTGAAAAAGCAGCATCTCCGAGCCGTCTTTGCACGCGAGCCCGCTAGCGGCGGCTAAATTTAAAAACGGCGTTTTTTTGCCGTAAATCACGTCAAAGGCAAATTTGGCTTTAGCAAAAAGAGGGCGTAAAATCTCGATGGGCGCGGGCAGATTTTCATCATTTAGTCCCGCCGAGGTCGTATTTATGACGAGATCAAATTTGCCGCACTTAAATTCGGCGAAATTCGCCCAGCTAAATTTTTCAAATTCGGCAAAATTTGCCAGCCTTCCCTCGCTTCTATTTAGCACGCAAACTCGCACGCCGCGGCTTTTTAGCGCGTAGGCGACCGCTCTAGCCGTCCCGCCGGCGCCTAAAACGAGAGCCGAATTTATCTGCCCAAAGCCTCCTATCGCTCTCAAAAATCCCGGCGCGTCGGTGTTGTAGCCGTAAATTTTACCGCTGCGAGATACGAGGGTATTTACGGAGCCTATTTTAGCAGCCGTTTCGTCCGCGACGTCGCACTGCGCGAGAGCGGCTTCTTTGTGCGGGACGGTCACGTTTGCACCGCTTAGTTTTAGTTCTTTAAATTTAGAGATGAGTCGCGAACCGTCCGAGAGCTCATAGCGAGTATAGAGGGCTTCGCGAGATAGATCCAGTTCGCCGAGGGCTAGGTTATGTAGCCTCGGCGAAACGGAGTGAGAGATAGGGTTGCCGAAAACGGCGAAAATTTTCATTTTATATTTACGATAAAAGCGTTTGGAGCGGTGTTTTGTTTGATCTTAGCAAGCTCGCTTTTTAGCTGAGCGCCGCTGTAAGGGCCGACTAGCACCTTGATAATCTCGCTACCGTTTACGTTCGTCCTATATAGCTTATAGGCGTATCCTGCGGCTTTTAGCTTGCCAAGCTCAGGCGCTTTTTCATTAAAGTGCTTGACCGCAAAAACCTGTATGTAGCTACCGCTATGAGCCTCGCCGCCGCTAGCTGCAGGAGCTTGTTTGGCCGGCTTTTGTTTAGCCGGTTTTTCTTTAGCCGCGTCGTTTTTAGGTTGTTTCGCCGTTTTTTCTTGCTTAGGCTCTTTTGGCTTGACGACGCTTATGTGCTGTTTTGGTTCGGATTTCGGCTCGCTTGGCTGTGCGCTCGGAGCGTCGTTTTGCTTTAAAGCGCCTTGTATGGTCGCAGGCTCGGTCGGCATAGGAGCGGCAGTCTCTGCTTCTTGCTGTCTTTTATCCTCTTTTTCTTTGAGCGCTTTTACCATATCTTCAAAGCTGTCTTGTCCTTTATTTTCAGACACGATAGGCACTTGCTCGAAAGTAGGATTTGGTTGCTGGGCCTGCGGCTCTGACGGAGGAGGCGGAGCGACGGGAGGGACGTTGGTTTGCGCTATTTGCGGTGCAGGTTCGCTAGGCGGCGGGGTAGGCACGCTCACTTGCTGCGGGATACTTCGAGTGTTATCGGGCTCCGGCGGCAAAGTCAGTCTAGAGTCAGGCTGCGCGACCTGATCATCGGTCTCGGGCGAATTTAAAAATTTCATCACGATGAGAACGCCCAAAAAGATAATGACGAAAACGGCGACGAGGATAAGGATCCTCTTGACGTTTTTGCTCTTTTTGTCTTCGTTGTTATCAAGCATAATGTCTCTTAACTCGTTATACTCCATTTTTACTCCTTACATATGTTTTGACCAGCTTGCGCCGCGCTCTTTTTGATAGACCTTATACGGCAATGTCAAGATATTAAATTCTTTCGGCATTTCCATCGTCGGAAACACTCTCCACTCTTTAACCAAACGCGAGCTAAGTAGCATAGATAGCTTATTTGCGATCTGATAGCCCTCGTTTAGCGTCGTGTGTCCTTTGTGCACGTAAAGGTGCAAGTGCCCCGGCGTCTTGCTCTCGTAGGCGGTAAAATTTATAAACCCCTCCTCGCGAAGCAAAAGCTGAGCTCGGTGCCAAAAGCGCTCGGGCATCCTGCCGTTGTAGTCAAAGACGATATTTTCGACCTTGTCGCCAGGCAGTATCAGCGAGTGCGCGACCGTGATCTTGCCCTCGTCGTGATCTTTCATCACCTGATAGCTTAGAGGCTCGTTTATGAGCTCAAATTTATTAAAAAACATCCGTCCCTTATACTCGATCTTGCTTACTATATTATCGCGCTTTATCCAGTAGTGGTTCGTGTTCATTTTGATTAGCGCCGTATCTATGCTCTGCATCAATAAGTCGCCTTATCGTAGATGATAAATTTGTTCGCAAGCTCTTTTAGCTCGGCTTTTACCCTGCTTTGAAGCTCGGCGTTATTGATATCGCTTAACACGTCGGCGATTTTGTTTGCGATGATCTCAAA
This sequence comes from Campylobacter rectus, assembly GCF_004803795.1. Lineage (NCBI taxonomy): Bacteria > Pseudomonadati > Campylobacterota > Epsilonproteobacteria > Campylobacterales > Campylobacteraceae > Campylobacter > Campylobacter rectus. Next base: position 469,115 of record NZ_CP012543.1, on the reverse strand, counting down.
TTCCGCTTCTTTCATACCCCGAGCCGTAAGCGCCGGACTTCCGATACGGATACCGCTTGTAACGAACGGACTTCTAGTTTCGCCAGGAACCGTATTTTTATTTACCGTTATGCCTGCATTTCCTAGCGCGATATCGGCGTCTTTGCCGCTAAATTCGCGGTTTAAAAAGCTCATTAAAACCAGGTGGTTATCGGTGCCGCCGCTAACTAGATCAAAGCCGCGTTTTACTAAAATTTCGGCTAGCTTTTTGATGTTTGCTTTAACTTGTTTGGCGTAAATTTTCCACTCCGGGCTTAGGTTATGCTTAAAGCCTACCGCCTTTGCCGCGATGACGTGAACTAGCGGCCCGCCCTGAATGCCCGGGAAGATGGACGAATTTATCTTTTTGGCGTATTCTTCGTTATTTGTCATAATGATACCGCCGCGAGGTCCGCGAAGGGTCTTGTGCGTGGTCGAGCTCACCACGTCGCAATGCGGAAACGGACTCTGATGCTCGCCGGCTACGACTAGACCGGCGATGTGCGCTACGTCGGCAAAGAGTATCGCACCGACGGCATCGGCGATCTCGCGGAATTTTTTAAATTCGATCTCTCGCGTATATGCGCTCGCGCCGCACACGATCATCTTCGGCTTTACGATTTGAGCGATTTCCATCACTTTGTCGTAGTTTATGCGTCCGTCAAGCTCTACGCCGTAAAAAAAACTCTGGTAAATTTTGCCCGAGCTACTTACCTTTGCGCCGTGAGTGAGGTGTCCGCCGTGACTTAGATCCATGCCTAAAATTTTGTCTCCGGGGTTTAAAAACGCGCCGTAAACGCCCTGGTTAGCTTGCGAGCCCGAGTTTGGCTGAACGTTTGCAAATTCGCAGCCAAAAAGCTCTTTGCAGCGATCGATCGCTAGCTGCTCGATCTGATCGGCGTATTCGCAGCCGCCGTAGTAGCGTTTGCCGGGATATCCTTCCGCGTATTTATTGGTTAGAACCGAGCCCATCGCTTCCATTACCTCGGGATAGGTAAAATTTTCGCTAGCGATCATTTCGAGATGGTCGCACTGGCGCTCTAGCTCCAAATTTACTAAATCAAAAATTTCTTTATCGTAGCTTTGCAAGCTCATCGATTCTCCTTCGTTTCGTTTTTTAACGGTCTCATCGCAGGGAAAAGCACCACGTCGCGGATAGATTTTTTATTGGTTAGTAGCATCACGAGCCTATCTATGCCGATACCCTGCCCGGCCGTCGGAGGCATCGCGTAGCCCAGCGCTCTCACGTAGTCCTCGTCCATCTCGTGAGCTTCGTCGTCGCCCGCGTCTTTGGCTTCGATTTGCGAAGCGAAGCGGCCGTATTGATCGATCGGATCGTTTAGCTCGTTAAAGCCGTTAGCCAGCTCGCGTCCGGCGATAAATAGCTCAAATCTCTCGGCGATATCGGGGTTTGCGTCGCTTCTGCGAGAAAGCGGACTGATCGATATCGGATAATCGATGATGAAAGTCGGATCGATTAGCTTGCTTTCTACGTAGTTATCGAAAAGCTCGGCTTGTAAGCGCCCCAGATCAAGTTTGGCATTCGCTTCAAAGCCGTCGGCCTTAAGCTTAGCTAGAATTTTGTCTTTATCGCTTATGGTTTCAACGTCCAATCCGCCGATCTCAACAAGCGCTTTTTTATAGGTTATGCGTTTAAACGGCTTGCTAAAGTCGATCTGCATACCGTCAAATTCGATAACTTTAGGCATATCGAGTTTATCAAGAAGTACGTTAAATAGCTCCTCGGTTAGCCCCATCAAATCGTGATAAGTGTGCCACGCCCAGTAAAACTCTATGCTTGTAAATTCGGGATTATGCGTTAAGTCCATACCTTCGTTGCGGAAATTTCTATTCATCTCATAAACCGCGTCAAAACCGCCAACGATGAGACGCTTTAGATAAAGCTCGGGCGCGATGCGTAAAAATCTCTCCACTCCAAGCGCGTTATGAAACGTGACGAAAGGCTTGGCGTTAGCTCCGCCCGGGATCGGGTGCATCATCGGAGTCTCGACTTCTAAAAAGCCTTTATCCTCGAAAAATCTGCGGATCGTGCTAACGATGACGGAGCGACGTTTGAAATCGGCTCTGACCTCTGGATTCATTATCATATCGAGGTATCTTTGGCGGTATCTGGTCTCGATGTCCGTTAGTCCGTGGAATTTCTCGGGAAGCGGCGAAACGGCTTTTGATGCCAATGTCAGCTCGCTAACATGCATCGAAAATTCGCCCGTTCTAGTAACGAAAGCGTATCCGCGCACGTAGATGATGTCGCCAACCTCGATATTTTTCTTTACGACCTTAAACCAATCGGGATCAAGAGTTTTGTTGCTAAAGTAAATTTGAAGATTGCCGTCCTCGTCCTCGATGTTGGCAAATATCGCCTTGCCCGCGTCCCTGATGAGCTTAACGCGCCCGGCGAGACTTACCAGCTGACCTTCGGCGCTCTTTTCTTCGGTGTCGATTATATGTTTAAATTTGAGTCTAAATTTAGTTATATCCATATCGCGACGCAAAAAATGCGGATAAGGATTTACGCCGATATCTCTTAGTTCGTTTGCGGTCTCTAGTCTTTGTATCTCCAGTTGATTTTCAAATATCACTTGCCGCCCTTTGTCTCTTTGGCACCGCACTCTTTGCATACCCCGTAAAGCTGCATCATATGCCCCGTTAGCTTAAAGCCGTGCTCTTTTGCGATATTTGCCTGTCTTTTTTCTATCGTCGAGTCTTCAAATTCGATGATAGTTCCGCATCTGCGGCATATCATATGGTCGTGGTGAGGCTTGGTAGCGAGCTCGAATTTTTTACCTTGCGAGCCGAAGCTGATAGAGGTTACCATCTCGGCTTCTTCGAGCAAATTTAGCGTCCTATAAACGGTCGCGATACCCACGTTTAGCTCCGGATAAGTCTCTTTGATGAAAAAATAAAGCCTCTCGGGAGTGAAATGCTCGTCGTTATTGTAAAGCGTTTTTAGTAAAACTTCTCGTTGCTGCGTGTATTTTAGTCCGTTTTCTCTCAAAATTTTTTTAAATTTCTCAAGAAGCGCATCGTATTCTAAATTTTCAATCGTCATTTTTACTCCTTAATCGTCGAATTTATCTCTAAATTTAGCCTTTGCTCTTGCATCGAGGCGTCAAACGGCGTCTCGATATTTCCAACTCCGCTTGCTATGCCTTTTACATCCACATTCATTATCCATTTACCCGCATCCAACAAAATCGGATACAGCCTGCTCCCTATAAAGTAAGGTTCGATTTTATTGTTTAAAATTTGAATATTTGAAATAGTTACGATTAGCACCGCAAAAACTAGGAAAATTTTGGCGCTTCCGACGGCAAATCCGCCCAGCTTATCTAAAAATCCAAGCCCGCTTAGTCCGACCAGCTTGGATAAAAACGCGCCGATACCCAGGCAAACCACCCAAAATACGATAAGCGTCGTTAAAAATCCCGCAAAAAACAGAACCGAATCGCCGTCTAGCTTATAAATTTTGTCGCTTATTAGATTACCGACCCTAACGCCGAATCTACTAGCCACGACGATGCCTCCGATTAATCCGATGAGGCCGAAAATTTCTTTTATCAGTCCGCTTATCACGCCTTTTATGCCAAGTATCAAAACCAGCGAAACTACGACTACGTCGAATAATGTAATAAAATCCATTATATACCTAGCAGTCCGCCGAGCTCTTGTTGGTTTGTAGAGTACCTCATCGCCATCTCTTTGGTTATCTGATTTGCCCTAATGGCTTTCATTAAAGACTGGGTCTGCGTTATCATACCCGTAGATTGTTGATTTAACTGCATCTGAGAGTAAATTTGATGCACTTTATTTTCACGGATAAGGTTTGCTATGGCATTATTGTTTATTAAAATTTCATGCACGGCAAGTCGTCCGCTGCCGATTTTAGGAAGTAGAGCTTGAGATATGACCGCCGTTAGCGAAACGGAGAGCATATTTCGCACCTGAAGCTGCTCGCCGCCCTCGAAGCTATCTATGATACGGTTGATAGTCTGGATAGCCGAGTTCGTATGCAAAGTGCCAAATACCAAGTGTCCGGTCTCGGCCGCCGTGATCGCGGTCGATATAGTCTCTCTGTCGCGAAGCTCGCCGACCAAGATAATGTCGGGATCCTCGCGCAGAGCATATTTAAGAGCTCTAGCGTAAGATTGCGTATCCGTGCCTACGTTTCTGTGGGAAAAAAGAGCTTTTTTATTCGTATGAACAAACTCCACCGGATCTTCTACGGTGATTACGTGCTTTCTTTCGTTTAAATTTATCTCGTTTAGCATAGCCGCAAGCGTAGTCGATTTACCGCTACCCGTAGGTCCGGTGACCAGTATCATTCCTTTTTCGCGTTTTACGACTTCTTTGAAGATATTAGGCGCTTTAAGATCGTCCAGCGAAGGAATCTCAGTCGGGATGATACGAAACGCAGCGGCCAAATCGCCGTTCATCGTGTAGTAGTAGTTGCCTCTGAAGCGTCCGACGCCGGGAAGCTCTATCGCAAAGTCAAGCTCTCTGTTTTCTTCGAGTTCGCTTTTTTGCACGTCGGTTATGAGCGCATAGCAGATGTCTTGTATGTCGTGTCCGCTCAAAACTCCAAGCTCTAGCGGCCTTAAGGTGCCGTCTATTCTGATTTGCGGCTCGCTTCTTGATACGATATGCAAGTCGCTCGCTTTATTATGAACAACTGTTTTTAACAGTACTTCAAGGCTGGTGTTAAATTTCTCGTTTTCTTCCATGTTTTTACTCTATTCGATTATTTTAGGTACGACGAAAAAGTGCCCGCTGCTCATCGGAGCATTTTTTAGTATCGTCTCTATCACGTCCGAGCTTACGCTCACATCCTCTCTTAGCGGAGTTCCGCCCTCTATAGAGCTTACGACCGCCCTAGAAGCGCTTAGATCAAGCTCGTCCAGTATCCCGGCAAAGGTCAAAATTTCGCTAAGCTGACCTTCGATTTCCTTTCGCTTATCGCTCTCGACTTTGAGCGAGCTAAGCTTTTCAAGTTTGGTTAATAACGTATCGTCTATCTGCATAAAACCTCGTTAAATTTTTAAATTTTCCCGCATTATAACACAATTTGCCTTGATTTTTATGCTGTTTTATATTTATTATGCTACAATTACAAACTTTCAATAACTAAAATTTAAGGAAAAAACTTGGCTATCAAAGATGATATTGATTCTATAAAGGAAGAGTTAAATACTCAGGAGCAATTTTTAGAAAACATAATAAAAAGCGAAAGATTTTTTAAAAAATATAAAAAAATTATTATCGCGGTAGCCGTTTTGGGCGTCGTCGGCACGGCCGGATACTACATAAACGGCGTCTTGAAAGAAAAAGAATTTAAAGCCGCAAACGCCGCTTACGCAAAGCTGATACTTAATCCGAAAGACGAACAGGCAAAATCCGAGCTAAAGCAAAAAGACGCTTCGCTTTACGCGCTTTACGAATTTAAAAGAGCGCTTGACAACAACGACACGAACGCGCTAAAGTCGCTGGCAAACGAGCAGATCGATCCGCTCTTAAAAGACATCGTAAAGTCCCAGCTAAACGAGCCTAGCGGTCAAATTTTAAGCTCGTATAAGGCTATCGTCAGAGGCTACGAGCTGATGAAAGAAAACAAAATCGACGAAGCAAAAAACGAATTTAAAAAAATTCCGTTAAATTCGCAACTCCAATCCATCGTTAAAAATTTAGAACACTATCAAGGAAACGCAAAATGAGAAAATTTCAAGCTATTTTAGCGGCTGCGCTCTGTGTTGCGGTGCTTGGCGGATGCAGCACGAAAAGGCAGTATTTCGAGCCGACCGATGTGCAAAATGAAAAAATTTCAGAAAACAGACTACCGGCTAACATCGCGACTACGAGCCTAAACGGAGCGGTGTTAAAAAACGGCATGGCGATAACTAAAAACGGCCTACTCTCGCCGGAGATAAAGCTGCCAAAGGGCGCAACCTTGCTAAATTCAGCCGACGGTAAATTTATCAGCTCCGATTTAGAGGGAAATTTGATCGTCGCAAACGGCTCGAATGAAATTTTATTTCAAAGAAACTTTAGCGAGGCTATCGTCTCGGCCGCGCTTGAGGGCGATAAGCTAGCCCTTTTAAGCGCAGGCAACGTCATCTACCTCATCGACATCGCGACAAACGATACCTTGCTCGAGTTTGAGAGCTCAAACGTCTACGCGCAGGACTCTCGCGTCGCGGCGCCGTTTTTTATGAGCTCGCTCGTGGTTTTCCCGACGCTTGACGGCAAGATTATGATCGCGGATAAAAACCAAGGCCGAATTTTACGCGACGTGGTCGTGAGCAGCGAGCAGTTTTTTAACAACATCATATCGCTTGACGTCGTAAACGACACGATGATAGCCGCCACAGGCAAGCGTATCGTCTCGATAAGTCCCGAAAAAACGGTTTATTATAACGGTGAGATCAAAGATATAGTCATAAACGGCGAGTATGTATATATCCTGCTAAAAGACGGCAAGATCGTGCTTAGCAACCTAAATTTGCAAAAGATCAAGGACGTAGATTTTAAATTCGCCATCTTTTCAAGCGCGACCGCGCATAACGGCTCGCTTTATATAATGGAAAAAACGGGCTACCTCATCAAGACCGATCTTGCGCTTGACAATGCCAAAATTTACAAGCTCTCAAACGAAGTAAAGAGCCAAATTTTCGCCGGCGCGAAAGAATTTTACTACGACGATTCCAGCTTAGAGCTTAAATGACGAAGCAAGAAATTTATCAAGTTTTGGAAGCCAAAAAGATTATCTTGAAAAATTTAAGCTGGATAAAGCTTGATAAATTTACCAAAAAAAAGACCCTTGACGCACTTACGGGCGTCGATATGAAAGGGTTTTATACGCTTTTGTTTTTTCGCAGCGCAAAGGCTAGATTTTTGAGCAAAGAATTTGAAGCGATTGATGAAATAGCAGGCAAGATCGCCGAACAAACGGGCGTAAATTTTAAGAAAAAAGCTATTTTTTATAGCTCGGATATCTGCTCAAAAATCGCAAATTTGATGAAAGAAAACGGCTACAAACATGACTCTATGTGACGTAGGCAACACCAACGCCTCCTTCTTTGAAAACGGCAAAATCACCAAAATCAAGCTCGAAAATTTCAAAGATTTTAAAAGCGACGAGAAGATTTATTTTATCAGCGTAAACGACGAAATGACGGGCAAGCTTCAAAATTTGCCCAAATTCGTAAATTTAGAGCCGTATTTTGAGCTGGACACCATCTACGAGGGTCTTGGCATCGACCGTATCGCTAGCTGCTACGCGATCAAAAACGGCCTCATCATCGACGCGGGCAGCGCCATAACGATAGACGTGATGATGAACTCGATGCATCTTGGCGGCGCGATAATACCCGGCATCTCACACGTGCTAAAGGCCTGCGAAGCTATCTCTCCGCGGTTAAAAATCTCGCTAAATTCGCAAGTGAGTCTCGACGCGCTCCCGCAAAAAACAGCCGACGCGGTAAGCTACGGCGTCATCAAACCGATCCTGCTTCTCATCGAAAGCATGGCAAACGGCTCGAAAATTTACTTCACGGGCGGCGACGGCGAGTTTTTATCGAGATTTTTTGCCGACAGCATCTACGATCGTATGCTCGTATTTCGCGGGATGCAAAAACTAATCGAACAAAAAAAGGACATTTTATGCTGACGGTTGCTTTGCCAAAAGGGCGCATCGCCGACGAGACGCTTGATATTTTTAGGAAAATTTTTAAAAGCTCGTTCGAGTTTGAGGATAGAAAACTGCTGATGAGCGAGGGTGATTTTAAATTTCTAATGGTTCGCAACCAAGACATCCCGACCTACGTCGTAAATGGCGCTGCGGATATCGGCGTGGTGGGTCTTGACGTGCTCGATGAGCACCGTCCAGACGTCGTGCGCCTGCTTGATCTAAAGATCGGCAAATGCCGCGTCTGCGTGGGCATCAAAGAGGGCGAGGAGCTAAATTTAAACGCTCCCGAGCTAAAAATCGCCACTAAAATGCCGCATATCTCGCGCAACTATTTCGCTGCAAAAGCCACTGCGCTAAAGATCATCAAGCTCTACGGCTCGATCGAGCTAGCTCCGCTGGTCGGACTAGCCGACGCGATCGTGGATGTCGTGGAAACGGGCACGACAATGAAGCAAAACGGGCTAAGAGTCGCCGAGACCATTATGCGCAGCTCCGCGCATCTCATCGCAAACAAAAACAGCTTTATCATCAAAAAAGACGAAATTTTATCGCTTTACGAAAAAATCAGGGCACAAATTTAGCCCAAATTTCACCCTCGGCGCACGCCAAATTTAAGCGGCATGCTCCGCAGCGTTTTGACGGCGCTAAATTTGACCGAATTTAGTCGGGACAACGCTCGCTAAGTTTTTCTAAGCCGTCAAATTTCCGCCCGATGCAAATTTGACCCGCGGTTTTAAATTTTATCCGTAAATTTCTAAGCCCGAACCGCTATCAAATCGGCTAAGCTTAAGAGAGTGCGAGTTTTGGGGCGAGCGATAACGTGCATAGACAAGGTTAAAACCGATGCGTCCGAATTTATCCGAACTTAAAAATTTTTGGGCGCAAAAGCTTGGATTTCGCTGATTCTTTAGTCGAAACGCTCAAACTTCGGAAGTAAATTTAGCAAACAGAGCCGAGAAAGATAAATTTAAAGGCTCAATTAAACTTAATCGAATTCTCTCTTATCATCTTTAGCAGAATATGATAGAGCTCTTTCGTATCTTTATTGTTATTATATCTAAACTCTACTTCGCTACACTCGTAGCTGCGTCTTGAAAAGCTACGAACGCAGTGAAGTAGAGCAGAACACATTCCTTAAGATGAAGTAAGAAATTCTCTTTGCTTAGCTTCCCTGAGGTCGCTACCGTCGCTATGCTTGAGAATATTTCTTTAAATTTAGATAATCTATGTTTAGTATATCCTCGTCTGCTCTACTTCACTGCGTTCGTAGCTTTTCAAGACGCAGTAACGAGCGGTCTCGAGCCATTAGGCGACGGTAGCTAGCGAAGCGACGCTAAGCGACGCTAAGCACCGAAGTTTTATTTGCTATACCTCTACCTCTTTTCTCAAAGAGAGTGCGTCTTATCAGTAGCAAACGAAGTGAAGCTAAGCGCAAGACCTCTTACTCTTTTATCTCCGAAGTAGCTTTTATCTATTTTAAAACAAACGAAAGCGGTGCTGCAAGCAGGTTTATAAAGCGAAGCTTCTAGGCGGGCTTGGAAATTTCACCTGAAAATTTAGATATTTTTAACTTCGCTACGCTCGTTACTTTTCAAGAACATAGTTCTCATAACTTACTGCTCCTTTGCATGAGCTTAAGTTAAAGAGAGCCGATTTAAATTTATACGGCAAATTCATAAAAATGCGGTAAGGTTTTTTGCTTCGTCGGCGCCGATTCGTTCGTTTATAGCGCCAAATTTTACTACTTTTTGCCATATTTCGCCAAACTTCTCGTTGCTCGTGCCGTATTGCTACCAAGCCTTATATAGCGTGCTTTGCCGGCCCAAAAAGCTTTGAGCCTACCTTAAAACTCAAATTTGCCAAAAACCTTTTGGGCGCCAAAAATACGCGCTTCTTGTTTTAATAGGGCGAGCAAATTACACTCGTGCTCGATAAATTTCGCGAAATTTTTACCGGAAAATGCATAAGATTTACGCGTTTTAAAGTAGCCTGCCTTGAGACTAGCGCTACCTCGTCTACCGGTCCTTGCCTTATCTCGTTCAAATTTTATCGCAGGCCAACCCCGCAACTACGGGCACGGCCGGATAAACGACCCGGCTTGCGCTTAAATTTAAGCGCGCCAAGCGCCTTGCAAAGCTCCGTTGTTAGAGTTGATATTATCAAGGATACCGTAAATTTATCGCCGTTTTTACATCCGAATTTATACCAAGCTCCGATCGTATCGCCAGGCTCATTTTTAGCTTGATACGGCGTTTTGTATTAGATTTAGGCTCAATTAAACTTAAGCGGATTTTTAGCTGCGACTACGTCTTGCTACTTACAAGACCTCTTATCAATTTTAACAGTTTCTGATATAAGTTTTCCTGTGTAGTTTTAGTATTATATCTAAATTCGCATTCCTTTAGGTGCAACAGAAAATTCTCTTTCTTTATCCCTTTAAATTTAGCTAGTCTATGTTTAGCGTATCCCCAGAAATTCTCAATGCCATTTATATGATTTTTACCATTAGCGAATTCATTCTTTGAATGTTTTACTCTGTAGTGTGCTTTAGCTCCATAATCAACCAAGCCATCGTAAGCTTTCCAACAATCTAAATATTTAGTAGAGCTATCAAGCTTGCTATATTGCGATAGTATGGGTATTAGTTCACTAGCAGAACAGTTTTTAACTAGTCTTGGTATAGACCTTACCGTCTCTTTTAAGCATACCGTTCTGCTCGCAGTAACGAGCGGTCTCGAGCCATTAGGCGACGGTAGCTAGCGAAGCGACGCTAAGCGAAGTTAAATACCGATTGCTTTCCACTTGCGCCTCTACCTCTTTTCTCAAAGAGAGTGCGAGCACAAGGCCTCTTACTCTTTTAGCTCCGAAGTAACTTTCATCAATCTCAAAGCGAAGCTTCTAGGCGAGCTTGCGAGCTGGAAATCTCACCGCTAAATTTGCTTATCTTTTCACACTCTTTAGACATAAGAATTCTTATTTCCCTAAAGATTTTACATAGCGTTACTTCTGAAATTTTAGTTAAATTTGATATCTTTGATGCTTCTATGTCTTCTGTAAAGTACTTGAGAATTTCTCTAAATTTCTTCTCTGAAATTCGGGAACGGACTATATATTTGTTTTTTAACTTCGCTACGCTCGTTACTTTTCAAGAACATAGTTCTCATCGTAACTTAATACTCCTTTGTGTGAGCTTAAGTTAAAGAGAGCCTAGATTTAAGATAGTCTGCAAATATAAAACTTCGTCCTGAAGCGTCGATATTCGTTTGTTCATCTGCTCTATTTCTAAATTCCGTTGCTCTTGTTTCAGTTTTACCTCGGAGTTGCTCCAAGCTCTCAAAGTCTCTAAATTCCTCACTAAACATATCCCCTTTGAATCTTTTTGCTTTTTTGCTATTTGGTAATTTGACCGATATATAGTCTTTGCCGATTCTAGTTATATCTATGTCGCTACTTTTTAAAGCATTCAAGATGTCGTCTCTGCAAGTAAATTCTTGATTTATAAATTTATCGGTCAGTATTTTTTCTAGCTCGATGTAGTCTTTGATAACACCAATCTCTTTTCTTGATCCTTGAAGCATATGAGCTTTGACGGGGTCTTTGGGATCGGTAAATCCGAATTTTAAATTTATGTAGTTTTGCCAGTTATCGATTAGTGGCCTATCTACCCTATGGTAGTAAGGATTAAAAGCCATGTTGTTTTCTAAATCAATTTTAGGAACAGCAAAATTTAATTCTAATCTTCCTTTGTCTACATGCTGCACCCAAAGGATATTAAATCTCTCTTTGTATCTTCCGAGTAGCAATGTTTCAAATTCATCTATTATTTTTTGCTTGGTATCCAAATCAATGTCAGATTCTTCAAAGCTTAGACAACCCATACAGAGCTTTTGTTTTTTAGTTATGTTGGATACTATCTGCCTGGTAACCGCTTCGCAACCTTTTAAAACAAACGCCGTTTTATCTTTTACCCTACAATTTAAAAGATAACCAATTCCGGCAGTACTGCCACCGTTTTTAGTTTTAAAGAATTTTACTAGCATACTTAACCTCTTAGATTTACCTTCATCGTATTAAGTCGTCTAATTTTTTATTGACATCAATTATTTGCCTTAAAACAACACCATCTATGGCCTTGCCTATATTTACATGCTTTGCGATTTGGTTTAGGTTGTTGCCTATTTTTGCTACCTGAACTACCAAAGTTTGATCAAATTTATGGATAGGGGGCCTGGCATTTGACATAATATGTCTAATATAGGCGGATACCTTAAGACCAGATAAAGACGCATTAAGCTCAAGTTTTTCTTTTTCGCTGTCACTAAGGCGAACAGATACTTTATGGGGAAACTTTCTATGATTCACGATAGCACCTCCTTGCTTTCAACGGTATGTTTTTCAAACCACCGATCCAGCTTGTATCTATCATATCTTATTATTCTATTTATCTTCACATGCGGGATTATCCCTCTCATACGATATTGCGCCTGCGTATTTATAGAAATTCCATATTCAAGCGCAACATCCTTTGTAGTTAACCAGCGTTTAGGTATAGTTGTCATAGTTTGCCCCTTTTATTTTTAGTTATGCGAATCTTAACTAAAAACTAGAGCAAAAAATCACATTTTTAAGACGTGATTTTTAATATTTTTGAGGAAATTTTTTATGTTAAAACAAAATCTTCTTTATTAACTAAGTTATACTGTTTAATGACATACTTAATTCGGTTATCCAATATAGCCATATATTCATTTCTTTTTATCTTGTCAGATATTTTAAGTTTTCTAAGATTAGATATTTTTTCAAGATTTTTATTTATTATTTTTGGATATTTATTATGAGAACACTGCAGGCAATCTATATAAGCTTCGTTAACATTACCCAAAAGAGATTGTTTCCGTAGTACTTTTATTGAATCTAGAAATTCTTTATACTTATAATTTTTTTTATAAAGTATCTCGTTCATTTTAATTGAAACATATAAAAATGTATTATAGGCTAGAACTTGCAAATATTGATCATCCTCTTGCATGCATAAATTAAGCAAATTATCCATGTTGCCGTTAAACATCCCCTTAATATTTAATTAGGCTCTCTTTAACTTAAGCTCACACAAAGGAGTATTAAGTTACGATGAGAACTATGTTCTTGAAAAGTAACGAGCGTAGCGAAGTTAAAAAACAAATATATAGTCCGTTCCCGAATTTCAGAGAAGAAATTTAGAGAAATTCTCAAGTACTTTACAGAAGACATAGAAGCATCAAAGATATCAAATTTAACTAAAATTTCAGAAGTAACGCTATGTAAAATCTTTAGGGAAATAAGAATTCTTATGTCTAAAGAGTGTGAAAAGATAAGCAAATTTAGCGGTGAGATTTCCAGCTCGCAAGCTCGCCTAGAAGCTTCGCTTTGAGATTGATGAAAGTTACTTCGGAGCTAAAAGAGTAAGAGGCCTTGTGCTCGCACTCTCTTTGAGAAAAGAGGTAGAGGCGCAAGTGGAAAGCAATCGGTATTTAACTTCGCTTAGCGTCGCTTCGCTAGCTACCGTCGCCTAATGGCTCGAGACCGCTCGTTACTGCGAGCAGAACGGTATGCTTAAAAGAGACGGTAAGGTCTATACCAAGACTAGTTAAAAACTGTTCTGCTAGTGAACTAATACCCATACTATCGCAATATAGCAAGCTTGATAGCTCTACTAAATATTTAGATTGTTGGAAAGCTTACGATGGCTTGGTTGATTATGGAGCTAAAGCACACTACAGAGTAAAACATTCAAAGAATGAATTCGCTAATGGTAAAAATCATATAAATGGCATTGAGAATTTCTGGGGATACGCTAAACATAGACTAGCTAAATTTAAAGGGATAAAGAAAGAGAATTTTCTGTTGCACCTAAAGGAATGCGAATTTAGATATAATACTAAAACTACACAGGAAAACTTATATCAGAAACTGTTAAAATTGATAAGAGAGAATCCGCTTAAGTTTAATTGAGCCTTAATTTTTTTCTTATGTTATCTATTTTTAATAATATTTCGTTGGAGTATATATAAGATATATCCGATGGATTATATGTAGCCATTTTTTCGAGCGAGTCTAAACTATTTTGATACCATCCTCTCTTTCTTAAGACATAGTTCTGGAAAAAATCCTTTAGAACATATTTTGCCTCATAAAAAGAGAGATACGCATAGTAGCCAATAATAGACACGCAATTGTCGCTAAAAATCTCAAACGGGTGTCTAAACGTGTAGTAATCTAGTAAATCTATAGCATAATCTGGATCAAATTCTACAACTAGTCCATCTACCTCAATTTCCCTATTGTCCATCTATACCCTCCAACATCTCAAGAGCCTTACAGCTATTTATATAGGTATCGTAAGTTACGTAATTTTTATATATAACACCATCTCTTTTGTGAGTTAAATGATCTTTAATAATGTCACTATTTGCACCAAGTTCTTCGAGTGCCGAACCGCTTATGTGTCTAGTGCCGTGTAGCTTAAAATCATCAAAACCCACAAATTTATCGAGTTTCATTTTTTGTCTATCCGTATTTTTAATAGACTCACCAGTTTTTGGGCTTGCAAATACTAGGCCGCATCTATCGGTCGGTATTTGCGTTATGGCTTCTTTTACGAGCAAAGGAAGCGTCTTTTTATAGTCGTTTCCGTTTTTTGTATCTATTAGGTAATATACGTTGTTTTCCAGATCAACATTTTCCCATTTTAGGCTGGCTGCTTCTCCTTTTCGCCCACCATACAAACAAAATAAGAAAAATCCCCTCCAAAACGGATCGTCTTTATAAAGTTCTAAAATAGCCGTTTTTAGCTTATAAAATTTACCGATCGCATCTTTTACTATCGTTTTTCTGGTCGTTTTAGCTATTTTCGTTAGCAGAGCGCAAGGATTTACTACTATTAGCTGATTGCAAAGCGCTATGTCAAACATCTCACCTAAAATTCGTCTTGTATTATCATATGCTGTGTGCTTTTGACGGCAGCTGTATTTTTCTCGTTATATTATTAAATTTTCCGACATGCATTAGGTTGTATGTAGCGCCATCTATCTGTGCGGCTATAAATCCACTACGATCCCTTTGCCTATACTATCTTGCAAATAAGTTTCATAAAATGCTATATCGCTAGCTACCGACTTTTTGCCGATATCCTTTTTGCCTTTCCACGGCTCAAACAAATCATTAACCTTGGTAGTATCTTGAAATTTTAGCCGCTTTGCCTGCTTGCTTACGCCCTCTAGCCACTTTACAAGCTCTTTTTTGGCTTCGTTTTTATATTCTCTCTTGCTCCATCCGCTACGAGTATCTAGTGTAAGCACTTTTGTGAAGTATTTACTGCCTATAACCTTTCTTAGCAAAAAGACGTTTGGTTTTAGCTTATGTATAAATAAGCAGGTTTCGACCTTTTTATAATCACATTTATTGATCGCCATTTTAACGCCTAATACAACAATCCAAACAACCAAAGCGGTATTTTATTGCCGCTTCCGATCTCTATTTCATCGGCGGCTATATATGAGTCTGAGATATCCTTTATCTGTTCAAAGCTCTTATTTTTTCCGCCCACTTCAAATATAAATTTATCATCTACAATAAAGTCGCCTTGCTTTGGGATATTTAGCCTATGTTTTACCCTTAGTTGATTAGCAAAAAAAGTCTCTCTTATGGTGCCCGCCTTACAATCATCGCCGTAAGCGTAAATTAAATTTGTATTATTCATATATATTTTTGCCGGTTTTACTAGCTTACTAAGCCCCCTACTTTGCTCATCTACCATGTTTATTAGTCTTGCATCGTTTAAATAGGCAATATAATCATATAGTTTGGCTCTGCTTATCTCGGCAAGAGCTGCGATTTTAGTATAATTCACCTCAAACGGCTCGCTTTGGCAAACCACTTCAAGCAGTTTTTTGAGCTTATATGTGTATTTTTGCTCAACTAGTCCAAGAGACGTTAGATCTACGTCTATACTTAGATTAATCGTATTTAGCAAGCTTTCGTAGTATAAGCTTTGCTTATTAAAGTAAAATGGATAGTAGCCAAATTTGAGATATTTTTTAAATTGATTTTGCTTTATTTTTAAGTCATCTACTATTGCTTGATGGTCTTTTAGTATAGTTTCTAGGCTAAATTTATCTATTACTATACCGTTTTCAAGCTCCAAAAACTCCCTAAAACTAAGTCCTTCTAGGCTAAATACGCTAACTCTACGCGATAAATCGCTCTTTGCATTTAGTATGCTTGCCGCCGATGAACCAGTAAAAATTACATTTAAAGGACTCATATCGTATATAGTTTTTAGATGTGCGGCAAAATCTTCGTATTTATGCACTTCATCCAACAACAAATACTCGCCGCCGCTATCTACAAACTCAAAGGCAAGTTCGCTAAGACTAGCAGAACCTAGAAACGGATAATCAAGACTTATGTATAGAGTCTTTTTGTTTTGAGATTTTAATTCAATCAGCCTTTGAAATAGCATCGTAGTCTTACCGGTACCACGAGCCCCTAATATACCGATAAGCTTTTCATTAAAATCAATTTCATTATATAGATAACGCTTGTATGTTGTATTAAAATTTTTAAGAAATCTTTCTTGATACTGTTCTATTAAATTTAACATCTTTATTCCTTTGTGTAATTGTCTATAAGCGTAGACAATATTGAGATATATTAGCATGAAAAATTTAAATTGTCAACGTCTATGAACGTTTATATTATAATATGGTATTTTATTTAAATTTTATCCTTAAAATTTCTGTTTATTAAAGTTACTTATGATATCTGTCTTATCTATTTTTTAACGGTTTAAACTAACTGAGTTACCATAAGCCATATGTATACATTCTATAATAATAGGCTTTTGGATGTTTTATAAAATTCTTTGAATCATTCTTAGCAAATTAACATACATTTACATCATCAAAAGTTATATAGTTTGGTATATGTTTATATTATTTAAAAACAAAAATCTTAGTTTTCTGATTTAGCAAATATGCTAAAAGCATTTTAAAAGATTATTCATTGGGGAAATTTATTCATTCATACATATCTCTATTTACCTTTACTAATTGAAATGTTTTTCAAATTGCTTATTGATATACTTTTTTAATTTTCCATCAGTATCAAAAAATGCATATCCATTAAAATATAAACGACCTAAATCACTATTATCTGTTGTAAAAACCATCTTTTCACCAGATATAATCCAAACAATACATATATTACAAACATTTAAAAATTCATTTAATTTATCTTTTTTAATCAATAGTCGCTGCGCGGTTTGATTGTCTGAACTTGGGTCAAAACAAACAGTATTGCCATCTTTATCTAAAAAATATATATCTTTTTTGGAATATTTAAGTCCAAGCCCATCATATAAAATTTTAGACGGCTTACATATTTGAAAAACATCACCTTTGGAAACATCAAATTCTTCTTCCCAAAAATATTCAATTGTTGTATTTGCTACATCTATACCTTCTATTTTAAACCACTCAAATAGATAATCATCTTTTAGTGCATCATATGTTGCATAGTCGTAATGCTCCATATTAAATATCTTGTAACAATGTGGCAAATCAATCAAATTATAAATTAGGCTAGGCTTATCATTTAATGTTTTAGCAAATCTAGTTATATCATGTTTTTTAACTATATAACTTCTAATAAATAACTTAACATCCTTGTGAGCTATGCTTAAAATATCTTCAGTATCAAGAGGTTCGATAAATTTTTGGTACAAACTTAAAGTAAACCACTGTTCTTTATCGTTTTTACGCTCTAAAATATCACTTAAATTTGGCAAATCTTTTTCATACTCTAGCCATTTTTTATTTTCCATATCCCAGGCAAAATTATATTCAGCGTCCCACCAAAACTTTTTAGCAAAAGTGTTATTTCTTTCATAGTTTTTTAAAAGTATCGTAGGATCAATATCTCTTACATAAGGTTCAAAAGCTCCTATATATTTTACCTCCTTTTTATCATCGCCATATCCTACATACATTTTAAAATTATCGGTTATGCGTGCCATTGTCTCATAAAATGAAATCCATTGATATTTTTTACCGACTCTTTCTATCGTATACTTATATCTATTTAAATCATATTTTGTTCTATCCTTTATATCATTTTCTGCTTTATCAAAATATTCGCCATCATAGCCATACTTTTCAAAGATATTTTTTATAGCATAATTACTTATAAGTCCTGCACTATCTTTGCATTCAAAATCATATAAAGCACTTTCAAAAACATATCTTCCAAAATCACCATACATATATCCGTTGATACCTTTTTCAGTTGCCATTGATGATATTATCCTACTTTGATGATAATTTTTATCCCTATCCTCATATTTTTTAATCTCTTCATTTGATGGCAGTTCTTTTAATGACGGAAAATAGCTTTTATATGGCGGATATACTTTATCAATAATAATATCCAAATTTATGCCCTTTTTTATTATAAAATCAATAGAATTTCTAGCGTAATCTCTTAATAATATATGCGGATATACTTCATCTTTATTGAAAATTTGATTATAAATATACTCTCCAAGCTCTTTAAAATACCTAGTTTGAGCTGTTTTCACTAAGGCACCATAAGTCACAGCAAACAATCTTTCGCTTATATAAGATTCATCAATATCTTTAAATTTTTGTAGTAATTTTAAAATCAAATTTGCTCTATCAATCAAAATACAAATCAACGCCTTTGTGGCAGAGTCTCTTAGCCTTCTATTTGATGTACAAAAAAGCCAAGTAATAGCAATAGCTACTAAAAAAATGGACTCATCATCTATATAACTTTTATCTTTATTAGACCAACACCAATCTATCAGTCTAACTATAGGATTCATATCTGTATCAAGATAAATTTTATTTAGTATAGCCATAAAAAACAAATCTCTTTCTTTCATGCTAAATTTAGACAAATAATTAAACATAAACTCAGCATTAAAAGGATGATTTGGCAAGGTAGCACATGAGTAGAGCATATAAAAAATATCAGCATTAAAATTTTCATTAGAAATATTTTTTCGCACTCGTTCTACTGTGCTTTGCGGTATAGAAGCACCTCTGTATGGCAAACTTTTTAAAAAACAATCAATCACCACCATATTATCTGGTTCTAATAATTCATATATCTCAGTGCCATTAAATTTTTCAGGTATAAGCACGCTAAACGCCTCAATTATACCCCTGCGATAATATAAATTAGAATTTATATATGGCGAAATATTATCTATAAAGCTATCTTTTAAATTATCTTTATCTAGTTTTTCTATAAAGTAATTAGCCAAAAGATAATCACCCAGCTTTTCATATGCAAAGTAGATATATTCAGTATCTTCCAATATATTTTTAGCAAAAAGACCTTCACTTATCAAATCATCTAAAAAATCTCCATTAACACAAAACGGATTTAGCCTTTCATTGACTTGGATAAGTGCCTTTTCATATTCGACTAAGCCATGTTTTTCTTGCAATATTAATGAAACTACTACATTAATCACCTTTTGTATCAGTTTTAAACTTTTGCAATTTGGATATTTTTGTAAAAAATTGCACTCTACATTATCTATATACAGTTTAATCACATCAAAAAAATTTAATGACTTATATTGATATGATTTGTCATTTGATACTCCCTTGCAAAATATTTTTAAAAATAGCGGATTTGAAAATTCAGGATTTAGTAGCGGTATTGTCGGATGCGGCAGCTTATAATAATCAAAAAACACCCGCATAGCATCGTATTCTACGCCGCTAAAACCCTCATGATGAATTACGCAATTTTTAGATATCTCTTTTGGTATCATATACTTAAAGTAAGAACTCCTTATACTAAAAGCCACGCTCAACCACTCATATTTTTTAATATCTTCTATAAAACTTATAATAAAATTTCTCCAAAAATCTTTGCCGGCACCCTCATTTATCGCATCTATAAAAATAATAATTTTGTGAGAATTTGCCTGCGCCTTTGAGTTGAGCGCTCCAAGAAATTCATATTTATTAAATTTTGCAAAACCAAGCAAATTTAAAATTTGCGCCCATGGATCTTTAATCTCTATAAGATGCTGACCTAAAATAAGTATGGATTGTTGGTTATTTTTGGCTCTTTGTTTAATTATGTCCGCAAACAGATGCGATTTGCCAACTCCTGCATCACCGCATAATATCAAACAACGATCTTTAGTAATTTGTAATATTTTTTTATTTTCTCTAATAAAATTGTAAAAATCATATATGTTATCTTGGAATTTATCTTCATTGGATTCTTCGCCAGATGAAATTATTGAAACCAAATCATTTTTAAATATAATTTTTTGAATACCATCAAGAAGTCTTTCAAATTTATCATAGTCAAAATTGGCAAAATTCAAATTTGATACAAATTGTTTAATCAAATTAACTTCATTTTTTAATTCACTTCGAACGCTTGTAAGTAAAATGAAATCTTTACAAAATTTATTATAAATTTCAAAGAATTTGCTTCTTATTTTTGCTAAATACTGTGAGTTCTCATCAAAAATTTTAAAATATTTATAAATTTCAAGCTCAATACTAATTTGCGGTGAATACCTAGCTCCCAAGCTCTTTATGGCATTATCATTTTGTATATTATTAGATAAGTCAATCTCTCCAAAAAAATACTTAACTAATCCCGTGCTTTTTTCATCTTTAAGCATTTTAATTAATTCATGGCTTCCCCAATAAACAATATCTATCTCTTTAGAATAATCGCTCCTAGCCTTATCTTGCCATTTTTTGACCCATTTTTCCCATTTATCTTTAAATGATTCCTTATTATCCATTCTAGGATCAGCTCTATCAATAGGAATAGCCACATAATATGACTTTAAATTTGGGTGCTTTTCGAGTGCCGTTTTTATAGAGCTATCAAGTTGATTCCATTGAGTTTGTTGTGGCGTTGATAAAAAATACTTCGCCTGAAATCCAATCTCATCACCATTTTCTTTTATTGTATAACACTCGACTCCAGCATCAGGATTCCCTACTTTGATAAATTTACCATCTTTAGAAAATTCCAAACTTGCTAGCTGACAAACAAGCTCTTCAAAGGCATTATTTTGCGAGCCATTTAAACTTATAATATTATTCCAATTCATAATATAACACTTGTATTTATTTTAGAAATTTTTCATCATATTTCCAAAAAACAATCCAACTTTTTCTTTTGCCTCCTCTATCGTACGGCAAAATACTACCTTGATAAGCAACATTTCCAGCTTGCTAATTAAGACTTTTTGCATAGTGCTGCACTAACGCTACGTTATCTTTTTCGCCTTTTATGATGGCTTCAAAAAGATAGCCTTTGATTTTTGTAGTTAGTGGCGCGCAAATAAGCAAGATTGTTTTTCATTATATAATAGCTTTAACACTACAATAGAACGTCTTCTAGCTTATTCGTACTCTGTTTAAAGGCTAAAGTCTATCCGTATTATATCGCCTGTATCTGACAAATAGCTTATATCTATTCTTTGCAATCTGCGCTACTTACATCATTTTCGCTATACAAATTTCCGCAGTAATGTCTTCTAGTAACTTAATTAGTTTTTTATCTTTTATCCATTGTAGGCTCTTCGATTTTCCGTTTTTCTACTTTTATATTTGATTAATGTAACTTATCCTAAGCTCGCGAAAAATATTATTTAGCATTCTGAGCTCTACACTATTGCATCGCTTGCTTAATATTACCTGTATACAATATCCTTAAATTTTATTAAGTATAAAATATATAACTTAAAATATATTAATCCAAAAAGATAAACATACGGATTTAAAATCTGCATGTCGAAATAAAACACGCAGATCTTTAATTTTTAAATGGGTACCATATTGGGTGCCATCTATTTAGACATACTTAGCAATTATAATAAACTTATATAAAACTTGGAATGCCGTATTTTAGGGCTTTATAAATCAAGATAAATCTTAAGAAATACTTAATAGTTCGATTCTGCCTCTAACCACCATCCTAATATTTTATAATCTAAATCACTTTAATAAAATCAACCGACTTCATTATGTTTTTATTTTTAAATGTTACAGTAAATTTAGATGTAGATTTTTGTACATCCTAATAAAATTTAAACATAGATATTATCCTACGAATTTACAACCAAGGTTTGGCATAAATTCGTTCGACTCGGTTATTAAATTTAGCGATAATGATCGTGTCGGTTCCATACCATTATCGTGATCGTTTGAGATTTTCACAGCTTACTATTTTAAACCGCCGTTCGCTAAAGCGTTAAATTTAGCCGATTTTACTCGCACGGACTTAAATTTAATCTCCAAATTTGAATCTGCGCTTTAGATAAATTAAATTTAAACCGACACAAATTTTTACCTAAACCGACCTCAAAATTTAAGCTTATTTTTTATACAATCGCCTCCAAATCCAAAAAAGCGGAATTTAAGATGAAATTTATCCCCAAAACCTTACCTTTCGTAGAATTTATCGCGCTTATGGCGCTTTTAACCTCGCTTGGAGCGATGAGTACAGACGCGATGCTGCCTGCTCTCATGCAGATCGGCCTGGATCTTGGCGTGACACAGATAAATCAAACCCAGCTCGTCATCTCCTCGATGTTTGCGGGCTTTGCCGTCGGTCAGATATTTTACGGGCCGCTTAGCGACTTTATCGGGCGACGAAACGCCGTACTGCTAGCGCTTGCGATATTTACGGCAAGCTCCTTTATTTCGGTCGTCACGAGCGATTTTAGCGCGCTTTTAGCGAGCAGATTTTTCCAGGGACTAGGCGCTGCAGGCCCTAGGATCATCGCGATGGCGCTTATCCGCGATCTTTACGAGGGGCGCGCGATGGCTCGCGTGATGAGCTTTATTGCAGCCGTCTTCATCATCGTGCCCGCACTAGCTCCCATCATCGGCGGCTTTATTTTTAAAATTTATAATTGGCGCAGCATATTTTTGATGCTCACTTTTATGGGGCTTGCGTGCCTAGCGTGGTTTGGACTGCGTCAGAGCGAGACCCTGCCTGCGCAAAATCGCAATAAATTTAGCCTAAATTTGATAAAAAGCGAAGCCGCGCACGTCGTGAAAAACAGGCGAACCGCAGGCTATACGATCGTTTTGGGGCTGATTTTCGGGATGTTTTTGAGCTATATCAGCACCGCTCAGCAGATTTTCGAGGTGAGTTACAAGCTGGGCGAGGAGTTTCCTATCTACTTTGCGATAAACGCCCTAGCTCTGGGCGCCGCGTCGATGATAAACGCAAAGCTCGTGATGATCTACGGCATGCGCTACCTCAGCATGCGCGCTATGGGGACGTTTTGCGTTATCGCGGTCGCGTTTTTGCCCGTCGTCGTCGCGTATGACGGAGTGCCGCCGCTGTGGGCTTTTATGGCGTTTTGCATGAGTAGCTTTTTTTGCGTGAGCATACTTTTCGGTAACCTAAACGCGATGGCGATGGAGCCAATGGGCAAGATCGCGGGCATGGCGGCTGCGCTGATCGGCTCGGCTTCGACCTTTATCTCGCTTCCTATCGGGGTCGCGACCGGGCAGCTGTTTGATGGCACGCTACTGCCGATGGTTGCGAGCTTTGCGGTTATCGGAGCGGCGGCGTTTGCGCTGCTTTATAGGACTTCAAAGATTTCCGAGGAGTAAATTTACGCAGGCCGGATTTGATCAAATTTGAACGGTAAATTCGGCCGCCTTTTAGTTTATTTTAGATAACTTCGTCGTCCGCAAAAGCGCCTTATAAAGCAAATTTACGCTATCATTGCGCAAATTTAAAGGCAAAATATGAAACCCAAATACAACTTTTTCAAAAACTCCAAATTTGCATTCGAGGGGCTTGCCGCGATGCTAAAAAACGAGGCGGCGTTTCGCTTTGAGCTTTGCGTAATCGTTCCGCTCGCGCTAGTTTCGCTATTTTTACCCGTTTCCGCCGCACAGCACGCCCTACTGATCGCCGTTTTCGGCCTCGTTTTGATCTGCGAGTGCCTAAATACCGCGATTGAAGCGGTAGTGGACCTTGTTTCGCCCGATTTTCATCCGCTAGCCAAAATCGCCAAAGACTGCGCCTCCGCCGCCGTTTGCCTCTCTATCGGCACGGCTGCGATAACTTGGGCGTGGACGCTACTTGCGCTTGCGTTTGGCGAGTAAATTTAAGGACCGAGCGACTGTCAAATTTGCGATAAATTTTTACGGCAAGCTTTAAAAAACAAGTGCCGAAAAGCTAAATTTAGAAGCTCGAATTTTAACTCAAATTTGCCCGTCATCGTTATGCGTTACGCATCAAACCGCTCCAAAATCTACGCCGTCAAATTTATCTTACTTTCGTAAATTTGCCTCGCTGCACCCAAAAGCAAAACCCTCAAATTTTACGCCGAGCGACTAAAGCTTTAAGCTTTTTTTGGATAAAGTTTCACTCTTATTATCAATATTAGGAAAGCTATGAAGCTACGTATTTCTTGGTTTAAATTTACGCTTTTAAACGCCGTTTTTATCGCCGCGCTAAATTTCGCTTTATTTAAATTCGCCTACTCAAAGCTTAGTTTTGACGCGGACGCGCCGATGGCCGCTAGCCTGCCGGTTATCTATTTTTCGCTACTTTGCGCGCTCTTTTCGCTCGTTTTTTTACCATATCTAGCTAAGCCCGTTAGCATCGCGGCGATTGCGATTACGTGCGGCAGCAGCTACTTCATGCAAAGCTACGGTATCATAATCGATAGCGAAATGATAAGAAACGTCGCGCAAACGGACGCGGGCGAGGTATTAAGCTTTTTAAATCCAAAACTCGTTTGCTACATGCTATTTCTGGGCGTTTTGCCCTGCTTTCTAGTCGCTTTTACAAGGATCGAGTATGACGGCGCAAAGCGGCATCTAAAGGTCAAATTTACAGCATTTGCAGGCTTCTTGGCTCTCGCGGCGGCGCTATTTTTGCCTCAGACCAAATCTATCATCCCGTTTTTTCGAGAAAACAGCTTCATCAGAGCCTACAACCTGCCGTTTTATCCGATTTACGCGGCGCAAAAATACATAAAACTCGAGTTTTTTAAGCCCGAATTTAAACAAATCGGTCTAGACGCGACGATGAGGCCCAGCAACGAGCGACGGCTAATGGTGCTAATCGTCGGCGAAACGGCCCGCGCGAAAAACTATTCGCTCGGCGGCTACGCCAAAAACGATACGAATTTCTACACGAAAAAGGAGCCCAATTTGGTCTATTTCAACGACGCTCGCTCGTGCGGAACGGCTACGGCGGTTTCGCTACCGTGCTTGTTTTCAAAATCCACGAGAAGGGAATATAGCAGCAAAGAATTTAGCGAAAACGCGCTTGATATCTTAAAACGCGTCGGCGTCAAGGTCGTGTGGCTGGGCAACAACTCGGGCAAATGTAAGGGCGTTTGCGGCCGCTTGGACGCCGGCGACGTCGAGTACTTTGACGCAGGATACGATACGAATATGCTACCTTCCTTCAAAAAACGCCTCGAAAATCTCGCGCAAAACGAGATCATCGTCCTACACCTGCAAGGCTCGCACGGCCCGGCATATCACGCCCGCTATCCGAGCGAATTTCGCAAATTTACCCCGACTTGCGATACGAGCGAGCTTAGCTCCTGCGAGAGCGAGAGCATCGTAAATACCTACGACAACACGCTGCTTTTTACGGATTTTTTTATCGACGAGGTGATAAAGGCGGTCAAGGATGCGGGCGGCGATAAAAGCGCGGTTTGGTACTTCTCCGATCACGGCGAGAGCCTGGGCGAAAACGGCATCTACCTGCACGGCATGCCCTACGCCATCGCGCCCGAGACGCAAAAGCACATCCCGATGATGGCGTATACGAACGATAAAGCCATGCTATCTCGTCTGCGCGCGCAAAAAGACGACGCCGTCTCGCACGATAATGTTTTTAGTTCGTTGCTTGGGTTTTTTGGCGTAGTAACAAAAGAATACGATAAAAAACTTGATATATTTAATTAAGCAATTTCGGCGGCTTGTCTTTTTCCTTTATACATCGTTAGAAATTTCGCCGAAGCTCGGTTACGTATTTCGTATACGCGCCCTCGCTCGGCTCATTTCCGCCTCGTCTAAAGAAAAAATACTTCGCCTTGACTTTTTATATTCAAATTTGAAGCTGAAATTTACAAATTTGACTGTAAATTTGGAAGTAAAGCAATAAAGGCGAAGTATCGTGAGATGATTTTTCGAGTTTTAAAGCAAAATTGAGCGTGCGCTAGGCATGTAGCCTGCGAAGCGAAAATTTTGCAAAATCTCAGAAAAGCGCTCGCGAGACAAGCCGTTTTATTAAATTTGTTCTCTTTGCCAGATTATTTTCCCCCCAAACCCCAGCGCATTATGCGTAAATTTAACCCAGCCCAGACTCAAACTATAAAGGCTCGGGTTCATCGCCAAAGCGTAAGGAAAGCGCGCGAAGTAAATTTTGCCTTGCTGCGCGGTCGCGGGAGCGGCTAGAGCGCGAAACTGCACGCCCTCTATCTTGCCCACCACCTTCGTATCAAGCGCTACCGTGCCGGCTACGTTAGGTTCAGCTAAAAACGCCTTCACGTGAGCGCTCTCCTCGCCGCCTGCCACGATAAAAGCCAAATTTCCCTCGTCAAAGGCGTAAAAGCAGCTCGCGCAATAGGGCTTGCCGTCATCTAAAACCGCAAGGCTAAGCAGGTGCATTTTGCGGATAAATTTTAAAATTTTCTCATCCATTTTATCCGCCTTAAGCGCTAAAAATTTGAGTCAAATTTGCCGACAGCCGGCTAAAATTTAGCGCCAAAAAGCAAGCTAAAATCAGCCAAAAAGCAAAGATAAAAAGCTCGATTTTGACAAATTTAGCTCCCGCTTTTTCGCGTCTAAGTAAAGCCGCCCCGAGCCCCGCCGCAAAGCCGCCGATAAAGCTAAAATAGTGCACCGCTGCGGGTTTAACAAAGCTTGGAAGTTTACCCGCGAAAAATAGCGAAAATATCGCAAGCGAGATCAAATTTGCCAGCAAAAAATAAAACGCGACGACGGGAATTTGCGGGAAAAATCCATGCAAAACAAAGCTCAAAACGGTCGCGCTAATGAGCAAAAATACGCGCGCGGCAAAACAGCACATTTTCATCCTTTTTTGCGTGATTTTAGCGCAAGGGGTATTAAGAAAAAAGAAATTTAGCCGATATAAAGCCAAAAGGACGGCAAAAATATGAAACTACAAAACTACCAAAGCGCGAGCCTAAACAGCTTTGATTTTAGCTTTAAAACCAGCAGCGGCGACGAGATAAATCTAAAAATGTACGACAACAAAACCATAGATTACGCTAGTGTCAAAACAGCCGGCGCATCGGCATCCGCGCTCACTCTCACGCACGAGTACGGATATAGCTTCTCGTATAAAGGCGACGGACTGGACGCTCGCGATAAAGAGGAGCTGGCAGCCACTCTAGAAAAGATAGCGCCTAGCATCGATAAATTTATGAAAAACGTCAAAGAGGGCGAAAATCCGATATTTTCGCGCGTGACGAATCTCGCAAACTCCCTTCGCAAAGAGCTTCCCGAGATAAAAGACGCAAATCATAAAAATTTTATCGCGGACGGTACGCTAAAGCTTTTTGATAGGCTGATGGAGCAAAACAAGGCCGATAATAGGCTGCTGCAAAACTCCAAAAAGCTCTTTGACGAGCTCATTTCTCAGCTGGATAGCTTTAAATTTTACGTTTAGTTCGCGGTTTAAAAATTTCGCTATAATTCATAAATTTTAAAAATAGGAAAATTTATGAACGCGAATGAAAAAATCACCCAAATGCTAAATCTCCAGCAGAGCCTAAACGACGACACCAACGGCATCGGCTGGGAAAACGGCATAAACAAAAACGGCAAACTCATCAGCTGGAAACGCTGCATATATATGGAGTGCGCCGAGCTCATAGACAGCTTTGCCTGGAAGCACTGGAAAAGCATAAACGCGCCGACGAATGAAGACAATCTGCGCGTCGAGGTCGTGGATATCTGGCACTTTTTGATGAGTTTGATGCTCGAACAATACAAGCTAAACAATCTGGGCGATATCGCAAAGCTCTCAAGCGACATCTGCGCTAGCAGCGGCTTTGAGGCGTTTTGCCGCGAGCCGTTTAACGTCACTGATGAAAACATCTACGAGATCATAAACGACGTCGAAATGCTAATCAACAAGTGCTCGGGCTTTGAGTATTCGCTCTTTGACCTGCTTAAAATTTACTTCGCGATGAGCCTAAAATGCGGCGTAAATCTTGGCTCGCTTTACGAGTGTTATATCGCTAAAAACGTGCTGAATCGCTTCCGCCAAGACCACGGCTACAAAGAGGGCGCGTATAAAAAGGTCTGGAACGGCAAGGAAGATAACGCCGTGATGAACGAGATTTTGGCTCGCGGGCTAAAAAGCGTGGACGAGATCTACGCTGCGCTAGAGGCCGAGTATCAGGCGGTAAAATAAAATTTGTGGTGCGAGCCTGCTAAATTTAGCAAATTTAGCCAAAAGCTTAGCCGCGACGTTTGTGATTTGGCCTGTCGCTCGGCGAGGCTTAAATTTAGCAGTTTAAGCGGCAATTGCGGGCGGGCGTTTAAATTTGAGCGCGGTTTCGCTCCGCTAGCAAAAACGTAGCCATTTAGTCATCGGGAATTTGTGCCGTCTGAGAACTTTCGCGCTCGTTAGCCGAGACGATCGCCCGGGCTTGCTTTGCCGAGAAAAGGCTGGTTAAATTTGAGAAATTTAGCTAAATTTGCGGCTGAATTTAAGTCGGTCAAATTTGGCCGCAAAATCTATGCATGCGTCAAATTTTGCGAGTCTTTTTGCGTCGTTAAAAACATTCGCCGTGCCGACAGAAACTTTTACGCGCTACTTTTTGCAAGCAAGAAACGCGCATTTGAGCCGCGCCTAAACGCCCTTTCGCCGCATGACGGCTATAAATTTAAAATAAATGGAAATTCGTTGTTCGCTGATATTTTACGCCTTTCGTTAAAAGACCTTTTCACGCCCAAATTTATCGCGCTCTCCATCCTGCCGCTCGTTTTTTCCGCGCTTATTATCGCGGCGATTGCGATGTTTGGCGGCCGCGAACTATGCGAGGCGCTAAACGCGGCCATACCCGGCGAGGCGGGCGCTCTGGCCGAGTATCCGATGCTAGCTAAAATCCTTAGCCTAGGTATCGCAAAGTGGCTCATCGGCGCGATATTTTACGCAGTCGGCGCCTATCTGGTCGTCATGCTTTTGGTTTTTTGCGCACTCGCGGTCGCGGGCTTTCTAACTCCTATGATCGCGCGCGAGATAAACCGAAAGCACTACCGTGTGGACGAGGCGCAGCTGGCAAACGTCGGCCTAGCTCGCCAAACGGCTCTTATGGGCAAAATTTTGCTCAAATTTATCCTGATCACGCTTATTTGTTTGCCGATTTTAGCCGTGCCCGCGCTAAATTTCCTCGCCCTGCACCCGGCGTTTTTTTACCTTTATTATTCGCTGCTTTTCATCGACGTCGCGCCAAACGCCCTCTCGCGGCATAAATTCGAGCTTTACTTGCTTGATTGCGGCGGATATAAATTTAAAGCCGCCGCGCTATGCTTTTACTTGCTATGTTTGGTGCCTATTTTCGGGCTTTTCTTGCAGGTTTTTTTCGTTATTTATTTTTCGCATTTTTTCTTTTTACGCGAGACTTCGCGCTTGACGTAAATCATTTCAAATCAGCGAAAAACTAACTAAAATAAGACTAAATTTTAAAAAAGGGAAACAAATGAGAACTGAAAATATCGTAGTTTGTAACATCTGCGGACAAAAAAGCACGGAAAACGAAAACGCCGTATTTATCCGCGCTCACAAAAACGGCGAAGAGGTCGATATCTGCACGGCGTGTATCCCTAGCGTCATCCACGGCTCGGGTCTAGTCGTTCGCAGCAACGACGAAGTCAAAGAGGATATGTAATCAAATTTAGCCCGCTTTGGGCTAAAATTTACGTTTTTGCTCTTTTTATTGAAATTTAACCCGCCCGAATTTACTACCGCTTTTTTCAAATTTCCCACCTTATGTAGGTCAAAACAAGGCTATAAAGTTAATCTGCACTTACAATACGATCCGAGTTTAAATTTGAGCTCGCGCCGCCGTAAATTTAACGCTCCCAAATTTAACATAGTCCCATCCGGTCCGACTAAAATCTCCATCAAAAACCTCAAACAAAACTACGACAAATTTATCAAAAAGTTACGTTTGATAAATTTAGTTTCGATACGTAACACTTATCGCCTAAAATAAAAATATAAAAATAAATTTAAATAAAAATTTTTTCTAGGAGAGTTAATATTCAACTACGAAAATTTGACGAGTAGAAGCGAATATATCGAAAAAACGATGAAGCGGATAAAAAGAACCAATCCGGGACAAGGCGTGTTTGTGCAGGCTGCGACCGAGGTGCTAAACAGCCTCGAGCCGCTTATAAAAAAAGAGAGTAAATACCAAAAACACGCGATCTTAGAAAGTATCGTGATCCTTAAGCGCACGGTGATATTTCGCGTTACCTACACGGGCGATGACGGCAGACCGCAGGTGCATAACGGCTACCACGTGCAGTTAAACTCAGCCGTCGGTCCGTATAAAGACGGCATCAGACTACATCCTAGCGTGGATCTTGGCGTGCTAAAATTTCTAGGATTTGAGCAAATTTTTAAAAACTCGCTCACGGGCGTAAATATCGGCGGCGCAAAAGGCGGCAAGCACGCTTGATCCAAAAGGCAAGAGTGAAGGCGAGATAACGCGCTTTTCAAGCATTTATGAGTGAGCTTTACCGCCACATCGGCAACACCGTGGACGTGCCCGCAGGCGACATCGGCGTGGGCGCGTGAGATCGGCTATATGTTTGGGCAGTATAAAAAGCTCACGGGCAGGTTTGACGGCATACTAACGGGCAGGGGGGGCTAAACTGGGGCGGCAGCCTAGCGCGCACGGAGGCGACCGGATACGGGTTAGTGTATTTTACGCAAAACATACTGCAAAAAGCGGGCCTCGGACCGGAGAGCAAAAAGTGCAGCGTCAGCGGTAGCGGAAACGTCGCCATATACACGGTAGAAAAGCTCTATCAAGTAGGCGCGCTACCTATCACGGTTTCGGGGATTCAAACGGATACGTTTACGACGCAGGGGGCATCGATCTAGCGGTGCTTAAAGAGCTAAAAGAGGCGAGACGAGCGCGCCTTAGCGAATACGTTAAATTTAGACCGAACGCAAAATACGTGAGCGTAAGCGAATACAAAGATGGCGGAAACGGCATGTGGGACGTTCCGTGTGACGGAGTGTTTCCCTGCGCGACGCAAAACGAACTGCATCTAGCCGACATAAAGACGCTCTACGCTAACGGCTGCCGCTTCGTAGCCGAAAAAAAAAAGGGGGGGGAGGGCGAATATGCCAAGCACGCTTGATGCGATAAATTTTATGCTAGCGCAAAAGGATTTTTACTTCGCTCCGGCAAAGGCGGCAAACGCGGGCGGCGTGGGTACTTCGGGCCTTGAGATGATGCAAAATGCCGGCATGACCGCATGGAGCTTTGACAAGGTCGATCATAGGCTGCACGGCATCATAAATCACATCTTTGAGCTTAGTTACGAGACTAGCAAGGAGTTTGGCGACAAGGGAAATCTAGTACTTGGCTCAAATATCGCGGGCTTTCGCAAGGTGGCCGATGCGATGATAGATCAGGGATATGTGTAAATTTGTCTTAAAGGCCCTTTTTGCTGAGCTTTTGCAAACGAGCTTTTTTAGAGGATTTTGCTTCCTTTCAGAAAGACCGCTTTAACGAAGCAAATTTTAATCGCCTCCGGCGCACAATGCGGGAGAAAAATAAAAGCCGCCCAAATTTGCGAGCCTTAAATTTAACGCCGAATTTTCCGGCGACGCAAAACCCGAAGCCGTCAAATTTACAAAGCCGCGCCGACTAAAACGCGCCAAGACTCGGTCAAATTTTATAAGCCTCAAATTTAAGCAAACGACGAGGCAAGCGGAAGTAGTCAAATTTACAAAGCTGTTACGCACGCTCCGTGCCCGAGGCGCATAAATTTATCCGCCGTGCCGCGTATCCCTGCCCGCGTTCTTTTTGATTTGCGTAGAGCAAATTTACGCCGCTTCTCGCGCGCTGCAGTCACAGCGGATACGTCAGACAGCACTTTCTAGCTACTTGCTCGATGTACTCTACGCTCAAATTTAGCCCGTAAAGCTTGCTTAGATGCTCGCTTTCTATGATCTCATCCACGCTGCCAAAAGCCACCTCGCCTCCGCCCTTAACTAACGCCACGTAGCCGCCCAAAAGTACGGCAAAATCGGGATTATGCGTGGTTAGCACGATGGTGTAACCTTGCTCTTTTAGCTGCTTAACGGTGCGTAGGAATTTATACTGATTGCCAAAATCCAGCGCCGAGGTCGGCTCGTCAAACACGATGATCTCGGGCTTTGCCGCCATCGCGCGCGCGATCGAACACATCTGCTTTTGTCCGCCGCTCATCTGAGTGATAAATTTATCCTCAAGGTGCGTGATTTCAAGCTTTGCGGTAAATTCCTTCGCTATCGCCGTATCCTCCTCGCTAGGCCGCGCGAAGATGCCCAGATGCGCCGCTCGCCCCATCGTGATAAACTCAAGCCCCGTGTAGTCGTACTCGCAGATCTCGCTTTGAGCGACGTAGGCCATGATTTTGGCGCGCTCTTTGTTGCTAAGCTCCGCGCTATTTTTGCCGCCGAGCCAAACTTCGCCCGAGTGCGGCGCCTGCGTGCCGCTGATTAGGCTTAGCATGGTCGATTTGCCCGCGCCGTTTCGCCCTAGTATCGTTAGTATCTCGCCCTTGCCGACGCGTAAATTTACGTTTTCTAGCCTACCAGCGCCGTTTGGATAGGCGAAATTTAGATTTTTTACTTCTAACATCACGCGACCTTTTTATTTCGCCAGAGCACCCAGACGAAAAATATCGTGCCGATAAAGCCCGTAAGTACGCCCAGAGGCACCTCGCTAGCGCTAATAGTGCGCGCCAGGGTATCGACAAATAGCAAAAATATCGCGCCCATAAATATGCTCGCAGGCAGGCTACGGGCGTTGTTCGCACCCACTAGCATGCGCGCAAGGTGGGGCATCAGCAGTCCCACCCACGCCACGATACCGCTCACGCACACGCTGCATGCCGTTAGCAGCGTCGCGCAGACGATAATGACGCCGCGCTCGAGCGTTACGTTTACGCCCAGCCTTGCCGCACTCTCGTCGCCTAGCGAGAGCAAATTTATCCTCCAGCTCATCGCTACGAGCAGCACCGCGCAGGCTATCATCACGGGCGCTATAAATTTAAGATTGCCCGCATCGATCTTGGCTAGGCTGCCTAGCTGCCAGTAGACGATATCGGGCAGCTTGGTCTCGGGATCGGCGACGTATTTTAAAAAGCCGATAACAGAAGCCATCAGACCGCTAACGATGATGCCCGAGAGCACCAGCATCAGAGTGCTAGAGCGTCCCATCAGACGAGGTATGGATAGCGTCATACCCACGGCTGCGAGCCCGCAGACGAAGGCTAGCGCCTGCACCCAAAAAAGCGATAAATCAAACATGATCGCAACCGCGGCTCCGACGCAAGCTCCAGCCGAAACGCCCAGCAGATCGGGGCTAACTAGCTGGTTGCGAAAGACGCCCTGATACGCCGCTCCGCTGATGCTAAGCGCTGCTCCGACGAGGATAGCTGCGATGATACGCGGTATGCGGATATTTTCGATGATGTTTTGCACGTTTGCTGCAACGTCCGGCTGCGCACCCAAAAAGCCCACGATCACTCTAAGCACGTCAGAAGGAGCCACGTAAAATCTCCCCACGCC
This sequence comes from Campylobacter rectus, assembly GCF_004803795.1. Lineage (NCBI taxonomy): Bacteria > Pseudomonadati > Campylobacterota > Epsilonproteobacteria > Campylobacterales > Campylobacteraceae > Campylobacter > Campylobacter rectus. The sequence continues at coordinate 435,523 of NZ_CP012543.1, read as the reverse complement.
AAGCGCAATCACGCCGCAAACGACGGTCAGCACGATCAGCAAAATAAGCGTAAATTTAAAACTAATCTTTTTCATCTCTATCCTAAAATCAAATCTACGTCCGCGGTAGCGCCGCACGCAAAATCGCTCGCCTTAAGGGTCAAATTTGCCTTTTTAGCTCGCCTTATCGGCCTTTGCGGTATATTTCGTCCGTCACAGTGGCAGCTCGCTAATTCTTTTTGTCTTTGCGTTTTTTGCGGCTCTAGAGCTATCCAAGCCTTTATCTCGCGTTTGCGTTCGGCTTTAGTCGCAAGCTCGGCTCGCAACCTGCGACCGAGAATCCGCCCTAACCGCTAAATAGCTTGCCGTTTGCGGTCAAATTTGACTGCGCGCTTTTGTTTTTACGACTCAGTCGCTAGCGGCAAATTTGAGCCTAGCGAAACGCTATCAAATTTAAATTTGACATTCTTGCGAATTTCCGCCGCTTTGCCAAATTTAAACCCAGCGCACTGCTACATCAAATTTGAGCGCAAGCTTCAGTCGCGTCAAATTTCGGCTATTTTACGACGCGATCTATCCATCTAAAAAGCTCGTCTAGATCATAGTCGCCGCCGTGACCTTGCCCCCAAGGCGCAGCGAAATCAACCGTCTTGCCCGCATTTTGTAGCCCCAAAGCTAAGATAAGCGGGACGGCTAGAGCCGTATCGGAGTCAGCCGTGCCGTGCCTGATGCGGTAAAATTTAGCCGCGTTTGCGTTACCTAGATAGTTCATTGCATTTGCCATTTTTATGATTTTAGCGTCTGCGATCTCGCCTCCGCCGCGTTTGGCGCTAAATTCCGTAAAGTGCTTCGCCGCCGCGTCCGCATCGCCGAAAAAGTCGTTTTCGGGATTTTCGAGCCTTAGCCCGTCAAAAGCCGGCGCGGCTTTGGCGCGCGGCATAGACAGGATGTAATCGTCAAATTTAAAATCATACCCAAGCGTGCAGCCCTGCGTCTCAAGCGTGAAAAACTCGGGCTTTAGCAAGCTTTTGTCGCGGCTTTTTGCGGCGGCGTAGGAGTCTGCGAGCGTCTTTTTGAGGTACTCTTTAAAGCTTCCTTCGCCGTTAGGCTCAAGTATGAGCGCGCGACCTTTGGCGTCCTTTAAATTTAGGGAATTTACATAGGCGGGGAAAGCCGATTTTAGCGCGGCGGAGAGCTCTTTTTGCTCTCCGCTTAGTTCGCCATGGACGGTTTTTAGCTTGCCGCTTCGGTCGTTAAATCCAGCCGCGTCAAGCGTGCCAAAGTCCATTTTCTCGTATTTCGTCTGCGCGCCAAACATCCACTCGTAGGCCGTGTCGGCGTTTTCTAGGTTCGTAACGGGGCAGTAGGCAGAGACCGCGTAGATCTCGTCGCTAGCCTTTGCGGCTCCGAGTGCGGCTAGATATGGCTCAAACTCGGGCGCGTCCGCCGAGACACCCAGTAGAGCCGACATCGCTCCGCCAGCGCTCGTGCCGTTTGAGATTATTTTGTTTGCGTCGCCTGCCATCGCGGCGTCGTTAAATTTGAGATACCGCACGGCCGCCTTTAGATCGACGATGGCCGCGGACGCTTTGCCGCTAAATTTGCCGTTTGCGTCCTTTGAGCTCCTGCCTCTAGCTCCGGGCGTTGCTACGACGTAACCGCGCTCAAGCGCCGTTAGCACCGCGTTTGGCTTGCCGTTTTTATCAAGTGCGGGCGTAAAAGGCTCGCCCGGCATATATCCGCCGATGGAGTTTGGCAAAAAGATAGGTGCGCTTGACGCGTCAAATTTGCCCGTCTCGTCTTTTTTGTCCTCGAAATACCGCGCCGGAACGTAGAAATTTAGCCTCTGGAACCGGCTATCAACAGGCTTTGCTACGTAGACTATCCCCTCGTAGGCTCTAAATTTAACCTCTTTTTCGCCCGCTTTTATAGAGCGCGTTTCAAATTTATCAGGGTCAAATTTTAGATCCGCAGCCTGCGCGCTAATCGCCGCGCACAAGCAAGCCGCCGCGCTCAAAACAAGCGCCGTCTTTTTCATCTTTACTCCCTTTTGATTTTGCGAGATCTACCCGCAAATCCGCTCAAATTCGGCTATTTGCTTCCGTCCGGGCCTAGGCCGTGCAGTATGTATCCAAACTCCGCATCGCTCAGCTCATAATTCATAAATTTTTTATAAAACGCCTTCGTTTCGGCCTTTACGTCGATGTCCGTAAAGAGCCCCGGCTGGATGACCGTGCCCGCCCATAAAATTTGAAGCGCGGCCTCCGCACCGTATCTATCCCACGTAAAAACGCCGCTTGGGTTGCCGAACACCTTTTTGTTCGCGACGGCTTTGGATCCCGCATAGGCCGGGTGAGCGTAAATTTTCTCCACCGCCGTTTGATTATCCGCGCCGCCTACGATGATGATGTCGGGATTTATATTGATGAGCTCCTCGGCGCTCATCTCCATTTTAAATCCGTCCTTTTGCACGGCATTTACGCCGCCTGCGAGCTTGATCCACATATCGACGATCGTGCCCGTGCCGTCCACTTTAAGCAAATTTTTACCGTCTGCGATGTGAAGCACTTTAGGGCGGCTTTCAGGCGCGATCTTATCCGTTTTGGCGCTTAGCAGCGCGATATTTTTTTCGATATATCCGTTAAGCTCGGCGGCTTTTTTAGGCGCGTTTGCTCCGATGACTTCGGCGGTAAGTTCGATGCTTCTTCGCATACCCTCAAAATCCCTAAACCTCACATTTACAACCTTAAAGCCGTTTTTTTCGAGCTGCTCTTGCATATCGCTGCTAAAAACGACGTCGGGCGCCAGTTTTAAAAGCTCCTCTATCTGGACCGAGGTTTTTGAATTGCGCCCGGAAACGATCTCGGCTATACGCGGATAGACCTTTAAAAACCACTTGTTTTTCGCGTTGCCCTCGATGGCTACGACCTTATCCATCTCGCCGATAGCGAGGATGATTTGGTTGTTTGCGTTCCAAAGCGAGGCGACCTTGCTTACTTTCTCCGGTAGCTCGACGACGTTTCCGCGCATATCTTTAACCGTCCTCGGCTCGCCCGCGGCGGCGTTTAGACAAAACGCTAGAAATAAAGCGGCGACGAGCGCCAAATTTTTCCTTACGAACATACTCTCTCCTTAGTGTTGAAATTTTATAAAACGTCTAGGGCTGCGGCATACCCTAGGTTTTACCCTCCCCTTAGAAAAACAAAAAATATCTCGGCGTCTTGCGTTTATACTCTAAATACTCCCGCCCGTAGGCTTGCTCGCAGTAGCACTCCTCGCCCAGGACCACGAGATGATTGTATATGGCAAAGGGCACTATCACTATGAGTAGCCACAGCGACGCCGAAGCGACGCAAACGCCCGCCATGCCGAGGAAATAAAAGAAATACATCGGATTGCGCGATAGGCGGTAGATGCCGCCCTGTGCGGCTCTGTCCGTAGGAGCCGCCGCATAGTCGTAAAACGCCTTGATAAAGCCCGCAAAAGCCGCTACGTAGATCACCGCTCCGATCCAAAACCACGCGCTACCCGTCTTAAGCGGCACGAACACCGACAAAATAAGCAGCGCTACTTGCAGCAGCGAGCTTATGATCGCATTTCGCTTGTCCGCGAGCGTGTACCACGAGGTATCGGTGGCGCGCTTGCCGACCTCTTTGTAGACAAACATATATGCAAATTGTATCAGCACCATCGCAAATGAGGGTATCCAAGCGCCCGCTAGAGCGAGCTCAAGCGTCGTAAAAAATGAAATTTCCATGACCGCTTCCTTTGCTTTAAATTTTATCTTGTAGCTTTGTTTTGCCCTTTTATACTAGCTGCGGGTTTTAAATTTTACTCCGCATCGCACCACCTGTTTTAGCGTGCTGCGGCTATGTTTGTCCGCCGCGCCGCGCGTTAGGGATGCCGCTTCGGTAAGGCAATACGATAGCGACGCCGCTCATTCGGGTATCGGCACCCATAATCGGGCAACGATGCGCTTACTTTATGCAGGTAGTACTCACACTTCGACGATGCTCGCGATACGGCGGCGTTTGCTTGATTAGGCGATATGAAACGCCGCTTATCCGTGACGAGACGATATGAGGTGCCGTTTATTTGATACCGATGTGCCCTTTTGATTTGGTGTTCGGCATCACAAGACCGCTTATTTGGCGGGACGATCCGCCCTCAAGAGCCGATAAGATAGCACTCCGCTCGGCACCGATATGCCGCCGCATGATGAGACATTCGGCACGGGCGCTGCCTACTAGGTGGGGCGCCGACGTCGTTCGTTCGGTGCCGCGTCTTATTTACCCTCCGGGTTAAGTCCTTTTAAAATATACTCAAATTCCGCGTCGCTTAGCTCGTAATTCATAAATTTTTTATAAAACGCCTTCGTTTCGGCCTTTACGTCGATGTCCGTAAAGAGCTCCGGCTGGATAGTTTTGGCTGCCCATAAAATTTGCAAAGCTGACTCCGCGCCGTATCTATCCCAGCTAAACACTCCCTTAGGGTTGCCGTAGACTTTTTTGTCTTTGACCGCTTTTAGCCCTGCAAATACGGGATCGGCGTAGATTTTCTCGACAGCTTTTTGATTATTCGCGCCGCCTACGATGATGATATCCGGGTCTGAGCTCACGATCTCTTCAGCCGTGATTTCTATCATACTACCATCTTTTTGCACGGCGTTTTTACCGCCCGCATACTTGATCCAAGTGTCGATTATCGTCTTGGTGCCGTCGATTTTTAGCAGGTTCGCGCCGCCCACGATATGGAGCACTTTAGGGCGTTTAGCGTCCTCTAGTTTGCTCGTGCGCTCGCTAACCAGCGCGATGTTTGCATCAAGGTTTTCGTTTAGCTCCTTTGCTTTGCTGGCCGCATCGCCGCCGATGATTTGCGCCGTTAGCAGCACGCTTTTTTTCATATCGTCGTAGTCGCGAAATATCGCATTTACCGCATTAAAGCCGTTTTTTGCGAGATTTTCTTGAAAATTTTTATTTGAAACGACAACCGCATCGGGAGCTAGTTTGACCAATTCCTCGATCTGGATGTCGTTACCGTTTAGCGCGGCGGGCAGGTCTTTTACGCGCGGATAGATCTGCGCGAACCACTTATTTTTCTTGATGAGATCGGTGGTCGTAACGACCTTGTCCATACCTCCCAGCACCAAGATTATTTGGTTATTTGCATGCCACAAAGCGGCGATACGCTCCACGTTTGCGGGGATTTTTACCTCGTTGCCCGTCATATCGGTGAGAGTTTTGACCTCGGCTCCCAGCACCACCGCAGCGCTCAAAATCAAGGCGGAAAGAAGTTTTTTCATTGATTTTCTCCTTATGAAATATAACTTTTTAATTTTACAAAAAAGCATATTAAAACAAAATTTAAGCGGGAGCGAAATTTGATGCGGGCAAGGGCGGCTCTTAAATTTACCTGCCAAATTTGGTGCGACAAGGTAGCGAAAAGGCAAATTCGGCGTGGCGAGTCGGCAAGTCGGAAAACCTGCAAAAGCTGGCAAAATTTGACGCGGTAAGCCCGCGAAAAGAGGCAAAAATTTAGCGCTTAAATTTAAGTGGTAAATTTAACTCCTGAACTTAAAACGATAAATTTGAGCAAAACCCCACCCGAGGAGTAAAACGGACGGGGAGAAACTATGCGTGATGGTAATCGTCGTAGATGACCTTGTTGGTTTAGGATTTGATACGCTTTAACTCGCAAATACTCCCGATCCTTCGGATCTGGACGGCGGCCTTAAAGGTCGGGCTCTTGCCTATAACCCGGTCGTTGCCGGTTAGCTCGTCGTAGCGGCTCTCTCTGTAGCGGCAAAATCCGGATGACGCCGCCACAGACGACATCCGTGACGTCGGCCTTGATGATGTAGCCGTATCTACTCCATGCTTTGATGAAGTCTCCTTGCTTTATGCCGTATCGCGCGGCAAGCGCCTGGCTCATCTCCGCGACACATCCGATGCAGTCGCCGCCCTCTTTGATAGCCTTAAGCGCCTAGTCATAACGCCGCCCGCCAGCTACGCTAAATAACCGACCCAGCTAAACTCGCACTCCCGCAAAATAAACCAAATTTTAGGCTACTTGCCACTAATCCCGTAAAGATTCGGTTAAATTTCACGAACTTGCCGTATAAGTACTAGCAAATTTAGTCTATTTGGCGCCAAAAGCCAATCCTAATTTTCACCGATTTAGGCAGACTGCACGCAAAATTCATTCAAATCTTACCAGTCCGCCAAGCCAAGTCACCTCAGATCTCACGTACCGCCGCGCAAATTCTAGTAAAATTTTACGAGCCGACCGATTAATTGCAAAGCTCAGCGGTCAGCTCACGCAGATCAAAACCCGTGCGCCCTTTTTAGCTCCGGATCGATCGGCTTTTTCGCGCCGTCCTTGGTCACGCTCACGTAGGTCGCGATCGCCGAGGTGACGTGAATGCACTCGCGAAAGCCCGCCGCATTCAGCCGTAGCGCCGTAACTTCGATCTTGGTTTTGATCGAAGTGTTGCCCGCCGAGACGATCTTGGCGTAGCAGCTCACGACATCGCCGATGAAAACGGGCTGCTTAAATATAATCTCTTGCATAGAGATCGTGACGACGCGCTCGGGGGCGATTTCGCGTGCAGCCTGCGCGCCCGCTAGGTCGATCTGGCTCATTATCCAGCCGCCGAAAATATTGCCCGCCGAGTTCGTATCCTTGGGCAACGCCACGACTTTTATACGCGGTTCGCCCATCCCTTCTAAAGTTTTTTCCATTTTTATCCTTTCTATTTTTTGAAGTTTTCGCGCCCTATTTTATTTAAATTTGGCAGCGAATTTTGCCTTATTTTGGCTTAAATTTATCCTGCTTTACGACCGCAAATTCGGCTTGCCTTTTAGCTAAACTTGCACGTAAAAATCGCCGAAGCTGATTTTTTGATTTGAGCTTGCGCTCGAAAATCAAATTTTAGCTTCGGCTTTTTAAATTTGCGCCCGAATTTTAGCGCAAATTTACTCTCAAATTTCGCCTTGGTCCAGGATGCTTTACGCATTTAATTTTGCTTTCAAATTTCGCAAAATTCGGCGCGACGGCGTTTAAATTTGACGCACGAAACCCGCACCCCAAAAACGCGAACTTTAGCATTAAAAAGGTGCAGGTCTCGCCCGCTCGTAAAAGGTAAATCGATCGCTAAATGAGTCGCAAATTTAAGCCCCAAATTCGCTCGCTAGCAAAGCCGTATCCCAACCTCGCTCAAAATCGATAATTTACGAGCCGAATTTAACAACCAAACTCCGCCGCAAGCAACCTGGCGAACCGATCGCCTAAGTGCCAAAATAGCGCAAATACGCGAGATGCCGCCAAAAAGGCGCCTCATCTCGCGAAGCATAGTCGCAAATCCAAGCCCGCAAAATCAAAATCCGCTCGTCAAATTTATGCGCAAATTTAGCAAAAATCCCGGCGTAAAAACGCGTCAAATTTTGGATTTAACACGCATCATTTGCAATACGTAGAATTTCGGTCGTATTTCGCGAAAATAAAATCCGTCTAATCCGCAAAATGAGGCTAGCGTCGCGATATAAGCCGCTTGATCCGTAAATTTGCCGCGCAAATTTCCCAAACCGCCGCAAAATTTTATCGGCGAATTTAAAATCGCGATATCGTTTGCAAAATGTAGCGAGCCTAGCCAGCCTCATAAATACCGCGAAGCGATCAAATTCTACATCCTTAAAACGAGTTGCCAAATGAAAACAAGCTCGCGAATTTGCGGATAAATGCGGCGCAAACGACTGCGCTCATCCCGCGCGCAAAAGGACGACGCAAACGCTGCTCAAAAAATCACGGCAAACAAACTGAAATTTTACGCAATTTTTCAAACTAAACTCGCCTGATTCGTAAATTTGCCGCGCAAATTTCCCAAACCGCCGCACGGAAAGCTAAGCGCAGATCCCGCAAAATAGGCCGAATTTACGTCACAAAGCGAGCCGTCCAAAGAACCGGCGAATTTGATACAAAAGAAACTCTCTATCTCTCGCTCGCTTGCCACTTTTCCCATTCGCCGCTCTCGTCAAGCTCGTTTCCTATAGCCTTGTAGCGGGCATAGTAGTGCTCTACAAAGGCCCTTGCCTGCGCGTGTTTAGGCAGGTAGCTTTTGCCCTCTTTGTCGCAAAATTTCGCCAAAAACTCGCCCGCCGGAGCGCGCCTTGCGTAGTGAAGCGCCAAATTTTTATAGTTTGCGAGGCAAATTTCTTTAAATTTAGCATAGTGTTCGCGGTCAAATTTGACGATCAAAGCGCCGTCCTCAAAGCTAAGCGCGCCCGAGTCAAACAGCAAGCTAAGATGGATAAGCCCCTCGCAGTAGTACGCGCGCACCTCATCGACCTCGCGCCACGCGATAAGTCCGACCGCGCGGGCGATCAGCTCGTGAAATACGCTCATATCGTAGCTCGCATCGCCGCCGATAAAGAAATTTACGAGCCCGCCCGTAGTCGCCTTGTACTCCTCGATAAATTTAAACTCGCCGTCTGCGTTCATCGTCTTTTCCGTGTCGGTGCCGACGAAAAGTATATGCCCAAACTCGTGGCCGATCGTGGAGATCTCGTAGGTTTTCTTCCAAATTTGCGGCTTTTTAAACAAAATTTCGCGCCCGTAGTCCAAAAACTCGCGCGAAAAAATCTCCCCACTAAGCTTCATAAACGGCCTCGCCTTGGCACTCTCGTAAACGTGCTCGACGAAAGCGAATATCTTTTTGCCGCGCTCCTTGCTCACGGTCTCGTCGTTTGGCACGACCTGCGCGGAGAAAAGCCCGTTTAGCTCGGCGCCATAGTAGATCATCGGCACGCTGATGTACGTCTGCGTGCGTGCGACGTTTTGCGTCACTTGGCGCTCTAGCGCAGCGTCCTTGATACCGCACTGCTCGCAAATTTGCTCGTAGGCGCGGATGACGCCCTTTTTAAATTTCGCCTCGTCAAAGTCGCTCGTCCCCGCTAGCCTCACGTCCCACTCGAGCGCGACGGCGTGCGTGTAGGCATCCTCGTAGTACTCGAGCGGATGGCCGGGCTGCAGCGGGCCTTTTACATCCATCCACGCGCGCTCGGCGTCCTGCCACGCCGGGATCGCGCGGTCGTTTTCTCGCTCGCAAAACGCCGCCTTTAGCTTTTCAAAGTACGTTACGTAGGCTCTTTGCTCGTCGTTTGCGGCTAGCGTTTTTAGATTTTTGATTAGCGCGTCTAGAGCGTCTGCCACGCGTTTTACTTCTTTTTCAAAAGCCGCGGCATACGGCGCAAAGGCGTATTTTTCGCCGTTTTTTATGACTGCGCCGTAGCTTCGCTCGCCCTTTTCGCAGCCGTCTTTTTGATAGAGGCGGTTTTCGTCGATAAATTTGATCGCCTCGGCCATGCTTGCAAATTTAGCTTCGAATTCTTTATTCGTCGTTTGCAGGATTTGCCTGTCCCACGCGCTTTGCCACGCGTTCATCGCTAGTCCCGCGCCGTGCATGCCGCTAAGTAGCGCCGAGTAAAACTCGTCTAAAATTTTCTCCTCTTTTATCCGCGCCAAAAGCCTTTCAAAGCGCGCTTCGTAAAACTCGCGCACGAGCTCAAAAGCTTCGTCTTTTATGCGCCCTATCGCGGCCTCCTCGCGCCCCTGCTTTTTTAACTCGTTTTCTAGCGGCTCCGTTTTTAGATCGACTATGCGGCGTAAAACTGCGATTTTTTCACTCTTTTGCCCTTTAAAACCGGCGATTTTTAGCATCTTTAGCACGACCTCGCTTGGGTTATCTAGCTGCCGATACATCGCGTTTAGTTCGTCTTTGCCTACAGCTACTAGCTCGTTTAATCTTTTAAAATCGTTCACGTTTATCCTTTTAAAAATTTGGCCTATTTTAGCTTAAAAATGCTGGGCATGCATTAAAATCGACTAATTGGGAAAATTTAGTAACGCAGACGGGCGAGCCGATGGCGATAGCGCGCGAGACGACGAGGATGCCGAGCGCGTCAAGGTCGGTCACGATAAATTTAAGAGCAAAACAAGCTCGGACCAAATTTAAGTAACGATGCGAGACGGTCAAATTCGCTTTTGCGGAACGGAGCGCAAAATAGCAATGCAAAACGGATCTAGGTAGATAAAAGAGGCGCGCAAAATCTGTAAAATTCGCTAAATTTAAGAGGACGCGGGCATCCTCGCAACGCGAAACAGATGACGACGCGTAAATTTAATCCTGTTTTAAGAGCGAATTTACGAGTTGGCTTAAGCTCGTTAAATTCGGTCGCAAATTTAAATGAATTAAATTTAATCCCGAATTTAACGCGCAAATCAAACGATCAAACTCATGCCGGCCGCCAGCCGCGACGAGATTTGGCTTAAATTTAATATCTAAACCAAGATAAAGCCTAGCAACAAACAAACAAAATCAAATCCGAATAAGCCCCAAAATCAAGCAAGCTAAATCCAGGCCGCTCTAGCCCGTGCGCAAGCAAAATTTAGCGCTTTAGCGAACAACGATTTAAAAAATAGCAAGCGGGGCAAAAACCCGTGACGCCTACGGCAAACGGCACGAGTCCTACGAGTCCCCACCAGTTGCCAAACGCGACTCCCGCGATCATTATCGCTAGCCCGATTAGCACTTTCGCGATTCTAGTTCTTTTGCTTTGCATCGCTTCGCTCTTCTGTTTTGCATTTTTTGCACGTGTTTATGCCGAAAAATTTATAAAGCGGGCAGTAGCCGTAAACAGCGGTTAGTAACGGCACGAGCCCGACTAGCCACCACCAGCTCAAACATACGAATCCAAATACATATATCCAAATCGCCGCGATTATAAGGCGGATAGTTTTGTCTAAAATTCCAATATTTTGCATATTTTCTCCTTTACGCAAGCCCTCTTATCATGCCTTGCATGACCATCGGCTTCATCATATATAGTTTCATCGCCCAGTTTAGATAGCTCTCGCGAGTCGCACCCATGCACGCTATCGTAGGTTCGGGCTTACCCGTCCAGTTAAACTCCACCATCACCGCTTTGCCGAATTTCGTCAGCAGCGGGCAGGCGGTGTAGCCGCCGTATTTCGCACTCGGTTCGTGACCTTTTATGACGTCTGCGAGATTTTGCGCTAGCACGGGATACATCTTACGTATGCTAGCTCCCGTCTTGCCTGCAGGAAATCCGCAAACGTCGCCGATAGCAAAGATATTTTTAAATTTCGAGTGTTGCAACGTCTCGCGCGTAAGACTGATCCAGTTGCCTGCTACGTCGCCTTTTTCTACGCTTAGTCCCGCATTGGCGTAAATTTTAGAGGCTTTCATACGAGGCACGAGATGTAAAAAATCAAATTTGACCTCGACTAACTCTTTAGCGAGCTTATCCTCGCCGTTTTCACGGTATGGCATATAGCGTTCAAATACGGCTATATTCGCGCTTTTATCCACCTCGACAAGCTGATGGGATGTAAAATACTTCACATCTCGCTCCTCTAGCATCCCCTCTATCATTTTAGCATAAATCGGAGAGGAAAATATCGTTCGAGCTCCCGAATATATCGCAATGTCAAGCTTATCTCTGCCGCCCAAATTTCGCGCCATATCTTCGGTAAGCAATGTTACTTTTTTATTCGCGCCCGAGCACTTCATCGGAGTTTTGTTATCGCTAAAAACCGCCTTGCCGCCCTCTTTACCGAGCTTTTTCATCATCTGAGTCATATGAAGGGCGCCGGGGATCGTGTAGATCGAGGTGATCGCACCGTTACCGACATCTTCCGCGTTAATCCCTTTCACGTTCTCAAACTCATACTCCGTTCCGCTAGCGATCACTAGGTAGTCGTAAGTCAAATTTGAACCGTCCTCAAGCGTGACGGAATTTGAGCTAGGCTCGATCGAAGCGGCGTTTTGTTTTATCCACGTTACGCCTTCGGGGATCAAATTCGCCTTTTCGTAAGTTATATCCTCCGGTAGATAAACTCCCGCCGCAATAAGCGTAAAGCCCGGTTGATAGTAGAAGTATTCGTCCTTATCAAGGATCGTGAGCGCGGCGTTTGGCATATCTCGCCGCAATTTCGCCGCCAGGCTGATACCGCCTAGGCCTCCGCCGATTATCAGGATATTTGAGCGGATGTCTTCGTTTTCGCCGGCGTTTAGCTTGTCTACGCTCGCGACTCCCGCCGCTGCTAACCCCGCCGCACCTAAAATTTTCAATGCACCTCTTCTGCCGATGCTTTTCATAAAAGTTCCTTTTTAGAAGTATCGGCTAAATGATAGCGAGTTTTAAAATTTAAATATGTAACAAAGTCACTTTAATGTCACGACACCGCGTTTTTGCTCGATGCGCCCCTGCTTTTGCATCTCTTTTAACACTCTTGAGACGGCCTCTCTAGCCGAGCCTAGATGGTTTGCGATCTGTTCGTGCGTGATCTTTAGTCCTCTGCACGCGCCGTTTTGCTCTAAAAAATTTATTATGCGCTGCGCCAAAGGCATAAAAAGCGCTTGCTCCATCACGTTTATCGCGGCGCTAAATCTCCCCGCAACCAACTCCAAAGCGTGATTTGCCACCTGCGGATAGCTCTCGCGCAAGCGTTTAAAAAGCTTTTTTGGGATGAGGATCATTTGCGTATCCTCCTCTATCTGCAAATTTATCTCCACTTGTAGCGCCCCAAACGAGCAAAAAGCGCAAAGCATGCAGCTATCGCCCCGGCTTAGGCTAAAAACGGTGATTTCTTTAAAATTACTCGTGCTGACAAAGCCTCGCATACGCCCGCATGCTAAGATAGCGTAGCCCTGACATCCGTCTTTCGTATAGATCGTCTCGTCTTTTTTAAAGCTTTTTAAGACCGCGCCCTCTAAAACCGCTCTTTCATCTTCGCCGCTAAGTGAAAATTTAGACAAAAATCTTTCTATTAGCACGTTTTCAAGCTCATTTTGCAGCATCTTGGCCTCCCGCGTTTTAGTGTATTATATTATTTTTCGCAAAATTTAGCTAATCTACAGGCTTTTTATATCCGTTCAAACCCGGCTCGCCGTTTTGCAAACTTATTTTTTTAGCTCCCGGCTAGGGCGCCTTTTACATCCGTCCTCTCGCTCTTTGTTTTAAATTTTATCCGTCTCTCAAATTCGCCCTTAGTCTGTTAGCGTCTCATTTTGTTCGCGTCGCTCATACCGACTTTACGCTCTTATGCGCTTAGCCGACCACAAACCTTCGCATCCGCCTCTTTTTTATAGCGCCCATCTTTTCTTGCGCTCCGCATCGTTGCTTTGAGTTTTTACGTCCGACTCTCCGCCTGCTCATACAGCAGCGCTCTTTTTGAAACCTTTCTTTTCTGGACCATCCGCCGCCCTGAATTTCTCTGTAACCTCATCACCGAATGCGCACTAAAATTTGGCTAAAATCCCCAAAAAATAATAAGGAAAAAGATGAAAACACAGGACGAAAAAGCACCGAAAAATAGCTGGCTACAAAACTTCCCGATAATGTTTTATACCGTAGTTATGGGGCTTGGCGGACTAGCGCTAGCGTATGAGCGGCTAAATTTGATCTTTGGGATTTCTGGTTGGATTTTTGAGGTTTTGCGGTGGACGGCGAGCCTAGCATATACCGTCATCAGCGCACTTTACGCCGCAAAGATCATTAGATACCCGCAAGCTTTCACAGCGGAGTTTTCTCACCCCGTGCGGGTAAATTTTTTCGCGACTTTTTCGGTTTCGACGCTGCTTATCGCCGCGCTTTGGAAGGATTTTACGCCCGTATACGGCGTGCTTTTTTACGTAGGCATCGTCTTTCAGGGGATTATTTCTTTATACGTGGTCTCTTTTTGGATCAAGAACAATATCCTAATCTCGCACTCCAACCCCGCGTGGTTCATCCCCATCGTCGGCAACCTCTTAGTACCGCTTGCAGCACCTGCGGGTAGCGAGCTTGCGTGGTATTACTTCGGGGTAGGCATATTCTTTTGGCCCGTACTTTTTGCCGTTTTATTTTATCGCATCATCTTTCACGACCAGATGCCCCAGAAATTTATCCCGACGCTCTTTATCGTGATCGCACCGCCTGCGATGGCGTTTTTGGACTATACGAAGCTCACCGCCAACTTCGACGCGCCGGCGAAAATCATGCTCTATGTTACGCTATTTTTCGCGCTTCTCATACTTTTTATGTTTAAAAGCTTTTTGAGGCTCAAATTTTTCCTTTCGTGGTGGGCGTTTACCTTCCCGACCGCAGCGGCCAGTATCGCACTTTTGCGGGCTTACGAGCTTAGCGGGCTTAAGTTTTTCTTACTTGCGGGCAGTGCGGGATTTGCTATCTTGTGCGTTTTTATCGGGATAGTGGGCTTTTACACGATAAAAGCCATACTTCGCGCTGAGATTTGCGTAGCGGAGTGATGGTTTGGTAAAATTTAAGAGTAAATTTAAAAATCCACGCTTAAATTTGACTTTTAAACGCGGATTTTACAAAGGGCGGCTAAACTGCCGCCACTTTGGGCCGGGTTGCCAAATTTAACGTGCTAGCTCGGTTTAGATTATGAACCGGAGCTATTTAAATTTGATTTATCACTCCAATCGTTTTTAGCATATTTTCAAGCTCTTTTACCTCGGCTATGCCTTGATTGCACTTAGCCTCTTGCTCCTTTTTGCCGAGCTTTTTTATGTCTGCGTATTCGGCCTCAAACTCTTTTCTCGTTGCGGCGGCGTCAAAGTCCTTTTCGCCCTGAGCTTTGGCTTGTTTTTCCATCGTATCGATGAAAGCATAAGAAACTTTTTTGTACTCCTCGCAAGCCGCGGGCATATCAGCAGCAGCGAGCTGTCCGGCAAAAGCGCAAAGCGCAAGCAAAAGCAGTGATTTTTTCATGTTTATCCTTTCAAATTATGGTGCATTATTTTATCCAAATTTTATTTCATATAACCCATTTTCTTCATCAGCATTTTTGTCTCTTCCAGCGACTCTATGGACTGTTTGCAGGCGGCCTCCTGCTTGTCTTTGGTCTTATTTTTTATATCCTTTAGTCTTACGTCGAAGTCTTTTTCGGCGCCATCTATTTCGAGCTTGATGCCCGTATTCCCCGTAGCTTTAGCTTGCGACCGCCATTCTTTTATAAAGTCGCGAACGCCCTTTTCGTACTCCTCGCAAACCGCGGGCATATCAGCAGCAGCGAGCTGTCCGGCAAAAGCGCAAAGCGCAAGCAAAAGCAGTGATTTTTTCATGTTTATCCTCTTAAAAAATGCGATGTATGATAGCGAAATTCGGCTAAATTTAACTACGGCGCGCGATAAATTCACTAAAAGAGATCTCTTGCGCGTAAAATTTAACCCCCGAGTGAGGCGAGTTTGTCTTCCAGCGCCCCGGCAAGCTCCTGCGTGCCGCTAAAGAGGCAAAGCGGCAGATTTTGTGCCCTCTCTTTCACCCTAGCAAAGCTCTCGCTCTCAAAAATTTTCTTTAAAAACACGAGCGTTTTTACTGGGTCTGCGCCCAGATCCTCGATGAAAACGCTGAAATATTTATATTCGGGCTCCTCGCGCGCTTCATCCTCTTGCGCGTAGTCGTCCGCCAGCTCGCGGTAAAATTCGTTATTTAGGTCCGCAAGCGGCGCGATCGCTTCAAGCGAGCAAGGCGCCTCAAGCGCGGCAAGAGCGATTAAAATTTCTTCAAATTTAACGATGTCGTCCGCAACCTTTATCGGCTCCCACGAGCCCGCGCCGTGATACGCAAAATACACGGGCGAGGCGCCGCCTAGCGCAAAATCCACGAAAAACGGATCGTCCAGGGCGTTACGAGCGATGACCTGCCGGCTCTTGCGCCACTGCCCGGGCGCGCTGCCCGTTAGATCCTCGTCCGTTATTCGGTTGAATCTATATCCGTCCTGAAAGCTCTCAAACTCGTCAGGATAGAAAAACGGCAGCAAAATACACTCCGAAACGATACGTTTGCGGATAAAATTTCGGATCAAATTCGGGATTTGCACGGCTCGGCCTTCGGATTAAATTGAGCGAATTTTAGCAGAGTTTTTTACTCTGCGCAAAATTTACGCTCAAATTTGATGAATACGAAAGAAAGCGGGGCTTAGCTAAGAGATAAGTTTGACGTTCAAATTTTACGCTCCCGCTCAAACGGATGCGGCACCCGACTTCGTCAGCACGAAAATTTTGGCCCACTTTCATATTGCCTGAAATTTTCGGCGCATATGTTTTCGCTAGAAGGGCAAAATTTCAGTAAAAGGCAATGTTTGCGGTTTTGCCAAGATCGACGAATTTCAAATTTGAGCGTAAAAAGATAAGCGGAAGTATCACGAGACGATTTTGAGAGTTGTGCAGAAATTTTAAGTCAGGGCTAGACGGATAGTCCGCCGCAAACTTAAAATTTTCCTCTGCTCGCAGTTGCAAATGTAACGAAGCAAAAATCTCTCTCAAAAACACTCGCGAAAAGATACGCAATCAAAAAAACATAAGCGGAAGTATTTTAAGATGGATTTGAAATGTTTTACTTCGCCTGCGGCTCGTAACTGCAAGCAGAAGCGACGAAAATTTCGTCCCAAGACTAGGCATATAGCCTGTCGCAGGGCGAAATTTTCTAGCTCATTCAAAGACGCTTAAAAAACGACGCACTAAATACTTTGTAGTATTTTAGGTTTTGAAAACGCCGTTATCGGCTTAATCTCGCCTTTAAATTTCTCAATCTGCGCTAGCACGGTGTGAGCCGAGTTGCTTTGCGCGAGACTTGACGTGCCTTTATCAAACGTAAGCACGTTTACGCAGCCGTGCTGGCAGAGGCTCTTTTCGCCCCATTTTTCAGGGTCGTACCACGCGCCCTCGCAGATAGCCACGACGCGCTCAGGCACGATGTCGGTGACTAGCACGCCCGCTAGTATCTCGCCGCGGTCGTTAAATACGCGTGCAACGTCGCCCGTGGCTAGGCTACGCTCTTTGGCGTCTTTAGGATTCATTAGCACCGGTTCTCTGCCGCTAACTTCGGCAAAATTTCTAATGATAGAGTTGTTTAGCTGACTGTGCAAGCGGTAGCGAGAGTGAGGGCTAACGACATGCAGCGGGTACTTTTTACTAGCGTTGCCTAGCCACTCTTTAGGCTCTATCCACGTAGGCATCGGCGGGCAGTCGGCGTAGTTCATCTTCGCTATCGTCGGAGAGTAAATTTCTATCTTACCCGACGGCGTGCCTAGACGGTTTTTAGCCGGATTTTCGCGGAAGGCCGCTAGGCGCGTATAAAGCTCGGTTTCCGTGTTGTCTTTTTCAAATCTCACGTAGCCTTTTTCATAAAATTCCTCAAAGCTAGGCATGCTCAAATTTAGCCCCTTAGCCTGCTCGCTCGCATCAGCGTAAAATTCCTTCATCCAGCCCAGCTCGTCCTTGTCCTCGCTAAATACCTCGCCTCTGCCCCAGCGTTTGCAAATTTGCTCGCAGATCCAAAAGTCGCTCCTGCTCTCGCCCATCGGCTCTATCGCAGGTTTATAGGTCACGATATATTCACCCGTCGAGCCGGTTTGGTTGATGTCGTTTCTCTCGATCTCGATAGCTACTGGTAGCACGATGTCGCTTAGTCTTGCAGTGCTAGTCCAGTATGGCTCGGCGGTGATAACGGTGTCAAATTTTCGCCACTGTTTTACGATGTTATTTACGTCTTGATGGCGCGTAAACATCGAGCCGCTCGCCATATACGCGACCCTCATATGCGGTAGCTTGATCTTAGTGCCGTCGTAGTCGATCTCCTTGCCGGGATGCTCTAGCGCCTCGATGCTGCGAGAGGACGGGATAGTGATGTTTTTAGTCGTTTTCCACGGCGCGCCGTCTATATTTTCGTATTTCTCGCTGATGCGCGTACTTAGGCCTTTTAGCACCGGAGCGATCTTGTCCGTAGCACCCGCAGAGCCGTATCCTAGGCTAAACTCAAATCCAAGCCCCTCTTTACCCACGTGTCCTAGCATCGCGTTTAGCACCACTAGCGCCCAGAAAGGCTGCTCGCCGTGGTCGGCTCTTTGTAACGCGCGGCCGATCAGCACGGTCGTAGGCTCCTTAGCCAGATGCGTCGCAAACTGCGCTATCGTGCCCGCAGGTACGCCGCAAATTTTGCTCGCCCATTCGATATCTTTTACGACTTTGTCCTGCGTGCCAAGGAAGTAGTCTTTAAATTTATTAAATCCGACCGTGTATTTTTTGATAAATTCCTCGTCGTAGAGGTTGTTCGTAAATAGATAATGGCACATACCGATGATGAGCGCGGTGTCGGTATTCGGGCGTACGATGATGTTTTCGCTGCCGTAGTAGCGCGCGGTGTCGTTTATCATGACGTTTACGCTATATGTTTTGATGCCGGCTTTTTTGAGCTCCTGCATGCCTACGTAGCCGTCGTGAGTCGGAGGCACTGATGAGATTTGATTCGTCACGATAGGATCGGTACCCCAAAATACTACGTTTTTGGCGTTTTTGACGACGGCTTTCCACTTCGTCGGCGTGTCGTAAACCGCACTACCGCCTAACACGTGAGGCATGATGACCAGACCCGCTCCCGTCGAGTAGTCGCCGCTTTCCTCCACGTAGCCGCCTAGCACCTTTAGCATCCTGTGCGCGACCGTACGACCCCAGCTGACCTTGCCGCTACCGCCCCACCAGTAGCACTCGCCGTAGATCGCCTCGGCACCGTATTTGTCGAAGTTTTCTTTCAAAGCCTTTGCGGCTAGATCAAGCGCTACGTCCCAGCTAACGCGCACGAACTCCTCTTTACCTCGCAGTTCGCTCTTTGCCGCGCCTTTTGCTTTTAGATAGCTTTTGCGTACCATCGGATAGAGCACGCGGTTTTCGTTCTGCACGGAATCAGGCAGGCTATAGTTCATCGTATTTGGAAATTTATCGCCCTCAAATTCGCTAACCGAAACGATCTGCGATGAGTTTAAATTTACCCAAAACGGGCCGAATCTGTTTGCGCCGAATACTTTTTTGTTGTCGAAAATCGTCTGCTTGACGCCCTCTATCCTACTAGCCTGTGCAGCCGTAGCCGCCAAGGCCGAAAATTTGATGAAATCTCGTCTTTTCATCGGTTTCTCCCTTATTTAATTCTCGCAGGAGCAAGCCCCTGCTGCGAACAGAGAGCATAATACTCCCTGCCCCCTTCTGCTTGCAGTTGCGAAGTCGCATACCCAAGCAAAGCCAAAGCACGTCGATACTTGCGGCATCGGCGCAATTAGGCAACTCGTTTTCCATTATTTGCTTTTTAAAACCTATATTTTATCAATGAAGCTCGCTCGTTTTCTTTGTAACGTTGGGTTGTTTGGCGAGCGCGACGCTGGCAAAAACCGCTGCATAAATTTAGCTAATAGCGTTAAATTTGCCGCCGTCAAAGTATAAAATCCCAAATAAATCCAAATTTAAAGAACAAATATCGCAAAATTTTACATTTCGAGCGACGAGCAAATTTGAGCTTGACGCTAGTAAATAAAATTTTAAGCAAAAGCGCCGCAAATATCCGAAAATCTCATACTCAAATGCTCAAATTTTACTGCCGCGCGCCAAAGCTCTATTCTACAGCTTTTGCGTTATGCTGCAGGTATTTCACGATCAAATTTAGATCCGTTTCATCAAGAGCGACGAATCCGGACTCAATCATACCCTGTAAATTGCCCGGCCACTGAGCCGCCGTGAAGCTATTTGGCTCGTGCAGTCGGTGACACGGCGAGCAAGCCTCCTCGTATTTTTGTTGGGCTTGCTTATACAGCGTGTTAGCGTCGTTTCCAAGGGCGTCCGCGGCGATTTCATACGTGCCCTCGACCTCATACCAAATTTCGCCGTAGTCGTCCTCCACTTCTTTTATTTTCTTAAAATTTGCCTCGTTTTCATCGTCAAAAACCGTGAAAATCTCGGCGTTTTTGACGCTTCGCTGTATCTGGGCTATGTAGTTTCCCGAGACGGCGCCCTTTACGCTGATCTTGGCTTTCGCTCCTTCTTTTGCGATCACCTCGACAGGCGTTAGAACTTCGATTTTACCAACCTTTTTGCCGCCTAGCGATATCTCGGCGGTTTTGGTCAAAACCTCGGCGTTTAAGCATATCGCAGTCACACAAGCTACAATCAAAGCTAAATTGAGATTTTTCATTGCATTTCCTTAATGAATTTGACTAATATAATTTTATAAATTTATAGCTTAAAATTATATCATTATATTTTTATTACTATTTAGCATTTATATGTGAAAAATATTTTGGATTTATGAGGCATAGCGATTAAAAATGGGATTTTTATAAATTTGAACAAATTTAGCTTAGCAAATCCGAGTAAATTTCGAGAATAAAATTAGAGTAAAAAATGTCAAATAATTTCATAAAAGTGTGTAAATTTTACTCAAATTTAAATATATCGCAAATTTAAAAACTAAAAAATATCGATGTTTTTTAAAATTTTTAGTTAAATTTAAAATTCAAAGCACTTTATCAGAACCGCAGTTAGAGCTAGTTTTATAAATCATTGAAATGCGATAAAAATTTATGTAAATTTAACGGCTTTCTAACCAAAATCCGTAAAATTTAAGAAAAATTTGATCGCTAGCGAGCTAAAACTCGCGAAAAATAGTCGAATTTAGCGCGCTTTAGCGCTTTTTGAGCCTCATCGCAGCGATGTCTAGCGCGATCTCTTTGTTATCTATCGTGATGAGCCCGCACTTTAAAATTTTACTCGCGATCTCGTGCGCTTCATCCAGCGAGTGCATCTTGTATGTGCCGCACTGGTAAATGTTTAGCTCAGGGATATCCTCTTGATTTTTGACGCCCAAAATATCTTTCATCGACGCCGTCCATGCCTCTTTGACCGTTTCCTCGCTCGGCACGCCGATCACACTCATATAAAATCCCGTTCTGCAACCCATCGGCGAAATATCGATGATCTCGACTTCGTTGCCGTTTAGATGCTCGCGCATAAAGCCCGCAAATAGGTGCTCTAGCGTGTGCGTGCCTTTTTCGGGCATAATTTCCTCGTTCGGCTTGCAAAAACGCAAATCAAACACGCTTATATCGTCACCTTTAGGCGTTTTCATCGTCTTTGCCAGACGCACGCCGGGCGCTTTCATCTTGACGTGATCGACGCAAAAGCTATCAAGCAGCGGCATATTTTCTCCTTTTTTGAGCGTAAATTCGGTTTGATTGTAGCTAAATTTACTAAATTTTAGCTCAAATTTGAGATTGCCAAAAGGAGCCGGAAGTAGATTTATACTACGTTTTAAACAAAATTTAGCGTGCTTGCGGCGTTTTGAGCGATATCAAATTCGTATCGGCGCGACTCAGTAGCAAAATTTATCGCTATTTGAAAGCGAATTTCGGCTTGCTTTATTTCGCCGCTTCGTCTTAGTTTGGCTCACTGCTTTTTTAAAATCAAACGACAAGATTTCGGGCGACCGTCGCTCGCATAGATTTGATGCGGTGCGGGATATAAATTTAGCGACTAAATTTAACGGCAAAAACTCGCTCTAATTTCATTTAAAGCCATTAAATTTGACCCTTGGCATAGAATAAATTTTAAGGCTCAATTAAACTTAAGCGGATTCTCTCTTATCAATTTTAACAGTTTCTGATATAAGTTTTCCTGTGTAGTTTTAGTATTATATCTAAATTCACACTCTTTAAGATGAAGTAAGAAATTCCCTTTCTTAATGCCTTTAAATTTAGCTAGTCTATGTTTAGCGTATCCCTAGAAATTCTCAATGCCATTTATATGGTTTTTCCCATTAGCGAATTCATTTTTGGAGTGTTTTACTCTGTAGTGTGCTTTGACTCCGTAATCAACTAAACCATCGTAAGCTTTCCAGCAATCAGAATATATAGTAGAGCTATCAAGCTCGCTATATTGCGATAATATAGGTATTAACTCACTAGCAGAGCAGTTTTTAACTATTTGAGTATAAACTTTGCCGTCTCTTTTAAGCATACCGAATACCGGTGTTTTATTTGCTGCACCTCTACCTCTTTTTCCTCTTACTCTTTTAGATCCGAAGTAACTTTCATCAATCTCAAAGCGAAGCTTCTAGGCTGGCTTGGAAATTTCACCGCTAAATTTACTTATCTTTTCACACTCTTTAGACATAAGAATTCTTATTTCTCTAAAGATTTTGCATAGTGTTACTTCTGAAATTTTAGTTAAATTTGATATCTTTGATGCTTCTATGTCTTCTGTAAAGTACTTGAGAATTTCTCTAAATTTCTTCTCTGAAATTCGGGAACGGACTATATATTTGTTTTTTAACTTCGCTACGCTCGTTACTTTTCAAGAACATAGTTCTCATCGTAACTTACTACTCCTTTGTGTGAGCTTAAGTTAAAGAGAGCCAATTTTAAAATCTAACATAAAAAACGAAATTTATGCAAAAATCGTATTTAGGCTAAAACGCTAAATTCAAATAGTCTTAAGACAAGCTAAAAACTTTCAAAGGAGTTTTTCAAAAAGAGTGCGCCGCATCGGTAGCAAGCAAAGCTCGACTAAGCACAAGAGCGATCTTGATAGCTCTACTAAGTATTTAGATTACTCAAAGGCTTATGACGGATTAGTCGATTACGCAAATTTAGCTCATTGCAGAGTAAAACACTTAAAGAATAAATTTTAACTACGCTATGCTTGTTACTTTACAAGATGCTAAAGGTAAAATCATATAAACGGTACAGAAAATTTTTGGCTGCGACTTATGTTGCTACCGCTTCTTAAAAAGCTACGAGCATAGCAAAGTAGAGCAGACGGGAATACGGCTAAACACAGATTATCTAAATTTAAAAGGATCTTCTCGAGTGTAACGACGGTAGCGATCTCGGGAAAGCTAAGAAAAGAGAATTTCTTGCTACACCTAAAGGAATGCGTTCCGCTCTGCGTTACTGCATTTAAGATGCAGCTACGAGCATAGCGAAGTAGAGTTTAGGCACAATACTAAAACTACACAGAAAAACTTATATCAAAATCTCTTAAAATTAATAAGAGGCCTTACAAGTAGTAACGCAAGTCGTAGCTAAAAAATCCGCTTAAGTTAATTGGGTCATAAATTTAAATACGAAATGAAGTAAAAATTTAAAAGAAAAATCGGGCGAAAAGCCCGACTAAAAGTATTAAATTTTAAGAGAAATGAGGTTTGATTTGCTCTATCCAAGCCAAAATTCTAGTCTCGGTTTTGTCGCTTTCGTTATCTGCATCCAGCGGCAGACCGATAAATTTACCGTCTCTTACAGCCTCTGATTCTTCGAAGCTGTAGCCGTCCGTAGATACCGCGCCCACGACGTTTGCACCGGCTTTTACTACCTCGTCGTAGAGCTTGCCCATCGCACCGCAAAAGCTATCCGCGTAGCCCTCCGCATCGCCGGTGCCAAATATCGCAACCGTCTTGCCGCCAAGCTTTAGTCCGCCAAAATCAAACGCATCCCAGTCGTCTTGCAAGTCGCCCGTACCCCAGGTCGAAACGCCCAGTATCAGCTTGTCAAAGCCGTTTAGCTTGGCCGCGTCGCAGTTTGCTACGTTTAAAAGCTCGTTTTCAAGCCCTAATTTCTCGGCTAAAAAGCCGGCCGCCTCTTCAGTATTTCCCATACTGCTTCCAAAAATGATGCCTATCATTTCAAATTTTCCTTTAAAAAATGTGATGACTTATGGTGTAGGGCACCAGTCGCAACGACTCGCCGCGTCCGCACTCCCATCTAACCTCGATGTAGCGCGAGAAATTCGCATTTCTCGGAGCTACGATGAACATCTTGTCAAACTCCCCGCCGCTAAGCGCTTCAAAGCCCCTGGCGATTTCGCGATTAGCAAGATGAAACCGCTCTTTTGTTATCTCCTTAAAGCACGGCACGACGCCAAAAAGCTTGCGACCGTCCTGCTCCGCGAAGATTATCCCATCTTGAAAATAAACGTTTTTATCAAAATGTTTGGCGCTTATTTTATCATAAACAAACTGAGAAAACATTGTATCGGCGTCAAAACATATTCCGTTTTGCGATTTTACCAAAAGGATTAGCTTGGCAGCAGGGTGTTTGGGAGAGACGGCTAGTGGCGGAATATCGTTAAATTTACCCGATCTATAGGCGCAGATGACGGCATTTGAAGCGAAGCAAAAACTTGAAACTTTATTTTGACTAAGATTTTTAAATTCGCAAAGATCTTTTATGCGTTTTAAGAAAATTTCCTCCAAATTTAGGCCCGAATACGCATAAATCAGAGGAATTTTCAGCCCGTCTTGGACACAGCGATTATATAAAATTAGAAAAATTCGGGCTTTATTTATCCTATCAAGCCCTGAAAAAATACTTGGAGTTATTTCTCCAATACCTGATAAAAAGCCGAATTTCATCTATTAGTCTTTTACCTTGCAGCATCCGAATTCCTTATCTAGTCCAAAGACTTTGCAATACTCGCTAAACACGCAGCTGACGCTTCTTTTGGCGCAAACGATAGGGATGTTGCGCTTTTTGGCCTGGCTTTTTATCGTTTTCATCGTGTTGTGATTTAGAAAACTCGTCAGCATCACGACGCACTCGGTATCTTGCGGGATAGGTTTGCGATTTACGCGGTTTTCGTTACGCGCATCCCAGTGCTCAATCGCTTCTGCACCAAGGTCTTTTAAAACGGCTTTTATGGGCGTTATCTCGTCGGCTCCGATAACTAAAACTGACATATTTGATCTCCTATTTATTTGATTGTGATTATTATAAAATAGATTAACTAAAAAATAGCTTAGTTATGATAGTTATTATCAGTTTAATAGAAATTTGTAACGTTTATTAAAAAACGGTAATAAATTTTAAATTTGATCGCTTTGTTTTTACTTTTCGGTTCGTTAAATTTATAAATTTTTGCCCGAGAATCGGTTAAAATTTGGTAGTTTTTTTATTAAAATTAACGGTATTCGTATTTTAGAAGTGAAAAATAATGCGAGCGGTTACTCGGTATTTTTGGCTTTTTAGTTTTTCGGTTAAAAATCAAGAGCAAATCAATTTAACCCGCAATACTCCGCTTTTTCCGCCTAAACACGTCTTTGTCTTATTTTCCGGGTAAATTTTACTGCAAAAATCAAATTTTCTCATCTAAACAAACCCTTGATCACGGTTATCTTTAATACGCCCAAGTCTAAATTTGCTGCAAATTTAGACTTAAAACGGCTCAAATTTACCCGCCCGAATTTGCCGTCTTATCAAGCTCCATCTGCTTTTCGAGCCGCTTAAACTCGTCCGCATAAATGAGCGCATTATCGACGCACTCAAGCCAAAACTCCCGCGTTCGCGCATCCTTGCCGAAGTGCTTTTGCAATAGCTCCTCGACGCTCATCACTCCGCACTCTCGCAAAAACGCCTTGTATGCGCCGATAAATTTATCGCCCGCGCGCCTAAACTCGCCCAGCAAAAACTGCGAGAGCAGGTAGCCGACAGTGTAGGGATAGTTGTAGATGTATTGATCGGTTTTGTAAAAATGCAGCTTAAAATACGGCAAAAAGCCCTCCGCGTCCTGCGTCGTATCGCCGTAACGGCCTAGCCACGCCTTTTGCATGAGCTCCTCTATCTGCGCCGCGCCGACCGCGCCCTTTTGCCTAGCTTTTAAAAAAGCGATCTCAAAATCAAACCGCGCGCCGATGTGTAGCATGAAATTTGCCGCCGATTTTAGCTCTTGCCACAAGATATCAAAGAGCAAATTTTTATCCGAGCTGTTTTTTCGCAGATAGTTTCGCAGCACGGCTTCGTTAAAGGTGCTGGCAGCCTCCGCCAGCGTCATAGGAAACTGCGTGTGCAGCGCGGGCAGATCGCGCATGATCCAGTAGTGCCATGCGTGTCCGAGCTCGTGCGCCTGCTGGATCATATGCGCCTGCGTGCCCATGTAGCTAGAAAAAACGCGCGGCTGCCGAAATTTATCAAATCTCGTATAAAACGCGCCGCCTGCTTTGTTTTCGCGTACCTGCGCCTCGATCCAGCACTTCTGCAGCATCATTTTGATAAACTCAGGTATCTCCTCGCTAACCTCGCCCAGAGCCGCACAGATCGTCTCTATCGCCCGCTCATAGGGGATATCATCAGCGCTAGCAAAGGGAGATGGCGCGAGTAGATCGCAGGCGTAAATTTTACCCTGCGGAAAGTACTTCGCGCGCAGGCTCACGCACTCTCTTATTTTATCCATTCTTTGATCTAGCGCCGCAAACATCGCCGTTACGGCCTGCTCGCTGATTTTATTTTGCTGCAGGCTAGGCGTCAGAATATCCGTCCCCGCTGCACTAAATTCGCCCAGCCTAAAGCCCTGAAGCAAATTTAAAACGTCGACGTACAAACTCGCGTGCTTAGCGTAATGCTCCGCCAGTCCCTCAAACACGCTCTTTCGCAGCGCCGCATCGGGCGAGCCCTTTAAAACGCCCCCGCATTTTGAGAGATTATAGATGCTTTTTACGCCGTTTTTATCCGTAGCCTGCACGGCGATGAGGTTGTTTAGATGCCTAAATACGCCGTAAAGCGGAGCGAAACTGCTAGCCGCTGCGTCTTCGTAAATTTTACGCTCTTTTTCGTCAAATTTAGCCCGCCAGCTATTTTTGCGCTCGTCGTAGAGAAATTTTATCCGCGCAAACTCCTGCGTTTGGCGCGCGGTATCAGAGGGATCCAGCTCGTCTATCTTTTCAAAAATAATCTCTTTGATCCGCTCAAGACGCAAAAATTTCTCCCTGATTTTCGCCTCGACAGCACCTGCTCGCTCGTCTTTGGTGTCGTCGCTTGATTTGCAGCGGCAAAACGCGAGCAAGGAATTCGCCTCCTCAAAGCCGCGCTCGTACGCGTTTATCAGCAAATTTAGCCCGCCGCCCGCGCCTAGCAGCCCCTCTATCTCGCCTAAAATTTCGTCTAAATTTGACAGCGCATCCGCAAATCTCGCGTCGTCAAAATCGCCGTACGCGTCCTCAAACGTCCATCTAGGAAGCTCCATTTTACGCCTCACAACGAGAGTAAAAATACGAAAATATGGTGGCTAAGCAGACCCAAGACCGCCGGCACACTGCAACGTTTGACGATATCGAGCGGACTGCACTTTAGCATGCCCGCTATTGCGACGACCACGCCTGCTACGGGCGATAGAGGGCGAGCGATAGTCGAGGCCTGATGCATCGGTAGCACGAGCATCACGGAGCTCACGTTTAGCTTAGCCGCGATATGCGGCACCATCTCGATGAGCGGGTAGAAGCTCGCGCCGTTTGAGCCGGATATGATCGTAACAAGCGTCGTAATGACGACGAAAAGCACCGACATACCAAAGCCGCCAAAGCCAAGCGAATTTGCGAGCTTTACGATGCTATCGAGCATGCCTAGAGCCTTAAAGCCTTCTGCAAATACGCCCGCTGCGATGATAAGGATCACGACGCCGCTTAGGCTCTTGCCCATCGCTTGGAAAAATACCTTGACCCCCTCGGCAATCGGGTCAAATTTGAATCTATGCTTGAGCGCTTCAAAAAGCATCGCGATGACGACCGAAAGGATGATGATCGCCGAGATGTCAAGCTTGATAGAAGCGATGCAGTACTGCGAAAATACGACCACCAAAATCATCGGTAAAAACGGCAGTATCGCGTAAATTTTAGGCGCGGCAGCCTCGGGATTTTGCACGGCGCCGTCAAATTCCATCACTTCGCCCACGTGCTCGCTGCACACCCAGCCCTCTTTTCTATCCAGATATCTGTTCCAAAAAACGAGCGCGATGCCCATCACGATCGAAGTCGGAAGCGCGGCCGGAATTTTATAGATGAAAACGTAATCTAAAATGCTAAGCTGCGTAGCTTTCGCGGCGGCGGCGGTCGATGCGCCGATGAGCACCATCGATGCGGCTCCCGACATCGCGCAGATCGAGCCTACGGTGAGCTTGTTTAGCCCAAGCGAGATGAGCACGGGTCCTAGCAGCGCAAGACATAGCACGCCAAGCCCCACCGCGCTAGTGATAACCATGCTGATGAGCTTAGCCACCGCAAATGCGACGAATACCATGACGTACGGGTTTTTGATCCTAGCAAAGCGCTTCGTAGCGATAGAGACGAAAGCGTGGTTCGCGCCGATATGCGTCATGTAGCTCGCAAAGCCCACCATAAACATGATGATAAGACCTAAATTTGCAAATCTGTTTGAGAACATATATCGGATAAATTCGATGATATTTAGGTAGGCATTGCCCGTCGCTACGGCCTGTTTGGGCATGAAGCTTCCCGTGCCCAGCGCGACCGAACAGATCAACATAAAAACGCCCGAAAGAAAAAGCACGAGCGGCGCGTACTTGCCTCGCACTATCGCCCAGCCCACGATAAACAGCACCACCGTGCCGATAATAATGCCCGCAGCAGCCATATTTTGCTCCTTTTTAGTGTTTTTGTGTATTAAATCCAGAGCAAATTTTACTACAAATGTTGATATATTAAGCTAAAATAAAAATTATTTTTTAATTTTTTTAGACTACTCTTATTTTATGTAACTTTGATTTTTATTAAGATTTTAAACTAATGTGCGAGAATTTGACGTAAATTTTGCTGAAATTTGAGTTAGATTTAACGCTGCAAACAGCATAAAGCGCGCCAGAATTTGATAAATTTGCGCGGCTAGCGATAAAATAACACGCGACAAATATGCAGCGAACGCCGAGCATTAAAGCCTACAGGCGACATTTTGGCTAAATTTGGGTTAAATTTTTATGCTCTTTACGCTACATTGGGCAATATAAATTTATGCGTACCAATCTCATTGCGCGCATAAATTTATAGACTACCTCGCCAACTTAGTCGCTACTATGTTTGTCCGCCTGTATTTCAAAGCCGAAATTTGTTAAACAAGCTTTTTTGTCCTTATTTTAAGCCATTAAGCGTCTAAGCGTGCCGTAAAATCTAAACACCTACGACAGCGCCAGCCCTACAGCCTCGTCGATGTGTATCTGCGTCGTATCAAAAAGCCGCACGTCCGTATCCGCCTGCGATACCAGCATACCGATCTCGGTGCAGCCCAGTATCGCGCCTTGCGCACCCGCATCCGCCATTTTGTCTATCACGCGCAAAAAATCCCGCTTTGAGTCGGGCGAAATTTTACCCAGGCAAAGCTCTTTAAAGATGACGTCATTTATCATGCGCATATCCTCCGCATTCGGGATTAGCACGTTCACGCCGCCCTTTTGCAGCGTCTCTTTATAAAAGCTCTCCTTCATCGTGTAAATAGTGCCAAGTAGGCCTACGCGCTGCACACCGCTTGCAAGGAGTCGTTTCAGCGTAGCCTGCGCTATATGCACCACGGGCACGCTCACAGCGCTTTGCACGGCGTCAAAGCACTTATGCATCGTGTTTGTGCAGATGAAAATGAAATCACACCCGCCGCCCTGCAATATCCTCGCGTGTCGCGCCAAAATTTCGCCCGCCGCATCCCATCTGTTTTCGCGCTGGCAGGCCTCGATCTCCTCAAAATTTAGACTGCTAAGCAGGATCTCAGCGCTATTTAGCGCGCCCAGCCGCTCGTTTACTTTGCGGTTTATCTGCTCGTAGTAACTCATTGTGGACTCATAGCTCATCCCACCGATCAGGCCGATCTTTTTCATTTTCGCTCCTTAAAATTTTGGGCTAAATTTTAGGATTTGAAATTTAATCTAAGATAAAATCGCGCGAAATCTGATCCCAACAACCATTCTGTAATCATCGTCCAACAGACATATACCCCGCTACAACAGACTGGTTTTGTCAAGCAATGTTACTGCAAAAACCAATTTTAAGTTTTTATGTTAAAAATTACATTCAAATTTTTATTTATATCTAAGCCATACTGAAAACCGTTAGGGCCAGACCGAATTTGCGATTAAATTTGATTTCGCCCGTCAAATTTCGATGCCTTTTAACGCGTTCGTGACGACCATCCACTCGCGCACAAGCCTTTCAAAACTAAAATTTGCATTCGCGGGGCTCGTGGACGGTAGCTTGACGGGTCCTTTGCCGGTTGCGTTTAAAATTTGAGTTTTTAGGTATTTTTCGCAGATTTCGTGCGCCTTGCCGCCGTTTGCGAATACCTGCGCTATGCGCGCTCCACCAAAGATCGACTTTAAATTTGCGGGCACGACGGCGGTCATTTTGGCGTCGCTCGAGCCCTTTATCTCGCAGCAGATCGCAGCGTCGTAGATGGCGATGCCGTGGGCGAGTAGGAATTTTATCTTTTCCTCCGTGCTCGCAGGCGGCGGCACGTTTAAAATTTGCGCCAGCACCCGCCAAAAGCGATTTTGCGGATTTGTGTAGTAAAAGCCAAATTTACGAGAAACGACGGAGGGAAAAGAACCGAGGATCAAAATTTTAGAATTTTGATCGAAAATCGGCTTAAAAGGATGGGTTTGCATCTCGCTCATCGCGCGCCTTTTAAATGTTTTTAAAACTAATGCCGCCAAATTTATCCGCCATTTTCGCTCCTTAGATTATATGAATTTGGGTATAAATTTTAATCAAAGCGGCTCAAATTTCGCCGCTCAAAGTAACTCGCGAAATTTATTAGAATTTCGAGAGAAAAAACAAATTTGGTCGTTAATTGGCGACTAAATTTAAAGGCGCAAACTAAAATCTCATATGCCGAATTTCATTAAATTTAAAGATATTTTCTCCCGCCCATCAAATTTGAGCGAGAGAAATTTGCGCCCTATTCGGCACTTTCGGCAGTCTCCGCGCTAGACTCGACCTCATCGCTAAAGTCAGCCAAGCTTAGGCGTTTTAGCTGGCGGTAGCGTCTTTGCGCGTCGGCCTTGTTTTTAGCCAGCAGCTCGTCCGCGTGCTCAGGGTTGGTTTTCTTAAGCGAGTTATAGCGAACCTCGTTTAGCAAAAACTCCTCGTAAAGCGACCAGTCGGGCTCTTTTGAGGTCATTTTGAGCGGATTTTTGCCCTCTTTGATTAGGCGCGGGTCGTAGACGTAGGTCGGCCAGTAGCCGCATTTGGTCGCTAGCTCGCCCTGATCGCCCGAGAGCGCCATACCGCCCTTGATACCGTGCGCGATGCACGGCGAATACGCGATCACGAGGCTCGGACCATCGTAGGCCTCGGCTGCGGCGATGGCTTTTATCGTGTTTGCCTGGCTCGCGTTTGAGTTGATCTGCGCGACGAAGATATTTCCGTAGGTCATCGCGATGTAGCCCAGATCCTTTTTCTGCATCGGCTTGCCGCTAGCGGTAAACTGCGCTATTGAGCCTGCACGGCTAGATTTTGAGCTTTGGCCGCCGGTGTTTGAGTACACCTCGGTATCTAGCACCAGTACGTTTACGTTCTCGCCGCTAGCTAGTACGTGATCAAGCCCGCCAAAGCCGATGTCGTAGGCCCAACCGTCGCCGCCGATGATCCACTGGGATTTTTTGACGAGGTATCTTTTTAGCTCTAAAATTTCTTTTACGCCGGGAACGCTTAAATTTTGCTCCAAAAGAGGAGTCAAAATTTTAGCGATTTGCGTCGTTTTCTCGCCGTCGTTTTTGTGCGCGATCCAGTCGGAGTATAGCGCGGCTAGGGCATTTGGCGCGGCGTCTTTAGTGCGTAGCATTACGTCCTCGATACGGTGGCGCAGGGTCTCGACCGCGACGTTCATACCCATACCAAACTCCGCGTTATCCTCAAACAGCGAGTTTGCCCACGCTACGCCCTTGCCATCTTTGTTTGTCGTATAAGGCGTCGATGGCGCGCTACCGCCGTAAATCGAGCTGCATCCGGTGGCGTTTGCCACTATCATACGGTCGCCAAACAGCCTCGTAACAAGCCCTAGATAAGGCGTCTCGCCGCAACCCGGGCACGCGCCGTGAAACTCAAATAGCGGCTGAGCAAATCCCACGCCCTTGACGCTTTCTTTGCTCATCAGGTCGTCTTTGTAGGTTACTTTTTTAAATAAATAATCGGCGTTTTCCTGCTCGTTTTTCTCCATCTCCTCGGCTAGCGGCACCATGACGAGCGATTTTTCCTTGCTCGGGCAGTTTTGAGCGCACAGCTCGCAACCCGTGCAGTCCAGAGGGCTAACCTGGATTTTGTATTTTAGCCCTTTTACCTCTTTGCCCTTGGCGTCTAGGACGTGATCTTGCACGGTTTGAGGCGCGGCGGCGAGCTCGTTTTCATCGATGAGAAACGGCCTGATGACCGCGTGCGGGCAGACGAAGGCGCACTGGTTACACTGGATACAATTTTCCTCGATCCACTTAGGCACCATCACGCCGATACCGCGTTTTTCGTAGGCCGTAGTGCCTGATTTAAAGTGTCCGTCTTCAAAGCCAACAAACGCCGAAACGGGCAAGCTATCGCCCCTGGCGGCATTGATAGGTTTAACGATTTTTTCTATAAATTCATCGCCTACGTATTTTTCCTCGTTAGCGGCGTCATCCGTCAAATTTGCCCAGCTAGGATCGACCGCTACTTTAACTAGCCCATCCGCGCCCATATCGATAGCCTTGTAGTTCATCTCTACGATCGCTTCGCCCTTTTTGGCGTAGGCTTTGTGCGCGTACTCTTTCATGTATTTTTGTGCGTCGGCAAACGGGATGATGTCAGCTAGCTTAAAAAACGCCGACTGCATGATGGTGTTCGTGCGGTTTTTTAGCCCGATCTCGCGAGCTAGCTTAGTGGCGTTGATGATGTAGAAATTTACTCTTTTCTCGGCCAAAATTTTCTTGACCTTATTCGGCAGTTTAGCGATCGTTTGCTCGGCATCCCAGATCGAGTTTAGCAGGAACGTCCCGCCCTCGCGGATACCGTCTATGACGTCGTAAATTTCAAGATACGCCGCGACAGAGCAAGCTACGAAGTGCGGATTTGAGACGAGGTAGGTCGAGCGGATCGGGTTTTTGCCGAAACGCAGGTGCGAGCGCGTGTAGCCGCCTGATTTTTTGCTGTCGTAGGCAAAATACGCCTGCGCGTAAAGCTCGGTTTTATCGCCGATGATTTTGATGGAGTTTTTATTCGCCCCAACGGTACCGTCCGCGCCAAGACCGTAAAATAAGCACTCTTTTACGCTTGCGTCGCTTAGCGAAATTTTCTCGCCGACTTTTAGCGAGGTGAAGGTCACGTCGTCCTCGATACCGACGGTAAAGCCGTTTTTAGGCCCCTCTAAATTTAAGTTTTCAAAGACGGCT
Organism: Campylobacter rectus; assembly: GCF_004803795.1. Lineage (NCBI taxonomy): Bacteria > Pseudomonadati > Campylobacterota > Epsilonproteobacteria > Campylobacterales > Campylobacteraceae > Campylobacter > Campylobacter rectus. The sequence continues at coordinate 402,525 of NZ_CP012543.1, read as the reverse complement.
AGCATCTGCGCCGGACCCACATCCTTTGAGCTTAGGCCGTAGCGACCGCCCACGATCACGGGCTGATTTTTGCGTCCGTAAAACGCCGCCTTGACGTCCAGATATAGCGGCTCACCGAGGCTTCCGGGCTCTTTGGTGCGGTCTAGTACGGCGATCTTTTCTACCGTTTCAGGCATCACGTCAAAGAGGTATTTTAGGCTAAACGGACGGTATAGATGCACTTTTATCACGCCTACTTTTTCGCCCTTTGCACGTAGGTGATCGACGACTTCTTCTAGAGTTTGCGTTACCGAACCCATCGCGACCACGACGCGAGTAGCCTGCGGATCGCCGTAATAATTAAACGGCTTATAGTCGCGTCCCGTGATTTTTGAAATTTCTTTTAGATACTCGGCCACGATATCCGGCACCGCGTCGTAGTAGCGGTTGGATAACTCGCGCGTCTGAAAGTAGATGTCGTCGTTTTGAGCCGTGCCGCGAGTTTTCGGGCTCTCCGGACTTAGCGCCTCGTCTCTAAATTTACGCACGGCCTCGCGGTCTAGCAGCCTGTCAAAATGCTCGTAGTCTAGCACCTCGACCTTTTGTATCTCGTGGCTCGTGCGAAATCCGTCGAAAAAGTGCAAAAACGGCACGCGACCTTTGATCGCCGCTAGATGCGCGACGCCCGCGATATCCATAACCTCTTGCACCGAGCCGCTTGCCAGCATAGCAAATCCCGTTTGCCGACAGGCGTAGATGTCCTGATGATCGCCAAAGATAGAAAGCGCCTGGGCCGCCAGAGAGCGCGCGCTCACGTGGATAACGCCGGGTAGTAGCTGGCCTGCGATTTTGTACATATTCGGGATTTTTAACAAAAGCCCCTGCGAAGCCGTGTATGTAGTGGTTAGCGCGCCTACTTGCAGCGAGCCGTGCACGGTGCCCGCAGCCCCGCCCTCGCTTTGCATTTCGACGACTTTAACGGGCATACCGAATAAATTTTTCTTGCCCTGAGCCGCCCACATATCGGTATAATCGGCCATCGGCGAGCTAGGAGTGATCGGGTATATGCCCGCGACCTCGGTAAATGCATAAGATGCATATGCCGCAGCCTCGTTTCCGTCCATAGTTTTCATTATTTTAGCCATTTTTCCGCCTTAAATTTTCTTTACATCTTTTTAAAAATCTTTTATTATAGAGCTAATTTCCAAAATATCTTATTAATCCGCTGCTTTACATTTTCAAAAAGGGCAAAATTTAATAATCAAAAGCCATAAATTTTAGTTAAAATCAAAAAATATTTGACGGTTGATTTTAAAAATTTGCTAAAATTTAGCCGCTAAATTTATAACAAGGAGGCGTATGCGTAAAATTTTATCCGCACTGGTTGCGATTTTCGTCTTATGCCTTTGCGCCGCGGCGGTTGAAAATAGCACGAATGAAAATCGCGCAGGCGAAGCAAAATCTGCGATAGACTACCGCGAGGAGATGCGCCGCTTCGTCATCGCTATCTCGCAATACGGCAAAAAATTTGATAAAAATTTCATCGTCATCCCGCAAAACGGCCTTGAGCTCATTACCAAAGACGGCTCGGCTAGCGGCGAGCTACAGCAGGGCTACCTACGCGAGATCTCGGCCGTGGGCGCCGAGTCGCTGTTTTACGGCTACTCGGGCGACGACAAGCCCACCTCCGCCGACGCAAGCGAATACATGCTTAAGCTCTGCCGCCTCTACGCGCAAAACGGCGTGCGGGTGCTCGTTACCGATTATTGTTCCGCCGTGAGCGATGTGGACGCCTCGTACCGGCGCAATAAAGAAAACGGTTTTCTTTCTTTTGCTGCGGATAAACGCAACCTGACCGCCGTTCCAAAGTATCCAAACGCTCCGTATAACGCAAACGCCAAAGATATAAAAACGGTTTGGGATGCCGAAAACTTTTTGTATCTGATTAACAGCGAAAAATTTTCTACAAAACGGCAGTTTATCGATGCGCTCAAAAATACGGATTACGATATCATAATAATGGATTTGTTTCACTTCGAAAAAGCCTACGCTGCGTCCGAAATACGGGAGCTCAAAACAAAACGCAACGGCGGAAAGCGGCTTGTGATCTGCTATATGAGCATAGGGGAGGCGGAGGATTATCGGTATTATTGGAGCGACGCCTGGAAAGAGGGGAAGCCCGCCTGGCTTGCAGAGGAAAACCCGCACTGGAAAGGAAATTACGTCGTCAAATATTGGGATGCGGATTGGCAAAAAATAATTACGGGGAACGACGGGTCGTACCAAAAAAAGATCTTGGGCGCGGGTTTTGACGGCGTTTATCTTGACATAATCGATGCGTTTGAGTATTTTGAAAAAAGAAATAAAAACAAATAATCCTAATTTTACCTACTATTTATCTTTGTCGAACTTCATCTTATTCTTGAACACAAAAAGCCGCAAAAATATGCGCCAAATTAAATCTTAATTTTTATACTAAACAACCAATTCATTTTATCAACATTAGGCATGGTTAAAATTCTTAAATCTAACTAAAACTCCAATGCAATAACAACACATAAAATATAAATTTTACTAAAAAATTACTATTTAGAAATTATATTTATTTAATATTACGGTAAAACTTTATTTTAGGAGGAAACGATGAATATCGTCAGAAATTTATCTGTTGTAGCGGCGTTGGCATTAAGCCTAAATGCAAGCATTACGCTTGATGGTGAAAATTTAACATCCAAAGATATCGCGTATATTTCAAACGGAGCAAAAGTTGATATCAGCAAAAAAGCTATGCAAAAGGTCAAAAAGGCGCATGAAATTTTACTAAGCGCCGCAAAAGACGGGCAGAAAATTTACGGGCTTACCGTGGGCGTGGGGCTTAATAAAGACCGAAGCTTCGTCGATGCGAAAGGGAATTTGGACGCGGAAGTGATCGAGGCGTCTACGAAATTTAATATCGGGCTCATCCACGCGCACTGCGGCGGCGTAGGTGAGGATATGCCGCTAAAAACGGCTCGCGCGGTGCTTGCGACGAGGTTAAACAATATGCTATTCGCGGGCGCGGGCGTGCAGGAGGAGGTGATAAGCTTATACAAAGAATTTTTAAATCAAGACATCATCCCCGTAATGCCTAGCGTGGGCTCCATGGGCGAAGCCGACATCACGATTTTAGGTCACGTAGGGCTTGCGATGCTCGGAGAGGGCGAGGTGTATTACAAGGGCGAAAAGATGGCTGCCGCGCAGGCGCTGAAAAAAGCGGGGCTCAAGCCGCTCTCGCCGTTTGGCAAGGATAGCCTTTCGATTTTAAGCTCAAACGCCTACTCTGCGGCGCTTGCGAGCCTTGCGCTGGAGGATTTGAAGCACGCGGATAAGATGTCTAAGCTCGTCTTCGCCCTTAGCCTTGAGGCGCTAAACGGCAACGTCGCTCCGTTTTCGAGCGAGGCTGCGAGCCTAAGGCCGTTTCCGCAGTTTGAGGCCACAGCAAAGCAGATAAGAGAAATTTTAAAAGACAGCTATCTATGGGATAAGGACGATGCCAGAGCGCTGCAAGATCCGCTCAGCTACCGCGACGCGTCGTATTTCTTCGCCGCGATGAGCTCGTCCATACAGAGCCTTGAAAGCTTGATGAAAATCCAGCTCAACTCCTCCGACGACAATCCCGGAATTTTCATCGGCGAGCAGCCTGCGGGTGCAAAATTTCAAGAAAGCAAGCTCTTTACCAAAGGCGGCGCCGTCGTGCCTACGTCAAATTTTGAGCCGCTTTTGTGGGTGATAGAATTTGAAAAAGCATCCATCGTGCTCGCGCACAATTCAAAGGCCTCGTCGCTTCGCACGATCAAGCTATCGGATGATAACTTCACGCACCTAAGCCGCTTTTTAGGCACCGACAAGACCGTGCATGCATTCGGCGCGATGCAAAAGCCTTTCGTAGCGCTTGCGGGCGAGAACGAGTTTTTGGCAAATCCTGCGTCGCTTGATTACGTCCCCGTAGCGGGCAATATCGAAGACGTCGCGACCAATGCGCCTTTCGTGATGCAGAAATTTTTCAAGCAGATCGAAAATTTCTACTCGATCTTGGGCATGGAGCTCATCCACGCCGCGCAAGCGATCGATCTGAGAATGCAGCAAAATCCGAACCTAAAGCTCTCCGCGCAGACCAAAAAGCTCTACGAGCAGTATAGAAAAGTCGTAAAATTTATGGATACCGACCGACCTTTGACGGGCGATTTTAGAAATTCTGCGAAATTTTTAAAAGAGTATAAATAAGGATATGGCGATGAAAAAAAGCTTGATTTTAATCGCAGCGCTTGCATCTGTCGCAGTTGCCGGTAGCGAAAGTTTAGAGGATGCGTTTAAAAATGGAAAATTTAGCGGCGATATCACGGCCTGGTCCGAAAGCCGCCATATCAATAAAGGGCAAAAATCAACCTACTACGCCAACACCTCCTATATCGTAGGCTCTATAGGTCTTGGTTACGAAACCGATTTTTATAAAAATTTTAGGCTCGTGACCGGTTTTAGAGGCGCCGCGCCGCTATACGAGAGGCACAAAAACTTCCGCACGCTGCACGGCACGGGCGACTCTACAGAGAGGATCTACGAGCATGACCGTGTATTGCTTTCGACGCTTTATCTTGAATGGAACGCTTACGACACCTCCGTTAAGATCGGTCGTCAAGAGATGATAACCGACTGGATAGGTAGGTTTAACGACGGTGTGCGCATCACGAACAACTCCATTTCAAATTTGACGCTCGATGCGCTTTGGACGCGTGCGCAAGGAAGGGCGTCATATAAAGAGATGTGGGGCTTTAAATCTAGAAACAAAAAAAACGAAGGCGTCTTTAACGTGGGCGCTACATATAAATTCGACGGCGGATTTAGCGCTAAAGCTTATGTATTACATGCGAACGACGTCTTTGCGGGCGTGGGTAGTAAGGCGATGTATGACTGTACCATAAATGACGATTGGAGCGTGGGCGGTATGATCCACTATGCGCAAAGCGACGAGAAGAAGATAAAAGACGACGGCAAGATGTTTGAGGCTACGGCATACGCCAAATTTCAAGATCACAAGCTTACTCTTGGCTACACCAAATCAGGCAAGGCTATCGGCTGGGGTAGTTTAAATTTAACCGGCGATCACATCGTACCGTTTGAAGAGGGCGACGTGATGTATGAGCGGGACGCGAAGACATTTTACGCCATGCTAGATACCCAGATAGAAAAGCTAAATTTGACTGCGCTTGCCGGCACGACCATATATAAGCTTAAAGGCGGCGACGATACGAACTACAGACAGCACGAGCTTAGCGTATGGGCGAGCTATCCTTTGATGAAAAACTTAAAAGCGTTTATAGCTTACGATCAGGTCTTTAAAGCGCAGCCGGGATACCCGGCTCTCACTCAGATCGGCGCCGGGCTGAGTTATAGTTTTTAAAATTTAAAGGTAGAAAATGAATAGTAGAAGAAAATTTTTAGGCAGCCTGTGCATGGCCGCCGTCGCTCCTGCGTTTGCGAACGCGCAGATAGACGCGAGCGACGTGAAATGGGACGAGGAGTGGGATGTGCTCGTCGTGGGCTCGGGCTTTGCGGGCTCGGCTGCGACGTGTCAGGCGCTAGATGAAGGCGCAAAAACGCTGATGATCGACAAGATGCCCGTGCTCGGCGGAAACTCCGCCATCAACGGCGGAGCGATCGCGGTCGTAAATTCCAGCTTTCAAAAGGCGCGCGGCATCGAGGATTCATACGAGCTGTATATGAAGGACATCCTCAAGGCGGGGCTAAATTTAAACCAAACAGAGCTCATCGAAACGATCGCCAAAAACGGCAACGACGCTTATGAGTGGTCGCTTAAAAAGGGCGTTTATTACCGCGACGCTTTGGGGCAGTTCGGCGGACACTCGGTGCCGCGCACTATCTGGCCCGAGATAAACTCCGGCGGCAAGATCACCATCCCGCTGCAAGAGTACGCGATGAACCACGGCGCGACCATCCGCACGCGAGTGATCTTAGACGATCTGATCCGCGATGAGAGCGGCAAGATAATCGGCGCGAAGGTGAGGGAGAATTACGATTTCATCTTCGATCCGCTCAAAGACGAGGCGGACAACAAAAGCGGCACGGTGAAATTTTACAAGATCAACGGCGGCATCGTCATGGCTACGGGCGGTTTTTCGTATGACGTGAAATTTAGACAAACCATCGATCCTACGCTAACGCCCGATCTTGACTGCACCAACCACTACGGAGCGACCGCATACGCACTAAAGATGATGATGGCAAACGGCGTTGCGACGCGCGATTTGGAGTGGATACAGCTAGGGCCTTGGGGTAGTCCCGACGAGAAGGGATTTGGCATAGCGCCGGTGTTTGCGATACCTGCGTTTAGCTACGGCGTGATGGTCGATGCACGCACGGGCAAGAGGTTTATAAACGAGCTAGCCGACCGTAAAATCCGCTCCGACGCGATCTTGAAGATCCACAAAAACCCCGACGGCAGCCTCACTCACCCGATAGTTATCTGCGATAGCGTCGGCGCGCAGGGCACGACGAAGGCAAACGTTTATCGCGGTATCCACAAAAACGTCATTAAGGTTTTTGATACGATCAAAGAGCTCGCCGCGCACTACGACATCCCGTACGAAGGGCTGCAAAAGACGATCGATGATTACACGAGATACGCGCACGCGGGCAAGGACGAAGAATTTAACAAGCCGTTTTTTAAATTTAAAGGCATAGTTCCGGATCTTACTAAGCCTCCGTTTTACGCGTGGCGGGCGCTGCCGAAGGTACATCACACTATGGGCGGCGTCAAAATCGACGTTGAAGCGAGGGTTTATGACACGAACGGAGCGCCGATAGAGGGGCTTTTTGCCGCGGGCGAGGCGGTGGGCGGACCGCACGGAGCGAGCCGTCTTGGAAGCTGCGCGATACCTGATTGCTTGGTATTCGGCAGAATCGCCGGCGCAAATGCCGCAAATTTAGCCAAAAAGGAGAGAAAATGCTAAAAATTTTTAAAATTTTAGCGATCGCCTGTTTCGCTCTTTGCGTGGCATTTAGCGCAGACGGCGCGCTTGCGGACGCTGGTAAATTTAACAAACAAAACTATCCGATCAAATCTCATCACGACAAGCTCGGCTTTGACTGCAAAAACTGCCACAAGCAGGCCGATCCGAAGGACTATAAGGCTCTAAGCGCGGACGAGTGCCTAAGCTGTCACAAAAGCTACGACGTGCTAGCCGAGCGCAGCGGACATCTGGGATATGACGACAACGTCCACGCAAGCCCGCACTATCCGAAAATGGACTGCAACCTCTGCCACCGCTCGCACAAGCCGTCGCAGAACTACTGCGTGATGTGCCATTCGCAAGACTCGATGAAAAAAATATTGGTGCCGTAGGAAAGGAAGCGTTATGAAAAAAATATTTATAAAATTTTGTCTATTTTGCGTTTTCGCTTTCGTTATATTTTTCGGCGGCAATGCGCTTATCCACTCGACCGGCGACGATAAATTTTGCACCCTTTGCCACGAGTGGATGGATCCTATGGTGCAGGCGTATCACGGAGATAAGCACGGCGGCGCAAACCGCAAGGGAATAAAGGTAAAATGCGTGGACTGCCACCTACCGCACGACAGCTACATCTCATACGTGTTTCAAAAGGGACTAAACGGCTTTAACGAGGTTACGCATATGATGTTTAACGACGCGGATAAGATGGACTGGCAAGCGCATAGGCAAAACCGAACGAAATTCGTCTATGACAGCGGCTGCATAAGCTGTCATGAAAGAATTTTAGACGTAAATTCCACCAATGCGAACATAAACGATATGCATAAAATTTACGCGGATTTTAAAGACAAAAAGGATAAACTAAGCTGCGTTAGCTGCCACAAAACGGTAGGGCATAAAAATTTAGGTAAAATCCTTTACGAGATCAAAAATCCGCCGGTGGGCAACTGGGACGATGAACCCAAAAAGGACGAGCCGAAAAAATAGAAAAACGGAGACGCCTCGTGAAAGAGAATGTTTATAAAAATAATATTTTTGCGATATTCTCTTTCATCTTTCTTGCCTTGATGGCGGGAAATTATATGCTTAACCGCTCGTTCGTAAGAGAAATTTTAGTGCGCGAGCAGTTAAGCATCCTAAAAAGCTCGAGCGAGCGTATAGAAAAATGGCTCGAAAATAAAAAATCGAGCCTGCGCGCCGTAAACGAGCTCATATCCAAATACGACTCCGCAAAAGACGAGCAGATCATAACCGACATCTTAGACAAAAGTCAAGAGATCGCAAATTTTTCAAGCGTCTACGCAGGATACGAAAACAACATAACCGTCTCAAGCAGGCTGTTTAACAGGCCGCAAAACTACTCTCCCGTGCTTCGTCCGTGGTATATAAACACGGTAAAAGAGGATAAAATTTACATCACCAAGCCCTACTCGGACGTGGGTCTTAAGGTGCCCGTTATCTCCATATGCAGCAGCATCAAGCAGGACGAGGTTCTAAAAGGCGTGCTGTGCGGCGTAATATCCTTTAGCGACATCAAAACCGAAATTTTAGATCTGCGGATCGAAAACGGGTATCTGTTTTTGATCGACGAGAGCCTAAACGTGCTGCTGCATCCGGATGAGCGCATAGAGCTATCTAAGATCAAATTTAATATAGAAAATTTAGACCTAAATAAAACGCGAAATTACGAAACGGACGATGCGATCTTTACTTTTAGGCCGCTTGAGGGCTCAAAGCTCGTTTTGGTAGCCAAGACGCTTAAAAAGAACATCTACAACAAGATCAACGAGCAGTTCATCGTAAATTTAACGATCTACGTAATAAGCATATTTTTGTTTTTGATCCTTGCGTATTTTTATAACAAAAGGCTTGAGCGCCAAAGCAGGCTGCTTGAGCAGACGAAAAGGGAGTATGAGATACTTTTGTTTCAGCAGACGAAGATGGCCGAGCTCGGTCAGATGATCGCCGCGCTCTCTCACCAGTGGATTCAGCCGCTTAACTCGCTCGGGATTTTTTTAGGCAATCTGGTGCAGTTTAAAAAGACGGGCAAGCTGAGCGATGAAATTTTTTACGACAACATCAACAGATCGCTAGCCAATATCGATTATATGAGCAAGACGATGGATACGTTTAAAAATTTTTACAAGATAGAGAGCAGAGTTCAAAATTTTAATATATGCGACGCGATCCGCGATACGATCTGCGTGCTCTTCCCCAGCAAGCGCACGGTCGATATAAAAGTAAGCGTGGCAAGGGGCGTGAGCCCGCTATGCGAAAACTACGCCAACGAGTTTAAGCAGATCATCGCCTGTCTGATCCAAAATTCCAAACAGGCGCTGCAAAATGCAAAAAATCAAAAACGAGGCAGGATCGTCGTAAATATTAAGCGTGACGCCGAGCACTTCCTCATCAGGGTCATCGACAACGCAGACGGCATAGCCGTGCAAAGAGATAAAATTTTTACCCCTTTTTGCAGCACGAAGGGCAGCAGCGGGCTCGGGCTTTACGTCTCAAAGCTCATCGCAAACAAAAAATGCGGCGGCGATCTAAGCGTGGTAAATTTCAAAAATCCGACGATATTTATGCTAAAAATAGCCGTAAAGGTGGAAAATGATAAATGAAAATATTTTAAAAAAGCTCGGAAATATCTCCGTCTTGCTCGTAGAGGACGACGAGAACACGAGGCTTGCTATCGCGCAGTCGCTTCAAATTTATTGTAAAAATATCCAAACCGCAAGTGACGGCATCGAGGGGTTTGAGAAATTTTTTAAAGGCGAGTTCGACATCGTCGTGACCGATATAAATTTACCGAGCCTTAACGGTCTTGAGATGCTCGATGAGATCAAAAAGCGCGCGCCGCACGTAGCCTCCATCATCATCACCTCCTACGATACGAGCGAAAATATGCTCGCCTCAATCGAGCTTGGCGCATACAACTACCTGCGAAAACCCTTTAAGATCGAGGAGCTGCAAACTACGATCCTGATGGCGACTAAGAGCTTGTTTGAGAATAAAATTCGTCTAAAAGGGCTCTATGAATACGACCTTTTAGGCAAGAGCCTGTATAAAAACGGCGCGCCGATCGGTCTTACGAAGATCGAAGCCAAGCTCTTTTTCCTGCTCGCCAGTAACCTAGATAAGATCGTAAATTACGAGACGATCGAGAATTTCGTCTGGGGCGAAAAGCCGATGAGTAGCGAGGCGCTGCGAATGGTGGTAAAAAAGATCAGGCTAAAAACCGAAAACGATATGATTGAAAATTTCTCCGGCATAGGATATAAAATTTGTAAGTAAATTTTGCCCTTGAGATAGATATAGCGTGCGCATCAAAATAAAACCCTAAGCCTGAAGGCAGGTTAAAATTTACCGAGAATCGTGTTTTTAACTCTTTTTATAGCGATGGCTTAACCGTAATCCGCTTCCCATCTTGGCAAATGCCAAACTAAAACGCGATATCAACAAGTATAGGTTTTTGGTTCAACCAAGCCAAGCAAATGCGATGCTAGCAACCTTTAATCAAGCATCAAGGCTTTGCAAGTCGGCAAATAAAAGGCAATCAAAATTTTAAATTATCCAATCAAATCAGTCATAAATTTAGTCCATAGATACAAATACAACTTAAACCAACCAGGCTCAAATCCGTCAAATTTGAGTCAAATCACCAAGGGTGGCCCAACATTTAGCTCAAATTTAAATTTGCGGTTATGAGCGGATTGCGTAACGATCCAAAATAAATTTCAAATTTATGCCGGAGTAAATCGCCAATCTACTACTTTGACGATTTGAGGTAAAATCTACATACCGCGGCGCTCGCTCGCTGCGATAAATTTGACGGCATCAAATGCATTTGCAAAGATAAGACTTGAATACTCGCGCAAATCAGCTTCCTTGCCGTAGCCGCAAACCAGCCCGACTCCGGCGATCCCCGCGTGCTTCGCCGCTTCCAGATCCATCGTCGTATCGCCGATCATAAAAGCACTCGCCCTATCTTGCGCGCTCGTTTTACCAAGACGCTCAAGAGCCGTCTTTATGGGCTCGGGATCGGGCTTTGGATTTACGACGTCGTCTCTGCCGATTACGGTTTTGATAAATTTCATAACACCCAAGTGCTCAAGCAAAATGACCGAAAACTTCGATGTTTTCGTCGTCACGACGCCCACATCCGCGACCTCGCCAGCAAGCGCCAACGCACCCGCCGCACCCTCAAGCAGCGATGTTTGCTCCAAAAAAACCTGCTCGTATCGCGCCTTATACACGGCGATATAATCAGATACAAGCTGCGTCGGCGCGCCAAGCCCCGCAAACATAACGTCAAGCGGATGACCGACTAGAGCCTTGATCGCTTCAGGCTTCGGAGCAGGCTCGCCGTGAGCGCGAAACGCTGCGCCAAATCCGTCAAGGATCGCGGGCGTCGAGTCGATGAGCGTACCGTCGAGATCAAAAAGTATGGTTTTTTTCATTTTACTTCTTTCGTTTTTGATTTTGATACCGTAAATTTGACGGCATTTTCGCGCCGAATTTACGTTTTAATAAACTTTGATTTTACTTTTTGTATTTTAAATTTTGCCTTAAGCACGTTTTTGCGATTTTTATTAGGCTTCAAATTTATCCAACTTTTATTCCTTTTGAAAACATAAAAATTTAAGCTAATTTACCGCCAAATTTAACTTTACGGTTTTAAAAAATCTAAACAAAATTTGAAAAATAAAAAATTGTCGCAAGAAGTAAAATTTCGGCAACACTATTGCTTATTAAAATTTTAAGCATAAAAATAATCCGATCGACAAGCTACTTGTCGTGATAAGTGATGCTAGATTGGCGATGGCAACAGATGCCTCCTGCGTCAAATTTGCGCTTCGCGCCCTCTAACATAGAGTAACATACCAAAAACGCCGCTCACGCACCAAAATCTAGCGATCAAATTTACGCTACTTTCACCTATGTATCCAACGCCGCTTGACTCTTTTGATATCTTTTTGTTTTCGGCGGCTAAGCTAAAATAATCTCTTTTGCCAGCTTTAAATCATCTTTATAATTTATGGAAAATACGAGTTCGACGCGTCTGGTGCCCTCTTTTGAGAAGTTGATTATATTGCTACTTATAATGCATCCGTTTGGCATAATAATTGTTTTGTAATCGGTCGTACGCAAAACAGTGCTAAATATATTGATCTTTTTGACCGCATTTTGCATGCATGCGACTTAGCTATGATATTTTGTTTAAGGGGTCTAAAAAATATTATCAAAAAGTCTTGCGCCGATGTTTGAAAAAGTATCTTTAAACGCTATACCTACGGCAAGTCCGGTAGCGCCAAGAGCGGCGGCGAACATAAACGTCTCGACGCCCAAATTTGCGATCGCAACTATGATTATGAAAGCCATAAGAAACGTTTTATGATATTTAAAAAAATTTAAAAATACTTCGTCGGGTTTAGAAGAAATGGCTATTTTGATATGAGATTTTAATTGCCAGTCATTTGCCGATAAGTAAAATGGCGATAGAATATGAAATTTTAAAATCGGACGAGATTAACGATCAAATAAGTTCAAATTTAATCTCGTCCTGCTACCAAGCCAGACTAATTATTTGTTAAATCTAGCTTCAACGCGTCTATTTTCAGCGCGTCCTTCTTTTGTTTTATTTGTAGCGATAGGCTTAAGCTCGCCGTAGCCGATAGCGGTGATCTTATCCGCGCTTACGCCAAGTTCCTCAAGAGCTTTAGCGACTGCGTTTGCTCTTTTTTCGGATAATTTTTGATTGTAAGCTTCGGTTCCTACGCTATCGGTATGTCCGCTTAGAACTATGCGGTAGCCCGGATTTTCACCCATAAACATAGCTACTTTTTTGATCTCCTCAAGATATTTTGGAGTTATTTTATAGCTATCGAATGCAAAATTTACGTCAAGATCTCTAAGAAAGATAACCTTCTCGCATCCGGTCTCATCAACTACTACGCCCGCAGGTGTATTCGGGCATTGATCGACATCGTTCAAAACGCCGTCATTATCATCATCAAGGCTTACTACGGCAGGCTCTTGCATCTTTGGAGATTCAGCTACTACAGGAGCATTTTTAGCACCAAATCCCACTGCAAAACCTAGGGTATAAAATACATTGTGGTCGGCATGATCAAATTTAATAGCGTCTACCGCTTCGGCACGCAACGCAAAATTGTCGGTAATTTTGTATTTTAAACCTAAACCGTACTGGCCAAATCCGCCGTCTTTATTTTTAATAAATCTCTTTGAAACGTCTTCATAACCGGTGCCTAACAACCCGTAAATTGAAAAATTCTCGGTAATACCGAAATCTTTAATGGCATTAACGAAATATCTGGCGGCTCTGCCTTTTACTCCGTATTCTCTCACCTTATTCGCATAATTAAAACCGGCCTCTACTTGGTCGATAAAGAAATTTTCAAGGTTCCTGCCAACTCTTAACCCGATAGCGGCTTGCTCGTTCATTCCAAGATTACCCTCAGGGTGAACTCCGCCGATGGTTGGAGTTAATTCGTAATTGTAAGCCGAATCAGCGGCAAAAAGAGCCGTTGCAGCAACTAAAGCGATAGCAATCTTTCTCATAGAAAATCCTTTCACTGTGAAATGTATATTTCAATGATAACACAGAAAGTATAAATTTCGTTTTAACATTCGATATTTGCAAGCTTATAAAAGAATAACCGCAAATATCAATGCACCTTAAATTTACACCGCTCTCAAAACTATTAGCGTTTAGAGAACTGCGGGCTTCTTCTAGCTTTTCTCTTACCGAATTTCTTACGCTCTACGACGCGCGAATCGCGAGTTAGCAAGCCTTTTGGTTTTAGCGTAGCCCTAAAGTCGGCGTCAAATAGCGCTAAAGCTTTTGAAATGCCGTGTCTTAGCGCCTCGGCTTGAGCAGAGTATCCGCCGCCCAGAGTCGTTGCGGTTACGTCTACAGAGCCCTCTTGCTTTGTTAAAAGTAGAGGCTGAACCACTTTTAGCTTGATAGCCTCGTGCCCGCCGAGCCAAGTGTTTAGATCAAGTCCGTTTACTAAAATTTTACCGCTGCCCGGTTTTAGCCAGACTTTCGCTACGGCAGTTTTTCTTTTACCGGTTGCATAAACTTTCGCCATGATTATTTTCCTTCTTTTTTAGCTATTTGAGCCGTGTGCGGATGCTCGCTGCCGGCGTAAACTTTTAGTTTTTTTATCATCTCTCTGCCGAGTTTTGTTTTTGGAAGCATTCCACGAACGGCTAGTTTGAACAGTTTTTCAGGTTTATCAGCCAAAAGCTCGCCGAATTTCTCGCTCTTCGTGCTACCGAAATATCCCGAATGGCGATGATAAAGCTTTTGCTCAGCTTTATTGTTGCCCGTAAATTCAGCTTTAGAAGCGTTGATTATGATAACGTAATCGCCGCAATCGACATTCGGAGTGAAATTTGGTTTATGCTTACCGCGAAGCAGCGTAGCCACCTCGGTCAGCAATCTACCAAAACGCTTGCCTGCCGCGTCAAGCACGATCCACTCGCGCTCCACTTCGTTTGGTTTTGTTATTTTCGTCATTTCTTACCCTTTAGATAATTTTAAGTCGTGATTGTATTCAAATGCACCTTACAGATAGCTTAATTTAAGCTATATTTAAATATCAATGCTTCGAATTTCGTCCCGCAAAGCGTAAAATATCGCCGCTCTCACGCTCAAATTCGGATAAATTTGAGCCAGTATTTTTTTGTACTCCTCAACCTGCGCGATATTTTCATCTATATTTTTATCGCTCGTTTTATAGTCAATCACGCAGATTTCAGTTTCGTCCAAACAGAGCAGGTCAAGCTGCTTTAGCGCGCCCTCAAAGCGCAATGGCTGCTCTTTAAACACTCTCTTCGCCTGCGTCATTTGCTTAAATTTAGACTCGTTTATCAAATTTAGCCCGCGTGCGTAAATTTCATCCAGCTCGCCCTCGTTCAAAAATTTATGAAACGCGTTTCGCATCGAAATTTGCGCCGTTTTTAGCGATCTCTCGTCAAATTTTTCCACCATCTCGAGCAGATAGTGCAGCGCCAGCCCAAAATAAATCGCCTTTTGATTTTTGCCCTCGACTTTGGGCATTTCATCTACGATTTGCTTTGAAATTTGAACTAGCTCTATAGGCTCAAATTTGCCCACTGACGTCAAATTTCGCGCCTTACTAGGCGTAGGCTCGCCGAAGCTAAAATCAACCAAATCAAGATACTCGGTAACCTCGCCGCTACTCTCATACGCCCCAAAAAAGCTCGGATTTCTGCCGTTTGCGCCCGTTTTCTTGACGATGATTAGCCCGCCAATCGCCCGCGTTAGCGCGACGTAGAGCTTGTTCATATCCTCTTCGCGCTCGAGCCGCGCCGCCTTTTCTTTTAGCCTTGCAAAATCCTCGTCGATGCACTGCTTTTTGACGTTATGTCGCACCTGCCAGGAGCCCGCACTCGCGTCGTATTCCGCGATGAAATTTGACCCGTCATGCCGCCCAGCGCCCATTTTATCGCACACGATCACGTTTTCAAACTCCAGTCCCTTTGACTTGTGCACGGTCATGATTTTTACGCCCTCGCCGCTTTTTGCGCTCGCTTTAGCTTCAAATCTATCAAGATTATAGACAAACTCGGTCAAATTTGAATACGGCTGCGCTAGCTCAAGTAGTCGCAAAACGTCCGCGTCGCTCATATCTACGCCGAGCCTACCCGCTAGATAGTGCAGGCTCTCAAGCGCCGATTTTTGCGGATTTACGCTTAGTTTTACGGCATTTACGTCTAGGATCGCCTCGGTATTTAGCTTGTAAATTCGCTCGTCGAATAGGCAAAATTTAGCGTATTCCACTACTGCGCGCGCATTTTTGCTCGCTAGCAGCGACATCACGCCCTCGCTCACGCTTTTTACGCCCGCCTCGCTCAGCAAATTTGAGATTTTATTTATATCGTCGTTTTTCCAGCAAAGCACGGTTATATCGTCCTCGCAGACCCCTTTTTCAAGCAAAAATTTAACCTGCTGCGCCGCCTCCATCGCCACGTCATCGCCGCTACTTACCCGCACGAAGCCAAGATCGTCCTCCTGTGCCTCAAAGTACGGCATCTCGCCTACCAAATTTACCCGCTCGCCCTCTTTTTGTGGCGTTCTTTGCGGTTTAAAATTTTCGATCTTGCCCGCAAACACGGCGTTCGTAAATCTAACCAGCGCCTTTTTGCTGCGGTAATTTACCTCCAAATTTTGCGCTTTGATCTGCGGAAAATCGCGCATCAGTTTGCCAAAAAGCTCCTTTTTGCCGCCGCGAAAACGGTAAATGCTCTGCTTTACGTCGCCGACGTAAAAAAAGCTGCCAAGCCCGTTTTGTCCGTATCCGGCGACGATCTCTTCGATGAGCGGACGCATGATCTCGTACTGCGCGACGTTGGTGTCTTGAAACTCGTCGATGAGCAGGTGATTTATCCGCCCGTCGAGCCTAAAATAAAGCATCTGCGCGTCCGTCTCGCCGCCCCCTAAAAGCTCATAAACTAGGCGCGTCACGTCGCTAAAGGCGAGCGAATTTAGCCTTTTATTTAGCGAGATTTTGCACTCTTTGTAGATTTTTAAAAATCTAGCCAGCTCGGCGATTTTATACTCCTCCAGCGCGTCGAAATAGCGCTTTAGCCAAGCTTTTAACTCAAAAAACATCTCGTCAAGCTCCGGCGTATAAATTTTAGAAAACGTACGATAATCAAGGCTCGCGCGCGACATAAAAGAGCGAGCTAAAATTTCGCTCGGGCTACCCTGCTTTACGGCGCTTTGCGCGTCTTTGCCGCCGCCTCTAGCTAGGACGTATTCGCGCATATTTTTTAGCGCTTCCGCAACGCCGCTTTCGTTTGGAAATGCCGCATTTTCGCTGCTTTTAAGCTCGCCGAAATTTTCGTAAAACATCTCTAAGCTCTCAAAAAAGCTACTTTGGCTGCGCTCGGCCGTCGCTATCAAATTCGCAAGCGCTTTTAGTAGCCGCATATCCTTGCTCACGCTCGCGACAAACTCGCCCCGCTGCAGCTCGTTTAAATTTTCGCTCACTTCAAAATCCGCGCTTAGCCCCAAATTTAAGCAAAAGCTGCGCAAGATGCCCACGAAAAACGAGTCAAACGTGCCGATTTTTAGATCGCTTTCTAAAAAATGAGTCGCCCGAGCGTCGCGCATAGCTAAAATTTCATCCCTGCCCGCGCCCAAAATTTGCTCCAACTCGGCTAGCTCTGCGCCCTTTTCCTCGAGCCGCAAAAAGGTCTGCACGATGCGCTCTTTCATCTCGTTGGCGGCCTTTTTGGTGAAGGTCAGCGCCGTGATCTCGCGCGCGTCGGCGCCTGATAGCAAAATCGCGATAAAACGCACGCTAAGCGCAAATGTCTTGCCGCTGCCCGCACTCGCCTCGAGGGCCAAAAACGGCTTCATAGCTCGCCTTTCACTAAAATTTTATAGTCTTCGTATTCGCTCATCGCGCCCTTCGCCTCCCCGAAATTTATCGGCGTGTCGTTGATGGATTTTAGCTGCTCGATCGCCTCTGCAAGCGCCTCCGTGCTAGCCTCGCCCGCCACCAAGTTCATATTATCTTTTAGATCGTAAAAGTACCCCTCGCAAGGCCTACCCACGAGCGCCTCGTAAAAGGGCAGCTGCAAGGATTTGGCGTCAAATTTTCCGCTTTTATAATCAATCACCGCTAGCTCGCCGCCGCGCCCGTCTATGCGGTCGATTTTGCCAGTTATACGCACGCCTGCAAACACGCTATCAAGCTCTTTTTCGAGCCCATGCACGCGCCATCCGGCCTCATATCTCGCGTCCTCTACGGCCTTAAATTTTTCCATCTCTATCATCGTTATCTCGCGCTCTAGCGGTGGCATGTTTAGTTCCCTTAGCACCGTTTCAAATTTAGCGAGGTCAAACCTCTCAAATTTAGAGTAATACTCAAAAAGCGCCCTGTGCAGCGAGTTGCCAAAGTCCGCCGCGGACGCCGTTTGCGGCATCACGGGCGGCTTTACGCCTAGGATATATCTGTAATAATACCGCCGCGGGCACTGCAAATAGGTGTTTAGCCTGCTAAAAGAGAGCGGGATAGCGAAAAAATCGTGCTTGACGATGATATCTTGCTCGAAAATTTTAGGCTTTGCGGGCGTTTTTCGCGTAAATTTTATAAAATTTAGCGCTCGCGGATTTTGGCTCGGCGTTTTGTTTTGCGTAGCGTTTTCGTCAAATTTACCGACTAAATTTGCGCCAGAATCTAGCTCGCCCTGCACGTCAAATTCAAACAAACTCCGCTCTTTGGCGGTTTTTGCTTGTCCCGACTTAGCCTCGTTCTTTTCATCAAGATGCGGGTTCATCTCGGCCTCAAATTTCTGCTCGTCCGCAAAACCGGTCTTTGCGTCAAATTCGCCGTTAAACAGCGCCGCATAGCTCTCGTCGCTAAATCTCGCGTCCTCCACGGCGTTAAATTCGCCGAGAAATCTCGACGCGATTTTCTCCTCGTTTGCCGCGTAGCATATCGCCGCTTTTTTCGCGCCGCCGATTAGACTCTCGTAGTAAAATCTCTGCAAATTTTCACGGTCGACGTAGCCGATGAGGCCCGCCTTTTGGCGCACGCGCGAGCTTAAAAACATCTCGTTTACGCTACGCTTTGGCACCAAATCGTCGTTAAAATCAAGCACTATGACGCCCTCAAATTTAAGTCCGCGACTCTCCAAAACGCCCATGACGCCGATCTTGCCGCCGCCTACGTGATCAAGCCTAAGCCTGGCTAGCTTTATCAAAAATATCTCGCAAATTTGACGCAGCGTAAAGCTAAAATACCGCGCCAAACTCTGCGCGTAAAATAGCTCCTCGCGAGTTTTTTGCGCGGCGGCGGGGTCGCTCTCAAGCGCCAAAATCTCCTCCATAAGCGCCCTAAAATCCTCAAACGAGCAAGGCTCTTCAAAACCGTTTTTAAATTTAGCAAACAGCTCGGAGCCGACACCAAATTCGCACAGATTAAACTCGAATTCGTTAAAATTCGCGTAGTTATCCTCGCTCAAATTTACGCGGATTTTGTCGTTTATCGCGGTTACTATGCACTTTAAAATTTGAAAAAACCGCGTTCGCGTGAAGCTCTCGCCCATCGCAAAGTTAAACATCTTGCCGCGGTCGTGCAAGCGCAAGATCTCGGCAAAGCTCTCATCAGGCAAGATAACGGCGATGTTTTCGGGCTTGATGCCCCCTGCGACAAACTCGCTAGCCTTTGCCATCGCGTAGGCTGCCTGCAGGCTTCTAGCACTAAAGCTCCTTTTTAAAACGAGCGGATTTTTGCGCACGGCGCCCGTTTTTTTTAGCTCGCGCGAGCTCAAATTTAGCTCAAATTCGCCGTATAGGCTAAACTCGCTCGTGTCAATGCCGGAGATTTCGGCTAGTTTTAGGATCAGTTTTTTGTTAAATTTACTGGTTTGAAAGATGATTTTTAGCGTCGTTAGCTTGGCTATCTCGCCAAACAGCTCCCACTCAAATTCGCTCAAAAAGCCGTCTACTTCAAGATAAATCTCGCGAAATTCCCTCACAAACCCGCCGTTTAGCCGGTAAATTTCAGGCAGCGCGATGCCGTCGTATAGATTTTCGGCCGCGAGCAGCTCCTTATATCGCGCAAGCACCGCCTCGAGGATACCCAGATGCTCCTCGTAATCGGCGTAAATATCGCTAAATTTCAGATCCGCCACGCTCTTTTTGCTGATGGCGAGCTCCTTAAAAAAGCTAAAAAGATAGTCGTTGTTTTTCAAAAAAGCAAAAAACTCGGACGGGATACGCAGCTGCTCGGAGGCCTCTCTCACGCTCGCGCAGGCTCGCTGCATCAGCACCAGCGCGTACGCCTCGTCCGCCTCAAAGCGCCCCGGCACCAGCACGGCCTTTTGCTCAAACTGCGCTATCGTCATGGCCTTTGGCACGAGTTCGTTTTGAAATTTCGCGTTAAATTCGCGGATCTTACGGGAGTTGCTAAAAATATAAAGTTTGTCTAAATTTTGCATAAAAGCTCTTTGTTTTTTGACGCAATGATAACTCAGAGCGGCTGAAAATCAAAGAAAACTAGCGCGCTTCGAAGCTAAATTTATAAAAGCCCGTGTCGTTTGCGTCGGAGATTTTTAGCAAAATTTGCCATTTGCCTTTTTTGGGCAAAGCTACGGGCTGCGTTTTTAAAATTTGCCCGTCAAATTTGGCGTTTAAATTTTGATTTTGCTCGTTCGTCGCAGGTCTGGTTAGTAAAATTTCGTGAGTAAAATTTGGCGCTAAAGAGCCGTTTTTAGGCGTGACGGCGATCTTAAAATATCCGCTTAGCCCGTTAAATTCAGGCTCAAATTTAAGAGCATACTTGGCGTCAAACCTGCGCTGGCTAGCCTCGATCTCGTTTATATTTTCATCGACGTTTTGGTAGCGCTCGAAGTAAAAACCGTCCATCTCCACTGGGTTTTTGACGGCTACGACGATGGTCGCCACGCAGGAGATTATTATCAAAACGAGCGAGATAACGATAGCGTGAGGCCAGTAGTTTTTAGCCATTTTTCCTCCTAAATTTTCTAAAAATAGCGGCGCAAATAACCAGAGCGATAGAGCCGTAGATAAAAATCCTAAACGCATCTAACGTCAGGCGGTTTTGATTGCCTACCGCGTTTTGCAAGCTCACGCCTTTGCTCGCGGCGATCTGTTCGGCAAGATCCGCGTAGCCGTTTAGCACGGCGGCGTTAAAGATATCTTTGCCGTTTTTGGACGCTAAAATCGGCAAAATAGAGCCCGAGCTAGGATACGGGCTTAAAATTTTCTCTTTATCAAAAAGCTTTAGCGTCTGGTGATCGGCAAAAATTTCCACCTTATGCTCCGTTTTAGCAAGCATCAAAAGCACGTAAGGCGGGGTCAAATTTAGCTGCGCGGCCGCTTCTTTTAGCGTTTTACCGTCCAAGCTCTCATAAACCGCAACCCCTGCAAACACGCCGCTTTTGCTCGCTAGCTCCTCGCCCAAAACCGCGATTTTCTCGCTCACGGCGGGGCTTAAGATGTTTTGATTTACCAAGACTATCTCGCGAGGCAAATTTGAACCCTGTAAAGTCGCCGCGCCGTAAATAAAAAGCAAAAAGATAAAAAATGCGTGGGCCAAATTTGCAAATTTGAGCGCGAAAAAACGACAAAGAGCGGTCAAATCAAAGCAAATAAATTTTAGGAATTTAAATAAAAATAGCGAGAGAAAAGTTGCCAAACTCGAGCGGGCGAAATTTATAAATTTTAGCAAACGCAAGCCCTTTTTCTCGTGATTAAATTTGCGAATTTTAAAGAGCGAACAAATTTAATATTTCCGAATTTAACGACCCGTAAAAAAACCGACGCAATTAAATTTAAACGAGTAAAATTTAAAAATTTCATCGGCAAGATCATACTTTTTCGCGCAAAAAGCAAAACGCACCGCTTAAATTTAAGCGAAAAATTTGAAAAAGAGCGGCCGAGTCTCCGCTCCTTGATTTATCAAATTTCATCCGACGAAAAGGTGATTTGGCGTCAAAACCGCCCACGCCGCGATGACGGCAGACGCGATGAGACCCGCGACGATGATTTTTTCTAAAACCGCTTGCATACTCACTCCTTTACGCGCACTTGTTTGGCGTTATCCGCGCTTTTCATCCTTAGCTCGGATGCGTTTAGCGTGTAGGGCTTTTGCGCGACCTCTTGCTGGAGCTTAATAGCAAAATACGTGAGCGTCGCCAAAATCGCCAGTAGCAACACAGTCGCGATGAGCATCCCCGTCACGCCGTGCAGTCCAAAGACGTTTCTATCGGTGTTTTCCATTTATTCTCCTTTCGAGAGCGAGATGACGTATTCGCCGACCGCTTTTTGTTGCAAAGCATTTAGTCTGCCGTCGTTAAATTTAGGCATTGCGCCGATGTCGCCCTTTTTGCCGCGCTGCAAAACATCCTCTACAAAGGACGCCGTGCCGTATTTAGAGAGGTCCGGGCTCATACCCTCCATACCCTTGCCGTCCTCGCCGTGGCAGGCTGCGCAAGCCGCAAACAGCTCCTTGCCGCTCGCAACCAGATTTTCGTTTTTAGTCTTTTTTATACCGGAAATTTCCTTAGCGATGTAAGCCGCGATCGCCTTTGCGCCCTCTTCGTCCGCCATACCCGCAGGCATCTCGCCCATCGGATAGTCTAGTCCTTTAGAGCCCTTTAGGATCGCATCTACGATGCCCTCTTCGCTCCCCCAGAGCGCCAAATCGGCCGCCTTGCCGCCTATGCCGTCGCCCGTGATGCCGTGGCAGGCCGAGCACTGCACCAAAAATACGCTCTCTCCCATCGCGTGAAGCGTCTTGATGTCGGGGTTTGCGAAGCGTTTTTCAAATTTAGCGTTCGCAGCGGCGACCTCTTCGTTATATTCGCCGATTTGCGAGTAGGAGTTTAGCGGGTAGCCTGCGAGCATATACCACAAAGCCCAAACTATAACTAACGCATACACGATCGCCCAGCCAAGCGGCAAAGGGTTTTTATACTCGCCTATACCGTCCCAGACGTACTCGTCCAGCTCTCCGCCCTCTTTTGCGATTTTCATCTGCTTTACGTATTTGCCCGTCACGAAAGCCGTTAGCGCAAAGATAGCGAGCGCGCCGATGAGAGCTAGTAAATTTACATTGTCTTCAAGGTTAAACCATTGCATTACTTTTCCTTTTTAGCATTGTCGCTAGACTCTAAAATTTCTTCATCGATGCCGTCTTTTAAAGCGAGATCGGAGTATTTTTCGTAGTTTCGCCTGCCGCTTCGCTCGGACTTGTAAAGATGAAAATAATATCCGTAAAGAAGTGCCACCGCAACTACCACGAATGCGAAAAATCCGTAGCCTTGGATTTCTCTTAGAGTCTGCGCGTCCATAAATTTGCCTATTTTAAGCTATTCATATAGGCGATGAGCGCCACTATCTCGCGGATCTCGCCGCGTCCGAATGCCTCTTTGACCTCTTTGTCTTTCATCTCCGCTACGATAGCCGCGGCTTCTTCTTTAACGATCGCCTGCGCTTCCTCGTAGGTGCCGAGCTTTGGCATACCCTCTACGTCATACGGCACGCCGAATACTTTCTTCGTCGTTACGGCTTCGCCGTAGGCCGTATCGATGTCGGCGTTGTTGCTAAAGTGATGCTTGTATGCCGGCATTATGGAGCCGGGCACCACGGAGGTCGGGTCTTTCATATGATTTTCATGCCAGTCGGTGGTGCGGTAGTTGCCCACGCGCTTTAGATCGGGGCCCGTTCTTTTCGATCCCCAAAGGTGCGGACGATCGAACGCATATTCGCCGCTAAGCGAATACATACCGTATCTGTCGGTCTCCGCCTTAAACGGACGGATCATCTGGGTGTGGCAGGCATTACAGCTATCTTTCATATAAATATGTTTACCGGCAAGTTGTAAAACCGTAAGCGGCTTAGTGCCTTCAAGCGGTCTGGCTCTATTTGCGAAGTCGGGTAAAATTTCAACTATACCCGCGTAAGCGATAAATATAAAAACAGTAACCGCGAAAAAGAAAGGATTTTTCTCTAACCAACTAAACATTTGCCGCCTCCTTTACGCCAGCAGGGCTCGCATTTAGCGGCTCTTTCGCCAAAGGCTTAGCCGACATGGATTTGTAGATATTATAAACGAAGATAAAAAATCCGAGCAGATAAAGCAGTCCGCCTACGGCTCTAATCCAATAATAAGGCACGATCGCTATAACGGTATCGATAAAAGTATAGGCCAAAGTGCCGTATTCGTCGGTAGCGCGCCACATCATACCCTGCGTGATGCCTGCGATCCACATAGAGGCGAAATACAGCACAATGCCGATAGTCTGTATCCAAAACTGCGCTTCCATTAGGTATTTGGAGTAAATTTCACGCTTAAACACGCGCGGCGTCATATGATAAAGCGCCGCCATCGTCATAAAGCCGACCCAGCCCAGCGTGCCGTCGTGCACGTGTCCGGGCACCCAGTCAGTAAAGTGCGCGAGAGCATTTACGGACTTGATAGAAAGTATCGGCCCCTCAAGCGTAGAAAACATATAAAACGTAGATCCTAAAATCATAAATTTAATGAGAGGATTTTCTCTAAGCTGCACCCACTCGCCCTTCATCGTCAGAAGTATATTTATCGCCGAGCCCCAGGAAGGCAAGATAAGCACGATAGAAAAGACCGAGCCCATCGTCTGCATCCAGTCCGGTATCGCGGCGTAAATGAGATGGTGTCCGCCCGCCCAAAGATACAAAAACATAAGACTCCAAAACGAGAAAATCGAAAGTTTGTAAGAAAATATAGGCTGGCCGCTCTCTTTGGGCAGAAAATAATAAATTTGAGCTATGATAGGCACGGTAAAGACGAATGCCACGGCGTTATGCCCGTACCACCACTGCACCAGCGCGTCATTTGCTCCCGCATACATCGAGACCGAGTGCCACCAGTTGCCGTATCCCGAAACCAGCTTGGTCGGCACGGCCATGTTGTTAAAAAGATAAAGCATCGCGATACCTAAAAACGTCGCGATAAAATACCAAACCGATATATAAAGCGTCCTCTCGCGGCGAATGCCGATAAGCCCGAATATACCGACGCCCCAAAGCACCCAAAGCACGACCACGCCGATATCTAGCGGCCACTCTAGCTCTGCGTATTCTTTGGATGTGCTAACGCCCGCAAAAAGGCTAAACACACCGCCAGCCATCACCAGCATATATATCCAAAAGTGCAGCTTACCCACAACCATCAAAAACGGCGACTCGCTCATCGAGACCTTTAAGACCCTCTGACCTATGTAGTACCATGTCGCAAATACGCCCGAGAGCATAAATCCAAATATCACGCCGGCCGTATGCAGCGGTCTTAGGCGGCCGAAAATACCGTATTCGCCCGCTAGGTAGTTTAGCTCGGGATAAGCCATCTGAAAGGCTATTAGCACGCCTATAGCCATACCGACTATCCCAAACAGTATCGTCGCGAACATAAAATACTTGGCGACCGTGTAGTCGTAGCTTAGCGCCCTGTCTAGTCGCATCGATATCCTCCTTTGTTTATTTTGTTACGAAAATGTTATTTTATATAAAATAAAATATAAATATTCTTAATCGGATTAAATTTGTGTGATTTTAGAATTTACTTCTTTAGTTCGATTTTGTAGCCTAGACCAGGTGAGTTTTTGATGAGCCCTGCGCCCACTTTATCGCGTATTCGCTTGATGAAAGTCCTAACGGCGGGGTCGTTTACCTTTTCGCCAAACCACACCACGTTTCTTATTTCTTCGGTTAAAACCAGCGTGCCGATGCGTTTAACCAAAAGCGAGATAAAGGCCAGCTCTTTTTTGGTTAGCGCTATCTCGACGCCATTTTTTACGAGCACTTTTTTGGTTTGATTAAACGAATATCCGCCCGAAATCTCGATGATATCGGCGCCTATGATTTTGGTTTTTACGATCTGCTCCAGCACGACGAAAAGCTCGTCCATATCGATAGGCTTGATCACGTATTTGTCGATGCCCACGTCGATCGCTTTTAGCAATCTCTCTTTTTCGCTATACGCACTTAGAATGATAACGGGCGTATTTTTCGAGACCTCTTTTATCTGTTTTGACATCTCAAGGCCGTCCATGATAGGCATCATAATGTCGGCGATCACGATATCCGGGCTAAATTTTTTAAATTTCTTAAGCCCCTCGTCGCCGTTTGAAGCCGATATGACCTTTTGAAACATGCCGCTAAAAACCTCTTGCATCGACTCTCTTATACTATCCTCATCCTCGACTAGCAGCAACGTAAGCTCTTTAAAATTTTTCATCTTCCCCTCCTTTTAGCGGTAGTTTTATTTCAAATTCCGCTCCAAATTTTACGTTTCTAGCGCTTGCGCTTCCGCCGTGATTTTTGGCTATGGTTTTTAGCATATATAGCCCGATACCGGTGCCTGCGCTTGGGTGCTTGGTGGTAAAATAAGGCTCAAAAATCTTGTCCATTATCTCCTCTTTTATGCCGCCCGCGTTATCCGTTACTCTTATGATAGCAAATTTATCCTTTTTTTCTAACATTAGCGTTACTTTTTTATCGTCTTTTTTATTTGCGAGCGCGTCTTTAGCGTTTGAAAGTAGTATAATCACGGCCTGACAAAGCTGCGACTCAAAGCCGTAAATTTGACCATCGCTTTTTAGCTCTAAATTTACGTCGATTCCCTCTTTTTCGTAGGTTCCCTGCACCATTTTCAGCGCATTTTCTACCGCGGACGAAATGGAGAAAATTTCTCTCTCGCGCTCGACGCTAAAAAAGTTTCTAAAATTCTCGATCGTCTGCGACATACTCTTTATCACGCGCTTTGCATGCTCGTAACCGGTCTCGAATTTTTCGTTTGATTTTACGCTCTCTTTTAGCTTAAAAAGCGTAATGCTAAGCTCGTTTAGCGGCTGGCGCCACTGATGGGCGATATTTGCTATCATCTCGCCCATCGAGGCTAGACGCGACTGCAAAAATAACATTTTGGTTTTTTCCTCGTTTTTCTTGATCTCGGCTTTTACCAAATTTTCCAGATTTTGATTTAAATTAACAAGCTCGGCCGTCTGCTCGGCGACCCTGTTTTCGAGATTTTCGTTTAAATTTAACAGCTCTTTTTTCGTCTTTTTAAGCTCGTTGTTTAGGTTTATCACGTCCGTCACGTCATGCCTGATTGCTACAAACTCCTCAATCTGTCCGTGTAAATTTAAAATCGGTATAACGGTCGTGTTTAGATAGACGTCGCGACCGTCTTTCGTGCGGTTTCTTATCGTGCCTTTATGCACTTTTTTAGCTAAAATCGTCTCCCAAAGTCGGGCAAAAACCTCCTTTGGCACCTCCGGATGGCGCACGATGTTGTGATTTGCGCCGATTAGCTCCTCTCGCGAAAAGCCCGACATCTTGCAAAATTCGTCATTTACGAAGGTGATAATACCGTTTATATCGGTCTTTGAGACGATATTGCTGGCCTCGATAGCTTCTTGATACTGTCTAAAACGCTCTTTGATGTTATCCATTGCTTGCCGTAAATCCTATAAAAGATAGATAAATTCCATAAATTATTATCGCCGCGCCGCTTAAATTTAGTGCGTGTTTTTTAAATTTTTCGCTCGTGGTCTTTAAAACCAGCGCGTAAAAACTCATCGCAAAAAAACTAACCGCGCCAAAAGTTGCCGCTATAAGAGCGCCTTTTGCGCCGCTGCCGCTAGCTATGGCTAAAGCCAAAAAATAATAAACCACCCCGCACGGCAGCAGTCCGTTTAAAAACCCGAGCGTCAAAAACCCGAGCACGCTATTTTTGGCGATCGCGGCTTTCATTTTTTCGTTCAAAATTTTAGATAAAAATACGTTTTTTTCGATAAAATTTAGAACTTTTCCGCGCTTGATCAAAGCCGCTCCCAAAACCGCCATAAAAATGCCGATAGCGAAAAAGACGTAGCCGCGCGCCGCAAGAGACAGCGTAAAAACGCCGCCCAGCGACCCGAAAATAAAGCCTAGAAGTATATAAGCGCAAATCCTAGCCAGGTGATATCCCGCGATAACGGCAAGGCTAAATTTTTTACCTTTGCCGCTCAAAAACCGCGAAAGCAGCAAGGCAAATCCGCCGCACATCCCGATGCAGTGGCCTACCGAGCTAAGCGCCGCGACGCTTAAAATCGAAATAAATTCGGCGCTATTCATCAAATTTTACCCGCGCTTCGCCCAAATTCGACTTGCAAATTTAACTCAAATTCGACCGCGACTAGCAACTATAAAATTTCTAAAAATTGTTTAAAGATATACTTGCTCTCGCTCGGCCCGCCGCTAGCCTCGGGGTGATGCTGTACCGAAAATACGGGATAGTCTTTGTATCTCACGCCCTCGATCGTGCCGTCGAAAAGATTTCTATGCGTGATATCTGCGACCTGCGCGATAGCCTCGGGGATATTATAGTTGTGATTTTGCGCCGTTATCTCGACTGCCTTGGTATGCAAATTTAAAACGGGATGATTCGCGCCGTGCTGACCGAATTTTAGCTTGTAAGTCTCAAAGCCGAACGCGTTGCTAAGCAGCTGATGCCCGAGGCAGATGCCAAAAATCGGTACTCGCGCCTTAATCAGCTTTTTTATCTGAGCGATCTCGTTTTTTAGGGCTTTTGGCTCGCCGGGGCCGTTTGAGAGAAACACACCGTTTATCTCGCCTTTGTTAAATTTAGCGATAAGCTCCTCCGCCTCGATGTCGTGCGGGTAAATTTGCGTCTGCAGCCCCATCTCGCAAAGCTCGTTTAGGATGTTTCGCTTTACGCCGTAGTCGATGACAGCGATCTTTTTGCCGTTTGGTTTTAGCTGGGCGTAGGATTTGCTCGTATGATCCCAGGCGCCTCTTTCGTGAGCGTAAATTTTCTCCGTGCTCACCTTTGCGACGTAGTTTATCTCTGAGATTCTAGGCGAGCTTTCAAGCAGCTTTTTTAGCTCCTTTTCGTCTGAAATTTCAGTCGAGATCACCGCGTGTAGCGCGCCGTTATCGCGCAACATCTTGGTTAAAAATCTAGTATCGATATCGTAAACGCCGAATTTGCCTTGCTCTTTAAAAAACTCCTCCAGGTTTTTTTGCGAGCGGAAATTTGAAGGAGCGGCGTTAAAATCCCTCATCAAAACGCCGCTAGCGTGGATTTTCGCGCTCTCCATATCGTCTTCGTTTGCGCCCACTATGCCGATCTCAGGCATGGTAAAAACGATAAACTGCCCCGCATAACTAGGATCGCTTATGATCTCCTGGTAGCCCGTTAGACTCGTGTTAAATACCATTTCGCCGCTAGCCGTACCGCTTGCGCCAAAGGCCTTTGCCTGCAAAAAAACGCCGTTTTCAAGGTAAATATAAGCTCTCACAACATGCCTCTTTTTCTTAATTCGTCCTCATAGAGCCGCTCAAATACGATGTCGTACTCCTCAGTGCCCGGAATCAGCTTGCGCTTGTAGCCCTCGATCTTGTCGATGACCACGTCTTGTAAAATTTCATAAGTTTTTAGATACTCTTCGATCGAGCCGTAGATGATGTTTTTGATACGGTTTTCGGAGACCGTGTAGTCGATGAGTCCCTTTTTCCAAGCGCTTTCAAGCACGAGGTGAGCGACGTTGCTAAAGCGGTCCTCGTAAGCTAGGATCACGCCGTACTCTTTAGCGAGCTTCTTTTTTACGAGCCAAAACATATTTTTTCTATCGACTTGCATACTCTCCATATCGTCTTCGTTCTCGGTTAGCACCTCGTTTACGCGCTCTTCCAGAGCCTTTTCTTTTTGTAAATCGTTATCTAAAATTTCTTTCGCGCATGCCGCTACGGGCTCTACTCCGCGCGTTAAATTTACAAATCCGGACTTTAATAAATCAATAGCGATTTTGTGTGCGATATAGGGCGTGTGTGGGAGTTTTATACGCATTTTTACCTCTCTTTTTGGGTTTGATTTTAACCAAAATTTGGTAAGAAATACCTAAAAGCGCGCGGCGTTTTTAGGTTTTGTCGGGCTTTTAGGCGTGCTTGCGGTCATCAAAATTTGAAACTAAATTTTATGCGTAGATAAAAATACTTTTAGCGTTTTTAAGATTTGGCGCGAACTAAATTTAGGCTTTGGCGTTAAATTTTGATGCCTCAAAAGGAAATTTTAATTTTATGTCGCTTGCCAGGCGTCCAAAGCGGTATGTTAAATTTGATTTTACTTTACCGAGCAAATAGCGAGCATCGAATTTAGTCGCTATAAAACGGCGAATTTCGCGGCTTCAAATCCCGCTTCGAGCCGCTACAAATCCGCCCAAAACCTCAGCCAAAAGCGCTCTGCAAATTTGAGCGCGAGCCGATTTTAGGTTCAAATTTGCTACGAATATTAAATTTATCTTTCGAATTACCTGCGCAAATTTAACTCGATCGCTTAAAATTTAGGCCCAAGATAAGTTAAAAACTTCCAAAAGGAGTTTTTCTCAAAGAGAGTGCGTCTTATCGGTAGCAAACAAAGCACGGTTAAGCACAAGAGCTACGACTCGCGTTGCTACTGCGAGCAGAGAGGGATACGCTAAACAAAATTTAAAGGAATCTTCTCAAGCGTAGCGACGGTAGCGACCGCAGGGAAGCTAAGCAAAGAGAATTTCTTGCTTTATCTTAAAAGAGTGTGAATTTAGATATAATGATAAAACAAGCGAATCACTCACGAAGTGATGTTTCTATAAAAAAGCTCTATCATATTGTGCTAAAATTGATAAGAGGTCTTATAAGTAGCAACGCAAGTCGCAGCTAAAAATCCTATTAACTTATCTTGAGCCAAATTTAATACAAATTTTAGCTCGCTGATCCGTCCGTAAAATTTAACCGCGCTAGCTAAATTTAGGTCAAAATTTAAACACCGAGCGAATTTATCCGGGTTTTAAATCACAAATTTAACAGATTTCCCGCGGGGCCGTCGGGCGAGGTCGGAGAGACTTCCTGCGTTACGTTTTTTTCGGCCTTTATAAAGGGCGGGCCTTGCTTGATTAAAAGCGTGATTTCAGACGCTGCAGCAGGCTCCATTTTGGCCATTATCGCAGAGATTTTTTTAGGACTTAGCGAGTACATGATGCTAGCCGCATCCGCCCTATCCATCGCGCTTAGAACGTCGGCGGCGGCTTGATCTTTCATCTTGCCGTAGGTCTCGCCGACCTTGTCGCTAGTCATCGTTTTTAGCTCTTTTAGAATTTCGCCATTTTTCTTTAGTAGCTGCTCGGTCTGCCTTTTTTCCTCTTGCGCGCGGGCTAGAGTCGCGTTTATCTCGGCCTCTTTGGCGGCCAGTTTGGCGTTTCGCTCCTCAAAAAGCGCCGCCGAACTCGCCCGAAAAGCCTCCAAGCTCTGCCTTGCCTCATCAAGTCTTGCGATCTCTTTTTTTATCTCGTCTTTTCTAGCTTCAAAGATCGAAACGCAGTCCACGGGGATCTTAAAGCCGCTTTGGCTCGCGCTTTGGGCGTTCGCGCCGTCTGCGCCCCAAACGCATAAATTTAAAGTTAGTAAAATCAAAAAAATTTTCAAAATTTATCCTCTTGCTTTCAGTTTATTTTTTCCAAAACATGCAAATATTCAAACGTAGAATCGGCCTTATGCTTACGATTTTCGCTTTTATCGGCTTTAAACCTTTGATATTCTTTTTTTACTAAATTATACTTGCCGTATTTGAGTAAAATTTTGCGAATTTGATACTCATTCATCAGTCCTTCATTGTTGTAACTTAAAAAGATATATTTAAAATTTGCATTTTTTATTAAATTTTCAAATTCAGTTGCAACACCGTTTTTTGAACAATATTTCGAGCGCATATAGTTTCGCAATCCAGTCTTGCCCTTTGGCGTAAATTTATCATAAAGTGCTATGGTGTTCAATAAGTGGTAGTTTGCGCCATATTGCCGAGCATTATAAGGCGGATCTAAATACAAAATATCGCCGGCAATTTCTCTTATCAGTTTATTTGCATCCATCTGATAAACATCGTGGACATTGTCATTTATCTCAAATTTAGCTGCTTCCAAAACCAATGGCTTTAAGGCAGATGCTTTGATATTTTTTAGAAACGCTCCATAAACTGATGCAGTATTTGCGACTTTGTCTGCGCTTTCTATAAGCGAAGCCAACAAAAAATAGTAAATTTCATCGGTCATTTTTCCGATTTTATGCCATCTTTCTATTTCCTGCCTGACAGTATCTATTTTTTTGCCGTTTTCATCGCTAAAGTATTGGCGACCAGAACCGCTGCCAAAGCAGTAGTTCTTGTAAATAAACCCGTCTTCAACGGGTTTAAGATCGTTTAATTCATTTATCAAATCGTCCGTTTGTCTTAAAATTTTATGATTACTGATGTAGTTTTTATTTAAGACATAACTATAGGGCTCTATATCGTTTGCGATGACTTTTTTCACGCTTGCTTTAAAAGTCCGCCCGACTATACCGGTGCCCGCAAAGATATCGCAGAAGATTTTTTGCGATAAATCATTGCCAACAACTTTGCAAATCTCGTCTCTTATCCAGCTTGAGAGTTTAAATTTAGAGCCGATGTAGTTCATTAATATACGATTTTACTAAAATTTATACTATTATTCTCAATAGTGAATTCTATGTATTTTAAGTTGATATTGTTTATGGCATTAAAATTTTGAAATTCAGCTATTAGGTTACTGAAATATTGAGAATTTTTATCTAAGATTTGTCTAGAAATCAATACTGGCACCAAATCAGATTGACGATTTGGCAGATAATATTGTCTAATCCAATCAACATATCTTTGAATTTGATGGGTTATACCCAGATAAGCTTCGCTTGATTTTAATTCAATAGGCATACAAACTCTATTTATTCCATTTATTTTTGACAGCATAATATCGATACGTTGCATGCCAACACCGCATGAGACTTCATTTCCTATCCATTCTATCCATTCAAAACCCGAATTAAAAATTTGCTCTATATTCTGTAAAATGTAAGCCTGCAGATGAGTCTCAAACTGATGCCCTTTTTCGTATTTTGCCAAAAGTCTCGGCAAGATATTTATACTTCCAAATCTCCCATCGTAAGAATTACTTTGCGGAATTTGAATGATTTGTTGAGAGTATGAATCAAAACTAAAATTTTGTCCGCCAAGTGGAACATAATAATTTTTTTCTCTAATAAGCTGATATAGCCGCTCAAATTCATAAATAGTTATCATCGTATTTCCACGATTGCCTTTTAATTTCCTATATATCAAGCTCCAAAGCATTTGATTTGGCGAACAAATATTTTTTATCTCGTCAAGCGCCTCCCATTCAGTAACGCCATCTGCATAAACTTCCAAAGGTTCAATTAAGATTCTAAATGTGAGTGATTTTTGTAATTCATTTATTAAAAATTGTCCGCCATCATTATTATCTAAAAAGCCAAGGCTTCTTACTCTAAAAATACCATAAAATTTGCCCTCATATATACCTTTAGAATAATCTTGCTGTAAATAAAAAACAACATTATCGCCAATGCGAATTCTGCTTATATCTGCAATCATTCCAAGCAAATTATTTTCAGTCGCATAGTGTAAATTTGTAGTGCCAACACTATTAAAATCTATAAAATTATTTCCAGCCCCAGTTCCGGCAAACATATATTCCAAATGATATTTAAAGGTATTGTTATCAACTATAAAAACATGTGTTGTCATCAAAACTCCTTTTTAAAAACCAAAATATATTCGTGCTTAAAAATATAATAATCGTTTTTTAACGCACGATACCGCCAAATTCCGCTCGTGCCTAGTTTGCCGCGATTACCTTCGATATTTTTTACGACTATACCTTTTAACTTGACTTTAAAATTTCTCTTTATCATATCCATACAGTAAAAGCTAAGCGGCAAAATTTCGCTATTTTTATAAATATCGCCGATCACTACAGCAAAATAACGATTTTTGTCCAAAAATTTTAAAGAATTTTCACAGACAAGCTTAAATTTTTTTACAAATTCATTTATATTGTCACATCTAGATAGGTCGTTTTCGTCATCCGTAAATTTAACGATATCCATATAAGGCGGATGCATCAGGACGAATTGTACATTTTTAATACCCATATTTTCAAAATTTTTATCAACACTTTGGGCATTCATCGAATCACACTCAGCTATAAAAAAATCACTAAAATTCGAGTTTTGCATACTTTGGCGCACATAATCCAACATCAATGGATTTATATCAAAACCGATATATTTTCGATCCAAATTTTCGCACTCAAACAGCGTCGTGCCGCTACCCATAAAAGGCTCAAACACAAATTCGCCCCTTTTGGTATATCGGCGCAGGAGTTGATTTGGGATCTGCGGGATAAAATTACC
The DNA here is from genome assembly GCF_004803795.1 of Campylobacter rectus. NCBI lineage: Bacteria > Pseudomonadati > Campylobacterota > Epsilonproteobacteria > Campylobacterales > Campylobacteraceae > Campylobacter > Campylobacter rectus. Next base: position 368,688 of record NZ_CP012543.1, on the reverse strand, counting down.
GTGATAGATGTTTTTATGTTTACCGCTTTTATCGCGCTCTGCGATAAACCAAAGACTATCGGTATTTATGTCGCAGTTTTTCCAGTCACTCAAATCCAAATCATTGATCCGCATTTTTTTGCCTAGTAAAATTCATCGTCGCAAACTCGTCCAGAGCCGCCGCTTCGGCCTTTTTTATCTTTTCTATTTGCGCGCTAAAGTCCTGCGTTTGCAGGTATTTTATCTTTTCATACTCTAGATTGGCTGCCTTGTGCTGCCGCTCGAGATGCGCGATGTTTTTTTTCATTAGCTCCAGCCGCTCGGTTAGCAGATTCTTTTCTCGCCGCATCGCACCAAGAAGCTCCAGCGAACCTCGCAGATCGATCGCAGAGCCGCTTGATGGCATTTCAAATTTTGAAATTTGCTCGGCGGCCTGCGCTATGAAGCCCTCTATCATCGCGGCTTCGTTTCTGGTTCTTGCCAAATTTAGCTCGATTTTGTCTAAATTTCGCTTTTTTATATTTACGATTTGCGTAAATTTGCTTTTCATCTTAACGAACTATCGTGTCTTCGCGCTCCGGGCTAGTAGATACTATGCCGACCTTTACGCCCGTGATCTCCTCGATGCGTTTGATAAAAGCCTTGGCATTTGCGGGTAGATCGTCAAATTTGCGCACCCCTTCTACCTTATCCCAGCCCTCAAGCTCCTCGTAAACCGGTTTTACGCCCTCCAAATCGCTTGGGAAATACTCGATTATCTTGCCGTTTTTCTCGTAGGCTTTGCAGATTTTTACCTTTTTAAAGCCGTCTAAAACGTCAAGCTTCATCAGCGCAAATTTATCCACGCCGTCAAGCCTCGCTGCGTATCTCACTCCGACTGCGTCAAACCAACCCGTGCGGCGCGGTCTGCCAGTCGTAGCGCCGTATTCGCGTCCGATATCGCGTATCTTTTCGCCGTCCTCGCCCATATCCTCGGTCGGGAAAGTGCCGTTGCCAACGCGCGTGGTGTAGGCTTTGATGATGCCGATTACGTCGCCGACGTTTTTAGGGCTTAGTCCGATACCGCTGCAGCTGCCTGCGGTTACGGTGTTTGAGCTGGTTACGAAAGGATACGTGCCGTGATCGATGTCTAGCAGCGTGCCCTGCGCACCCTCGAGTAAAATTTTCTTATCCGCGTCTATGGCTTCCCACACCATATGCGTGGTATCTACGATAAATTTACCCAGCGCAGCCTCGTAGCTCTTTAGCTCGCCCAAAAGCTCCTCGCGCGCAGGCGCTTTGACGCCCAAAACGTCTAAAAACGCTTTATTTGCCGCAAAATCGGCTAAGATCGCGTCGCAAAGCTTTTCGGGATTTTTTAGCTCCCCTACGCGGTGTCCGCTGCGGCTGATTTTGTCGCTATACGCAGGCCCTATGCCCTTGCCGGTCGTGCCGATAGCGTGTGCGCCTTTGGCCTTTTCTTTGGCTTGGTCGATTTGCGCGTGATAAGGCAAATTTAAATGCGCCTTGTCGCTGATAAATAACCGCCCCGAGACGTCTCCAAACTGCTTTAGTTCTTCGATTATCGCGGCCGGACAGAGCACAACGCCGTTGCCGATGATGTTGATTATATTTTTATGAAGTATGCCCGAAGGAACCTGATGCAGCGCGATTTTCTTACCCTCCACGACGATCGTGTGGCCCGCGTTGTGCCCGCCTTGGCACCTGCACACCATATCGTAGTCGCCGCTTAGCAGATCTACGATCTTGCCCTTGCCTTCGTCTCCCCACTGCACGCCCACTATCACGTCAGCCTTGCTCATACTCTCTCCTTTTGATCTAAATTTTCGATTAACGCGTCGGTATATACGCCAAATCCGCTGCTTTTGATGCCCTCTATCTCGTAGTTGCCGCCGCCGCTTAGCACGGCGTTGCCGCCTAAAAATCTAAAAAACAGCTTGTCATAATACCTCATCTTTGAATAATATAACGGAACAATTCTTAAATTTTCATATTTTACCGCCTGCGCCAGCTCTTTTATCTCAAGTAGCGCGGTTTTTATCTCGTCCGGAACCAGCGGCAAAATCTCGTCGATGCCCTCGACCGTATTTACGAAAGCCAGCCTTTTTAGCCACTCTTCGTTTTGATTTAGGATTTTTTCGATCTCGCCGTGCTCAAATATCGAAATAGGCAAATTTAGCAGCCTGCACACGATCTGCGGGATCGCGATATGGCTGATTTGCAGCACGGGCGCGAGGTCAAACGACTCAAAAAGCTCCTTTGCGATCTTGACGCTAGTAGCCAGATCGCTCTCGCCGATTAGCTCGGCGCCGATTTGATAAATTTCGGCGCTGGGATACTTAAAAACGGGCTGGATATAAAACCAGCGTTTAGGCTCGGTATCTTTTAGCCGTCTAAGTACGATGCGCACGACGTCTACGGTGCTATCGGCGCGCAGACTGATTTGATGATTTTCGTGATCGCTAAAGCGCACCAGAGCCGTGGGCTGCACGCTTAGATGCTGGTGATACGAGAAAAACGGCGTCACGATCTCGTGAAATCCGTTTTTTTCTAAAATTTCGCTCGCCGTGCGCTCGATCTTTCTTTTTAGTTTCGCGCTTTGTCCGAAATACAACCTCGTACCGCTCGGTATATCGTGCTCATAAACGTTCGCGTCAAATTCGCTCACTCTTGCTCCTTTGCTTTTGATTCGTCCGGTTTTGCCTCGGGCTCCTTCCACGGCAGCTCGTGAAACGCCGCCACGAAGTAGCTAGGTTTTGCGCCGCTATAAACGGCGACGATACTTAAGCGTTCAAGATAAATTTCGCCGTTTTTACGCTTGTTGTAAATTTCGCCGCTGTAAAAGCCGCTTTTTAGCAAGCTTTTCCACATATTTATGTAAAATTTAGCATCATGCACGCCTGATTTTAGTAAATTTGACGGTTTGCCGACGGCTTCGTCTTTAGTGTAGCCCGTTATTTTACAAAACGCCTCATTTGCCTCCAAAAATACGCCGTTTAATCCGACTATGGCGACACCCTCGTTCGCGTTTGCGAATAAATTCAAAATCGTATTTTTGTGCGCATCCTCTTTTTCGTCGGTTAGCCTTTTTAACACATTAGTGCCGGATTCAGAGCTCAAATTCGCCACCAGTTCGCTTTCGATAAAATACCCGATCACCTCGTCCACGGTTCTGCCGTCTTTCGAGATAAATTTGATAAATACGCTACAGTTTATGACCTCTAAATTTTTTCTTATCAGCCTGCAAGCTTGCAGTGACTCGTGACCTTTTTTGAGCGAAGCGGCGTTAAATAGGCTAAATTTAATATTAAATTCATTCGTAAGCCTACCCAGATCGTCAGGATGGATGACGTTTTTAAAGTCAAATTCGCTTGAAAATATCTCGCTTTTTTTGTATCCCAGCACGCGTTCGATATTGTCCGAGACGTTTGCTATCTCGCCTATGAGACGATCTTTCCAAACGATACTAAATAACGGCGAATACGCGGCTATCTCGTTTTGTTTTTGCGCGTTTTTCTTTAAGATATTGCTTTGCGTAACATCCTTCACGATGCAAAAACCGATCTTTTCACCGTTATTTAGCTCATAATTTTGCTTACTGATGCGCACCTGCCTTATCTCGCCGTTTGCCGTAAATTGGCTGGTTTCGTAAATTTGCACCTCGCCTTCTTGTTCTATTTTTACATCTATCAAATTTGACGCATTTAGCTGGGCTAAATTTTTTTGCCGTATCTCTTCCGAACTTAAGCCGTAAAACTCGAGCGCCTTTGCGCTAGCACGAGTTATCGCACCGCTTTTTGCGTCGATTAACAACAAGATAAAAGGACCTTTTTCAAACAAAAATCCGAATTTATGCGAATCATCTTCAAATTTCGCCTTTTTTGCGTTATAGTCGCCGTAAATTTGCACGATCCCGCCGACAATCTGCTCAAACTCTTCTATTTCGCAAAGCTTGGCGCATACTTTTAGCTCCTCGCCGCGTGCGGTTTTCGCGAGCAAATTTTTGATGGATAAAACGGGCTTTATGACGCTATTTTTGAAAAACTTAACGCAGTAAAACGTAAAAAAAGCGCCGACGATAAAAAACGCCGCGCAAAGGGTTAAAAAGAGCAAATTTTCTTTTATAAATTTACCCATAGGATAATAAGAAACCACGGCAAAGTCGATATCGGGAATCTTTTGAACGTAATAAATATCACTGCTTAAAGAGCCGAATTTTGCAATCTTTACCTCGCGGCTATCCAAATAATCAGCGCTCAAATCGTAAAGATCAAAGATGCTTTTATGTTCTAAAACCAGTTCGCTGTCTTGATGAAATAAAATTTTGCCGTTTTTATCTATCACGAATGATTTTACTCCGTATTCCTCGTGCTTGCGCGCAAACTCCTCGTAAATCGCCGTAAAACACACGAGTACGGCTAGAGTTTTGCCTCCTTTTATCTTTTTGGCGATAAATCTCGAGGGTGCATCGCCTTTGTTAAACATAAACTCAGACCTTAAAATTTTATCCGTCGGCTCGCTTTGCCAAGGCTTTGAGAGAAAAAAAGCGGAGTATTTGGAGCGCAAATTTTCATCGCTGGCAAACTCTATCTCGCCTTGCTCGTTTGCGATGAAAAAGGCCTTGTATTCAGGATTGTCTTTTAAAGAAAAATCAAAAATATCTTTTATGTTAAAATCGCGAGCGCCGATATATTTTTCGATGAGTTTTAGTTCGTTTCCCACGGCCAAAGCGCGCTCTTTGATGAAAAATTTAAAATAAGAATTCGCCGCATAAATGTCCTCTTTGACGCTTTCGAATTTTAAATTTAACCCAAAACTAGCCGCGCAGATCAGTGCAACGGCGGCGGAAAAAATCACCGCGTATATCTTGCCTAAAACGGTACGAGCGAGAGAAGATTTAGAAGCTGACGACTTAGCCAAAATAAAAACCTTAAATTAATTTAACATAAACGGCTTATTGTAGCTGAAATTTGCTTGTTTTAAGATAATAAATTTAGAAGTTTGGCGAGAGGATGAGAGAATCGAACTCCCCGCGAAGCGGTCAACCGCCCCGCCATCGGATTTGAAGTCCGCGAGCGCCACCAGATCGCTTTATCCTCCGCGTTTTTGGATGGTGAGCGCGATTATAGCAAATTTATATAAATTTTAGTTTGATTTTTATAGTATTTAGGCAAATTTTATAGGCCTGTGATGAAAAAGCTATTTGCGCGAATTTTTTTAAAAAACATTCTCATTTTTACGCCGATATTTTTCCTCGGCGGCTGCCTCGAACTCTTTACGACCGTGACGCCGCTAACGGGCATAAACATCTACGACGCCTACTCTATCAGCCAAGACGAGCGCGGCATATACTCGATAACAAAAGACAAATTTATAAAAACCAAAATCCAAACTAAAATTTTAGGCACGAGCGGGCTTAGCAACCTAAACCTGGACGTCGAGAGCTTTTACGGCGACGTGTATCTAATCGGCGTGGTGCCCGATGCCGAGCACAAAAACAAGCTAATAGAACTCGCCAAAAATACGAGCGGCGTGAGTAAAATCTACACGTATATTCGCTTCCCCGAAAACGGCGGCGAATGCGAAAGCAACCTCGCCATAATGCTAAATTTGAAAAACAGCCTTTTTAAAGATAGCATCATTAGCGGCACCAGCATAAGAGTTGGCGTTGTGCAGTGTAACGTCGTATTTACGGGCATCATCACCGATATCGAGCAGGAAAAACACGCGATCTGGTATGCCAAGCACATCGACGGCGTGAGAGACGTGTATTCGTTTTTGAAGGTTTTAAAGGAGTAGTTTTAACCTTTGTGGCGGCCTGTCTCGCAAGCGTCTTTAACGGAGCTGGTAAAATTTAGCTCAGCAGACTGCCTTTGCCTCGTTACACTCGCAACCGCAAAGCAAAAGTCCGGCCTACGCTAAATTTTTATGCAAGCAGTTGCGTCCATAAGGAAAGCAAATCCCTTCCTCGCTTTAGCGTTGTGAGCGCAGCGGAGTAAAAATCCATCTCGCAATACTTCGCCTTGACTCTTTGTGGTCAAATTTGAAATCAAATTTGTAAATTTCAGCTTCAAATTTTACCCGCCCAGACCCAAGTCTTGACGATGCTAAATTTGGCTTGGTTAAAATTCTACTCGCCTTTCAAACTACTTTAATTTTAACCTTTATGCAAAGAACAACCATTTAAGGTTGTTTTTTGCTTGTTGTAAAGGGGTGGGGGCTTGAATTGCGCTCTGCTAGCAGCTCTCAAAGAGAGTGCAAGCACAAGGCGAGCGCTAGCGGTCTCTTCTTGCTTGCAAGCTGCTTTGGCAGAGCGCAGCGACGGTAACGAACGCAGTGAAGCTAAGCAAAAGAGCTCCCTTCCCCCTTAACAATCCCCTATCCCCTACGACGTGAGAAGTTGCTGCACTGCGTGCAGGTCTAATTTGGCGCTATCGCGCCGCACGTTTTAAATTTACGTTTTAAAGATGCGGGTTTCGGTGGGCAAAATTTGCAAATTTCGTAAGATATGATATAAGTATTCCAGACGCAATAGGCGTAGTTTAACTTTAAAATTTTAACCCGCGAGGGCGCGTATATGAAATACGTAACCGAAGCGGGTTTAAAATTTTAAAGCTTGAAATCCGTCGTTTACGGGGAATCAGCAGGGAATTTTAACCCGGTAAAAGGTAGAGATCAGGGTCGGCAGCAACACCAACGCCCCCAGCAACATCATTATCATAACAAGATCGGTCAAAAGCCCGAAATAAATCGTAGGGATAAAGTTACTCGTCACCATTATGCTAAAGCCCAGTATAACCGCAAACGAGGTGTAATACATCGCATAACCGATGCTGGCGTGCGAAGCTTTGATAGCCTCGGCGACGTTTCTGCTTCTAAGCTCGATTTTTAAGCGGTGGATATAGTGGATGATGTCGTCCACGCCGATACCTATGCTGATAGCCGCTATCGTAATACTCATTATATCAAGCGGGATGCCCAGCGCTCCCATAACGCCAAAAACCGCGCAAAGCGGGATCAAATTCGAGATGATGGCGATGGCGGCAAGCTTAATGCTTCTAAAAATAATGCAAAACACGATAAATAGCGCTAAAACGACAAAACCGAAGGAATCGACCTGCGAGACGATGAGGCTTTGGAGCAAGTTGTTGTAAAGCACCATCGCGCCGCTAACTTGCACGCTAGTGTTGTCGTTTGCGGTCAAATTTGCAATATCGGTTCTTAGCTCGCGCAAAAACTCGTCCCTGCGTAGCGCATCGTCGCTATCTAGCGTGCGCGCAGTGAAGCGCAGCTCGTTATCCTTTATGCTTACATAGGGGCTTAGGATGATGTCTTTGTATTTTTGCGGGATCTGTTCGTAGAGGATCGAGAGCATGAGTCCGTCGATAGGCTTTCGGGTGATGTTTTCCACGATCTTTACGATGGTGCCCATACTGCTCACGTGGCCGACGAAGCGTTTGTTTTCAAGGTAGTTATGCACCTTTTTAGCAACGTCGATTTTATGCTGGTTAAACCAATATTTATCCTCATTCGCACTGGCGGCAAATTCGTCGTCGAATTCGTCTTTAGGCTCATTTTTAGCAGCGATCTCATTAAATTTGGGCTTGTTAAATTTGATCAATATATCAACGGGCACGGTGCCGCCCAGCTTGGTGTCTATTACTTGCATACCTTTATGGATCTCGGTCGTATCTTTAAAATAACTAATGAAGCTGTTTTCAACCCTGAGCTTTGAGATGCCGTAGAGCCCGAAAATAAGCACCGCAAGCGCGATCATATAAACGGCGTGACCGTGCTCTAGCGCGAATTTTGCGCAGTATTTGGTAAAGCCGAATTTGCTTTCAAACGTCCTAACGGGCGCAAGTTTTGGCATCAGCGTCATCGCAGAGCCAAATAGCAAAAACGCTAGCGCTAGCGAGACCGTGATCGAAGCGCTCATCATAACGCCAAGCATTATGATGGGTTTGATATCCGAAAGCGCAAGCGACAAAAAGCCGATGACGGTCGTAAAAATCGCGAAAAAAGACGGACTAGCCTTATCTCTAAGCGTGAGATAGACCAGCTGGGAGTTGCTAAGGTGCGGCTTTGTTAGGTAAAATTCGCGGTAGCTCACGATCAGATGGATGACGACCGAGATCGTGATGATGAGCTGAAGGGCGATGTAGTTTGAGCTAATCACCGTGATCTCCCAGCCGAAAAACCCAAACAGCCCGCTCGCCCAGATAACGCTAATCACGCAGATAAAAATAGGCATAAAGACGTAGCGAATCTGCCTGAAAAACAGCCAAAGGCTAAAAATCAAAAGAAGCGTAACGCTGATGCCGTATGATGCAAGATCGGAGCGCACGAAGCCCACCATATCATCCGCGATCATATTGGCTCCGCCTAAAAATAGGCTCTCCTCGCCGCTAAATTTAGCTACCGCCTTGCGGATTTGCTCGATCGCGGCATGCTCTTTTACGCGCGCTTCGTCGCGGTAGGCTTTAAAGCGCGCATTTACCGTGCTTAGACGCTGTTTTTGCTCGCTTGTGATGTTGCCGTCAAGCTTGGCGTTTAGCAGGGCATTTCGCTCGTTTAGTATGCTTTGATATTTCTCATCGGTTTTTAAATTTAGCACGATAGCCGTGGTCTTTAGATCGCCGCTGACGATGTTGTTCGTATAAAGCGGACTGTCTCCAAACTCGCGGCGCACTAGAGTTTTGTTTATGTCCGCATCAGCAAGGCTTGGCACGTGCTTAACCAGCTCGCCTAGCTCGTTTGAGCCGCTTTGCAAAAGAGGAATATTTAGGATAGAAATGACGTTTGATACGAGCTCGTTTTTAGCCAGCTCGTCGCTTAAATTTTTTATCTTTTCAAGCGTCGCGGGCGCTAAAATATCGTCCTTTGGCGTATAGGCGACGACTAGGTAGTTGGGGCTTACGTAGCGCTTAAAAACGTCTCTAAAAACGGCTAAATCTTTATCGTTTTCAAGCAGCAACGTCTCGGTCGAGGCATCAACTTCGAGCTTGCCGCTAAAATATCCAAAAAATAGCGTCGCGGTGAGTACGCCTGCGATAACGCTTTTTGGGAAAGTAACGATAAATTTAAAAATCCGCTTCATCAGCGCCTTTATTGTTGCGGCGCTTGGACCGAATTTAGCTTCTCAAGCAAATTTTCAAAGCTCTCGTTTTCCATTAAGCTATCAAACTGGCTGCGATAGGTCTGAATGATACTAACGCCTAAAATTTCGATGTCGTAGATGAGCCAGCCGCGTTCTTTGGCGTTGTAAAATTTATATGTAAAGCCGTAGTTTTTACCGTCCTCGCCGACTAAATCGGCGTTTAAAAAGTAACGATTAACGTTTGGTTTGGTCGCGTCTTTAAAATTTATAGCTTGATTTTTGTAGCTTAAGAGTTTATCGACGTAGTTTGATTTTAGTCGCTCTTCAAAGGCTTTATTAAATTTAGCCTTTTGCTCGGCGCTTAGACTGTTGTAGCGCTTGTTTAGAGCGATTTTCGACATCTGCTCGTAGTCGAAATACGGATCAAAAACGGCGAAAATTTTACTCACTTTTTCGTCTTTGCTCAAATTTGCGTTTTTTAGCACTCCTATGGCGTCTTGCGTCGTTTTTTGCATCGTAGGTTTTATCTGCTCCTCGCCGATGGCAAATAGGCTCACTGCGCCAAAAAGCACGAGCAAAAGCGTTTTTAAAAATTTCATTTTATTCCTTTATTAGGTGATTTCGGCGCTGTTCGTAGGCGTCGCGCAAAAACGGATACAAGTCGATCGCATCCTTTTTAAGCTCGTCGTAAGCGTCCGGATGAAGCGATAAGAGATTGCCCTGGCGAAAAGTTTTTATAGCAAAGGAGTCCAACATCGGTTTTACGTAGCTAACGGGATCTAGGTAATAATCCCCGATCATACCCGCCATATCGCGCAAATTTGAAGGTCCGACAAAGGGCAAAACAACGTGAAAACCGCTACCCACGCCCCAGTATCCCAACGTCTGGCCGAAGTCCTCGTCGTGGCGTTGCAAATTGTAGTATTTCGCGCCGTCGGTTAGCCCGCCAAAGCCGATGATCGTATTTGCTAAAAATCTCAGCGTCTCCTCGCCGGCCTCGCTAAATTTAAGTTGCAAGAGGTTATTTACGAATCGAACGGGGTATAAAAGATTGTCGAAAAAATTTCCCGCCGCCGTTCTTGCAGGCTCGGGAACTACGTAGTTGTAGCCTTTTATCGCCGGATGGATGGCCTTTGTGTAGATAAAATCGTTAAAGCCCGTCATCATTCTATTGTAGCCGCCAAGCGGATCGAAAATCTCGTTAGGTTGAGCAAATTCGTCGTCAAATTCGCTCTTTTCCTGCATTTGTTCGGCAAAAACGCAGCCAAAAACGAGCAAAAATGACAGTAAAATTTTTATCATCAAATCTCCGAATTTCAAATCTACCGATGCGGTAGCTTAGGATTTTATCTCAATGTAGTTTTTAAATTTATAAATTTCAAAACGCCTAATATCACGAAATTTACTTAAGTTATTTTTCATATATATTTAAATATACTTCTTAACAAATTTCAATAAATTATTTTATATTACTGACTAAAATTCGGGAGATTTTTATGAAAGCAGACGTTAGTTTAGAGCTATTTTTAGACGGCGGAGCATCGGTGCTGGCTAAACATATAGAGCTTTTAAAAGCCGTCGAACACACAAAAAGCATAACCAAAGCCGCCGAGTACGTCGGCATCTCTTACAAAAACGCATGGGACAGCCTGGACGCGCTAAATAACCGCTCGGACGAACCGCTAATCGCAAGAGCCGAGGGCAACAGGAAAAACAGCGGCTCGGAGCTCACCGCATACGGTAAAAAGATGATCGCGCTATACGACGCGATGCTGGAGAGCCAAAAGATATTTTTAGAAAAAGTTTGCTCAAATATAAACGTCGATACGAACGAAATTTTAAATTTACAGCGTATGAGTATGAGCCTAAGCGCGCGAAATCAGCTTAGCTGCGAGATCACGGAGATAAAAACCGGCGCGGTAAATTCGCAGATCAGCGCCAAGCTCTCAAACGGCGAAATTTTACGTGCCACCGTCACGGTCGAATCTGAAAAAAATCTAAATTTGAAAGTCGGCAAAAAGGTCGTATTTATCTTTAAAGCTCCAAGCGTAATGCTCGCAAAAGAAGAAAATCTAAAACTAAGCGCGGCGAATTTGCTAAAAGGGCGCGTGATCGAGGCCAAAATCGGCTCCGTAAACGCCGAAATCGTACTGGAAATCAGCAACCACCAGACGCTAACCTCCATCATCACGAAAGATAGCGCGATGGATATGAAAATCGGCGTTGGCGACGAGCTCACCGCCATAATCAAAGCAAGTCAAATCATAATAGGAGTATAAAAATGAAAAAAACATTTTTTTCGTTAGTCGTCGCGGCTCTCGCGGCTTTTCATCTAAACGCGGGCGAGATCAACGTATTTGCAGCGGCAAACGTCACTTACGCGTTTGACGAGCTAAAGACGGAGTTTGCTAAAACCAATCCCGATACGAAAGTGACCGTCACGCTAGGGGCTAGCGGCGCGCTATCTACGCAGATCAAAAACGGCGCTCCGGCGGACGTTTTTATGGCGGCGAATATGAAATTCGTCAAGGATCTCTACGACGTTAAATTTGCCGTAACAGAGCCTGTAGTCTATGCTCAAGGCGCACTTGCGCTATTTACGATCAGAGATATCGATCTGGCTAAGGGTATAAATGCGGTAGAAGGCCTAAAAGCCATCGCGATCGCAAATCCCGAGACCGCTCCTTACGGCAAAGCCAGCATCGAAGCGCTCAAAAAAGCCGGCATCTACGATAAGGTCGAGAAAAACGTCATCATCGCAAAATCTATCGGCGAAGCTCTAAGCCAAGCTCTAAGCGCAGCCGACGTCGGATTTATCGCGGCTTCGGCTATGTATGATAAAAAAATGGCCGAGTATAAAGAGGGTAAAAATTTCATCCTTGTTAGCCCCGATCTATACGCTCCGATCGATCAAGGTATGGTCATCCTAAAGCACGGCGAAAACAACCCGGAAGCAAAGGCTTTCTATGACTTCATCAGAAGCGACCGCGCAAAAGAAATCTTTAGAAAATTCGGATACGTCGTCCCGTGATAAAGGCTAAAATTTCGGCGATAGAGCAAAACGACGGCGTTAGTGTTTTTGAGTTTAGCGCCGAAAATTTAAGCCTAAAAATGCTCTCTTTGGAAAATCTGCAAAATCTAAAAATCGGCGACGAAGTTCGGCTAAACTTTAAAAGCTCGGACGTCTTCGTCGCTACCTCCCCGCTTTTAAACTGCTCGGTCTCAAACGAGATAAAAGTGCGAATTTCAGACATCCAAAAAGGCGAGATCACAAGCTCGCTGCATCTAAACGCCGGCGAGTTTGAGTTTGAAAGCATCATCACTACCGCATCGCTAAAGCGGCTAAATTTATCGCTTGGCGATCAAATTTACGCCTACGTCAAGGCAACCTCGCTTTACATCGCATGATAGAACTAAATTGTAAAAAAAGCCTAAACGGCGCAGACGGGAAATTTGAGTTAGACGTAAATTTAAACGTCAAAAAGGGCGAATTCGTCGCTCTTTACGGCAAAAGCGGTAGCGGTAAAACGACGCTGCTGCGCCTAATCGCAGGTTTTGAGACGCCGGATAGCGGAGCGATAAAAGCGGGCGGTAAGACGCTTTTCGAGGGTAAAAATTTCGCTCCTCCGCAAAGCCGAAATATCGGGTTTTTATTTCAAGACTACGCGCTTTTTCCAAATATGAACGTGATGAAAAACCTGCTTTTTGCAAATAACGACTTAAATTTAGCGCATAAGCTGCTAGATCTAGTCGAGATGAGCTCGCTGGAAAACGCCGCTATCTCGCAGCTCTCGGGCGGCCAAAAGCAGCGCGCCGCCCTAGCTCGCGCACTTATGCGAAAGCCTGAAATTTTACTACTCGACGAGCCGCTCTCCGCACTTGATAACGCGATGCGCGAAAAGCTGCAAGACTACCTGGCTAAGATCCACGCCGAATTTAATATGACGACCGTTTTGGTTAGTCACGACGTCGCCGAGATCTATAAACTCGCATCAAAAGTTTTTGTGCTTGAAAACGGCAAAATAGCGCATGTCGGAAGCCCTAGCGAGATATTTTTGCGGCATTCGGGCTCGCAAAAATTTAGCCTGCCGGCTAAGATCTTAGAGATCTCAAAACGCGACGCTATCTACGTCGCCGTCGTGCTAGTCGGCCAGCAGCTTTGCGAAGTGGCTCTTAGCGCAGCCGAGGCGGCAAATTTAAGATCGGACGACGAAGCGGTATTGAGCGCAAAAGCGTTTGGGTTAAATTTGCAAAAAAGCGGTGATTTTGACGGCGAACGAGGAAGCTGCGCGAGCGACGTAGCATATGACGAAAACGCTAACGTCAAATTTGTCGGCGGACGCGATAGCAGCGAAAAGGACGCAAATTTGACGGCGGAGGCAAAGGCAAGCCGTAAATTTGACGGCGGACAAAACAGCGAAAATAGTAGGTGCGACGCGCTAAAAACCTGCGAACCGCACGGCAAAAATACTAATGTTAAATTTAGCGAACGTAGCCGCGTCGAAATTTACGGCGCACAAGCCAATTTTAAATTTAAAAGTATGCACGGAGAGCAAAGCCGCGAAAATCATAATGCAAAAATAAGTTTTAAATTTGACAGCGCATACGAAAACCGCACCCAAAAAACCGCTCCCGATCTTGCCGATGAGCGGCGCAAAGGCGACAAAAACGGTGCGCCGATTGTAAATTTAGCAACAAACGCAAAAGCAAGCTATGAATTTGGCAGTGGCGTAAATATCGTGTGCGGTAAAATTTACGGAGATAAAGCTAATTTTAAATTTAATGAAAGTGGCGCCGAAAAATCCGCCCGCAGCCCGAACCGCGAACCAAAAAGCAACAAAAACGCCGAATTTCACGGTATGAAAGCGAGCTCAAATGAACATTGATTTTACCCCGTTCTACCTCTCGCTAAAACTCGCTTTTATCTCGACGGCTATCCTGTTTTTCCTCGTGATGCCGCTTGCGTTTTGGCTCAGCCGAGCGAGTTTTAGATTTAAGCCCGCACTCGAGGCCGTGATCTCGCTACCACTCGTGCTACCGCCCTCGGTGCTGGGATTTTACCTGCTGGTTTTTCTCTCGCCTTACAACTTTTTAGGCAAATTTTTCGAGGAAACCTTTGATATTCGCTTGGTTTTTAACTTTTCAGGCCTTATTATCGCTAGCTGCATTTACTCGCTGCCGTTTATGTTTCAGCCGCTTCAGGCGGGCTTTGCGAGCCTACCGAAGAGCCTTTTTGAGGCGAGCTATTCGCTGGGTAAAGGCAGATGGGAGACGCTTCTTAGAGTCGCTCTGCCAAATATCAAGCCTTCGCTTCTAACCGCACTGATCGTGAGCTTTGCGCATACTTTGGGCGAGTTTGGCGTCGTGCTGATGATAGGCGGCAGCGTCGGGGACAAGACCAAGGTTGCCAGCATCGCTATCTACGAGGCCGTCGAGCTTATGGACTACACCAAGGCGCACGTTTATTCGGCGATTATGCTTGCTATTAGCTTTTTGGTTTTGTTTTTGGTGTATTTTTTTAATGCACGGGCTAGAAAAATTTAGCTTAGGCATTTTAAGACGTTAAATCGTATAGTTAGGCAATTTTGGCCAAAGAGCTTAAGACGACAACGCGGATGGAAAAATTTTAACTCCTTAAACGAAGAGCGAAAAATTCAACAAGCCGTATAACGACCGGCCGAACGCGCAAATGGCAAACGAAAAAAGAGTAGCAAACAAGAGTCCGGCTACACGCCAAAGGAGTCCAAAATGGCCTTTTGGACGTATGATAGCGCTAAAAATAATACCGAAAGCGGCTTAAGGAGATCAAATTTCGACAAAAAACGCAGTCTTTAATAAGTTGCAATATTTTGCGTAAAATCGAGGCGCTATCAAGACCAAAATATAAAAAGCTCACGAACTCAAACATCGGCAAATGCCGCATATTACGAGAAAAAAGACGGCACGATCGTGATCTTGGACGTCGTAAATAGACAAAACGCATACGCAAGCAAAGAAATTTTTGAAATGAATAAATTTAAAGGAAAAAAATGAAAGACATAAACGGAAATTCGGTCAGTTTTAGCGAGCTAACCGGAGGCAAAAACTGCATCGTTTTTACTTATCCGAAAATGGGCGAAAGCGGGAAGTTTTTACCCGAAAATTTAAAAGATTTAAAAGGGCTAACCGGCTGCACGCTTCAGTGTAAAGCCTATCAAGAAAACCTTGCCGATATCAAAGCCGCAGGCTTTACACTAATCGCCGTAGGGTCGCAAAGCATAGAGAAAATGGCTGAATTTAAGCAGGGCCTGGGCGCAAATTTTATCTTTTTGAGCGATGAAAATTTTGAGCTTGAAACCGCGCTAAATTTGCAAACATTTACGACGAACGACGGTAAGAAATTTTACCACCGACAAACGCTTATTATCAAAGGCGGCGAGGTCGTTGAGAGATTTGACAAAATCGCCGAGCCCGCAAACGACGCGGCAAACGTGCTTGCGGCGATAAGAAATTTATAGGACGAACCGCTCTAAAATCAGTAAATCCGCTTAGCGCCGCTAAGTTTATGGCGATAAAGCATCTCTAAATTTAACCGCATCGCCGAGGTTTCGTAAGACGGGCGGGGCGATTTTCGGGGTCAAATTTAGTGCAAATTCGGCGCAAAACTTAAACCGACCGATTCGCGAGCCGTTTTTAAACTCAAATTTTAAGTCAAAATTTGACGCAAGATTTAAAACACGCCCCTCACATTGCCGGGTTTTTGCGATTTTTAAACTTAAATTTAAAGATGAAGCGATAAGGCAAAACGCCTCGGCGCAAAACCGAAAACTCGCGCTACGCCGCCCCGCTTACGCTAGTCTGATTGCGCTTTCGTACTCGATTTTACAAAAACTCACCCTCGCTCGCCGTTTGATTTGCAAGCGATTTTTCAGCATAAATTTAGTGTAAATTCGAGTTTAAATTTAAAAGACGCGTGCTAGCAAAAGTCGCAAATCACGGATTAAATTTTAAATTTACCGCAAACGTAGATTTAACCTAATCCGAAATAAAAATTTTATATAATTACGTAAAAATTTAGGTAGGATATGAATCTTTTTTCTATAGAATTTGGCTTGTGTTTTTTTATTTTTTGGCCGATTTATTATTTTTTAAACGATAAAACGCAAGCTCAAAAAGCCGTTTTACTCGCCTTTTCCTACTTGTTTCTGGCCTCGTTCGGGCTTAAATTTCTAATCATAAATTTTATCTTTAGCACGGCGATTTTTCTCTTTGTCAGAGCCGTAGCGGACAAAGACTCGGCACTACCGTTTGCCGCGGGCGTTATTTTCGTGCTTTGCGCGCTTGCGTTTTTTAAATACGGCGGCTATTTCACGATCAAATTCGGTGTCATAAGACTCGAAAACATCGCGCTGCCGCTTGGCATTTCGTTTTATTCGTTTATGAGCATCTTGCTGCTAAAGGCCGTGCGGGGCGGCGAACTGGAGGCGCCTAGCTACTTTGATACGCTCATTTTTCTTAGCTTTTTCGCCGCAATTATTTCGGGTCCGATTTTGCGGCCAAAGCCCTTTTTCGAGGCGTTAAATTCGCCCAAGGTTTTTAGCGCCAGCCCCGCCGTATTCGCGCTTTTGTGCTCCGCGCTTTTTAAAAAACTCATTATCGCAAACCATCTTTTCGAGCTCATAAACCCCATTTTCGCCGCGCCCACCCTGCCCGCCTCGCAGCTTCTTGGCGCGCTTTTTGGTTACAGCGTGCTGCTTTACGCCGATTTTAGCGGCTACGTGGACTTTGTAACGGCGCTCGGGCTCATGTGCGGTTTTACGCTACCGCAAAACTTCAACCGCCCTTTTACGGCGCGAAATTTAAAAATTTTCTGGCAAAATTGGCACATCAGCCTTATGAATTTTTTCAAAGAGTGCGTATATTTTCCGCTCGGAGGCAGTCGCGGCACCCGGGCGCAAACGCAGCTAAACGTGATGCTGGTCTTTGCGATCTCGGGCGTCTGGCACGGCGCCGGGCTTGGTTTTTTGCTCTGGGGGCTCATCCACGGCCTTGGCGTCGTGTTTTTAAATTTAACCAGCGAGCGCGAATGGCTAAAATCAGCTATGCCGGCCCGCTATTTTACTTTTATTTTCGTGAGTATGGTCTGGGTATTTTTCACGATGGATTTTGAGGGGGCGGTGCGCTATATCGGGGCTATTTTTAGAAACTCGCACGACGAGCTTTTTGCGATTTGCGCGCTATTTGCGGGCGTTTTCGCCTTTGTATTTTTATACGCCGCGTTTGACGTTTATCCGCTCTTGATCAAGTTTTTTGAAAATTTAAACATCTTTTTTTCAGCCGTTTTTTTGGCGATTTTTGGGATAATTATCTACTTTTTGATGCCTTCAGGCATGCCCAACTTCATCTATCAAGGATTTTAATGAGAGCGTTTTTCGGGGTTTTTCTTGCGTTTTTTACGCTGATCGCGCTGTTTTTGCGACCGCTGTCAAACTACTACGAAGCCAAATATCAAAAAGATTTTTTCATCACGGACGAGCGCGCGATGGCGCTGAGCGATAAATTTATAAACGCCGCCGAAGAGAGTGCGCAAAGCGCAAAATCCGTATTTGACAAAATTATGCGGATCTTTCACGCCGGACTTGACGAGTCAAATTCTAAAAATAATCAAGCTACGGCAAGCGTTAAAGCAGAGCAAAATTTAACCACCAACCAAACCGCGCCTTCAAATTTAAATGCTCAAAATACGCAAAATTTAACGCCGAGCACAAGCGCGATAAAAGAAACGAATTTAACGGCGCACAGCGCTCAAACTTCACACGCTCAAACACCTTTAAATTTAGACAAAAACAGCTCGCCGGCTCTAAATTTGTCAAATTTACCGCACGAAACCGTAGCCCGGACGGACAAGGGCGCGATATCAAAATCCGAGCCTTTTGATATCGAATTAAATGAAAATTTAGGCGTTATTTTGATAGGCGACTCCATAATGCAAGGCTTTGGTTGGGGCTTTGAAAATGCGCTAAAGACCAGAAAAATCGCGATAAAAAATATGGCGAAAGCCAGCACCGGACTCACGAATAAGAAATTTTACGACTGGAGCGAGGAGCTAAAAACCGCACTCGCAAACCTCAAAGAGCGCCCGCAAAATTTGCTCATTTTGGCGCTATTTGGCGCAAACGACGCTTATAGCTACTCCTTTGACGAGCGAACGCTGGACTTTGGCAGCGAGGCGTGGCGCGAAGCGTATGAGGGCAGGATCGCCGAGATCTACGAGATCGCCGAAGAGCACGGCGCGCAGGTCGTGTGGCTAGGAATACCGTGTATGAAAAGCGAGAAATTCGACAAAAAAATGAAAGCGCTAAACCTGATCTACAAGGATGCGGCGCAAAAATACGGCGCGCGCTACATCGATATCGGCGGCGCGATCTGCAAGGGCGGTAAATTTCTCAAAGCGGGCGCCGATAAAAAGCCGCTACGCAACGACGACGGCGTGCACATCAGTATGAACGGCGCGAAAAAGGTCGCCGTATATGTCGTGGATAAGCTGCTAAACGGGCAGAGCGATAAATTTTAGTTAGATTTGAGATTGCGGGATTTGTGTAAATTTGGCTAAATTTGCAGGCTCGGTAAATTTAGCGCGGTCGTAAATTCTTAAATTTGAAGCTTAAAATTTCGGCAAATTTGAAATTTTGCCGAAATTTGCGTCTTAAATTTGAGCAAATCTGCCGAGCCGTTCGCAAAACAAATACGGGTGCGCCCCAGTTGGCTCATACCGACTTTCACCGTGCAGCGCGGTTAAATACTCGCTCGTATAAAAAAGGCTCAATTAAACTTAATCGGATTCTCTCTTATCAATTTCAACAGTTTCTGATATAAGTTTTCCTGTGTAGTTTTAGTGTTATATCTAAACTCTACTTCGCTAAACTCGTAGCCTTTCAGGAAGCAGTAGCAACGCAAGTCGTAGCTCTTGCGCTTAGCCGCGCTTTGCTTGCTACTGATAAGACGCACTCTCTTTGAGAAAAAGTTTTCTATACCGTTTATATGATTTTTACCGTTTGTGTCTTGTAGAGTAGCAAACTAAAATTCATTCTTTGAATGCTTTACTCTATAATGAGCTAAAGCTGCGTAATCTACTAATCCGTCATAAGCTTTCCAACAATCAGAGTATAGTATATAGTAGAACTATCAAGCTTACTATATTGCGACAGTATCAGCATTAGTTCATTTGCGGAGCAGTTTTTAACTATTTGAGTATAAACTCTGCCATCTCTTTTAAGCATACCGCTCTGCTCTACTTCACTGCGTTCGTAGCTTTTCAAGACGCAGTTACGAGCGGTCCCTAGCCATTAGGCGACGGTAGCTAGCGAAGCGACGCTAAGCGAAGTTAAGCACCGGTGTTTTTTGCTATACCTCTACCTCTTTTCTCAAAGAGAGTGCGTCTTATCAGTAGCATGAAGCTAAGCACAAGACCCCTTACCCTTTTAGCTTTAAAGTAGCTTTCATCTATTTTAAAACAAGCGAAACGGTGCTGCAGGCAGGTTTATATAAAGCGAAGCTTCTAGACTGGCTTGGAAATTTCACCTGAAAACTTAGATGTTTTTAACTTCGCTACGCTTGTTACTTTTTAAGAACATAGTTTTTATCGTTACTTAATACGCCTTGTGTTTGTATTAAGTTCCGTTGAGCCAAATAAAATATCGCACGAAATAAGCGCGGCCGTCTTTTTTACCCCAGACGATTATCCCGTCGGGGCCGCCACCAGCGTTTTGCTGCGACCGACCCAGATAGCGCGACCGCTTGTCAAACGGCAGTTTGGCGCAAAGCTTTGTCGCAAAATCGTCAAAATCGCTAGAAACGTATAGATGCGCTTTCACATCATCTGCGGCGCACACGCTCTCCCTGCCGACGTAGATTTTATCGGTTCGTTTTTCATTTTCGTCGCCTCGGCAAATTTAAATTTGCATCAAATTTGAGTAACAAAACTTAAATTTAAAATTCGGCCGACGCCAAAACCGCGTTAAGCTTGCGCCGACCGCGTTAAATTTTAAAATTTCCGCAGCTGTTTTGCTATGAAATTTAATAAATCCACTTCACGATGTCGCTTAGTTCGCGGCGGTATTTTTTAGGCTGAGGATTTAGGCGGTAGCCAAACGGCACGACGATAGCCACGCGCTGCTTGCTCGTATCAAGCCCTAAAACCTCGTTTAGCGCAGCCCTGTCAAAGCCCTCAACCGGGCAACTGTCGATGCCAAGGCTCGCCGCCGCATTCATCATATTTGCCGCTGCGATCATACACTGCTCGTGCGACCACTGAAATGTAAGCTCGTCATCGTTTTTGAAATTCTCGACCAAGACATCGCGATAAAAATTTCGTCTCTGAGCGATCGTTTCGGGCGCCTTGTCCTCGCATCTGGCGATTATTTTATCGACGTATTCGCTGCCGTATTTTATCTCGGCGACCTTGCCCAAAATCACGACCAGGTGCGAGCAAGACGTGATCTGAGGCTGATCCCATGAGACTTCGCGGATCTTTTGCCTGAGCTCTTTGTTTTGCACGACGAGGAAGTCCCACTGCTCCAGTCCCATCGCGCTCGGGCTTAGCCTACCGGCCTCCAAGATAAAATCAAATTCCCCTGCGCTTATTTTCTTATTTTCATCGAAAATTTTGCACGCGTGGCGAAATTTCATCACTTCTAAAAAATTCATTTTCGCTCCTTTGATTGGGATGAACGATTATACAAATTTAGTCGGAATTTAAACTTAACGCACCTTAAAGCGGCGGGTAAATTTACCGCTAAAAGCCGCCCGCCGCACCAACCGACCTAACGACGACGGAAATTTAGCTCGCGCTAAGCTTTGTCGATTGATTGCCTATCCAAGCCGAGATTTGCCGTCCGTAACGGCAACCTTAGCGCCGACAAAGAGCGGATAAATCCGGCTAACTTTTAAATTTACATTTAGCCGCAGCTAAATTTCACATTAAAAGTCCGCATCCGCTCTTTAAATTTAACGAATTTGCGCGCCCTCGCCCGTAGCCAAATTTGCAAGATCCGCTTGACAAACCGCCTAGAATCTACTCCGCAAGAGGATTATTTAGCTCTACGACGCTTACTTTGCCCTCTTTATGCGCTAGAGCGTAGATGCTGCCGCCCTTTATCGCTAGCCCCGAGATATCGCCGATTTGCGGCATCGCGTAAGCGTCTATCACCTTTGCGTCCGCAAGGTCGATCACGAGCAAGGTGTTGTAGTTTTTGGAGTAGGCCAAAAATTTACCGCCCTCGACGTCGCCAGCCGTGACGTAGTAGTCTTTTAGGTCGCGTTTATCTTTTAGTGCGAGAGCTGATGTCACGATGGTTTCGCCGCTTAGCATTTTATCCTTGCTATCTACTTTTATGAGGATCAAGTTCTTAGCGCGCTCGTTTGGCACCGTGATCATATACATATAGGTGCTCTGCGGGTCTTTTGCGAGCGTTAGGACGTACTGTTTTTTCGCCCTTATCGTTAAGAGCGCCGGGCGGTCAAATTTCCACGCAGACTCGAGCCCGCCGGTGCTCTCCCTAAAATATCTCCACTCGTGATACGCGTCCACTTTTTCCACGGGCTTAATGGCGAAGGTGGTTTTGTTAAAGCCTGTAGTCACCAGCATATCGCCGACAAAGGTCGATGCGACGGCTTTTTTGATATTGCGGCCGTTTGGCTTGTCGATGACGGCGTGAGCGATCTCTTTAAAATTCGCGTCCGTAAAATAAACGCCGCCTTCGGTGTTTGAGATGCCGAAAGTATCGTTTTTAGCGTTGTACGCTAGGCCGCTCGTTACGCCTTTGCCAAAAATTCCCTTTGTCTCAAAAGGAAGCGGGAAGCTATTTTTCACGCTAAGCGCGGGCTTCACGTCCGTAAACGCGCCGGCGCTTGGATCGGAGTTAAATTTGACGCTTATATCTTTAGGTTCGCCCGCTATAAACGGATCCTCGACGACGTTTGAGCCGGTGAATGAAAACGGCTTTTCAAATCTTTTCCAAACGCCCGCCGTCCAAGTGTTGTTTAGGCTGATGCGCTCGGGATCGCCCTTGCCGCTATAGGGCGGTATGCCTGAGGAGATGAGCGCCTGAACGGCATTTGATAAGATCACGAATAGGCTCAAAGCGATCACGAATTTTGAATACGCGTTAAGAGGCTTGACCCTGGTATCAGCGCGCGCGATATCGTTAGAGACGACCTTGTCCTTGGCAAAAAGCATCATCAGCCCCATCGCTACAACCACGACCCAGTACACCAAAATGCCCCAAGTATAAGTATGCGCACCGAATATATCGCCGCCAAAGCCCATACCTACGTCTCTATATAGGCTAAAGCTAGCGTGTCTAAGCGTCATAAAAATACCGTATGCAGCGCCGAAAAGCACGGCGACTATATAGCGCGCCTTTAGGCCGTAGCGCAGTATCAAGATACCAGCGACGCCGACCACGACCATGCCGATCCGCTCCCACCAGCAAAGCGTGCAAGGGCCCTCTCCGATGACGTAGCCGAGATAAATGTTTGCGATACCGACGGGGATAGCAAGCACGAGCAAGACCGCGCTGGCCATGACGAAGTCGAAATTTTTCTCGTTAAAAAAACTCATCTAGCCCTCCTAATACGCCGCGTAAGGCAGCAGGGACGTCCAGCTGGCGATGAAAAACATAATAAAGCAAATCGCCGTCCCCACGGCAAATGCACCAAATGCCAAACCCTCTTTCTCCGGCTTTTTCCAAGCGATGAAAACGGCCAAAGCCAGAAAGAGAAACGATAAAAATTCCATTTTTATCTCCTTTGTTTCATTAAAATTAGAGAGTAATTTTAATTTAATTCTTTTATATTTTCGCTTAAAATTTGAGATAATTTTGATAACATATTGCATAATTCTCTTAAATTTAAGAAAAATATTTTAGGAATTTGACGGCTTTGGATTAGGATAAATAATAAATTTACATTGCTTTAGCGTAAGCTTTTTAGTTTGATTAGTTTAACTTTAGCGTTTGTTCGGCTTTATGAGAAATTTTGTGGATTTTTAGAAATAGACTTATGCATAATCACTGGAAAGCTTTTTGTTTTTATTAAATTTTATCTTTAAGGATATTTGGCTTTCGGGGATTTTAAACGGCTCAAATTTTACCTGTTTAACTTTTTGTATAACTTGTTTAGTAGCTTAAAAAGGCGCAAGATAAATTTGATGATTTTTATAAAATTTACGTTTAAAATTCTTAAGCGGGTATTTAAATAGCGAAAACAAAAAATCGGCGAGATTGCCGTTTCCGATCCGCCGCTTAAAATTTGACCGAATTTGAAGCGACTAACCTTTATGGCAGCCCGTCATCACGAGCTCAAATTTAAGCCCGATTAGCGTAAATTTATGCCGTATTCGCCGCGTTTTTTAGCTATACCCACGATCGCCGAGCTCTCGTAACCCGCCTCTTTTAGACGAGACAGAGCCAAATTTGCCTCGCTTTGCGGAACTGCGAGCAGTAATCCGCCAGAAGTCTGCGCGTCGTAAAGCAAGATATCCGCATCGCCGCTAACGAATTTGCACGCAAATTCGCGGTTTTTGTAGCTGCCCTCGGGGATGATACCCATATCGGCAAACTCGCGCGCAGCCGCTATTACGGGCACGTTATCCGCGTAAATTTCAAAGCCTATTTTATCGTTTAGCATTTCGCTTAAATGCCCTAAAAAGCCAAATCCCGTGACGTCGGTCGCCGCCGTTACGTTGATGCCTTTTAGCGCGCCCACGGCGTAGAAATTTAACTGCCGCATCGTCTCGACGGCCTGCTCGATTTGGGTTAAATTTAGCAGATCGGCCTTGATCGCCGTGCTTAAAATGCCCGTTCCCAGCGGCTTTGTAAGTATGAGCGCGTCGCCCTCTCGCGCGGTGTTGTTTGACCAAAAAGAGTTTGGCGAAACGACGCCCGTGACGCTAAGTCCGTAATACATCTGCTGCGTCTCTATCGTGTGTCCGCCCACGATCACTCCGCCGCATTCGGCGACTTTATCCTGTCCGCCGCGCAAAATTTCGCCCAAAATTTCGCCGCTTAGGTTGCAGCTGTCAAAACCGACGATATTTAGCGCGTTTAGCACCCTGCCGCCCATCGCAAACACGTCGCTTAGGCTGTTTGCGGCTGCGATCTGACCGAATATAAACGGATCGTCCGCCACCGGCGTGATAAAGTCCAGCGTCTGAACGAGCGCGATGTCGTCCGTGATCTTAAAGACGCTCGCGTCTTCGTTCGTGCCGATGTTTGAGAGCAAATTTGGGTGAGCTAAATTTAAATCGCCGATAGTTTTGTTTAGACCCGACGGGTCAAGCTTGGCCGCTCAACCCGCCGCTCGGACGAATTTCGTGAGACGTTTGTCGTTATAAATCATAGTTTGATTTGCTCGTGCGTAGTTAAAATTTGCATGACTTCGTATGCGTTTGACATCTCGCCGACGCTTAGATCGCTTACGAGCTTGTACGCCTCTAGGCAGCTGCCGCAGCTTAAAATTTTAACGCCCGCAGCCTCTAAATCTTTAAGCGGTTTAAAGCTCGGATGAGCGCGGTTCGTCGTCATTTTGACGGCGTTATTTACGCAAATGACGTACTCTGGTTTTTCTACCTGTAAAAGCGCGCCTAAAAATTTAGCTAGCAAGCTAACGCCCACGTCGCCGCTTCCGGCGTATTCTTCGTTTAGATAAACGACTGTTTTTTTAGTCTTTGGCATGATCTCGCAGGCGAATTTGTCAAAATTCGTTAGCTCAAGTTTGGATTCGCCCTTAACGGCGGTGATTTTTGTCTCGGCACCGTTTTGCAGGACGCTAAATTCGACGTTTTGGCTTTTTAAAAAACGGCTGATATTTTCTTTGGGAGCGATGGAATTTACTAAAATCTCAAGCTTTTCGCCGACCCTTAAACCGTCAAGTGCGTTTTTCGTCCTGATAACCGGCTCCGGGCAAGCTAAATTTCTACAATCGATTTGCATGATTTTTCCTTAAATTTATTACTCTTCAACCTGAAGTCTAGGGGAATTTTATCTAAAAGATTTTAAATTTCGTATAAAAAGGAGGCTTACAAGCTCGCCTCCGAGGCAAAAAGGAGAAAAATTTCTCCTTTTTTATTATTTTAATTTCGCGTAAGTTTTTTCGTATTCAGATACCGGGATTTTGTTTTTAGAGATGAGCTCTTGGTACCAGTAGTGGTGAAGTACGTAGACCTCTTCTTCTTCTTTATAGCCCGTTATCATCGACCAAATAGCGCCGTGTATCGCGATGGCCGCCATATATATGTGCACTAGGAAAAATACCGCGCAAACGATGCCAAGAACGTTATGAATAAGCGCGGAAGCTCTTAAAACTTCGATCTGCGATACGCCTAGCCAGGTTGCAACGTCCGGGGTTCTAAAGTCAAGGAAAAACATCGCAGCGCCTGTTAGTATCATTACGATACCGCCAGGGATCGCTACCCAGTACCACGCCTTTTGACCGGCGTTAAATTTACCCGCAGGCACAGGGCGTTTAACCTTTGATAGATATCCGCCCACAATCAGCATCCATCTAATATCATAAACAACAGGTAACATCCTCACAGTCCAAGCTATCAGCATCGGAGGTACCGAAACGGCAAACAAAATCGTCGCCAGTCCGTGGATGTCCTTACAAAATCTAACAAACGCGCCGCCGCCAAGCTCAGCGCCCCACATCATAATGACGCCGGTCGGTATGAGGATCATCCATGCGATCGCCGCAGCGCCGTGAGATACGCGCTCTATCATATTAAACGCATAGACCTTATTGCCGTCGTGGCTGAAGTGTTTCGGTCCGATGATCAAAAAGTGCAAAATGAATGCGCCGATGACTGCAAAAATAAGCGACAAAGCCGCTATGGCGAAGTAGTCGTTGCCTTGAAGAAACGTGAAAATCGGCCCCAAACCGTCTTCGTAAGGCTTAATGTTTTCGATTCTACCAGCAGCCCAGATATTGCTCTGGTATTGGTTTGTGCTAGGACTCGCCTCGATAGCGAAGGCCCAACAGGCGAAA
This sequence comes from Campylobacter rectus, assembly GCF_004803795.1. Taxonomy (NCBI): domain Bacteria; kingdom Pseudomonadati; phylum Campylobacterota; class Epsilonproteobacteria; order Campylobacterales; family Campylobacteraceae; genus Campylobacter; species Campylobacter rectus. The sequence goes on along the minus strand of NZ_CP012543.1, from coordinate 342,584 downwards.
ACCGAAAGCAAACTAAAAATTCTCGTCATGCTATCTCCCTTGGTTTTGTTTTTCCGCCTTAAAAAGCCGGTCGTTCGGCATCCAGCCAAAGGCTAAATTTGTGCGGACTTTTGCGGAATTATATCAAAAAATAACGTAATGCAAGCTTAGCGGCAAAATTTCTCTTTTTTGGGCGGTCGCGCTGCGTTTTTATCAAAATCGAGAGTAAATTTATAATACGAGATATTAATTCATTTATATAAGCTAGATTTTATTTATCTTAAATTTAACTTCATTTTTGATAAAAGTCGGCGATGCGGCAAAAGATTAACGCCTCAAATTTGATCCGAATTTACAACCGAAACGGCACCGTAAAAAGGTCAAATTTGCGTCCCGGGCGTCGGAATTTAACGGAGCGAAAAACCAAATTTGAGCCCAACTATCATTACAAAATTTCAAGCGGCAAATTTATCAAATTTAACCGATAAGACGCGGATTTAAACGCAGCGCGCACAAACCGAACAAGTCGCAAAAAACGCCTAAACGCAAACGACTGCGAGAGCTCGGCAGCGGTTATCAAATTTTAAACAAAGCCCGTGAGCGCCGCCTTACATATAACGATCGATTTTGCAAGCATACCGTGATCGCTAAGCCATATGCCCAAATTTAGCAAAATCTATGCACTGTCAAGTTAGCCAAGCAAAGCCTGAAAATCAAGCTTAAGATTAAAATTTGACGGTAAATTCAGTTTCGCCTCTCGTACTCTTCAAAGCCAAATTCCCGCACGGTTACAAGCTCGCCGTTTTCTTTTAAAAGCAGCAAATCAGGCAGCTTGATGCCGTTAAAGGTCGTGTTTTTCACGATCGTGTAGTGGATCTGATCTTCAAAGATCACCTTATCGCCCACGCTTAGCGGTGCGTCAAATTTATACTCGGGCTCGCCCGCGTCAAGCCCCACTATATCGCCCGCTAGACAGGTATTTCCGCCGAAACGGTAGCTAAATTTACCGCCTTTGCTCTCGCCGCGCACCGCCGGTCGGTAGGGCATCAGCACGGTATCGGGCATATGCGCCTCGGCTGAAACGTCTAGGATGGCTATGGTTTTTTCGTTTTGTACGAAATCAAGCACCGAAGCGGCTAAAAATCCCGTCTGCCAGCCCACCGCTTCGCCGGGCTCGATATAGACCTCGACGCCGTATTTTGCACGGAAGTTTTTGATCAAATTTATGAGTAGGTCTACGTCGTAGCCCTCTTTTGTCACGTGATGTCCGCCGCCGAAATTTACCCACTTCATACGCGGGATAAACTCGCCGAATTTCTCCTCAAACGCCATCAGCACGGTCTCCAGACTCTGCGCGCTCTCCTCGCAAAGCGCGTGAAAATGCAGTCCCGTGATACCCTCAAGCGCGTCTGCGTCAAAATTTGCGCGAGTGATGCCTAGGCGGCTATAGCGACCGCACGGGTTATAAGCGTCAGTCGGCGCGACGGAGAGCTCCGGATTTACGCGAAGCCCGCAGGTAACGCCCGCGGCTAGGGCTTTTTGCTTAAATTTCGCCCACTGCGCAAAGGAGTTAAAAACCACGTGCCTTGAGAGCGCTAGCACCTCATCTATGTCCTCGTCTTTAAATGCCGGCGAATACGTGTGAATCTCGCCTCGAGCGTATTTTGCGGCAAATTTAGCCTCATATAGGCCGCTGCACGTTGCGCCGTCTAGATATTCGCCGACAAGCCCCATCACGCCGCTAAATGCAAAGCCTTTTAGGGCGACTAGCACCTTTGCGCCGCTTTCATCCTTGACGCGTTTTAAAATTTCGAGATTTTTGCGTACCTTGGCCTCTTCGCAGACGTAGGCGGGTGTTTTTATTTTGCTTAAGATTTCGTTCATTAGGGCTCTTTCGTTTAAAATTTGACGTAAGTATATCTAAATATTTTTTTAAGTAAAATCAAGAAAAAATTTTAATTTCAAAGGCGAATTTATGGTAGAAATCGAGTTTTTGGGCCCGATAAAGATGCATAATTTAAAACTGGAAGCGGCAAATTTAAGCGAAGTAAAAGAAAAACTAAGCGAATACGCGGAACTTGGCGAGTGGCTAAAAATCTGCGCCGTCGCCGTAAACGACGAGATAGCAAGCTCTCTTGACGCGCCGCTAAAAGACGGGGATAAAATTTCCATTTTACCGCCGGTTTGCGGAGGTTAAGATGCAGATTTTTGAAGGAAGCCTCGACGCTAAAGCGATCACAAACGCTTGGTACGACGAGTTTAAGGACAAAAACTGCGGCGCTCTCATCACGTTTACCGGCATCGTGCGCGAGGAAGGTGGCATAAGCGCGCTTAGCTTTGACATCTACGAGCCGATCCTACGCAAATGGCTAGCAGGCTGGGAGCAAAAGGCAAAGGATCTAGGCGCATACGTGCTTTTTGCTCACTCGCGAGGAGACGTGCCGGTGCACGAGAGCTCCTACGTTGCAGGCGTCGTGAGCCTGCAAAGAAAGGTCGCCTTGCGGCTGATAAACGAGTTCGTCGAGGACTTTAAAGCCAACGCGCCGATCTGGAAATACGACGTCATAGGAGGCGAGCGCATCTACGCAAAAGAGCGCAGCCAAGCGATCAAAGGCGCCGGACTTTTAGCGTAGCTTTTTAATTTCTCGTTAAATTTTCTTACTGAATTTGATTTTGCCGCAGCCTTTAATCGCTAGCCGTCAAATTTAGAGCGTAAATTTAATGGACTTTAGCCAAACGATTTGCTTTGGCGCCCTACTTTTTGCTGCTGCTGTGGCTTTTGGCGCGACATTTTGGCACTTTTGATTATGTTTTAAAGCTTCGGTTTTGCGCCAAGTAAAAATAAACTAGCCCGATTTGATGAAATTCGGTAGATACGATTTGATTTGCGCTCGCTAAATTTTGCCGCGACGACTCGGGCGAATTTTATAAATTTGACGTTTTATCGGCGTTTTTGCTCCGCACAGAGTTTAAATTCAAAGCAAATTTAAGCCCAACAAACCGATGTTGTGAAAATGCCGAATTTAAACTATTTTTAACGATACCGAGGTTTTCGCGTTAAGTTACGATGTCTACCGAGGCCTTAGCAAGGCTAAGTTTTTGATAAATTTTAATAGTTTTGTTTTCTTAGAGCCTCGTATTTCTCGCACGCTTGTAGCCATATCTTCTTTTGCTCCTCAATAACCTGCGCGCTGCGGTCGTTTTTGCCCAGATTGCATGCTTTTTTAAAGTATTCTTTGGCTGTTTTAAAAGATGCTTCCGACTTGGTTTTTTGACCGATAAGCTCGTTAGCAAGCGCAAAATTTGAGCAAGCACCCCAAAGTCCTTTATCACAAGCTATTTTTATATAGCCTAACCCTTTTATGGCGTCTGCTTTTACGCCCTGGCCCTTAAGATACATAGCCCCGACGTTTTGGCAACCAAAAACGTCTCCGCCCTCGCAAGCCTTGACGTATAACTCCGCGGCTTTATCAGGGTTTATAACGACGCCTTGGCCGGTAGAATACATAAACCCGAGATTCGAGCAGGTTTTGTAGTTATTTCCGTCGCAAGCTTTCGCAAAAAATTTCGCAGCTTTTTCGTAATCTTTCGTAAAACCGTTATCGCCCATATAGTACGATATCCCGACGCTACCGCATATAATAGCGTCTCCGGCCTCGCACTTTTGCTCAAATTCACGTATCTGAGCCTCGTTAAACATAGCGGCAGAGACCAAAGAACACGCCGCAACCAAACATAAAATTACTTTTTTCATTTTCTTTTTCCTAAAATAAATTTTAAATCTATTTTACGCCGAGGTGCATTAAATATCTATAAAATAGATATTATCCTAGTTTTTGGTTTTTGAAATAGAAAGCGACTTGCAAAATTTGATGTTTTATTCGTATTTTTGTCTTGTGGTTGATTTTAAATTTAAGCTAAATTTGACCCACCGAGACCCGCACCGCGAAAATGTCAAATTTAGCGAGGTTTTAAATTTGTGCAGTGAAATTTACAAATTTAGTAGAATATGAAATCAATATTCCAGACAGAATAGGCGTAGTTTAGCTTTAAAATTTTAACCCGTGAAGGCGCGTATATGAAATACGTAACCGAAACGGGTTTAAAATTTTAAAGCCTCCTCGTAGCGAAGTCTCGTAACGAGCGCTTTGCGCGAAGTTAAAAATCCGCTCGTCCGCAGCGAAGCGATTAGCGGTTGCGAGACGAAGTCGAAGCAAAATTATGGGGAATCAAGCGGCTTTTTTGTGAAAAAATCCCACATAAACCGCAAAAACAAACCCCATCGCCACCGCCCACGGAGCCGCCGCCGTTATGCCGCTCGGCGAGCTGGCGAGCAAGAAGTTGTGCGCTACGGCCGCGCCTGCGGTCATACCGATGACAAATATAACGGAGCTTAGATTGCCCGTGCCCATTTGCACGAGATGCTTGCCGGGGCAGCCTTCGCTCAGGCTAAAGCAAAGCCCGGCCAGCGTCATACTAAGGAAGTTCCAAAGCACGTCGTTGTGTGCGATAGGCTGGCCCTCAAAGCCGAATTTATACTGCCCGAGCGCCAAATTTACGACGCTAGCAAAGACCACGATGCTGACGATCCCCGTAAACATCGAGAAATCCTTTTTGAAAAGCCTACCAAACGCCCCGACGCTGCAAAATTTACTTTTGTGCATTAGCGCGCCCACTACGATGCTAAAACCAAGCGAGATCAGGATCGGAGCGTGCATGGAGCCGGGGCCTTTGGCAGAGCTAAAAAGCGCGCCGTTTTCGCCGAGCTTTAGTCCAAACGCAAGTGCAGCAAGCAGCAAAATACCCATAACCGTCGGCAAAACGCCTATCGCGGCCTGGGTTTTAGTCTCATTCGTGAGGCCGTAGCCGAGCTTTTTGAAAAATACGCCCGCGCACACGCCCGCAAAAATCCCGACAAATCCCGCAACCGCCGTCATATCGCCGCCGCCAAGACGCAAAAACGCTCTCCACGGGCAGCCCAAAAACACGAGGCAGCCGATCATCGCGAAAAATCCGAGAAAAAAGCGCACGAAAGGCGACGAGCCCGTGGTCGCGCCAAACTCCTTCGTCCAAAGCACGCTGGCTAAAAAGCCGCCCAAAATAAGCCCGATGATCTCCGGGCGCACGTACTGCACGACTCCGGCGCGGTGAAAGCCGAACGCTCCCGCCGTATCGCGCAAAAAGCAAGCCGCGCAAACGCCCATATTGCCGGGGTTGCCAAAATACGCAAGCAGCGCACCCAGAGCGCCGAGCGCCGCACCTGAGGCGATAAACCATTTTGAGTTTGAAAAATTCATAAAGTGTCCTTTGAAAAGGTAAAATCGACCCGATTTCTTGGGCGATATTTTACTGATGTTAAAATAAAAAATTAATAAAATTTGATTTGGATTTAATCAAATTTGAGGAAAATTTGCAAATTCGGCTCGGCGGCTAAATTTATAAAAGCCGCGGGCGATGCGGGCAAATTTGCCGTAAATTTATGGTAAAGCGCTAAATTTGGGCGCTTTGGGCAGGCGGTAAATTTTTTGGGGATTCTTAAAATTGGACTGTATGAAAGAATAGTCGTTTAAATTTCATAAATTTTCAAAATTTGGCGTCGCCAAAATCGCAAATCAAGCGCAAATTTTTAAATTTACTCGCCAAGACTCGTAGCTTGAAAATACTAAACTTAAAGTACGGCGCGTAAGCGCCAGATAAATCTACACGCAGTGCAGCAACTTCTCGCGTCGTAGGGGATAGGGGATTGTAAAAAAAGGGGGGGGCTTTTTTGCTTAGCTTCACTGCGTTCGCTACCGTCGCTGCACTCTGCCAAAGCGGCTTGCAAGCAAGAAGAGACTGCTAGCGCTCGCAACTGCTTCCCCAAAAGCTGTGAACGCAAAGCGTGAAGCAGAGCAGAGCGTAATTTAAGCCCCTTTCCCCTTAACAAAGAAGCAGGACGGTTTCAAACAATCATTTCCGTTTAAAGGAATTTAAGCGCATGGCATTAAATTTAACCAAAACCAAATTTAGCGTTTTAAAGGTGCGGGTCTTGGCCTGTAAATTTTACTCGCCCAAAACGGCTACTTACCAAATTTGCAACCGAATTTACTTTTTCTTCCCCTCTTTTTGCTCATTTGAGACGTTAGATTTCTCGGTCTCTTTTGAGCTCAAATTTGACGCGTCTTTAGGTTTTTCGCAGCCGCTTAGCAAGGGCGAAGCGATATTTTGTATTCCACCGTTTAGATCTATGCCTACTTGCTTCATTAGATCGTCGATTATGGGCGCATTTACTTTATAGTTTAAAGACGCATTTACGATTTGATCGGAGAGCGATGCGCCCGTGTTGCTAACGCCGCCGTTAGTATTTGAGCCGGCGCCGCCCTGATTTGCACCGCCAAGGCCCGCCATTTGCACGATTTTGATAGAGTCGATTTTCTCTGCGGGTTTTACGACCTGGGCGATGATTTGCGGCATAAACTCGATCAAGGCGAGCTTAAATCTATTTTCCAAAATCGCCGCCGAGACGATGTTTTCGGCGTTATTTATCTCGGTTTTACCCTTAGCCTCGACCTCGTAGTTTAGCCTGTTGGCTTCAGCCGTTATCTTTATGGCTTCGGCTTCTGCGGTAGCTTTGATCTTTAGCGCTTCGCTTGTGCCCATCGCTTTGATTTTAGCAGCTTCGGCTAGGTTTTCCTCGGCCTCTTTTTCAGCCTTTGCGGCGACGGTTTTCTCGATAGATAGCTGCTCGGCATCTTGCTGTGCTTCGATTAGAGCTAGCTTTTTGATACGCTCGGCCTGTTCTATTTCGGAGGCGGTTTTGATCTTTTCCAGCGACGCGGCTTCTAGCGCCTTTTTCTCGTTGGCTAGGGTTTTAGCCACGGCTTCTTCTTCGACCTTTTTAGCGATTTCGATATTTTTGCTCTGATTTGCCAGCTCAATGACCTTTTCCTTTTCTATCTCGGCTTCTTTGACAACTCTGGCCTTTTGCACCTCGACCGTTTCTATGGTTTTGGCCTTTTCGATTTCAGCTTGTTCGATGGCTTTGTGAGCGGCGATCCTGACCTCTTCAACCTCTTGATTTTTCTTGGCTATCTCGATGTTTTTGTTTTGAGTGGCGATTTCGAGGGCTTTTTCCTTTTCGATCTCGGTTTCTTTGATAGCCTTTGCTTTGTTTATCTGCGCCTCTTCGATGGCTTTGTTTGCGACGATCTTGGCTTCTTCGGCCTCCTTGCGCCTACTTTCGGCTTCTTTTGCTCTTAGCGCTTCTTGCTCGGCTTGGAAATTCGCTATCTTAGTTTGTTGCGTGGCTTCAGCCTCGGCTTGTTTTCTTTGGATTTCAAATTTCTCCGACTGCGTTTCGTAGTTTTTCTGCGCGATTTGCACCTCAGTCGAGCGCTCGATATCGTTTCGTAGCTTTTTGCGCTCCTCGATAGTCTGCGTTAAGCTGGTCAAGCCCTCAGCGTCAAAGGCGTTGTTTTCGTTAAAAAACTCTTTAGCCGTTTGATCTAGCGACGTGAGAGAGACGGACTCTAGTTGAAGGCCGTTTTTAGATAGATCGGCTTCGATAGCGTTTTTGACCTGCGAGCTAAATTCATCCCTTTTTTCGTGCAGTTCTTTCATCTCCATCGAGCTTGCCACCGAACGGAGCGTGGCGATGAGCTTGCCTTCTATCAGCCCGGTTAGCTCGCGCAGATCGATCGTTTTTTTACCCAGCGTCTGCGCCGCGCGAGAGATAGACTCTCTATCCTCGCCCACTCTGATATAAAAATCAGCCGTGATATCCACGCGCATCCTATCTTTGGTTATGAAGCTATCGCTTTTAGAGCGAGCTACCGTGACCTTCATCGACTGCATATTTATGTCGATATAATCATGCAGTATCGGCAGTATCAGCGCACCGCCGTCTACGACGACCTTTTCGCCGCCAAAGCCCGTTCGCACGAACGTAAGCTCCTTTGTCGTTTTTCGGTAAAGCCTTGAAAAGACGATACCCAAGATAATGATAGAAAAGAGTCCTATGCCGACAAATACGGCCAAAGAAGTCATCCCGTCAAAATTCATACTATTCTCCTTAGATTAAATTTATTATTTTTTCTTGATGTAAAAGTTATTTTTATCGATCTTAACGATAAGCGCGACATCGCCTTTTACAAGCTCATTTTCATCCGCAGCCCGCGCAAAGACGAAACGCTCCTTACCGTTTTTACCAGTGACCTTGACGTCGCCGCCTTGTTCTTTGGTTATTTTATAGTCCTTTACTTCGCATTCGCAGCCAAGAAGCTCTTTTTTGCTAAAGGCCGCGCTTTGCACCTGAGGCAGGTATTTTGCCGCAAGCAAGCTCACCCATCTAGTCCAAGCCAAAGCGGCGAAAAACGAAACTACGGCGATAACCGCGCTCATATACCACGCAGGCGAGGCGGAGCCGTAAAAAACGCTAACGACAAAAAGCCCGCACGCGCCAAAACTCATAAACAAGATCCCGTAAAAAACGGTGCTAGGCACGCCGCCTTTGTTTGCCCACGCCAGCAGTTCGGTACCGGGCGCGTCGATACCATCCACCCCGTCAAACAGACCGTTTAGCGGCTCAAGCAAGGAAAATCCAGTCACAATCAAAACAATCTCAAGCAGAGTAAAAACCGTAACGATAGCCAGCGGAACGGAAAAGATTAGGTTATTGCCAAGAAGCGCCAAAATTTGATCCATTTTTTACCTTTTTTTGTTTTTAAATTTTACCGCGTGCGAAATCAAATTTGACTGCCACGGCTTAAATTTGAACGAGGATTTGTCCGCCGAGCGTAAATTTGCTATCGCCAGAGCCGCAAAGCAAAGTTAAATTTGAGCGAAATTTTACCGTTTTACGCTCAAATTTAGCCCGAAAGCTTATCGCGTTTTAGGTCAAATTTAACCTTCGCTCCGCTCTATTCGATGCTATATATGTCGCTTTGCTCGATCTTTTCGAGCTTATTTACCTTGCTTTCCAGCGTCTTACTCATCTGCGCGATTTTAGCGATATTTTCTTTCATCTTCGGCAGCGCCTCGTTTTTGAAATTTTCTATCTTATCTAGCGAATCTATCATCAAATTTATCGCTTTTTCAAGGTTTTGGTTATCCAGCGCGCCGCCTGCGACCTTTGCCATCACGTCTGTTGCCGTATCATTTACATCCTGCGCGTTTTTTAGGATGACGTCGCTAGCTAGCTTGTCCATCTCGGAAACGGCCTTTAGCTGCTTTTTGCCTTCCTGTGCGGCGCTTGCGATATAGACGTTGGTTTTTAGCGCGGTGATGCTAGTGGTGATCGTGTTTTGCGTGGCGAAACTTAAAAGCGAGTTATTGTGCTTGATAGTGGCGTAGTTTGCGAGGCTTTGCTGCATCACCACGAGCACTTGTTGCAAATTTTGCAGATGCATACGGATGTAAAATAGCGCCTCTTCGAGGAGAAATTTTTTCTGCTCTTCGTCCGTTTGATTTGCCGCTAAATTTTCGATGAGCTCGTCTGTTTTGCTTAAAATTTCTATCTTGCCTTTTAGGCTTTCGATGATGAGCGAGAGTTCCTTTTGCTTCTCGGATATTTCGGCGTTTCTAGCTTCTAAAACATTTATCGAGTGCTTTAAATTTGCCGTGATCTCTTCAAACAAGCTTGACACGCTTTGATATTTGCTAGCTAGTTCGGCGGCCAGGTCTTTACCGAGCAAGAAATTTATAAATTTCGCACCCAGTCCGCCCTCTTTTATCTTATCGCTTGCCTTGATGAGCTCGGCGGAGTATTTTTTGACCGACTTTAGCGACTCGCCGACCGAGCTTCCCACGCTTTGGCTCATACTAAGCAGGTCGCCGACCTTCATATCCATATCGCTGTTTAGCTTTTCAAACTCGCCCAGTTCGTCCTTGCCAAACGATACGATAAATTCTTTCGGATCGTTAAATTCTTTCCTTTTTTCGATGAGTAGAGCGACGACGTCTTGAGGCGTTTTAGCGATCTGGGGTTGATTCACGGCTGATCCTTTGCTTAAATTTGAGAGCTATTATAACTAAATTCGTACGCTTTTTGACAGGCCTAATAATAAACTTCTATGCTTTATTAGCATAATTTACGATTAAATTTAGTAAAATCGGCAGAAATATTCCAGACAGAATAGGCGTAGTTTAACTTTAAAATTTTAACCCGTGAGGGCGCGGACTCGTCGTCCGTAACCGAAACGGGTTTAAAATTTTAAAGCTTGAAATCCGTCATTTATGGGGAATCAAAAAAGGACAAAAAATGAAAGAATTTATGAGCTATGAGGCCTCTCTTGAAATTTTACGCCTGACGCTCGCCCCCTGGGACCGCGTAGAAAAGGTCACTCTCACGCAAGCACTCGATCGACGTATCGCCGTAGATATCGCGGCGCAGGATAACTACCCCGCCCGGCCCGTCTCCGCGATGGACGGCTACGCTTTTGCGTGGCAAGAGGGCCTAAGCGAGCTTAAGCTCATCACCGACCTGCCCGCAGGTAGCGACAAAGGGCTAAAGGTAGAAAGCGTAAAATGCGTCAAAACTTTCACCGGCTCGCTGATGAGCGATGGTGCCGACACGTTAATCCCGGTCGAAAACGTCGAGGTATCAGGCGGCAAGATCTTTATCAAAAAGCCCGTGCCGAGGGGCTTTGCCGTGCGCGAAGTCGGCGAAAGCTACAAAAAAGGCGAAATCCTAATCAAAAAAGGCGCGACGATAGGCTACGCCGAGACTGCGCTGCTAGCCGAGCTTGGGATCTTTAACGTTAGCGTATTCGTGCGGCCTAGAGTTGCGGTGCTAGCGACCGGAAGCGAGATAAAGGACCTCGGAGAGCCGCTAGAAAACGCCGCGCAAATCCACAGCTCAAATCACGTAGGCATCGCGGCCATGGTGCGCAAAATGGGCGGCGAACCCGTGCTGTGCGAGATAGTGCGCGACCGCGCCGAGCTCGTAAAAGACGCCATCGTCCGCGCACTAAAATCAGCCGACGTACTCGTCACCACGGGCGGCATCAGCATGGGCGACTACGACTTCGTCAAGGGCGCGCTGGGCGAAAATTTCGACATCATAATAGACGGCACCGCGATCAAACCGGGCCGCCACATCAAGGTCGCAAAAGCGGGCGAAAAATACATTTTTGCGCTGCCGGGCTTCCCGTACTCGGCGATGGTGATGTGCGTGCTCTACGTGCGCGTGCTGCTAAACGCGTGGTTTGGCGCTAGTGAGCCCAAAATCACGGCGATCATGGACGAGGACTACAAAAAGCGCTCGCCGTTTTTGGAGTTTACGGCGGTAAATTTAGTAAATCTGGGCGGCAAAATTTACGTAAATTTAGACGGCAAGAAGCTCGGCAGCTCGGCGATCGTAAATAACCTAACAGGGGGCGCCGCGCTTTTAATCGTCCCGAAAGAGACCGAATTTATCGCAAAGGGCGAGATAGTCGAAGTGCTAAAAATGGTTTAAATTTGAGGTTAAATTTAGTTTTGCGACTTAGGGGCGCAGGGTAAATTCCGCCAGCGCCAAATTTAAGGAGTATCACTATGAAACAATTTCCGGATTTTCTGAAAGAATACGAAACCGCTTTAGAAAAATACAGGCAGCGTTCTGCCCGAATTCTTGCGGAACCCCTAAATGACAGTGAGACAACGGATATAAAAAGTTCCAAATTTTTAGGAATGCCTTATTTGCCTGTTGGTATGGACTATCCGAAAGACAAGGCCGGCAAGCCGCTTATTTTATGGGCGCAATTAAATTTTTCGGAAATTCCGCATATACCCGATTATCCGGAAAAAGGTATTTTGCAGTTTTTCGTTTCGGCAGATGGGTGGTACGATTGCGAAGAAATAAAAATACTTTTCCACGAGCATACGGACGCGCCGTCTCAAACCGATTTTCCGTTCTTAACCGAAGATTTGTACGAAGACTGCCCGATATGGTGCGGGCACCGTTTGCAGTTTAAAGAAACGGAAGAATACGGCGGTACCGAAGATTTCCGGTGCAGCTGTATGTTCAACGGAAAAAGCCCGTGGGATCTTTATGATACGCTTGAACCTGCACAAAAAGAAGTATTTGATGATTTATTTTACGACACGGGGCACAAGATAGGCGGTTATTCATATTTTACACAAACCGATCCGCGCGATTACGGGCAAGAACATAAGAATGATGTTTCGCTTTTGCAAATCGATAGCGATGATAAGATTATGTTCGGGGATACCGGCACGGCTCATTTTTTTATCAATAAAGACGATTTGAAAAACAGAAACTTCAATAAGGTGTGGATGTATTGGGATTGCTGTTAAACAAAAACTGAAATAAAAATCTGACAAACAAAGTGCAAATCAAAAAGCTCGGTGTGGGTAACGCTCAAAAGCATTACATTACGATAAGGAGTATCATATTAAAGAAGCTGATGATAGGCAAGCAACCCGTTTATATTAATATTAAGGCAATAATAATTTGATATAAAAGAGCTGTCAAACAAGTATAAATAAAGGAGCAATAAATATGATAAAACTTACAGAAATAAGAACTATTTTTGAAAAAGAAAAACCCGATGACCTCTTTTTGCAGTATTTCGAATGGGTAAAAACATTAATCCCGTTTTGGAGACAGGCTGTTACGAGGATTGCCGAGCTAAACGGCACGGCAGAGGAAAAAAGAGACAAGCATTTGCGAGTCATCGACAATTCTTTGGAACTGATGTACTCTTGGCGGTTTAAAAAGATAAAGTACGTAAATCTAAGAAGAAAAGAGATAGACAGCTCCATCAGTTTTATACGAAACGGAGCCATAACAACTAAGGTTTCGAACTATGCTTTTGCTCCCGTTTGTAGAAATTTAGCGGGCATTTTGCGCGGCTTTTTATATGTTTCCACCTTCGGTTATTCCGACGAGCAGCTGCCTACCGTATTAGCTCAAAAAGTTTACGCTATTGCGCTGTGTCATACACTATTTCCTTTTGATACAAGCGATTTTGTGTATTATCTTCCGCGAGAGAAATCTATCCATACCGAAGACCCTGCCGATTTGGACAACTGGCATTTGATGATGAGCGAGGCGGGCAATGCTTTGAAGATTACGGAGCTCATTGAAGAAGTAAATAAGCAGGCTTGTACAATTTGGGAAAATTACAAAACACCGTTTGAATGGAAATACGATGAATCGATTTGGTCTTTGGAATTTGAGAACCTGTCGAAAAAACTGCATTACGCCGCTGAGAGAGCTTTTCATAAAATGTAAAACGATTATTGCTTAATTGAAACAAATAAGGAGATAAAAATATGAATAACCTAAAATTAAGTTTATTGAAAAAATGGGAATTGGATAGTGAGCTTTATTCGGCGTATGGCGCATTATTTTCTTTCAGGTAAAATTTAAAATATACAACCCAAACGATAAATAAAAAGTAACTTTTGAACTAATTTTTGATATAATCAGTATCTAAAATTTAACAAAAAGCAACTATCTTGAATGAGCAAATAATATATTTTTTTAGAAAAAAGCCCTATTTTTTCTATTCGTTTTTCCTGGTTTTTGGCGCCTTGTATAGCTTTATATTAGCGGTTTTGTTTTTAAAATGGTCGCCTTTTAAAACGGACATTTTTATCGTGCTATTTTTTCTTAGCGCGCTTTGGTTTGCGGCATTTTATCTTAGCTACACAAAAACCCTACCTACCTATAAATTTGAAAGAGAAAAGGAAAAATTTACGCTTTTAGAGGCCAGGGTCATTTCTGATTTTAGCCTGAGCGACAGGGAAAATATTTTTAAAAAGATAGAAGCGGTGCGGGTTTTTGCCAGAAAAATATTTTCCAACCAAAGCCTAGTTTCGGTTAGAATTTTAAGTCTCATAAACAAAACGCTATTTTTATACATAGAAAATTTAAGTATCATAAAAAGCCTAAACGCAGGGCTTAGTGCGGTGACGGGCGAATCAAAAAAAGAGCAAATCGCAAAAAGAATGCAAATATACGAGGCTAGAAACGCAACGCTTTTAGAATATCTAGATAGCTACATAAACGAACTTGCGTCAAAAAACCAAAACGACAAAGAGATCGCGTCCATACAAAACGAACTTGAACGTATGCTGGTCGTATTAAAAAATATCAACAAAAAATAAGGAGAAAACAGTGGAAAAAACGGGCCAAGAGATACTAATAGACTACATAAAAGAGGATGCGCAAGATAGCGAAAAAAGCATGCAAAATTTGATCTTTAAAGATGATTTTAGCAAAGAAGACGAGGAAAAAATTTCTCAAAAAGCAGCAGAGCTTTTAGCTTTTTTATCAGGCAAGGATAGTGCGCAGATAAGAGAAATTTTAGAAAGTGTCACGATCGAAGACGCGCAAAGTCTAGAGAGCTCTTCGTCGCTCTTGATGGGTAAATTTGCAAAACTAGACGACATAAAAGACGAGCAAACGCAAAATTTAAGCCGCTCCATAATCGCTCTAAACGAGGAGCTAGAGCAGATAAATCCGCACAAATTCGACTTTGATAAAAAAGGCGTTTTGGCATTTATTCCCTTTGTCGCAAAGCCGATAAACAGGTACTTAAAGAAATTTCAAAGCGCAAAAGAAGTGATAAAAGATACTCTTTCGCACATCGAGGACGGCGAGAAAATTTTAAGAGAAGACAACGCTCTTTTACAAGAAGAAAAACAATACTACAAACAAAAAGCCGTAAGTTTGCAACGAAAAGCCGTAGTATTTGAAAAAATAGTAAAATCCATAGAGCAAAACGTCTCCAAACTAGACGCCAAGGAGAGAGAATTTTACGAAAATAACGTCTTGCTAAATTTAAATAAAAAAATCAGAAGCATATATGAAATTTTAGCCGTCACGCAGCAGGGATTTTTATCTAGCGACCTCATCATAAATACAAACTGGGAGCTGATAGATAATATCTCAAATGTAAAAGCCGTAACAAAAAGAGCCGTAGAGATCGGTATCGCGATGGCTATAACGCTACAAAATCAAAAAAATGCGCTCGAAACAGCCCAAAAGACTAAAAAATTCGCAAACGATATGATTTTATCCAACGCACAAAGACTAAACACGCAAGCAAGCGAAATCTATAAGATGTCGGGCGATGCAACGCTAGATATAGAGACGCTAAAGCAAGCTTTTAGCCAGATAGAAGAGGCCATGGGCAAGATAAATACATTTAAAGCCAAGGCCGTAGAAAAAATCAAAACCGAAGTAACGGCGCTAAAAGAAGTAACGGCCAAGCTCGAAAACAAAATCCAAGAGTCGCAAAAAGTTCAAGAATTTAAAACGTCTTTTTCAATGGACTTATGAGGCTTCTTAAATGATCGATCCTAACGTAAAGAAAAAACGGCAATTTACGATCTATCTTACCGTCTTGATCGTAATTTTGCCCTTTGTTTTTCTGTACCTAAAATATGCAGACAAGGAGCCTGAAAACTTAGCGCAAAATTTTACCATTAGCCGTCCTGAAACACCGGCAAAAAAGACGAGTAAAGTCGAGGCTCAAATTTCGCAAAATACCGACAAATTTGCCGACAATGACGACGTAACGATATACAAAAAAGACCTCATAAACAACTCCGTCCAATTACCGTTTGAAGTGCGCGACATGATGGTATCTCGCGACAAAAAAAGACTCTATACTCTAGGGCACGACAGAGACGGCATAAGCGTGATAGATATATCAAATTTAGACCATATAAAGCTACTCGGACTTTTTTATTTCCCAGAGGCCAGATATAATGTAGAAAACATCCAAGCCGCCGAGTCAAACGACGGTAAAAGCCTATACTTAGCAAGTCCGAATTTAGGTATTTTGCGTCTTGATGTTACGGATCCTCAAAATATAAATGTAGCAGCTAAATTTGAAGCCAAAGGATACTCTAAAATAAAAATAAACCCAAATAACAAACTAGCCTACGTAAAAGCTAAAAACGGTATGGTTATCTTAGATATTTCATCCGATAATATAAAAAAGATAGGCGAGTTTATAAGTATGGAAACTTTTAATCCGATAGAAAAAGGCGATGTAGCGATATACTCGGACAAATACGTTTTTATGTCCGATTTTGCGGGACTTCATATGCTTGACGTAAGCGATCCGAAAAGCATAAAAGAGGTTTATAAACAAGAGGACTTTAAAGTCGCTATAAATTTGCAAATTTCTCCAGACAAAAAATATCTATACGCAAACGAGCTTCATAATTTTAAAGTATATGGTATCAACGATACAAGCAATATCGAGCATCTAAAAAACTATATCGTTAGTAATAGAATTTATACTTTTGATATCGGTAGCGACGGTAAAATAGCATACGTATCCAGAAGCAAAGACGGCAGGGACGATACCGTTTTGCCTAGTATCGACGTCGTAGATATCTCTAGTAAATTTCAGTCTAAGCGCTTAAAAAGTTACTATACGCCTGAAATCGACACCGTAAATGTAGCACTACCTTTAGACGAACGCCGCATTATCGTGTCTTTGATGGTTAAATTTAGAGGCTTTATAAGCGTAATTAACAACGATGCGGACGCTTTGATGGAAAAAACGGCAAAAAATGAAGTAAAAATCAAAGAACCCCAGGACTCCGGTAGAGCCATAGACAAATCAAAGCCCATTTGGGATTTACCGTTTTCGCAAAACGGTTTTGCCTCCGTCAGCATAGCGGTGCCTACGGAAGACGGATATATATTAGCCGGAGAGCACGAGCAAGCAAGGACGCCTGATCTTTTTATGAAGGTCGATAAAAACGGGCGAGAAATTTGGAGAAAAGTAGTCGATAAAAACTATCAAGGAACAGCCCAACTAATAGCGGCTCAAATGCAAAGCTACTACGTAATAGGAAACGAAAAAACAACCTACGTCATAGACAAAGCAACAAACGAAATCTCAAACAAACTCCCATATCCCTTAAAACACGTAGCGCCGACGGATAAAGACGAATTTATAGCATGCGACTACACAAATAATATACTTAGAATGGACAAAAACGCAAAAATAATCTGGAAAAAGCAAATCGACGTCTCGCATCTAGAGGACGACTTTTATATCAAATACGAATACGATCCTAAAGACCCCAAAAAAGAACCCAAGCAAAGAACGATCAAAAAGCCCAAAGAAGGGCTTGAAAAGCTGATAAAAGCAAAAGACGGAAATTTTATCTTGTTCGTAAAAAAGCTAGGAGTTTTAAAATTTAGCCCTAGCGGCAAAGCGATCTTTGATACCAGAATAGAAATGGACGGATCTTTTAACGATATGCTCGAGGGCAACGACGGCTCGATTTCAACGCTTTTTAGATCAAAAAATAAATACGATTTGGAAACGCTCAAACTCGTAAAACTAAGCAGCAACGGCAAGCTTATAAAAAAATCGACCGTCCATAACAGCTTGGCGTATTTTCTGGTTTCAGCTTTTACTAAATACAAAGACGGCTATCTAATAGGTATAAGACCGTATGACGAGAAAAAACTACTGCTACTAGAGATAGACGGCAACGGACGCAAGGCAGACGAAGCCTACGTGACTGATCTAGGCGACGAAACCCCCTTTTACGAGATGCTAAACGTGGCGGATCAAGGAGTGTTGCTGCTAGGAAGCAGGATGTATACTAGACCAAGCCACATGGAATACGTAAAAGGTAAAGCCGTAAAATTCTCGGATAAATACGTCAAAGAAGCCTTTATGATAATGCTAAATTTAAACCAAAAAATAAGCGAGCAAAATTTAAACTTTGCGGATAAAGAGTAAGGCGCTAAGTTTTAAATTAGCAGTAGAGTTTCGCGTAAAGCCGGAGGCAATTTTAGCTCCGATTTAAAACTAAAATTTTAAGTCCGTCTCAAATTTAGGCAAAAACCGAATTTGAGCCTGTTTTAAATTTAACTGCAAGGGCGTCAAATTCTGACTTTTAGTTAGCTGCGCCGACGCCGTTTGATTCGCAAAAATGCAGCGCTTTTAATCATCCCCAAAGAAACCGAATTTATCGCAAAGGGCGAGATGGTCGAAGTGCTAAAAATGGTTTAAATTTGAGATCAAATTTGAGTTCTAGTATTTGCGGTTGCAGGTAAAATTTGATGAGGTTTTAAACGAACTTATGGCGATTGCCGGCACACAACGCTGCGCAAATGCGGCGTAGCAATGAAATTTACGCACTGCAAAATTAATTTTTTGGGCGGTAAAATTTTAAAATTTAGGCGAAATTTTACCGCTTCGTTTGCTCTTTTGAGATTTTGTGCGACACCGCAGACACTGTTTGATTTGCACCCACCTAGTCTTTTAAAAAAGATATCAGAAGCGTATTTGATATAACTTTGCTGTTTTTGTTTTTAATTAAAACAAGCACCGATTTGCAATCTCCTCTAGAGATTACAGAACCAATTTGCAAAAATACCACAATCATTACGCGATTATCTTCTCTAATTCCTCGATATACTCACCGACAAAATACATCAAACTACCATATTTTAATCTTGTACATCATTAAAATTTTAAATTTCCAATAATACATACTTTACATATTATGTAAAAAATATATTGACATTTTTCATAAAACAAGCTATAATTTTAAAAAATTAAAGAGGCGACATGGTAAAAAAACAGCTGCTAAGAGAACGATTAAAAGAGATAGATTTGCGGCTAGTGGATTTAGCAGAGCTTTTAAAAATTTCCCGTCCTACGGCTTATAAATTTATAGAACTATACGAAATTGGGCAAAGAGATAAATTTGACTCTAAAATTTTGAGATTTTTCGACTACGTCTGCCAAAACAAAATCAACAAAATGGATGCTATATCGTTTATCTTAAACAACATTTCAATACCAGAAAACCAAAGCAGTCAAGATAAAAAACAACAAATAATAAATTTACTAAAAAAGGATAACGAAGTGAAGGTAAATTTTATAGAAAAGCTAACTCAGGTCGATATTTTTGACCCTATTTTAAGCTATCTGCTCGAATGCGAAAAGATAATAACATCAAATAATAGATCTCGAAAAAAAGAGCTAAGCGATGATGACGATAAAAAACTAGAAGCATTAAAACAGTTTTATAATGCGCTCGGATTTAAGCTAAATATCAAAGGAGAAAAAAATGCGTAAAATTATTATCTCAAACTATAGAAACATAGGCATAGATGCGCCTGCGGAGCTAAAAATACCGCAAGACGGCGGACTAATAGTCCTTTTAGGCGAAAATAACGTTGGAAAGAGCAATGTTTTAAGCGCTATAGGCACTTTGCAAAATGTAGATTTAAACAAAGGCGATAGGCCCAATTTCTTTGATTTCGATGAATACAACGAAACAAGGGTTACGTTAACTGAGGATATTTTAAACGAATCAGGTATGGACTCCGAAATAGACGAAAATTTATTTCAAGATAAAATTTTTGGTGTAACATTTACTCAAAAACCACTAGAAACAATCAGTAAAAAACAAAATTTAACAACCCAACAGTATATACAAAATTTAAATGATAAATTTAACACAAGTGATATTTATGCACTACATGATTACGATGAAAAAGGACAGAAGGAAGAAATAAGAATAATACTACCCGAGCATAAAGAAGTCTATCTTTGTAGCACGAAAAGGGGCGGGGAAATACTTGAGTGCTTTGGAGTTTTCGATAGAGAATTCGATAAAGCAAAAAACCACGATAAAGCGATAAAACTATCTTGTAAATTGAAATTTATATCCGATAAAAAAGATATAGAAGGCATAGATTTAGACGATGCGAGAGAACTAAAAAAATATCTGAATGATAAATTTAAAGACTCTGATGATAAGAATATTGAAAATTTGCAAAAATATGAGTTTAAAATTTGGCTAAACAGCAAAAATATAGCAACATGGAGTTCTAGTTATCCATGGTTTGAAACCCTAAATAAGATAAAAAATGAATTTAAAAAACTTACGGATTGGTATATTGAAAACTATAAAGAAAATAGTAGATATAGACAAAAAGATAAGCAAATTTTTGATGAACTTTCAAAAGATATAAGTAGTGCGATATTTCGCCGAGAATACGATAAATTTGAAAGGTATTATGATAGGCTACGAGAAATTTTGACTGAATTATGGGAAGACAATAAACAAGTTTATTACTACAACAGTCAAAAGCCGGGACTTCCAAAATTTATAGACATAAAAGCATTGGTTACTGAACTATTGCGGTGTGACCCTGTAATACCAAACATCATATTTTACAAAGAACATGAAATAAAAAACGAAAATCTAAAAACAACACCCGATCAGTTATTAGAAAATGAGTTTTTTATCGCATTGTTTAATGCCATAAAATTTGATATATCAAAACTACAAAAAATTTACGAAAAATCAAAAGATAAAGGTGCTAGTTTTTACAATACAGCAGAAAAGGAGATAAATAAAATCTTAAAAGAAACTATAAATGTACGCTTTAATGAGCTTTATTATTCCAAATCAGATAGTGATGTTTATGGATTTGAGATAAATTTGGAAAACCAAAGTATCTCTTTTTCTATTGCCAAAAATAATGAAACCATAAGCCTAAGCGAGCAAAGCGTCGGTTTTAAAAAATTTTTCAATCTGTTTTTTAACTTTTTATACCAAGACAAAGTAGACAGCGGCGATATAGTCCTGATAGACGAGATAGAAAATCATCTAAGCATACCGGCTCAAAAAGATATTCGTAAATTTTTAAAAGAATTTGGACAAAAAAACGGTATAACTTTTATCGTTTCTACTCACTCAAATCATATTTTAGATATTCGCCATCTTGACGAGATAAGGATAGTAAAATCTAGCAGCAAAGGCTCAACTATAGTAAATGACTTTTCCATAATACCAGATCATGAAGCCGATACTTTAGCCCAGATAAAAAGAGGTCTTGGAGTGGAGTATCTTAGCTTGGTAGGCTACGATGATAAGCTTATTTTCGTCGAGGGGATAACCGATTACAATTACTTAACAGCTATAAATTTTTTATACGAAAAAGAGCGAAGCAGTGAGGAAAGGCTACTGTTCTTACCAATAAGCGGACTCGGAAAAATGAACGGAATGGAACAGCGACAAAGTAAAATAAATATAGTGATAGCTAAAGACCAAAAAAACATAGCAAATGAGCTAAAAACGCTAGCCAGAACGGCAAAAGACGGCAAGGCGCTACTTTTAGTAGATGGCGATAAGGCGGGACAAGCTATGGCGAAGCTAAACAACGATAAATTTATAGCAATACTGAACAATGAACAATTTAAGGAAAAATATCCTAATTTTAAAGAAATAGAGGATTTTTTCAGCGCCGATTTGAGAACAAAATTTGAAATGGATAAAAAATCAAGCGAGATATCGAGCAAATTTAAAAACGAAGTCGAGCAAGGCAAAATCGAGATAGACAAAGAGACCAAAGAGAATTTCTTTAAACTATTTGATTATTTATTGACATTTTAACCGCACAAAAGCCAAGGCTCGGTTGCGTCTTGGCTTTTTAAATTTCACTCAAACACCCTATAATGCGCCTCGTCGGCAAACTCCAGCATCTCCTTGTCGCCCCTGCTGTCGCCGTATGCGATCACGCGCTCAAAGGCGTCCGTGTCATACGCCTCGCGCACGCGGCGCACCTTCTCCGCGCCGTAGCAGTTGGCGCCGTCTATCTCGCCCGTTATCACGCCGCCCTTTTTCTTGATGCGAGTGCCAAGCAGCCCAAGCTCCTGCGCCTGACACCACGGAGCTAGCCAGTCCTCGAGCGACGCCGTCACGATCACGACCTTGTCGCCGTTTGCCTTATACTCGGCGATCTTTGCCATCGCGGAAAATTTCACGATATCCTCGATGTGCGTGTTTGAGTATTTTTTGCAAATTTGAGCGAATTTATCCGCGCTCATGCCCGCGAAAAAGTACGTCATCAGCCGCCTGCGAGCGTAGTTGTTGCTGCAAATTTTTAGCTTATAGCCGATCAAAACGGGCGAAAGCCAAAAAATCCCCCTAAAAAATTTCTTAAATCCTACGACGTAAGCGATAAACTCCAGCAGCGAGTCGTCGCGCGTGATCGTCCCGTCAAAGTCGAATAAAACCAAATTCATCTTCGTCTCAAATTTTAAATTTGCGCGATTATACCGCGCTAACGTTAAGGGACGGCAAATTTAGCCAGGTTTTGCCGCGCAAATTTGCTTTCTCTTTCGCGCTTGAAATTTAGCGCCCAAATTTCCCCTCAAGGCTCTTTAGCACGTATTTTATAAGCTCAAGGCCCTTTGATCGGTGCGAGATTTTTAGCTTTGTGTCGCCATCTAGCTCACCCAGAGTCTGCGTAAAGCCTTTGGGGATAAAGAGGCTGTCGTAGCCAAAGCCGTTGCTACCGCGCTCCTCGTTTATGGCAGTGCCGTGCATAAAGCCGTGCGCCGTAAAGTCGCCCAAATTTGAGCTAACCGCGATACAAGCGGTGTAAAACGCGGGCGAGCTAGTAAAATTTAGCGCTTTTAGCTCCGCGATCAGCTTTGCGCGGTTGCTAGCATCGGTCGCGCTTTTGCCAGTTATCTGCCCCTGCTCGTTCATATCGCTAAATCTCGCCGAGTAAATCCCGGGCCTTCCCCCCAGAGCCTCCACGCTGATGCCGCTATCGTCGCTTAGCGCGATAAACTCGTCCGCCAAATTTAGCTTGCGCAGTTTTGCCTGCACGGCGCGAGCTTTGATTAGCGCGTTTGCGGCGAAAGTCGCGCCGTCCTCGACGATGTCAAAGGGCTCGCAAATTTCGCGCAATGCGTAAATTTCGTAATCTTTTAAAAAATCTTTTATTTCGCGCACTTTGTCGGAGTTTGATGTTGCTAAAACTATTTTCAAAATTTTTCCTTTTTCTAGCTTGTCTTTTTTGGTTCTTTTTACGTAACTTGCTAAAATTTTGCTCGGCAGGCTACGTGCCTAGCCTACGCAAAATTTCATCTACGCAACCGTAAAAATAATCCAAAAAATACTTCGCTATGCTTTTTTAATCCGCGCATTTTATCAAATTCGGCTTTAATTTACGCACTTGACCAAATCGTTTTCTAACTAGAAAATACCGTTTATATAAAAATATTTTGTGATATAATTTTATATGACACTTTTTTGTAGGAGTTTTTTATGAATAAAATTTTATTGTGTATTTTTGCCGCATTAATGGTCGGTTGTTTTGGAGGACCTAAACCACTAGTGGATGGAGAAGGGCGAGTATATCATGCAGATAATCACTATAAAAGTTTTGAAGAGCCGGTAGAAATAAAGACATATGTTTTAAATACTCCACAGCAAACTTATGTTGGAGAAGCGTTTGTCAGCATAAAAAAGATTTTAAATAAGGTAGAGACATACGATGTCTTTAAAGCAGATAAAAATTTTGAAGTTGATTGGGTAATAGAAACCCCTTTTGTTACCGATGATATATTTACGGTTCAAGGAAGGTATTTTGTCGATAACGAAGAATACTTGGTAATCTCTAATAATAAATTAAACAAATATTATCAGCTATTGCTTGACAAGAACCTAAACGCTAAAGGGGTTTTAAGATATACACGCTCGCTAAATGCTTTAGACTCACTATATATAATTGATAAGGATGTTAAATTTTCTCCTAAAGATATAAACTTTAAAAAAGAAACCTTTAGAAAAGAAGAAAAAATCAAAGACGGAATGCGTTACGAGCTTATATATACCGGATGCATAGGGGATAATATTACGATGGTATATAGGGAATATACTGCAGACGATATGGCAAGACCTGCTTTTTCTCAAAATTTAAGTTACAGCACAAAACAAAGACGGATAAGGTTTCAAAATTTATCGATCGAGATCATATCTGCAGATAATGAAAAAATAAAATTTAAAGTGTTATCTGATTCGTAAAAGCTAATGCCATACAAAAACTTTTACTGGACGCTGCTATCATACTAATAGTAACAATATAGCTTAACAAATTATTTGTTCTAGGCAAATCAAGTTTTTGAGGTTTTTATTATCAAAATTCGGGTAAAATCAATCCTTTAAAAAGGAAAATTTATGATAGTAAAAAGCGCTTTACCGTTATCTTTTATCATCGGCAGCAGGTTTTTCGGACTCTTCATCATCCTCCCGGTTATCAGCGTCTATGCATTAGAGCTTGAGGGCGCGACCGAGTTTCTCATCGGCGTTCTCATCGGCGTTTATGCGATATCGCAGATCACGTTTCAGGTGGTTTTTGGCTATGTTTCGGATCGCTTCGGACGCAAGAACTCGATGCTGATTGGGCTGCTGGTTTTCATCGCGGGGGCGGTGATCTGCGCTGCGGCGACCGATATTTACGCGATGATTTTGGGTAGGTTCATACAGGGCGCGGGCGCGATAGGGGCTGTGGCGATAGCGCTGATGAGCGATATGACCAAGGAGGAGGTGCGCGGGCACGCGATGGCGATGATGGGCGCGTTTATCGGGATTAGCTTTACGCTCTCGATGATACTTTCGCCGATACTTAGCGCCAAATACGGCCTTTCTAGCCTCTTTTACCTCTCGATCGCGGTTACGGTCGTTTGTATAGCGCTTTTATACACGGCCGTGGGCGAAGAGCCCAAATTTACGCATTCGCAGGTCAAAATGCCGGCCGTGAAGCTACTCTCAAACAAAAATTTGCTACTGATGAATATCAGCAACTTCATGCAGAAAATGCTGATGTCGGCGGCCTTTATCGTGATCCCGATCGCTATCGTGAAGTATTTCGGTATGGACAAAAAAGACCTCAGCGGCATCTACTCGGTCGCGACGGTGTTCGGCTTCATCGCGATGGGTATAGGCGGCGCGATAGGCGAAACGAAGCGCATCACAAAGCAAATTTTAGTCATCGGTGTCTCGCTTTTCGTCGTTTGCTACGCACTTTTCGCGCTCTCGCTCGGGCACAAGCCGCTATTTTACGCCGGCGTGATCATATTTTTTATCGGTTTTAACCTGCACGAGCCGATCTTGCAATCGATGGCGTCCAAATTTAGCAAAGTGAGCCAAAAAGGCGCGGTTTTAGGCATCTTTAACGCCTTTGGCTATATGGGAAGCTTTATCGGCGGCATCGGCGGCGGCGCCTTGCTTAAATTTTACGGTCTTAGCGCGCTTTCCGCCGTCGTGACCGTGCTTTGCGTAGCGTGGCTGGTCGCGCTCAAATGGCTGGATAACCCCAATATCTTTAAAAATATCTACCTGCCCTCTAGCGCAAACGCCGATATGGCTACGCTAGAAATGCAAAAAGGCGTCGTGGAGTGTTACAAAACTGCACAAAATCTCGTCGTAAAATACAACTCAAAGCTAACGGACGAGGCGGCGATAAAACGAATTATAGGCATTTAGCTTTAAATTCGCCACTTTTTTAAAGTAAATTTCATATGTTAAATTTAGCCTATTTTTAGCTATTTTTAAATACGATTATCAAAACTTATATTTTGAAAGGATAAAAAATGAACGACTTAAAAAAGCAGATCGACGAGCTTTTCGAGGATAAAAAGATGTCCGTCTACGACGCTGCAAAGAAGCTTGGAGTGCGCGAATACGACATCTTACAACACAGAGGCGAAGAGGAATTTAAGGAAGTAGGCAAAGAGCACTTAGACAAAATTTTTGAGGAAGTCAGCACCTGGGGCGAGATGCTTTTTATCAAAAATACGCCGGAATTTATCATCGAGATCAAAGTGAACGTAGCTATGCCTAAAAAAGCGCATGGATTTTTAAATTTTAGTGGCAAAAGCGGCTTTTTGGGCGGACATTTAAAAGAAGATGCGATCGCTAAAATTGGCTTTGCAAGCACCAAATTTATGGGCCTTCTCGGACGTAGCCTGCACTTTTACGATTCGGAAAATAACATAATCTTTAAGCTTTACGTAAGCCGCGATGACAAAATGAAGCTTAACGAGGTTCAGGAACAAAAATTCTTGGCTCTAAAAAACAGCTTTTAGTTTAACTAGCTTTGCCGCGCGTAAATTCGGGATTTTGCAATGACTAGGGTTTGCAAAATTTACGACGTTTTGATAATCGGAGCAGGCGCGGCGGGGCTATTTTTAGCGGCGAATTTACGCGGTAAAAGCGTCGCACTACTCGAAAAAAACACAACCCCGGGCAAGAAAATTTTAGCTAGCGGCGGCGGAAGGTGCAACGTCACAAACCGCCGTATCGCTGCATCAAACTACCTCGGCGATGCCGATTTCGTCGCAAACATCCTAAAAAATCTCAGCTTCCAAGACGTTTTAAAATTTTTCGGCGAGTTGAAATTTAACGAGCAAAAGCAAAATCAATTTTTTTGCGAAAGCGGTTCGCGCACTGTTTTAAGCGTGCTTTTAAAGAAAGTCGAACAAAGCGGAGCCAAAATCTTTTACGGTATGTCCGTAGCTAGCATGCGTAAAATTTTAGCCGGCGAAAACAGCGAAATTTTGGACGATTCTTTTGCACAAGATATAAAATTTGACGACTCGGGCGGCAAAAACGGCACACCAATTTCGGAAAATTTTGACACTAAAAAACCGCAAAGCGGCGAACGAAATTTAAGCGAAATTTTTGAAGTAGTTACCGAAAACGGCGACAAATTTTACGCCGAAAACCTCGTCGTAGCTAGCGGCGGACTAAGCTACAAAAGCCTAGGTGCAAGCGATATCGGCTACAAAATCGCGCGAGATTTTGGCGTCGCCGTCGCCCCGCCCGCCCCAGCGCTTGTAGGATTTACCGCGCAAAAAGACGAGTTTTGGTTTAAAAATCTAAGCGGAGTTTGCTTTCCCGCCCGGATCATAGTGGGGTATGCGCAAAGCGGCAGGCAGGGCAGTGGTGATGAGTCTGATTTACCCTGCAAAGGAGTCGTCAAAGCCTGCGAAAACGCGAGCGGCGCAAGCCGAAACGAAAATAATTTTAGCGCTCCATACAAAGATTCAAGCGTATCAAGCGGTGATCAAGCGCTTTTGCAAACAGGCAATGCAAGCCCGCCGGAAAAAGCCGTCCCGCCTACTTTTTCAAAATCGGATAAAAAGATCGAATTTAACAAACCAAATGCTGATTTTGTCATCTCGCAGGAGATAAAATTTGACGGGGGCGGTAAATCCTCAAGCCGCAAAAATACCGTAAATCTACGGCAAAAAACGCAAAGAAAATTCGTCGGCGACATACTTTTCACGCATAAAGGCATAAGCGGTCCGGCCGTGCTAAACGCTTCGCTTTTTTGGCAAAAAGGCTTGATTGCGATAAATTTTTGCCCGAATTTTAACATCGAAACCGCGCGAAAAAGCAAAAAACAGCTCTCGACCATACTGCCGCTACCTAGGCGATTTACGCTCGAGTTTTTACGCGCGGCGGGACTTGGCGACAAACCTTACGGTGAGTACAAGGCGGATGAACTCGAGAAAATCTCGCGGCTTTTTTGCTACAAATTCGCTCCTGCCGGCACGTTTGGCTTCGAGCGCGCCGAGGTAACCAAAGGCGGCGTAGATACGGACGCGCTAGACGCAAACTGCGGACACAACGGCACT
Source organism: Campylobacter rectus (assembly GCF_004803795.1). Classification (NCBI taxonomy): domain Bacteria; kingdom Pseudomonadati; phylum Campylobacterota; class Epsilonproteobacteria; order Campylobacterales; family Campylobacteraceae; genus Campylobacter; species Campylobacter rectus. The sequence goes on along the minus strand of NZ_CP012543.1, from coordinate 315,183 downwards.
CGCGGGCTTTATTTCATCGGCGAGGTTTTAAACGTAACGGGGATGCTCGGCGGATACAATCTGCATTTTGCTTTCGCTTGCGCGGCAAATTTGGCAAAGCGGTTAAACGCTCGGCGAGCCTGTTTGGCAGATTATTGACGCGGCAACTTGCTTTTTGCGAAATGACCAAATAGCGCCGCGTTTGGTGCCGTAAATTTTAAAATGAAAGTAAAATCCGAAAGGGCGCAATTTATCGGCCAAAGTCCGAACCGTGCGAGCTTCGGATAAAATTTCAAAGCCGAGTTTCGCAAAATCTTCTCCGCGCAAATTTTGCAAGTGCGGCAAAATTTTGCCGAGGTATGGAATTTTAAAGCGGCTATGAAATTTTCAAATTTCATCCGCGATCGCCGATCTATCCTTTCGCGCATTGTTGTTACTCCGTGCCGATGTTTTGTCGTGTCGCTACGTCTGGGCGGACGGATCGCAACTCCCGCTGCCGCGTACCGGACCGCCGTTTTGCGCTATTGCTGCGCCGCCTTGCGGGCCCGTCACTCCGCCTCCTTTAAATTTTAAAATTTTATCCGCGCGCTACAGCGACCGATGTATGGCGCAAGACATATCGCGAAACGTTTGAATCCTCGCCACAGCCTGATTTTTAAAATTTAGACGTTTAGGCGCGCAGCGGCGATGAGGCGGATTTGTGCGGCTTTGGACTTGAGCGCCTGGTTGCTCGCTTCGTCGCTCGGCTATCGAAATTAAGCTGGAGCCGCGGCCAGGGTCGAAGTCTAGCGGCGGCACGGTTGGCTTTTGGGTTTATGAGGCGGCTAGCATTGCGGTTTCGTTTAGCTTTCGCGCATAGGGCGAAGGTCGCAACGGTTAATTTTTTAAGACTACACGCTGCCCTGTGCTTTAAAAAGGCACCTTGATGAGAAATTTCATAAAAGCGCTAAATGCGCCGTTTGATCGTTTTGCGCTCGATAAGCTCGCCTGCATTTGATTTTGATCAAAGCTTTCTCATCTCGGTCTCTATCTCGCTTTGCAGGCGTTTTGCGTGCTCATCGCCGCTTTTTTCTAAAATTTTATTCGCGAGCTCAAGGGCTTTTTCGTAGTTTTGCAGCGCCTCTGTTTTCTTGCCGAGCCCCGCCAGATCGCTCGCTAGTAGCGCATAATACTTCGTGCGTAGCAAATTTACGCCGTCTATGCCGAAAACCTCTTCGAAAATTTTAAGCGCGGCGGCGTGTTTTGCGTATGCGCCGGTAAAATCGCCCGTTTTATAGAGCGTATCGCCGAGCCCCGCGTAGCAGCTCATCAGATCTTTTTGCATATTCTCGCCGCCAAGCTCATAGCATCTGATCGCCGCGCCGAAATTCGCTATCGCCTCATCGTATCGCCCCAGCGCCGACTGTGCGCTAGCTACGCCGCGATAGGGCTTTGCAAGCGCTTTGTGCTCTTTGCCGAGCCCTTTTTGCAAAATTTTTAGCGACCGCTCATAAGCCTCAAGCGCCTTTTGCGGCTCGCCTGCAAACATAAAAAAGCTGCCCGAGTTGTTTAATGCTATGATCGTGCTCTCATGCTCTTCGCCATACTCAGCCATGCAAATTTGCGCCGCCTTTTCACTCACTAGCGCAGTAGCCGCGGCGTTGCGGTCGCGCTTGATAAACTCTTCGACGCTAAGCTCTATTGCCTCCTCGCAGCTCGTCCCAAATAGCCAAATCGGAAGCAGAAAAATTAAAATTTTACGCATAAAATTCCTTTAAAATTTCGCGCTATTGTAACGATTGAAAGCAAATTTTATATAAGCTTTGGGTAAAATCGGGAAAATTTTAAGGAGATGAAATGTCAAATATCTTAATCATAGGCGCGGGCGGCGTGAGCCAAGTCGCGACCGTAAAATGCGCGATGAACGCGGACGTTTTTAGCAAGATCACCCTTGCTAGCCGCACCAAAAGCAAGTGCGACGCGATCGCTAAATTTATAAAAGACCGCTTGGGCGTCGCTATCGACACCGCCCAGATCGACGCGGACGATATGGGCGCCGTGGTCGCGCTCATCAAAAAAACGGGTGCCGATTTGCTTTTAAATGTGGCGCTGCCCTATCAAGACCTAACCCTCATGGACGCGTGCTCTCGCGCCGGCATCCCATATATCGACACCGCAAACTACGAGCACCCGGGCGCCGCGAAATTTGAATACAAGCTACAGTGGGCGAAAGACGGCGAGTTTAAAGCCGCAAACACGATGGCGCTGCTGGGAAGCGGCTTTGATCCAGGCGTGACGAACGTATTTTGCGCCTACGCGCAGCAAAATTTATTTGACGAGATCCATGAGATCGACATCCTAGACTGCAACGCGGGCGATCACGGCTATCCGTTTGCGACGAATTTCAACCCAGAAATCAACCTGCGCGAAGTAAGCGCAAAGGGTCGGTACTGGGAGTGCGGCGAGTGGAAAGAGACCGAGCCGATGGAAATAATGTTCAAATGGGACTATCCAAAAGTAGGCGTCAAGGACAGCTACCTGCTCTATCACGAGGAGCTAGAAAGCCTTGTTAAAAACATCAAAGGGCTAAAGCGAATCCGCTTTTTTATGACATTCGGACAGAGCTACCTCACGCATATGAAGTGCCTAGAAAACGTCGGCATGCTGCGCATCGACGAGGTCGAGCACAACGGCGTAAAGATCGTGCCGATCCAGTTTTTAAAGACGCTTTTGCCTGATCCAGCGAGCCTCGGCCCCCGCACGAAGGGTAAAACCAACATCGGCTGCGTGATACGTGGGCTAAAAGATGGCAAAGAGCGCCAGGTCTATATCTACAACGTCTGCGATCACGAGGCTTGCTACGCCGAAACGGGCGCGCAGGCCGTGAGCTACACGACGGGCGTGCCTGCGATGATCGGCTCGATGATGGTCGCAAAGGGCATCTGGAGCGGAAAAGGCGTCTTTAATATGGAAAATTTCGACGCCAATCCTTTTATGGACGAGCTAAACAGGCAGGGCTTGCCGTGGGAGATAATCGAAATGAAACCAGGCGAGAGGTATGAAATAGACTAAAATTTTAGGCGAAAGTCGCCTAAAATTTTTATTTTTTACTATGATTTCTTTTTATTTCATTTAAAATTTTGATGGATTTGATGTCGTTTTTATCAGATTTTATACTCTCGAAAATTCCAATAAACTTATTTACCAAATTTTTAAATCCAGAATATCTAGAAAGACTGCTTTTTAAAAAACTAACAATACTAAAGCAGAATTCACGGTCAGATAAGATAAAGTCTTTTAATATTTTATCGTCAACCTTTTCAAGTATTTTCAACTCATATTCGTTTCTATTGTTTAAAATATTTAGAATTCCTTCTTTTGAGCTAACTTTTGCTTGATTAGACATATCTCTCAAATTATCATCATACCCTATTAATATAGGGTCAAATTCCAAAATTTTATCTATATCAGGATTATACGGCAAAATGGTATTGTAACTATTATTTTCCAATATGACCTTCAATATATTAATGGCAAAATTATGATATTCATCAGCTTGTGTCGGATTTCGTTCTTTGATAAACTCTATATAAAAAATAAAGTTACTCACCCCTAAAACATACACCATATCAATATTGTCAGCAAGAAAATCTCTTATTTTATTGCAATATTCTCCATCATCCAATTCAAAGTCGTATTGCAATCTATGCATATATCCATCCAATTCTTTAAGCTTGTCTTCTTTAAATTTTACAATATTAACAACATCTCTAATCTTTTCGTCATCTGTTATGGATTTTGTTATATAGCTTATGATTTCCTCTCTTATGTCACTTGGCTCAAGGTAATTTCTTTGAGCATATTCTATAACCTCGTCAAACTCTTTATTTTTCTCGTTATCTTTAAGATTATTAGTAAAGTACTTAAAAGAATATTTATCAAGCTCCTTAAAATCCATATTTAATTTCAAAGCATTTATAGTAGCTATTTCCATAATATCTTTTACTAAAATTTGCTCAGTATATTTAAAATCCTTTAAATCTTTTTCTAAAAAGCCAAAATCATTAAGCGCAGTTACTACTCGTTTCATAATCCTAATATTGTTTATATTGTGTTTTTTAAAATATTCGAGTGGATAATCCTTAAAAACCTTAAGTTTGTCTTCTATAATTTTATAGGTATTTTCCGCGGTAGGATTATAGTTAAATTCATAATCTACGATTTTATCTTTATATCTTTTGATATCATCTAATTTTAATTCCTCAGCATTAAAAATCATAACTATATGACAGTTTTTCTGTTCTTTTAATTCCGATATTAATCCAAATACATCTTTTATGCTTAATTTATTTGATAATCTTTCAAAATCATCAAAACAAATTACGATATTTTCGAAATCTTTCTTTTCAAAAAACGATATGCACCCGATAATTGCTGAGCCGAGCGTAGGCACAACCGAATCTAAAATTTTATCAAATTTTAAATATTTAGCTTTCTCTGAAACTTCAGATATAACCTTACTTGCCCTATAAGCTTGAAGTATAATCTCCTTTACTATCTGATTAACACTATCCTTACCGAATAAAGAAATATATACGAAACTTTTATTTAATTTCTTTGAATTATCTTCTACAAATTTATGCCAAAAGTAAGTTTTCCCAACACCCCATTTACCGTTTATAGTAGTACAAGCAGCACTTTCGTCTTTAAAAATCTGAATGAGTTTTTCTTTTATTTTATCTATTTCATTTTTTTCCATTGTTAATTGCCTCAAATTTCTGCTTTAAAATTTTAAAAACTTCGTGCTTTGAGAGCTCGTATTTGTCGTATATCACGGCATCGTCGTCGCCGATAGGCTGCATAAGGCCATCAGCGGCGTCGCGGTCTAGTTTGCCCTTTTTAAATCTCACGTTTAAAACGTCGATTTTACGCTTGGCGTCTATCGTGCGAACGCCGATTTCTTCGATATCTTTAAAGTAAAATTTAGCGTTCTTGCCGCCCTTTTGCACTAAAAATCCGTCGTCATCGACGCTCAAAAAGCTAACTTGAAATATCTTTTTCACGCAAAAAACGGCGCAGATCACGGCAACGGTCATCGTAAAAACGCCCGTCCCGCCTAGCCCGTAATAAAAATATCCCGCGCACCCCGCCGCAAACAGCGCAACTGCCAAAAATAGCGCGCTCGCCACCCCTTTTTTATTTTCTTTCGTCGTCATATTTTGCCTTGGATTAAATTTTTAGGCCCATTATATCTTAAGTCGGCGATTTTTAGGTGTATTAAATAAAAAATAAGAATAAATGTAGATAAATTCGGCGCAAGCTATGCGCTAGCACCGAATTTCGGAGTTATTTTACTTTCGCTTCGAGCGAAATTTCTACGTCCGGATAGCTTTTGCCGGCGTGAAACGCTTTAGAAGCGGCAGCAAATTTAGCAAACGTCTCGTCCAGCTTTAAGTCAGCCAGCAAATCAATGCCGATTTTAGCCTTTAGCTTACCGTCCTCCACCGCATACTGCGTTTTGTAGGTTTTCGAGTTGCCTTTTACTCCCACTTCGACTTCCAGTTCGCCAGCTTTTTCATCGCCGTTAGCAGATACGACTTTAGCGGCGATGACGTTGCCGTCAAAAATGATACCGATGCGTTTATCGCGATCTGGTAGCTTGGTGTTGATATTTTTAGGATCGATATTAAACTCGAAACTCTTTAGAAAATCCGTAAAATTTGCGTTTTCTGCGCTTTTAAAGCCAAGGTCTTTAAACGTACCTTCCAAGGCTGTTTTGTTAGCTAGCTTGTAGCCGACGAATTTAACGCTAGGCTCGCCGTCCACGCTAAAAGCGAACGCCGAAGCAGCTAGCAAAGACGTGGCTAGCGCACCTGAAATGATTTTTTTCATTTACTCTCCTCAATATTTAAGATTAATAACTACTATCGTTAGGACGGGAATTATATAATCTTAATCTTCAAAGAAAGCTTAAAGCGGATATTTTTTATCCTCTTTTTTTGAGTTGCCGTTTTTATGGTGCTTAGTAGGGCTTTGAAAAAAGACGTAGGTAAAATTTAGATACGAATTTTACCAAGCCATTCACTAAATTAATCCCAAATTTAGCGATAAAAATTACCGATCAAAACAAAATCGATTTTGATTGCCAAAGTAAATAATTTTACTCTGGATCGCCCGAAAATTCGTTATCTCTAAAAAATACGTAAAAGTAGGCAATCCAAAGTGTGAAGACGACAATATGGATTGCCGAAAAATAGAAATTATATTTTGATAACATCCCCGCCAAGCGCCGCATTCCAAAATTCGTCTTTATCCGTGTATTTTAGCCTTTTGCCATATACGTCATTTATGGCCATCAGGCTTTGCAACAAAAGCTCGCTATTGTCTTTACCGAAAGCCTCTTGCAAAACATTAAACGAACTTTCCAGCTTTGCACTCATTTGCTTAAATTTAGTTTTTATAAGCTCTTCTATTTTGTCATTGTCTTTTACTAGCACTGGTAACACCTCATCTACTAAGGCAGAAATCTCTGCAGCCTTTTGCCTTGATTTTTGCAGCTGCGCATACACGCCAAAGAAACAAACCAGCACCTTATCTATAAATTTAGCCCCAATTACGACTGCGATAGAACAAAGCACGATAGTAATCGCAGGCGATATAATACTAGATACTGCAGGTGTTAAAATTGGCGCAAGATATGCGTCTAGCTGGGTTTCTAGTAGTGCGGCACCAAAAACCATAGCAGCCGAAAAGAGCGACTTTACGACGACGTTTATCATCTCTCCAAAAGTTTTGATTTTACCACTCATATAGTCGCAAATGGCGTTGTATATGGATTTTGCACTAGTTCTTATACTATCCCATAGCTTAGCTATTCTTTTACCTATTTGAGTTAAAATTTGCGTTAAGCTTTTTATCAAAATATCAACAGCTCCAAAACCTGCACCCCTTTTGAAAGTTTCTATGAAAGGCTCCAATGATTTTTTGATTAGCCTTTCTACTCGTTCTATTAAAGTAGTTTGAGTACTGCCGCTAAAAACGTCTTTTATCTCATATATCGCTCCATTTGCTAAAGTGGATAAACATACAACTGTAGCGTCAGAGAGTCCAGCTTGCGCTATATGTCCAGCAGCTACGGCAGACTGTGTGATAGTAGCCGTAGTTCGCGGATTTTCTAACATCGTACGATTTATTAGGTTATTTTTATTTAGCTTTTCTAGGGCTTGCCTGGCTATTTCCCTTTTTTCTTGCGGTTTATTGGGATCATTTATTACTTTTTCCAGTTCTTCTTTGCAAAATACGTAATCATCGTATGGCACGGTTATATTATCGTTATTTTCTATGTATTTATATATGTCACTTCCATCTTTATGTTTTATGTAAATTTTTGAGCCATCTTGGCTTTCTATATACAAAATATCATTTTTGCCCTCATTAACCGCAAAAGCATTCTTTTTTTCATTTTCTTTAATGGCATCTATATGATTTGGGGTTTGCAGAAATTGGCATTCAGCGTTTTTCGTTACCTTCAATTGTTCTTTCTTAATTATCTTACCGTTTTTATCAAAAGTTACCGAGTCGGTAGATTCGTGATTTTTAAGTTTTTTACTTTTATAGTTGCCAACGGTCATTAAATTTTGCAACTCTTTTGAGTTAAAATTCATATTTTTTACTTCATCTGTGTAATTAGCCATTATAAAATCATAAAATTTAGGCAATTCTTTTGGCTTTTCACCATTTTCTATCTGCTTGTTTATTATCTGTGCTTCTCGTATCTCATGAAGCCTATCGGTGCTATATGATTTCTTGCAACTATCATCCAAAGCATTCTTTAAATTCAAAGCGTTAGAATGCAAAACATCAAACATATCGCCTCGATAACTAGAATACTTATCTGCATTATCTTTTGTTGGCTTTATTTTGTTTTTATTTGCATTGTGAGCATAAGTAGCTTCGTTTGTCATCTTCACGCTAGCGCCATATCCTGCATAAGTATTTAAACTAAAAATATTTAGCCCAAATCTTGCCAGCGTTTGCGTTCCTATCTCATCTATTATCTCTTCATAAATAGCTTTTGACATCTCATATCCTTACTAAAAATTTATAAGTGAGCTTGGGACAAATTTGTAAATTTAAACACGTCCAAGCTCAGAAAAACCGTCAAATTTAGACAAATTTATTTATATTTAGCATCTATATCGGCCATCTTTTTTAGTGCCCTATCGGCCTTCATCCTAGCTGCCCTTATTTCTTTGGTTATCTCGCCGTTTTCATCCATTAGAGCGACGCTTAAGAGATTTTTTATAGTTTGAGCCATATAAAGCGCATTTTCTACAATGGCTTGTTGCGCCTGTGAGTAAAGGTCGGCATCGTTGTTTTCATTAACTAAATTTTCAAGATTTTTTAGTAACGGATCGTTGAAAAATACTGCAAGTTTGGATAGCGTATTCGTAACCGATTTTATGGTATTGCTTACACTTTGCAGCTGCAGTACGACGGTTTTATTACTCTCTTCTATAGCTCTTGCTTTTTGAAGATTAGAGTAGGCTTCGTTTTTGGCAGCTTCTGCTTTTGCAGATAGCACCCAGCCCGCAACCGCTAATGCAGGCCCTGTCACCAAGCCGCCTAAAACCGCCATACCTCCCGCCATACCGAGTCCTCCGCTAGCTAGCGATCCGCCCCCAAGCCAAGCTAAAGTGGCATTTGTGGCAGCTACTCCGCTAAGCGAGCCGATAGCCGTACCCGTGCTAGCTGTCGCCAAAGCCCCTGTCAAACCAAATGCCCCAAATCCTGCCGCAGCGCCCGCGCCCACACTAACTACTCCGCCCCCGAGCATAGTTTTTATATCTAAAATCTCGGCTTTCAAAGCCTCAAATTCTTTCTCGGTTATGTTAAATTCTCCATCCAAACCCATATCTTGCTCGTATTCGAAATTTACGATCCTAGAAAAAATATCTATAAATTTAATCATCGACGAGTTAAAAATATCGACTTTATATTCACCAAATTTCACTATATCATTATTGGTTATCTTTCTTTGGTCGTCTAGCGCTTTTTGCGACTCTTCAAATATTGCGCTCGCGCTTTTATTATATCTATCGGCATCTTTTTTGTCGCTATAAGCGTCATAGCCTTTTTTGGCTCCAAAAACAGCTGTCGCTAGAGAAGTGCCCCATAAAAGCACAGGTATTAACGGTAACGGCATATATTATCCTTTATAAATTTCTTTTAGTTTTTTGCAGGCATTTTCGTTTAATTCGTAAAACGCCTCTTTACTGAAGTATCGTTTAAACTTCGCCTCATACATCTCGTCTATCCTACAAATTTGCGGACGCGCTTCGTAAATTTTACAAAGATTACTCATTTTATCTAAATTTACGCAGCTGCCGTCATCTAGCATAAAACGCTCAAGCTCCTTTATGTCTCTAATGTGCCTGCAACAAATACCGCAAGCATCGCAAGAAAACATCAGTCTATTCTTAGCTCTTTTTTAACATAGTTGCTAAAAAACAGAGTATTCATCACCCAGTTATCGCACAAATTGATTATTTCATCAGTCGCCTTAAGCTCGATTTTTATGAATTCGTCCATCAAATTTAAAATATCGTTTTGCTCCAAACCAGCTGCCAGCATTTTAAATTCTATGTAAAATTTTAAATCAGCGCCAGTTACTAACTCCTTTATTTCCTCGACAAGTTCGCTATGTTCCATTTTGGTTATAACTAGACCGTCATCCATCGCACCTTGCAGGTCAAATTCTTTTAGCTGAGCTTCTAAAATATAATTATTTAGTATGTGTCTTTTTTCATCATCCCTGCCTATGAAACCATAAGCAAGACCAGAAAATACTCCTGTAGCCAAAGCGCCCGCAAGTCCGAACACACTAATTCCAGCTACTCTTATCACACTTTTAGCGACTTGTGATACATCGGTTTGAACTTTAGGTTTATTTGAACCTAAAGCAATAGCGGCTAATCTTATAAAATTTCCTCTTGTTTCATCGTTGGTAAAATCCTTTAAAAACATTTTTATGCCTTTCTCGTTTTATTGTAAAGATTTTCTATGTCGTCAAAAACTTTAAAGTGGCTATTTACAATAGCCGCCAACATGTCTAGTTTACTCGCTTCGTATGCATCCAGCTTAGAGAGTATCGCATCCTCCAGCTCGTCCTTAACACCGTCTGCGTTTATCATTGCAAATAGCTCGAAACAAATAATCCTTTTGGCTCTTAAAATATCGCCATAGTCTTCGCGAATAGATTCTATTATTTCTTCTATCTCGGTATCAAATTTTGCTCTATCGCTCGTAAATGCGTCAACTATAAAATCGGCTCTAAAAGTCTTTTTTGGTACCTCAATATTCATTTCCTCGCAGTATCTCTCAAGCACTTCGCTTTCGGCTGCTCCAGCATATTCGCTTGATCTAGCACATATCAAAGCGAGCTCTAAAAACGCCTTTTTAGACTCCTCGCTCAATAAATTTAAAAACATATTTTCTCCTTTAGTTTAAAATTAAAACTCATTTTAGCTTTATCTCAAGCACCACCGACCAAATTACCATCTAAATGACCTCCTTTTATTCTATGATTGAAAATTCATACAAAAGCACTTTGATAAAACATAGATAATTTTAAATTGTTGAAATTTTTATAATACGGCAAATGACAAAAGCATAAAGAAGTATAATTAAGAACTTTAAAGACTAAATTTAAAATAGCAAGTAGAGCGCCAAAACTTAGCTGTCTTTTTAAATAAGATAATCTTTTAGAAAGGCTATCGCCCCCCCCCTAGATTTTTGAGCTCCCAAGAGTTTTCCCTTTTTACATTTAATTTTGGTTATTATACAAAATTTACGGACAGGTTGTGTCAAATTTGATGCATTTTAAAGATTTAGCTCCGGAGTAAAATAATTTTACTCCGGATCGCCCGAGAATTCATTATCTCTAAAAATTTTATAAAAATCGATAAACCAAAGCGCGAAGGCTACGGCGATAAGAGTTGCGGGCACATGGATGTAAAATCCGCTCCAAACGTAAGCTAAAAAGTCTCTGCAAACACCTGCGGCAATAACAAGCGCAAAGGCGATCTTGCTAAGGCGCAAAAACTCAAGCTCCTGCCCGCTGTGGCGCAAACCCGCGATGTTAAAGATAAGCATGATGCTAAAGATAATGCCGTTTAGCGCGATGACGTGCAGCATGTTCGCCTCCAGCCCTAGCCCCAAAATCCCGCTCGCGCCGTAAAGGATATACGCCGCGGCCAGCAAAAGCTGCATCAAGTAGTAGTAAATCACGAAGCTATGACGCAAAAGCTCCTTGTAGTGCCACTCTTTTAGCTTGGCTAAAATCGCGCTACCGCAGGCTATCGCGGCGAAATTTATAGCCTTGCTGCCTTCAAAAAACAAGCTAACTAGCAAAAACGCACAAACGCTCACGATCGCGATGTTTTTATAAACGAAATTTGGCACGAAAGCCGCGTCTTGCATGCCAGGCTCGCGGTTTAGCGCCTCTTTGCCAAGCACCACGCTAACTCGAAAAGATACGAGCAAAATCGCGATAACGTGCAGGTGGATTTGTAAATTTAAAAATTTCTCCTCACCGCTAATCAGATAGTAAATCTCAAATCCCAAAATGCCGAGTAAAAATGCTAAAACGCCCAGCTGATCGTCGTTTCTATCAAGCCAGATCATATAGACGCAAAGCCCTGCTAGATACGCCCAAAAAAGCGCCATAAAAAAATGAGCCGCAAACAGGCTAAAAAACGCGCTAAAAAAACCCGCCGCAAAAAACGAAAACATAGCGTAGGCGTGAGCTTTAAACGAACCTCCGAAATTCGTCCAGTCCGTTAGCCCCGTCAGCAAAAATCCCGCGTACGCAAGGGCTGCAACAAGGTGCAAAAAGATAAATTTGTGCCAGCTGACGAAATCTACGGGCGTAAAAAATATCGCCCCGCCTAGCACCGCGCAAACCGCACTCGTAAGGAAAAAAATTCTCATCGGATGAGTGAAAAAGTCGTTAATCATAATAAATTTTTCCTTTAAAATTTTCGTCTATCACACCGCTAGCGTAGGCAAAATCCCGCTGCGAAAAGGCGCGGTCAAGCTCTAGCTCGCGCTCGATCACCGCGCCCTTGCTCGCTAAAAAGCAAATTTTACTAGACATCCTGGCCGCCTCCATCCTATCGTGAGTTACCAGCACTACACTCATACCTTCCTCGACGCGGCGCGTGACGATGTCTATCAGGATTTCTTTCATATCATAATCAAGCCCCGAAAACGGCTCGTCCATCAGCAGCAAATCAGGCTTTGTCACGATCGCCCGCACGAAAGCAACCCTTTGGCGCATACCGCCGCTTAGCTCGTCAGGGTACTTTAACGCGTCTTTTTCGGTTAAGCCAAGTCTAGCAAAGAGCTCTAGCACGGTCTTTTCGTCAGGCTCATCCATCACGAGCAGCACGTTATCGAGCGCGTTTTTCCACTCGAGCAGGCGATTTTCCTGAAAGAGATAGGTCGTTTTGTTAAATTTATTGATTATTTTACCTTTGCGCGGATCGATAAGCCCCGATATCAGGCGCAGGATCGTTGTTTTACCGCAGCCGCTCGCGCCAAATAGCGTCACCACTTCGCCCGCGCCGACCTTTAGGCTAAAATCGCGCACGACCTTGTCGCGTAAAATTTCGTATTCTAAATTTTGAAGTTCCAGCATAGCAAACTACCTTTTCCACGGCATTAGCGTGATCTTTAGCGGCTCGATAACCAGATACTCAAAAAGCATAATGATAGCGATAGTAAGCACGACGTAGGCCATCACTTCGGTGGTATCTAGCATCACTCTAGCGCTTGCGATCTTAGCGCCCATACCGTCGTTTGCGCCTAGCAGCTCGCCCATGATGACGATCTTTACGCCCATACCCACGGCGACGCTTAAAGAGCTGATGATATGGCTGGTTAGGTGCGGAACGTATAGGTGGCGAATCTTTTTGCAAACGCCTAGTTTATACGCGTCAAACATCTCCTTTAGCTCCTCGCTAACGCTCATCATGCCTACCATCGAGCTGGCAAAAGTTAGCGGCAAAACCGTGATAATGATCGTAAAGACGGTGCTCGCGTTTCCAAACCCGAACCAAAATATAGCTAAAACGATCCAAATAATAGGCGGCATAGAAAGCAGCGTCGTGATAACGGGCTTTAAAAACGCGGCAAAGCTTCTATAAGCGCCCGCAACTAGACCTAGCGTGATACCGATGGCACAGGCCGTACCGACTCCGACTAGCGAGCGCACGAGAGTGATATTTATCTCGCTGTTTTTGTAATCCGCCAAAAGCTCGTAAGCCCGCACAAAAACCGCCTCGGGCGCGGGGAGCAAAAACTCCCCTCCCAGCTCGCTGCCGATCTGCCAAAGCGCGATAATAAGCGCTATCGTGGCAAGACCGCTAAAGCCGCCCCAAAGGTAGTCAGCGACCTTTAAAAACGCACCGCGGTCTTTTTTGACGTTATCGATAAGTATCATAAAAACAGGCTCTTATCAGGCATTTTACCGCCGAGAAGCTTAGGATTTAGCTCAAAAAGCACCTCAAAAAAGCTCATAAGCTCGTCCGTTAAATCCTTAGCCTTCGTCACGGTCAAATTTGAACGCTCAAACGCGTTTGCCAGCGCAGGCTCCGGAGCCGGCAGATACTGTGCGCCGATTTTAGCCGCGCTTTGTTTATTTTCCAGGATCCATTTTAGAGCGTTTTGCAGGTCTTTGTGAAATATCTCAAAAACCTCTCTGTTTGCGTTATAGTAGTCTAGATCCACGATGAGACCTGCCTGCGGGATATAGGGCTTGATACCGAAGCTCTCGCCCCAAACCTCGGGCAGCTCAAAGCCCACGCGCACGTTTACACCCATTTTTTTACCGCGCAGTATCGCAGCCGAGCTCATCGGCTCGATCGACAGGGCTGCGTCGAAATCTTTTTGCAAAAACAGCCCTATGGCTTCCGGCGGGGTTTGAACGTAGTTGATCTCGATTTTAGAGATATCTACGCCTCGTTTTTTGCAAATAGCGCGTAGCACGATATCGGGCATATCGTTTTTAAACGGCATGATTAGCTTTTTACCGACCAAATCCTCGATGCTTTTGATATTAGAGTCTTTAACGATGATGTTTTGAAGGCCGTTAGTCATAATGTTTAGCAGCCTGAAATTTATGCCTTGATTAGCCAAATTTACGCCCACGTTGCTAGGCGCCGCGGTTAGTTTCATCTCGCCGCTAGCCACGCCGGCGCGCAGCTGATCGGGGCTGTTCCAGATCCTTAGCTTCATATCGTGAGTTTTGTTTAGCTCGCCTTGCAGAGTCGCCACGGCCAGCATCGTGCTGGGGATCGCGGGCATCCCCCACACGTCAAACCTCTCTTTAGCAAGCAAATTCGGCGCAAAAGCCGTCGCGCCCAGCGCCGCGCCGAGCCCTAAAAATCCTCTTCTGTTCATAACTTTCTCCTTGTATTAAAATTCTATTTTTAAATTTACGCTTTGCTTTTTTAGCTCGCGGGTTAAATTTGGGCTAAAATTTGCCGTCACGGCTGTCAAATTTATTGCCTGTGCGAGATTGTGCCAGATTAAATTTTGATGCCGATTTAGCCATTAGTTAGCCAAATTTAAAATCCAAAGTTAAATTTGAGCTTGTCGCGTCGCGCGACTCTGCAAATTTGAACGCCCAATTTGTTAAATTTAGGCGGCCGAGACCCGCACCGCTAAAATGCTAAATTTACGCGAGGCAAATTTGACTTTACCTCAACTCATTTTTGATAATTATATCCAAGATTTAAATCCAAAATCTTGATTTAAATTTTGAAATTTTATTGATTTGGGTTGTTAAATTTAAATACTCAAATTTTTAAAATCCAACTTTTTTGTAACACGCTAGCTTTACTTGTTAAGGAAAAAGCAGCTTGAATTACGCTCTATTTTACAGTTGAAAGCGTAGCGATGCAAAAGAGCTTCCTTTTTGTATCCAGCTTTCTCTTTTTCTTGGGTGGCGGAAGGGGCTTTACTTAGCTTCCCTTGCGGTCGCTACTGTCGCCCTATGGGGCTAAGACCGCCTGCGGCTCGTAACTGCTTCCCCAAAAGCTGCGAGCAGAATGCGAAGCAGAGCAGACCTACTTACGCTCTGTTTACAGCTACGAGCGAAGCGAAGTAGAGCACCCTTTTCCTTTGCGTCGTGCTATGCACTCGCAACTGCAAAGCAGACCCGCCCCCCGTCTGCTTGCAGCTGCTAGCGCAGCGACGCAGAAACCCCCACCTACCCCACTGCACGTGAGAGGTGGCGACATAGCTTTGCTAACGCAAAGCGTCGCGGGTTTAAATTTAGCATTTTCAAGGTGCGGGTCTCGGTGAGTAAAATTTGAAACCAAATTTGTAAATTTGACTTCAAATTTGAACGCAAAACTATAAGGCGAAGTATCGTGAGATGGATTTAAGGGCTTTGCTTCCCTTGCGGTCGCAACTGCAAGCAGAAGCGACGTAAAAATTTAACGAAGATAAGACATTTAGTCTATCGAGCTAAATTTTTACTAGCTCCGTTAAATACGCCCACGAGACGAGCCGCCCGCTCAAATTTTAAAAACTAGAGTGAAAGCTGACAAACACTGCCCTCCCCGGCGCACGCACCACCGGGTTCGGATACAGCGCCCCTACGTGCTCGCCGCTGATAAACTCGGCGTAATCTTTATCAAAGATATTCGTGACGCCAAGCCTCACGCCCCAGCTGTTTTTAAACTCAAATCCGCCGTAAACGTCCATCGTCGCAAAGCTCCTAGCCGCTTCGCGCTTGTCGATGCCAAAGCCGGTAGTTTTATCAAAATCTCCCCTATTTTGCTTTGCTACGTAGCGTGCCACCGTGCCGATATTGTAGCTGCCAAAGCTCGCGTAGTCTTTGTAGTCAAGGGCCAAATTTGCCTCAAACGGACGGATCTGATAAAGCGGTCTGCCGTCGGTTTTATTTTGTCCGTAGTTGTAAAATAACGATGCTTTTAGCCCGAAATTTCGCGCGAAATTATACTCGCCGCGCAAATTTACGCTGTAAATTCTAGCATCGACGTTGCGCGTTATAACGGCGTTTTTATTTATCGGCGCAGCCGCGGCTAAGTGGCGGCGATCGTAGATAACCAGATCCTGCGCGTCGTCTGCGATAAAGTGCCCGCCTATGCTAAAGCTATCCTCGCCCTGACGCGAGCTTAAGTATTCTTTATAAAATTCGCTTTTGTAAGTAAAGCCCAAATTTACGCGGTTGTGACGCTCCGGTTTTAGCAGCGGGTTGCTAATCCAGCCGTTATCTAGCGGACCGTAAAGCGTGCTAAATCGCTCCATATTGCCCGGTATACGCTGCAAGCTCTCGAGCGCCGCATAGTAGCTATCCAGCTCGTTTGGCGCAAAATCGTATTTTAGGCTGGCGCTTAGGCCGTCTTGCTTGACGTTGCCGTCAAAATCATAGCCGTAAATGCTGCGAATAAGCCCTTTTACGGTCCTTAGCGGCACGGCCGGCGCGAAATAAGGCTCGTTTAGCCCCTTTAAATTCGACCTCATCCAATCGTAGTTTAGAGCAAGGCTAAGCTTGTGAAAGTCGTTAAATTTATAGCTTAGCGTATCAAAAATCCTCGTTCGTTTATTTACGATATCGGCAAATCTATATCCGTTAAAAACCCAGCCGCTCGGCCGTTTTACGTATCTTTTGCCCTCGTGATTATCGTGCTGATAGCTGATGCCGACAAGATTGTGAAAACCGCCCAGATCTGCATCGTATCTTAGCTCGGCGTCTACGATTTTTCTATCCAGCTCTACCTTGACCGTATTTGGTGCGCGCCTTAAGCGATAGTTATTGATCTTTCTTTCCATATCGCGCAGCATCAGCTCGAAATTTAGCGTATTTGATAGATCTTCCGCGCCGATACGGGCGTTAAATTTACCGACGTATCGCTCGGTCTTAACGGCGTCTATGAGATACTGAGGCTGTTTGTCGTCGTCGATGTTGTCGTGCACGAGCGTAAATCTAAACTCGCTTAGCTCGCTAGGCACGAAACCCACGACCGCGCTTTGTCCCTGCCTGGCGTAGCCGTAGTTCCACTCCCTGCCGCCGCCGTCTTTGTAGCGGTTGGCTTTAGAAAAATTCGCGTTTAAGATCGTATAGAAATTTGCGCCGCGGTATTTAAAAAGTCCCGAGCCATAAAACGTCCTGCCGTAAAATCCGCCCGCTACATGAAATTTATCCATCGAATTATTGAGCAAATCCGTTACGAAAAAATAATCGTCCCTAGGCGCGCGGTCGAATTGATTTTCCGGAAAAGCGCTTTGAGCGATGTTTGGCGTATAAGGCGGCGGAGGCGTAAAATCCTTAACCGGCTTTATGACGTCGGGATTTGCGCCGTTTGCGAGCAGTGCCGTCGCAGCCGCAACTAAACCAATAGTAACTCTCATGTAAATTCCTTTTTTAATAATTTTGATTTTTCATATCATAATTATATAGAAAATTTTTTAAAATCTCTTGATTTTTATTAAGATAAAATTTATAAATTTTATTTTGATAGATAATGCTAAAATTGCGTATCGAAGTTAAAAACTATGCGGTTAAATTTGATACGGTTTAGCTTGCAAGCAACGGTAAATTTGACTTGGGCGAAGTTAAATTTGATAAAAGTAAATTTTACCCGCCGAGACCTGCACCTTTAAGATGCTAAATTTAGTTTGATCAAATTTAGTCTTATATTTAAGCTTTTCATGCAAGCCAATCTTCCTTGCTAATGGAGAAAGGGGATTCGCTCTGTTTCGTAGTCCTCAAAGAGAGTTTAAGCAAGGCGAGCGTAGCGGTCTCAAGCCCGTAGGGCGACGGTAGCGAACGTAGTGAAGCTAAAGTAGAGCGTCCTTTTCCTTTGCATCGTGCTCCGCACTCGCCTTGTGCTTAGCTGCACTTCGTTTGCTACTGTTAAGACGCACTCTCTTTGAGAGCTGCTAAAGGCAGACCCGCCCCCGTCTGCTTGCAGCTGCGAGCTTGTGAAGCAGAAACCCTCACTATCCCCACTGCACGTGAGAAGTGGCGACACTGCGTGCAGGTTAAATTTGGCGCTGTCGCGCTGTAAATTTTAAATTTATGTTTTCGCAATACAGGTCTCGGTGCGTAAAATTTGAAACCGAATTTTGCAAATTTGACCCTTAAATTTGAACGTAAAACGATAAGGCAAAGCATCGCGAGGTGATTTTTAATGTTGTTGCAGTTTTTGCGACTAAGGCTAACCATGTAGGTTGCCGCAGGAGCAAAAACAAAACTCATTAAAAAGCGCTCGCGAGACAAGCCGCTTCAAGAAAAATCAAGCCGTTAAGGATAGAAAAACCCAAGTATCTGCGTCGCCGCCTTTTCCTCTATATATGGGATTATATAGCTTGGCGAGTATAGGTTGCGGCCGCTTTCGATCTCTAGATTGGTCCTTTGTTCGCTGCCGTTTGCGCGGATCATCACGCTGATAAAGGCTCTGTAAAGATAATAATCCGTCCTATCGTAAAAATCATCGTCAAACGGATCGCCAAAGAGCATACCGACACCTAGGCTGTGCCTGTATCCGTAGCCGCCCCAGCCGTAACCCATATTCATATACACTCGCGGGCGTTCGCGCTGTTCAAGGCGCTGCAAGCTGGCAAAATCGCCCATTATCACGACGTCGGCGTTCTTTTGATCCACGCTTTGCGTAAAGCCGTTTTGCAACAACTTGTTTCTCACGGTGTTTTCCAGCGTGCTTGCGTAGCCCGAGGAATTTTTAAAATAAACATAGACGCTGCGCGAGGTTTTATTTACGTCGCCGTTCGTGATAAAAATAGGGGTCGTGCTCCTAGAGTAAAGCTCGGGCGTGCGAGGCTCGCCGCATCCTGCGAGAAAAATCGCAAATAGCAAAATAGTGAAGATTTTTAGTTTCATTTCGCATCTCCTTGCGTAAATTTGCCCGCCGTAAATTTAACGTCGGCGGGTCAAATTTAAAATCGAATTTAAGCGTATTTTACTACTAAATTTTTACGTTTAAGTAAATTTATAATATCAACTTAATCTCATTCATCAGCGTATTTTTAGGCGTGAGGCCGATGAAGCGCTTTTTGAGATTGCCCTCGCCGTCAAAGACGAAGATCGCGGGCACGCCCATCACGCCGCCCACCGCCTTGCTAAAATAATCGACCGAAATTTTATCGCTAATCACGTCGTAGACGATATGGTGCTGCTTCACCATATCGATATCCTTATCAAAGCCAAGACTAGGTCCGAATATCCCGTAAACGCCGAATTTATCCTTAAACTCCGAGTAAATTTCATTTACGATCGGGGCTTGAGCCACGCAAGCGCCGCAAGACGTGCCGAAGAAAAATAGCATATATGGCTTGCCGTCGGTTTTAAGTCGTCTGCCCTCGGGAAAATAGTGCGTATCCACGCCCTTTGGCGAATTTAGGCTGATGTGGTGCCTATCAAAGCCGTTGTTGCCGCAACCTACAAACACCGCAGCTAACGCGGCTACGAAAATCGAAAATATATATCTTTTTATCATAATGCTCCCAAATTTAAACCGTCGCAAAAGCGCTCTCGTTATTTGACCAAACGGCCATTTTTTCGCATGCATCCGCACGCTCGCCATCGCTCACGTAGTGGATGTTTTCCATCTTGCCGTGCCTTAGATAGACGATCTTGTCACCAAACTGCCCAAGATCAGGGTTATGCGTGATGAGCAGGATGGTTTTGCCCTCGCTTCGCAGTTTTTGAAATAGCTCTAAAACCACGCGTTCGTTGGCTTCGTCGAGGTTGCCCGTCGGCTCGTCGGCTATCAAGATATCAGGATCGTTTATCAGGGCGCGTGCGATGCACAGACGCTGCTGCTCGCCGCCGCTAAGCTGACTCGGACGGTGATCGAGCCTATGTCCCAGCCCCACTCGCTCGAGCGCCTTTTTAGCGTCCTCTTCATCCACGCTGCTGTGGTAGTACTGCGCTATCATCACATTTTCGACGCAGTTTAGGTAGGGGATGAGGTGAAACTGCTGAAATATCAGCCCGATCTTTTCGCGGCGAAATTTGAGCGTCTCCTCGTCGCTAAGCCTGCTAGCGTCATCTCCACCTAGCGTGTATGTGCCCGCGGTCGGCTCATCCATCAGCGAGAGGATATTTACCAGCGTGCTTTTACCGCTGCCGCTCGGGCCCATTATGCTGACCCACTCGCCGGCGTTTACGTCAAAGGTAATGCCCTCCAGCGCTCTTACTTCGCCGAATCTTTTTTCTATCCCGTTTAATCTTATCGCGTACTGCATATTATTCTCCTCTTAAAATATCGGCCATATTATTTTCTAGCGCCCGTTTGATCGGATAGATCGAGGCCACGCCCGCAAAAACGAGCGAGATAACCATCGCTATCGGTATGCTCATAAATCTAAAATCGATGCTCGAATCAAAAATCGCGTAGCCTAAAATTTGCGCTAAGCCGTAGCCTAAAATCGCGCCCGCCAAAGCCGCCGCAAACGCCGTGACGAAGGTCTCGACGCCGAATAAATTTAACACGTTTTTCTTGCTAGCTCCCAGCGCTCTAAGCAGCGCGATCTCCTTTGAGCGCGAAAATAAAATCGCGCTTAGCGTCGTGTTTACGCACATCGAGGTAATGAGCAAGATAACAAAGCTAACAAGCGCCATCAAAAGCTTAATCTTATCCAAAATTAGGCCCTCTGATTTTGAAATTTTAGCCACTGGCTTAACGGAAATTTGCTCGTCGCTAAGACTCTTGCCAAGCTCGCTTATGTAGTCAAATTTGCCCGTTACTACGGCCTCGGCGTAGTTTAGCGTATTTGGCTCGTTTGCTATCTTTTGCGCTAGAGATAGCGAGATGATGAGCAAAGAGTCCTCCTTGTCGCCGTCTTGCACGATGCCGCGGATCTTTACCTTTTCGCCCGCGTTCGCGCCGATTTGCCTTACTTCGATCACGTCGCCGACCTTAAAGCCGCTTTGTTTGGCTAGATCGGTGCCGATTAGCGCGTTTCTCTCGTCAAAATCAAGCGTTATACCCTGACCTTCTTTAACCTCCAAAAACGGCTTAACCCGCGTTAGATCGCTAAATTTGACGCCCATGGCGATCGCAGTCGTAGGACCAATATTTACCTGCGTGAAAAGATATCCGCTCTGCCCGATTAGCTTATCGCTTGAGATTTTGGCGATCTTTTCGTTAAATTTAGCCTCGTCTATCGCGTCGCTAACCGGGTCTGCGGGGGCAAAAACCACGTTTGCGCCGTAGCTTTTTAGCTCCTTCGTTACTTTTGAGTCGATATCCAGATATACGTTTACAAACGCCGCCGTCACGCACGCGCCAAGCAGGATCGAAACAATGATGACGCCTACTCTGGCCGTGCCAAAGCGCAGGCTTTTAAAGATAACGTTATAAAAAAAGCCCTTATTTGCGATCATATAGCACCTCCGCAGGCAAGAGTTTGACGACGCTTCTCATCGGCACGAGCGAGCCCGCGATCGAGATAAGCAGCGCAAAAGCGATACTAAGCGGAAGCACGATCCACGCGATGCCGATGCCGTAGCCAAAGATACTGTAAGCGATTATGTAGCTTAGCGCGTAGCCTAAAAACGCCCCCAAAATGCCCGCAAAAAACGCCACGACCAGGCTTTCGCTCGCAAAAAGGGCGTAAATTTCAAAGTTGCTCGCGCCTATGGCTTTTAGCAGGCCGATCTCTTTTTTGCGCCTGTAAATTTCGCTGGTCATCAGCGATGTGATGCCGATAGACGCGACCGCAAGCGCGATGATGCTAACGATACCCATCAGGCTTTGGATTTTTTTCACGATGTTACTCTCGGCGTCGCTTACCTGCATCATCGCTTTTGCCGCGACGCCCGCGTAGTTCTCCTCGATCTGATAGGCTATGGAGCTAACGTAGGCCGAGCAGTACCACAGGTCGTATTCGGCGCTGTCTAGATTATCGAGGTTTCGCCTGGCCTTGACGGAGAGGTCGTTTTCCGGGATCGTCATCGCTGAAACCTCAGCCTTTGAGTATTGTCCGGGCTTACCTAAAAGCTCCTGAGCTAGCTTTAGCGAGGTTACGATTTTATAGCTTTCTTCGCCGGCTCCTTTTAACACACCTGCGATTTTTACGCTACGTCCGTTTAAATTTAGCTCGCCGCCGACGCTCAAATTTCGCTTTGCGGCTAAATTTTCGCCCACGAGTACGTTTTGCGCGTCATCGTCCTCTATCCATTTGCCCTCGACCGCCCAAAAGCCAAACAGCGTTTTCACGCCCGTTTTAAACTCGGGCTCGTCGGCTACGCCGGCAAATTTATCAAACCAAGTGCCCGTGATTTGATATTTTTCGCCGCTAGCGTCTTTTACTTCGCCGTTTAGAAACGGCGCAAAAGCCACGACGTTGTTTCGCCAAAAAATTTCCTTGATCTTATGCAAATCCTCTTCGTTTAGGTAGTTTTGCGATTTTAGCGGGGTGAAATTTTTACCCTCGATCTCGATGGCTAGCGCTTCGCCCTTTGGCAAGACGACGATGTTTGAGCCGTAGCCGCGCAGCTCGCTAGCGATCTGATCGCCGATTTTTAGCGTGATATTTAGCATACAAGCGATCAAAACCGTCGCCAAAAGTATGGTGATGAAAGCCATTCCTTTTTGCACTTTCGAGCCGGTGATCGAGCTTTTTATGAGCCTTAGTTGCATATTTTTCATTTTAGAGTTCCGTTCGTGTCGACGTATTTTTCAGGGTTGGCTTCAAATTCCGCCTGAGTTTTTTCGTTCTCAAAGAAATACGTCCTGTTGTAGTATAGATACGATTTTGAGTTTTGGTTGCTCACCTTGTTGCGGCTTACCGGATCTAGCACCATCTTTTCGATGACTTTTGAGAAGTAGTTCGCGCCGTTTTGGATGGTGTCGAGCGTAACGGTTATAAATTTACCGTCAAATTCGAAAGGCATAGGTATCGGGTTGCAGCCGCCCTCTTTGCCGACCGACGGCAAGAAAATGCGCACGTTGCACGAGATGCAGATGAGATCGGCGCCCTTTTTGACGTAGCCCATATCGCCGCATATCGCGCACGCGTCAAAGACGATGATCGGCGAAGCGCGGTCGGCGAAGCGGTTTAAAAGAAAAAATCTTATCTCCCTGCCCTCGTCGTTTATGTAGGCGTAGCGGTGAAGTTCGTTGTCGGCTAGCTTTGCCACGTCAAATTTAAACTCATTATTTACCGGCTCGACGATGATGGGATCAGAGATCTCGGGCGGCCTAGATGCATGCAGGTCATAGTAAAGCCCGAAAATCAGAGCCGTTACGACGATCGCCGCACTGCCTTTGGAATTTGCCGCCATAAAATTTCTAGCCGCGTTGTTAAATCTAAATTTGTTTGAACCCACGACTGATTTTACGAGCGGGGCCGGGCGTTTTTTGAAATTTATAACCGCCAAAACTAGAGTCAAAGCTATAAAAAAATACTGCGAGAACGTCGTGTAGTAAATGCCTTTAGCCACGAGCGAGAGCGCCCACGGATATGTAGGTATCATCCCCGCTCGCATAAACTCAAGCCCCGTGTTTGAAAGGGCCTGCACGACCAAAACCGCAAGCGAAAGAAGCGAAAACGTCCTCAAAACGTGCTTGCAGAGGCACTCTTTTAAATTTGAAACGACAAAAAACAAAATCAGCAAAAGCAAAAACGCAAATATCATCAAAAATAGGCTGATGATAGACTGCGTATCGAGTAGCTCGCCGGCAAATACCGGGAAATTCGCGCCCGCATGAGCATAGGTTAGGCCGTAGCCCGCGCCCAAGGCGAAAAACGTTATCATCTTTGCAGGGTTAAATTTGATAAAAATCCAAAGCGCGCTAACTAGCAAAAATACCAAAGTAGCCGCGTCAAATACCATTTTCACGCCGGCGTCGTGAAGCGTGAGTCTAGCGATCTTAAAAACGACTATGCCTGCTGCGATACCCAAAACCGAAGGTAAAAACAGCGCTTTTAGGCTCTTTTTGTCGTTGTTTAACGCTGCAAAAAAGACAAATCCCAGTAACGATGAGATAACTTGGACGAAATATATAGACATGATTAGCCCTAAAATTTGAGAATTTGAGTAAAATTTAGAGCGGATGAGACCGCTCTAAATTCGGATTATTTACCAGGTGCGCCTGTGTATTGGAATTTATAAGTCGTAGTGAAAGGCTCGAACCATTTGCCTACGCCCGTTTCTTTGTCCGCGTGACGACCAAAGCCTTGTTTTTCAGGATTGTCGATCATAAATTTTAGCTCGTAGTTGCCCACGCCAGCGTCCATTTTTAGGTTAGCGCCGTAGTGAGGGCCGTCTTGAGCGACCATAGGCATAAATGTGCCTTTTTTTACTTTGCCGTTATCTAGGTTTTTTAGCTCGTAGCTAACTTTTAGATAAGGAATCCACTCGCCCGCCGCAAAACCGTTTTTGTTTCCCTCGAT
Source organism: Campylobacter rectus (assembly GCF_004803795.1). Lineage (NCBI taxonomy): Bacteria > Pseudomonadati > Campylobacterota > Epsilonproteobacteria > Campylobacterales > Campylobacteraceae > Campylobacter > Campylobacter rectus. Next base: position 290,769 of record NZ_CP012543.1, on the reverse strand, counting down.
AGCGTGGATGTCGGCCTCTAGGTGGATATCGGCTTTACTCGGAGCTAGGTCGATGCCCTTTGGCTCCATGTCAATCGGCTCTAGATAAACAGCAGCTATCTCCATACCGTTGATCTCTACCGGATCGCCGATAGGAAACTCGCCTGCTACGGCAACTGAAGCAGCAAGGCTGAACGCCAAAGCTGTTTTAACAAATTTGTTCATGTTCTCTCCTTTAATTGGTTTGTAAATTTATTTTTAAGCCTCGCAGCAACCCGCGAAAGCTGGAAACGTCAAATTTAAGCCTCTTTGGCTTGCTTATTTTTCATTATGATCACACCGATGATTAGCGCCGCTATCATAATAGCCTGCGGCACTAGGCTCTCGTAATACGGATAAATGCCCAGCCACTCGATAGTCGGGAAGCCATCGATCTTGGTCGGAACGAAAATTTTACCCTCGACGAACTCCATAAGCCCCTTGCCCACAAACACGATCGACATATAAAAGATGATCGCCGAAGTGACCAAGAAAAACGGCTTGATCGGTATTTTTATAGCAAAAATTTTAAACACGTAGTAAGTAACGAGCAAGACGATAAGACCTACTACAAATCCCAGCGCGATCATCGAGTAGCCCGCGCTATCTTTGGCGTCGAAAATCAGCGCTTGATAAAAAAGCACGGTCTCCGCACCCTCTCTAAATACGGCTAAAAATACTGTCCACCAAAGCGCCTTGGCCGAGCCTGCGGATATCGACTCGCTGACGTGGCTTTGGATATATTTGCTCCATTTTTTCGCGCCTGCGTTTGAAAGCAGCCAAAAACCGACGTAAAAGAGCAGCCCTACGGCGATAAGCATCACCGCACCCTCCATCACCTCTCTTTTTTGACCAGCAGCGCCGGCAAATATCAAATTCATAATCCACGCCATAACAAAGCTTAAAACCACTGCCACGCCAAGCGAGCTATAAACGATACTCATACGTTTTTCGTTGCCCGTTTTTAGTAGATAGGCAACGACGGCCGCTACGATGATGAGCGCCTCAAATCCCTCACGAAGTATGATCGTAAACGCATAAACAAATAGCGCCCAAGGCGAACTGCTGCCGCTTGTTTTTTCCAGCGCGGCGTCTAAATTTGCGCCTAGGTTATCGGCTGCTTGCTGGAGTCTCTCGACGCTCACGCCCGCTTTCATCAGCGCGACTACTTCGCCGAAATTTCCTTCTATCCTAGTTTTTAGGCCGACGTCTATCGCGCCTACTTTGTTTTCCATACCGCTTGCTTCAAATTCGTCAAAATATACGTCCTGCGCATCGCTCATAGCCTTGGCTACGTCTTTTGCGGCATATGTTTTAATGGCCTCTGCGATTTTAGCCTTTATGTTAGCAACGACGGGCGCAAAGTCCGTAGCCGCGTCATCCTCGGCGCTATCGGGCAAAACTACGTTGGTAGCTAACGAGCCCGAGTCCATAGGCAGCTTGGCGACGTTTTCGTATATCAGCGCGTCAAGCTCCTCCAAATTTGACTTTAGCACATCGGCCGAGATGTCGTTGTTTATCGCGATTATCGCCGAGCCCATTCGCTTTTGGATGTCGCCGTCGATGCCTTGACCGCCGCTTATAAACCTACGAATAGCCTCTTCTAACTTCGTGTTGCGATATAGCTCGAATTTGGCTTTATTATTTATCTGCTGCTTTGCGGCGTCTTTGTCGCCTTTTTCATAAGCCGCCGCAGCCGCTTCGAGAGCGGTTTTTATGTCGTTATAAACCACTTGCCAGTGCGGCTCTATAGCCATACCGCCGGCAGGCTGCGCCGTAGTTTGGCTAGCTACCGGAGCCTCGGACGAGGTCTCGGAGACGTCTGCGTTTTTAGGATCGGAGTACTCGCCAACTAGCTTATGGCCCGTGTTTATGATAGGCAAAACCTCATCCATCTCTTTGCTTAGCTCGTCCATTATCGCTTGTATCTCTTCTACGGGTTTTTTAGCGATGATGGCTTTGCGGATTTTGCCGAATTTAGACTCCATCGAGTAGGCTTTTTCCCGAGTAAAATTTACCCTGATCGCCGCTTCGATGTTTTCAAAATGTCCAAAATACGCGTTTTGCGTGGCGGTTTTGGCCTCGTCGATCTTGCCCTCTTTATACTGCTGTATGATACTCACGAAAGAGTCTTTTATGCTTTGTATCTCAGAGTCATAATCGGAGTCGGCCGCATTTAGCATAAAAGGGATAAAAAGCGCAAGTATAAATTTTAAAAATTTATTCATAAAAACTCCGAAAAAATTATGTTTTAAAGGCCTATTTTAGCATTATAAAACTTTAGCGAAAATAAAAACGGCTATCAAGTATTAGTCATATCAAGAAGCCGTCTTTTGATTATCAAGTTAATCCGGTTTTGAAATTTGAGAAAATTTAAAAAGTAAAATTTGAAAGAAATTTCGGGAGCGAGTCGCCCCCGAATTTAAGTTAAATAGTAGTGCCCGCTTGTCTTAGCATAACGCGCTTGCGATATACGTTTGATACCTCTGCGGCGTCGCCGACGAGTAACGCATTTGTAGCGCAAACGGCGGCGCACATAGGGACTTTGCCTTCCGAGATACGGTTTTGGCCGTACATATGAAGCTCCTCGTGAGAGTTCGTCTCCTCCGGACCTCCGGCGCACATAGTGCATTTATCCATAGCGCCTTTGATGCCAAACGCCCCGTCCCTAGGAAACTGCGGCGCACCGAACGGACACGCGTAGAGGCAGTATCCGCAGCCGATACATTTGTTTTTATCGTGAAGCACGATACCGTCGGCTCTGATATAAAAGCAATCTACCGGACACACCTGCTCGCAAGGAGCGTCGGTGCAGTGTTGGCAGGCTATCGTAGTCGATACTTCCTTGCCCTCTACGCCGTCATCTAGCGTGATGACCTTGCGGCGGTAGAGCCCCACGGGGAGCTCGTGAGCCGAAGAGCAAGCGACCTGACATCCAAAGCAACTGATACATCTATTAGTATCTACGAAAAATTTCATTCTTGCCATCTCTTGCTCCTTAGACTCTATTTTCGCCGTATTCGTGGAAGAATGTGGTTTCAAAACCGTTTTCTTCAGCTTTTTCTATCCTGCAAAGACCTGCGTTAAATTCCGAAATTTGAGTTACCGGGTCAAAGCCGTAGTTGGTTATGGTATTTGAGCTCTCGCCGATAGTATAAGGTTTGGTTCCCTCAGGATAGCGGTCGCTAATATCTATACCTTGCATAACGCCGGCGAAGTTATACGGCAAGCAAATTCTATCGGGCGTAACGCTCTTGTTATGGTAGCATCTAACCTTGATCTTAGTGCCTTGCGGAGCATGGATCCACATCATATCTCTGTCGCGGATACCGTATTTTAGAGCTAGTTCCGGGTGGACGTTGGCAAACATCTCAGGCGTAATTGCGGATAGATATTTGCTCGTTCGCTCTATCATACCCGCACCGCTTAAATTTACTAAGCGCAAAGAGCTGATAATGATAGGAAAATCCTTACTCCAGTCTTGTTTTTGCTGTTCGCCCTTAAATTTAACCTCGACGCGGAAATTTCTAGGCTGATCGTCGATGGCCGGGTATTTTTGTACCAAATCCCAACGCGGAGAGTGGATAGGCTCGCGGTGCTTTGGAATTTGATCGATAAACTCCCAAACTATAGCGCGCGCTCTAGCATTACCAAACGGCGCAACACCCGCTTCGCGGCATTTTTTATTGATGATACCGCTGTAGTCCATCATCCAGTTATCGCCGATTTTGGCCTTTTCTTCTTCCGTTAGCGTGATGCCGAGCACTCGCTCGATATTTTCTTTGGTTATTTGCGGATAGCCGCCTTTTACCTTCGAGTCTTTTAGCTGCACGGCCTCGGATGCGATCTGGCTAACGCCGTTGTGCTCCAAACCGAAGCGATTTCTAAATCCGCAACCGCCTTCTACGTAAGGTTTGTTTAGATCGTAAAGTATCGGCGTACCCGGGTGATTTTTATCCCAGCAAGGCCACGGCAAGCTGTAATACTCGCCCTTAACGTCGCCGCCGATGCCCATTAGCGTATCCGGATCGAAATTTTCCCAGTTTTGCTGATGTTTTTTTAGACGCTCGGGCTGCCAACCTTGAAGTCCGATAGTCTGTCCCATACGTGCTAGCTCTCTAGTCGCGTCGTCAGGCCATACGAAGCTATCTTTTACGACTTCCAGATCGTCGTTCATCCTAAGAGACTTTGTGTATTCGTCGTAAAAGCCCCATTTTTTAGCAAATTCAAACATTACTTCATGGTCGGGCTTGCTCTCGTAAAGCGGCTCTACGACTTTGGTTCTCCACTGCGCCGAACGGTTAGTAGATACGGCAATGCCTTCGTTTTCAAACTGAGTAGCGACCGGCAATATATAAATTCCGTCTTTTCTGCCGGAGAGGATCGCGATCTCGTTTACGAAAGGCTCTGCTACAACCAGTAGCTCGAGCTTATCTACGGCTTCTTGAATTTTAGTTAAATGCGCCATCGAAGTAATGCCCGTTCCTTGCACCCAAACTACCTTTAGATCGCCGCTTGAAAATGTTTTTTCCTCTTTTAACACGCCTTGCCACCATTTTGCCAGCGACCAACCCTTTTCGTTTCTCCAGTTTCTATCTTCCGGATTTTTCGGATCATGATAATAATACTCGCCAAACACCGTATCTTTTACAGGCGCGCCGCTCTCTTTAGGCTCTTTGGTAGATACCGCGAAGCGTTTTACGAACTCGTCGAAATTTTGTCCCCAGCCCTTACAGAAGTGCTTCCATGCGGCATCTCCGAGACCATAATAAGTAGGCAAGGTATCGGCTAGGTTACCCATATCGGTAGCGCCTTGGACGTTATCGTGACCGCGGATGATCTGGCAGCCGCCGCCCGGTTTGCCCATATTTCCGAGCACTAGCTGAAGGATAGGCAAAATTCTTGTATTTGAGCTGCCGATACTGTGCTGCGTCATACCCAGCGACCATGCTATCGCCGCAGGTTTAGTATGCGCGTAAATATCGGCCACTCGCTTGATGAGATCTACGCTCACGCCGGTAACGTCCGAGACCACCTCAGGCGTCCAGTTTTCGGCCTCTTTGCGAATCTCGTCTATGCCGTAAGTTCTATTTTCTATAAAGCTCTCGTCTTCCCAACCGTTTTTAAAGATAATATGGAGTAGTCCGTAAACAAAAGCGATGTCGGTACCCGGTCTTACGCGCACGTAAATGTCCGCTCTTGCTGCCGTTTTCGTAAATATCGGATCAACGACGATTAGTTTTGCGTTGTTTCTGTCTTTTGCCTGCAGGAAATGTTTCATACCACCGACGGGATTTGCGACCGCTGAGTTTGCTCCAAATACCATAATGGCTTTAGAATTTGCAGCCACGTCTCCAAAGTGGTTTGTCATAGCGCCATAACCCCAAGTATTCGCCGCTCCGGCGACTGATGCGCTGTGTCAAATTCTTGCAACGTGATCTATATTGTTTGTGCCCCAAAATGCAGCGAATTTTCTAAAATACCAAGCCTGCTCATCGCTAAATTTAGCCGATCCCAAAAACTCGACGCAATCAGGTCCGTGTTTTTTGCGGATCTCGAGCATCTTGTCTCCGATCTCGTTAACGGCGGTCTCCCAGCTGATGCGCTCCCATTTGCCGTTTACTTTTTTCATCGGATATTTGATGCGTTGTTTTGATTTCGTTAGGTCGATTTGATCGATACCTTTACAGCAGTGGCTGCCCTGAGAGATCGGATGATACATAGCCATATCTTGGCGCACCCATACTCCGTCTTTTACCTCGGCTTCGATGCCGCAGCCCGCCGAACAAATAGAACAAATAGTTCTAACTTTTTTTGAACCCTCGTAAGGATTTTTTATCTCCTCGTTGGTTGCTTTTCTAAACGTTTCGTTTTCGCCAAACGCCATCGTGCTACCGGCACCAAGAGCGGCAAGCTTTAAAAACGAACGTCTTCCTATGCGCGAATCACTCATAGTTTTCTCCCTTAATAAGCGATCTTATAGTAGTATTCCCACTCTTTGCTTTTTTTGTAAAGCACCTCTTTTTTGTTCGACTTGCCGACAACCACGCCGTTACCGTCGCTAGTAAGCTCGTCGCCGGTCGGTTTCGCGATAGAAGCGGCGGCCAATATAGTCCCGCCTACCGCGCCGACCTTCAGAGATTTTTTAAGGAAATCTCGTCTTGATCCTTGCATTTTTTCTCCTTTTGATCCCAAATTTGAAATTCTTTGAGACGTTTTAAAAAGATATTGTTCAAATTTTGCATATTTCCTATGTCGTAGTACGCCTTACAAGCGCGTATTTTAGGGAGTTTGCATAGTTTGAAATACCACTGTGCAAATTTAGCATATTTTGAGAATAATTAGCGTAAAAATATTGGATTAATTAAAAAACTTAATAAAAAGTTAAGGAAACCTAAAATTTAGCTTAAACTTCGATACTACATATCAAGTTATAAATATATATTTTATGCGAATTTAGGGGTGTTCGGGCCGAATTTCTTAAAATTTAGCCCGAATTTGTCTTAATATTATTTTTGAAGGTCGCTTAAATTTATTATAAAAGGTACGGATCGAACGCCTGCGGCGGAGTATTTTTGTCTTAAATTTTCCATCGCTTTAACATCCGCGTCGCTAACGGCGCCGTTTGCTACTTTGTAATCGTCTGCAAAATATTTTCGTAAAATTTTAATCTTGTCGCTATCGGTTTTCGCGCTAGCGGCGTCTTTATATATCAAAAAGCTCTTTTGCAAAGACGAAACGTCGTGAACCGGAGTTAAGATTAGCTTTACATTGCTTTCTTTTAGCGTCGCTTCGATCTTTTCAAGCTCCAGGCGGCAGTACGGGCACTCGGGATCGGAAAACATCACGATAGTGGGCTTTTTGGAGTCGTTTCCTAGAGTGATGATATTTTCTTTTTGCTCGCTTTTATAGACTTTTGAGATGTTTTTCGCCGCTATTTCCTTTTTTATCTCTTGCATGTAGGCTTTTTGCGCCTTTAGGTCGATGATATCGGGAAAAAGCAAGTCACCTTTAGTAAAAATCACCTCGTCTTGGCTGACTTGACCGTTGCTCAAATTTACCACGACCGCTTCGATGCCGTCAACTACCGGTTTGCGCTCGGCAACGCTTACTTTCACGCCCTCGCCGACCATCTGCGAGTAAAAACCGACTACTTGCTCGTTTGACGCCGCAAACATCGCGCAGGCCGCCATTAGCGACAAAACTATTTTTTTCATTTCATTCCTTTTTAAAAATTTGCGCGGATTATATTTGCTTTTTTTAAACAGATAAAAAATCACGCTTTTAAAACTCGGTCTATGCCGTTTTTTACGATATTTGGATCCAGATCAAGCTGCTCGAGGTAGGCGATTATGTATTTTCTACTCAAATTTAACGCCTCTTTCGCGTTTGTTACATTTACGAATCCTTGCGCGGCGATGATGGCTTTTAGCTTTGCAAGCGCCTCGTTTAGGGCTTTTGACGTTACGAAAAGATTATGCGCGAGCCTCACCACGCGTCCGATACCGGTTAGCTTTTTTAGCGCGTTATCGCCGCTAACTCGGTCTATCTCAAGTTCGTCGTAGATGTTGTAAGGCGCCAGGGGAGCTAAATTTCCGCTTTGCAAAATTTCGTAAATTTTCTCTTCAAGCCTGATTTTTAGCTTGCTCATATCGACGCCCGTTTTGGTATAGACACCGTCGTTTTTGATTATCGCACCCGCGCTTTCTAGCTCGTCAAGCGCCTTTTGAGCGATACTTTCGCTAGCCCATGAGAGCTTTAGGCTGATGCTCGTAGCCGAAAATACCGCAAATTCGTTCTTTTCTATCATAAATTTGACCGCACTTTTTATCCGATCGACCGCGCTTAGATCGTAGATATTTAGCGCTTTTTCATCGACGAATACGTTTGGCGTTTGTTTTGCTATCGCTACGGCCTCCTCGTGATTTAGCCCGAAGCGCTGATAGGCCGAGATGATGCCAAAGCCGTTTTTATGCGTATCTTTTAGCATCGCAAAGGCGCTTACGAAGTCCTTTTTGAGCAGCGCGTTTAAAAACGAAATTTTGCTTGATTTTTTCATCGGTTCGCTCACGGCGTTTAGCGCCCTGCCGCCGCCTATGACGCGACCGTTTGCGATGAGCACGAACGGCTCGTCGAATTTTAAAAACATATCCCTTTCAAATTTAAACGTCGCAAATATTCCGCCCTCCTTTTCGCTGAGAACCAGCGCTTTTGCGGGCGCGGCCTTTGCGCCGACGCAAAACGTCACGCTCTGCCCGTGCGTTAGCTCGCGAGCGAAAACGATCGCGTCTATCTCGCGAAATCCTCTAAAAAAGCCCTTTTTACTAAGCAGTTGGCCTTTTTTTAGATCATTTAGCTCGATTCCAGTCAAATTTAGCGCCACGCGGCTGCTAACTCCCGCGCGCTCGACGAATTTATCGTGGCTCTGCACGCTTCGCACCTGCACCTCTTTGCCCGCATCATAGTTAAACAGCTTCTCGTTTTTGCTCACGCTGCCCTCTATCACGGTGCCCGTGACTACGTTTCCGATACCTTTTAGGCTAAAAACGCGGTCGATGTAGTATCTAAAAACGCCCTCTTGCTCGCGATTAGCCGCCTTTAACGTGAAAAGATAATTTCGCAGTTCGTCGATGCTCGCGCTATCTTTAATGCTAACCGGGAAAATATCTAAAATTTGCAGATTTTTGTAGTTTTGCGCGGCGGCGCAAATTTCGCTTTTTCGCTGCTCTATTAGCTCCGCGCTAGCTAGGTCGCATTTAGTTAGCGCGACAATAAGCGAGCGAACTCCAAGGATATTTAAAACCTCCAAATGCTCCAAAGACTGCGGCATTAGCCCGTCGTTTGCCGCCACGACAAATAGGCACGCGTCAAATCCGTACGCGCCGCTGATCATCGTTTTGATCAAATTTTCATGCCCAGGCACGTCGATAAATGCGATATTTTCGCCGTTTTTGCTCAAATTTGAAAAGCTAAGATCGATCGTGATCCCGCGCTTTTGCTCCTCTTCGAGTCTGTCGCCCTCAAAGCCGTTTAGTTCCTTTATCAGCGCCGTTTTGCCGTGATCGATGTGCCCGGCTGTTCCTATTATTAGGCTCATTTTTCATCCGTTTCGTTGATTTTTTCTATCAAATTTTGCACGTCCGCGTCCAGCACGCTGCGAAGATCGAGCAAAAATTTACCCTCCTCTATGCGCCCGATCACGAGATTTTTCCTAAATTTAGCCTCGTTTTCGTTCGCGTTTCCTTTGACGGCCAGCGCGAGGCTAGGTATGCGTTTGTTTGGCATAGTGCCGCCGCCTACAAATGTCGTAGTGCGCACGATTTCAAGCGGAGTTTTTAGTCGCGAGTTTATGAAATTTGCCGTGTTTTCTAGCTCATCTACGCTTTTATATAGCTGTTTTACCGTCGTAATAAGCCGAAATTCGCGGTTTGCGTAGGCTTTGATACTCTCGGCCAGTAGCGAGATGATCACCTTATCCACGCGCAGCATTCTTAGTAGCTGATTTTTCTTTAGCTTTGCGATGAGCCCCTTTTTGCCTAGGATTATGCCGCACTGCACGGAGCCAAAGAGCTTATCGCCGCTAAAGCTAACGAGCGAGGCCTCTTTTAGATTTTTTAGGTTCGGCTCGTTTCGCTCGAGGCCGTAAGGCAACTCGCCGTAAAATCCGCTGCCAAGATCAAAATAATCAATGAGATTTTGCTCTTTTGCCAGCGCGCTAAGATCCGGCATCGCCGTATCCTCGCTAAAGCCCACGATATCGAAATTTGAGCGATGCACCTTTAAAATCAGTTTCGAGTTTTCGTTTATCGCCTCCTCGTAGTCGTGCAGATTTGTTTTATTGGTCGTGCCCACTTCGCGCAGGATAGCGCCCGAGTTTGCCATAACTTCGGGCACGCGAAAGCTCCCGCCGATCTCGACTAGCTCGCCTCTACTGATGATAGCTTCGCCGCCTTTTGAAAAGGTATTTAGCACCAAAAATACCGCACTTGCGTTGTTGTTTACGACGATGGCGTCCTCAAAGCCAAAAAGCTCCGCGAGCAGCCCGCCCACGTAGTCGTAGCGGTTTGAGCGGCCGCCCTTTTCGACGCTGTACTCTAAATTTGAATACCCCGTAATCACGGGCTGGGCTCGGCGTAAAATTTCGGGATCGATCGCGCTACGGCCGAGGTTTGTGTGGATGATGACGCCGGTTGCGTTTATCAGGCTGCGCAGGCTCAAATTTGACGCCTTTTCGTAGCGAGCGAGCGTATTTTGGACGATCTCGCCTGGCCCGGGGCAGTTTTGCCCGCCTAAAATTTGAGCGCGAAGACTCTCTAGTTCGCACCTAGCGACCTTGGTCAGCAAGCTAATATCAAGCCCGAAAAATCGCTCGTTTTTTATAAATTTATCTATCTGCGGAAGTTTTCGTAGTTCGTTCAAATTCGCTCCTAGTAAATTTGTGTTACCGAGCGCGATTTTAACATAAATTTTGTATAAATCTAATCTTATTAAAAAAAATAAATATAAAAATTCAGAGCCTATTAATGCCTTTAGTATTAAAATGCACTTAATTTTGATAATGCCGAGTGCGGGGAGAAAATCATGAAAGAATTCGGTTTTTATAACGATTTTGACGAGAATTTGATGCTAAACGAGCAGATCGAGATAAACGGCGAAGGCGAGTATCTCGTCTCAAATTCGTCCAAACTAAAATCGAGCATCGTAGCGCCTGAGATAAATTTTTATCTAAAAAACACCGCGGACTCGGTGCTGGATAAGGCCAAAAACACGCTTTTGCTTTATGATGCTAGAGCTAGCGCCTTTGACCTAGCGCGCGACATCGACTACGAAAAGCCCGTCGGCAAAAACATCGTGATCGTTAGCAACGGCGGACGCGAAAATTTGGCGAATTTGCTTAAGGTTAAAGGCTTTAAAACCATCGAGCTGACGCATTTTGAGATCAAATTTATCTACGGCGCCGCAGGCGAGCTAAGCGTGCTAGTACTGCGCCCGGACGGCGAGTTTGAGGTGGACTGCGACTTTTTCCTCGTCGAAAACGCGCGCGAATACATGCTAAAGCAAAGCGGCTGCTACGAGATCGCGGGCAAAAGCGACGACGAGATCGCCGCGCAGCTAGACGCGCAAAGCCCGAAATTTAAATTTAAAAGCCACGTCCACTACGACTCCACGATCTGCCAGTACCATGAGCGCAGACACGAGATCTGCGGCAGGTGCGTCGAGGCGTGTCCTACGGTAGCGATCCTAAAAGAGGACGAGACCAAGCACCTAGTTTTTTCGCACATCGACTGCATAAACTGCGGCGGCTGCGTGAGCGTATGCCCTAGCGGCGCGCTTGACTACTCCGATATGCCGCGAAACTCGTTTGCCCAGATAGCCAAACTCTACCGCGGCAAGATTGCTCTAGTCGTGCCTGCAAAGGCGAATTTAGAAAATCTAAGCGTAAATTTACCAGCAAACGTGCTGCCTTTTGCCATTAGCGGCGAGAGATTTTTGAGCGAGACGCATCTGCTCACGCTACTTCAAGAAAGCGGCGCGCAGGTCGTGATCTACGAGCAAAATATCGGCAAAGGCACCAAAGATGCGGTGGATATTTTAAATCAAATTTACGAGCTTAAATTTAACGAAAAAGCCGTCCTAGTCGCAGAAAACGAAGCCAAACTAAAAAGCGCCCTATCTCAGGCTAAATTTATCGAGGGCTCGCAGCACTCCGTCACCGAGTACGCCCTGCCTAAGCGCGAAATTTTCGCCAGACGCCTAGAGTGGCTTGTGGGCGATCAAAATTTAGGCTCCGTTAGCACCACCGAGCTCATCAGATACGGCCGCGTCGAGATAAATCAAGACACCTGCACGCTATGCCTAAGCTGCGTGGGAGCCTGTAACGTCGCCGCCCTGGTCGCCGATAAAAAGACAAATTCCATCGTCTTTAACCCTAGCGTCTGCACCGCGTGCGGATACTGCGAGCTTAGCTGTGCGGAAAAAGACACGATATTTTTACGCCCGGGCAAGATCGATCTGGAGCCCGGATTTTTCGCATTTAGCGAGCTAGCTAGAGACGAGCTTTTCGCCTGTATCGAGTGCGGCAAGGAGTTTGCGACTAAAAAGGCCGTCGAGAAGATCGCCTCAATCATGGCGCCTAAATTTAACGGCGACAAAGCCAAGCTAAAGACGCTTTATTGCTGCTCGGACTGCAAAGCAAAAGTAATGATAAAAGCGCAAATGGATCAAATGAAAGAAGAGGTTTTAAATGGATAATAACTTAACCAAGGCGCGCGCATATTTTTACGAATTTTTGGCCTATCCGCTGTTTTTTCACGAGCACGGCGGCAAATTTGACCGCTGGCGCGAGCAGCTAGCCTACCTAGCGACTAGTCCCGTTACGCCCCAAAGCGAGGCTGCGTTTGCGAATTTGGCTAAATTTGACTTTGAGAAATTCGCTAGAGAGCAAAACGACGTGCTTTTTGACTTTTCTTACTCCAACATCCCGCTAAACGCCTCCTTTTACGAGGACGGGCGCGACGACGGCGCGGCTAGGCTGCGCGTGATCGAGTGTCTAAAGCTAAGCCCGTACCGCAGAGACAAAGAGGTCTGCAAGGACAGCGAGGACTACGTCGGATTTATATTTTTAGCCACGGCGACCTTTTTGCGCGACGAAGTAGCGGGCGCAGCGAATATCAGCAGCAAGCTATTTACTGACGTTACGAATAAATTTATCGACGAATTTATCAAATTTTTGTCCGCTCACAAAAATGCCGACTTTTTCGCCTCTTATGCAGTTATCTTGCGCGATTTTATCGAGCTTGAGCGCGCGGTGCTAGGCGTGGAAGCTCCTGCGGCGCCGATCGGCGACAGCGCGGCGGTAGCCTCGATGAAAAAAGAGCCGTTTCAAAGCAAGATGCCTACGGCCAAAACAAAACTTCGCTGGGAGGAGTTCTCGCCCGTTATCTCGCAAGAGTTCGACGACTGAGGACTACGCGCTTAAATTTGCTTGCTAGACTCGTGCGGGCAGGCAAATTTAACTTGCCCGAGTCGCCCGAGCGGCCGTTTTCACGTCAAATTTGCGCTTTAAATTTAGCCAGATAAACCCGTCCGTTTTCGGCGCGATTTTTTAGCCTCTTTAACCCGCCCAAATTTACTCCCGCATTTTTCAAATTTCCCTTCCAATTTCACTCAAATTTAACCGCCCTTTGGCTACTATTTCGTAAATTTAGTCATGAGCAAAAGGATCAAATTTGCAAAGCTTTTTTAAATTTATATTCACACTCGCAGCCTTTGCTGCTATCCTCTTTTATCTTTCTTTTTTAGGAGTTAAATTTGGTAAATTTGGATCAGGCTCTATGCCCACGGGTTTTACCGTCACTCCCGATACTAAGATAGATCCAAACTCCGAGCTAGCCAAATACGTAACGCAAGAGGAGATAGACGACTTTGGTTTTAGGTGCGCAGATATCGTTTGCGATAAAGAGAAAAACGCTACGCTAGTACCTTTAAGAGCAGCTCTTGATAGAAAGGATACTGACTTCGTAGTTAAATTTATAAAAGATAACAACCTAACCGCCGACGTTAGCATGAGAGATAAAAGAACCCCGCTGATGAAGCTGCTTTAGAAACGACGTAAATACCTTTAATGCCTTGCTAAATTTAGGAGCCGATATAAGGGTTAAAGATAGATTTGGTCTATCTCCTATGGCTTACGCCATTATGCTAAACTCTGTTGATACAGCTAAGATACTACTAGAAAAAGGGGTTAAATTTGAAGAGGTGGAGTATGTATCGCCGCATACCCATACAAACAGATACTATGATTCTTCCAGATTTGAATCCATAATCATAAACGGCGAGAATAACATAACAATACGCTACAAATACGATCAGGGGCGTCCAGAGACGGATCTAAATAATCCGCAATGCGTAGAGTCGAGCACCAGGTATAAATCAGATCCGTTTAAATACTTAGTAGATAGAAATCTACCCCAAATGGCAGAACTAATGCTAAGCAAGGGGTATAAACCTAAAAAATTTGAAATGGGTATCAGGCTAAAAGGCATAAAAGAAGAAGAGAAAAACAGGCCGTTAGAACAAAGCGGCTGGGCATATCTAGGTAACTACGAAAACTACGAACCTATGCTTGAGGTATTTATAAAATACGACCTACCGAATGCCCCGACTAAGGAGCAACTAAAGGATACATATGAGGAGTGCTACGATAAATACGTGCTTAGCATCATATTAGCTTATAGTATAGACAAAAACGGAACTTATAGCTTAAAATATGAAAATTTAACAAAAAACGTGTTGCAAAAATACTGCTCCGAGAAAAATTCTACCTTTAGCGATGTAAGAACTTTTATCGCTTGGGCAAACGAGTATAAAAAAACGGATGCAATGCAAGACATCTTGTTTTCCGACAAAAAAGATAAGGTAGTATTTGAAAACAACGCAACCGAATATGTAATAAAGCCATACAAGAAACTAACTTCTGATGAAATAAAAAATATAGTTGAAAGCAAATATAGGTGATTTACGTAGATAGTAACCGAAGTAAATCTAGTTCAAGCTCAAATTTGAAGTAAAATAATCTCGTCGTAAAGACGAAGCCAAAATATAAATTCGGCCGAATGAAATTTGAGCTCTCGGCGGGCGTAAAATTAAATTTAAGCGGGCGAAATTTGACGAGATTAGCCATAAATTTGCCCGTAAAATTTCAAATTTGACAGGGTCTTGCTAGCTTCTAAAAAACGCGATCGCCGCTTAGCGAGGTTAAATTTGGCGCTATGCGGCAGATCAAGCTCCAAACTACGGCATTTGAAGCGACCGCAAAAACCGCCCGAGATAAAAGGCAAATTTAAAACGGCGCGTTAGAGTAAATTTGCGCTTACCGCTCGCCTCGCGCCAAAATCTTCGCCGTCCGCCCGTTTTTTCGCACTTCTTTGAAAAATATCCGCAGCGCCTTTTGCTCCTTTGCGCCGATTTCGTAGCTGATAAATTTGAGATACCATTTGATATCGTCCGCGCTGATGCCCCTGGTTTGGGCGTATTTGGCGAGGATGTAGTTTGGGATTTTGACATTTGCTCGCAAAAACTCGCGCGCCAGCCGCTCATACGCGCCGCGCCCCTTCACGCAGGAAAATCGCCCAAAAACAAACGGCAAGCCCGTCCGCTCGCGCCACGCCCGCCCCAGGTCGTAAAACGCCTCCTCGCCCTCCCGCAGATACGCCTTTAGCGCGCGGTCGCCGATGAGTACCTCACCCTCAAGTCCTAGCACTCCTGCTAGCGCGTTTGAGCTCGCAGACGCGGGATCCGGGCACGCGGCGGTGCCCTTTCGCACGAGCACGCTTTTGACGTCGCCCTTAGCTACGATGCCCAGGCTCACCTTTTTGTAGCGTTTTTTGCGGCTTTCGATGCTTGAGATCACGGCGGCGTCGATCCTGCGGCAGCACAGATCGCGGTTTAGTTTGCTAGGCACCCCTTTTTTAAATTCAATAATTTTTTTATCCTGTGAGCTTAGGCGCGAGCGCTTTAAAAATACGTGAAAAGGAAGCAAATTTAGATAATCAATCTTGCCAAAAATCATAAAAACTCCGAATTTATAAGGATTTGCGCCATTTTAAAACGCGACGAAACGAGTAAAATTTGCGCGGCAGAACCCGCATCAAATTTAAAATTTGAACTAAATTTAATAAACCGAATTTGCTCGTTTTTGCGGCGCATTTTTAAGAAAAGCTCGTAAAAAAGCGTTAAATTTTGCGCCCTATTTTTAAATTCGCTTAAATTTAAGCCGACAAATTTAAGCGAATACCCGCTATAAAATTTAAATTTGAGATCAAAATCCGTGCGTAAAATACAAAATCTCATAAATTTAAGCTTTCAAAACATTATAAATATAAACTTGCGGCAAAATCGGACGAGTTTTTGCGAGCTCCGTCCTCGCAAGACAAATTTGTCGAGCGCGAAATTTCCGAACCCGGCCGGCAAATATCGCAAATTTTATCCGCAACGACGCCAAAATTTCAAATCCTCGCAAAACCTTCAAAAAGCAACAACGCGAGGCACCCAAAAGGCGCCGGTCTTGGCCGTCTAAAAGGCGCAAGACTCGCTCTTTTGACAAAAGCGAAAATGCAAAAAATCGGCAAATCACCGAAAGATAGCCGCTCGGCAATCGCTCAAATTCGCGCAAAAATCCGGAAAATAGCATCCCAAATCAGCGCGACTATCCTCGGCGCATTCGCGTTTATAGCGTCTTTTAGGCCGTTTTGCTGCGAGTAAGCTTAAATTTCGCCCGAGGCGAGCTCTCGCGTCGCACACGTCCGTAGGTTCACGCCGCTGCCAGGCTCGTCGTCACAAATGACGGTCGTGATCATTTCGTCTTTCAAAATCGAAATTTTATGCGGTTCGCAAGCCTCGCCGTCAAACGCTCTAAACTCGCGTCGGCTCAAATTTAGCTCGTCTCGCTCTATGCTTCGTTGCCGCGCAAGGCATACGTCAAAGTCAAGCTCGCCAAAGTCCAAGCGGCACATACCAACCGCATCCCGCCGATAAACGGCAGTATGAAACAGTCCTCAAACCATCCAGCGTTTCTCGCCCCAAATCCAAACGATCTTTTTGTCCAGCTGCCGATCGACCGCACAAAAAGCGGCAGCTTCGCAGCGGTCAAATCCTCTCGCTCTCGTAAAATTTAGGCTCGAGGTTACGCCGGCATCTACTCTGCTCAAATTTGGTATTCGTGCTCTTCAAGCTCGTCGTTTAAGAGCCTCGTAAATCTCGCAGCATGCGCCTCTATCGCGCTATCGGGCACTCCGGGCTCCACGCCGCAGCTAGCAAAAATCCGCCCGTAAACGAGCTCGCAAAAGTCCGCGCAGCACTGAAGCGGTAGCAAAATCTCGTTTAGGCTAAATTTGATCGCGCCGTGCTTGGAGTATTCGCCTAGCCCGCCGCCCGCGCTCACGGCGATTTGCAGCTGTTTGCCCGCAATCTTCGCGCCCTGCCCGTAGGCAAAGCCGCGGCTGAGCACGTAGTCGATGTAGGCCTTTAGCATGGAGGGCACGTTAAAGCCCATCATCGGGAACAAAAACACGATGCGATCGGCGCGCAAAAACGCCTCCTGCTCCGCCGCGACGTCGATTTTAAGGGCGTCGGTGCCGTAAAGCCCCTCTAAGTGGCGAACCTCGGCGCCCGCGTTTTTGGCGGCGTTTGCCAGCGCCTTGTTTAGGCGAGAGGCGGCGAAATTTGGATGGGATAAAACTACTAACGTTTTCATTTTGGCTCCTTTTTTGATAAATTTTAGAGCGTTTGCGTTTTCGAGACTTTAAATTTTGGCTTACGAAGTGCAAATTTAGCTCGTAAAAGCGGATTTTCGTCCTTTTAAGTCAAATTCGCACGCTAAAATCAGGCATCGAATTTTACCGAAATCTTAAAATTTCCATTTCAAAACGCAAAAGCCTTATTTTTGAGAAATTATATCATCAAAAGCCTAAAAACGGGTTAAGATAGACGGCAATAGCGCACAAAAAGCAAGCGAGAGTAAGCCGTGCGAAATTCGGCCTTAACTTGCCGGCACAACCGCATAAGAGCGTAAGCCGAATTTTAATTTGAGCAAACTCGTTCGTCCGCGCCGAGCATTAAAATTTTACCCAGGAGGCTCATCCGCGCGCACTCGATGCATTCGTCGCAGCTCTTTGCGGGGACGCAAACGGCTTGATGAAAATACCGATTTTCCTAGCCGTCAAACCGTGCAGCGCTCATAGCGCCCATCTCAAAGAGCGTCGCAACCTTGCCTTGCGCCGCGTCGTATCTCCCCGCGCAGTCCCGCAAAAAACGCGATAAGGTAGCGCTCATCGCTCTCGCGCCGCAGCAGACGGCAACTCCCGTCTTTTAGCCTTTTGCTCGCCCCTCTGCGTAGTTAAGGGCCGCGACGCTACCGCCCGAGCGATTTAGCAAAACAAGCGAAGCGCTAAGAAGCGATGTTTCTTAAAATAAGCGTATCTCGCTCGTTTGACGCGACTAAGCCCGAAAATTTAGACACGCCTTTTTCATATTTCTATGATCTGCGACAAATCCTTGCGCAGGCGGTAAATTTACTATCGGTCACGGCGAAAATGCGCCGTTTGTTCACGACAAAATGCATGTAGCGCACGGCATTTCGCAGCAGTGCGCTCCGACCGCTCCGTAGCGAAGTCGAGTCGGCGCGGGCACGCCCACGTAGGAGCCGGCCGTCTGTGACGCGAAATGCACCCGCATCAAACGGATCCGGCGCGGGAGCTATGCCGCCAAATATGCCGTCTTGAAGTCGCGTTCGCTATAAAATTTCGGTTTGAAGTCGTTTTTATTTAAGGCTTTTTTGAGTATTTGATCTGCGCTTTGCCGTGTTTGGCGCGTAAAATCAAATTTTACCGAGTTTTAAATTAAATCTTTTTGGATTTGCGGGCGAGTTTTGGGCGGTTGAATTTTACTTTACCAAGCCTTGAATTTTTGCGGCGACTCCGACTCAAACGACGAAAAGCGCAAGCAAAACCGGGTCTAAAATCAAATTTCATCAACTCGTCTCGCGCCAAATGCAAGCAAAATTTTACTCGCAGCTCCTGTCTTTTTCGGCTAAATTTTGAAAATTTTAGTTAAATTTGACCGCCTATCGACGGTTAAATTTTAAACTTCGGCGCTTCTAAAACCGTGGTAAATTTTAAGATAAAATCTCAAATTTGACCCGCTCGTTTTCCTCCGCAAGGTCGGTAAAAACGGCGATCAGATCGTCCGCATAACCCCCTAGCGCAGCAAGAGAGGAATGATTTTTTAGTTTGATTTGCGTGGGTTCGTTTATCTCGCCAAGCGCGTCGTAAAGCGCATCGAGATTTTTTATCTCGGGACCTAGGCCGAATTTACACGACAGATACTCAAAAGCCGCCGTTTTCTCGCGCATTTTCTCGCCGTTTAGAGTTATGATTTTCACTGCCGCCTCCGATCAAAAAGTAGATAAAAGTTCTCATAATGATCGGGCGTATAGTAGATCAGCCCGTCGCTAGAAAACACGATACGCTGGGCTCCGCGGCGCCCTCCGCGGTATCCGATATCGCACTCAAACCACTTGCGCCCGTCTGCGCCGGGCAGCTTCTTTTCTCTGTTTGAAAAACGGTCGCCGCCGATGCTCTTTTTATCCGTGACCCGCCACAGATTGCCGCTTTTAGCGTCCCATCCGAGCGCGAGCGCCTCTTTTTTGGTGATAAAATTTCGCGGCAGCTCGCCGAATCTATAAATATACGCCGCAACCTCGTCTTTTGAGGTATAAATGCCGTCTTTTACGACGCTCGCGGTCGGCGCGGCAGCTACATTTTTCTCCGCGCCGCCTCTAAATTCGCTTTGCGGCTGATTTTGACCGGGTGCAGTCAAGCTATCCGGGACGATAAATTTAAACAGCGCCGCTAGTAGCAAAACGGCCAGCGGCAAGATGACGTTTCTAATGAGTTGTTTGTTCAAAAAAGACCTTTTAGTGAAATTTAAAGCGCGCCCCGCTCGGTGAATTTGCCAAGCGGCGACTAACGGCGCCAAAATTCGTGCTTACTTTTGCGCCTGCTTTTTAGCTTACGCTACGCAAATTTAGCCGAGATTTATGCATTCCATATTTATGATATACACAGTGTCGAATTTTACATTATTAAAGGTTTTGCCGCAAAGCATCTCTTTGACGTGACCTTCGTGCATATCGCCCTTTAGATAAAAAGAAAACGTGGTTTTGCGCCCCTCGCTACTTTTACCCGTAACGGTTACGTCCCAAATTTGACTACCGACTTCGTTTTCGCTTTTTAAGATGGGCTTGTAAATTTCGTATTGCCCTTCCAAAAATCTATCGGCAAAAATTTTTGACACGTTTTCATCCGCCGGCAACGCGAAATTAAACGACCTAATACCTAAAGTATTTTTAATTATACTTTTTGCCATTTTTTAGCCTTTATACTCACCGCTAAATTTCAAAAGAATTTTGTCGCATTTTACGTGCATATCGTCTTCGTATCCGCAATCAAACGCTCCGACTACAACCTGTTCTACGTCGCCAAGACCAGCGTTTTGCTTCATATGCGGGACGTTAAACATAGTAGAGACGACGCTGCCGTCCTCGTTTCTTTTGCTTATAACGTAGCTCTTTTTGTTAAAGCCGCTTAAGTTATGCGTAAGCGGCTCGCCGCCGCTATCTATAAGTTCATAGACTACGATTTTGCCTGCTAAAAGCTTTGCAAATTCGACTAAATCCTCATTAGAACCGACGATATTAATGCTTCTTGGTCTAAGGCCTTCAACTTGCTGCTGTATCATTTTAGTCCTTTGCAAATAAAATTTTTACTTATAATTTTAGCGTATTTTATAAAGCCGAAGGTAGATAAATTTAAATGTTCTACTTAAATATAAACCAAAAATTTAACTCAAAATTCGGTAGATCGTAAATTTGAGGCAAAAAATAAGTGGAAATACACGAAATGCTGGGGAAAAGTCGGCTTTTGCCAAAAAATTACACAAGAAAAACGAGCGTCGATATTTTGAGGCGGGTTTGAATGTTGCGACGAAAATTTCATCCCGAGACTAGACATATAGTCTGTCGCAGGGTGAAATTTTCTAGCTCATTCAAAGGCGTTCAAAAGATAACGCTCTATTTACAAGGTATTAAACACGCGGTCTCCCGCATCCCCCAGCCCCGGCACGATGTAGTTTTTCTCGTTTAGTCGCTCGTCGATCGCGGCCGTATATACCTCGACGTCCGGGTAAGCTTCGCTAAATCGCTTTAACCCCTCGGGAGCGGCGATGATGGAGATAAATTTGATCTGTTTTATGCCGTTTTCGCGCAAGAATTTAACCGCGTCGATAGCTGTGCCGCCGGTAGCGAACATCGGATCGATGATGATGGCTAGGCGGTTTTTGGCGTCGCGAGGCAGCTTAGCGTAGAAAAACTCCTCCTGCGCGGTCTTTTCGTTTCGCTGAAAGCCTAAAAAGCCGACGCTCGCATCCGGGATAATCGTAAATACGCTATCTAGCATACCAAGAGCCGCGCGCAAAATCGGGCAAATCATCACCTTGGTCGCAAGCTTTTTAGCCTTAGCCTGGGCGACCGGAGTCTGCACGCTCACGTCGCGTAGCGCCAGATCCCTAGTCGCCTCAAATATCATCAGGTGGCTGATCTCGTCCACGAGCATCCTAAACTGAAACGGCTCGGTGTCTTTATCTCTTAAAATCGCTAGTTTGTGCTCGATGAGCGGGTGAGAGATGAGGCGGATATTGTCCGGAAACCTGCTTGTTTGCGTCATTTTCGCTTCCTTATTTCGTGCGTAAAATTTAACGGGGCGGCTTAGAGTCGCTAAAGCCGCTACCGTTTTAGAGTTTATAAATAATTAAAACATTTCTAGATAGACCCTGCGAAATTTACAAGGCAAACGTAAAATTTAAAATCCTTTTGCGAGCTTTTCGGTATAGGCTTTTACGTCAAAATCCTTCACTCTAGCTACGCCGTCATCGACCGCAGCCTGCGCGACCGCCGGAGCGACCGCCGTTAGGACGCGTTTGTCAAACGGTTTTGGTATGATGTAGTCTTTGCCGAATTTTAGCTCTTTTACGCCAAACGCAGCGCAAACCTCAGCAGGCACTGGTTCTTTGGCCAAATTTGCAAGCGCGCGCGCCGCAGCCATTTTCATATTTTCGGTGATTTTTTTGGCTCTGACGTCAAGCGCTCCGCGGAATATAAACGGAAAGCCAAGGACGTTATTTACTTGGTTCGGATAGTCGCTGCGGCCGGTACCCATCATCACGTCGTTTCGCACGCTAGCGACGTCTTCGGGGAAGATTTCCGGAGTCGGGTTAGCAAGAGCAAAGATGATCGGCTCGTCGTTCATCGACGCGACCATTTCCTTCGTTACGATGCCGGGTTTTGATAGGCCCAGGAACATATCCGCGCCCTTCATCGCGTCCGCTAGCGTTCTATCTGCGGTTTCAAGGGCGAATTCGAGCTTCTCCGGAGTTAGATCGGTGCGGCCTTTGTGGATCACGCCTTTGCTATCGATCATCACGATATTTTTCGCGCCCAGAGCCTTGTACATCTTCGCGCATGCGATGCCGGCCGCGCCCGCGCCGCTAACTACGATTTTGATTTTAGAGATGTCTTTGCCTGAAATCTCCATCGCGTTTATCATACCCGCGCTTGTTATCATCGCCGTGCCGTGCTGATCGTCGTGCATGACCGGAATATCGACTGCTTCTTGTAGCTTGCGCTCGATCTCAAAGCACTTCGGCGCGCGGATATCTTCTAAATTTATACCGCCAAAAGTTGGAGCTAGGGCTTTGCAGATCTCTACGATCTTATCGGGATCATGCTCGTCTAGCTCGATGTCAAAGGCGTCTACGTTTGCAAATTTTTTAAACAAAACCGCCTTACCCTCCATCACGGGCTTACCCGCTACCGCTCCGATATCGCCTAGACCGAGCACGGCTGTACCGTCGGTGATGACGGCTACTAAATTTGCCTTGTTGGTGTATTTGTAGGCTAGCTCGTTATCTGCGT
Source organism: Campylobacter rectus (assembly GCF_004803795.1). Taxonomy (NCBI): domain Bacteria; kingdom Pseudomonadati; phylum Campylobacterota; class Epsilonproteobacteria; order Campylobacterales; family Campylobacteraceae; genus Campylobacter; species Campylobacter rectus. Next base: position 268,223 of record NZ_CP012543.1, on the reverse strand, counting down.
GTATCTCGCGGCATGGTTCGGCGACGCCGGGCGTATACGCCATAGATAGGTCCTTCGCGCTCTCGCAAGGGGTTTTTACGTTTATCTCTATTTTGCCGCCTATGTGGTAGGCGAGCGCCTCTTCTTTAGTTACATGAGTCATTTATTCTCCTTTAAAATATTTCTTATTCGTTTTTTCGTCTCGTCCGCGCCCAAAACCTCAAGCACCTCAAATATCCCCGGGCTTACGCTATTTCCCGTTAGCGCGACGCGAAGCGCCTGAGCTAGGTCTTTTAGCTTTAAGCCGTTTGCTTCTAAAAATTTATCCGTCATCTCCTCGTAGCCTTTGGCGTCTAAATTTTCGCCTAAAATTTCGGCAAATTTAGCCAAATTTTCCTTGCTTTCGGGCGTGATAAATTTAGCATACGCTTTCTCGTCGTATGCGCTTGGAGCGTTTATTATCGTTCTTGCGCTCTGGCTCATCTCGACAAGCGTTTTTGAGCGTTCGCGCAATGAATTTAGCAGCACCTCGCCCTTTGGCATCGCTTTAAAATCTATATCAAATTCAAGCATCTCACGTGCTAGTCTCTCGTAGGGCAGAGTCTTGATATAGTGGGCGTTTAGCCACTCTAGCTTGCTTGCGTTATAGGTGCTTGAGCTCTTGTTTATATCGTGCGGATCGAAGTACTTTAGCATATCATCCATACCGAAAATTTCGTCGTTTCCGTGGCTCCAGCCTAGGCGCACGAGGAAATTTAAAAGAGCTTCCGGCAGATAACCCATGCGCTTATACTCCATCACGTCGGTCGCGCCGTGGCGTTTGCTTAGTTTGCTGCCGTCCTCGCCGTTTATCATCGCGACGTGGTAAAATTTCGGCGCTTTAAAGCCCAGCGCATCGTATAGCACGATTTGTTTTGGGGTATTTGAGAGATGATCGTCGCCGCGGATGACGTCTGTTACGCCCATCAGCGCGTCGTCGATCACGACCGTGAAGTTATACGTCGGCGTGCCGTCGCTGCGCGCGATGATAAAATCATCCAGGATATCCTCGACTCTAAATTTGACCTCGCCTTTGATACCGTCGTCGATCACGATCTCGCCGCTTAGAGGCGCTTTGATACGGATGACGGGCTCGACTCCCGCGGGCGGAGTGCCTGTAAATTCACGGTAGCGATTGTCGTATTTGGGCCTCTCTTTTCTCGCTTCTTGCTCGGCGCGCAGAGCGTCTAGCTCGTCTTTACTCATGTAGCATTTGTAGGCTTTGCCCTCGGCTAGCAGCTTTTGTACATACTCTTTATAAACGTCGAATCTACGCGACTGATACGTCACCTCGCCGTCGTGATCCAGCCCACACCAGGCAAAGGCCTCTTTTATCGCTTGCGTTGCTTCTTCGGAGTTGCGTTTTAGGTCGGTATCTTCGATGCGTAGTAGAAATTTTCCGCCGTTTGCTCTAGCGTATAAGTAGTTATAAAGCGCCGTCCTAAGCCCGCCGATGTGTAGATATCCGGTCGGAGAGGGGGCAAATCTAGTTACTATTTGTGAATTTTGCATTAAATTTTACCTTTATAGCTTGCGCTTAAATTTAAAATGTTATAATGCTCAAATTATATTTACTTTAGACTTAAACAAAGGTTTTATATGTTAAAAAAGATCTCATTCGCCGCGTTTTTTCTCAGTTTTTGTATGGCTAACGCGAGCCAGATCTCAAACGGCATAGCCGTCATCATCGAAAACGAACCCATCACCGTAAACGAAGTGCGAAAAGCCGCCGCGCAGCTGCAAACGAACGAAGCAAACGCGCTAAATTTACTGATCCGCGATAGACTCGAAACCGCGCAGATCAAAAATCTAAAAATCGAAGCCAGCGACTACGAGTTAAATCAAAGGCTGCAAAAGATCGCAAGCGAGAGCGGTATGAGCGCCTCCGATCTACGCTCGGCCGTGCTATCAAAGGGCGGAGATTACGCGCAGTTTAAAGACGACGTCGCAAAAACTATAAAACAAGAAAAACTATATCAAAGCATATTTGCCGACGCTAAAATCAACATTTCAGAAAACGCCGCGAGAGCGTATTTCGAGCAAAATCGCGACCTTTTCGCGCACTTTACCGACGCGAGCGTGACTAGATACGTGGCGTCTTCGGCGCAGCTTTTAGAGGTCGCCAGACACAGCTCCCCGATGAACACCAACCATAACGTGCATATGGACGTGCTGGATCTAAAAAGCGAACAGATCCCGCCTCAGCTACGAACGATATTTCAGCAGACCCCCGACGGCACTTTTACGCAGATTTTCCAGACTCCGGAGGGCTTTGAGATGTTTTACGTAGCGTCTAAAAAGGGTCAAACGATGCCTGAATTTGACGAAGTCAGAGACGAGGCGATGAACGCGCTTTATAAACTCGAGCAAGACCGCGTCATCGGCGAATACTTCAACAAACTCCGCGCCAAAGCTAACGTCAAATATCTACGCTAAACTCAAATTTAAGCGCAAATTTTAAGCCGATTTGATTCGGCTTAACTTCTTTTATTTTCGGTCAAATTTGACCGATTTTTCTTTAAATTTAGCTGCTTGCTCGCCCAAACCCGCACCTTTACGGCGTAAATTTCGCTAAAATTCGCTTGACCGCGAGCGAAAAAGAAATGCAAGCCGTCCGCTGCGTAAATTTAGATAAAGGCAAATTTGAACACAAACAAAGCCATAGTTGCCACCGCAAAAAAGCAAAAAGAGTGTGGATGCGCATTTGCAAAGTATCTGTTTTTAGGGGTTTTGTTTATAGTTATCCTGCCCGTAGGCGGCGGATTTGCCGCAAAGTATCTCTTGGATAGCGACCTTGCTTCGCTATTTTTCATCATTATCTACATCCCGTTTTTCTTGTCACGCTAATGGCTAACAGGGGCCGAGTGATCTATGAGCTGGGGGATTACAAAGCGTTTTACAAAGACGTTTTCGTCCGTGCAGCTATCTGCGAAGTGGGTCCAAATTTTAGCTACGAACCGAATGCCGGCATCAGCCGTAAAGAATTTCGCAGGATCGGCATTTATTCGCCGGATGAATTCACGCCGAAGATCAAATCAGCGGAACGCATAACGGCGTCAAATTTAATCTTAGCGAAGCTATAAGCATACCCAGGGACGCCAAACTAAAACTAGGCGACTCGGCGACGCTAAATTTGCTATCCGCGGTAGTTTTTGTATGGAAGATGATGAAAGATATACAGGCCTTTAGCGGCTCGGTTTTAGTCTGCGAGTTTTACAAGAAATTTAGCGGACAAACTATAGTCGCGAGCCGCACGCTAAATACTAAATTTTTAGGCGAAAAAGAGCGGATGGATGATACTCTTTTTAACGATGAATTTAGAGTTTTTACGGATGATAAAGTAGAGGCAAGATATCTTTTGACGCCCGCTAGCCTTTACGACGGAAAGCAGATCAAAAAGGAAATTTCAGAGCTTTTATCTATCATAGACGAGTTAAATTTGAGCCTTGACATTTTTAAGTAAGAGGTAAATTTGACGGCTTAGCAGGCTTGCGATTACTGAAAATAAAATTAGCATTTTTGCGGGAGGGGGGTGCCGATAAATTTAGGCGTAAATTTACGGTTCAAAGCCTCGCGCGCATAAAACGAATTTCACTTTTTCCCGCTAAATTTATTGTAAATTTGACCGAGCTTCGAGCGTTTTTTACGCGTTTGTAGCTCTTTTAGGAAGTTTTTGTTGCCCCTTTGCGCGGCGGCGACGAACTGAAACGAAGTAATCTTGTACTCGCCCGAAACCCTAAATATCTCAAAAATTTGACGGCCGAATATCTCCCACGGCCGGGCGCCGGGCGCCGTATAAAATATGCGCGTGGTACTCGGCGCTGATGCTTTCCTGCGCGGGCAATAGTTCAAAGTTGCTAAGCGAAGCGTAGGTCTGCGCGTCCTCGAGCAGCTGCTGCCACGACGTCACGAACTCGTCCGCGCTCACTAGCGCGCCGCGCATGCCGTTTAGGCTCGAGTGATCAACGAATACGACGTCGGCGAAGCACTCCGCGCACGCGCTGGGTTTGCTTGCGATCAGCGGCGTTGATCATTTTTATGATGAGTTCCTCGGCGATCTCTTTTGGATTCATCTTGCGTCCTTTGATTATTTTTGTATATTTTAGCGATTTTAGGCTAAATTTGAAGCATGAAAGCAGACCGTAAAATAAAGAAAATTTGAGGATTTTGCGCGGCGGGCGGTAAATTTGACTAGATCTTAAATTTGATCAAACGCAGGCAAATTTGGCCAGCCTCTGCCCGCAAACGCCGATCCAAATTTGACAAATTCGACCGCCCGAAGCGATCAAATTTAAGATAAAATTTACAGTATAAATCCGCTGCCGATAACCAGCTCGCCTCTATAAAATACCGCCAGCTGCCCGCTAGCCACGCCAAATGCGCTCTGTTTTAGCTCGACCTCGGCAGTGCCGCCCTCAAGCACTTTTACGTGCGCGTTTAGTCCGATGCTGCGGTAGCGCACCTTGACGTCGCAGTCAAACTCGCTCTCGTCTATGAACAAATTTAGGCTATTTACCGCGATCTTGCCGCGCTCAAGCTCCTCTTTGGGACCTACGACGATGCGGTTATTTGCCGCGTCGATAGCGAGCACGAAATGCGGCTCGTGCGCCCCAAACACCTCAAATCCGCGCCTCTTGCCGATCGTGTAGTGCATATAGCCGTTGTGCCGCCCGATCACACGCCCCGCGCTATCGACCACGTCGCCCGGCAAGTCGGTCTCGTAGTGTTTGTTTAGCACCTCGATATAGGTATCCTCGACGAAGCAAATCTCGCTGCTCTCGGCCTGCTCGCCGTACTCGCGAAAACTCGGCAGAGATTTTGCCAGCTCTTTTATATCCTTTTTAAATTTGTCCCCGAGCGGGAAAATCATATCGGCGATTATCTCTTTTGGCACCTGCGCGACGAAATAGCTCTGGTCTTTGCTAGGATCGGCGGCGACTCTGATCAGACCGTCTTGAACGCGGATGTAGTGGCCGGTGGCGAGTTTTTCGCAGCCGATACTTTTGGCGAATTTTAACAGCTCGCCGAATTTTATAAAGCGGTTGCAAAGCGCACAGGGATTTGGCGTGCGGCCCTCTTTGTAGGCGCCGACGAAGGGCGTATAGACGTATCTGTCAAACTCGTCTTGCAGATCGATCACGTGATAGTTTATGCCCAGGTACTCGCACGCGCGGGCCACTTTGCCGATGTTTTGCTCGTGATAGCCAGGCTTTTTGTGTAGTTTCATATAGCAGCCCACGACCTCGTAACCCGCCTCCAGCAGCATTTTTGCGCCCATGGTGGAGTCGACGCCGCCGCTCATAGCCATTAAGATTTTCATTTTTCTTTCCTATTGCGAGAGCTTGTCTTTTTAGCACTTTTTACGGGGTTTGAAATTTGCGGTCTGCGGCAGGCTACGCGCCCAGCTCTGACGCAAAAATTTCCGCGCAACGCTTAAATTCGTCTCGCGATTCATCGCTTTGATCTTTTGTAAAAATATTTGCAAATTTACAAATCTCACCTTAGTCCCGCAATAAGACAAATTCGTATAATTGGGTGCGATTATATAAAAAATAGCTTAATGCGCTATAAAATTTGCGCTATAACCGCGAGCCGGGCGGCTATTTAGCTTGTGTATCATAGTTTTTTGACGATTGCTCGGCTCTGTGATTTACGGTAAAACGACGGCGACAAATTTAAAGCCGCAAATTAATGCGGTCAAATTTGATAAATTTGACACGAAAGCGAACAAAACGGGCAAGGGTAAAATTTTATAAATTTTAAAAGTTCGTTCGCGAAAGACAAAGCTCGCGCAAACAGGCTAAAATTTGTAAAATTCGGCTACAAAATACACCAAAAACGCGGGCAAATTTATTTATACGCGCGACGAGTCCGCTTGCGTAAGGCGCCAAAAATTAGCTTGAAGGCGGCGAATTTACCCTATCCAGGCAGCCGTAAAAGCAAGCCGCAAGAGCAAAGCCCGCGACCGTCGCATCAAGCAAGCCTCCGCAAAAAGCGCAAGACGCGGCCAAGACACAAACTAGAAGGCTGCCTTTTTTAGACGCCGTTATTTTGCCGAGTTTTAAATTTTTATATGCGAGGAGCACCATCATCGTGGCCGAACCGCACAGCGCTTCAAAATCGGAAGGCAGCATACCGCAACCAAAAAGCACGTTAAAAAGTCGCAGACAAACAAAGCGGGTGCGGCAAAAACGGGAATTATAAATTTTAAAAGACAGTTTAAGATGATGCGCTTTTAAAAACGCGAAAACACAAATATAAAGACGATTTGCAATAATTAACTTTTTAAAAAGCGCAAAATATAAAATATCAAACGCAACGAGGCCGACGCAAAATTTGATAAATTTAGCGCCGCTTTGGCTTAAAATCAATCTCGAAGCGATCGCGGGCAAAGCCGGCAAAGCCCACCATTCCGTTTTTTGCTCCCGATTAGTTTAAAATCCCCAAAATCTCGTCCCGCACTGCGTTCAGATCGTCGCTGATCGTATAAAGCGACAGATCCTCCTCGCTGACGGCTTTTTCGTGTATCAACGTGGTTTTGATGAAATCATCGAGCTTACCCCAAAACTCGCTTCCGATGAGGAAAATTTTAGCTTTTTTAGCGCCGATTTGCGCGAGCACCAGGATCTCAAACAGCTCGTCAAGCGTCCCAAAGCCGCCCGGAAATACCAAAAACGCTCTCGAGCGCTCGATGAGGGCAAATTTGCGAGCGGATAAATTTGAAAAAACGAAGTTGCTCGTGGCGTATCTGTTTGTCACTTGCTCAAACGGAAGCACGATATTTAGGCCTATCGACGGACTTTTGCCGCTCTCGTACGCTCCTTTATTGGCCGCTTCCATCACGCCCGGCCCTCCGCCGCTAACGACCGCGAAACCGCCGTCTGCAAGCTCCTTTGCAAGGCTAAAAGCCATTTTACAGTATTTGCTGCTCTCATCAAATCTAGCCGAACCGAAAAACGTAACGCTTGGATTTTTATAAGTAGCAAAATCCCTAAATTTGGCCAGATCGTTTAAAATTTCATCCATTATTTCTCTTTTGTTTAGTTTAAACCTGCGCAAGCCGCAAAAAGCGTCAAAATTTAGCTCGTAAGCGCAAAGGCAATAATAGCTAAAATGGATTTAAAAACAAATGACACGCGGATGGCGGCCAAATTTGACGAAACCATTCAAGCAAGGTTTAAATTCGCGAGTTTAATAGGGCGGCTTTAAATTTGCCCGTAAATTTGGCTTGCGCTTTGGGAGGATGGCGATTTTGAGCGAGCGATTTAAATTTGAAAGCCCGACTCGCCTCAAATTTACGCTAAATCGCCGCTTTTGTCGCCTACCGCGTAAAATTTAAGTGCCGGATTTTAAAAATACGGCAGGGCGAGCGGTGCCTGGCAAATTTATGTCGTAAATTCAGCATTCAAATTTAGCTAAAACGCCGTCAAATTTGAGCACGAGCTAAAACGAAGCCGGATTTAATTTCTAAATTTAACCTTATCTAAGCTGCTCGAGACGCTCTTTTTTCGTGCCGATCTGAGTGATCTGGATGCCGAAGTTGCCGTCCACGATGACGACCTCGCCTAGGGCCACGACCTTGTCGCTGATCAAAATTTCAAGCGGGTCGTTTGCGAGCTGATTTAGCTCAATGACCGAGCCTATGTCCATCGTGAGCACGTCTTTTAGCAGCATCCTTTTGGAGCCGATGCGCACGTGAAGCGGCAGGCGCACGTCCATAATGAGCCCGATATTTCGCATCTCCTCGGCGATTAGATCGCTTTTTGCGGTAGCTGCTTGTTGGGCGGACTCTTTTTGATCTTTGTTTAAAAATTTAACTAAGGCAAAATCAAGCACGACGGCGATATGCTCGCTGACGTCTCCGATTTTAACCGAGTAAATGTAAATTTTTTCAAATGCGCTTACGTCTAAATTCGCGCTCTCGTCGAGAAAATTTACCTTCGCGACCTCGAAATTTAGCTTTGGCATACCCTTTTGTGCGCCAAGGCTCGTGGAAAATGCGCCGAGGATATTTGAAAATACCTCTTTTGCGGCGTCCAGCTCGTCCTCGCTTAAATTTTCGTTGCGCGAGATCTCTTCTTCTCCGAGCATCCACTCGCCGATCGCGCTCATTAGCACCGGCGTGGCCACCAGCATCATCTTTGCGGTCACGTCGCCGCCGACGGTCACGTTTGCCACGACTAGAGGCGGCTTGATGCCTTCTTGCTTGGGCGCGTCGTATTCGTTCCTCTCGCCTATTTCAGGCGTTTTGCCCGTTAGTCCCTCGATCGTAGCCTTTACTTCATTTACGAAAATTTTCAAAAAATCATTCATCGTCTTCACCCCCGCCTAATATATTATCCTCATCTTCTTCGTCTTCTTGCTCGTAGCTCATTAGCTTTGCTTTGCGCTCTTCTTCGTACTGCTCTAGGATGTTTTTGATCTCGTCTTTGTCGCTCCTGATGAGCTCTTCTATGCGGATAGATTTTCTAAATCTATGTAGCCCGACCTCGGCCAAAAACACCTCTTTTTTATCGATCGTGACGATAGCTTTGTCGTTTGCCGAGCGGTCAAGGCGCAGTATGTCGCCCTCTTTTAAATTTAAAAACTCATTTACGCTAACGACGCTTTTGCCCAGTATCGCCTCATACAGCACCTCAGCGCGCCCGATCAGCGTTTTTAGCTCTTTGTTTCGGCTCTTTTTCGCGCTCGTTTCGCCAAGCATTATGTCTCGGTTAGCCAGGCGGCTTAGTATCGGCTCGAGGTAGATAACCGGATAGCAGATATTTATCATACCGCTGGAATTTCCTACGATGATCTCCATGACGACCATTATCACGATCTCGTTTTGGCTGACGATTTGCACGACGTTCGGGCTGCTCTCTTTAGCCTCGACGTTTGGATACATATCGGTGATCATCGACCAGCTCTCTTTTAGGCGCTGCATCATCATCCTTAGGATCGCGTCAAGCAAATTTACTTCGATATCGGTTAGCTCTCTGCTAGCCTCAAAGCCCTCGCCGTTGCCGCCCAGCAGGCGATCTATCATCGGAAATGCGATGCTCGGGTTTATCTCCAAAACGCAGTTGCCGTCAAGCGGCTTGATCGAAAAGACGTTAAAGCTAGTCGGACTCGGCAAACTCATCAAAAACTCGCCGTAGGTCATCTGATCCACGCTGTGCAGGCGGATCTCCACGATACTTCTCATAACGCTTGAAATTTGAGAAGCCAAATTTCTCGCGAGCTTGTCGTGTATGCCCTTTATCGCGCGCAGCTGCTCTTTGCTGACGCGGTTTGGGCGTTTAAAATCATAGATTATTACCTGGCGCTGCTCTTCTTTGCCGCCCTCGCCGATCGACTCGCTCGCCTCTTCGTCATCCACGACCTCAAGCAGCGCGTCTATCTCTTCTTGACTTAAAATGTCCGCCATTATTTGCCCTCAAGCTTTTTTCTTATTTTATCCATCAAGCGCTTATGGATCTGCGAGATCCTGCTCTCGGTGATACCCAAAATTTCGCTAATCTCCTTTAGACTGAGCTCCTCGTAATAATAAAGCTGCACGATGAGCTGATCGCGCTCCTCAAATTCGTTTAAAATTTGAGCTATCTTTTCTATCAAGTCCTCTTTTTCGACCTGCTCGAGCGTATTTTCCTCGCTCATTAGCTCCATTTGATCATCGATATTTAAGACGGCGACGACCGCGCTCACGTTTCTTGCTTCGCTTACTTTTTCTACATCGATGCCCAGCTTGCCTGCGATATACGCATCGTCGGGCTCGTGCTCAAATTTATTAAAATACTCATCTACGAGAGTCTCGATAGACTTTACCAAAGTGCGGTCCGAGCGGCTAACCACGTCAAGCCTGCGTAAAAAATCAAGCATCGCACCGTAAACTCGCTTTTGCGCGTAGCCCCAAAACGAGTCGTTTTGCTCTTTGTCGTATTTTCTGGAGAGCTTCACCATCTCCTCAAGCCCTGCTCCGATCAGGTCGCTAACGTCGATATGAGAGGGCAAGCGCTCCTTTAGCCTAAAAGCCATCGCGCGAAGAGCGGGCATATAGGCTAGCACGATGTCGTCTTGCTCCTTTTTTATCGTCTGGGCGTATGGATTAGGCGGCTTTTGCATTACTTTCGTTGCTCTTATTTAACGTTTGTTTTATCAGTATATTTTCGCTGGCGAGCTTGCTTAAGAGATTATCTATTCGCTTTTCCCTAAGGCCTAGTTCGCCGATTAGATAATCGGCCCTTTGCTCGTATAGTTCCTTGTCAAACCGCCTTTTTAACGATGCTTTGACGTCTAAATAATTTATAATAACCACGTGCACCAAAAGATAGAAAAAAAACGTGACTAAAAACGTATAAATCAGCATATCGATCGGGTCGCTCAGCTTTAACGTCGAAAAAGTCACGCCGATGAAAAATCCGCAAACCGTAAAAAACGCTATAAAATTTTCCGCTCTCAAAGTAAAATCCTAAATTTAAAATTGCTCTATTAACCGCCTAAAAAAGCCGCTAAAGCTATTGGTTACGTTTGGATTAAGCACTTTTTGTTCCAATCTATAAAGTAGCTTTGACGCCACCTGCTCAAGCTCCATACTAGCAGCGTCAAATTTACTGTCATCGGTAAAAAGTGTGCGCTGTTTTATGCTGCGAGATACGTTTTTATCCTCGCTGATAGCGCCTAAAAACTCCAAATTTAGCGGATTTTCGATATTTGCCTTGGCCACCTTGCGGATATGTTCAAATATCCTAACCGCCTCCTTTTCGCTCTTTACCATATTAAAAAGCATCGAGATGTTGTCTTTGTTTTTTGAAGTCACTTTTATGACCGCATAAGCGTCGGTGATCGCGGCTGGATCGGGCACGGTGACGACGATAACCTCGTCTGCGGCCTCTAAAAACAAGCGCGTATTTCCGCCGATGCCCGCACCCGTGTCGATGATGATAAAATCAAGCTCGTCAAGGCTCGAGGACTCCTCGAAAAAGCGCTCGTATAAAAATTGGTTGTTAAATTTAAGTATCTCGTCTCCGCTCTCGCCAGGAATCAACGTCAAATTCGGCTTTACCTCGATCAAGATATCTTTTAGCGAGCACTCGCCTTTTAGCACGTGGAGCAAATTTTTACTCATACGCACGTTTAAGATGACGTCTAAATTCGCTAGCCCTATATCCGCGTCAAAAAGCGCGACTTTGTAGCCGTTTCTAGCGAGGATATTTGCCAAATTTGCGCTTATGGTGCTCTTGCCAACGCCGCCTTTGCCGCTGGTTACGGCGATGAAGCGCGTGTTTTTTGCATTTGATTTAGACGCTACTATATCTTTTAATTTCTCGGCTTGAGTGTTCATTTTTTATCCTTATTAAACCCTTGCAAGAGGCAATCGACCAAAAACTCGCTTTTTGCTACCATGATATCATCAGGTACCTCCTGCCCTAAGCAAAAGAAGCTAACGGGTTTATTTATCTCGTAAACTAGCGAAAATACGTTACCGAAAATTTTGGTTTCGTCAAATTTGGTGATGATCAGGGTGTCGATGTCAAGGAAGCTAAAACCGTTGTAAATTTCGAGCATATCATCGATCTTTGAGCCCGCCGAAAGCACCAAATTTACATCTATTTGCGCGTCGCTATGTTTTAAAAACATTTCAAGCCTAGCTAGCTTTTCTTTATCGTACTGCGAGCTGCCCGTGGTGTCTATGAGGATCACTTCGCAGTGATTTAGCTGCTTTAGCGCGTTTTTAAAGTCCTCTACCTCGATAACGTCAAGGATTGGCAGCTTCATCATCTTTGCGTATTGAAACAGCTGCTCGACCGCGCCGATACGGTAGGTATCAAGCGTGATGATACCAGTTTTCGCGCGTCTGCCCTCGCCGTAGGCAAATCTTGCCGCGAGCTTGGCCAGAGTCGTAGTTTTACCAACTCCGGTAGGCCCAACCAGCATCATGATCTTTTGTTTTCTGTTGTCCTCTTCGCTCCTGCACGGAAGCATCTTTCTAAGCAGCGAGCTGAAATATCTCCTCACCGCGGTCGGATTAGCCTTCATCTGAGGCGACATATTTTCCGCGGTTATTTTCATTATCTGCTCTAGGTGTTCTTCTTTCATGCCGCTATTTTTGGCGTCTTTGTAGATGCCGGCAAACTCGGGCGGTATGATTAGGTTGTTTCTGGCGCTCGCTCGTTCTTCCCAGAACATATCGGCTATCATATTTACTTTTTCGCTAAGCATACTTACCTGCCTTGCGACGTCATCGATCTTTTTGTCGTAAATTTGATCCTGACGGCCCGGCGCGGTTTCGATATTTGCTATCTGACTTATTTCTTTTGCGGCTTTTGAGATGTTTAGGAGTATGTCCTCGCCGCTGTTTTGAGCGGTTTTGTAGTTTTGATTCCCCGGCGCGGTTCTTGCGGAATTTTGGGTCAAATTTACCGCCGCTTTGGCGTTTTGCTGCTCGGCTCTAAAAAGCTCGCGCTCGTCTAAAATGATCTTTTGCGGTCTTTCTTCCTTTGGCGTTTGAGCGCGCAAAAACTCCTCGTAGCCCTTTAAATTTTGCTTTTGGGGCTGATTTTTTTTCTGCTCGCTCGCGTCCTCTTCGACGCTGACTAAAATTTCATAAAGCGGCTTTTTGTTTATCGTCTTTGGCTGGATTTGCTTCGTCGTTACCAAGATCGCCCTCTCGCCGCACTGAGCCTGCGCCTTTTTTAGCGCCTCCATACTGCTCTCGCCGGTAAACGTATAAAACTTCGTCGCCAAATCTTCTCCTTCGTTTCTCGCTAAATTTAGCCGCCTCTAGCCCAAATCGTCGCGGCAAAGGCTATGCATTTTTCGTTCCCGCTTCAAATTTAGGCTTTGCAGCCGCTAAATTTTAAAATTTAACTCCGCTTTTACAAACGCGCTTCATCGTCCCAAGCAGCAAAATCACGCTGATTCTGCTTTTTGCGCCCGGATGCGGTAGCGCCAGCCGCGCGTCGTTTCTATTTTGTCCGCTAAAATACAAAATATCTATATCAAGCGTTCTAGGCGCGTTTTTAAAGCTTCGCACGCGTCCGAAACGCCTCTCCAAATTTGCCGTTATTTTTAAAATTTGCCTCGCGGCAAGGCTCGTTTGTACGAGCGTTACGGCGTTCGTAAAATCCGCCTGCTCCTTAAACCCAAACGCCTCGTTTATGAGGAGAGCCGAGTTTTCTACGACGTGAAACCTGCCGTCTCGGCTTAGTTTAAAATGCAGCCGACAAAAGCGCTTTTTCACGTCGCCGATATTGCCGCCGAGCCCCAAAATAACGCTATTTTTAAAGCCCGGTTTAAAATCAAAAACCTTCGGGAAAAAGAGGCATTTGCTAAAGCGCCTCGCCCCCGTTATCTTCATTTCACGGCGTCTTTCATAAATTTGCGCGCGCTAAAATTACGCCCCGATTTCATAGATCCGCGCGTTAAATTTCGGCTAAATTTTTGCGCCGAAATTCTGCTTTCGCCCAAAATTTCGCCATGCGAGTTTAGCTTGCCGGCTTTCATAAAATTTCAGCCCCGTTTTCGCGCACGACCACGACGTCCTCTATGCGCACGCCAAACTCGCCGGGCAGATAGACCCCCGGTTCCACGCTAAAGACCATCCCCTCTTTTAGCACGGTCTCTGCGCGCTTTGAGATAAACGGAAGCTCGTGGATATCGACTCCGACGCCGTGTCCCGTGCTGTGGAAAAACGCTTCGCCAAAGCCCTGAGCAGCGATAAAATCCCTAGCCGCCGCATCTATCTCACGCGCTTTTTTGCCAGGCATAACCGCCGCGATCGCTAGTGCTTGCGCCTCTTTTACGATCTCGTAAATTTCTTGGCGTTTGGCGTTTTTAAAATTTTGCTCCTTGCCGAAGTTAAAATTTTCATCAAAGTACGCCGTGCGCGTCCTATCCGAGCAGTAGCGATTAAATTTAACCCCCGCGTCAAGCAGGAGCAAATCGCCATGCCGTAGCCGCTTTTTGCTCGGCAGAGCGTGCGCCTTCGCGGCATTTTCGTTGATCGCAACGATAGGCGAAAAGCTAAGCGCAAGCTCGCCCTTTTTCTTAAAGATGAGCTCGGCGTTAAAAAACAGCTCCTCTTCGCTCATTCCTTCGCCCTCGGCGCGCACGAACGCGGCAAATTCGTCAAATCTCTGGGCGCCTAGTTGCGCCGCTTGTTTTAAAATTTTTATCTCGTCTTCGGTTTTTACTATGCGCGAAATTTGCGAAAAATTCGCCCGCGCCTTAAATCTTATCCTAAGCCCCTTGCTCAGAGCTTCCCACTCGCCCGCGCTAAAATCGTAGGGGTTGTAGCTAAGCTCCTTTACGCCGGCCTTTCGCAAAAACAGCCGCGCGTCTTTTATCAAATTTCGCTCAACCTCGATCACTTCAGTACCGCAGCAAAGCTCGCGCGCCTCGATGCTATAACGCGCATCGGTGAGGAAAATTTTGCGCCCGCCGAGGCTCAAAAATATCGCGTTGTCGCAGCTATATCCGCACTCGTGAAATACGGCGTTTTCGTCCTTTAGGATAAAATTTTTCAACTTCGCCCTATCTTACTCCGCGTTTTCTCTCGCGGCTTTTAGCGCTTTTATCTGCTCGAAAATTTGCAGCATCGCGATCATAGCCAGGTGATAGCCCACAGGCCCAAAGCCCACGATCTGTCCTGCAGTTACCGGCGCTATGAGGCTTTTTTGGCGGAATTCTTCGCGGCGGTGGATGTTGCTGATATGCACCTCGATGACCGGAAGCCCGACGGCTGCGATAGCGTCGCGGATCGCGATAGAGGTGTGCGTGTAGGCGGCAGGGTTTATGATGATGCCGTCAAATTCGCCGAAGCACTCTTGGATCTTATCCACTAACTCGCCCTCGAAATTGCTCTGAAAAAACTCGATCTCGATGCCGTTTTGTTCGGCAAAAAGCTTCATCTGCGCGTGGATATCCTCCATCTTCATCGAGCCGTAGATATCGGTCTCGCGCGTGCCTAGCATGTTGATATTCGGGCCTTGGATGACCATTAGTTTAGATTTTGTTTCCATTTTTAGCCTTTTAAAAGATTTAAATTTAGCCTTGATTATACATTTTTTAAACTAAATTTTCGCTACAATCACGAAAAATAGGAGCTTAAAAATGATCATCGTTAAACCGAAATTTACAATGCTGTGCGACGAAAATTTCACCGTTTTAGAGGATGCGGCGGTCGCCTTTGATGGGCGTATCCATGCCGTGGGCGAGGCCGAGGAGCTGCGCAAAAGATACGAGGACGCGCAGTTTTTCGAGCACCCGGACGCCGTTTTGGCGCCGGCTTTCATCAACCCGCACGTGCACCTAGAGTTTAGCGCGAACAAGACCAGCCTCGTTTACGGCGATTTTTTAGAGTGGCTAAGCTCGGTTATCGCCTCACGCGGCGCGCTCTCGCAGGCGGCAAACGAGGACGTCATCGCCTCCGCGATAAAAACCATGCAAAGAAGCGGCGTGGCGAGCTTTGGGGCGGTATCGAGCTTTGGCGGGGATTTGGACGCGTGCGCGAACTGCGGCGGGCGAGTCGTGTTTTTTAACGAAATTTTGGGCACTAACGAAGCCGCGCTAGAGCAAAATTTGGCAAATTTTAGCGCCCGATTTGAAGCGTCTCTAGAGCGCAAAAGCCCGCTTTTTACGCCCGCGGTTTCGGTGCATTCGCCCTACTCCACGCATCCTGATTTAGCCGTTGCGGCGATAAATTTAGCCCGCGAGCGGGAGCTGGTCGTCTCGACGCATTTTATGGAGAGCGAGCATGAAAAAAACTGGCTAGAGCAAGGTGCTGGAGGCTTTAAAGAGTGGCTGGGCAAATTTAACCCCGCCGCGCGCCCGCTTTATACGCCAAGCTCGTTTGTAGCGATGTTTGCGGGCGTTCGCACGCTCTTTACGCACTGCGTTTGGGCCGATGATTTTTCGGGCTTTGACCTGGAGCTTCACAGCCTCACGCACTGCGCGGTTTCAAACAGGCTGCTTAGCAAACGCACGCTAAATTTACGCGCCGCGCTGGATGTTGGAGTGAACATAAACATCGGCACGGACGGGCTTAGCTCAAATATGAGCCTAAATTTCCTTGACGAGCTAAGGGCAAATTTGCTTATTCACGCCGATTTTGATCCGCTTGAGCTTGCTAAAATTTTGCTCCTAGCATCGACAAAAAACGCGGCAAAGGCGCTAAATTTGGACGCAGGCGAGATAAAAGAGGGCAAGCTAGCCGACCTCGCGCTATACGGCGGTTTTGCACAGGCAGACGCGGCGCAGCTGCCTCTCATGCTGATCTTGCACGCCAAGGGCTGCGAGCGGCTATTTGTGGGCGGCGCAGAGATAAATTTAAACGATTGAGACAAATTTGCGGTTTTAGACCTTGGCACGGAAAAATAAAAATGCCAAATTTAAGCTCAAATTTGGCGCCCAACCCCTCAAAACCCGCATGCTAGCTAAATTTATAAATTTAAATGGTAAAATGTCGCCTAAATTTTACGAAAACGATAAATTTAAAGGAAAAAAATGGGATTTTTAAGGTTTATTTTCGCGCCGATCGTGGCGGTTTTTAAGTTTATAAACACGTATTTTAAGACGATGATCTTCTTGCTGCTCGTGTTTTTGATCTTTTTTAGCGACAAGGAAGGCGGCGTAAATCCGCCAAATCTCGCCCAGATCAACCTCACGGGCGCGATCATAGACGCGCACAAGGCGCTAGAGGAGATAGATAGCGCGAGCAAGGACGAGGCCATCAAGGGCGTATTGCTTTATATCGACAGTCCCGGCGGCGCTTTAGCGCCTAGCGTAGAGCTCTACACGGCGGTCAAAAATCTGCGCGCTAAAAAGCCCGTGATCGCATACGCGGGCGGATCGATGGCGAGCGGAAGCTACTACGCGGGCGTGAGCGCGGATAAGATACTGGCAAACCCGGGCGCTTTCATCGGCTCGATCGGCGTGATAATGCAAGGCGCCGATCTTAGCGAACTGGCGGCCAAAATAGGCGTCTCGCAGCAAATCGTCAAAGCGGGCGAGTATAAAGAGGCGGGGACGTTTCTGCGCCCGTGGAGCGAGGTCGAGAAGCGCCAGCTGCAGAGCCTCGTAAATGCCAGCTACGCGATGTTCGTCTCAGACGTAGCGACGGCCAGGAAGCTTGATGTAACTAAGCGCGACGAGTGGGCGAACGCGCGGGTGTTTCTCGCTCGCGATGCGGCCAAGCTCGGGCTCATCGACGAAGTGAGCGATTATTTTTCGGCTAAACGCGAACTAGAGCGTATGAGCGGCGTGGCAAACCCGGTCTGGAAACAAAAGCCCGCGTTTGAGAAGTTTCTCGACAAGGTCGCGGGCGAGAGCGCCAAAAGTCTCGTAAATCTTTTTATGCCGACGGTTCGGTGATCGGCAAAATTCGGGCTTTTGCGCCGACGCCGAGCTTATGCGAATTTGCGGTTTTTGGATTTAGTCGGCGAGTCGAGACCGCGTGAATTTTATTTGCGGTTTATGAGAGGTCGAATTTGGGCTTTGAGGAGCGTTTGGGCGCATTATTTCTTTACGGTTTTAGGGTTTTTCATAACTCAAACGACTTTTGAGCAAAGAGTTAAATCAAGGCTTTGATCGCGCAACTCGCTGCTAGCCGAGTCGTCCGCCGGATTTTGAGCGACAAAAAGGCTAAATTTCGACCCGTTATAAATTTGCGGCGCGATTTGCATCTAAACGCAGATTTTTGCGGCTTTAGTTTGCGAGATCGGAACGGGATTTTGTCAAATTTTGCGGCGAAATTCGGACGAAATTTTTGTCGCTGTGTCCGTCAAATTTAGAGTTTTAATTTTGCAAATCCCGCGCCCGATACTTAAAAGCCGATTTGCAGGCCAAATTTAACCCTCTTTCGCCTTTTGTAAATTTAACTAAACGACAACCGTCAAATTTTACCGCCGCCAAAGATACAAACCCGCATACGACCGGACTAAACCGAATTTGAATAAATTCAAGCTGCAAACGCCTTAAAATCGGGTGTATAATCATAAAATGCCGCTTACATCAAAGCCTATGTTTAAGAAATTTTTCGGCAAAAATCCTGAAAAAATGCTAAAAATTTTATAAATTTTCCTCTGCCGACGGTTTGCCAAGACGGCGAGACCGTGCTTAAAGCGTTGCTGCCAAACCCGCGCATTTTTTGGATCGATGAGAAACGAGGCAGGTTTGATAAATGTCCGAATTTAAGCTTTGGCTAAAGCGCCTGCCGGTTTGCGAGCAACAAAGAGAAAGCCAAATTCGGCGGTAAATTTACGGCGGGTTTTGCAAAATACGGACGCAGATTTCGGATTTTAGCTAGCGGCGTAAATTTAAGATAAATAAACTTATGCTTCGGCTCGCGACAATAAAATAAAATTCGTCAAATTTTACCGCCGCAAAGAGCGCAAATCCATAAAAATGCAGCATGGCTAAAGTCAAAATTTAACGCCAAAAACGCAAATGACAAATCCGACTGCGGCAAAATTTACGAACTTACGGCGAGCGCCAAAGCCGAATTTGAGCAAATTTTAAACCTCAAACGCGCTAAATTTGAGTGCGTAATCTTGCAAATTTACCTCCGTCGCGCTAGGCAAAAACAGCAGAATATAAAAATTTATGGCGGGCAAGGGTGCGCGATTCCCTGTCCGCATCCATTAAATCACGCTTTAAAGATTTCCCTGCAAAGCCGCAAGCGCGGGAGAGCCAAAGCCTCGCCGGCTTCTCTTGTGCGCAGTTAGGCAGGCGGCGTTTGGCCCAGCGTCAAAACTCCGAGCCGCGCACCCGCCGAATCAAAATCTAAACCTCCTCAAGTCCCATCAAAAGCCTGATAGCGAGGTTTGCCTGATGATTGGCGCAGATCGCCACGCGCGCGGCCATAAGCCCCTGTCCTACGCCTGCGGCATTTTGCAGATCGCCGCACAGATAGACGTTTCGCGCAAATTTGACCGTTTTTATGAGATTTGAGCTAAAGTGCCCCGCCATGCCCGACGCGCCGACGATCTTTTTGTCCCGCAGGCTCGCGCCCGCCTCATTTACCATCATCGCCTTGCCCGCGACGTTATCAAACGCCTCGCAGATGACGCTACACGGCGCGAAAATCTCGGCGACGTTGGCAGCAGTTAGCGTAATGTCGTGCGTCTCAACCTCGACGAAGGGATTTACCTCGGCGATGAGCTCTTTTAGCGCGTCCGTCTTTTTCATACCGATGTGGCGGACGAAGTACTGCTGGCGGTTTAGGTTGCTAGGCTCCACGACGTCAAAGTCGGCCAGCACGAGCTTGGCGACTCCCGTGCGTGCTAGACTTAGCGCGATATTTGAGCCAAGACCGCCAAGTCCCGCCACGCCCACGCAGCCGCTAGCTAGAGCCGCGTTTAGCTCGGGGCTGTTTCTGGAGGCGATCATAGCTTTTAGCACTTCTCGCCCCGGCATCGCGCCGCGCCTGATAAACACGACGTTTGAGCTATCTTTTATCTCTAAATTTTCCTTCGTCGCAAAGCCGTCTAGGATAAAGATATCGGGCTCACTCGCGTTAAATTTAGCTAGAAATTTATAAATCTCGCCGTTTTCGTCGCCCAGAGCCTCGTTTTTTAGCTCCTCCATCGTGTTTGCCGCGACCCGAAATTTCGCTCCGTTTAGCGTTATCTCCTTCATTTTTCTCCTTTAAATTTACAAAATCATAGCGAATTTTATAAAATGTTTCGTTAAAGAGTAGCGTAGCCGCATTTTTAACCATTTGCGTTAAATTTGCCGCATCGCAAAAACGCAAACACTAAATTTATCTTAAATTTTAGCTTTTGTCGTTTGCTTTTTATAAAAGACAAACGTAACTATCGACGAAAGAAAGAACAAACACCGCAATAAAACTCAAGCCGACTCGCGTGATTTGACGCAAGCGCTATCGCGCAGGCAAAAGCCAGAAATCCGCTAAGCCGCAATGCCGAAAATAGTTTTTAAGCGGCGACATAACGGCCTTGTCGCATTATTTTTTGATATCCTCGTAACTCTTTCGGCGATTTTCGGCTATAGTTTGAGATGGTTTCATCGGGTTTGTTTGGGTATATGCCCCGCCTAATATATCGTCAATTTCAAACGCCAAATCAGTCAGCCGTTCGCGCCTTTTAGCAGATAGCGCCCCCGAAAAATTTATCTTTTGAATGCCGATGCCTATTTTTTTGCATATCTATAAGCCTATCAAACAATGCACTATTTTCGCTTCTTTTGAAAAAATCGGGACCATTTAACTCAAAATCGCTACTTGCGACGTATCCGCATCTTTGTAAAAATCGCCTAAGTAAAATCAAGGCTTGAGCTATGCTTTTTAAAACTGCTCCTTTTTAGCTGCAGCCACCTGCGCCTGCGTCATCTTTTTTCGCTCCAAGGCTTTGGCTTA
This sequence comes from Campylobacter rectus, assembly GCF_004803795.1. NCBI lineage: Bacteria > Pseudomonadati > Campylobacterota > Epsilonproteobacteria > Campylobacterales > Campylobacteraceae > Campylobacter > Campylobacter rectus. Next base: position 247,849 of record NZ_CP012543.1, on the reverse strand, counting down.
AATAAATCCCAAATCCGCCGCCAAGGCTTTTACTAAAACTCAATCGCATATAAAATAGTAGGTCTTTTTAGAGAGCAAATTTATAAACTTCGCTCAATCCTATACCACCCGTAAACGTCGCCGTCAAGTTCGCCGTGAAATAGCGGTTTGAGTTTTAAATTTAGCCTTACCGTGGGTGCGTCCAAAAGCTCGCTCGAGCGGTAGAGCAGCAGCCATTTTACGCGTTCGTCTAGGGCTTTTAGCGCGTTTTCGCCGCCCTCAAACATCGTTAAACGCGGCACGAAAGCTTCATTTATATCGCTTGTTACGCGCACGCTCCTGCCCTCCACGCCAAAAAGCGGTATAGACGCGTCAAACTCCCGCTCGCGCGAGTAGATTATTACGTTTGGATTTTTGCCGTCCTCTATCAGCCTGGTATCGAGCCTCGGGCGGTCGGCGCGGACGGTGGCGCCGCCGATAACTAGCAGCTCGGCCGCGCTACGCAGGCGGTGAGAGTGGGTGCGGCTGGCTAGATTTGAGATGATTTTGCTCTGCGCGGTGCCGACTGCGACGCCGTTTGCGCTAAGGGCAAGCTTGAAAAAGCTAAAATTCCCCCTCTGCCACGCTAGAAATGGCTCTATTAGCTCGTCCGCCCCCTGCCTTAGCACGTCAAATTTGACCGCTACGCCGCCGCTTTGCAGGATATGCGCGCCGCCGCTTGCTACGGCGTTTTCGTCACCTCTAGCGATGACGACTTCGGCAAATTTTAGCAGTCTTAAAAGCTCGGCGCATGGCGGAGTTTTGCCGCGGTGAGCGCAGGGCTCGAGCGTCACGTAGGCCTTGGCGCCTTTTAGCAGATCGCCGTGATTTTGCAGGATGTATTCATACGTGAAATTTGGCTCCAAGTCCGCATTTGTAAGCTCTGCGACGCTTTCAAATTTGATGCCCAAAGCCGCGTTATACTCGCGCAAAAAATCGTGCAAAAACGCCTCGCTTTTTTTACAGAGCGCCAAAAGAACTGCGCTTGGCTCGGCGTGTAAAAAGCCCGCTCTTTTATGCGCGGCAACTGAAAGCAACCTGCCGCCAGCATCTAAAACCACGCAACCGACGGCGGGATTTGGATAAGTTAAAATTTGAAACTCCCAAGCCTTTTTGATCGCCAAAGACATGTAAAATTCGTCGTTTATCATCGCTTTTGCCTAGTTAAATTTAAGGTATTATACTAAAATTTGCGCGGCTAGGTTTTTTAAAATTTGACGCCACGATTTTGCCAGCTAGCCCGCCCAAACCCTCACCTTTACGACGTAAATTTCGCTAAAATTTGATCCAAACATAAAACTCTAAAAAAGGCAAATTTGAACATAAACGAAGCGATAGAGGCAACCGCAAAAAAGCAAAAAGAGTGTGGATGCGCATTTGCAAAGTATCTGTTTTTAGGGGTTTTGTTTATAGCTGTCCTGCCCGTAGGCGGCGGATTTGCCGTATGGTATCTTTTTGAAAATCGCCTTGCCTCACTATTTTTCATCATTATCTATATTCCGTTTTTTTCATTGTGCTAATGACTAACAGGGGCCGAGTGATCTATGGGCTGAGAGATTACAAAGAGTTTTATAAAGACATTTTCGTCCGTGCAGCTATCTGCGAAGTGGGTCCAAATTTTAGCTACGAACCGAATGCCGGCATCAGCCGTAAAGAATTTCGCAGGATCGGCATTTATTCGCCGGATGAATTCACGCCGAAGATCAAATCAGCGGAACGCATAACGGCGTCAAATTTAATCTTAGCGAAGCTATAAGCATACCCAGGGACGCCAAACTAAAACTAGGCGACTCGGCGACGCTAAATTTGCTATCCGCGGTAGTTTTTGTATGGAAGATGATGAAAGATATACAGGCCTTTAGCGGCTCGGTTTTAGTCTGCGAGTTTTACAAGAAATTTAGCGGACAAACTATAGTCGCGAGCCGCACGCTAAATACTAAATTTTTAGGCGAAAAAGAGCGGATGGATGATACTCTTTTTAACGATGAATTTAGAGTTTTTACGGATGATAAAGTAGAGGCAAGATATCTTTTGACGCCTGCGTTTATGGCGCATTTGAGAGAGTTAAAGATAAAATTTGCAGGAGATATGGGAGTAAGCGCTGCGTTTATGGATGATAAATTTTATCTATTTTTAATCGGAGCGGAAAATAGATTTGAGACGACGCTCTTTTCAATACCGCCGAACTTAGAAGACGCAAAACAGATCAAAAAGGAAATTTCATAGCTTTTACCCATAATAGACGAGTTAAATTTAATCCTTGATATTTTTAAATAAAGGCAAATTTAACGGTTTAGAGGACTTGCGATTACTGAAAATAAAATTAGTGTTTTTGCGGGGGGGGGTGCCGATAAATTTAGATTTAAATTTTATCTGCGAGCGGGTTTTAAATAATAAAAATTTGAAGTTAAAATTTATATACGCCAAAGCAAATTTAAACTCGCTTCGGCGCGCAATAGCCTCGCCCTAGCCGCAAATTTAGCGACGAGAGAGGTAGTTGGTATCATAGTTGTTGTTGATAAAGTCTTTGTTCTCCATCATCGCGATGTGAAAGTCGCGCGTGGTCTTGATGCCGCCGATGATGAGCTGCTCGAGCGTCACCTTCATCTTGTGGATGGCTCTGTTTCTATCGGTGTCCCAGACGATGAGCTTGCCGATCATACTGTCGTAGTACGGTGGGATCGAGTAGTCCTGATAGATGTGGCTATCCATACGCACGTTTCGGCCGCCGGGGCAGACGTATTTTGTTATCTTGCCTGGACTTGGCGTAAACGTATTTGGATCCTCGGCCGTGATGCGGCACTCGATGGCGTGGCCTTTTAGCGTGATGCTTTCTTGCGGCGGTAGCGCCTCGCCCTGGGCTACTTTTATCATTAGCTCGATTATATCCAGGCCGCTTACCATTTCGCTCACGCAGTGCTCGACTTGTAGGCGCGTATTCATCTCGATGAAGTAGAAATTTAGATCCTTATCGACCAAAAACTCAAACGTTCCCGCTCCCTCGTAGTCGATAGCTTTTGCCGCACGGATCGCCGTTTCGTGCAGTCTGGCGCGAGTGTCGTCGTCTAGCAGGATCGCAGGACTCTCCTCGATCAGCTTTTGGTGGCGGCGCTGCATAGAGCAGTCGCGCTCGCCGATATGCAGGACGTTACCGTGGCTGTCGCCGATGATCTGAACCTCGATGTGGCGCGGATTTAGGATGTATTTTTCCATATACATAGTTCCGTCGCCAAACGCGCTCATCGCTTCGCTCTCCGCCGACCAAAACGCCTTTTCTATATCCTCTTCGCACTCGACCACGCGCATACCTCGTCCGCCTCCGCCGGCTGCGGCTTTTAGGATGACAGGATAGCCGATCTGCTTAGCTAGCTCTTTTGCGGCCTTAGTGTCGGCTACGGCGCCGTCAGAGCCCGGGATCACGGGCACGCCCGCTCGCTGCATCATCTGCTTTGCTTTACTTTTGTCGCTCATCAGCGCCATCGCAGCTACGCTAGGTCCTATAAATTTTAGCTTGTGATGCGAGCAAATTTCTACGAAATTTTGATTTTCGCTGAGAAATCCATAGCCCGGAAATATCGCGTCGGCTTCGCTGATTTCAGCCGCGCTGATTATGGCCGGGATATTTAGGTAGCTGTCGCTTGAGCGCTCCTTACCGATGCAGATCGCCACGTCGGCATATCTGACGTAAAGCGCGTCTTTGTCGGCGGTCGAATAGACGACGACGGCTTCTTTGCCCATTTCTTTTATCGTTCGCAGAGCTCGCAGCGCGATTTCGCCGCGATTTGCGATTAAAATTCTTTTTATTTCCATCAATTTTTCTCCACGCCAAATAGCGGCAAACCAAACTCCACGGGCTGACCGTCGGAAACGAGCAGCTCGCTGATCTGACAGTCAAATTCGGCCTCGATCTCGTTCATTATCTTCATCGCTTCGATGATGCCTACCACATCGCCCTTTCTCACGCGCTGACCGACTTTAACAAACGGTGCGGCGCCCGGGCTGGGAGCGGCGTAAAAAGTGCCCACCATAGGCGATTTTATGCTGTCTTTAGGGGAATTAGCAGGAGCTTTGACTTCTGAGTTTACCACAACGTTTACCGGAGTCGGAGTCGGGGCGGGAGCTTGGACGACGGGCTTTGGCAGCTCGCAGCAGTCGGCGAATTTTTCTAGCTCGACCTCAAAATCCCCGCTTTTTACTTTTATGCGGTTCATATCCATCTCGTTAAAAAACTCGATCAGCTCTTTTATGTCTTCTTTTTTCATAGAAATTTCTCCTAAATAGTAAAAGTTCAAAACTTCTTATTGTAGCAAAAAATTGATAAATTTGGGCATTTTTCGGGTTTTTAGTTAGTTTGAAAATATGGTTTAATCGTAAAGCCAAGTCGAGCTCCACGATTAAATTTAACCAAAATTGCTAGAATAGAAAATTTTGCTCGCAAAGTCTTGCTATTCGAAATACATCAGGGTGCATTTCCCACGCAGCAGCTGGCACAGCCACATTATTGTTGGCACATTTGCCACCCAATGGCCTGCCATCTTTAAAATCAAGCTTTAAGATTAGTTTACCATTTTCTTTATACACTTTTGTTTCTCCGTCAAAAAAGCCATCAATAGTATTTATTTCAGACCTTATCTTGCCATTGGCATAAAAAGTTTTACTTATCCCATCTATTAGTTTGCCATTTTTGTAAAAAATAGAGTAGAGCAGCTGTCCATTTTCATAAAATTCTTTTTGCTCACCGTTAGATATATCATCCTCGACAGTATCCATAAATTTAAGCTTTCCCGTGCTTGGATAGTACTCTTTTACGATACCGTTTATTTTGTTATTTTTATACGGAGTTTCTTTTACCAGGACTTTACCCTGATACTCTTTTATGACACAGCCCTGCATTTTATCCAGCTTGGTTTCGCAAATTTTATCATTTGAACTCGCAACCATCAGCGCAACAGCCAAAAGTATTATTCTTTTCATTTTTTACCCCCTACTTGTTTGTCTCATATTTAAAATCACCGCCATCAGTGCTTATGACGATCTCTAGCACATCGTTAAATGAACAACCAAGCTCTATATCAAATCTCTCTCCAAAATTTTTCACTACGGGAAGTTTATTCTCATATATTTCTCGAGCTTCGTCCGTTAAGCTATCTAGGTATGCTTCCGTTTTTTTATCGTTTTTACGAACACCAGGCTTTGCCATCACGCTATTGCCATCTTTTGTATATAAATACAACACAAATTTATGATCATCCAAAAAGACGGGATATTTATCAGAAAAAAACGAACGATTTTGTTCTTCTTTTGTAGCTATCTTTGCGTTTTCAGGATATTTATCGGCATAAGCCTTCGCTTTTTCATAATCTACCCCACCATACTTCTCAATAGGACAGTTGCCCCTATTTACTATGATATCATTGATTTTGGTATCATTGTCAGTAGAGACAATAGAAAGTACATTTACCATCATATCCATCATATTTTTCGATTGTTTAAGGCTTATCTTTGGCGCTTCGACGGCATAAAGCCCGCCTGTTCCTAAAAGCAAACCTCCTACTATTGCAGCCTTACATAAAATTTTAGTATTTTTCATTTTTTCATCCTTATTTTTATTTTTTGCTTGCATTTCTTATCGGTAAAAATAAATTTATGATTTTTTATTCACTCCTTGCCTTTAAGATTTTAGTATCTTGCTTATCATGTCTATTGCGAGAGAGGCTAGATTGCTATGCTTATTTGCAAATTCTAAAAATTTACCCAGCTTTTGCTTTGGCGTTAGAGATTTTAGCATGAGCCTATCTTGCAACGATTTGTCTTTTATCTCATTTTGAACAATATGCTTTATAATCTCCTCATCCTCGAAAAGCAGTGCAAATACCGCAGTTAGCTTTATCTTTAAAAGCTCATCGTTAAAGCTGAAATCAGCACTCTGCCCCATCTCTTTTAATCTTCGTAAAATTTCTCTTTTTTCTACAGGGTTTTCAACAGATATTGTTATAGTTGCGGTTTTGCTATCAGATTCAATGTTTTGTAAATTTTCTTTTATCTTTTTTAAAACATTGCTTAGAATATTTGGATTGTTTGTATCTCCGTATCTTAGATGAGCGTTTAATCTTAAGGTTTTTACGCGATTTTCGCTTATTTTTAGTAAATTTGAGATTTCGTAGTTGCTTTTCTCACCCAAATACCTAGACAACAAATGAAAAACCAATATGTCTATTTCACTTTTACTCATTGCTCCAAAGCTAAGCGCGAGGTAGCTTTGGAGAAATCTTTCTGCAAAGTCGCAATTTGGATCATCTTTGATATTTTTAAGCAAACTATTTATTGAAATTTCGTTCATATTTTTTCCTAAATTCATCTAGAATATAGGAATTATATATATATATATATATCAATTTGCTTAAATTTTATTTTAAAGGTTAAATTTGTATTTCATTCTGTTTAAAGTAGAAAATTTAACAGCTCTTTTTAGCTCGCTCGAGAAAATTTATAAACCCGAAAAGCACCAAGCTAAGCACGACCAAAATCAAGCTTAAAATGAGCGCGCGCTCATTCTCTCCGTCATAAACGGCGTTGTAGATCGCTAGCGAAACGGTATCGGTTTTGCCCACGATGTTGCCGCCTAGCATCAGCGTGATGCCGACCTCGCCAAGCCCGCGAGCCAGAGCCAAAACGAGCGCCGAAACGACGCTTTTAAAGACGTTTGGTATAAGGATAAAAAGCGCGATTTCCAGGCGATTTTTGCCTAGACTTTGGCCTGCTTCGATTAGGCTTTTAGGCAGGCTTTCAAGCGCGCTTTGAACGGGCTTTACAAACAGCGGCAAACCCGCTAAAAACGAAGCGATAACGAGGGCTGAAAAGCTAAAGACGATCTGCAAATTTAGCGCCTTACCGAGAGCGCCGTTTCGTCCCAAAATATAAAGCAGCAAAAATCCCGTGGCAATGGGCGGAAAAATGAGCGGAAACATCACGGCCGCTTCCAAAAGAGCCTTAAATCTGCCGCGATAAAACGCCAAGAAATAAGCCGCGCCAAGCCCTAAAAATAGTAGCAATACAAAGGTAATGGCAAGCGTTTTGGCACTTAAAAGCAAGGGGTGAACAAGCCACGAGAGTTCTTGCAAATTTTTTCCTTTTTACGTTAAATTTTACTTTTTGTTTGGGTTTGGAGAAATTCCGTAAGCAAAATTTTGATATTTAGCTAAATTCGGCGCCCGATTTATAGCGAAATTTTGATAAATTTATGGACGCGAACAGCCGGCGGGATTTTAAAATTCGGCTTAAATTTTAAACTCGCTCAAATCATCTACGCCTAGAGCCGAAATTTGTTAAAAACCGATTTTTAAACTCATAAAACCGGAGCCGATAAATTTATTGTCGGTGCCAAATTTGACCTAAATTTTCGCCTGTAAATTTAAGACTAAATTTTACGCTCCCTCCGCTGTAATTTTCTTAAAATTTACCGAGCCGAGCGGGCAAATTTAGCCGCTTGGCAAATCGCCGATTTTACCGATCAGAGCGTAAAATTTGATAGGTTTCGTCCGCAAAATCCGAATTTGCACTTCTTTAAATTTTGACTGCTTTGCGCGGTAAATTTAAACGGTTTTACCGTGTCGGTTTTTAAATTTACCGCCTAATCTCAGATCTTAAATTTAGCGGATAAAACGCAAATTTTACGCTCCGCTTGCCGTGCGAACCCAAAAATAGCCGCACCTAACGGCAAACCGAGCTTTGCGGCTACTTCAAGTTTTTCGCCCGCCAGCGCAAATTTACCGCCAAATTCGGCAGCGAATTTGGACGCGTCGCCGACCGCCAAATCCAAATTTGACCATACTAACGCGCCCGCCGAATTTAAATCACTTCAGTCCGAATTTAGTGAAAATTTCTTTTGAGCGAGGAGTTTTTAACTCGTCTAAAAATTTAGCGCAAGCCTCGTTGCCCTCGCACGCCGGAAGTTTCGCCGCCGAGATGAAAACAGGGCTGTAAAGCGCCTCATCGATATAAATCATACTACCGAACTCACCCGCTCTGGCCACGGCTTCGGTCGAGTTGATAAATCCCGCATCCACCTCGCCGTTTATGACGTAGGCTACGACTTGCGGCACGCCTGCGACGGGTAGAATTTTAGACCCGAGATCCGCCTCAAGCCCCGAGTTTTTCAAAAACTCCGTCGTCCTCACGCCGTAAATCGCTTTTTTGGCGTCCGGCATCGCGATTTTGGCGAGATTTTTTAGCTCGCCGGCATCTTTTATCTGCTTGCCCTTTGGCGTGACCAGCACGAGAGCGCCCTTGCCGATGCGCTCGTAAGCTTTGATCTCAAGATCCGTTTTTTTCAAAAACGCCTCGTCGCCCACGATCACCGCCATCTTGCCCTCTTTGGCTTGGATGGTTATTTGTCCTAAATTTGCAAAGGCGCCCTCGATCTGCACGCCCTCTTTTTTGAGATTTTCTATCACTTCGCTGACCGGCTTTTTGTATCCGCCGCCCGCACCCACGAGCAAATTTTCACCACAAAAGGCGATCGCGGCCGCGAGAGAAACGAGTAATAATTTTTTCATAAAATTCTCCTTGAAAATAAAATTTAGTAATTTTATGAAATATATTCTTATATATGTATAAAATACCCGAGCGAAATATAACATTAAAAGAAGTAAAATAATAATTTATAAGCCGCATTTCAAAGACAAAATTTGCTCCTTTCAAAAATGCGGCAAATTTGTAAAAACAAGTCAAATTTAACCTGTCGCGAGCCAAATAAATTTAGCTCGCTATTGATTAAATTTGCGCCGTTAATCCGCAAAATCGTTAAAACGCCCAACTAAACTTAGCATTTACGCCGTTTGATTTTACGTTGCTGCCGTATGCTCCTACGTAGCCAAGACCTATTCTAAAGTTTTTAGTAAATGCAGCCTCTATACCGAGCTCGGTAGTGGCTATATCTTTTAGCTTTTCGCCCTTTAGTTTAGTTGCGCCAAGGCCGGTTACGTTCATATGAGCGCTCGGGGTTTTATCGCCGAAGAAGCGGTTGTAGGCCACATCGGCTTTTGCGACTAGACTTATGCCGTCCATACTAAATGCGATGCTAGGTTTTACGCCCAAACTCGCGATTTGCAGGTCTCTATCCTCATTTTTAATCTGCACTAAAGAATTTGCCACATCGTCATTTTTGGCGCGGATATAGGTTAGCCCCGCATAAGGCTCTAAGCTAAAGCCGTTTTCATAGCTTAGTCCCGCGTAGGCGATCTGCGCATATGCGCTGATAACGGACGCGTCGGCGTCTTTATACTCGTAAGCCAAAGGAGCGTATGAGCTAACGACTCTTTTTTCTTGATCAAATTTCGAGTAGATAGCGCCTAGGCTGATTTTGATAGGATCAAGCCCTATATCGCCGTAGATACCAGCATGCGCGTCTTTGCTTTTGACCGCTTTGCTATCGCCTAGCTTGTGATTAGTTCTGCCAAGCCCTACGAATACTCCCGCTTTCGAGCTATCGCCCGCTAGAAAATCAACGCCTACTAAATTCGTAAATGCGTTCGTGCCCAGTCTGCCGCCGGCGTTGCTACCCGAAGTCACTCTGCTAGCGCCGCTAAGTAGCCAAAGCTCGACTCCGGCGCCGATATCGGCTCTTTTAGCTCCGTTTTTGTTTTTAACCGAATTTGCTAGCATAAACGAGTCTATAGCGGAGTTGTTTTGCGCTTTGAAGTCCAAATCATTTGAAAAGGCGCTAAAGTAGGCCGCCGCTACGCTATGAGTAGCTCCTAGCATAGATGAATATATAGCGCTACCCGGATTTGCCTCGACTAATCTCGCAAACGACTTCTCGGCGCTAGTAGAAGCTACCTCCTCCATACTTTTGCCTTTTTGTAAAGAAAGAGCTAAATTTGAGTTAGTCGTAGCTTCTTTAGTTGTTTTAAAAAACGCGTAGCTATCCTCGACGTTGGCTAAATTTGCCCCCGTGAAGCTTCCGCTCGCGCTTACGGTTTTCTTTAGATTCGGATTTGCCGCCAAATTTGCAAGCTCGGCGCTTGATAACATCGCAGCCTTCAATAAAGAGCCCTCTTTAAAGGTTAAATTTAGATTATGAGCGCCGTCGTTAATTACAAATGAGCCGCCTTTGTTTATAGTAGCATTAACTTGCGTAGCATCGCTTGTCTTGGTCGTACTCACGAAACCGCCGGCGCTTGGGGTTTTGTAAGTAATAGCGTTTAAAACCTCAAATTCGCCGCCCTTATGGACGTTTACGCTTCTTGAAGATGAGATTGATTGATTTAGGGCCGAGATTTTACCGCCGTATATATTGACCGCTCCGGTAAAGCTATTATCTCCGGCGAGAGTCAAAGCGCCGTCTCCTCTTTTAGTTAGCGAGCCTTCATAGCCCTCCGCCGCTCTTGCGGCTCTAGCCTGCTGCCTTGCGGTTTCAAAGGTCATCTCGGCCTTTTCTTCCGCGCTCAAATTCGGCTTAGCGTTAAGAACCGCTTTCCTAGCCGCCCAAGCCGCAGCGTCGCTATCATCCTCGGTTTTTCTAAATTTAATGGCGACGTCTGAAATGTTATTTGTCCAGATATCGTTTTGATTCATCGTAACGTCGAAGTTTCCTAAAAACTGCCCCGGACCGAACATCGCCTTGCCTAGGTCAAGTATACCCCAACCCCAAACCTTACTAGGCACGCCCTCTCCGTCGCTACCCCAACGCTCGAGCATACCGCCGGAGCCATGACCTGCTCTTAGCGTCCTTTGTCGAGCCGTAGTAAGCATCGTGTCACGAACCTGCGCCGCACTCATATACGGATAGCGCTGAAATATGACTCCGAGTGCGCCGCTTACGTGCGGAGCGGCCATAGACGTGCCGCCCCAGCTGGCATATGAAGCTTGTTTGGTTTTCAGATCGACGGTTGAGGAATAAACTTCCGCAGCCGGTGCAGCGATCGTCCACCATTTGGAATTTCCTGCGAGATTAAACCGCTGCGCATCGCTTACTTGGCCGGATCTGTTACTACCGTTAGGATAGCCCGCAGTGCCGTTTTGTCCCGTAACGTTTATCCAATATTTCTCCGCATCGGGCCTGAAATACGGCAATGCCGCACGCGTAAAAGATTCAGCCATAAAGCTTCTGTTGCCGGCTGTAAATACTTGAATGACCCGTCTTTTAACGGCTACCTCATAAGCGGCGTCTATAAAGCTTTTTTCACCGCTCGTAACAAACTGATAGTAGGCTTTTTTGGCTGCATTTATATCTTTTAGATACATATGATCTTTTGCGTTATTGGTCTCGGTAACGCCGTTAGTATCCCTAATGTCGGTATTATATTCGTCTATATGTCTTAAACCATAAGACGGTTTATATCCGGTCGCGCCTTTAAAAGCCGAATTTACTTTTCTGTTTGAGCCCCAGCTATTGTTTATCACTTTCGCGCCGGCATCCGCTAACGCCTCGTAACCTTTAAGAAAAAAATTATAATCTTGATTAGGGCCGTAAGTCATACCGTCGTTGCCGCCGGTATTTGCGGAGTATAGCTGTGCTTTAAACGCTACGCCGTGCATACCGCTGCCGTCTCTGCTAGCGGCCATAGTGCCGCCCACGTGAGTGCCGTGACTATCGTTTACGCCGGCTACCCACCGCCCGTCTATATCAAATTTATCGCCCTTTTTAAATTCGCCCTTATTTGTTTCGTCGTATTCGCTACTAGAGCCTGCTTTAAAGGGCGAATTTCCATACGCGGTATCAGGATACATCATACCGTTTTTACTATATGTTCCGCTACTTTTTACGACGTGGATCCTGCCGTCTTGAAACTCCGGATGGCTCAAAAGCACGCCCGAATCCATAACGCCTATCTTCACGCCGCTGCCGTTAAAGCCTAGCGCGTAAGCCGTGGAGGCGTTCATAGAGACTAGACCCCAGTCTTTTTTATACTCCGCACTCTCCCAACTGGATGTGTTTCCGGATACGCCGACCTCGGTGTAAGCGTAAGCTCCGCTCGTCGCCAGTAGCAGGCAAGTTAGCGCCGAGAGAGGCAAATTTGAGCCCTTGTTACTGCGTAAATTTACAAATTTACGCGGCATAATTAAATACATTGTTTTTCCTTTCATTTAAAAGAATTAAAAAAATGCATTATTATACTTAGCTTTAATTTAAAGATTAATTATAAAAAATAAGAAAATCTGCTAACCGAGCGTTCGAATTTGACCAAAATTTTAATATAAAATAGCGCTCAAATTTTACGTAAATTTAAAATATGTTATAATCGCGTAAATTTAAAATAAAGGTAAAAAATGGGGCTGAAATCTGACAGCTGGATACGCAAAATGTCGCACGAAAAGGCGATGATAGTGCCGTTTGCCGAGGAGCAAGTCGGACGCGGCGTGGTGAGCTACGGAGTGTCCAGCTACGGCTACGATATCCGCGTGGGCGACGAGTTTAAAATCTTTACGAATATCGGCGGCACCGTGGTCGATCCAAAAAATTTCGACGAAAAAAACGTGGTGGACTTTAAAGGCGACGTGTGTATCGTTCCGCCCAATTCATTCGCTCTAGCGCGCACGATCGAGTATTTTAATATGCCGGGTAACGTGCTAGCCATCTGTCTAGGCAAAAGCACCTACGCTCGCTGCGGTATCATCGTAAACGTCACGCCTTTTGAGCCCGGATTTAAAGGGCACATCACGATCGAAATCTCAAATACGACGCCGCTGCCGGCTAAAATCTACGCGAACGAAGGCATCGCGCAGGTGCTGTTTATCGAGGGCGACGAGCCGTGTGAAGTGACGTATGCGGACAAGGGAGGAAAGTATCAGGCGCAGGAGGGGATAACCCTGCCTAGGATTTTGAAATAAAAGCTTGTCTTTTGAGTGCTTTTTGCGGAGCTGGCTAAAATTTAGCTCGGCGGACTACTTGTCCAGCCTACGCTAAATTTTATCTGCGCAACCCCAAAAATCATCTCAAAATACTACGCTCCAATTAAATTTAACGAGCTAAAATTTGAATAAAATTTAAGGCACGGTTTTTGCTCCGACTGCATAAAATTTAAATAAACGGCGAACTGTTTTTATTTTTTACTTAGCTTTACTGCGTTCGCTACCGTCGCTTAGCTTGCGACCGCAACTGAAGCCAAAGAAGCGAGCAACAAAGTATAAAATCAAAAGACAAGCCGCGAAAGGCAAAAATAAATGTTTAACGGAAAATCCATTCTCATCACCGGCGGCACCGGGTCATTCGGCAAAAAATACACCGAAATTTTACTCTCCAAATTTAAACCAAAAAGGCTAGTTATCTACTCTCGCGACGAGCTCAAACAGTACGAGATGGCGCAGGTTTTTAAAGACCCGGCGATGCGATTTTTCATCGGCGACGTGCGCGACGAAAAGCGCCTCATGACCGCGATGAACGGCATCGACTACGTGATACACGCAGCGGCCATGAAGCACGTGCCAATCGCGGAATACAACCCGATGGAGTGCATCAAAACCAACATCAACGGCGCACAAAACGTCATCGACGCGGCGCTAGAGTGCGGCGTGAGCAAGGTCATCGCGCTCTCGACCGACAAGGCGTGCAACCCGGTAAATTTATACGGCGCGACCAAGCTTGCCAGCGATAAGTTATTTGTCGCGGCAAACAACATCGCGGGTAGCAAAAAAACGCGATTTAGCGTCGTTCGCTACGGCAACGTCGTGGGTTCGCGCGGCTCGGTCGTACCGCTGTTTAAGAAGCTAATCGCGGAAGGCGCGAAGGAGCTGCCGATCACGCACGCGGATATGACGCGGTTTTGGATCACGCTTGAGCAAGGCGTAAATTTCGTACTTAAAAATTTCGAGCGCATGAAAGGCGGCGAAATTTTCATCCCAAAAATCCCGTCGATGACGATGATCGAGCTTGCTCGCTCCATGGCGCCGCAACTTGGCGTAAAAATAATCGGCATCCGCCCTGGCGAAAAGATGCACGAGGTCATGGTCGGCAAGGACGACGCGCACCTAACGTACGAGTTTGACGACCACTACGTGATCAGCCCGTCGATCAAATTTACGAGCAAAGACGACGACTTTAGCACAAACGCGCTGGGCGAAAAAGGGCATCTCGTGGAAGAAAATTTCGAGTATAGCTCAGATAAAAATAAAATTTGGCTAGATAAAGACGGGCTTTTGGAGATGATCGAGGCTAGTAAATAGTTTGGCCGAAATTTATAAAATTTGAGCCGAAATCTGAAATTTTAGAAAAGCAAGGCAAAGTATTTTTTGCTTAGACGAGGTAAATTTAAAATTTGCGAGGGAGCGTATATAAAATACGTGACCGAGAAAATTTTAAATTTAACGACGTATAGCAGAAAAAGACAAGCCTCAATAAAGACAAGCCGAAAAAAGGACAAAAATGATACCCTACAGCAGACAACAAATCACCGACTCCGACATAGCTGCCGTCGTGAGCGCCCTAAAAGACGATATCCTAACAGGAGGCGACAAGGTCGGCGAATTTGAGCAAGCGATCGCAAAATACGTCGGCGTAAAGCACGTCGTTGCGATGAACTCGGCGACGAGCGCACTTCACGTCGCATATCTTGCGCTAGGCGTGCGAGAGGGCGACGAGGTCGTAACGACTCCCATTACGTTTGCGGCGACGGCAAATGCGGCGCTAATGGCGGGAGCGGAGGTTAAATTCGCGCCCGTTAAATTTGATGGAAATATCGACGAAAACGCGCTAGCAAGCCTCATCACGCCTAAAACCAAAGTCATAACGGCGGTTGATTTTGGCGGCAATCCCGTAAATTTAGACGCCATCCTAAAACTAGCCCGCGAGCGCGGCATAAAGGTGCTTGACGACGCTTCGCATGCGCTGGGTAGCGGGCTAAGCGGCGTCAAAGTCGGCGCAAAAGCGGACGTTAGCATTTTTAGCTTTCACCCCGTTAAGCCGCTAACGACGTTTGAGGGCGGCGCCCTAGCTACTAACGACGACGAGATCGCACGCCTAGCACGCCTCTACCGCTCGCACGGCATAGCCAAAAAACGCCTCTGGGACAGCGACCAGACGGTGCTTGGCTACAACTACCGCTTGCCCGACGTCGCCTGCGCGCTAGGACTAAATCAGCTAAAAAGGCTAGACGAAACCATCGCGGTGCGCGAGAAAATCGCTAAATTTTACGACGAAAAATTTGAGAAAAACCCGTATTTTAGTACCATCAAGTTACCTGACGGCGTCGTTAGTTCGCGCCACCTCTACCCTATCTTGCTATTTCGCCAGTTCTGGTGCGCCAAAGAGGACATCTTTGCCGCCCTTCACGCGCGCGGCATCGGCGTGCAGGTACACTACAAGCCGACTTATAAATTTAGCTTTTACCGCGAGCGCTACGGTGATATCTGGGTTCCTAGCGCCGAGGATTTTTACGCCGCCGAGCTTAGCATCCCGTGCCATCAGTGTATGAGTCTAGAGGACGCAAATTTCGTCGCGGACGCGCTTTTTGAGGTTTTAAAGAGCTTTGACACGCCGCAAGGCTGCAGGGTTTAGGGCGGTAAATTTGATGAGAGATAACCAAAACCGCGCCCTTTGCGTCATCCCGGCTCGCGGCGGCAGCAAGCGCATACCGCGCAAAAACGTTAAAGATTTTTTAGGCAAGCCGCTGATAGCTTACAGCATCGAGGCGGCGCTAAATTCTGGCGTTTTTGAGTGCGTGATAGTGAGCACCGACGACACTGAGATAGCGAATGTCGCAGTAAAATTCGGCGCTCAAGTCCCGTTTATGAGAGACGCCTCGCTAAGCGACGACTACGCCACGAGCAGCGACGCAGTAGCGGACGCGGCGACGAGGCTGGGCGAAAAATACCCCCACGTTTGCTGCCTATACGCGACCGCGCCGCTTATCACGGGAGAAATTTTACGCGAGGCATACGGCAAATTTGAGGAAGCGGAGTGCGAGTTTTTATTTTCCGCGACCGAGTTTAGCTTTCCTATCCAGCGCGCGATCAGGCTTGGCGAGGACGGCGCCGTAAATATGTTTTACCCGCAGTTTGCGCTAACTCGCTCGCAGGATTTAGAGCGAGCTTATCACGATGCGGGCGCGTTTTATTTCGGCAGGCGCGAGGCGTGGCTAGAGAAAAAACCGATCTTTGCGCCGCACTCAAGAGCGTTTTTACTACCGCGAAATTTAGTCTGCGACATCGACACACCGGAGGATTTTGAGTTTGCGCAGAAGCTTTACCGGATAAATTATGATAAAATCTAGCCCAAGGAGGCAAAAATGCGGGCTCTGAATAAATTTTATTTTGAAATCTATGATCAAGATGCTCTTTTGGCGATTAATGACTTTATGAAAAAATTTAATGTAAAAAATCAAGCGCTCAAGCATAAAAACATACAAAAAAAACAAAGTATTTTGGATTATGCCGGTATTTTTAACGGAGAATTATCAGGAGTCGATGCAAAAAAAATCAGAAAAGACGCGGCCGATAAAATATGAAAAAAGTTTATATAGACGCTAATATTTTTATTGATTTTTTGGACGAACAACGAGCAATGAATGATATAAATTTGCATGAAAAAGCTGTAAGTCTTTTCAAAAATCTAATCTCTAAAAATATAAAAATAATAACTAGCGAAGACATAATCACTACCGCCATATACGCCCTAAGACAAAATAAAAAAGCTTTAAAAATTCTAGCCGACTTTTTGTCAGAAATAAAAAATTTATCCGACTTCGCGGTCGTGCCATTTGGATACGAAACAATAACTAACGCGGCTGAATTTTACATAATGAACGGCGGCGATTTTGAGGATATTTTACAATACTTTTGCGCTATGCAAAATGATTGCCGAGTGATTTACTCAAACGATAAAAATTTTCCCGAGATCGATATCCCGATCAAAAGAACAAACCCAAATTTAAACGACTTTAGCCCAAAAAATGCTTGATAAAATTTTATACTTTAAAACCCTCATCCGCGCAGATAGCGGCTCTAAAATCGGGCACGGACACGTTAGGCGAGATCTCATTTTGGCGAAAAATTTTAAAGACGTCAGCTTTGCTTGCATCGACCTACCGGGCAGCCTAACAGGCGAGATACCCTGCCCCGTTTTTACGCTAAAAAGCGCGGATATAAATGAACTGGTAAATTTGATAAAAGAGCATAAATTTGAGCTTCTTATAATCGATCATTACGGCATTAGCGCGGCGGACGAAAAGCTAATCAAAGAACAAACGAACGTTAAAATTTTATGCTTTGACGACAACTACAAAGAGCATTTTTGCGACTACTTACTAAACGTAAATATCTACGCCCAGCCCCAAAAATACGTAAATCTAGTACCCGCAAACTGCGAGCTGGTTTTTTCGCCGCTAGTTAGGAGCGAGTTTTACGACGAAGCAAAAATCAAACGCGAAAAAAAATTCGACTGCTTCATCGCGCTAGGCGGCACGGACGCGCTAAATTTGACCGCCAAAATCGCCTCAAATTTGCTCGCTAAAAACAAAAAAGTAGCCGCTATCACGACGAGTGCGAACGCAAATTTGGCAAATTTGCAAAATTTGGCGGATAGCGAGTCAAATTTTAGCCTTTTTATAAACTCAAACGAGGTCGCGCGATTGATGAACGAGAGCGAAATTTTAGTGATTTCGGCTAGCTCGCTCGTAAACGAAGCGCTGGTTTTGGGCGCGAAATTTAAAGCCGTGCGCGTCGCGGATAATCAAAACGAGATGGCGCAGTGGCTAGCGGCAAACGGGCGCGAGATCTACGAGGCGGACGAGATATGCTTGAACTTATAAATTTCACCGATCTAACTGACGAGCAAATTTTGATGATTTTGCGTTGGCGAAACGACGAGCGAGTCGCGAAATACATGAAAAACAAAAGCGTGAGCGAGCAAGAGCATAGAAACTTTATCTCAAATTTAAAAAACGACGAAACGAAAAGATATTTTTTAGTAAAAGAGGATAGCGACTATATCGGCGTGATCGATTTCGTGGATATCGCGGCGGACTCGTGCGAATTCGGCATTTACGCAAATCCGGGGCTAAAAGGCAAAGGCAAAATCCTAATGCAAACAATCGCAGAATACGCCGCCAAAACGCTTAAAGTCGGCGAGCTAAAATCGTGCGCCTACAACGAAAACGAAAAAGCGATCGCGCTATACCGCAAATTCGGCTTTGAAATTTACGGGCGCGACGAGCAAATGAGCTATATGTCGCTATCTTTACGCAAACTTGATATAATGGCTAAAAGTTAGGAAAATTTATGAAAATAGCAAATTTCGACACAAGCGAAAAGGTCTTTATCATCGCCGAGCTCTCGGCAAATCACTCGGGCAGTTTGCAAACGGCGCTTGATACGATAAAAGCGGCTAAGCGCGCGGGAGCCGACGCCATAAAGCTACAAACATACACGCCAGATAGCCTCACGTTAGATTCGCGCAGCGAGGATTTTATGATAAAAGGCGGACTGTGGGAGGGAGCGAATTTATATGAGCTCTACAAGCAAGCTCTGACGCCGCGAGAGTGGCACGAGCAGCTTTTTGCTGCGGCAAAGGACGAAGGGCTCATCTGCTTTTCAAGCCCGTTTTGCAGAGACGATGCTGATTTTTTAGAGAAATTTAACCCGCCCGCTTACAAGATAGCAAGCTTTGAGGTAACGGACTATGATTTCGTGCGGTACGTCGCGCTCAAAGGCAAACCAATCATAATCTCCACAGGCATCGCGACCGAGCAAGAAATCACCGACGTCGTGCAAATTTGCAAAGATGCTGGAAACGAGCGGATCGCGCTTTTAAAATGCACGTCAAGCTACCCTGCTCCGCTTGACGGGATGAATCTACGCACGATCGCCGGTATGAAACGAAAATTCGGCGTAGAGGTCGGCTTTTCAGACCATACGCTAGGTATCGTGGCGCCCGTAGTGGCCGTGAGTCTGGGCGCTCGTATCGTAGAAAAGCACTTTATCCTAGATAAAAGCGTTCGCAGCGTCGATGAGGCTTTTAGCTTGGACGAGCGGGAATTTAGCGAAATGGTAAAAGCCGTGCGAGACGCCGAAGCGCTGCTTGGAAAAGTAACCTACGAGCTAGACGAAAAAGCCGTACAAAATCGCCGCTTTTCCCGCTCGCTTTATGCCTGCGCGGATATCAAAGAGGGCGAAATCTTTAGCGAAAAAAACGTAAGAAGCGTACGCCCGGGATACGGCTTGCACCCTAAATTTTTACCGGGGCTACTAGGCAAAAAAGCAAAAAGAGAGATAAAATTTAGCGAAAAAATCGCAAAGGAGGATATATAATGACGAAGAAAAAAGAGGATAAATGTCTAAAGCCGCACGGTCTGCAAAAAAAAGGCGGCAAAGAAGATCAAGCGCTCAAAAACGAGCTTGGCGAAAGCGTCGCAAGTATCGCAAATCCTATTTTCAAAAAAAATCTCCAAGCGCTTTTTCAGCAAGATGAAATTTTAGCCGCGCGCCTTTGGGGAATGGAAGGGATGAAAGGCTACGATGTCTTTATCGGCAAAGACCCCATCGATATAAATATCATAAACAACAAAACGCTAAAATACGTCTATGAAAATCCCGTAAAGGACGTGAAAGAAGCGCTAGAAAATATCGAAAAGGAGTATAAGCGATATCCGATTATGTATTTTTACGGTCTTGGCAACGGCATTTTTTATAAAGCTTTGCTAAAAAACGAAACGCATCAAAAAATCGTCGTCGTGGAACCGGAAGTCGAAATAATCTATGCGGTGTTAAATTTAGTCGATTTATCGCAAGAACTACTGAGCGAAAGGCTTATTATATTTTTTTCGGAATTCACCACATATTCGCAGTTTTACTATATAGTATCAAAACCAGAATTTACGCCTTACGCAAAAACTTACAATCTACACGTTCACACCCGTTTTTATGACGATTTTAACGATGATCTTATTAAGATAAATAAAAATTTTGCAAAAGCCGTATCGCAAACCGTTATAGTTCACGGCAATAGTATAGACGATATGCTAATAGGCATCAAACACCATATAGAGCATATACCGGAGATGGTGAGCAACTATTGCTACACAAAACTTATAAAAAAACGCCATAAATTAATAGACACGGCGATAGTCGTCTCGACGGGGCCCAGCCTTGATAAGCAGCTTGATACGCTTAAAAAATTTGCCCCTTACGTTACGGTTATCAGCCTTGATGCATCTTACCCCATACTGTTAAAACACGGAATAAAGCCTGATTATGTGACTTCGATCGAGCGAGTAGAGGCGACTGCTAGCTTTTTTAAACATAAAAATAAAAAATTTGATGAAAATATTTATTTTATCGTAGCCTCATTAACGCACGGACAAACGGTTAAAAATATTTTACCGCGCAGACTGGTTCTTACTATGCGTCCGCATCAAGGAGAAATGGCGTTTAATATGCCTAAATACGGTTATCTGGGGGCGGGTCACTCTACGGCAAACCAAGCATATCAGCTCGCTTACGTATTAGGACATAAAAATATCGTTCTTATAGGGCAAGATTTGGCCTTTGCTCCGGACGGCAAATCTCATGCGACCGGACACGCGTTCGCTCAAGCCGACGAATATCTCTATACGGTAGCTTACGGCGGCGAAGGCGAAGTGCGGACGACATACGTTTGGGATAAATTTAAAAATCAATTCGAATCCGATATCGAACACTCAAATAAAAAAGACGTAATAACTTATAATTGCACCGAAGGAGGGGCAAGGATACTGGGCTGTATAGAAAAACCGTTTTTAGAAACGATGCAAGAGCTTTGTAAGGACAAAAAGACAAAAAGCTTGCCAAATATAGAAAAAAATGATAAAAAGATTTCAAACAAAGATCTGATGGTTGCTTATAAATATATAGTAAAAAAAATAGGTATGCAAACGATGGCTAAGGAAAAAATAGAAAAAGTATTCTTAGAAATCGTACCGAAGATAGATGACATTATGAGACTTAGAGATAGCGATAAAATCACTGAAAATTTACTAAACGACCTTTTAAAAATTACTGACAAAATAGATAAAACAAAAAACTTTTTAGTCCAAAAGAGATTTAAAAGCTCGGTAGAAAATATCTTGCAGATGGCCGTTTATTATCAAGAGCTTGAGCTTGCTAAAATTTCAGTAGCTCCAAGCGATACAGTGATGCAAAAAGTAAATAAATTAGTCGAGTGGATAGAAATGCATAAATATTGGCTATTTTCTGCTGCCGGCGGATTAAATGCGGAAATAGAAGTAACCAGAAAAGCTTCTAAAAATTTAGTCAAAGAGCTTAAAAAACGCGGCTTGATAACTAAAGATGAGATAGGTAAAGCAAAAGAGGATTTTACCCTAAGTATATAAAAAATTTGGATAAATTTAAAAACCCCAAACCGACCGAAAGCCGATTTGGGGTTTAGTTTTACGTATCTATAAACGCACTAAGATTTAAATTTTCAACTACTGTAATAATCTTAGGACATTCTGCTGAACAGAGTTGGCTTGGCTCATAGCGTAACTTCCCGATTGTGCTAAGATGTTAAATTTAGAGAAGTTTGCGCTCTCCGCCGCAAAATCAACGTCTCTGATTTGAGATTCGGCTGATTTTACGTTTACTTGAGTAACCGTGATGTTATTTACGGTCGCTACTAGCTGATTTTGCACGGAACCTAGGTCGGAGCGGATCTGATCAAGGGTCTTTTGCGCAGATTCTGCGATATCCATTACGGCCATCGCGCCTCTTAGCGTCATAACGCCCGCCGATTGAGCTACAGACAAAACTTTAGACATTCTTTGAAAGCCCATAGCCGTAGCCAACTCTTTATCTATCTGCCCGCGTATCTCTCTCATAGATACTGATTTTTGCGCACCGCCATCAGTACTAAAATTACCACCTTTTGAAAATTTACCAGAGACAAATTTGCTTCCGCTCATTTTTATGTCTCTACCGTCAAGGCGGACTAAATTAAGTCTTCCTACAAGTCCGAATGAAAGTTTGCTTTTTGTATTAGAAAAGATTCCGCTCTTTCCAGTTACTTGTATGGCTCTACCATCTCGGCTTGTAAGAACCATTCTGCCCTCGGTATTTACGGAGGCTTCTACACCAGTTTGATCTTTTACTTTGTTGATAGCATTTACCAAAGCACCGTTACTATCTCCTTCCTTGATCTCAAGATCCCCTATTTTAACTCCATTTATAGTTAAGCTACTAGCATTCCCCGCAGCTATGGCCTTGCTCGCTATCCACGTAACGTCGTAAGTAGCCCTAACGCCGGTTTTATCTGAGACCTTGTTGATATTTTTAACCAGATCGCCTAGACCCTGTCCAAGTCCCGTTCCTATTTTAGACTTAGCGATAGTGACATCGTTTACGCCGTCGACGTTTAGAAATTTAAAATCAAGACTAATCGTAGTTTTTGATCCTGCAGCAGATAATGTCATCAGAGCCGAGCTCTCAAACCTAGTTAGACCGATCTTATCCGACGTTGTAGCGCCGATAGAAGCTTTAACGGTCTGATTTGAGTAAGCGCCGATTTGGAACTCTTTGTTAGAAAATGTTCCGTTTAGTAGCTGCTGACCGTTGAAAGAAGTCGTGTTACCGATATTATCCAGCTCTTCCATTAAGCGAACGATATCTGCTTGTAGTGCTTGACGAGAATCTGTTGTTTGACCGTCTTGGGCGCTTTGAGTAGCTTTCATCTTGATGGTATCGAGGATTTTTAGCTGCTCGTCCATAGCCTTGTCCGCTACTTGGATGATGCCGATAGCGTCGTTACCATTTGCGATAGCTTGACCAAGGGCGCTAGCTTGAGAGCGAAGGCTATCGGCGATCGATAGACCCGAAGCATCGTCTGCTGCTGTTTGGATCCTCAAACCCGAGCTAAGTTTGCCCAAAGAAAGAGAAAGGTTGCGGTTGTTGCTAACTGCGTTAGCGTGAGTGTTGAGTGCGTTTATGTTCGTGTTAATACGAAAACTCATTGTAAATCCTTTTAAATTTTAGTTACGACTTCTTGTCGCACGAAAACTATATCGGACGAAACCAAAAAAACTTTAGAGGTAAAATGGAAAAATTTTCGATTTTTTAAAATGTATCCAGTAGGCGCGAATTTTAGGGAATTGGAGATGAAATAAATTTACTTAGGTGTAAAATTTAGCGTGTTTTGAATGCCGAAGGGGTAAAATCTTAGTCCGCCGCAATCGCTTACGGCGGGTCTTGGCTAATGAGCCTTGACTACGATTATACAAAGTAGTATAATTACGACTAAGATTTTGAGTGGCATTAAAATCACCTCCAATCCGAGGCAAATTTAAGCCCGAGGCTATCACCCTCCGGCTTAACCTCGGATGTAATTATACTAAAAAATATCCCCTTTTTCTTTTTCCGCCGAAATTTTTGCTACAATTACTTCAAAACAACAAAAGGTAAGATAATGATGATAGTTATACCAAATGCCGACAAAAAGCTCATAAATATCCTAAAAGCGCTAAACTCTATGAGAACAAAGCCGTATGAAATAATCAAACAAGACAAAATATATACGCAAGATTTTATAGAAAGTATCAAAAAAAGCGAGCAGGAATTCGGTACTCACGTAAAAAATGGAACTTTAAAGACTTTTAAAACGGCAAACGAGGCATTTAAGGATGCAGGCCTGGCGTAATGTATGAGATTTTTCTCTCAAGCGAATTTAAAAAAGACGCTAAAAAACTAAGCAAAAACGATTTAAATCTCGTGGGCGAAATTTTAGACAGACTTGCAAGCGGTGAGAAACTGGAGCCAAAGCACAAAGATCATCCTCTGGTAGGAAATTTCAAGGGATGCAGAGAGTGTCACATAAAACCTGATTTGCTTTTAGTGTATAAAAAAGTCGATGAAATTTTAGTTATAAATGCTTTGCGAATAAGCAATCATAGCAAAATTTTCAAATAATTTTTTAACTTTAAAATATTTTTTTGCTACAATTACCCCAAATTTTAAAAAAGGCTGTATTAATGAAAAGCTTAATCATCGTGGAATCGCCCGCAAAAGCCAAAACGATAAAAAATTTCCTCGGAACCGACTACGACGTCATCGCATCAAAAGGCCACATCCGCGACCTGCCGAAAAGCACATTTGGCATCAAGATCGAGGGCGAAAATTTTACGCCCGAATACAAAATAAGCGCCGATCACTCCGCAATCGTAAAAGAGATAAAAGAGCTAGCCAAAAACGCCGACCAAATCTACCTCGCAACCGATGAGGACCGCGAAGGAGAGGCTATCGCATACCACATCGCCGAAGCCATCGGCAAAAAGCCAGAGAGCCTGCCTCGCATCGTGTTTCACGAGATCACCAAAAGCGCCATAGAGGCTGCGCTAAAAAACCCGCGCACTATAAATATGGATAGCGTAAACGCGCAGCAAGCCCGCCGCCTGCTAGACCGTATCGTGGGCTACAAGCTCTCGCCGCTGTTAAATTTAAAAATCCAAAAGGGGCTAAGTGCGGGACGCGTGCAAAGCGCCGCTCTAAAAATCATCGTAGACCGCGAGCGCGAGATTCGCGACTTTAAACCGATCGAATATCACAGCATCGACGCGGTTTTCAAAAAAGACCTTGACGCCGAGCTGGTTAAATTTGAAGCGCAAAAGATAGAAAAACTAACGATAACAAACGGCGATAGAGCTAAATTTATCGTGGAAAATCTAAAAAGCGATAAATTTAGCGTCCGCGAGATCGAAGCCAAAGAGCGCAAAACCGAGCCCGCTCCGCCGTTTATGACCTCGACGCTACAGCAAAGCGCGAGCAACCGCCTAGGCTTTAGCCCGAAAAAAACGATGATGATCGCGCAAAATTTATACGAGGGCGTGCAGACGCATCAAGGCTTTATGGGCGCGATAACGTATATGAGAACGGACAGCCTAAATCTCGCAAAAGAAGCCGTCGCAGCCGCACGCGAGACGATCGAGAAAGAGTACGGCGAGCCCTACCTGCCCGCCAAGGCTAAAATTTACGCAACCAAAAGCAAAGGCGCGCAAGAAGCCCACGAGGCGATCCGCCCGACAAACCTCAGCTTCACTCCCGCTATCGCCGCGCAATATCTAGAAAAAGACGCATTGCGCCTCTACACACTCATCTACAACCGCTTTTTGGCCTGCCAGATGAGCGCTAGCATTAGCCAGACGCAAAACGTATTCGTCGCGGGAGCAAAAGGCGAGTTTAAAATAAGCGGCCGCAAGGTGCTATTTGACGGATTTTACCGCGTTTACGGCGATATGGATAAGGATAAAATTTTGCCCGATTTAAAAATCGGCGACGAAATGAGCCTACAAAGCATCAAAAGCTCGCAGCACTTCACCGAGCCGCCGTCTCGCTACTCGGAGGCAGGGCTCGTTAAAAAGCTAGAAAGCCTAGGCATCGGGCGCCCTAGCACCTACGCGCCGACCATCTCGCTGCTAACCTCTCGCGACTACGTCAAAGTCGAGAAAAAGCAGCTCGTGCCAAACGAGATCGCCTTTACGATGATGGGCGTTTTGGAGGAGCATTTTAGCGATATAGTAGATAGCGAATTTACCTCAAATATGGAAGAAAAGCTCGACCACGTCGCCGAAGACAAAGCCGACTGGCAAAAGCTTTTGAGCGATTTTTATTATCCGTTTATGGATAAAATCTCAGCCGGCAAAACAGGCATAAAAAGCCAAAAAGTCGCCACTCCGATCGGAGAAAAATGCCCGGAGTGCGGCGGCGAACTGCTACTGCGAAAAGGACGCTATGGCGAGTTTATCGCGTGCGGAAATTTCCCTAAGTGCAAATACTCGCGCAATATCGCCAAGGCTGATCAAGGCGCGCAGGAAGGCGAAGCTGCGGCAAAGCCGAAAAAAGAGCTCAAAAAGATCGACGTACCGTGTCCAAAATGCGGCGGCGACATCGTCGAGCGCATCAGCCGCAGGGGTAAATTTTACGGCTGCGCAAACTACCCTAAATGCGACTTCGTCTCAAACTACGAGCCGGTCGCCGAAAAATGCGACGAATGCGGCGGCGATATGATCAAAAAAGAGCTCAAAAAAGGGACGTTTCACGAGTGCGTGAAGTGTAAGAAAAAGGTACAAATCGGAGATTTGTAAATTTTGTTTGTTTGAATAATTTTTAAAATTTTACTCGTTTTAAATACGATTTTTTAAAACCCAAAAGCTAAATTTTTAAAATTTTACTCGCTCAAAGCAGTTACCTACCAAATTTCGGCTTCGCTATCGCTTAGCACGAAATTTGGAGGCGAAAGCTTTTCGGTCGTAAATTTTAAAAATTCTTGAGAATTAAATTTGCAAAATTTGAATGCAAAACAACAAGGCGAAGTATTTTTGTTCTAGACGAGGCGGATTTAAATTTTACGACGGGAGCTACCTCGTCGGTAGTGACCGAGTAAAATTTAAATCCAACGAAGTATAAAGGGAAAAGACAAGCCGCTAAAAAAGGAATAATCTAATGAAAACCATCATGTTGTGTGCTATTTGCTCGGTGAGCTCCGGTAACTGCTCCGAGGACTGCGGCTACTGCACGCAAAGCGCCGGCACAAATGCCGGTATCGAAAAATACAAAATGAAAACCGCCGAGCAAGTAGTCGCCGAGGCTAAGATCGCGGCGGCGAACCACGCGCTTGGCTTTTGTCTAGTTACCAGCGGCGCAAGACTCACGGACAAAAAGACCGAGGAGATCGCCCGCCTCGCGCGCGCCGTAAACAAAGAAGTCCCAAGCCTCATGCTAATCGCTTGCAACGGTATGGCGACGCTACCGCAGCTAAAAGAGCTAAAAAGCGCGGGCGTGTTTAGCTACAACCACAACCTCGAGACATCGCGCGAGTTTTTTCCGCAAATTTGCTCGACGCATAGCTGGGATGAGCGCTGGCAGACTAACATCGACGCCAAAGAAGCGGGGCTAATGCTCTGCACGGGCGGCATTTACGGCCTTGGCGAGAGCGAGGCCGACCGCGCGAGCCTGCAAGCTAGCCTAAAAGAGCTTGATCCATTTTCTAGCCCGATAAATTTCTTTATCCCAAACGACGCGCTACGCGTCAAACGGCCGCCTATGACAGCGGACGAGGCGCTAAAAATCATCGACAACACCGTCCGCGCGCTACCTAACGCTCGCGTGATGATAGCAGGCGGTCGCGAGAAAATTTTAGGCGAACGCCAATACGAAATCTTCGATCACGGCGTCTCCGCCGTCGTCATCGGCGACTACCTCACGACCAAGGGCGAGGTCGCCAGCCGCGATATCGCCGAGTTTAAGGCGCGCGGATTTAGCTTCGCTACGCTTTGCCACTGACGTAAATTTGGCGAGCAAACGCCAAATTTAGCCCGATTTTTAAACGTATTTTGTCATTTTGGGTTTTTGCCATTTAAACACCGCGATTTGCTGAAATTCTAAATTTTACCCGCCGAGACCCACCTCTCGAAAACGCTAAATTTGTATTGGTTAAATTTGGTGTTCAAGCCAAGCTTCTTTGCGCAAAAAACAACCGTTTGAAGTTGTTTTTCCCCTTGTTGTAAAGGGGGTGGGGGCTTGAATTACACCCTGCTCTACTTCACGCTTTGCGTTCGCAGCGTTTTAAGAAGCGATTGTAAGGTAAAGCCGAATCAAAAGAGCCCCTTTTTCCCTTTCTTTGGGAGAGGAAGGGGATTCTACTTACGAAGCGTGACCCCTTCCTCTCCCAAACCCTCTCTAACCCCACTGCACGTTAGAGGTGGCGCCATAGCTTTGCTAACGCAAAGCGTCGCAAATTTAAATCAAATTTGACATTTTCAAGGTACGGGTCTCGGCGACCCAAATTTACAAATTTGACTTCAAATTTGAACATAAAACGATAAGGCGAAGTATTTTGAGATGAATTTGAATGTTGTGCAGAAATTTTAAGTCAAGGCTAGACAAGTAGTCTGCCGCAGACTTAAAATTTCAAACTCATTCAAAGACGCTCAAAAGACGAGCCGAAGCAAGTCAAATTTATCAAAGAATAAAAAACCTTAGGCTATAATCCCCCATTTACAAAGGACTTTCTTGCAGGCAAACGGGCTAAATATCCTCATCGCGCTAGCTTTTATCATCTTTACGTCGCCGTATTTTTCTAAAATTTTACGCATTCCTATCGCGCCCGTGGAGATTATTTTGGGCTCGCTGGCGGGGTATTTCGGCTTTATCGGGCACAACGAAATGTTTAAAATCGTTAGCGAAGTCGGGTTTTTCTACCTCATGTTTTTAGCGGGCACGGAGGTCGATCTCAAGTTATTTTTCACGATAGATAAAAAGATCCTAAAAACGGGCGTCATCTATCTGGCGCTACTCTACTTGCTCTCGACGCTGCTGACGTTTTCGTTTGATCTAAACCGCCTTTTTATCCTCATCGTGCCGCTGATGGCCGTAGGTATGATATTTACGCTATTTAAGGAGTACGGCAAAAACGAGGAGTGGCTAAACATCGGCATGCTTATCGCCTCGATCGGCGAGGTCGTGAGCATCACGCTGCTAACCTTCGTCGGCGCGTATATGAAATTTGGCGCCGGTAGCGAGCTGGCGTTTTCGATCATATATCTTAGCGGATTTTTAGCCGCGGCGGTGATCGGATATAAGGCGCTAAACGTGCTGTTTTGGTGGTATCCGCAGCTACGCGTCATCCTGATGCCCCACTACGACAACTCCGAAAAAGACATCCGCCTATGTATGGCGCTGTTTTTCGGCATCATCGCGCTTATGCTTTATCTAAATTTAGAAATAGCGTTCGGCGCGTTTGTGGCGGGGACCTTTATCGCGACGTTTTTCGATCACAAAAAAGACCTCCCGCATAAGCTTGCTAGCTTCGGTTTCGGCTTTTTAGTACCGACCTTTTTTGTGCATATCGGCTCTACGTTTA
Source organism: Campylobacter rectus (assembly GCF_004803795.1). Lineage (NCBI taxonomy): Bacteria > Pseudomonadati > Campylobacterota > Epsilonproteobacteria > Campylobacterales > Campylobacteraceae > Campylobacter > Campylobacter rectus. The sequence goes on along the minus strand of NZ_CP012543.1, from coordinate 219,015 downwards.
AGCTTAGCGCCTTTATGATAGACGGAGTCGTGCGCGACGCGGCGCTGATAACGGGCGTTATGATAGGCTTTAGACTAGCAGCCGGCACAGTGTTTTTAAACATCCTAGGGCTAAAAAACACCGTCCTTTTCGCGCTCTCGCACTCGATGCCGCTAACGCTTCTCATCGCCGTTGCTACCATAGCCTACAAATCAGGCGGCATAAATGAAAATTTTTACTTCTCTTTCATACTAGCGAGCCTAACTCAGGCTATAATAGTCACGATAAGTATTAAAATTTTAATGAGCGTAAAATCAAATTTACAAAGGAGCTAAGATGAGCGATACGGTTACGCTAACCGACAACAGAAACGGCAAAAGCTACGACTTCCCGATACTTCGCGGCACGATGGGGCCCGACGTCATCGATATCTCGACCTTTTTTAGCGATACGGGGATGTTTACGTTTGACCGCGGCTACACCTCGACGGCGATGTGCAAGAGCACGATAACCTACATAGACGGACTAAAAGGCGAGCTGATGTACCGCGGCTACGACATCGCCTACCTCGCAGAAAACAAGACATTTATCGACGTGGCGTATCTGCTGCTAAACAGAGAGCTACCAAACGAACAGCAATACGATGCCTTTAAACTCGAGCTTAAAAAGCGCAGCTTCATCCACGAGGGTATGATGAAGCTCTTTGACGCATTTCCGGACAAGGCGCACCCGATGGCGATCCTGCAGGCGGCGGTCTCGGCACTCTCGGCATTTTACTCCGATCACCTAAATATGGACAAGCCCGAGGAGTATCACGAAATGGCGATGCGAATAATCGCCAAGATCCCGACCATAGCGGCGTTTTCTTATAGATTTTCGCGCGGACTGCCGATCATTTATCCAAATTTGGACCGCGGCTTTACGGAAAATTTCCTCTATATGATGAGGAGCTACCCGTATGAGCACGTAAATTTGCGCCCGATCGAGGTCAAGGCGCTTGATACGGTCTTTATGCTGCACGCCGACCACGAGCAAAACGCCTCTACGACGACCGTGCGCACGGTAGGCTCGACGCACGCGCACCCGTATGCGTGTATCGCCGCGGGTATCGGAGCGCTTTGGGGCTGGGCTCACGGCGGTGCCAACGAAGGCGTCATCCGCCAGCTAGAGCAGATCGGCTCAGTCGAAAACGTCGATAAATACATCGCCCGCGCCAAAGATAAAAACGATCCGTTTAGACTGCTGGGATTTGGCCACCGCGTGTATAAAAACTTCGACCCGCGCGCTAAAGTGCTAAAAAAGATGCGCGACCGCCTGATGAACGAGATCGGCATCAACTCCAAGCTCATCGAGATCGCCAACCGTATCGAGGAGATCGCGCTAAACGACGAGTATTTCGTCTCACGCAACCTCTACCCGAACGTCGATTTTCACTCCGGGCTCATCCTGAAGGCGCTAGGAATTCCAAACGATATGTTCGCGGTTATTTTCGTCATCGGCAGGATACCGGGCTGGATCAGCCAGTGGATAGAGCTAAAAGAGCAGGAGAGTATAAAGATCGTGAGGCCGAGGCAGCTATACGTCGGAGAGACGAACAGAACGCCGAAATAATTTTAAATTTGGCGGCTTGTCTCGCGAGCGTCTTTAACGGAGCTAGCAAAAATTTAGCTCGATAGACTACTTGTCTTATCTTCGCTAAATTTTTACGTCGCTTCTGCTCGCAGTTGCGACCGCAAAGGAAGCAAAGCCCTTAAATCCATCTCGCGATACTTCGCCTTGTCGTTTTTGTGTTAAAATTTGAAGTCAAATTTATAAATTTTAACTCTATCAAAATTTACGAAACTTGCGACGCTTTGCGCGAGCAAAGCAATGTCGCCACTTCTCACGTCGTAGGGGTTGGGGGATTGTTAAGGGGGAAGGGAGCGACTTCGTAATTCAAGCCCCTTCCCCCTTAACAAGAAAATCAAAATATTAAAAATGCAGCAAAAAGAAACAAAAATGCAAAATTTAAACGAATTATTGTGTCTAGCCAAGCTTGCGGCCGTAAAAGCAGGCGACGAGATAATGAAATTTTACGCCCACAAGGGCTTTGACGACGAGATTTTAGCAGCTCGTTCGACTTTACCAGAAAGTGCACGCAGCCAAAACTGCCGGGATTTCGAGGTAAATTTAAAAACCGATCATTCGCCAGTAACCTCGGCCGATCTCGCGGCAAACGCTGCGATATTTGAAACGCTAAAAAGCTCACAGATCCAAATTTGCTCGGAGGAAAAGATTTTGGGCGAGTCCGCGCGGATGTTTTGGCTCATCGATCCGCTAGACGGCACGAAGGATTTTATCGAGGGTAGCGGCGAGTTTTGCGTCTGCATCGCGCTCATAGAGGACGGACGCCCGGTTCTTGGCGTTATTTACGTGCCCGTTACCGGCGAAATTTATAGCGCGGCAAAAGGCGAACGAACGCAAAAAGAGCTTTATAAAAACGGCGCGTTTATCCCGCAAATTTTAGCCGCAAGAGAGTATGCGCCGCAAACGATAATCAGCGGCAAACGCGGCAAAAACGTAACGGCCGGCAAGCTCGCGACCGCCCTAAACTTTGACATCGCGCGGCTAAGCTCGGCGATCAAATACTGCCGCATCGCCGAAAATCTCGCGGGCGCCTATATGCGCTACTCGCCAAGCTCTATCTGGGACAATGCCGCTGGCGAGATGATCGCTGCGGGCACGGGCGCAAAGATGATCGATCTAGCGACGCTTAAAGCCCCGATCTACGACGAAGCCTCGCTAAAAAATAACAAATTTATCGTCATCGCAAAGGATTTTCTAGCCCGCGAGGTTGAAATTTTACGAGCGATAAGAGAGCTAAATTTATAAATAAAAAAGAGCAAATCGTCACCCGAAAATACTCTTATTTTAGGCGTCGTCTTGCAAATTTGGACGGCTCGTTCAAATAAAATTTGACGATAAAAATATCAGCAAATTTAAAATGAACTGCAAGATAAATTCAATATTTCTACGCTCAGCACGCAAAGATCAAGAGTAACGCTAAATTTATGGCCCCCCATTAGATGAGAGTCGATAAATTCACTCAAAATTTAGATAAAATAACAGTCAAATTTTCAAGCCTTAAATCGCCAAACGTTTAAAGGAAATCATTGTTAAAGATCATAAAATCAGCCCTTAGCATCATTTTTCAGGCCAGAATTTTATTTGTCCTTTTTTACTTTTGCGCTTTTGTTACATGTGCGCCTATAGCGTTGATTTTGGGCGTGGACGAGAGCCGGATAACGCTATCTGCCATATTTCATCCGCTTACGATATTATCGTGCGCGATGCTAGCTATCTACATTGGCTTTAAGGTCTCTTTATATAAAAATCACGGAACGGACGGCAAAACGGATGCCGTATTTTTTGTCGCTTTGAGTTGGGTGTTTTTTATGCTGTTTTGCTTGGCGGCGCTTCTTGCGGCGGTTTTCTTTATAGATGATGCCAGAGGTATACCGCCGCGAACTTTTTTTATGATGCTTTTAGCTCTAGCGATTTTTGCGGCGTGGCGCACGCTTAAGAGCTCGGAATACAAATTAAGCGTATTTTACGAGCGAAAAGCGGGCACAAAAATAAACATAGACAAAATCTCAATTTATTCGGTTTTGGCGTTTGCGGCGGTTGTCGCGATACTGTTTTTAGTGAAACAATTTTAAGATTCTATAAATTTAGCGCTTTTAGCTCATAGCGCCAAATTTAGATTTACCGTGTCTTATACCCCATCGCTCGCTCGCAACAGGACCACAAAAAGCTAAATTTGACGATACAAGTCGCCGCATTTGAGCCAAAAAACAAATTTCAGCCAAATACCGAATCTAAATCCTCGTTAGCTCGCTTCTAGGACTTGCCTGCAGATCAAGCCCCGCAAACTCGCTGCGCAGGTATTTTTCGCGTCCCGCGCGAGCGATCATCACGGCATTATCGGAGCAAAACTCCAGCGGCGCACAGATGAGCTCGCAGCCGTGCTTCTCGCACAGAGCCTGCAAGCGGGAGCGCAGATTTAGATTCGCGCTTGCTCCGCCCACGACGCCGAAACGCTCAAATTTACGCTGGGCAAATATCTTTTCTAGCTTGTTTAAGATATGCTTACAGGCGGTATTTTCAAAGGCGAAGCAGATATCCGCGATCTCCTGAGCGCCGAGATTTGCGCTTGCGGCGAGCTTTTCGGTTTCGACGCGGACCTGATTTTTTAGCCCCGAAAAGCTATACGCCGTGCGTGCGTCGCCAAGTAGCGGCACGGTAAATTTAAACTTCTCGCGCCCACTCTGTGCCGCCTTTTCGACCGCTACGCCGCCCGGATACCCAAGCCCCAGCATCTTTGCGACCTTATCAAAGCTCTCGCCGAAGCTATCGTCCATCGTGGCAGCCAGCACGCCGACAGCCCCGTCCGCGCCGATATCTAGCACCATCGTGTGCCCGCCGCTAACCAGCAGCACGCCCGCAGGCAGCCGCGCCTCCTGCGACAAAAATAGCGAATACACGTGCCCCGCGAGATGATTTACGGCAATTAGCGGCACGCGCAGCGACGAGGCGAGCGCCTTTGCCATCGCGACGCCGCCCACTAGGCTCACGGAGAGCCCGGGCTCATTCGTGACGGCGACGGCTTTTACGCGGGGCAGTTCTGCTTTGATCTGCTCTAAAATTTTAGGCAGCGCGGCGGTGTGAAGCCTGGCGGCAAGCTCCGGTACCACCCCGCCAAATGCGCAGTGCTCGGCATCTTGCGAGATTTTTTTGTGAAATTTTAGCTCAAGCGTTTCTATATCGAGCAGCGCTACCGAGCTGTCGTCGCAGCTGCTTTCTATGCCCAAAATCAGCCCGCCAGCGCCGCTATTTTGTAAATTTTCGCTCATTTTGTAAATTTTCCTTTTTTAGCGCATTTTACCGCTTTTTGCTTTCGCGGTTATAAATTCGGCCGGCTTCCTAGCAAAGGCGGCAAAATACGCGCGCAAATCGCTTGCCGTAAATTTGCAACGGACCTGATTTTGAATAAATTTGAATCCAAATTTGACGCACCGAGACCCGTATCTTGACGGTGCCAAATTTGGTTTGGTTAAATTTAGCGTTATAAATTAGGATTTTTGCACGAATCAATCTTTCTTGTTAAGGGGGAAGGGGCTTAAATTACGCTCTGCTAGCAGTTGCGAAGCGTAGCTGAAGCAAAAGAGCTGCCTTTTTCTTTTCTTTGGGAGAGGAAGGGGTTTCTACTTACGAAGCGTCGCCCCTTCCTCTCCCAAGCCCTCTCTAACCCCACTGCACGTTCAAGGGGTGCGAATGCGCTGTCGCGTCGCACGTTTTTTAGTTTAACATTTTTGCGGTGCGGGTCTCGGTGACTCAAATTTGAAAATTTAATCAAATTTGACTTCGAATTTGAGCGTAAAACGATAAGGCGAAGTATCGTGAGATGATTTTTGGGGTTTTGAAGTTAAAATTTGACGAAGATAAGGCATATAGCCTATCGAGTCAAATTTTAACGAAATCCGCAAAAAGCGCTCGCGAGACAAGCCGCAAATTATTTAAAATTTAGCCCGTTTTCGTACCAATCTATCTTCCTGGTTAGATACATCACCAGAGCTATCACCGCAAATATCATCACGCTGCCCATCAAAAGCGCGTAGTCCTCGGACTGCAAGATACCGTAGAGCAAGCAGTAGCTAACCGCGTGTACGAGCGCGATAAATACGCCCCATTTGTGCGCCCGAAAGATTGCCGAGCCGTAGAAAAGTATCGTCGCGCACACGGCTGCGGCCGCGATGAGGTAGCTGGCTAGGAAGCTGATATGTTCGGAAAACGAGAGTACGAGCAGGTAAAACAGCACGTCGGCGGCCCCGATGAGTAGATACTGGATCGGGTGGATGCGGACGCGGCTGTAAATTTCGCACAAAAATATCGCCAAAAACGGCACCGCTAGAAACAAGATCGCGTATGTCACGCAGCGCGCGATGAGCGAGTAGTTGTTTATGGGGCTGATGAAGCTAGCCTCGACGCCCTCGAACCTCATCTCGCGTCCGCTGTCTATGATCCACGCCTGCGGGACGCTGGTGCTAAGGCCCGAGATCTCCCACTGCGCGTTAAAGCCGCTGCTCGTAACTTCGCGCGATTTAGGCAGCCAGCCGCCGCTAAAAGACGGCGAGCTCCACGAGGATTTTACGTCAAATTTATTATCCTGCCCCACAGGAACGAAGCTCGCGCTCTGCCCGCCTTGCATAGATAGCGCGCCCGCTAGCTCAAAGCCGCCGTTTGCTAAATTTGCGGGTAGCTTGTAGTGGACGCTTTGGGCAAAGGGCGAGTATTTAGGCGGCGCAAAAGACTGCGCGAGATCCTGTCCGTTCGCTTTTAGCGCGGGAAATGCGGTAAAGGTCTTTTTGCTGCCTACGCCCAAAATCAGCGTCGCCTCGCCTAGCAAAACGTCGCTTTCCTCGATATTTAGCTGCTCGAAATTTAGCGGCGCAAATTTCGCCCTCAGCGCGACTTCGCCGTTAAAAACGGGCACGCTAAATATACCGCGCTTTAGATACTGCGGATCTAGCCGGGTCGATAGCTCATAAGACTGCGGCGCTATCATGATCTGCTCGGTTGTCTGCGATACCGCCGCTACGCCGTTTTCGTTGTAGATCGCCGCTTGCTTTTTATACGGAACCGAGATCAAAACGCCCTCGATCCTAAGCGTACCGCCGACGGGTTGCATGATGGACTCCTCGGCGGTGCGCTTGACGTAGGCGCGATCAGAGACCATCGAGCTGATGAAACCTAGCGGGATAAGCAGCAGCAAAAGCAGGACGAAAATAATGACGGGCTTCGTCCAAAATCCGCCCCTCACGCTGTTTATGATTTTGTTTTCCATCGGATTTCCTTTTGATTTTTTTCACTGCAATTTTAACTAGAAATCGTAATAAATCGGTAAAAAAGGCCGTAAATTTAGAATAATTTTAAAAATTTGCGCGGCGAGGCGGGCAAATTTGGCGGATGGGGCGATTGCCCTTGATTACGAATTTAAACGGCGAGAAGTTTTAGCGCTAAATTTAGGCAAGAGCGGTAAAACCGAAACAAATTTTACCGCAATACGAGTCGAATTCGCTCCACTGTTACTAAAATTTACGATGCCCGCAAAAATGTCAAATTTAAATAAAATTTGCGCGTTTTAGCGTATAAATGCGGTAAATCCTAAACCGCGCCGCTCCCAAACAAACAATCAAAACAAAAGGCATAATTACGACATTTGAAATCAAGATAGCCGATAGTATGAATTTTGCAGGATTTTCTCGGCACCCGTGCGAAAATAATAAAAAAGCGCAGGAAAGACGAGCGAGGCGATACTTAGCGGCACTCTGCGCCTCCTAAAGCGCTTACCTTCGTATCGCTCGCGAGCCGTGTCGCAGGGGGAAATTTGATCAAAACAAATATAGCCGCCGCAAAAAGCAAATGCAGTAAAAATATCTCATACCTCTTAGCGCGTTAAACCTAAGTCCGATATAGCAAAATACAAGCAAAAACGGATGAGCGTAAATATCGGTCGCAACATACGCGCAAACCCCGATATATACGCAAGCCAGAGGCAAAATATATCTGAGCTTTTAAATTTCGTTATTTTTCTTTATATGCTTTCGCGAAAAATCACGTATCGCACGAGCCGCATAATGCGCAAAAAACTACAACTACGAAGCCGATCGTTTCAAACGGCGCAAATTAATTTACTCGCGCCGATTTGCATTTTCAAAGCTAAGCGCCTAAATCTCGCGCTCGAATTTGCAATCGCAGCGCCCATAAATTTGCCGCATTGCCATGCTAACAACCGCAACACTATCTTAAATTTACTGCTCCGCCGTGCCGTCTCTCTCTTAAAATTTACCTTCTGTAGCCAAGGGTGCGCTGGATAACGTGATATCGGTATTTTTGTCTCGCTCTAAATTTACCTTCCGTAGCGCCGCTAAATTTAACCGCGTCGCAAGCTACGCTTTTTAAGATAGCTATAAACCCAAGCTCCGAGCAACAAAACCGCCGCGAGGCAATACATATAAAAGGCCGCGCCGTTTTCATACTCCACGTCCTGCGCGGTAAAGATGGGCTGCGACATCTCTGGGTTTCGCGCCGCCTCGTCCGCGATCTGCGCCATCACCTCATCATCATGCACGTCAAGCGTGATCTTTCGCAGCTCGATGACATTCGTCCGCTTATCCAGATGCCTGCCGCTGCGACCCGTGACGTAAACGCTATGCGAGTAAAAATTTAGATAATAAAATCCCGCATCGTCCTTAAAAAGCCTTTCCGAGATCTGCCGCACGGCGCCTTTAAACGGATTATCGCCCGCCCTTTTTAGCGCGCTTAGCCGGCTGCCGTCTGCGCCAAATTTATAATACACGTACCAAAACGCGTCTTTGAGCCAGCCCTCGGCGCCGCTACCGCGCGGTCGATTTAAAATTTTATCCTTGCTTAGATAAAATATGCCGTTTTTGCTCGCAAACAGCATGTATTCTTGATGTCCGCTCTGAAAATTTAGCGGCGTATATGGCTCGTTTGCGTGATCAAATCTCTCGCCGTTCATCAGCACCGCGCCCGCCTTCGGATCGTAAAGAAACTCTATGCCGGCGTTTGACTCCACGAGATACATCCGCTCGCTAGGCGTGAAATTTAGCCTCTCGCCGTCCGCATAAACGCTGCGTCCGTCGCTTAGCCACCGATCGACCGGGCGAAAGTGCGCGGGCGAATCAGAGCCGTCTTCGTATACCGTTTTTAGCCTTATCTGCTTTAAATTTTTTACGTCGGCACCCGCTAAAATTTTACCCTCGTAAAATACCCGCTCGCCGTCCGTGGCGACGTAAGGGCTCTCCGTCAGCGGCGAGATAGGCGCGCTAGTATCAAGTCTCGCGTAGGGGTAGTTGTACTCCTGCGGCCATTTGGAGAGCCCAAACGCATGGAAAAATACTTTGTAAATGTAGCTTATCGCGCCGCCCGTGCGCTGCGTGACGTCCGAGCAGAAGTAGCTAACGCGTCCGTCGCTGTAGTAGCGAGAGCCGATCTTTTGCGTGCGCGCTGGATCCAGCCCCAACATCTTGCGAGCGCCGCAAAATACGCTACTAGTGTCCATGCCGACGTTTGTGTAGGAGTATCTGCCGGTATCAAGCGCGCGAAAGCTCGCCGCGTCCGCGCCGCCCTCTAGCTCGTAAGGAGCGAGGTTCCAAGAGCGTAGATAAATTTTGCCGCCGATGTTGTAGTAATCACTGCGGCCGATCCTTTGCGCGTCCGCAGGCAGCTCGCGCGAGCGGTCATATACCGATAGCTCATAGATAAAAACGAGTGAGACGAAGAGCGGCACGAAAAGTACCGCAAAGAGCAGCTTTAGCGCCTTTTTATCAAACCTGCTTAAATTATCTGCCTTTTTCATAAGGCAATTATATATCTTGCTAGTTTAAAACGTTAGAAATTTGGAAGCGTTTGCGGGGGAAATTTTAAAATTTAGGCTGAGTTTTGACAAGGCTATACGAACGTTAAATTTAGATATTTCGCGGTCAAATTTACACCAAAATACGGAGCAAATTTAACCAAAAATCACACATATCCGCGCAGGAAAATTTAAGCAAGGCGAGCGAAAAACTCGCCCGAATTCGACGCCGAAAAGCCGCAGGTAAATTTGCCAAACTTCATCAAATTGACGGCAAAGTCTAGGCTCAATTTACCCGCACCTGCGCGAAACGACGCAAGCTCCGCGCAAATTTAACCTCGCTTTCACTCAAATTAAATCAAAACAAAATTCCCCGAAAATGCCCAGCCTTAGCTCGCCCTGTTTCTGCGCGAATTTAACTTAGTACCCCTCAAAATGCTTGGTCTTCGGTAGCACCAAATTTAGCGTGATGCCGATGAGCGCGCCAAGTCCCACGCCGCTAAAGCTCATCGCGCCAAAATCCAGCACCATGCCGCCAATCGCACACACAAAGATAAGCGCGACGATGATCATATTGCGCGGCTCGGCCAGATCCACGCCGTTTTTGATCAGGGTCTCCATACCCACGCTAGCGATGATACCGAAAAGCAGCAGCATAATGCCGCCGATGACGGGAGCGGGGATCGTGGAGAGCGCGGCACCGAGCTTGCCCACGAAAGCTAGCAGTATCGCCGCAAGCGCAGCAAAGGTCATAATGGCGGGATTATAAGCCTTCGTGATGCTAACCGCACCCGTGACCTCGGAGTAAGTGGTGTTCGGCGGTCCGCCGAAACAGCCCGCCAGCGATGTCGCAAGCCCATCGCCTAGCAGAGTGTTTTTAAGCCCCGGATTTTTTAGGAAATTTTCCTTCGTGACGTTGCTGATCGCAAGCATATCGCCGATATGCTCGATCGCGGGCGCGATGGCGATAGGCACCATGTAGATCACCGCTTCAAGCTTAAAAACCGGCGCGGTAAAGCTTGGCAGCGCAAACCACGGCGCGGACAAAATCGGCGTAAAATCCACGATCCCGACAAACAGCGACACGCAGTATCCGGCCGCGATGCCGCAAAGTATCGGCACGAGGCGCAGCATGCCTCGCCCGAACATCATAACGACGATGACCGTCGCAAGCGATACGAGCGCGATAGAAAGCGATTGCGCCTGCGTATAGGGCACCCCCTTGCCCATGACCATATTTACGGCCGCGGGCGAGAGGATGAGGCCGATCGTCATAATGACGGGTCCGACGACTACGGGCGGTAAAATTTTATGCAAAAACCCCTCGCCCCTAAGCCTAACGAGCAAGCTCAGAGCCACGTAAAACAGCCCTGCCGCGATCACTCCGCCCATTGTCGCGGCGATGCCCCACTCTTTGACGCCAAAGCTTAGCGGCGCGATGAACGCGAAGCTACTAGCCAGAAAAATCGGCGGGATATTTTTGCGCGTGACGAGCTGAAACATCAGCGTGCCGACACCTGCCGTAAATAGCGCCACGGACGTGTCAAGCCCCGTCAAAATCGGCACTAGCACGAGCGCGCCAAACGCCACGAATAAAAACTGTACGCCGACGAGAGCGTCGCGTAGCCTGAGATTGTAGCCTTCGTATTTTTCCATATTCTCCTCTTTTTATCTTTGCAGCTTATTTTTTGACTCTTGAAATTTACGGCATTTGTCTTGTTTTGCAGCCAAATTTAAACACAAAGCGATTTTAAAATTCGTGAAATTATAACATATCGGCGACGATTACGGCGACGAAAAAGTGTCGTTTTAAGCAAATTTTTCGAGCAAATTTTAAATTTACTCGCCGAGACCTGCACCCTGAAAATGCTAAATTTGGGTTGGTTAAATTTAGCGTTTTAAATTAGAGTTTTTGCGCAATTTAATCTTTCTGTTAAGGGGGAAGGGGCTTGAATTACGCTCTGCTTTGCAGCTCTCAAAGAGAGTGTGTCTTAACAGTAGCAAACGAAGTGCAGCTAAGCACAAGGCGAGCATAGCGGTCTCTTCTTGCTTGCAAGCTGCTTTGGCAGAGCGCAGCGACGGTAGCCAACGCAGTGAAGCGAAGCAAAAGTGCTCCCTTTTATATCTACCTTTCTCTTTTCTTCGGGAGAGGAAGGGGTTCTACTTACGAAGCGTCGCCCCTTCCTCTCCCAAACCCTCTCCAATCCCACTGCACGTGAGAAGTGGCGACATAGCTTTGCTAACGCAAAGCGTCGCGAGTTTTTAGTTAAAATTTGAGTGTAACAAATTTACATTTTCAGGGTGCAGGTCTCGGTGAGTAAAATTTGAAGTCAAAATTTGCAAATTTGATTAAATTTGACTTCAAATTTAAGCGTAAAATGATAAGGCGAAGTATTTTTTCTTTAGACGAGGCGGAAACGACGGAGGCAAGGGAGCGGACTAGTCGTCCGTGACCGAAGCCGACCGAGTTGCTTTCTGCTTGCAGCTGCGAGACAAATCCGGCCTCTTCTTGCTTGCAAGCTGCTTTAACAGAGTGAAGCTAAAGTAGAGCGCCCTTTTCCTTTGCGTCGTGCTATGCACTCACCTTGTGCTTAGCTGCACTTCGTTTGCTACTGTTAAGACACACTCTCTTTGAGAGCTGCTGCAAGCAGACCCTCTCCCGTCTGCTTGCAGCTGCTAGCGCAGCGACGCAGAAACCCCCACCTACCCCACTGCACGTGAGAGGTGGCGACATAGCTTTGCTGACGCAAAGCGTCGCGGGTTTAAATTTGGCATTTTCAGGGTGCGGGTCTCGGCGGGTAAAATTTGAAGCCGGAAGCTATAAATTTAACTTCAAATTTGAACATAAAACGATAAGGCGAAGTATCGCGAGATGATTTTCCGAGTTTTGAAGCAAAATTAAGCGTGCGCTAGGCATCTAGCCTGCGGAGCGAAAATTTTGCGAAATCTCGGAAAAGCACTCGCGAAACAAGCCGCTATTTAAGCGACTTTTCCGCCCACTTCCTTACTTCTAAATCCACTTCAAAGATCCCACTCTCGCTCTCTATCTTCTCGTTTTCAAACCTCTTTGCCGCAGCCAAAACCGTTCGCGAAATGTCCAAAAATCCGCACTCGCCGCGCAAAAATTTATACACCGCGACTTCGTTTGCGGCATTTATCGCAACGCCAAGATCCGGGTTTTGCAAAGCTTGGTCTTTTAGCGAAAAGATAGGATATTTTTTCAAATTTATCTCGCCAAATTTTATATTTTTCAATGTTTTTAGGTCCAAATTCGGCACGATTTGCCTGTTTTTCGCATCGGCCGCGCTCAAATTTAACACCCCGTCCTTACCCAAAACCGCATGCGCGATGGCTAAAATCATATCGGTTTTAGATAGATGCGCCGTAGTCGAGCCGTCAGCAAACTCCACCAGCGCGTGCACCGTGGACGTGCGCTCGATGAGTGCCTCGATATCCCGCACGCCGTAGAGCCAAAAGGCCTCCAGCACCTCAAAAAGCTTGTTCGCCATCGTCGCGCTGTCGATCGTGATTTTTGCGCCCATGCTCCAGTTGGGATGCTTTAGCGCATCTGCGGCGCGGGCGTCTTTTAGGGATTTTAGCGGTGTTTTATAAAAAGCGCCGCCCGAGGCCGTGATGACTAGCCTAGCGACCGGGGTTTTGTTGGCGAGCAAGAATTTTAGCCCGAAATGCTCGCTATCTATCGGATTTATCGAGCCCCTATCTAAAAATTTGCCGCCCACGACGAGGCTTTCTTTGTTGGCAAGCGCTAGCTTTTTGCCCAGCTTTTGCGCCGTCAGGCTCGGAGCCAGTCCCACAAAGCCCACTAGAGAGTTTACGACGCGCTCGCTCTCGCACTCTTTTAGCATATCGCAGATGCCCTGCGCGCCTGCAAAAACGCGCTTGTGTTTTACGAATTTAGCAAATTTGGGCTCGGCGATGCAGACGCATTTAGGCTTAAATTCGGCGATTTGCTCGTTTAAAAGCTCGTAGTTTGACGCGCAGCTCAGCGCTTCGACGCTAAGGCCGAATTTACGGGCTAGATTTAGGGTATTCGTCCCGATCGAGCCCGTCGAGCCCAGCACTACCACGATAGCGTCCAGAGCATCGCGGCAACGCCGAAAAGATAGCCGTCGACGCGGTCAAGCATACCGCCGTGGCCGGGCAGCAGCGTGCCGCTATCTTTGACGCCGGCTCGGCGCTTTAAGTAGCTCTCGAAAAGATCGCCCCAAACGCCGAAAACCGCAACCAAAAACGCCGTGATGAGGCTATGCCAAAAGCTATCGGTCAGCACCCAGCCAAAGCCCGCGCCAAAGACTGTAGCCACGGCGATACCGCCTGCGACGCCTTCCCAGGTTTTGTTCGGCGAAGTCTCGCTAAAGGCGCGTTTGCCGCAAAATTTACCGACGAAAAACGCACCGCTATCGCACGCCACGACCGTTAAAATCAGCCACGCCAAGTAGCCCACGCCATACTGCGAATAAAGCATCCAGATGAGAAAAATCGGCGTCATCGGATACAAAAACGGCAGAGCGGGCGTTAGATTTTCGCTCTTAAAGTGCGCGAGAAAACTAACCACGAGCAAAACCGCTAAAATAGCGATAAACACGGGGTTTGAAAAGGGCGTAAGCAGGTAAAAAATAACCGCTACGAGAGCAAGGGAGCTTTCTTGTAGGCCGTAGAGCTTCCCGGCTTCGCCAAAGGCCGTGTAAAGCACGAAGCCTAAAATGGCGAAATTTAACATATAACTATCGACGAAAAAGATGACCAAAACCGCCGCAAATAGCGCGACGCCGGTGATTATACGCGTTTTCATGATTTTTCCTTTTTTGAGTAAAGATTGTATAAAATTTTCGCTTAAAAGCGCTAAATTCGGCGCAAATTTTAGCCTATTTGCTTGAATCGGACCGGTAAATTTGACCGACCCGTATTAAATTTAGCTTCGATGAACCAAAAGGCAAATTTGACGAGCTTAAAGCGTATTTTTTAAAAGGATGTAAATTTGACGAGCTTGCGCCGTGTTTCGCTCCCGGTAGGCAGGCGATTTAGCAAGCCATTAAAATACGAAAAATCGGCAGCAAATTTGACGACTCGGAGCCGGCTTTGCTTTCGCCGAGCACAAATTTAGCAAACTCGCCAAATCTCGCTCCGATAAAGCAAATTTGATGCATTCGCGCCAAATCTTTTTATGCGGCAGCAAATTTTACGGCTTTGCGCCGAATTTCGCTTTTGACCGAAACGAGCGGTAAATTTGGGATTATTGCGCTAAGTTTTGCTAAACATGGCAGCAAAATCGTGCACGGATTTGATAGACTTGACTAAATTTAACCTTGATGAACCGAGCGAAATTTGACGATTTTGCGCTAAATTTTGCCGAACGCGACGGTAAATTTAGAGCAAATTTAACGGCTTCGCGCCGAATTTTACTTTCGCTCAAAAAAACGGACTAATTTTATAGCGGGTCAAAATTTGCCTCGCGCCCTCGGTCGTAAGCATTACCGACTAGCGCTCGGCGCGTGCGGGTATGCGATCCGCGCATGTCTCTCTTTTTCATTGCGACGACCGCCCTCCGGGTGCTAAATTTCGCTCGGCAAACGGCGTCCTTTTTTGCTTCGCCTTGCATTTTGCGCTCGCAGCCCGGCAAAAGCAGCCGTAACGGCGCCTGAAATTTTCGCGCTTTTTGCCTAAATTTATGCGCTAGCACGGGCTTTGTCGCGAGATATCGGACGCGCTCATCTCGCTTAAATTTATCCGCCTCTTCGCACCCGGATTTACTCGCCTCACCCTACGCAAATTCGCCCGAGCCGCCACGCGCAAAGCCGTCTGCCTCGCTATGCGCAAAATCAAGGACCCTCGACTCGCCCGGCCCTTTTGTGAAATACCCGCGCCAACTGTCCGATCCGCCTGCCGCAAGCTCGAATTTATCCAAATCAAAGCCCGACTTTAAGCGGAATTTGACATTAAAATTTGCATCCGCAAAACCGGCTCGTTCGCGCCCTCTTCGCTTTTTTGCCCGCTTTACCCGCGCGGATGCGGTATCGGCTTCTCGCTGCACCTGCTCATAGGGCAAGCTTTAGCGATGATTTTAAGCTCGCAACCGCTCAAATTTAAGCTGTAAATTTGACCCGAGCGCGCAAAAAAAGAAATTTAACTCATCCTGCTTAAAAATCGCCGCGTAGCCCTTTAAGCGCTTTTGCGCACCCGTCCACGCCTCAAACCCTAAAAAGCGCGTCGCCGTGACTGCATTTTATCGCCGTTCGTGCCGCCTAACGCAGTAAAGTCGCCGTATTTTAGCACGCCTTTTTATGCTTCAAAATGAGCGCAATATCCGCGGCGTTAAATTTATAAATCTCCTGTAAATCCCAAAACTACGAGCGTGAGGCCGCCGTCCTCAAAGACTGCGGCGCGGGTAAAATCACAAAAAGCGCGTCGGCTAGCTGCTCGCCGCTTGCTAGCAAGGATTTTAAGCTTGCTTTTGCGAGTCGTTACCGCCTGCGTAAATACGCCCTCGCTGCCCTTAATTAGGATGTTTTGCTAAATCACGCAGCCTGTTTTGCAACAAAATTCGCCATAAAATTTTCCCTGATTTCGCCAAAACGGCGGGCGGATAAATTTGCTACGAAAGGTAAGTCAAATTTGCGTCGCCGTTTGTAAAAATGCGTAAAATTTAACAGGCAAAAGCTCAAATTTGCCCTGCCGGTCAGTATTTGCATCCTATCTCAAAAACTCGGCTAAAATTTGCATCCCAGGAACGATAAATTTTGATTGAGAGACTTTAGCGGCACAGAAAACGTTAGCGTGTTTTAGGGGGGGGGTTCCTCTACTTGCAGCCGGGAGCGCGGCGAATCAAAAAGGCTTTATATCTTGGTCGCAAAAACTAGCTTTTGCTTCGTGCGTCGCACCGGCAACTACGAGTAGTTAGTTTGCAAAGCGCCAAAAAGCAAGCCCAATTAACGTCAAATTTAACCGCCTCGCGGCGAGCCGGTCAGCCAAATTTAAGTCCGCAAGCTTAAATTTTAAGATCAAGATGCTGAAAAAGCGGCGACGCCTGCGGGAAGTCGTTAGCCGCGACGTGCTCCTCGGAACTTTCTCCGTCCTCATTCTCGGAGTCTGCGTTTTCGCCCTTTTGCTCCGAGGCGAGCTCGCCTTGCTCCTGCCTGCCCTTTTGCTTTTCGTGCTCGTTTTCGGGATCGATTTTGTAGGTTTCCTCGGTCGGTCGCACCTCGGAGACCTCTTGTTTTTCGTCGCTTGCCAGCGATGCGGCGGCGAGATTTTGCAGGTCAAATCTATTTTGGACGTCGGCGACCTTGCTTGAGACCATATTTACGTTTTGATTGATAAAAATCGTGTTGCCAAGGGGTGTTACAGCCATTTTCGCCTCCTGTTTTTAGTCATGCTTCGTTAGTAATATCGTCTTAAAATTAATATAATTTACATTTGCGCCGCTCGTAATTTTGACGTTGTTACGTTTGGTAAAATCAACCTCGTACGTCCCGCCGCCTTTGACGCTAAAATTTACGCAAATTTTCGCCGCAAACCTCAAAATTTCCTCGCTGGGAGCGCTTTTTGCGGTTTTGATGATGACGTGCGCGGACGGCAGGTCTTTTAGGTGCATCCAGACGTCGTCTTTTTTCGAGTTTTTTAGCAGCCAGACGTTGCCTTTTTCGTTGCGTCCGATGCTGATTTTATAACCCTCGACATAAAAATCCTCGACGTTTTGATTTTGCTCTTTTTGCTTTGCGGCGCGGGCTTTTTTAGGCGCTAGGATCTCTAGCTCTTCGGCGCTTCCCGCTTCATTTACGAGCGTTTGTAAATTTGATAAAAACTCCAGCTTTTCGGTCAAATTTTGCCGCTCGATGATTAGACCCGCCGCCTTTTGCTTTAGCCTTTTTGCTTTGGCAAACATCGCATTTGCGGCGATTTTAGGACTATCATCCAGCACGAGACGCACCTCGCCTCGCTCGAAATCATTTAGCGTTACCTCGCGCTCGTAGTCCTTTAACGCGTGTAAATTTGATAGAATTAACCCCGCGTTTTTGCTTAAAATTTCGCTCTGCGCATTTAGATCCGCTTCGTTTTCAAGGCCCGATAAAATTTCGCTTAAATTTTGCATTTTGCGCTCTATCGCGGCCGATTTTACGGCGCGCAGATTTTCTAGCTTTGCGTTATTTACGCGCTTAAATTCCTCGCTAAAATACCGCTCAAAGTCCGTTATCGGCGGTGTCTCTCGCTCTTTTATCATAGCCGGCGGCAGCTCAAGCAGCTCGCGCCCCGGTTTTATCACGCGAAAATTATTGTCTATATGGCGCAAAGCCTCGACTATGACGCCTTTTTCGTCCGTGATGATCGCATTGGTAAAACGCCCCGTAAACTCCAAAAACAGGCTCGAAGCCAGGCTCTTATACGAGCCTTGGAATTCGCACTCCAGCTTTAAAATTCTATTTCCCTCGGGCACGCTTAAATTTAAAATTTTAGCTCCCCAGAACCTCTTTTTAAGCGCGACGTCAAAGGGCGCTTTGTACTCTTTGACGTTTAGAAAACCCTGATTTGCGTAGATCGCGGAGTCAGATTTGCTAAGGTCGAAAAATAGCTCAAGCTCGCCGTCAAACTGGATAAATATCGCCATATCGCCCGCGCGCCTGATTGCGGTTATTTTTTTAAATTTGCCTAGAAAAGATTGTATTTGTTTTAAATTTGCGTATTTCATCGGCTAATTATAAAATTTTAAAATTTTAGCTAGCTTAAAAATACGACTAAAAAATAGAAAATGGCCATAATCTATAAATGCGTTTTAGTAGCCCTGTCATCAAAAATAACTATTTCTCAAAGTGCTAAATTTAAGCTCTTTTTGCAAGCGTCTTTTCCAGTTCATTGCTCAAATTTTGCCTTTGCTAGCCTCCGTTTTTTGACGCTAAGCATATTTTTTATGCTAAATGCGAGCTTAAAACAAGGTTATTTGAAGTAAAATTCGTAAATTAAATCTTACCGCGTTAAAGCAGTCCTCAAAGCCTTCTTTTATATATTTTTGACTTAGCCTCGCAGCGATATACCGGGCTTGAGTGATGAGCTTGGTATGCGTAAATCACCGGCTTTAAGGAGAAAATTTGAACCGAAATTTAAACCCCTTAAAGCATTTGTAAAGACTGCTAGAGATGTTTTGCATCACCGGCTTTATTTACGTTTTCGCCAGCACACGGTGAAATTTTCCGTATTTTGGTTAAAACCGAATTTTTCTAAAAACGGCACTCCGTCTTTGTTTTTGCCGATCGGCGTGATAGCCCAAGTCGTGGTGTGGGCGAATTTTTTATTAAACGCATCCATCAAAGCCGTGCCGATGCCCTTTCGCTGATACTCTTTATGCACCATAATGCCGTAAAGCCGGGACGTAAAGGCGTTGTCTCTATCGCTAAATGCGTCTAAAACGCCGACGGTTTTTTCGCCGATTTTGGCGGTAGCGACGTAGTCGAAATTTCGAAACATATCATAATGGCTCCAAAGCGGCGCGGCATCAATGTATTTTTGCTCCGTCCAGCCGATACTTAGTTGGATTTCGTCGATGTCTCGCGGGTTAAAATTCGCGCTGTTTTCTAGGATAACGAGACCTTGCGGCAGCTCTTTTTTAGGCTTTTTGGTTATCTCATAGGACAAAGGATCGATCCTTCGCTTTCTCCAGCAAGTGGTAAAATTCGGCGTTTCGTTAAAGCCAAATTTTTCCAGAAAAGCCACCCCGTCTCTACTTTGAGTAATCGGCGTGATAGCCCAGGTTGTGGTGTGGGCGAATTTTTTATTAAAAGCGTTCATAAGCGCTCTGCCGACGCCCTTTTTTTGATAATCTTTATGCACCATAATGATGGAAAGATAGGATGTCGCGAAGTTATCCCTATCGGCAAATGCTTCCAGTACGCCGACGGTTTTTTCGCCGATTTTGGCGGTAGCGAAGTAGTCGCAGTTTCTAAACATATCATAGTGACTCCAAAGCGGTGCGGCATCGATGTATTTTTGCTCAGTCCAGCCGATACTTAGTTGGATTTCGTCGATATCTCGCGGGTTAAAATTCGCGCTGTTTTCCAAGATAACTAAATTTTCCATCTGCTCTCCTTTAAAAATGTCTGCGAATTTTAGTCCAAAAACGCTTGAAAATATCTTACGTCTTGATAAGCATTGTCAATACGCGTCGCGCTCGCTCCAGCATAATGAGAAATTTTATGATTTTTCGCTAAAATCGCTAAATTTTAAAAACGCGCGGCATCCGCAAAAAAGGAAAATTTATGCAAAACTCAAAGCAAACCATCACCGAAAAGATTTTCAGCGAGCACGTAGGACGCGAGGTTTTCGCGGGCGAGATCATCGAAAGCGACATCGACATGGTCATCGGCAACGACATCACGACTCCGATCTCCATCAAGCAGTTTGAGCGAAGCGGCGCGACGAAGCTCGCCAACCCGGACGGCTTTAGCGTCGTGATGGACCACTACATCCCCGCCAAAGACATCCTAAGCGCCAACCAAGCCAAAATCAGCCGCGATTTTGCGTATAAGCACGATTTGAAAAATTATTTCGACGAGAAGGATATGGGCATCGAGCACGCGCTACTTCCTGAAAAAGGCCTCGTGGTACCTGGCGACGTCATCATCGGCGCCGATAGCCACACCTGTACGCACGGCGCTCTGGGAGCCTTTGCCACGGGCATGGGCAGCACCGACCTAGCCTACGCGATGATAACGGGCAAAAACTGGTTTAAAGTGCCTCCGACTATCAAAGTGATCTTTCGCGGCAAACTTGACCGCCACGTCTACGGCAAGGACCTCATCCTAGAGATCATCCGCCACATCGGCGTGGACGGCGCGCTGTATAAGGCGCTGGAATTTACGGGCGAGACAATAGAGAACCTTGACATGGACGGGCGTTTTTCGATGTGTAACATGGCGATCGAGGCCGGCGGCAAAAGCGGCATCATCGCGGTCGATGAAACTACGAAAGAGTTTTTAAAAGGTAAAAATTTACGCGCCGAGCCGAAGCTGCACTACTCCGACGAGGGCGCAAACTACGAGCAAATTTTGCAGATCGACGTTAGCAAGCTCGATCCCGTGATCGCCTATCCTTTTTTGCCAAGCAACGGCAAGAGCGTGCGCGAGGCGGTGAAAGACGACATCGCTATCGATCAGGCCTTTATCGGCAGCTGCACGAACGGCAGACTCTCGGATCTGCGCATCGCGGCTGAAATCCTAAAAGGCCGCAAAGTAGCGCGCAAAACCCGCCTCATCATCACGCCGGCGACACAAAAAATCGCCCTGCAAGCGCAAAAAGAGGGGCTGATGGATATATTTGCCGAGGCTGGCGCAGTCGTGAGCAACCCAACCTGCGGCGCATGCCTGGGCGGATATATGGGGATTTTGGGCGTTGGGGAGCGCTGCGTAAGCACGACAAATAGAAACTTCGTCGGCCGTATGGGCGATCGCACGAGCGAGGTGTATCTGGCAAACTCGGCCGTAGCAGCGGCGAGTGCCGTCGTAGGTAAAATTGCCGATCCGCGCGATCTTTAAAATTTGACGGCTTGTCTTTTTTCTTTATACATCGTTAGAAACTCGGTCGGCTTCGGTCACGGACGACTAGTCCGCTCCCTCGCCTCCGTCGTTTCCGCCTCGTCTAAAGAAAAAATACTTCGCCTTATCGTTTTACGCTCAAATTTGAAGTAAAATTTGCAAATTTGAGTCTCCGAGATCCGCATCGCGAAAACGTAAATTTGAATACGCAGCTCGTTAGCGCCAAATTTAACCTGCACGCAGTGCAGCAACTTCTCACGTGCAGTGGGGTTGGAGAGGGCTTGGGAGAGGAAGGGGCGACGCTTCGTAAGTAGGTCTGCTCGCAGTTACGAGCCGCAGGCGAAGTAAAGCCCTTTCCTCTCCCAAAAGAAAAGAAAAGAAAAGCCAATTGATCCACTAAAGAACTTTTTACTCTGTTAGTACTTGTAGCTATAAAACAGTGCAGAAAATTTGCATTCAAATTTGAGTCGCCGAGACCCTCACCTTGAAAATGTAAATTCGTTACACTCAAATTTAACTAAAAATCCGCGACGCTTTGCGTCAGCAAAGCTATGTCGCCACCTCTCACGTGCAGTGGGGTAGGTGGGGGTTTCTGCGTCGCTGCGCTAGCAGCTGCAAGCAGACGGGGGCGGGTCTGCTTTGCAGTTGCGAGGCAAAGCCGAAGCAAAGAAAGGCGACGCTCTACTTTAGCTTCACTACGTTCGCTACCGTCGCCCTACGGGCTTGAGACCGCTTCGCTCGTAGCTGTAAACAGAGCGTAAGTAGGTCTGCTTGCAGTTACGAGCCGCAGGCGAAGTAAAGCCCCTTCCGCCTCCCAAGAAAAAAAGAAAAGTAGATACAAAAGGGAGCTCTTTTGCTTAGCTTCACTGCATTCGCTACCGTTGCTACACTCGCAACTGCTTCCCCAAAAGCTGCGAATGCAAAGCATGAAGCAGAGCAGAGCACAATTCAAGTCCCTCTCTTAACAAAAAAATCAAGATATTAAAATACAGCAAAAAGAAGCCAAAAATTCAAATTTATGACTCTTTGCGTCGGCAAAACGATTCAGAAAATTTTACATTCAAATTTGAAGTTAAATTTGTAAATTTGAGCCACTGAAACTAGCATCAAAAAATAAAATTTAACTTCGCCGTATCGGCAAATTTAGCGGTCTTTATCCTTTAAAACGCCGTTATCGTCGCCAAAAGTCCGAAAATTATTTCCGGTAAATTCGCAGCCGCTAGCGGGTAGTCCCTTTTGACTTTTAGCAGGTCGTAGCTAGTCCAGATCGTGTAGTTTATCGCTGCGGCCAGAGGCTGGATAAAAGGCGTCTTGTTGCCCTCAAGGTTGCCCATTATCTGCGGGATGTAGGAAATATACATAATGACCGATAGGCGCGTGCCTATCCAACCTAAAATTTGCAAATTTTTCTCGCTCATTTTCTCTCCTTTAAAATCCGCATTATACTATTTTTGGGGCGCGGCGGGTGCATTTTGGTAAATCAAAGCCGTTTTTAGCTAAAGTTAGCCTTATAATTTTGCTTAAGGAAAAAAATGAAAACCTGCGTCATCTTAGCCGGAGGCAAAAGCTCGCGAATGGGCCGCGACAAAACATTGCTGCCTTTTGGCGGATTTGCGACGCTCACGCACTACGGAGCGCATAAATTCGGGCGGATTTTCGAGCGCGTATTCGTTAGCTCCAAATTTGAAAAGTTTGACCCGCCCCTACCGCTCATCAAAGACGCCGACGCAAAGGAAATTTCGCAGTTAAATTTAGCTCGCGCATACGAAAAAAAAGTAAATTTGCAAGATTGCGGCGCGGATATTTTTTCAAAGCAAAAGCCGAATTTAACCAAGAGCGAAGCGGATAAAAGCGCGCTCAAAAACAGCGATGCGGAGCCGATGCGCGCTCAAATTTCAAAAAAGCCGTCGCCTGACGATAATGCGGGCAAAACGCCGAATTTTTCACATTGCGACAATGATACGGCGCAATCGCAAGCTCGAATTTTATCGCAAAATATTTCAAATTTGATTTCAAAAAACGACAGCGCGCTCGTTTCGGATTTGGAGCAAAGCGGACAAGAAAATAAAATTTTATCGCCGCAAAATTTACCTGCCTCGCAAATCGCAAACGAGCGAGCAAATTTGAGCGTAGAGCCCTTTTCTCCGATGCTGGCTCTTTACAGTATCCTTAGAAATTTTAAAAACGAAAGCGTCTTTATCGTCCCGGCCGATATGCCGTTTGTTAGCGAAGAGTGCGTGCGCGAGCTATATAAATTTGCCGGCGAATACGATATGGTTATCGCCGCAGACGATTCGCACGCGCACTCGCTTTGCGGGTTTTTCAGCGCAAATTTAGCGGACGCGGCGGGCGAGCTTTTTGCCGCGGGCGAGCACAAGATCGGGCTTTTGCGCAGCCGTTGCCGCTGCAAGATCGTAAAATTCGTGCACGCAGACGAATTTTTCAACATCAACTATCCAAGCGACTATGAACGAGCTTTAAAAGAAGGGAAAATATGAGAATTTTTATCATTTTAATAGCGATTTTGATAAATTTGGTCGTGGCAAGCGAGGCGAGCGCCGCAGAGCAAATAGCGCGGAATTTAACAAGCGCCAAAGAAAGTGAGCTTGACCGAATTTCGCAAATTTTAGCAACCAAGCCGAGCGAGCAAAGCGCGTTTTTGGCGCAAGAAAATAAGCCAAATGGCACGCAAAATCAAACGGATGCGAACCTTGCCCGGCAGACTCAAGGCCACGGCGCTATGCAAAACGAAACGCAAATTTTGACCGCCGCCTCGACCGCGTATAAAAATTTTAAAGACGCTACAAACGAGAAATTACCGCCAAATTCGACGCTGCAAAATGTCGCTTTAAACAAGCGACTCGCGCAGATGCCGCAAGATGAAAACGCCGCGCAAACCGCTCGAATTTTAGCGGCCAATTCAAACGCAAAAGCCGAATTTGAGCTGCAAGACGGCAAGCAAACCTCGGTGCAAAATGCTACAAAAAACGATCAAAAAACTTCGAATTTAACGAGCTACAAAAGTGCTGCGATTAGCCGGATCGCACAAAATTCAGCAGCAAAAATCGACGAGCGACATAAGCAAATTTTAGCGGCAAATCCGAGCAAACAAGCTGAGAAAAATTTAGCGCGTTATGACGAAAAAGCCGAGCGAAATTTAGCAAGCGAGCAAAACTCCCAAGTCACGCCAAGCGCGGCAACGACAACCGAATACTTAGCCCGAGCGCCTGCAAATTCGGCGATAAATTCGGTCGCCGAAACGACCGTCAAAGACGAAGCCAAACGCCTCTACGAAGCCGCCGTAAAGCTCGAGCACGAAGGCGATAAAACAAGAGCCTTGCAGCTTTATAAACTGGCGGCTAAAAAAGCGATATTTACGGACGAGGACGGCGAAACGGCCGCGATGGAGCGCTACGTGATCGCGCCCTCAGATAGCGTAGCGGACGCGCCCGTAGAGGAGCGAAAGATCGCCGTCAAAGAGCGCGCGGGAGCAAAATTTGAAAGCGGCGAGGCATACGACGTGGACGAAATTTTAGGCCTAAAAATGCACCACCTAAACTACCTCCTGCCCGCGACCTACACGCTTAATCGCTTCGAAGATAGGCGCCGATTCGAGACCGCTTTTCAGATCAGCTTGCAAAAGCCGCTGTTTTACGACGTGTTTGATATGAACGAAACGATCTCGGCCGGCTACTCGCAAAGCTCGTGGTGGCAGACGGCTAAGGCCTCGACGCCGTTTCGCGAGACCAACTACCGTCCCGAGATATTCGTGACCTTTCCGACGAGATTTGAGGCGATATCTAGCCTTGACTACCTGCGTGCGGGACTTTTGCACGAGAGTAACGGCCAGGGCGGCGAGAAGTCGCGCTCATGGAACCGCGTCTATCTCGAGGCCAAATTTTACGCCGGCAGCCTCGTCGTGATCCCGCGAGCATGGGCGCGCATCCCCGAAAAAAGCGCGGACGACGACAACCCGGATATCGAAAAATACCTCGGCAACATAGACGTAAATTTCGCCCTGCCCTACCGCGGTCATATCTTTACGGCGATGGTGCGAAACAACCTGCATTTTGATAAAACCAACCGCGGCGCGGGCGAGCTTGGGTGGCTGTTTCCGTTTGGCAAGAGCGGCGTCTACGGCTACGTGAAGTACTTCACAGGATACGGCGAGAGCCTCATCGACTACAACCGCCACACCGATAAAATCGGCATCGGCTTTGCGATTTTGAAGTGATTTGCGAAGCTTGGTTAAATTTGCGCACCCGACGGCCGGGCGTTTTTGTCGGCTTAAATTTTATTTTTGACAAGCCGAGCCTTAAATTTAGGCGCAAATTCGGATTGACCGAGTTTGATTTACGGTTTAAACTTCAAGCTCGGCGCACTTTTATACTCGCTAAATTTACGCCGGGCATAACCCTGACCGCGATGATACCGAGCGCAGACGAGCTTGATACGCGGGCGGCAGATTTAAATTTACGCCCGTTTCGCGCTAACGGCGCCAAACGAACGGCAGGGGACCGGCTCTGCAAATTTAAATGACTTTTTTAAGGATTTTAACCCGCGCATTTTCTATGAGCTTTTGTATGATAAATAACTGCACGGTAGAGATCATACCGGCTAGCGCAGACGCTACGGCGCTGCTTTCGCCTTGCAGCCTCGCGCTAAGCGTTTTGGCGCTGGACGGCGCGTCGATATACGCAGCGATCGCCGGATTAGCTTCGGCTAAATACCGCTTATTTCATCTGCTTTTAGCTATTTTTTAGCGGAGTATGCGCGGCTTTTTATAGGCGGTTGGCGGATTTGGCCGAGTCGCCGATTTTTCATAGACCTATTTTCGCTAACGGCTATGATGTTTATTTCGGTGCCTATTTTCGGAGCGACTATTTGCACGCGAGATTTGCCGTTCAGGCTACTGGGATATTTTTGGCCAGGCGGTTTGCGTCATAATAATAGCCCGCAAGTTAGGGAGTTTGAGTTAAATTTATAACGGCGACGGAGCGACCCGTCGTATAAAAATCGCTCCGAAATGCTTAAATTTACAACCAAATTTAGTTTAGCCGATAAAGCGTATTTTTGCCGTCCTGATAGGATAAAATATTCATCGCTCCGTCTTTAAAGAATATGCTTCTAGCGTTTGTTATCTCGCTCGGATAAGCAAGCGTCTTTACGATCTCCTCGGTTTTTGGATTGATGATCGCGATAACGTTGTGATTTTTGCTAAGCGCGTAGAGAAAGCCGTCTTTATAAGTCATCGACGTGACGTAAAGATCGCCTAGGCTCTTGCCCTCTTTGAGCGCGGCTTTTGGCGTAAATTCGCCCGAAAGCGTGCGGTCGCTCAATAAAATTTTAGAGATGACGAACTTTTGCGCGTCTTTGTTGTTAGGCACGGTGGCTAGGTAGCAGTACGTCCCGTCGGTAGCGATGCTTGCTACGTGGTGAAATTTAGCTCTGACGGTGTCGATCCTGCTGCGCCCGAGCCCTTTGCCCTGCCCTTCAAATTTATCGTTACCGCGCACGAAATCGGCGTATTGAAGCGCTTCGTCCGCGTTAGGGTTTTTGGCAAATCTCAAAAGCGTCTTGTTTGAGCCCATGAGCATGTATTTATCGCCCATAAACGGGATCACGCCGATGATCGGATCGACCGTCGCCGAAAAGTACGGATCGATCTCAAAATCGCTCGTAACTTTAAAATTTTCATCCATGAAAAACACTTCCCACTTCGAGCTAGCGACGAATTCGCCGTTTATGAAATCAAGAGAATTTATAGGCTTAGCAAAGCTTATATCGTTCTTTGAGGCGATGCTTAGATTTTCATCGACCGCCAAAGGAGCGTTGGTCGGGTCGTTGTCAAATTTCACACCTAGCTTCTCTCCAGCCGGAGCAAAGGCGTAATCAGGCGCGGCGACGTCTCTTTTGCCCAAAAACGACACCCTTTTCCAGTGATTTTTATAGCCGCTATCGTCCCAGATGATGTATTTCGGATCAAGCGTAAAGCGCACCGGATCGCCCTGTCCGTAATAAGGCGGGATGCCCGTGCTAACGAAAGCTTGAAATACGTTTGAGGCGATTATAAATGCGCAAACGATAAAGGCCGCGCGAGTAAAAGAGCCGAATTTTCTAATCGTATCGCCGCCCATCTCCTCTTCAAGCGCGCTAAATTTGGGCGCAAAGAAAAATATAGCCCCAAGCAGCACTACCACCGCCCAAAACACCACCTCTGCCCAAAAATAAGTATGGATACCGAAAACCGCGAGCCCAAAGCCCTGATCGAGATCTCTGTGCGCGTGGATACCGAAGTGCGCAAAGGACTGCCATAGTCCAAATCCAGTCATCACTAGCAGCATAGCTAAGTATTTAGCCTTTAGCCCGTATCTAACGATAAAAAGAGCCATCACGCCGATAAAAATCATAGCCTCGCGCTGCCCCCAGCACAACGTGCACGGGCTATCTTTTAGCACGTAGCCGAAAATCAGGTTTGCTATACCTACCGGCAAAAGGATGATCAAAAATCCCGCCAAGCACATAAGTGCATAGAAAAATTTTGCTTTTTTGATTTCGTTCATACCGCGGCTCCTTATAGGTTTATCGCCGTGAGCAGATTGCCCGACTTGTGCCCTACATACAGATACGCCATAAACAGCCATGCAACCACGACCAAACCGAATGCGATCTTTTCTTTTTGCGGTTTGGCTATGATGATTATCACGGCCACCAAAACTAATAAAAGCTGTAAGAATTCCATCTTTTCTCCTTATCGGTAATATTTACGAGGTTAATTTTATCCCAAAAAAACTTAAAATAATTATTAATTTTATAATTTAAATCATCTTAGCAAAGCCGCAAATGACAAATACTCCAAGCCCCAAACTAGCGTCAAATTTATATTATTTTTTGCATTCAGGCGCTAAATTTGAGCTCAAATTTGCCGTAAAATTCGGCGCCAAAAATCAAAAAAGGCAAAATAATAACCGCAAAAGCTCTTTATGCATCCGCTCGCTTTAGATCGCTACTGCTTAGCATTTCTGGCGTGATACTCGGTAGCGGCGCAGTTTGGGACACAGGCGCGTTTAGAGCGGATATTTTCGCGCTGGCGCTGCTTACGACGCTGCCGTTTCAGGTACTAAGCGACTACGCCAACGACTACGGCGACGCGGTAAAGGGCACCGACGACGATGGCAGACTAGGGCCGCGTCGCGCTATCCAAACGGGACAGATGAGTGCCGCCGAGATGAAGCGCGTCATCGTCGCTACGGCGCTGCTTTCGCCTTGCAGCCTCGCGCTAAGCGTTTTGGCGCTGGACGGCGCATCGATATACGCAGCGATCCGCTACGCCGTGGGCGCCGACGCATACGGATACCTGGGGCTTGGCGACATTTTCGTGTTTTTGTTTTTCGGACTTTTGAGCATGCCGGGCTCGTATTTTTATACGCGTGCTCGCTCGATGCGGCACTGCTGCTGCCGGCATGCGCGTGCAGGATGCTAAGCACCGCGGTGCTAAATCTCAACAACATGCGCGATATCCAAAACGACGCGCTCAAGGGTAAGCGCACGATCCTCGTGCGTATCGGACTGCGCCGGCTAAGCGCTATCACTTCGCACTGATCGCGGGCGGAGCGGGGCTAATGCTCTGCTACTCGTTTTTGCGCGGCGAGCCGGGCAAAAAATTACTTTACATAGCGAGCTTTGCGCCGCTTACTTGGCACCTATTTTCCGTCTTACGAGTGCGAGAGTGTCGCGATTTCGACGGGCGGCTAAAGGTCGTGGCGCTCAGCACGTTTGCGATGTCGGCGCTGTTTTTCGTCGGGGAAATTTTAGGCTAAATTCGGCTTGACGGCGATTTTACCGTTTTGTATGTGCGGATTTGGGCGAGCAAGCGTTGTTTGATCTGCGAGGCGTTTGCGTGCGCAAATCGTCCCAAGCCAAAGTCGCTCGTAAATTTTAAAAATTTGAGCTTTAAATTTACAAATTTTACGGCCGCGTCACGGACTTTAGGAAAAGCCTTTACGAAAACAGCCCTGACTCGCGCGGAAAATTAGCAAGCGAAATTCCGCTTTAATTTAGCGAATTTTAACATACGACTTGCATACGAACGCTAAATTTAAGAAACTTATATTTGAAATTTAACCGCGTCCTCAAGCGGTGTTGCAAATTTATCGCCGATTTTTAAACGCTATTTTTGCAAAAAGCGAAGCATAAAAAATACCGTCGAATTTATTGTATCAAATTTTAAATTTTGCTTAAAAGATAAAACAGTCTAAGCAAATTTTGTCATCGACATGCCGAAAATCAAAACTCGAGATTATGCAAATTTACCTCCTTTTTATGCATATCGTTGGCGGATAGCAACCCAAACGCTTGCGGATTTTAAGGCGCGCAAAAGTAAAAGTTGGCAAAAAATACCCGAATTTAAAATCCAAAGTAGCGTTTTGAAGCGAAAATTTGAGCAAATTTTGCCGAAAATTCCGCATTTTTGTGATTTTGTCAAATTTACGCATGCCGGTAGAGCCGACTTTCCCGAACGCAAAAACTCATCTTGTCATTTTCGCAAGCAAAAACGAGCTAGGCAGCGGACTCCGCGATAACGGACGCGCTTTACCGACCTTGCAAACCAGACGTTTTCATTTAGGAGCAAAATTGATAAACAAGCTAAATTTTGTCCGTTTAAATTTAAAATCTAGCTTATCTGGCTAAATTTGATGCGTTTTAAACGGTGCAGTCTGGTTTCACCGATCCTTCGTGCAAACAGCTTGGCTTGCGACATATCCGCAGAAACCAACCCCGCACCCCGCCCTCGCTTCTGCACCGCCCGCATAAGCAAAGCCATACCGCACGCCATAAATACGGCTCAAAATCGGCCAAATCCTCGCTCCAAACTCAAATTTCGTTTAAAATATTACAAAAAAGCTATATATTTACTTTTTTTAAATAAACTTGCGAAAAATCACAAGGAGAAAAAATGAAAAATTTAATCAAATTTTCGCTAGCCGCAGCGCTCGCAGCGAGTTTTGCAAATGCTACGGTTTATGAGGCGGACGCCGTTCATAGCAACGTCGGCTTTAAAATCAAGCACCTAAGCATATCAAAAGTCAGCGGAAATTTCGGCAAATTTGACGCCGTGATCGACTACAACAAGGACGCCAAAGAACTCAAAGCGCTCGAGGCCACCATCCAGACCGCCTCGATAAATACGCAAAACGAAAAACGCGACGCACACCTGCAAGGCGCCAATTTCTTCGATGCGGCGAAATTTGACAAAATCACCTACAAAATGGTCAAATTTGAAAAAGAAAGCGATACCGAGGGCAAGGTCGTGGGCACGCTCACGATGCACGGCATCACTAAACCCGTGGTGCTAAAATTCGAGCTTGGCGGCTTCACGACGGATCAAAGCGGCAAGGAAAAAATCGGCTTTAGTCTAGAGGGCGAAACTAGGCGCAAGCTCTTTGAGATCGGGATGGATACCTCCGAGGCCGCGCTATCTGACAAGGTCGAGCTAGAGATCGAAGTCGAAGCTAAAGAAAAATAAGCCCGAAATAAGCCCGTTCCTCGGGCTTTGGCTTGCATTTTTGTTAAATTTGACCGATTTTGGCTAACGGCTCTTGAGTTTTATTAAATTTAATAAACCAAACAGCATACGTCATAGGCGCAAAACCCGCCCGCCGAAAACTCGAACGCAAAATTTGATTTTATTTTGGATTTTTCCGCCGCAAATTTTACCGAGCTTGCTACCTAGGTCAAATTTGACGGGCATTGTTTATTTAAATTCTCTTTGCTTAAATTTAAGCTAAATTTGATACCTATGCTTGTTAAAATACAGCGAAAATATTTCAAACTATGACGTTTTGGCGAAATAAATTTGCAAGCTCGTAGCAACAAGCGCGCCAAAGCGCCTCGCCGAATTTAAATAAAATCCGTAAAATGCAAAAAATCGCACCGCAAAGGTGCGGGTTTGGCAACCGAATAAAGTAAAATCCGGCACTCAAAACACGGATAAGACCGTCTCGCTTCGTCAAATTTTACCCGCAAATTCTAAATCCGAAAAGACAAATTTTAAAGCCTCGGCTTTATGCCGCACAAATTTTAAGCGCAAATAAAGCAATATCGCGGACGCGGCGGACGCGCGAGTAAAAATTTCAAAATACTTCGCAAAACTTCGGGGCTAAGCGAATTTGCAATAGCGCCGAATCGGCCGACAAGCCTCGAAAAAGCTAAATTGATCAAAAAACTAGAGAAATTTAGCCGTCAAAAACGAGCTCGGACTCGAAAGCATACATATAAATCCGCCTAAAGCGCCGCAATTCCCCACAAACGACCGGCAAATTTAAACCGCTCTAACCGCAAAAGACGCCAAACCGTCTAGGCCTGGACCGAGCACGTCTAGCGCTGACTCGCTAAAAGTCTGAAGCGACCGGCAAATGTCGATACCGGCATCAAACGACCGGCAAATTTAAACCGCTCTAACCGCAAAAGACGCCAAACCGTCTAGGCCTGGACCGAGCACGTCTAGCGCTGACTCGCTAAAAGTCTGAAGCGACCGGCAAATGTCGATACCGGCGTCAAGCGGCCGAGTAAATTTAAGCCGCCTTAGCCGCCCGAAAACGACGCCGAGAATCTTGTCAAATTTAACCGTCCAAGCATCAAAGCCCACAAATGCCTGCCGCATTCACATAGCCGGCGTAATTTTACGATTTACTCATCCGTCCTACCAAATCGCCGTATCCGCCGAATCGGTAGGGAAATCGCGGCAAGACAAAAACGAGCAAACCCCGCGAGGCATCCTCTCTAGCTCGCAAAAACGCGCCGAGCGGCTAAGCAAAACGAAGTCAAGCGGGCAAGTCGGCAAATTCGCCCGCCGAACCGTCATAACAAAGCGTAAATTTACCCCTTGCGTCCCAGCAAATATAGCCTCAAGGCCTGCTGGGCGGTCATTTTTAGGTTGCGCGTCGCGGTTTGCTTCTCCATCGCCTCCTCCAGGCTCACGGGCTCGTTTAATACGCTAAAAAACGCATCGATACCGTTTTCGTTACAGCTGCCGGCGCACGGCGTCACGCTACCTGCTAGCGCGATGACGGGCTTGCCGTATTTTTTGGCGATCTTCGCTACTCCGGTCGGGGTCTTGCCCATCGAGCTTTGAAAGTCCAGTCGCCCCTCGCCGGTGATGATTAGATCGGCGTTTTTTATATCCTCTTCGATGCCGATCTCCTCCATGATGATGTCGATGCCGGGCTTTAGTTTGGCGTTTAGGTAGCTAACGAACCCGTACCCCAGCCCGCCTGCCGCGCCCGCGCCCTTAAAGTTCCAAAATTCGCTTGAAAAGTGCTCGCTCGTCGCACTCGCAAAGCTAATGAGCCCGGCGTCCAGATCCTTTACCATCTGCTCGTCCGCGCCCTTTTGCGGGCCGTAGACGTAGGCCGCGCCGTTTTTGCCAAAGAGCGGGTTATCCACGTCGCAAGCGATGAGAAACTCGCACTCTTTGAGCTCTGGCGCTACGTTTTTGGTTGAAATTTTGGTGATTTTGATGAGATTTTCGCCTTTGCCTTCAAGCAACTCGCCGTTTTCGTCAAAAAACTCGTATCCCAGCGCGCTTAGCATACCCGTGCCCGCGTCATTCGTCGCGCTGCCACCGATGCCCACGATAAATTTACGCGCGCCCTTGCCGATCGCATGTAAAATCATCTGCCCAAAGCCGTAAGTGCTCGTTTTCATCGGGTTTCGGCGCTCTTTTTCTACTAGCATGAGCCCGCTGGAAGACGCCATCTCCAGGATACCCAGCTCGCCTGCTAGCGCGTATCTGGCAGGGATCTTTTCGCCGAGAGGATTTTGCACGATGACGTCGATAAATTCGCCCTCTAGCGCATCCGCTAGCGCCTCCACGCTACCCTCGCCGCCGTCTGCGATAGGCTTAACCGTTACCTCGCTGGTCTCGCCGGCCAAAGCTTCGATACCCTCTTTTACGGCGTTGCCGGCTTCGAGGGAGCTGAGAGAGCCCTTAAATGAGTCGATTGCTATTAGTATTTTCATCTGTTTTTCCTTTTTTGTTAGCGGTTCGTCTTTTTCCTTTATACTTCGTTAGAAATTTCGCCGAAGCTCGGTTACATACTACTTGTATGCGCCCTCGCTCGGCTCATTTCCACCTCGTCTCCTCGTAGCAAAGTTTAGCTTCACTGCGTTCGCTACTGCAAGCAGAGCGTTACGAGCGCTTGCGCGAAGTAAAAAGAAAAAATACTTCACCTTAAATTTTACGGTCTGATTTTATCAAATTTAGTTTAAAATCGCGAGCCGAATTTGGCTTCATTACAAATTTAAAAACGTGCTGCGCGATAGCGCTATCGCACCCCTTGAACGTGCAGTGGGGATGGTGGGGGTTTCTGCGTCGCTGCGCTAGCAGCTGCAAGCAGACGGGGGCGGGTCTGCATCTAGCAGTTGCGAGTGCGTAGCACGACGCAAAGGAAGGCGACGCTTCGTAAGTAGAATCCCCTTCCGCCACCCAAGAAAAAAGAAAAGCTTAAAGCTAAAATTTACCATTCTATCGCACTACAAGAGCAAAATTGACCCAAATCTGCCGTCAAATTTACAATAAAATCAGCGACGCCACCCAAACCGTAGCCATGCCTACGATGCCCATTATAAAGGTAAGCATCGTCTGGGTCTTGTAGCCCTGATCGGGCGACATCTTGCTAAAGTTCGTAACGACCCAGAAATAGCTGTCGTTAGCGTGCGAAACCGTCATCGCGCCCGCAGCTATCGCCATTACCGTTAGTGCCGCGCCCATCTCGCTCGCGAGCCCGAGCGCGCTCATCATCGAGCTGCTATCGGTGAAAAGCCCCATGATAGATGCCGTCGTCGTAAGCGCCACAGTCGAGCTGCCCTGAGCGGTCTTGATGATAGCAGAGATAACAAACGGGAAAAATATGCCCACGGTGCCGATGAGGTGGGCATTTGCTTTCATAAACTCGACGAATCCCGCTTTGGCAATGACGTTGCCAAGCACCCCGCCCGCAGCCGTGATGAAAAGGATCGGTCCCACGATCTTTAGCGTTTCGTTGGTCATAAGGTTAAATTCGCCCAGCTTGCCCGTTTGAGCCAGCAAAATAACGGCAAATAGTACGCCCACGCCGAGCGCGATGATCGGGTTGCCCATAAATAAAAAGAAATTCGCAAACATACCTTTTAGCTTTAGTATCGAGACGACCGAACCTAGAGCCATCAGCAAAATCGGCATAAAAATAGGCGCCAAGCTCAAAAACGCGCAAGGCAGCTTGCCGTGCTCTTTGATGATCTCGTCGTAGCTCTTGCCGACCTCCGTTAGATCCTCTTTTAGGCTCACTTTTGCGCCGATAGTTTTGGCAAAAAGATAGCCCGCGATGAGAACCGGTATCGAAACTACCGCGCCCACGGCGATGACTAGCAGCAAGTTGTGCCCCACGCCCACGAGTCCGGCGGCCGCTATCGGACCCGGAGTCGGCGGTATAAATACGTGCGAGGTGTATAGGCCACAAGAGAGCGCGACAGCCATAGCTACGGGGTTGGCGCCGATCTTTTCCTTTATCGCGCGGCGGATCGGATCTAGCACCACAAAGCCGCTATCGCAAAAGACCGGGATACCCACGATCCAACCCATGATGAGCATGGCTAGCTCGGGGCGCTTGTCGCCTACGCATCGCACGACCATATCGGCCAGCTTTAGCGCCGCGCCCGTCTTTTCCAGCGCCATACCGATGAGCGCGCCCAGGATGATGACGATGCCTATGCTTTTAAATATCCCGCTAAATCCCTCTCCGATGATCGCGGGAACCTTGACCAGGTCGATGCCCGCGACGATGGCTAGAGCGAGCGAGACGAGCATAATCGCTATAAAGGGGTGAACCCCGAACTTAGAAATCAGCACGATCATAATAGCGACCGCGACGACGAAGCAGACGATGAGAGCAATACCGCTCATAACAGCTCCTTTCGGATAAAATTTTTGCTTAGAGCAATATTACCGAAATTTGTTTTTAAAATATCTAAACTAGATTTGAAATTTTAGTTTCATTTTATATAGCAAAGGCCGAATTTGACGACTGATTACTTTTGCGGTAAATGTGCGGACAGCTTTGCCGCGGTTAAATTTTGTTTTGAATTTAGGTTCAAATTTGGAGCAAATTTATCACAAAAAATAACTTGCGAGGTTAAATTTACGATATTCAAAATCGTGAGACAAGCGTCATATTTAACGGCTAGCACTTCCCGAAGTTCAAATTTAACTCCGCCTTAAGCCTTACGACATTATTATTTTATCAATGATTTGCAAAAGATGCGAAGCGGTCAAATTTAAAGCAGTTGCGGGTTTTATTGACCCGCATATTTTAGGCGCGAGGCAAAACGTACCGTCTCTGTTTTGCCGACAACTAAAAAGGATACGCTATGGGCATGATAATCTTACTTTTTTACGTTATTCCTTATATGGCGGTTAGCGCCATAGTGATGGTCATCACCGTAAAATACACTAATAAAATTTGGATCAGAGGCATAGTAGCGGCCGCGCTATTTTTGATCCCGACCTACGACATCATCATTACAAATATTCTTGGAGTGTATTACTGCGCTACCGTTCCAAAAGCTTTTATAAAGGAGACGGTAGAATATCCTGAAAGTATTTATTTTGAGGATAATGTTTTTAACGGCTTTAACGAGCAAGATATAGAAAATATGATGAATAATTATCTTGACGGCATTCATCTAAAAACTTTGGCTTTAAATTTACCCGACGGAAACGTAGCCATATATCATTACGAGAAAAATCAAGATGAATACGACAAAATAGTAAAAGAGGTCAAGCAAGAGCTGGGAGATAAGACGTCGCACTATGATGATATCAGAGCTAGAATCATAAAAATAATCGACTCAAATAAAATCATAACTACGAAAGACAAGATGCCTAAGATGAACTATGCCGTCCTATATGACAAGGTAAATTTAAATCGGTTCGCTTCTAAATACTTTCACTCGGACACAATGAGAATCATAGACAATAAAACAAATGAAACTATTGCTTTTCAACAGAGATACTTTATGTTTAAGAGGTTAACCGATTATAGTGCTGGCGGCTATAGCGGAAAGTATATATGTGATGATAAAAGAATTTCTTTAGTTATGAACACTTTTCCAAAAATGGATTTAAATATAGGATACGTGTTACTAAATTTTGATGCGAGATTTAAAAATTACTTTAAAGGAGAGTAAAATGAGAGTAGAAGAGCAAAATATTACGCTCGCTACAAAAGACTCAAGAAACGCCACAAGCAGACGATTAAATTTAACATCCAACTCTCGACTCGAAATTTATTTGGCAAAGCCGAGTCGATAAATTTAATTGACAAATTTAGCAAACAAGCCGTACTTATCCGCCAAAAGATAAAGTCCTAAAAACAAAGCGGCGTATAAAACTGTTTTAAATATTTTTAGCAAGGCGTGCAAATTTGATCCTTTTTGCTTCGTTAAATTTGAGTGAATTTGGGAACGTGGGATTTGAAAATGCGGGGAAATTTAAATCAAGGCAAATTCGGCTAAATTTAAAAGCCGAATTTAAAAAACAAGAGCGGCAAAGGCTCAAATTTAACCCTCGCCGCAAGTAAATATCAGGCTAAATTTGCACGCCGAAAAATAGGCGCGCAAAAAGCAAATTTACCTCGATAGCTTTAGCAAATACCCGTCCTGCGTCTTTTCGATCGCGTGTTTGTAGCTGCCGTCAAGATCGAAAACTACGCGGTAAAATTTACCGTGCGAACCAAAAAGCGCCGTTTTGAACGCGCCGCAGTCAAGCTCGTCTTTTCTCGTATTGGCGTCCGTTTGCGAGGCAAAGTCGATCACGACTTTGGTGCCTTTGCTTATCGAGTAGTCCTTTAGCTTTTCGTCGGTCGTGAAGATTTTTATTTGCATCGGATATATCTCGAATTTCGTCTGCTTATAGGTGATTTGCTTTTGAGGCCCCGTCTTTTCAAGCGGCTTTATGACGATATCTTTTAGCGGCTCTTGCGCGGTCATATTGAGCTCGGTAGGCTTTGGCGCGGCGCTCTCTACGGCTTTTGGCTCCTCTTTAGTGACCGAGACGTCGGACTTTGGTGCGACTACGGGGACGGCGATCTTGTCTATCGAAAACTCGTCCTGCCACGAGATGCTTTTGTTTATATCAACGGTCTTTTCCTTGATGCTGCCGTCGATGCTTTTGTATTTTAGCGTGACGGAGATGAAGTTTCTAGAGTCGGCGGGAAATTTGAAATTTTGCTTCTCAAAAGGCGGCAAATTTTCCACGACGTTGCTACTAGCCATACTTGCGTTTATGTCGCTTGACGGCGCGAAAGGATTTTCTCTGCCCAAAGCCAGCCCGCAAACCAGCGCCAAAAGCCAAATTTTACCTATTTTCATAACTCCCCCGTTTTTTAAAATTTATCCGATTTAACTTATTCATCGCCGGGCTCAAGCTCTTTTAGCTCGAAATACGCCTTTTGCAGCTGGGCGTTTTGTTTTTTGAGCGTTTCGACGTCGCACTTTAACTGGACTTTTTGCTCTTGCAGGCTTAGCATCACGTCTAACGAGCGCTTGCCGAAGATTATATTGCCCACGTAAATGCCAAAACACACCACGCAAAGCGTGATAAGTGCAAATCTAAAAAAAAGCCTAAGATCAAACGGCTTTTTCTCAACGCGTTCGTCTAAGGCTTCGCTCAAATTTGATTTCCCAAAAACTCGTCCGTCTCGCGCTCGATCTCAAGCAGGCGGTTGTATTTGGCGTTGCGTTCACTTCTTGAGGTCGCGCCCGTTTTGATTTGGCCCGTATTCATCGCGACGGCGAAGTCCGCGATAAAGCTATCCTCGCTCTCGCCGCTTCTGTGGCTCATCACGCAGCGGTAGCCTTTGCGCTGAGCTAGACGGATCGTCTGCATAGTTTGGCTAACCGTGCCGATTTGATTTGGTTTTATTAGGATCGCGTTGCCTACGCCTTTGGCGATGCCTTCGCGTAAAATTTTCTCGTTCGTTACAAATAGATCGTCGCCCACGAGTTGCACTTTGGAGCCAAGCCTGCTCGTTAGCTTCGCCCAGCCCGCCCAGTCGTCCTCGCTTAGGCCGTCTTCGATCGAAAATATCGGGTACTTCTCGCAAAGCTGCGCGTATCGCTCTATCAGCTCTTCGCTGCTAAATTCCTTGCCCTCTAGCTTGTATTTGCCGTTTTCGTACAGCTCGCTAGCTGCGACATCTAGGGCTAGTTTGATCTGCTCGCCTGCCTTGTAGCCCGCTTTTTCGATAGCTTGCATGATGAGTTTGATCGGCTCTTCGTTATCGTTTAAATTCGGCGCAAATCCGCCCTCGTCGCCCACGGCCGTGCTGTGACCGGCCGCGTTTAGAAGGCCTTTTAGCGTGTGGTAAATTTCAGTCGCCACTCGCAAAGCATCGCTAAATTTATCAAATCCAAACGGCATAATCATAAATTCTTGAAAATCCACGCTATTGTTCGCGTGCGCGCCGCCGTTAATGATATTAAACATCGGCACGGGCAGTACGCTAGCGTTTGCGCCGCCAAGGTAGCGATACAAAGGCACGTCAAGGCTTTTAGCCGCCGCGCGCGCTACCGCCATAGATACGCCAAGCACCGCATTTGCGCCCAAATTTGAGTAGTTATCGGTGCCGTCAAGCTCTCTCATTTCGTCATCAAGCGCCTTTTGATCAAACGCATCCAGTCCGATCACGGCTTCGGCGATCTGCGAATTTACGTTTTCTACCGCCTTTAGCACGCCCTTGCCGCAGTATCTTTCGTCTTTATCGCGAAGCTCCAGCGCCTCGCGTTTGCCCGTGCTTGCGCCGCTTGGGACTATCGCGCTTGCTACGGTGCCGTCGCTTAGAGCCACGGTTGCTTTCACCGTCGGGTTGCCGCGGCTATCTAGCACCTCTATCGCGGTTACGTCTTCTATAAATACCATTTCTTATCCTTCATTAGTCGTTATCTTCTTCGGTATCTTTGCCTGCATTATTGATAATATGTTCAATACCCATCGAGCTCTTTATCGCTGAAACTATTTCAGATACTATTTCGGGATGTTCTTTTAAAAACGCTTTAGAATTTTCCTTGCCCTGCCCTAGTTTCGTCTCTTTGTAGCTAAACCATGCACCGCTTTTATCCACGATATCAAGGCTTACGCCATAGTCGATGATCTCGCCTTCGTGGCTCACTCCCTCGCCGAACATTATATCAAATTCCGCTACTTTAAATGGGGGCGCGACCTTGTTTTTCACGACTTTGACCTTCGTGCGGTTGCCGATAGGCTCGTCGTTTTGCTTTAGCGTAGCGATTTTTCGCACGTCTAGGCGCACTGAAGCGTAAAATTTAAGCGCGTTGCCGCCGGTCGTCGTTTCAGGAGTGCCGTAACCCATCGCGCCGATTTTCATACGAATTTGGTTGATAAAGATCACGGTCGTGTTCATCTTGTGCACGACGCCCGCGAGCTTACGCAGCGCTTGGCTCATCAGGCGCGCTTGCAGGCCTACGTGCTGATCGCCCATATCGCCCTCGATTTCGCTTTTTGGCGTGAGCGCCGCGACGCTATCTACGACGATAAGATCGATCGCGCCGCTTCTGGCTAAATTCTCCACGATCTCAAGCGCCTGCTCGCCGAAGTCCGGCTGGCTGACATAGAGATTGTCCGTATCTACGCCCAAATTTGACGCGTATTTGACGTCTAGCGCATGCTCGGCATCCACGAATGCGCACGTTCCGCCCGCTTTTTGACACTCGGCGATGATATGAAGCGTGAGCGTCGTCTTTCCCGAGCTCTCCGGGCCATAGATTTCAATTATCCTGCCTTTTGGTATGCCGCCGACGCCAAGAGCCAAGTCAAGTCCGAGTGAGCCCGTAGATACCGCATCTATGGGCTCTATCTCCACATCGCCAAGACGCACGATAGAGCCTTTGCCAAATACCTTATCGATCTGTTTTAGCGCGAGATCAAGCGCTTTTTTCTTATCCGCTTCCATAATTCACCTTAAAATAAATTCGTCTGATTTTATCAAATTTGAGATGAATTTTTGATTATTCGCGCAAATTTGAGACGGGTTTGAGCGCGGCCAAATTTGCTCCAAATTTACGCCTTTTTTAAAACGTAAAGCAGCTCGCTCACGTGCGTCGGACGACTGGCTAGATTTCTGCTACCGCGAAAGGCGTTGTATTTTTTCTCCAAAATTTGCACTTCGCCCAGCCTTGCTAAATTTTCGCTAAATTCCTCGCGCGCGATGAAGCCCTCGGAGTTAAACGAGATGAGCACGAATTTAGCTTTTAGCTTTGAGATTAGCTCGAAAAATGCCGGCGCGGCGGCTGATTTTTGATTAAAAACCGAGCGGTTCCAGCCCCTAGCGATACCAGAAACCCGCGAGATTTCGCTCGGACGCTCGTAGCTAGCGATCAAATTTAACATAAAGTAGTTCGAGCCGTAGGGGTGCTGGTTATAAGGCGGATCAAGATAGACCAGATCAAGCGGCGGAAGCTCGGCGGCAAGCTCATTTGCGTCTCGCCTTTGCACATCAAATTTGACGTTAAAATTTGAAAAAACGGGCTTAAGCAGGCTGATATCTGCCGTGATGCGAGATAGCGCGTGTTTGCCGCGTCCGCCAAACTGCCCCAGGCCGTCCTTGTTTTTGTGAAAGCCCTTAAAAATGCCGCTGGTATTGGCGTGCACGCTAGCCGAATACAGCAACGGAGCGACGAAAAAAACGCGCAGATCCCGCGGCACTAGCGCCTCGATCATCTGGCGCGCGGTGTCTATATAGGCGGCGTTTTTTTTCGTGTAAAAGACGCGGTCTTGGGCTGAGATATTTGCTTCGTCTTTTGGCGCGTAAAGCTCGCAGATAAAGCCTTCCTGCAAATTTGAGCCGATTTGGCGAGTTAATTTTTCATGCCAAAAATCAAGCTCTTTTTTAAACTCCGCGTCCGCATTTGCGAGGTAGCATTCATTTGTTACGCGGCTATAAAGCTCCAGGTCGTTTGCGACGATGAAATTTGCGTGGGATTTTAAAAACCGCGACACGATGCCGCTACCGCTAAAAAGGTCGCAGCAGCTTAGTTTTTCTTTGCCAAGCGCGTGTTTTGCGATATTTACGCCTTGTTCGATGAAGCCTAAAAGCGAGCGTTTGTTGCCTAGATAAGTTAAAATTTGCTCTTTTAAATACGCCTGATTTTCCATATTTTTCTTTATAAATTCCGCATTTTTATGGCGATTGTAGCAAAAATTTACTATAATTTCGCAATTTAGCCGCGCGCGAAATTTAAAGCGGAGCAAAAAGGATAAAATTTGAAGATTTTTAAGCATATAAACGTCGCCCACTCGCCGGATGCGGACGATATTTTTATGTATAAGGCGATTGATTTCGGTTGGGTGAGCTCCAAAAATCTAAAATTTAGCGCCGCCGCGCTTGATATCCAGACGCTAAACGACGAGGCGCTAAAGGGCACGTATGAGGCCACGGCGATTAGCTTCGCGCTATATCCGCTCATCTGCGACGAATACGCGCTTTTGCGCACGGCGGTGAGCTTCGGCGAGGGCTACGGCCCAAAGCTAGTTAAGAAAAAGGGCGCGGTTTTAAAGCGAAATTTCAAGGTCGCGCTCAGCGGCAAACACACGACAAACGCCCTGCTTTTTCGCATTGCATACCCGCAGGCACGCATAGTTTATAAAAACTTCCTCGAAATCGAGAGCGCGGTCTTGAGCGGCGAAGTGGACGCGGGCGTTCTGATACATGAGAGTATTTTGGACTTTTCGGACGAGCTTTGCGTGGAGCGCGAGATCTGGGATATCTGGAGCGAGCTAGCGGGCGAAAATCTGCCGCTGCCGCTGGGCGGTATGGCGGTTCGCCGCAGCCTACCGATAACGGATGCCATAGAGTGCGAGCGCGTGCTAACGGAGGGTGTGCGTATCGCCACCGCGCATAAGCCCTTTTTGTCGCACATGCTAATAGAGAGAAATCTCATCCGCGTCGATAAAGAAAAGCTAAAAACCTACCTAAATCTCTACGCAAACGACAGCTCCGTCTCGATGAACGAAACGCAGCTAAAGGCGGTAAATAGGCTCTTTGCGCTCGGTTATGAGCGCGGATTTTATCCGCTGCCTATCGATGCCAAAAACTACCTCGTACCTGCCGAGTACAACGATATAAGGTTTAGCTAATGCAATCAACGCTCATAGAACTCGGTATCGAAACCTTTAAGATCGCGCTTTATCTAAGCTTCCCGATGCTGCTGGCGGGCCTGTCGGCGGGCCTTATCATCAGTATATTCCAGGCTACGACGCAGATAAACGAGATGACGCTAAGCTTCGTGCCAAAGATCATCCTCGTCGTCGTCGTGATTATATTTTTGATGCCGTGGATGGTCTCGATGATGGTCGATTTCACGACGCGTATGATAGAGTTTATCCCGAATTTCGTGCAATGACGCAGCTTATAGACTTTTCTAAATTTAGCTCGGTGCGAGTGGGCGGTGTGCACGAGGTGGCGGTACTAGAGAGCATAGAGGACGTGCTAAAGCCGGGATTTGCCGGGCGCATGATGATAGGCGGCGCGAACAACCTACTAGTCTCGCCAAATCCGCCCGCGATGATGATGCTAGGCGGAGCGTTTGATTATATAAATTTAAGCGGCGACGTGCTTGGTATCGGCGCTGCGACGAAGTCGGGCAAAATTTATAACTTCACCAAAAAGCACAATATCGGCGGATTTGAGTTTTTGCAAAATATCCCCGGCACGCTAGGCGGGCTAATAAAAATGAACGCAGGGCTTTGCGGCGTTAGTATCAGCGATGATCTGCTCGCCGTGCGGCTGGGACGCGGCCGGGTAGAGCGTGAGAGGATAAATTTTAGCTACCGCAAAAGCGGGATCGAGGGGCCGATTTTCGGCGCCGAGTTTAAAATCTCGCGCGAATTCGACGCAGCGCTCGCCGCCGATTTTGCCGCTAAACGCGCAAATCAACCAAAGGGCGCTAGCTTTGGCAGCTGTTTCGTAAATCCGCCAGGCGACTACGCGGGCAGACTGATCGAAGCAGTGGGACTTAAAGGCTACGCGATAGGCGGGGCTAAATTTAGCCAGCAGCACGCAAATTTCATCGTAAATTTTAACGCCGCGACCTTTGCGGACGTGACCGGGCTCATAAATTTGGCCCGCGAGCGCGTTTTGGAGCAGTTTGGCACCGAGCTAAAAACCGAGGTCGTGATACTCTAGACCTAGACTTACTAGAATATTACAAAAA
This sequence comes from Campylobacter rectus, assembly GCF_004803795.1. Classification (NCBI taxonomy): domain Bacteria; kingdom Pseudomonadati; phylum Campylobacterota; class Epsilonproteobacteria; order Campylobacterales; family Campylobacteraceae; genus Campylobacter; species Campylobacter rectus. The sequence goes on along the minus strand of NZ_CP012543.1, from coordinate 175,812 downwards.
CATCATTTAACTAAAAACGGTTTTTGATTAAATTAAGCACACCTAAATTTCTGCTTCGTTTAACCCGTAAAATGTTTATTCTTAAGCAAATATTTCTATTTATTTTTATACAATAGAGGTTTTTTTAAAATAAAGGATAAAACAATGACTTTCACCGAATCGGTAAAAAGTTGCCTTAGCGGCTACGCAAAGTTTGAAGGCAGAGCATCTAGATCGGAGTACTGGTGGTTTGGAGTCTTTAATTTTCTGATAGATATAGTTGCGATTTGCATAGACATAAGTGCATCAACCATATACGAAAAATCAGAGCTTGTTTCTACGCTTGTAGCTTTAGCCTTTTTATTACCCAACCTTGCAGTCTGCGTTAGAAGACTGCACGACCTAAATAAAAGCGGTTGGTGGGTGCTGCTCTTTTTTATTCCAATCATTGGTCCAATTGTTTTAATTATATGGTTTGTTATGCGCGGTACGGTAGGAACGAATAATTTCGGCGAAGACCCTATTCCCGAAAGTAATTTAAATAATCATCAAACAACAGGAGAATAACGAGGTATCCGTTCGCGAGCGCGTTTTGGAAAAATTCAGCATAGAGCTAAAAACCGAGGTCGTGATACTCTAAAAAAGAGAAAACATAAAAATCGGCAGTCCTGGCGCTAGCTACGGTAGCATGTCGTCTCTGGGTGCGCAAGGCCTAAAAGATCGCAAAACGCGCAGGTTATCGACGTCGCCGTCCTGCGAGCCGAGCTCATCTCAAACCTCGTCTACGCCCGCCTATCTACGGCTACAAAAACAAAGCGCTAGAAATGGACGCGATAAAGCCCGTGGTCAAAGAGCCGTTGCCTGCGGTGCTTTTCGCGCCGGGCGGAGGTTTCATCTCGTCAAATAAAACAAATTTCTCCAACCTCGCGCAGATATAGCTCAGGCGGGCTACATAGTCGCAGCCATAAAGTACCGCACGGCTCCGGAGGTTAAATTCCCGGATCCGCTCATCGACGTAAAATCTGCGGTAAGATTTTTGCGAACAAATGCGGATAGATAGGCATCGACCCCCTCCCGCAAAGATCGCCGTCATAGGCGATTTCGCAGGCGGATACCCGGCTGCGATGACGGGCGCGACAAACGGCGTCAAGGAATTTGACCAAAGCAAAATCTAGGCCAGAGTAGCGACGTGCTCGCGGTTATCGATATCTACGGCCTCTCCGATCTCGCTAAAATCGGGCACGGCTACGCCAAAGAGCTCGAAGAAGAACACTACTCTGCATCCGCTCCCGAGGTGCTATGGCTAAACGGCATAGCGACGAACTCGCGCACGAGCGGTGACGCGCTAAAATACCCCGAACGAACCGCCAAAGCCAACCCGATCAACTACGTCTTGGCCGCCGCTCCGCCGTTTTGATCATGGTCGGCGACCAGGCAAACGCGTCTTGCCCAACCAATCAGAGCTTATGCGCAAAGTTTTATCGCAAAAGAGCGCAGACTCGAAACTCATCGTCGTAAAGGGCGCCGATCGCGGCGAACCGCAGTAGGCGCAGAAGCAAGTCTCGGATATTTTGTCCGATTTTTAGATAAAAATTTGAAAGGGAAAGGGTAAAATTTCGCTCTAAATTTAAGTAAATTTCAGCAAATTTAGCAGACCTGCGAGCCTTGCGGGCAAAATTTACGTTTTCAAATTTTACTTTGCATACTTGTTAGTTTTCTCGGGCATACGGCCAGGACCGGTAAATTTACGTTTTATAAGCTCGTCAAATTTGCTTTTACGGCGCCGACGCGATACAAATTTAGCTTGCGATTAAAGCGCAAATTTACCGTTTCGCAAAACAAATTTAGCCGTCTTTATACCGCCTAGCTCCGGCTCTTTTTATAAATTCATAGCGCAAACGCCGCGACCTTGCTTTTTGATTTACATCTTGCGATAGCCGCGACGAAAATCGCCGTAGGTCAAATTTAACGGACGTTCCCGCCCGAATAAGCCATAATCCCAAAAAGAACGAAATTAGCGAAACGGGACTTGGCGGCAATTTGCGTTTTTTGTATCGCGCCTAGATACTTTGTTTTCAGCACTACGGCGAAATTTTACGCTTTTATAAAATTTGCCGCCCGTCTTTATCTCTAAAATCCTAATTTTAATCTTACTCCCGCCGCACTTGCCTGCATTTATTCTTTTACATCGCGTTTTGCTCGCTTTGCTTTAGATCCGATTGCAGTTGCGCCGCCAAAAACCTCGACTTCGTCGCCAAGCTGTCGGTTTTATCGGCAAAATCTCGTTTTTGATTCCGTTTGGAGCGCCTCAGCGGAGCTTTTAGTACCGTTTGACGCTAGAGCGCTCTTATATGCGCGCTTTTTGCATTTTTGCCGATCGCAAACCAAAAAGACGAATTTTTACGTTTTATTTTTCGTCTAGCGATTCTGAAGTTACTTTGCGGGCCTGTTACGGCGCTGGCGGCGAGAGGTTTTTTAGCCTTTACTCGACCTGCGCCGAGATTTTGCTCGTATTTTGCATTTGTTTTGATTTTTTGTGCCTATGCTTAGCAAAATCAAACGCAAAAACAATTTAAGCAAGGCCGAAAAACGCGTCGAAAACGTCTTTAGGCGGCTCGCAAATTCGCCCGACAAAGAAGAAGCGCGCCACAAGCAAACCCTGTCCGCATAGATTTAGAGCGTAGCCGCGAAGTCTGCTAGCAAATTTGTCTCGCGTGCTATTTTTGCGGTATTTGCTTGCAAATTTCGAGCTTTTTGGCACATCAAATTTGACTGCTAAATTTGCCCGTAAATACCTAAAAATGCTCGCCAAAGTCGTGCAAAGGCTTCATATCGTCAAAAACAAGCGCACAAATTTCTACTTCAGTCGCCAAAACTCCGCTAAAAAATTGCCGACAACGAAAAACGGTTAAATTTGCCAAAACGGCTGCACGACTCTTGATATTTCGTAGCCGCTTAAACCATCCGCAAATTTAACTCGGATAACAACCCGCCAAAGCCGCAGCGGCGACAACGATAGTAAGCGCGGCCGTTAGTTTATATAGCCGCAAAGCTCCCGCGCAGCGACTTTTCATATCGCGGATTTTAGGCGGCTTGCTAGCCAAATTTAGCTCCGTAAGCGCCGCGTCAAATTTACCGCACCCCAGCCTCCCCTCCGCAAAATCTCTAAAAATCAGCGTATCAAAATGCAGCCTAACGTGCAGATAAAATAGCCCCGCAAAAGCCGCTAAAAAGCCCGAAATCACGGCAAAATTCGTAAAAATCGTAAGGCAGACGGCTAGCTGGAGCAAATTTAACAAGAAAAATAGCCTATGCGTCGCTAAAAGTCTAGCCGCAACCAGCGCCAAGGCTCTATCATCCGTCCTTTGGCGGCATTCTCGCTCCCCACCTTGCGCCGCTATTTTGCTTTGCTCCGCATTCGTCATTTTCCCTCCTTATTTTGGGCGTTTGCCTTTGGTTAAATTCCCGTTTGTTTTCGCCGAGAATTTTGCCATGCCGCTTGTTTCCAGCCTGCAGATTTTTTAAATTTGATCCCTCAAACCGGACTTGATCAAATTTAGCCTGCGTCTATTTCGCGCTTAAATTTGCCGGTCTTTACTCCGCTTTCAAATTTAGCTGGTGCGGACGGCCATCTGCTCTATCAGCTCACGCAGCGAGCTAGAGACTGCGATCTTTTCGCGGCGAGATTTTAGCAAATTTAGCGCCTCGTCAAAGCCCAGTCCCTCGTAAATCACTAGCCAAGCAAGCAGCACCGACGCGCTCCTGCCGTAGCCCAGCGCGCAGCAGACCAGCACCTTTTTATCGTTTGCTTCGGCAACTCGTTCGTTTGAGTTTGCAAGAGTTTGCTCCATCTCGGCGATCTTGCTTTTGTTTGCCGCGCCGCACGTTTGCAAATTTACCCGCGAGCCCGCTTGCCTGTGAAATTTCAAATTTTGCTCGTTCGCGTAGCCGTTTGCTTCGGCGCTAAAATTTGATCCTAACTTTGCCACACTTTGTAATAAATTTTCGCCGCTGCTAAAAGCCATTTTCACAAGTCGCTCAAGCTCGTCCGCGCCGCGTTTTAGCTCGTCTACGCTCGGCGTTATCATATCTAGCATAGGTAGGCTCGCGTAAATTTGCGCGCCGCCAGGCCGCTCAAACTCGGCCGCACAGTCTAGCACCGCGTCAAATTTACCCGCCTGCTTAACCGAGCCCAGATACAGCCCTGGCAAAATCTCGTCTGAAAGCCAGCGTCCGCGCAGCCAAAAAAGCGCATTTAGCCGCGCTACGCAAAGATAGGGAAGAAGCAAAGCTTTAGCCGCGGCGGCGTGACGGCCTTGCCCGTTTTTAGCAAAAACTCCCGCACCAAAAAACGCGTAACCGCAAGCAACCAGCGCGAAACTAAGGCTCGCCCACGATAGCCACAGTATCCACGCGCCCCAAATTTTAGCTCCCACGATCGCCGCAAAAAGCGTCAAAAACGCGAGTCCCAGATATAGCGCCGCCCATTTGTAGCGCGCGGCCTCCCTAGCTATGGCAAAACTAAGCGGCGCGCCCTCTAGCGGGCGAATCAGGAGCACAAGGCAGCCCGCAGCCAGCCCCGTCGGAATGTCGATAAAATGGTGCTGATACGTGGTCAGCACGCTAAGGCCGATGAGCGCAAACCACGCCGCAAGCGCCGCTTTAAGCCAAACCGCGCGCGCCTTGCGAAGGTAAAATGCGCCCACGACGACGCAAAGTATGATGTGCAGCGATGGGGCTTGATTAAACGGGAGGTCAAAGGCGGCAAGGCTCGAGAACAAAAAGCCGCTAAAGCCCGAAACTGCGGGCTTGTCCCACGACATTTGCAGAGGAAAAGCGATAAAAAACAGCGTCGCGATCATCTGAGCGACTAGCAGCTGTATAACGTAGCGCGCGAGCTCCCCGGCGTCACGGCAGAGGAAAAATCCAAGCGCGTAGAGCAAATTTAGCGACCAATACGGCACGATGCTCCACGCCCAAAACGGTAGCGCGCGCTCCCACGCGAAATAAATCTCGAGCACGTTTGCGCGGGCGGCGGAGAGGGCGTTCGTGGCGCCGTAGCTAGCGTAAAATATCGCGGCAACTACGACTAGCGCGATAAGCTGCGATAAAAACGGTTTTGTTTTCATTTTTGCCTTTTTTGCTAATTCTATCAAATTTTAGCGGATTTGCGCTTTTACGGCTTAATCGGTTCCGAGATCGCTCGCTTGACGTAAATTTGTAAATTTTACTTGCCGATACCCGCACCTTTAAGGTGCTAAATTTGAATTAGTCAAATTTAGTTAGATTCTTTTCGTAAAAACAACCGTTTAAGGTTGTTTTTTACTTTGTTGTAAAGGGGGTGGGGGCTTAAATTACGCTCTGCCAGCAGTTGCGAAGCGTAGCTGAAGCAAAAGAGCTCCCTTTTGTATCCGCCTTTCTCTTTTCTTCGGGAGAGGAAGGGGGTACTACTTACGAAGCGTCGCCTTCCTTTGCGTCGTGCTACGCACTCGCAACTGCCGAAGGCAGACCCTCTCCCTTCCTGCTTGCAGCTGCTAGCGCAGCGACGCAGAAGCCCTCTCCAACCCCACTGCACGTTCAAGGGGTGCGACCGCGCTACCGCGCCGCACGTTTTTTAGTTTAGCATTTTTGGGGTACAGGTCTCGGCGAGCAAAATTTGACTTCAAATTTGAACATAAAAAGTTAAGGCGAAGTATCGTGAGGTGATTTTAAATGTTTTGAAGTAAATTTCGTCCCAAGACTAGACAATGTAGTCTGTCGCAGGGCGAAATTTACGAAATCATTTAAAAGCACTCGCGAGACAAGCCGCAAAAGGCTAAATTTTAACAGCTAAACTCACGCTAAATATCCCATCCCCATCTATCCACTCTCTTACTTTTTTAAATCCCGCATTTGCTACGAGCTGATCCATCTCGGCCTGGCTGCGGCGGCGCATGATCCACGCAGCGCCCTGCCTGTGGCTAGATAGAGCGCGCGCGATCATCTCAAGCTGCGGATGCCACGGCTGATTGGTATAGATGAGGTAGCCGCCGCTTCTTACGCTGCTTGAAAAGCCTTGTAGCGCGGTGCGCACGACCGAGTTATCCGGGAAGAGCTCAAACAGCCCTGACACGACGCCAAGCGTATATGCGTCCTGCAGACCCTCGTAGCTAGCGGCGTCAAAGGCGTTTGCCTGCGTGAAGCTCGCGACGTCCTGCAGCCCGCGCTCCTTTATCATTTCGCTACCGGCTTTTACGTTTATGTCGCTGTAGTCGCGCAGCGTTATGCGCTCAAATTTATGCCCCTGCGCGGCGTCCAGTATGTATCTGCCGTGTCCCGAGGCGATATCGAGCAGTCGTAGCGGCTCGCCTCGCTCCTGCAGATTTGCCACGGCTTGATCGATAGCTAGCTTGATATTTCGTTTGCGCTCTCTGATACCGCGCCAGCCGATGGCGTTTAGGTAAAATTTGTCGATAAATTTAAAAAATTTATTCGCCCCTTGCGGTTCGTTTCGGTAAACGTAATCAAGCGTACTGCCGCTATCGTAGCCGGTATTTTCGCCGATCTTTAGCCCGCCGACCCACGGCGAAACCGCCTGCATAAATATCCGCTGAAATTTAAATCGCAAATTTTTCAGGCTAAATCTCGGTAGCGGCGTAGCTAGCCTATCGGCCTCCTCGCGGCTAAAGCCGTATTCGTCCGCATGCGTGCAGTCTACTTCGCTAAAAGGCGCTCTAAAGCGCTCGCCGACAAACTCGCGCACTATCTCAAACGCCCTCTCCCGCTCGCTTTCGCCCAGCGTATCGTGGTAAAATCCCTCTAAAATCTCGCGCCTTTTTACGCGCGCGCCAAGAGCGTTGTAAAACTCGTGCTGCGGGGCATGCTCTACGACCCAATCATCGCCTGAAACCAGCAGTAGCGTAGGCGTCGTGATAGCGGCGGCGTCCGAAACCACGCGCTGCGCCGCCTCGTAAAGCCCAAGCAGTATGCGCACCGAGATCGCGCGAGTGATGAGCGCATCGGCGTCGTAGCTAGCCTGGCGCTGTTTGTCGTGCGTGAGATAGTGCGCCTTGACGTAGCTGTTTACGAAAAAATTTCCGCGGGCGCAGTAGAGCGCTTTTAGTCCCGCTCTAGCAAACGGCACGTAAAGCTTCACGCTAAACGCAGGACTAGCCAGCACCGCGCAGCGAACGCGCGGAGCGTAGTCGTGCAGCCACGCCGAGACCAGCACGGCGCCCACGCTCTGGGCTATCACGGCTAGATTTTGCGTCTCAAAGCCAAATCTCTGCTCGATGTGCGCCACAAACTCGTCCACGTCGGCGATGAGGCGGCCGATACTCGGCGCGTCGCCCCGCTCGCCCTCGCTCCTGCCGTGTCCGCGCTGATCCCAGGCAAAATAGCTCAAACTCTCGTCCGCTAGCCCGTCCGCTACGTGCGTCGTCCTGCCAGAGTGCTCGTGTCCGCGGTGAAATATCGCTACGGCTTTGGCGTTTGGCGCGGCTTTAAATTTGAGATTTTGCTCGGCGTTTTCAGCCAGCTCTTTCTCGCTCAAATTTGACGCGCCGCATTTGCTAGCTTCATTTAAATTTGAGTCCAAGTTTTCGCCGCCGTTTGGTAAATTTTGCTCCTCAAATTTACCCTCGCCGCCAAAATTTGGCTCCGCATTTTCATCCGCACCGCCTGCTTGCTCGATAGTCAAATTTGACGTTTCGTTTGCGGCCCCGGCGCTTAAATTTGACTCGTCAAATTTGCCGTCCTCGCTCAAATTTACTTCATTTGCGCCCTGGTTTTCGCACGCTACGTCCGCAGCCAGGCGGTATCTGTAAAATATCTTCGCGCCGTCGCTTGTTATAAAATAGCTCTCTTTAAACTCCATTTTTCGCCTTTCTCGCTTAAATTTATTGATTTTTCTACTTATTTTATCCTAAAGTGTCCCGTTATCTCGTAAACATTTAGCACATCCTCCTCCTGCGCGCCAAGCCCGATGTTGTGGATCACGAGCGGGGTTTTGCCGGCGACAAATTTATCCGAAACTATGCCGATATGCGGCCTGCCGTTATCCAGCCGCCACGTCACGATATCACCGGCTTTAAACTCGCCCTTCGCCTCGTAACCCTTGCGTTTTAGGTAGGTGGCGATGTTTGGTACGCGGCGATGATCGATATTTTTGTCGGTCTTTTTCGCGCCCCAGTTTTTTGGATAGGCGCTAAAATTTGCGCTCATATCCTCGTGAATGAGCCGCTGCAGATCGATATCCTGCCCGCGCAGCGCCCTAACTACGACGCCGGTGCAAACGCCTCTTATCATATCCACGTCGCCCATCGGATAGGCTAGCCTCTCGTACGAAGGATCGTAAAACAGCGTCTGTCCGACCTGCGCTCTAGCGTCTTGCACGAGCTTTTCGGCCGAAAATGCAAAGGCAAAATTCGCCGCGAGCGCTAAAAGTAAAATTTTGCTCCAAATTTTCATCAAAACCTCACGCGTAAAAATATCTAACTATGTGAAAAAATATCGGCGCCGCAAAGCACAGCGAGTCCATGCGGTCAAGCATCCCGCCGTGCCCGCTGATCATGTAGCCCCAGTCCTTGACGCCCAGATCGCGCTTGATCGCAGACATAACAAGCCCTCCTAAAAAGCCCATCATACAAACGGCAAGCCCGATAAAAAACGCCCCCGCAGCGCCAAAAGGCGTGAGATGATGTAGGCACGCGGCCAGCGCGCTAGCGCTAAGAACCCCTCCCGCAAAACCGACCACGGTCTTAGACGGACTGATGCTAGGCGCGATCTTGCGCTTACCAAAAAGCTTGCCCCAGACGTACTGCAGTACGTCGCTAGATTGCACGACTATGATCAAAAACAGCATCAGCTCCATGCCGTTACCGCGCTCAAGATCCAGCAAAAGAAGTGCGGGGATGTGCGAGATACAAAACACGCAGATCATCAGCGCCCACTGGATCTTCGTCGAGCGCTCTAAAAAGTATGCCGCATCGCCGCAAATAGCCGCCAAAATCGGCAAAAATAAAAATCCGTAAACCGGGATAAATATCATCGCCATCGCGTACCAATCGGCATAGATAAAAATATACTGCACGGGCAAAATCACGTAAAAACACGCCACTAGCGCGATGTGATCGCCCCTGCGGATGTAGATGAGCGACAAAAACTCGCGCAATGCGGCAAAAGACACGAGCAAAAACAAAAATATCACGGCGTTTTTGCCCATATACGTAAACGCAAAAATGACCAAAATCATCGCCCACCAGGCGTTTATGCGCGAGGTCAAATTTGAGATGGTTTTGTTTTCGGCGCCGAATTTCGCCTTTAGGATAAAGGCAATGGCGCTAGAGACGACTAGCACCGCGATGAGTCCTAAAAATAGATTTAATATATGATTTTGTGGGTTCATTTTAGTGCCTTTCGGTTAAATTTGAAGCTAAATTTGACATCTGTTTCGGAGCTCTCCGAGCGAGTCAAATTTGCGCGGCTTGTTTTTGCGTGCGTTTGGCGTTTGGGTAAATTTAGGACATTTGTTTTTGCATATTTGAGTAAATTTGCAAAGGCCGCTTTTGAGGGCCCGACGCTTGGAGTTTGGACTATTTTGAAGGCTTTATCCGTGCTTTGATTTGATTTGGCGTTTTGGTTTTCGTCCGCTTTGGCTGCGGTTAGACTAGGTTTGGCGCTCAAAAAAAGCCGAATTTGGCGCGCCGAGTTTTGCCGAAATTTGACAAGCGAGTGGGACGGAGCCGTAAAAGCTAAAAACAAAAAGCCGTTAGCGGCATTTTTCGTGAAAAAGCGCGCCGATTTTTTGTTTTGAAATTTGGGGCTCCGAAGGCTCGCTTTTTCGTCCGTGCATTTGGGTAAATTTGCAACATTCGCCCTTGCAAGTTTTTGATTTCGGCTCTTTTTGGCATTGCGAGCTTTGGCTCCGAGGTATAGCTTGCTACTTGGAAAAAGCCGAATTTGGCGCGCCGAGCTTTTTACAAATTTACAAAACTCTACGCAAATGTCGGTCGCCGATTTTTTAAAAATTTCGTCAAATTTTGACAAAATCAAACGCCGCGCTTGCCTGTTTTGTAATAAGTTTGCGTTAAATTTAGCAAGCATGCCGCTATTTTTTGCTGCGCGTGCCGCAATTTTAGAGCTCGCTGAGCCCGAAAATTTCACTTCTTGAAGCGCTTGTTTTGCGGTTCGGACGGCTTGCTTCGTTAATTTTTTTAGCAAGAAAGGCTCGCGCTTTAAACTTGCGATTAGGCTAAATTTAGCTTGCAATGCGCCAAGTATTTTAGCCGACGATTCGTTTTTAAATTTGATGTTTTTAGCCGCCGACTTAAAGAGCTCGCCGTCAAATTTACCGTAAAAATCGGTCGCAAATTCACCTCGCTCGTTTGACCGCTTTATCTCACGCCCGAATTCTTTGCGATGAGTGCTACAAATTTTATCTCCAAGCCCCAAGCTGTCGCAAAAAATATCGGCCGAATTTTCTCGCACGCTTGACGGGTTTGCCCGGCTCAAATTTACCCCCGCAGCCAAAGCCGCCGCGCTAGGCTTTCGTCTTGTCATTTTGCGTCTCGCTCATCGCTAGCAGCGCGTCTTGCGCCTTTTGTAAAAACTCGCCCTTGCCCTCGCCGCCGTAAAATATCTCCTCGCCCACGATCAGCTCACAAAGCAGCGGGATAGGCACGAAAAAGCCCTTAGGCAGGACGTTGCGCGCATTTTTGATCCATACGGGCACTAGCGGGACGTCAGGACACTGCTGCGCCAGACGAAATATCCCGCTTTTAAAAGGCTGCAGCGCGAGGTCGTCGTTCATCTTGCGCGTGCCTTCGGGAAAGATAATGAGAGAGTGCGTCCGTAGCGCCTCGCTCATTTGCGTCAGTGCCTCCAGCGGGTCTTTACGGCGGCTGATTAGCACCATGTTAAACACGTTTTTAGCAAGAAACCTACGCACGGGCCCGCCCTGCCAATACTCCGCCGCCGCGACGGGACGCACGCGCTTTCTCACGCGATATGGCAGCGAGACGAAAATCAGCAAAAAATCGCCGTGACTAGCGTGATTCGCGTAGTAAATTTTAGTTCCGTCGCCGATGTTTAAAAGCTCCTGCGGCGGCCGTACGCCCGTGATAAATATCGTGATACGGCAAAGGATAAAATCAAGCGCCGCGGCTAAAAACTCTTTCATATTTTTCCTTTTTGCTTTTATTAAATTTGTCTTGTTTGGAGCGTCAAATTTGACCTGCATTCGTTAAATTCGACGCTTTTACCTTTTAGTTTGCTCGGCCCTAGCAAGGCCGCTTTATATCTCTTGCGCTATCACTCTTACCAAAACATCTTGCCTCAATCGGAGCAAGAGCGCATTTGTTTGCCTTAAACTTGCCGCTTTCTAGCGCTTATTTGATTATTCGTCTGCCGGCTGCTTTCTAAATTTAAGACCGGGCAAATTTGATGCTTACGGTAAATTTAAAACTTGCGCGAGACTTAGGCTAAATTTCGTTCGCACTTGCCGTTTCTTTAAATTTATTTACTGAGGCTTGCCTAAATTTAACAACCTTGCAACGCCTTACGCTAAAGCAAACGCATGCCTTGAAATTATATCAAATTTAAACAGATTTAGCCCGTGTCGCTTAGTATCGGCCGCGGGATTATTTGCGTAGCTATGAGCAAATGCGCAAACCAACGCGTAAATTTCGTTTTATAGCGCAGGCATTGCGTGTTCTTTGCTCAATGAAAACGCAATATCAATCAACTCGCGCCATAATAAAAATGCTTAACGATAGATTTACAGATTTGACCCGTTCGTCAAATTTAGTTATTTTTTGTGTAGCTACCGCGAGTCGCGATTTTAAATTTGACTAGTTTTTACAGCCTATGAATTTGGCTATATTTATACCAAAATTTTGCCGCATCCGCCGCTTTTTCAGCTATTTTTATTAAAGATTTTATTTGTATATGGATTGAAATTTGTTGTTTATCGCCTAAATATAATTGGTGTTTTAAAAGCCGCTTAAACTCAAATTTGGACGCTGCAAACTACGCTAAATTTAATATCCTTGTAATCGTTTGATTATTTATTTTTGGCGCACCTATACATAAATTTACACTTGCGTGGCACAAATGCTTCGCTCTAAGTCTTGCACTATTTAATTCATTTCTAAAATTTATCTTTCGCGCATCGCGCACTTCACCAACCTACCCCCTTAAACCCATCCTTACTCGGTTTATGCAGGTAAGCGCAAGTAAAAACGCCACTATGTAAAGCGCCCAGCTAAACCATATAGGCAGCTGACCTAATACCGCATATATAGTAGCGATGAACCCGAATACGAATGCGCGGTCGCTCTTACCCATAGGCCCGTCATATCGCCTGCTACTACCGTGTACCTGACCTAGGACACCTAAAAACTCGCTCATAAAAGATAGAAAAATAACGAGCGCGATAATACCCCACCCAAATGGAGCTACAAAAGCAAACGGCAAATAAAGCGCAGTGTCCGAGATGACGTCGGTAGCTTCGTTCAGATAGCCTCCAAGCGGTGTTTTTTGATTAAACTCACGAGCCAGCATACCGTCGATAGCATTTAGCGCCATACGTAAAAACATCCAAATAGGCAGTAGAAAAAATAGAGTGGAAACTTCGGCGAATTTAGCAAGTAGCATACCTAATAAAATAGAGAGAATGCAAGCTATGAGCGTGACTTGATTTGCCGTAACGCCGGCGCTATAAAGACGTCTTGCTAGCGGACGAAGCAGGTTTTGGAATTTGGGTTTTAACTCGTAGATGCTCATAACACTCCAAACAGTTTTATTTTTAGCATTTTCCTCTAAAAATACTTGAATAAAGTTTAATAATAGCTTGAGCGCATCTTAAAAACACTAAAAACAAGTAAAAATAGTATTTTACGTTTCGAGACATCGTTATTTGCCGGATATCTGTATTTTTAAGTAAAATTTGCCATTTTACCCCATCCATACTTCTTAAATTTGACTAATATAAAGGCAAAAAATATTGCGCTTGCATCCGCATTTTCAAATTTGATTCTTAAATTTTACTTTTATCTTTTTTGCTCTATTTTTTGCCGACGATGAGATATGATATATCAAGCCGCACTACTTATATTTTGAGTTATTATGGTTGGACCCGGGTTTGTTTATTTCTTGCAGGTAGGACACTTATACCAGGCGCCCTTTGTCTCTTGTTTTTACCGCGCTAATACCACGAGCGGTAGTTCGGACTCTTTGCTGTAACATAGCCTTTTTTGCTTGTTTGATACGGCTTTTATCTGCATTTAACTTGATTCTTTCGGGATCAAATTTAGCGGCTCTGCGATCAAATTCTAATCCTTATCTTAGACTCGTTATTTAAATTTGGCTTTATTTTAAATATCTCCGGCGTTAAGATTTAACCCTAAAATTTCTTTCTCATAAAATTTGCTTCATTTAAAAGAATAGGCTCTCTTTAACTTAAGCTCGCACAAAGGAGCAGTAAGTTACTATGAGAACTATGTTTTTGAAAAGTAACGAGCGTGGCAAAGTTAAAAAACAAGCATATAGTCCGTTCCCGAATTTCAGAGAAGAAATTTAGGGAAATTCTCAAGTATTTTGCAGAAGATATAGAGGCTACTAAAATAGCAAATTTAACCGGAATTTCTAGAATTTCCATTAATAAGATTTTAAAAAGCATTAGAGTTTTAATGTCTAAAGAGTGTGAAAAGATAAGTAAATTTAGTGGTGAGATTTCCAAACCCGCCTAGAAGCTTCGCTTTGAAATTGATGAAAGTTACTTCAGATCTAAAAGAGTAAGAGAAAAAAGAGGTAGAGGCGCAGCAAATAAAACACCGGTGCTTAACTTCGCTTAGCGTCGCTTCGCTAGCTACCGTCGCCTAATGGCTAGGGACCGCTCGTTACTACGTCTTGAAAAGCTACGAGTGTAGCGAAGTAGAGTTTAGATATAATAACAGTAAAGATACAAAAACTTTCTATCATATTTTACTAAAGATGATAAGAGAAAATCCGCTTAAGTTCCGTTGAGCCAATAAAAAACAGATAAGCAAATAAACTAAGAGATGTAAAGCAAAGCATAGATAGAATAAAAGCGTAAATAAACAAAGCCCGCAACGACCTACTTTTCCTTTCATCCCAGTAAGGGAGAGTATCATCAGCCAGGACGAGCTTAGCTTCTTGGTTCGAGATGGAGCAAGGCGTTTCCTCGTCTGTATAGTCACGGGCAGTGTTAAAGAAACCAACTTTATATTTTTATATTTCAAATTTAAAGCTAAAGTTTTATTTGCTTACTTATAAGCTTGTTAGCTTCTTTAACACTGCTATTTAATTGTTAAAAGTCAAATCTTGTTTTAATTAAAAACAAGGTCTTGGTAAGGATCATAGTAAATTTTACTATTTTATTAAATTGAGAACTAGTTTTTCGCTAAGCAAGACAAACGAGCAAAGACGAGGGAGCATACATACAGTATGTGACCGAAGTCTGTAGCGAAGTTTAACGAAGCATAGTAGAAAAATAGGAATCAATTTTACCCTTAACAAGGAAGTGATGCTTATTAAAAGATAAGCAGACGAGCTATTAGTACCGGTCAGCTAAAGGACTTTCATCCATTACACACCCGGCCTATCAAACTTATAGTCTATAAGAGCTCTTAAAAGAAGATTCATCTTGGAGTTGGCTTCCTGCTTAGATGCTTTCAGCGGTTATCTCATCCCGACATAGCTACCCAGCGCTACCCTTGGCAGGATAACTGGTACACCAGTGGTCGGTTCAACCCGGTCCTCTCGTACTAGGGTCAACTCTCCTCAATCTTCTTGCGCCCACGGCAGATAGGGACCGAACTGTCTCACGACGTTCTGAACCCAGCTCGCGTACCGCTTTAAATGGCGAACAGCCATACCCTTGGGACCTGCTCCAGCCCCAGGATGCGATGAGCCGACATCGAGGTGCCAAACCTCCCCGTCGATGTGAGCTCTTGGGGGAGATCAGCCTGTTATCCCCGGGGTACCTTTTATCCTTTGAGCGATGGCCCTTCCACACAGAACCACCGGATCACTAAGACCGACTTTCGTCTCTGCTCGACGTGTATGTCTCGCAGTTAAGCTGGCTTTTGCCTTTATACTCTACAAGCGATTTCCAACCGCTTTGAGCCAACCTTTGTAAGCCTCCGTTACATTTTGGGAGGCGACCGCCCCAGTCAAACTACCCACCAGACATTGTCCTACCTAAGGATAACTTAGGCTAGTTAGCTACCCGAATAAAGAAGGGTGGTATCTCAACAATGGCTCATCGTAAACCGAGATCTACGAATCAAAGCCTCCCACCTATCCTGCGCATCTTTATCCAAGTAGCAGTGTCAAGCTGTAGTAAAGGTCCACGGGGTCTTTCCGTCTTGCCGCGGGTAGGAGGAATTTTCACCTCCACTACAATTTCACTGGATCCCTCTTCGAGACAGCTCCCATCTCGTTACGCCATTCATGCAGGTCGATATTTAATCGACAAGGAATTTCGCTACCTTAGGACCGTTATAGTTACGGCCGCCGTTTACTCGGGCTTCGATCAAACGCTTCGCAGAGCTAACGTCATCAATTAACCTTCGAGCACCGGGCAGGCGTCACACCCTATACATCCTCTTACGAGTTAGCAGAGTGCTGTGTTTTTGGTAAACAGTCGGGAGGGACTCTTTGTTGTAACCTTCTTCGCTTACGAAGTAAATTCTTAACGAAGCTAGGCACACCTTATACCGAAGATACGGTGCTATTTTGCAGAGTTCCTTGAAGAGAGTTCTTCCACGCGCCTTAGAATACTCATCCCACCCACCTGTGTCGGTTTACGGTACGGGCAACTATAACTAAACTTAGAAACTTTTCTTGGCTCGACAGTATCAAGGATTCACACGCTGTTCCGAAGAACTTTGTGTGCCTGTGGGGTCTGGGCTTAAAAAGATCCGGATTTGCCTGGATCTTAACCTACACCTTTCGACCAGCACTACCATCCGCTGGCTCCTCTAACTCTAAGCGTCCTTCCATCGCACATTATAGTTGGCATTGGAATATTAACCAATTTTCCATCGCATACCCCTTTCGGACTTTGCTTAGGACCCGGCTAACCCTACGATGACGAGCATCGCGTAGGAAACCTTGGGTTTACGGCGTTGGGGATTCTCACCCCAATTATCGCTACTCATGCCTGCATGCTCACTTGCATTCGCTCCAGCGCTCCTTATCGGTACACCTTCGACGCTGAATGCAACGCTCTCCTACCACAGTGTCTATGAGTATTTATACTTTACTTAGGCTTGTCTTTTTGCTTTTGTTGCTAAATTTTAAAATTCTAAGAAATTTGAAATTTCTAAATTTAGATTAAGACGTTGCATTCAAATTTGAATGCAAAAAGCGAAGTATCTTTGAGCAGATTTAAATGTTGTGAAGTATTTTTCGATTGAGACTAGCCATATAGGCTGTCGATTGAGAAAAATACAAACTCATTTAAAGATGCCAAAGAGACAAGCTAGTATAAATAATCATAGACACTATCTAAAGCTTCGGTACTCATTTTAGCCCCGTTATATTTTCCGCGCAAAATCACTAGACCAGTGAGCTATTACGCTTTCTTTAAAGGATGGCTGCTTCTAAGCCAACCTCCTGGTTGTTTAAGTAACTTCACATCGTTTTCCACTTAAATGAGATTTAGGGACCTTAGCTGTTAGTCTGGGTTGTTCCCCTCTCGACGACGGATTTTATCACTCGCCGCCTGACTGCCATGATTACGCACTAGGTATTCGGAGTTTGATAGGGTTTGGTACATTGGTGTATGCCCTAGCCCATTCAGTGCTCTACCCCCTAGTGTTACTACATGACGCTATACCTAAATATATTTCGGAGAGAACCAGCTATCACGATGTTTGATTGACCTTTCACCCCTATCCACAAGTCATCCCATGGCTTTTCAACGCCAGCGGGTTGGGTCCTCCACCGGCTCTTACACCGGCTTCAACCTGCTCATGGATAGATCACATCGTTTCGGGTCTGCAGCATCTGACTAAACGCCCTATTAAGACTCGCTTTCGCTACGGCTCCGGGTTTCCTTAACCTCGCCAGACACCACAACTCGCAGGCTCATTATGCAAAAGGCAGTCCATCACACTGTGGATCTGTTTCAATACTAATCTTGGATTGTCTTATCTTGTTCGTTTTAAATTTTAAATTTAATCTATTTATTAAATTTAATCTACGGTTTGAAATTTTAATTTTAGGAGTTTTATTTCTCTTTACTTTTAAAATTTTAAATTTAATTCGATAATTTATAAAAATTATAAAAACAAGATAGATACCGCCCTAAAGGCGCGGTATTTTGAGACGGATTTAAATGTTGTGAAGTATTTTTCGATTGAGACTAGCCATATAGGCTGTCGATTGAGAAAAATACGAACTCATTTAAAAACGCTCAAAAGACAAGCCGTCTTTAATATTCAAACAGACCCACATAGTGCTCTGAATGATTGTAAGTAAATGGTTTCAGGTTCTATTTCACTCTGATCACCTCAGTTCTTTTCACCTTTCCCTCACGGTACTTGTGCGCTATCGGTCTAGTAGTAGTATTTAGGGTTGGATCGTGGTCGACCCGGCTTCAGACAGAATATCACGTGTTCCGCCCTACTCAGGATACCGCTAAGTAAAACAAAGCTTTCATATACGGGAGTATCACCCTCTATGCTTAATCTTTCCAGATTATTCTATTAGCTAAGTTTAGTCTATATCGCAGTCCTACAACCCCGTTAGTAAACTAACGGTTTGCCCTCTTACGCGTTCGCTCGCCGCTACTGGCGTAATCTCTTTTGATTTCTTTTCCTGAGGGTACTAAGATGTTTCAATTCCCCTCGTTCGCTCCATATTAGGTAGTTAAGCTCGCGCTTAACTGGGTTGCCCCATTCAGAAATTCCCGGATCAAAGCCCCTTGACGGCTCCCCGAGACTTATCGCAGCCTGGCACGTCTTTCATCGCCTCTACTAGCCAAGGCATCCACCACTTACTCTTAGTAGCTTACCTTTTTTAGTACTTCTCGCAAGAGCAAAGCTCTTGCTCCGACGGGAAGCGCAAGCGCTCCCTCGACCCACCTAAAGCACAGCGCTTCTTTCGGAAGCGCCGTATAGCTTAAATATTAGATTGCTCTAAAATTTAAACTTAAGCGGTAATCGGATAGAGAAGTTATTAGATTAATATATTCTAATTCGCATCACTTCCTTGTTAAAGGTAACTATTAAATTTAAGATTTCATAACGAAGTCTCAAATTCAGATCTATTACGAAATTTAAATCTCTTACTTTTAAGACGGAAAGCATTGACTAATACCCAGGTAAGTTTTAAATCCTATGATATCTTGTGACGTCAAACTTCTGCATTAAGCAAATAAGCAAGATCTTTAAATCTTTAACAAGTCCTGTAAAATTGTTTTATTTATTAAAACTTGATTGTGACTTTTAACAATGATAAATTAAATAACGTTTAGACTTCTCAGCTTGGCAAAGCCAAGCTTGCGACAAGGAGCTTCGCTCCCTCTACTTCGCTACACTCGTAGCTGCAAGCAGAAGACCCACCTAAAGCACAAAATTGCTTACGCAATTTCGTAAATTTAGAAAGAATGGTCGTTTCCTAAAGTCTAATTAGAAAGCTTGAGTAAAAAGTTCTCTAATTAAACTTTATCTATTATGTTAAACTAATTATGGTGGAGAATAGCGGGATCGAACCGCTGACCTCCTGCGTGCAAAGCAGGCGCTCTCCCAGCTGAGCTAATTCCCCAATTACTCGCCTAGCAGGATAAAACCGATTTATCGCACACAGCGTATTTTTCGGTTCGCTTAAGCTCACAACGAAAAATCCTAAAAAGCAAAGCAGTTTGCTTTTTAATGTGCAAAGCAGGACTCCTGGCTGAGCTAATTCCCCAATTATGGCTCGTTCTTTTTATTTTATACTTCGTCTGTTTTTAATTCAGCTTCGGTCATTATCCATATGATAACTCCCTTGCTTCATTAAAAACTTCCTCGTCTAAAATAAAGACTACTTCGCCATATCTTGACAAGCCTAGTAAAAAAGCTTATAAAAGATTAACTCTGGTGGGCCTAACAAGACTTGAACTTGTGACCTCACCCTTATCAGGGGTGCACTCTAACCAGCTGAGCTATAGGCCCCTCTACTCGTTCTTTTTATTTTATACTTCGTCAAAGCTCGGTCGCGACTGCGTCACGTATTATAGTATTATATATACGCTCCTTATCGCTCGGTCGCTTTTCCTCGTCTAAAAATAAAAACAACTTCGCATCGGCTAAAAATTAACTTATCGATAGTTAAAAAACAGCCTACAATACTTTATCTCTTTATTTTTATCAAATTTAGATAATCGTAAAGATAATCTAAAATCCAATAACCTAAAAAATCAAAGATAAAATTTATAAGTTTTATCGTCAATCTTTCAAAACTAAACAAGGATCGATTGAGTAGATATACTTTTAATCTTCTTTAACGTAGCGACAAGTCGCTACTAAGAAGCAATACTAAGTTACAGCTAAAACGATTGCTTCGCAATCTTATTTAGCATCTGGTATTGTATATCCAAATTTTCCTTTGACGAATATCTTGTGAGAGAATATTCGTTGTACTCTAGAAAGGAGGTGATCCAACCGCAGGTTCTCCTACGGTTACCTTGTTACGACTTCACCCCAGTCGCTGATTCCACTGTGGACCATAACCGGTTTGGTATTTGGGCTTCGAGTGAAATCAACTCCCATGGTGTGACGGGCGGTGAGTACAAGACCCGGGAACGTATTCACCGTAGCATGGCTGATCTACGATTACTAGCGATTCCGGCTTCATGGAGTCGAGTTGCAGACTCCAATCCGAACTGGGACGTATTTTATAGATTTGCTCCATCTCGCGATATTGCGTCTTATTGTATACGCCATTGTAGCACGTGTGTCGCCCCGGACATAAGGGCCATGATGACTTGACGTCGTCCACACCTTCCTCCTCCTTACGAAGGCAGTCTCATTAGAGTGCTCGGCCGAACCGTTAGCAACTAATGACGTGGGTTGCGCTCGTTGCGGGACTTAACCCAACATCTCACGACACGAGCTGACGACAGCCGTGCAGCACCTGTCTTAACATTTCTGCAAGCAGACACTCTTCCATCTCTGGATGATTTGTTAGATATCAAGTCCGGGTAAGGTTCTTCGCGTATCTTCGAATTAAACCACATGCTCCACCGCTTGTGCGGGTCCCCGTCTATTCCTTTGAGTTTTAATCTTGCGACCGTACTCCCCAGGCGGTATACTTAATCCGTTAGGTGCATTACTGCCTCGACTAGCGAAGCAACAACTAGTATACATCGTTTAGGGCGTGGACTACCAGGGTATCTAATCCTGTTTGCTCCCCACGCTTTCACGCATTAGCGTCAGTTAAGTTCCAGCAGATCGCTTTCGCAATGGGTATTCTTCTTGATCTCTACGGATTTTACCCCTACACCAAGAATTCCATCTGCCTCTCCCTTACTCTAGATTATCAGTTTCCCAAGCAGTTTAACGGTTAAGCCGTTAGATTTCACAAGAGACTTGATAATCCGCCTACGCGTCCTTTACGCCCAGTGATTCCGAGTAACGCTTGCACCCTCCGTATTACCGCGGCTGCTGGCACGGAGTTAGCCGGTGCTTATTCCTTGGGTACCGTCATAATTCTTTCCCAAGAAAAGGAGTTTACGCTCCGAAAAGTGTCATCCTCCACGCGGCGTTGCTGCTTCAGGGTTTCCCCCATTGAGCAATATTCCCTACTGCTGCCTCCCGTAGGAGTCTGGACCGTGTCTCAGTTCCAGTGTGACTGATCATCCTCTCAGACCAGTTACGCGTCATAGCCTTGGTAGGCCGTTACCCTACCAACTAGCTGATACGATATAGCCTCATCCTACACCGAAAAACTTTCCCGACTTAACTTATGTAAAGAAGGAGTATAGAGTATTAGCAGTCGTTTCCAACTGTTGTCCTCTAGTGTAGGGCAGATTAGCTATATATTACTCACCCGTGCGCCACTAAGATTAAATAGCAAGCTACTTAATCTCCGTTCGACTTGCATGTATTAGGCACGCCGCCAGCGTTCACTCTGAGCCAGGATCAAACTCTCCATATTAATCTTCTTTAGCGCAAAGCAAAGCTTTGCTAAGAAGCAACACTAAAGACTAAGATTGCTGACGCAATCTAAATTAGTGTCGCATAACCCCTAAAGCACACCGCTTCTTTCGGAAGCGCCGTAAAGAAAGCTATTATACTTATCTTTTTAAATTTAGGTGATTGACATATGAAGTTTTAATCAAAAAACTTTAATTTTATAATTTACAATCTACTATCTTTTAAATTAGCAAGCTAAATAAAAGATGATTGTTTTTAGTTTTTCTACATTAATTACTTTCCAAGGAAAGCCTATTAAGTAGATGGCTCAATCGATCACTTGTTTAGATTTCAAAGATTGACTAATTAGTTTAACAGTGTGAATTTAAAAAACGTAATTTAAAAAGCTAAAACTCAAATTCCCAAAAAACGGAGAATACTTTATTTAGCTCAAAATTAAAACTTACGATATTAAAAGAAAAGGCTTTATTAACGTGAAAGTTAAAGGTGGTTTCTTAATTCGTGAGCTGGAATTATACAGATAGGATGCTTAAGAGGAGCTTAGAAAAAGATCAAAATTTATAAATTTATACTCTACGTTTATTTTTCTATAAATTTGCCTTGAAAAACGACTTTTTCACGCACCGTCCATCTATAAAATCATCCATATCCAGCGTAAATATACCGCTCTCGCCGACATCTTTTGCATGGATAAATTTTGTATTGTCGATTCTATTTACCGGCATTTTGTTTTAGACTCCTTGGTCTGCATTGGCGCGTTTGTCGGTTTTTGTCCGTGCCGGCAAAGAGACTAGTCGCCGTCAGGCTTATCACCGTTTTTGATATCACAGATTTTGTAGCCTCTACGGGACCGTTGATGCGCTGTTTTTTCATTAAATGCGTCGATGCCGCAATACCCGGTCTCATCCATAGAGCCCAAAAGCGGCACAGAGCGCTTGAGCGATGAGTTTAAATTGCGAGGTCAAATTTTATTTATCGCCTCGTATTTCTAACCAAAACCTAGCGCAACGTCAAATTCCTCAATATCGTCTATTTTCTTTAATTCATCACGCCGAAAGTTACCACGCCTGCATTTGATTTATTAAATTTAGCACGGTTTTTACGCTATTTTCATATTCGTTGTCTCCGCAGATACGCTTCAAATCCGGAAATTTTAGCTAAAGATTGCGCGTCGGCTTCTAGGATCGCAAGCGTTAAAAAAAGGGGCGGCTATCGCAAATCCTTTTGTTTTCCGATAACAGCTATCGGCTAAATTTAAAAATTTTTATACTACAAAGCTACCGTTTCATCGCCGCGATCGCTTCGATCTCGACTAGGCCGCCTTTTGGCAGGGTTTTTACCGCGACGGTGCTACGCGCCGGATACGGCTGCTTAAAGTAGTCGGCGTAGATTTTATTAACCGCAGCAAAATCGGCCATATCGGCCAGAAAAATCGTCGTTTTAACTACGCTTTCAAAGCCAAGGCCGGCTTCGGTCAAGATAGCTTCTAAATTTTGCAGCGAACGCTTGGCCTGCGAACCGACGTCCGTGCCCGCAAATTCACCTTGCGGAGTAACGCCAAGCTGGCCTGAAATAAACAAAAATCCATTTGCTTGAGTTGCTTGCGAATACGGTCCGATCGCCTGCGGAGCGTCGTTTGCGGAGATAATCTTTTTCATTTTTCGTCCTTTGTAAAAATTTCGCGCATATTAGCAGTTTAGCGCCGAATTTGCAAATTTAGCTATAATTCACCGCAAAAAAGGCAAATTTGATGAAACTCACTCTTGCGCCAAACGAGTTTTTAGACGGCTACGTTCTAGGCTGCGAATTTGCGCGAAACGCCGATATTTCAGGCAATGCCTATCTGTTTTGGAGCGGCGCGATATCGGCAAAATACGAAAATTCTCGCACGGTTTTTCTGCACAAAAAAAGTATTCCCGCGCGCTTTCAAGAGGCGGCCGAGCTTTGCAGCGACCTTAGCGGACTTACGCTCACGTCGGCCTTTTGCTCCTTTACGACGCTAGCACCCTCGCACCTCGTCGCCAAAAACGGCTCCAAACTCTACCCGCTTTTTGAGCTTCACGAGATTTGCGGTATAAAATTTATAAATTTGAAGAAATTTTATGATGATTTCGGGCTTGACTACCGCTACCGAATTTACATCGAAAAGTGCTCCTTTTTCTCGCCTGCGCCGCTTGAAAAGCGCATAAAGCTAACCGAGACGATGTGTTTGGGGTATTATTAAAACGTATTTAAATTTAACTTTTTCCGTGCCGAAATTTGCCGAATTTGAGCCTTTGGCTCGTAAAAACATCGCAAATTCGAACAAAATTCGACCGTTCCGCCGTAAATTTCCGCCCGCGAGCTCATTGCCGACTTTGTCTAGATAGGCTCCTTGCGTCCGCATCTGTCGCGAAACGATACCGTCTTTTAACGTCATACAAAACCTCGTCGCTATTTAGCAGCTCATTTGTGCCTTTTAGCGGTTGCGGCGCCGCCAAAAGGCGAGACAAAGAGCGCCTTACCGGCTTGGCTTCGGCGATCTACGCGTTTATCTACAAGATTGGGCTTTTACGATCCGGATTTGACCGTCGGCGAGCGAGAGCGTTTTAAGCCGATTTGTTCTCGCTGCCAAAGCCCTTTAAAGCAACTTTTACGCGGATTTATCGCCCCTTGTTATCCTTGCGTTTATGACGGCGGGGCGTTGTTCGCCATATTTTTGCGCTCAAAGATCGGATCGTTTACGGCGGATTTGCACAGGCAACCGCCCACGTAGCCGTCTTTTACGCTCTCGTTTATCGCGTCTTCTAAAAATCCGCCCTCGATATGCACGTCCTGTCCGATACCCACAAACACGACCGCCATACCCGTATCCCGGCGGATCGGCGCGATGCGCTTTTGGGCGAGATCGGCGTTTTAAAGCGCCTTATCTAGGATGTCTTTGCTTACCGGCGAGCTTTCATTTCTTCAGCCTTTTTAAAGACCGCCCCCCCATATCGGGCGTTACGACGTAACAGGCTCTTTGCAAAGCTCGCTGACGGTTTTGGAGACTGATTGGCTTAAACTACCCTCATCCGTCCTCCCGCGTTAAATTCGTTTTATAAATTTCAAAATGATCAAATTTGCGGATTTTAAGAAAAATTCGGTTTGCGGCAAAGTAAATTTTGTAAAAAAGATAAATTTAGCGGGCGGGAATTTGAGAAAATGAGTTAAATTCGGCCGACATCAAATTTAAAAAAGCAAAAATTTGAAATATTCACGTGATTTTTAGAGGCTTAAATTTAAAAAAGAGTAAAATTAGCGGCCGTCAAATTTGAAATTTGAAACAGGCGAGTAAATTCAAATAGAAAAAGATAAATTTTAAACCGTCATTAAATTTAAAAGCAAAATTTGATAAAAATGAGCCAAATTTAAAAAAGCTTAAAAAATAAAAAGCTAAATTTAGCGAGTTTTAAATCCGAAAGGCGCGCCGAATTTTAAAAAAGCTCGCCGACCCAGGCTCGCTCTTAAATTTTGTGCCGGCATAAAAGTCTCTAAATTTAGGTGAGAAAAACCGGCCCTAAAACTCACAAGATAACCTCGCCTCCAAATTTTCACAAGTCAAACAAGCTCTTGAAAACTTTAACGTCCCGCTTATCTCCAAATTTACGCCCCGCCCGCAAAGGCAAGGCGTAAATTTACTCAGTCCTCGTCCTCTTTTTCTTCGATTTTTCTGCGCACTTTGACACTAGAGATGCTAGCACCATCCATCTTGCGCACCTCGTAGTAGCAGTTTTCGTCCTCAATCTTGTCGCCTACGACCGGCAAGCGACCGATGAGATTAAAGACGTATCCGCCGATCGTTAGCTCCTCGGTCTCATCGTCAAAGCTTATCCCCATCAGCTCCTCTACGCTTTCCAGGTCAAAGCGCCCCTGAAACTCGTAGATATTTTCGTTGATCTTTTTGTAGTGCGGGCACGCATCGTCGTGCTCGTCGTTAAAGTCGCCCAGGATCTCTTCTACTATATCTTCCATCGTGAGCAGGCCCGCCGTGCCGCCGTATTCGTCCACGACGAGAGCGGCGGAGATTTGCTGTTTGTTCATCATCACGAGGATTTTAGATATCGAGAGGTTTTCGGGCACGATGACGAATTTACGCACGATACTGTCAAATTCGCGCTTTTTATTGCCCAGATCGATTTGCAAGATATCTCTGATATGGATCATGCCTAGGATTGCGTCCTTGCTGCCGTCGATGTAGGGATAGCGCGTGTATTTGGAGTCAAAGATCACTTTGATGTTTTCTTCGTAGCTTTTTTGCTTGTTTATGCAGACCATATCGCGGCGCGGCGTCATTATCTCTTTGGCGACCGTGTCGGAGAAATCAACCGCATTTTTGATGATCTCGGTCTCAAAGCTATCGAGAACGCCGCCTTTTAGGCTCTCGCCCACGATGATTTTTATCTCTTCTTCGGAGTGGGCCAGTTCGCTCTCTTTGACGGGCTTGATGCCCAAAATTTTAAGCGAAACGCCGGCTAGAAAATCAAAAGTCTTGATAAGCGGCGAGAAAACCACCCAAAATACATGTAACGGACGCGCGATGGCAAGGACTGCTTTTTCCGATTTTGCGATGGCGACGGACTTTGGCACCAGCTCGCCTAGCACCACGTGCATGAGCGTGATCAGCGTAAACGCGATCGCAAACGCGACGGTGTGGACTAAAATTTCGTTTAGATTAAAGTATGTTTTTAGCGGCTCCTCGATCAGTCTAGCGACCGCCGGCTCGCCGATCCAGCCAAGAGCCAATGAGCTTAGCGTGATGCCCAGCTGCGTGGCGGAGAGGTAGGTATCGAGGTTGTTTGACATATCAAGCGCGGTTTTTGCGTTTGGCACTTTGTCCTTAGCAAGCTCCTCTAGACGACTCTTGCGGACTTTGACGATGGAAAATTCTGATAATACGAAAAAAGCGTTTAAAAATACGAAGAAAACCGCGAGAGCGATCATAAAAATCGAGTCGGCGCTACTGGGGTGCAATTAAAAATCCTTAAAAATTAGAATGAAATGTGGCGATTATAACAAAAAATCGGGAATTTTAAACTGAAAGCGCATTTTTACTACCTTTGACGCGAGCGAGCGACGCGGAGGCTATTTTGCCGCGTTTTCGCGCTTTTAGCCTCGTGCGCACCCTGTCTGCGGCTTAAATTTGTGCGCAAATTTAAGCTCCGCGCTAAACTTGTAATACAAATATTGCTTATTTTATGCGACCTTTGGCTTAAAATTCGCGAAATTTATCTAAATTTGATTTGGTGCCGGCAAAAATTCAGCGAACAAATTTAAAAGCCGAATTTGACGCGCCAAGACCCGTGCCGCAAAAATGCAAAATAAGGCAAACTCGGCTAAATTCGCAATTTTGCCTCGTTTGCAAAATTTAGGCTCGTTTGCAAAATTTAGGCTCGAATTTAAAGCCAAAAAAGGGCAAAATAACAAATTTGACGAGTAGTTTATAGCTTTGACACTACCGAATTTAAGCTCTCGCGCAAATGCGAATTTTGCTTGCCGCGGCTTTTAAAATTTGAGTCCGAATTTGACTGGTTTTTATTTTTTAGCGCTTATGCCGTCAAATTCGCTCGCCGAAATTTCTAAAAATTTAATCCCGAATTTGGCTAAAAACTATGCGTTTGGGTAATGCGCGGATTAAATTAATGAAGCGATTTAGCGTGCAACTCACAGATAAGACCGCAAAAGCCCTAAAACTGCGGTTTGCCGCCGTTTGCTTTCGCGCCGTTTACGAAGTCGATCGCTATTTTTTGGCAGGCCTTTTTGTCCTTTTTCTCAAGGCACAAGGCCTCAAGCTCCTCGCGGCTCATACCTTTGTAATCGGCCACCGTTTTGGTCGTCCCGCCCATATAAAGCCACGTGAGAAAACCAAGCATAAACAGGATAAATATCAATCTCGCCACGCCCGCTCCTTTGCAAATTTATTTTAATGATACAGCGACGGGGGTTAAATTTAGCTTGATTTTGCGCCAAATTTGACGCGGTGCGGCGCTCAAATTAAAAAAAACAGTCTCGTGATAGATATCGCCGCAAAAACCAGCAAAACGATAGCCGTCCTTTTATCGCCCTCAAATAACGCCCCGGGATAGAACGCGAGCGTTATCGTAAAAGCTACGAGCGCTATTATCTGCCTTCCGTCCGAGTCGTGATCGGTGAATTTCAGCTCAAAAACGATAGAGCCCATAATCAAGATCCAAGCAAAAAAGCAGGCCAGTCGCCATTTCATCATCTTATCCACTTTCGTCCGAGTTAAATTTGAGCCGCGCGACCCGCCGCGATCATAAAAGCGAGCGAGATCGTGTGGGCTAAATTCGGAATTATACCGACATATCTGCCGTTTTGCAATTTTCACTTTTTTGCGAGCAAAATCCGCCGAACCCTCGCGCTAAATTTGCGGCTCGCAAGCAGGCCAAATTTCGGCAAAAGCGTTAAATTTGCACGGGTATCGGCGCCCGCATAAGTCAAATTTGGCAAAACAGACGCTGTGTTTAAAAAATCGCAAGGGTAAATTTTACACAAAAACAGCGATCTAACGCGCATAAATTTAGCAGGGCTTGATATGTTTGCGATCAAATCTCAAATTTAAAAACAAATAGATGTTTTCGTCGTTTTTTTGCGAGCAAAAAATGGGTGCAGTGGGCGTATTTCGAGCTCGCGGCACTGCCAATCGACCTACGCGCAAGCGCAGACGATCGAGTCTCCAAACAACCGACGCAAGGACTTTTACGATATCTTACAAAACGTCAAAGATCGCAAAATAGACGATTTTTGGACTCGCGTGCTTAAATTTCAAGATCGCCTTTTTCTACGTCTTGCTTACGACGATGACGAACTATTTTACGCGAGTTTGGACATTTAAGCGGCTAGAGGCGATAACCTTTGACTATATAAAACGTCAAAATCGATATCAAAAGCAGCTCACAACGTATCCAAGAGGATATCTACCGCTTTGTCGATGCGGCGAAAAATTTAGGCTCGCAGGTAGCCGACGCCGCGATGACGCTCATCGCCTCTATCCCGATACTTTGGGCGCTTAGCGGTCATTGACATCCCGGTGCTCGGCAAAAGCGGGGGCTCGCTCGAACGGATCGCGCTAACGGTTAGTATCGGTGGACTAGCGATCTCGTGGTTTGCGGGTATCAAGCTGCCGGTCTTGAATACAACAACCAAAAAGCCAAAGCCGCCTTTAGAAAAAGCTCGTCTATGCCGAGAATAACAAGGCAAACTACGGCGCACCCAAGAAGCTTAAAGGGTTATTTAAGGATCTAAAGCGAAATTATTACAGGCTATTTTTGTGCTACGGATACTTTGAGATCTAAAAATATATGTTCGGCCAAAGCACGGCTTATCGTCCCGCTCGTCGCGATGGCCCTAGCGGGCTCGATAACGCTTGGCGTGAGGTCAAAACGCCTTTAACCAAGCGCGGGTCGCTCGCGGCGCTTATGGGCAACCGGACGGTCATCACCGAGCTGCGCTCTATCTATAAAAGGCTTACCGAGTATAAGCACATTAAGCCGGATGAAAATTTACAAAGCGAGCCGGCGTAAATCCGGCTCTTTGAATTCGGCTTTTTGGTTGCGCGGCGACTCGGCCTTTGCGATATATTATTTAGCTCAGCCATGTCGTCGTCGGCTCAAATTTAGCTTTGATTCGGACGCAAATTTGAGGACTCGCCGGGCTGCAAATTTGGCAAATTCACAGCTTCTTTAAATTTGGCGCGCGCTAAATTTGAGGGCTCGCAAGCGGCGGTTAAATTTGAGCTTGCGCAGTCGCAGAAATGCGCAGTCGCGTCCGAGCCGTCTAAGCCGAGCCGCGAAAATTTGCCAAATTTGACTCAAATGCATTAAGCGCGAACCCGTTTAAACCAGCTAAACGACTCGCATCTAAATTTATAGCCGCCAAAACAGAGCTCAAATTTACGCCGTCAAATTTCCAAAACGCAAATTTACCCGCCGTTTCTTTGCAAATTTGCCGCCGTTAAGCCAAATTTAAACGCATATTTACGAATTTATAGCCGTTTTAGGGGTATAATTGCCCTAAATTTCACAAAACAAAGGTTAAAAATGACGATAAGAAAAATTATTTTGCTCGCCGTATTTACCGCGACGATGCTGACGGGCTGCTTTACGAGCTCCACTAGCGGCGGGGCGCTGGGCGAAAACAGGCGTCAGATGTTTCTAGTGGGCGAGCAGGAGATGAACGAGGCCGCGGCCAAAGCCTACGTAGAAACGCTAAGCGGCGCACGCCAAAAGGGCCTACTAAACATCGATCCCGTGATGACGAAAAAAGTGCAAGACGTCGCCAAGCGGCTCATCGCGCAGGTCGGAGCATTTAGAGAGGATGCGCTAAAATGGAAATGGGAGGTAAACGTCATCGACGAAAACACGATAAACGCGTGGTGTATGCCGGGCGGTCGCATCGTCGTTTATAGCGGCATCATCAAAAATCTATCGCTCACAAACGGCGAGCTGGCCGCAGTCATGGGGCATGAGATCGCGCACGCGCTGCGTGAACATAGCCGCGAGCAGGCCAGCACCGACAGGCTCAAAAACGTGGGCATTTTCGCCGTTTCGCAGGCTGCGGGACTGGGCGATCTGGCCGCCGGTGCGATAAATATCGCCGCGCAATACACCATCTCGCTGCCGTTTTCACGTTCGCACGAGCGCGAGGCCGACCACATAGGCACGGAGCTGATGGCGCGCGCGGGCTATGACCCAAAAGAAGCGGTGAACGTCTGGGTCAAAATGTCGCAAAAAAGCGGCGGTAACGTGCCCGAGATACTAAGCACTCACCCGTCAAACGAAAGCCGCATCGCCGATCTGCGCAAGGTTGCGGCAAAGCTCGAGCCGATATATTTGCAGGCTAAAAAGTAAATTTTTGCGTAATGCTCTTGCGGATAAAATCGGCCAAAATCGTTGGCGACTACTTGATAAGAGCCTCGAAACTAAAATTTAACCGCGATGATCGGTTCTAATCGAGGCTTGAGCGAGGATTTAAAGGCTTTGCTTTAGCAAATGCGGATAAAATTCGAGCTAATTTTCTAAATTTAATTGCAGAAAATATAAGCTTATTTTAATGCCGCGACTTTTAAGTCTAGCCGTGGCAAATCACGATAAAAACGCGGTTTTAGGCCGATAAAATTTGCATTTATCTGCGGCGCTTTGCTTGCGGGATAAATTTGTCCCCAAATCCGCTCAAAAATATTCCGATGCGAGCGTTTCGCGTTGATATCTTTTGCATTAACGTCACGAGCAAACCCGCAGATGTCGCAAAATTTGCGGTGGTTTGCACTAAAATCCGATAAAAATACGCGCGAATCGGCGATTATAAATTTAAACGCCTAAAATCTACAAATTTAGCCGAATTTATTCACCCGCCAAAGCTTAAATTTTACCGTCCACACCGCTTTTACGTACCGACTTTTCTAAAAACTACGGCTCAAATTTTAAGTCAAATTTGACGGTAGCAGGCTAAAAAGCGCGTTAAATTTATCTAAATTTAAGATCAAGCGGCGCTCCGATAGGCAAGATACAAAATTTAATCAATCTCCCGCATCTTTTCAAGCCGCGCCAAAAACAGCTCGATCCGCCCGAGCCGTGCCGCATCAAGAGCCCTGCCCGAGTAAAAATACTCCACGCTGTTGCCGTTTGGGTAGCAAATCTCGCTATTTTTGCATTTTCCGCTAACCGCTCGGCTGCCCGTATCACAGTCGTTTACGCCTCGTTTTGTCGCGATTTTAGAGTTTGTTCCGCCTTGCTCGCACAGTGCCTTGCTACCATCCGCCGTCAAATCAAAACCGTCTGAAATTTCGCCGGCATCGTCAAGACCAAGGTAAGCTGCGCCGCAAGATAAGCTCAAAGTCCGCCTTTCGCACAAAAGATCGCCGGCATCGCCGGGGCAAAGCGTCTGGCTCAAACCGCGCTCGCTTAAGCCCGTAGATTCGCTAATTTTCTTTAAACCGTCCCGCGCTCGAGCGATATTGCCGCCAAATTTACCCGGCAAATCGCGATCAAACTCACCGCCATTAAATTTCTCTCCGTCAAATTTGCCAATCTCATCGCTCGTATCGGCTTTAAATTTATCGTCTCGCTTGTTGCATACAGCGCCGTTTGCGACGCGGTTTTCATCGCAAAGCTCAAATTTGACCGTGCCATCTGGGTCGAAATTTAATGCAATATTTTCTCTAAATTTTATGCCGTCCTTTTGGCTAGAATTTAAAACCGTATTAGCGCCGTCAAGATTAGAGTTGATCAAACGACCAACAGTGTCACCCCCGCTTCCTTGGGCCGAATTTGCCGTGTTTTTGCCGTGTTTTTGCACAAAATTTACGTCCGAGCCGCCTCTAAAAGCGCCAAATCTTCCCGCTTCTGCGAGCAAATTTCTCTCCGCTGCCCGCAAATTTTTCCCTCTCGCCGCAAGCTCGCTAACAAGACGATTTAGCGTGCCGTCAATGCCGTCGATGATGCGCACATGCGGAGGCAAAATTTCGCGCAAAACGTCCTTAAAATAGTTAAAATGAGTGCAACCAAGCACCAGCGAGCCGAGGCGCGCGAGCTCAAATTTACCCAGCTCCCCCTGCAAATACGTCCGAACTGCGGGCGAATCAAACTCCAAATCCTGCGCAAACTCCACGAGGCGAGGCAGCGGCAGGCTCCATATCTCGCACTCCAGCCGTCCTACGAGCCGCGCTAGCTTTTCGCCGGCGATCGTTAGCGGCGTGGCGATGAGCAGCGTCGGGCGCGAGCCAAATCTGTCCGCAGCGAGCTTGACGGCGGGCTCCATACCGATGATAGGCACGCTAAATGCACTGCGAAGCTCCGAGATGGCCGCGCTGGTGGCGGTGTTGCACGCGATAACGACCGCCTCCGCTCCGTGCGAGACTAAAAACCCTACCGCATCAAGGCTAAGGCGCACGATCTCGGCCCTGCTTTTCGTGCCGTAAGGGACGTGATCCTCATCGGCAAAATACAAAAACTCCGCCCCGCTAAACCGCCCCAGAGCCTCGGCGAGCACGCTAAGTCCGCCGATACCGGAGTCAAAAAACGCTATTTTCAAATCTTTATCCAAGGTTAAATTTAAAAAGAGATTATAACTCAAATTTACGGCAATTTCGCCTTTGGGCGCGAATTCGGCTTTTAACGGCGGCTGGACCCGTGCCTTGACGGCGCTAAAATTTAGGACGAAATTTTATATTTTTTATGTATTTTTACTAAGCCGTAGATGAAATTTTAAAATTTAGCCTCTTTGTGCCCTCGTAAGACGACCCGATCGGGAGCGGCTTTGCGTTGATTTCATTCTCGCTTCTTTCGCTATGTCGCGTCCTTCGTCTTTACGAGCAAGTAGATAAAATAAGGAGCGCCGATAAGCGCGGTCAGTATGGATAGCGGGATTTCGGCCTTAAAAATACCGCGCGCCGCATCGTCTATGAGCAAGAGATAGGTCGCTCCTATCAGTGCGCTGCTAGGCAGCAGAGCGATGAAATTTGAGCCCACGAGCATCCTTGCTATATGCGGCACGATGAGCCCGACCCAGCCGATGATCCCCGCTACCGAGACGCAAGACGCGGTCAGCAGCGTGGAGCATCCTATCACGATCAGGCGTAAATTCCGCACGTCTATGCCCAGGCATTTTACGTCGTCGTCGCCAAGAGATAGGATATTAAGCCGCCATCTCATCAAAAACAGCGGCACGATGCCGAGTAAAAACGGAATAAGAATAATCAAAATGTCGTTTTTGCCTGCGGTAGATAGGCTCCCCATCAGCCAAAAGGTTATGGCGGGCAGCTTTTCGTAGGGATCGGCGGTGTATTTTACCAGCGATATTAAGGCCTGAAAAACGGTAGAGACCAAGATGCCCGTCAGAACAAAAACGAGGATCAAATTTCCTCTTCTGCCGATTTTAGCGCTGATAGCGTAGGTGATCGCTACGGCAAGCAGTCCGAAGGCGAAACTTATCATCTGCGTATAAATCGCTCCGAATGAAAAAATGATCGCCAAAGCCGTGCCTAAACCCGCACCCGAGGAGGTGCCTAGGATATTAGGAGATGCCATAGGGTTTTTAAAAACGCACTGATAAACCGCGCCTGATACCGAAAGAGAGCAGCCCACCATCATCGCTAGGATGACGCGCGGCAGCCTCACCTCAAAGACCACCGTCTGCATCATATCGCCGTAGCGCATCTCGCTTGCGGTCAGTTTTGAAAAAAGCATATCCAAGACCTCATACGCGCTTATTTCGTAGTGCCCGATACTCATAGAAAACAAAAAGCATACTACGGGCGATAGCGCGATGAGGATCGGTTTGAGCCTTGCGCTCTTTTTACCAAACATAGCCTTCCGACTAATCCAAATCGCCTAAAATTTCTTTACACTCCTCATCGCTTAAATCGTATGAGAAGAACTGCTTTGAGAATTTTTTCAGCTCGTCTTTGAGGCTGATCTCTTTTAAGGCTTGCGGATAAAATAACTTCGCCGCCCAAAGCACCGTCAGAGGCTGCTCCATAGTGCGGTTCGCCCACACGTGACCGAAAACGGGCGTAACGAAAACCCTTTTGTTTTTCACCGCTTTTAGCCCCTTAAATCTCGGATCCTCATAGGCAAATTTCTTATCCGCGCCGGTTTGAACCAGCAAAAAATCGGGATCCCAAGATAAGAGCTGCTCTAGCGAATAGGTCTGAGACTCACCCATACGAATTTCTTTTGACACGCTTATGCCGCTCGCTTTTTCTATCCACCACTCGCCTATCTCATGCCCGAGCGCCAATCTTTTTAGCGTCGTGTTTAAAACTTTTACTTTCTTATCCGCGTGGATATGCGCGACCGCGTCGCCGACCTTTTTTATCATATCGTCAAAGTATGCGTCATACTCCTGCGCGCGCGCCGATTTATGGAAAATTTCACCCAACAGATCCACGACCTTTTTAGCGTCATCCGCGTCCTTCCACGTCAAAACGACGGCGTTTAGCCCTTTTTTAGCGACCTCGTCGGCTTGTCTTTTATCCATCGTAAAAACAATATCGGGGCGAACCTTCAAAAGCTCCTCCATGATGATGGAGCTCTCGGCATCCTCGACTACAGGATAGTTTTTAAGCGCGGGATTAAATTTATAGTGATATTTCCACCTATCGGTTTTGGTAAATCTAGGTGGCAAAGCATTTGCTATCTTATCGCCCTCTCCCATAGCGAAAATGAAGCAGTTTAGAACACCCACGGAGCCTAGCGTCGCAACGCTTCGTATGTTTTCTGGGACCTGCACCTGCCTTTGGGCAAAATCCCGAATGCTTTTTGTTTGGGCGGCATACGCGCCGAGTGCGAATACCGCGGACAATAATAGGGCTTTTAAAAACCCGAGCCAAATTTTTTTCATAACTTCCTCCTTTCATCGCTTATTGCGAATTTATTAGCAAATTTCTTAAAAAAATGATACCCCGAACCGGCCTGGGCGATGATATCCAAAAGCTCGTCGGCATGCGTGGTATAAACTCCGCCGATATGCTTTACGCCGCATTCAAATAAAGCTTGCGGTAGCATAGAGACGGTCGGCCCTACGACAACCACATCGGCGCCGGCTTTTTTAAAGCTTAAAATTTCCTCCAGCGTATCGTTTATAAGCGTAGTTCCGGTTATGATGAGATTATCGGCTTTAGGTACTACGTTTTTTGCTTCGCTCGCGGGCAGATAATATACAAGCTCATTTTCTTTCAATACGCTTTTATCAAGCTCCAAAATTCGAAAATCCCTGCCGTTTTTCATCATATCTTTGATATAAGGCACCAGCGCACCTATGATCACGCTAAATGAACCGTCCTTAAATGTAAGCTCATCAAACGGATCGGCGTTTAATTTGATATTGTAAAGAGAAGGGTTTTTTTGAAAGCAGGTTTGAGACAGGGCGTTAATAACGGCTATGGCGATCGTTTTTTTAAGAGGACTGGGACTGTTGATATCTCTTGTAAAAAATTCTATCCCCTTACCGACCATACCGCCCGAATGCGGCATAACGGCAGCTTGAGAGGGGCAACAGACAGCTTGCGGAAAGGATTTGAGCGGAGTGTAACTGATGCCGCAAACTCCGTTATTAAGCTTCACGCCCGTAAAAAACAGTCCGACAACCACTCGCTCTACGCTTAAACGCGCCGCTTCATCGCCTAAAATTTTATGTATTTGTTTTAAGGTTTGAGTAAGGATCAGATTCATATGTTCTCCATTTAGACGCTTCTTTTATGAAGGCTTTATCTACTTTAAGCTCTACCGCCGCTTCATCGCCTTTAAAAAGCGTTTCGCCTTTGGGGATTTTCAGCACCGCGTTCGCGTAGCTGACGCAGCTTATGCGCGCGGAGTGATTTATGATGCTAGGCGGGTAGCACAGATAGCTTTCTTTTTGCTTTAAGATTATTACTTGTTGATAAAGATCGAGCATCGCAGGCGCGCTAAAATCGCTCATAAGAGTTACGTTTAGCACGGCGGGCTTGACGTTGGGTCTTTTTGAAAACCACTCGATCAGCGGCTTTAAATACCACTTCATCGTTAGCTCGGCGCCTATAGATGGTCCTACTATGCCGAGCACCGGCGTATCGCCTATCATCGCAAAACTAGTGGGTTTTGCGGGCGCGTGCGAGAGTGTGGAGACGACGAGCTCGCCGAGACTTTGAAAGACTTTGGAGGTAAAATCCATCGTCCCTTTTGAAGAGCCTGCGTTAAAGACGACGATATCGCTGTTTTGCACGGCGTCTTGCAGAGTTTGTTTTAAAAGCCAAAGATCGTCGGGGATGATGGGATAGATGTTTGCTTTCGCGCCCCACTCGCGCATCAGGGCTTTAAACAGTAGCGAATTCGCCTCTGCGTTTTTGCCCGTTTTTAGCGGCATTTTAAAATGACTCAGCTCATCCCCCGTCGGAATAAACGCCACTACGGGCTTAGCCAAAACCTCTACGCTTTTAACGCCCGCAGCCGCCATAAGGCAGATATGCTCGGCCCTTAAGACCTCGCCCGATTTTATCAAAAGCTCCTTTTCTTTGATGAACGAGCCGATTTGATTTACGTTGCAGCCCTCGTAAGCGGGCGCTTTTACGATGCGAAGTTTTTCGTTTTCGAACGAGACGTCCTCTATCCTCACGACGGTGTCGAATTCGTCGTCTATATAAACGCCCGTGTTGCCAAATGCGTAATCGTCGCCTAAAACCCATTCGCGCTCGTCTTTTTTCGATAAATTTTCAAATTTAAAAGCGATGCCGTCAAGCGCACTCGAGCGCACCGCAGGAATATCTCTGCGCGAAAAAACGTCGCAAACAAGCGTCCTGCCGAGACTCTTTTCTACCGGTATCGTTTTGATTTTGGGCTTAAATTTGCACCTTTGGCGTAAAATTTCTAAAAATTCTTCTCTTGAAGGGTGATTCATGGCAACTCTCGCTATACATAGTTTTAATTTATATAATTTTATATATTATAACGATTTTTAGGCTATTATGTCAATATAATATTTAAACTTAAAACCCATCTAAGCGTGAGATAACCGAGAGCTTGGCATCGGTGTAAATTTATCGCGCAAATTTTATAAAAGATGCGCAAAAAGTCGAACATGCGCTCTGATAAACCACTACAGAGCTCCGGAGTTGTTGATTGCAGGCACTATCTCAATATCCGCGTAACATTCAAATTTAAGGATTCCCGCTTTATTTTTCGGCCGTATTCGATGCAGACTTTGGCTAGGGTGAGCATGTGCCGTACGCGGTTGTAATTTTGTCTACGGCTTACATTAATTGTTTTATTCTATAATACATCAAAATGGTTGTTTTTACGTTTTTAACAGATAGAAAAATTTGACCATAGGAGAGAGGAAAGATACATACGATAAACGATGAAACCGATTGATGAAAACCGAAACAAAGCCGTACTGACCACTCGTTATGTCGTCAAAAATAATTCGCCTGTTGTTACTGTTATCTATGATGAAGATGGCGACTGGCAGTTTTTGGGTGCAGAAGAAATAGATGAAAGCGATGCCGTAGTACTCTCGATGAAAGAAATGATAAAACACGACGGTACATTATACAATGTTCCCGAATTAAAATGCGGTCAGTCTGCTGTGCGTGAAAACATACATTCGCCTTGGCAGATTGAATAATTTTTATGGAAATATTAATTGAAGGAGTTAAAAAATGAATGGAGAAGAATTTGTAAAACTTTGCTATAAAGAAAAAGAAACTATTTTGAATGAATATTTTAGCGAAAGTTCTTCCACGGCAGTTGCAAAAAAACTAAAGAATTTAATGCGAGACGGAGTTGGTAAAGATGATTTATATAAACTCATAGATTCGGTTATGACAGATACTTATTATACATTACTTCTCGGATTGGATGGAGCGGCTTCTTTGGGCGGTAAACAAATATCATATAAAATCTACGACGAAAAAGGAACCTTGTTAAATAAATGTGGCGAAATTGAAGGACATGCATTTACATATTTTATGGAAAGATAAAACTAAAGTTTGTCAAAAAGGATATATTATGCTTCATTTGGAAAAAGTAAACGGGAAAAACATTTGGGATATTTTGAAACTGCAGGTATCGGAAACACAGAAAAGCTTTGTTGCTGCCAATGATATAAGCATCATTGAAGCCTATATTACAATCACCGCAAATGGTTATGCATTTCCATTCGGGATATATGACAATGAAACACCGGTCGGATTTTTGATGATCGGTTTTGATGTTCATGACTATTGGATTGACGCACCTGAAATAGCAAAAGGAAATTATAATCTTTGGCGTCTGATGATTGATAAAGCGTATCAAAACAATGGATTTGGAAAAGAAGCGGTTAAATTGGCTCTAGATTTTGTTAAGACTTTTCCTTGCGGAAAAGCTGAATATTGTTGGTTGTCTTATGAACCTGAAAATCAAGTTGCACGTAAACTATATAGCTCATTCGGTTTTGTCGAAACAGGAGATATGGATGGAGAAGAACTTATCGCAGCGTTAAAGTTATAATATAAATTTTGCATTAAAGTCTGTGGCATTCAATAATAAAGTATCTCTAAAAAACTTAGGTTAGCTTTTTGCAAGATATCAAGCAACATAAGATATAATGAAAGTGAAGAAGAAAAAATTAAATGTAAAAAACTATAAAATTGCCGGTTATAATTCGATTAAAAAGCTTACCATTACATTGCTTGTTTTTTTGATAAAAGATGCCGCCCCTATTTAGTTCACGGATGCAGTAACTGGCGCTGGGCGATAGTGATAAATTTAACTCCGCTTTTGCCCTGACAGGATTAAATTTAGCTAAATTTTACTTCAAATTTTTACTCCATTTCGCTGTCTATTCGAATTTTAGAGTTATCTTAAATTTTACTTTTTTCGTACTTTGCAACGGATATTTTTCGCATTTTTATCTTTCTTAGCTATGAATTATTTTATAGTCTTGAGCCCGGTTCTAAAGCACACAAATTTTTCCGGAAGTGCTAAAATTTTACATCGTGGCTAGGACAAATTTTGATTTTATATAAAATGGCGTCAAATTTGAGCCGAAAAAATAATAAGTAAAATTTAATTAGCAAGGGTTAAATTTAAGCGGCGCCAAAAGCTCGGATCGCCGCTCAAATTTAACCTATTTTACGCTATTTTCAGCTTTAAATTTAGCCAAAAGCTCCTCGTCGCATTTCGGGCAGTATTCGTGCTCGCCGCTGATGTAGCCGTGCTTGGCGCAGACACTAAAGACCGGCGTTATCGTGATGTAGGGCAGCTTGTAGTTGTTTATCACGCCGCGCACGAGATCTTTGCAGGCCTGCGCCGAGCTGATGCGCTCCTTCATATACAGATGCAGCACCGTGCCGCCCGTGTAGGAGCTTTGCAGTTCGTCTTGCAGATCGAGCGCCTCGAACACGTCGTCGGTGAAATTTGCCGGCAGCTGCGTGGAGTTGGTGTAGTAGATATTTTCGCCAAAACCCGCCTGGATGATATCCGGATAGCGCTTTTTGTCCTCTTTGGCAAAGCGATACGTCGTGCCCTCGGCTGGCGTGGCTTCGAGGTTATAAAGGTTGCCGGTGCTCTCTTGAAATTCGCGAATTTTACCGCGCAAAAACTCGATCATCTCGATCGCAAACTCTCGCCCGAAATCAGTCGCGATATTTTCCTTGTCGTTCGTGAAATTACGCAAAAGTTCGTTCATACCGTTGATGCCGATGGTGCTAAAGTGGTTGTTAAAGTGCTTTAGATAGCGCGCGGTATACGGGTACAGGCCGCGTTCGTACATCTCCTGGATAAAGGCGCGCTTTTTTTCGAGCGTGGATTTGGCTAAATTTAGCAGATACTCAAGGCGCGTATAGAGTCCCTTTTTATCGCCTTTATATAGGTAGCCCAGGCGAGCTAAATTTAGCGTCACGACGCCGATACTGCCGGTCATCTCCGCGCTGCCGAACAGCCCTCCGCCGCGCTTTAGCAGCTCGCGCAAATCCAGCTGCAAGCGGCAGCACATTGAGCGTACGTGTCCTGGCTTATAGGCTTTGTCGTTTGCGACGCGGTTGCCGTTTTCATCGACCGTGTATTGAGAGCCGACGAAATTTTGAAAATAGCTCGATCCCATTTTCGCCGTGTTTTCAAAAAGCACCTTCGCCACCTCGCTGTCCCAGTCGAAGTCCTCGGTGATATTTACGGTAGGTATCGGGAAGGTAAATGGCTGCGAGCACTTGTCGCCCTCGGTCATAATCTCGTAAAAGGCCTTATCTATGCGGTTCATCTCGGGCTCAAAGGCGCGGTAGGTCATATCGGTTAGCTTGTTAAAGCCGCGTTTGGCGGCCTCCTGCGCCAGCTCCGCATCCTCTAAATCGCTAAATATATGCCTATCCTCGCGCGTAGGTATCTGATCGCGCAGATCGGACGGGCAGGTGATGTCGATCGTTACGTTGGTAAACGGACTCTGGCCCCAGCGAGCCGGCACGTTTAGGTTAAAGATAAAGCTCGTTATCGCCTTTTTGATCTCTTTATCGCTTAGCTTGTCGCGGAAAACATAAGGTGCTAGGTAGGTGTCAAAGCTGCTAAACGCCTGCGCGCCCGCCCACTCGCTTTGTAAAATTCCTAGGAAATTGGCCATCTGATACAGCGCCTCTCTAAAGTGCTTTGGCGCCTTGCTCTCGACCCTGCCGCGCACGCCGTTAAAGCCCTCGTTTAGTAGCGCCCTCAAACTCCAGCCCGCACAGTAGCCGGTAAGGCAGTCAAGATCGTGGATGTGATAGTCGCCGTTTCGGTGCGCTAGGCCCTCTTCTTTGCTATACACCTTATCCAGCCAGTAGTTGGCGATGACCTTGCCCGCGGTGTTGTTGATGAGGCCGGCGTTTGAGTAGCTGGTGTTTGAGTTGGCGAGAATTCGCCAGTCGGTGCCGTTGATATACTCGCTGATGGTTTGGGTGGAGTTGATGTAGGTCGTATCTTCGTTTAGTCCTAAAATTTGCTCGCGCTGAAGCTTGTGCGTGTGGCGGTAGAGCATAAAGCTCTTCATCACGTCGAAGTGTCCCGCGTTAAAAAGCGCCTTTTCGATGTAGTCTTGTATGTCCTCGACGCTCAAAACTTCGCTATCAAACACATGCCCCATCACGTCCAAAAAAACCTTGTCGT
This sequence comes from Campylobacter rectus, assembly GCF_004803795.1. Taxonomy (NCBI): domain Bacteria; kingdom Pseudomonadati; phylum Campylobacterota; class Epsilonproteobacteria; order Campylobacterales; family Campylobacteraceae; genus Campylobacter; species Campylobacter rectus. The sequence continues at coordinate 135,062 of NZ_CP012543.1, read as the reverse complement.
CGTACTCTTTAGACTCGCTTTCAAAGGCTTTTTTGATCGCGTCTTGGATTTTATACGGGAGGTATTCTTGCTTCGTGCCGTCGCGTTTTAGGATAAATTTCATTTCATTCCTTACGTTAAATTTTAGTGATAAATTTGACGAAAGTATAGGCAAAGTTGGCTTAAAATTCCGCGACCGGAATTTAGCCTCCGAGCATTTTAAAAATGTCATTTTTTAGTTTATAATAGCTTGTAAAACGCGTATTTATAGGAGTTTTACAGAAAGCTAATAAAATTTGAGCCGAAATCGTTTTTGTTAGGAGATATTAAATTTGAATAAATTTTAAAAGAAGCTCAAAAACAAGCGAAAGTTCAAATTTGACGGGATTTTGCGGGGGTAAAATTTGATAAATTTGAAAGAGAGAAAGCCCCGCCGTAAAATTCGGCGGGAAAGTTTTTATTCGTCGTATCTTAAGAAAATATCCTCGCCGCCTTTTTCAAGGTTTAAGATACCTTCGCCGCGTTTAAACGTTATCTCCGCGCCGTTGTCGTTCGCTAGCCTTACGCCGCTTGCGGTGACCGCGTTTTTAAGGTTGATTTTGCGTCCTTTGCTGTCTTCTAGCACGGCGGTGTTAAATTTGTCCGTAGAGCTTAGCGTAACTACGTATTTAGCGTCGTTTACGCCGGTAAATTTGATCACTTCGGCTTGCGATTTGGTGATCTGAGCTTTGTTCGCACTCTCGCTTTTGTGCGCGTGGCAACCGCTAAGCATCGCAACCGCGGCAAAAGCCGCCAAAGATGAAACTAAAAATTTCTTCATTTTCGTCCTTTTTTGTGAAATGAGACCAGGATATTACTTCAAAATAATTTATATAAAGTAAATTTAGCCAGGCTGGAGTCCTAACTCAAGGCTAAATTTACCCGCGGGCTTACGCTTATCTGGATAAATAAACCGCCGCAAATTTATCGCCGCTCTTAAAAACTCGAGAAATCGGCGAATTTTAGGCATCAGCTACAGCCGCAACCGCAGCAAGATTTCGCGCCGCCGTGAAGCTCGGAGATATAAAATTTGACCGAATTTAGCCCCTCTTTTAGAGCCCATTCGTAAGCCGCCGAAACGAAGCCCCAGTTGATATTTTCAAAAAATTTTTCCAGATACGCCGGGCGCGCATTCTTGTGATCGACGTAGTATGCGTGCTCCCAAACGTCCGCGACTAAAAGCGGCACTAGCCCGTCCGTCACCGGAGTTTGCGGGTTGCTCGTTTGCACGATTTGCAGTCTATCCTCCTTCGGATTATACACGAGCCACGCCCAGCCCGAACCAAAAAGCGTAGTCGCCGCTTTTAAAAATTCCTCTTTAAAATTCGGAATATCTTTTTCCAAGCGAGCTTTTAGTTCGCCGCTCATTTGGCTTTTTTTCGAGATGCAGTCCCAGTAAAAGTCGTGGTTATAGACCCGAGCGGCGTTATTAAAGAGCCCGCCCGAGCTGTTTAATAAGATGTCATAGAGATTTGCGCCCTCAAACTCCGTGTCTTTTATCAAATTATTTAGGTTATTGATATAAGTTTGATGGTGTTTGCCGTGATGATAGATACAGGTTTCTTCGCTGATGAGGGCATTTGCTTTCGGATCGAAAGGAAGTTTTCTAAGTTTAAACATAATTTTTACTTTATAATAAATTTTATCAACATTATAGCGACAAAAAAGTAATTAATTTATTAACATATAAATAAAATTTTCCCGTTTTTTTACTTTTTTGACAAATTTTACTCATTTTTGGCACAAAAAAGCTCAAATTTTACAAATTTATGTGTAATTTCGTAACGTTTAGTATTTTAAGCTTGTGATTCGTCTTAAAAATACACTAAAATTTGATTGTCAAATTTGAGATAATGTTACTTATCTACACATAAATTTAAATTTTGTCATAAAAATGCAAAAAATTTTCCCACATTCGGAGTTTTTGTAGATTATAATTGCACCTAGCTGATTTAGCTAATCTTTTAAAAAGGATCACAGATGAAAATTAAGTTACTTTCCGCACTGCTTCTTTCTTGCGCGCTTGCGGGCAGCGCGTTTGCCGCAGGCAAAACATATACGATCAAATTCGCCCACGTCGTGGCCGCTTCTACGCCAAAAGGCAAGGCTGCAGACTTTTTTGCCAAACGAGTCGGCGAGCTTAGCGGCGGAGCGATCAAGGTAGAGGTATATCCTGCCGCATCGCTGATGGACGACGATAGGGTTTTTGCGGCGCTAAAGCTTGGCAACGTACAGATGGCTGCGCCTAGTTTTTCTAAATTTACGCCGATAGTGCCGCAGTTTCAGCTATTTGACCTGCCGTTTATCTTTAGAGACAACGCTCACCTTTATGCTGTTCAAGACGGCGAAGTCGGACAAGCTCTAAAAGATCTAATCGCTAAAAAAGGCTTCATCGCGCTTGATTTTTGGGATGCTGGATTTAAGCACTTTAGCTCAAGCAAAAAGCCTATCGTAGAGCCTGCGGACGCTAAGGGACAAAAATTCCGCATCCAAAGCTCAAAAGTACTTGAAGAGCAGATCAAAGTAGTCGGCGGAAACCCGCAAGTATTGCCGTTTTCAGAGGTTTATCCGGCCCTTCAACAAGGCGTAGCCGATGCGACCGAAAACCCGCTTTCAAACTTCTATAACTCCAAATTTTACGAGGCTCAAAGCTCTTTAACGCTCTCTAGCCACGGATACTTGGGATACCTAGTAGTTTTTAGCGAGAAGTTCTGGAAAGGCCTGCCTGAGGATATGAAAGCGCACGTAAAACAAGCTCTAAGCGAAGCTACGACTTATGAGCGCGAAGAGACGGCTAAAGAAGAAGAGCACATTTTAAGCGAGCTTAAAAAATTCGCAAGCGAGAGCAAAAAGCTTGAGATCATCGAGCTAAACGCCGATCAAAAAGGCAAATGGGCGGAAGCTATGAAGCCGATTTATCCGAATTTCTACAAAACGATCGGTCAAGATTTGATAGAAAAAACGATAAATACGAAGTAGGCTTTTTATGGGTAAATTTTTTGAGATTTTAGATGTCGGCATCGCCTCGGTAAACAAAACCGTAGCGGTGCTAGGCATCGCCGCAGGCACGCTGCTGGCTTTCATCAACGTCGTGATGAGGTATTGCTTTAATACGGGCTGGTCGTGGGCGGGCGAGCTAACCAACTATCTTTTTATCTGGTCGGCGTTTTTCGCCGCCGCTTACGGCTTTAGAAAAGGCATACATATCTCGGTTACGATTTTGATCGAGAGATTTCCCGCTCCTATCGCCAAGGCCTATCTCATCTTCGCAAATGCCATAACGACGGTGTTTTTGATGTTCGTCGTGGTTTATAGCGTGCAGTATCTGCAGGTGATGATCGAGCTTGATTTTATGAGCGTGGATCTAGGCGTACCGCAGTGGGTGCCGATGCTAGTGCTACCGATAGCGTTTTTAGGTGCCAGCTACCGCGCCGGAGAGAAAATTTACCGGATCGCTACGACGCCCGCCGATAAAGTCATCATAAACAACGAAGCCGAGATGATACGCGACTCGGTCAAGAAAAGCTAAGGAGAGCCTATGACCATCGCATTTTTGTTTATCTCGCTGTTTAGCCTCATGCTCATAGGCGTTCCTGTCGCCGTTTCGCTAGGAGCCAGCACGGTTCTTACGATGCTTCTTTTTACGGATCTTGACGTCGCGACGATACCTCAGCTCATCTTTGACGGTATCAATAAATTTGCCCTTATGGCGATCCCGATGTTTATCCTAGCCGGAAATTTACTGAGCAAGGGCGGTTCAGCTAGACGCATTATAGATTTTGCCAAATCCATGGTCGGACACTTACCCGGCGGCCTACCGATGAGCGCGATATTTGCGTGCGTGATATTTGCCGCGGTTTCGGGCAGCTCGCCCGCTACGGTCGTAGCGATAGGGTCTATTATGTTCGTCGCTATCAAAGAAGCGGGTTATCCAAAAGAATACGCCGTGGGCGGCATCACAACCGCGGGCTCGCTAGGCATCCTCATCCCGCCTTCGGTCGTTATGATCGTTTACGGCGTGACGGCCGAGGTCAGTATCGCACAGCTCTTTATGGCGGGCGTAGTGCCGGGAGCGATGCTGGGAGGTATGATGATAGCGCAGACTTATATCGGAGCGAAAAAACTCGGCTTTAAAGCGACCAAGCCAGAACCTTGGAGCGAGCGAATAAAGAAATTCGGCAAGGCGTTTTGGGCGCTGCTAATCGTAGTGGTCGTTATCGGCGGTATCTACGGCGGCATTTTCACCCCAACCGAGGCTGCTGCGGCTAGCGCGATTTATGCGCTGATCATATCGCTGTTCGTCTATAAAGATATCAGATTTAAAGACCTGTGGGATATCTGCCTAGAGTCTGCTATCACGACGGCGATGATATTTTTCATCATCGCAAACGCGGTCGTGTTTGCCTACCTGCTAACTAGCGAAAACATCCCGCAAACGATAGCAGATAGCATCCTAGCCGCAAATATCGGCAAGATCGGCTTTTTAATCATCGTAAATATCCTGCTTTTTATCATGGGGCAGTTTATGGAGCCCTCATCGGTCGTGATGATTATGGTGCCGCTACTGCTACCGATCGCGACTGCGCTAGGCGTGGATCCGGTGCACTTTGGTATCCTGCTCATCGTAAATATGGAAATCGGTATGATCACGCCGCCGGTCGGGCTAAATTTATTCGTAGCAAGCGGCCTAACGGGTATGAATCTAAAAGACGTCATCGTCGCGTGCTTGCCGTGGACTTTGACGCTATTTGTCGGGTTAATGCTAGTCACATACGTGCCTGAAATCTCGCTTTGGCTACCGAGGCTGATGTACGGGGGCTGATTTAAATTTGCAAATTTACGGCGACTCGCCCTAGCTTATAAGCTCGGCGACCGACCGTAAATTTTGATATCTCTTCTTATCTTTTACACTAAATTTTATTCAAATTTCGCCGATATCGTTTAAAAGCTAAATTTTAAAAGGATTTTAGATGATAAGCGCTATAAACGGATTTAACGCAAATGCAAATTTCTATTTTAGCGGCGCTAGCGGGCAAAATTTAAAAGCGCGCAAGGAAAAAGAAGCTGCCGATTCGGCCTCAAATTTAAGCTCCGCACAGCCGAATTTAACGGCGCGGGTTGATTATGACGCTCTTGATCCGGATAAACTAGACCGAGATCAGCTCAAAATTTGGGCGGATAATGTTGATCCGGACAAGCTAAACGGCAAAATTTTAAGCAAATGGCTCGGCGTAAAAATGGGGTTTGAAAAGGTAGTGAATGACTGGCATAAGGAGCTCGGACTAAAGCCGGGCAAGCCCGTAGCCGCAAGGAGGATATTTTCGCTAAGCGGCTATACGAGAGACGATAAAATCAGCGTTTGGGGCAAGATAAACGGACTTGATCCGAGTATCGACAAAGAAAAAGCCGCCGAGCTAAAAAGCTTCATCGATAGCACACGGGCTTTGCGTGTGCACGCGGGCGATCCGTCCGATATATTTAGGCAGGACGTCTTTAGCGTGGATGAATTTTTGAGTAAATTTAACGTGGATTTGGGCGGGTTTGGCTCGGGGCTTGGCATGCGTAGCGGTAGCGGCCTGATAATGGACGCCAAGGCCTCAAAGCTACTGGATTCTGATATGAGCGAGGAGGAGTTTAAAGATAAATGGCTCGAGTACGCGGCAAATAAAATCCTAGGCGAATACGCAAACGTCAAAATTTCGCTCAAGGACGGCGCGCTAAATTTCGACCAAACGCCCGCGAAAGAGCGCATTACGCTTCTTGGGCAAGAGATAGAAGATCGCGTGAGCTACGCGGACGAAGCGAGCAAAAAAGATTTTTTTAAATTTCTAAAAGATGCGTTTAAAAACGGCGAGAGTATCGGAGACGCGCTACAAAAAATCGCGCTAAAAAAAGGTGATTTTGATGAAACGGCCAAAGAGGAAGCACAAGCAGACACCGCAAAAGAAAAGAAATTTAAACCCATCCAAGCCGCTAGCAAAAGCCAAACCTACGTTTATAAAGATATAAAGCGCGAGTTTTTCGAGAAATTTTTAAAGGCCGAGCGCGAAAAAGGAACGGACGTAACCAAGCTTTTAGAGGCTCTAAATAAAATCCGAAAGCTAGATATAAACGTATAAATTTAGCTATTTCGCAGATATCGTCAAGGCAGCCTAAACGCGGAGCAAATTTACGTGTTTACGCAAAGCTTGGATAGAGAATTTTACGTTTTGCTTTTTACACTCTTTTATTCATCAAATTTTGCCGCCGTTTTTATCAAATTTATTTAAATTTCTCGCTAAATTTGGGCGGTAGGGACGGCAAATTTGACTTTTAAAATTTTGCAAGACATTTATGGATTTTAAAATGATTTAAAAAGGTGTCAAATGCAAGCAGGTAGCACAAATTTAAGAAATACACGCATTTTACTTTGTTCCAAGGTCTTTGCCTAGTGGCGCATCTTTTCGGCTAGGCGCTTTTTGTAGGTGCGCTTGAAATGAAACGCCCAAATTAGCGGAAATATTATCTCCAGCCCTTTCCAAAATGCAAACCCGCCATATCCCCCAGGAATGGCAAAAAACATCTGCAAACCACATAGCAAGCAGCCACATAGCTTGCCCCAAAGACAGTGCCCAAATCTATTATTTTAGAGTCGGTCGCAACAATCCGGATCGCAATCAAATATATGAAAGCGCTTGCTAGCGCGGCCGGAAAAAACCAATTCAGAACGCCTAATTTTTGATGGTCTATATCCGCGCTAAGATAGCCTACTACGCACGCGATGATACATAGGGCGCATAAGATAATGCGCAGCACGGCCAAATAGCGTAGCTCACGGGGTTGTATCGCGCTTTCGTAGCCGCTGTTTTTGCAGCTACTACTTTGGCTGTTTTTGCCGCCGCGCCCCGCCACATAGACAAGATGTGCGCCCAGCGCTATGAAACACGCGCATGCTGCAAAGTCCCAAAATATGAAGTTACCGAAGATCATCCCGCCCGAGCCATCATCGCCCGTAGGTCCTATTAAATAAGGCCACGAAATTTTCACTATACAAAACGTCGCCGCGAGCAAAATCGGGTGCAGCGCAAGCCTGCCGTTTCGCAAATCAGAGAGTAAATTTTTAAAATATCCCATGCTTTCCCCTTAAAATTCCGCGGAATTCTGAAATTCTGAAAAAATCCGTTCAATAAATTTTGCGGTTTTGAAATAAAATAACCAAAAGTCGCGTATTTTTCATACTTAAATTTAGTCGCGACGTTTGGATTTACAATCAAGCGGCGGCATTTTCTAGAAGTTGCAAGCGCAGCGCGAACTAAAATTTAAAATATCGTCGTTTCGTAATTTAAACCTATCTTGTAAACGAAGCTTCAGGTTTAGTCCGCTCAAATTTAACCCGCCGACAAATTCACCACACAAAGCCGAATTTAAGCGCGTAAATTTACATCTCGTAGCTATCCTCTTCGTCTTCGTCGCCGTATTCGTAGTCGTTCTCGTCGTAGTTGTAGCCGTATCTATCGGATCTCTCGTCGTCAAATTCGGAGTATTCCTCCTCCAGATCTTCTTCTTCGTAGTCAAATTCTTCGTTCATTTTCTCTCCTTTAAAATTATTTTTTCACTTCTTCGACGTATAGGCTCTGGCTAGGGAAGGCAAATCCTAGCCCGTTAGCCTCCACGATGTCCATTATCTTCATCATCACGTCCTCTTTAACGGCCAAAAACTCGCCCCAAACTATCGTCTTTGAAAAGCAATACACGAGGATATTTATCGAGCTATCGGCAAACTCGTCCACGACGACGAATAAATTCGACTTATAGCCGGCCAGGTCGTCGATCGAGACGATACCGCGGTCGTATCGGCTAGCCTTTTTAGAGCCCATATCGTCGCCCTTTGCGATGCCTGGGTGCTCTAGTAGCATCTGCCTGATCTCCTCGATGCACTTTTTGATCTGCTCGGTCGTGGCGCTGTATTTTATGCCGATCAGCATCCTGATGCGTCGTCCCATCTTTCGCCTGCTCCAGTTTCGGATCGGATCGCTGGCTAGCTTTGAGTTTGGCACGAAGATAAGGGCGTTGTCAAAGGTTCGCACGGTCGTTTTTCTGAGTCCTATCTCCACGACCGTTCCCTCGATGTCGCCGCAGACGATCCAGTCGCCTTGCGAGAACGAGTTGTCAAAGAGCAACATCACGGAAGCAAAGAAATTCGCCAAGATATCCTTGGTCGCGAGAGCTACCGCAAGGCCGCCGATACCAAGAGACGCGATGATGGCACTGACGTTAAATCCGAGCTTGCTAAGCACGATGAGCAGCGCGATAACGAAAATGATGAAATAGATGATCTTTAGGATCAAATTTATCACCTCTTTGCGACCGCTTTTTTTGGTGAGTTCGTTTATGAGCACCATGCCGTAGCCGTTTAATACGCTGAGCACGAGCCAAGTGACGGCGACGACGAAGGTGATCGTGAGGAAATTTGCAAATTTTATCGGCATCGGAGCCGGGTAATACGCGATCGAGACGCAAATATCTATCGCGTAGGCGATGAGGGTGAGCAGCATCGGACGCTTGATGATCTCGACGATACGCCCTTTTGTCTGCCTATCGGAGTCATGCTTGACGAAAAATTTCATTAACGCCCACAGCGTGAGCTTACTAAGCAGCGTCGTAAACGAGACGAAAAACAAAAACACGACGAATATGATCGCGGCTTTGCCGACGTTAAATTTGCTCGTAAAGGAGGCCTTTTCGTTGATAAAATCTATCGCCGTTTTTAAATTTAGCTCCGAGATGATGTAGTTTGACGTGAGCAGCTCGGCGTTGTCGCGCAGATAGTGGAGTATCTCTTCAAACGTCTTTTTGTGCGCATCTAGCGCGTCTAGCTCGCCTTTGTGCGCCAAGGCTACTTCTTCGCTTAGCGAGTCCTTGAAAGCCTTAAACTGCGCGTAAAACTCGGTCTGAAAGCTAAGCAGCGTCTCCTCGACGGCAAGCTTGACGTTCACGGCTTTGCCGCCCTCTTTAAAGATATTTTCCAAATTTAAAAGCGAGGAGTAAAACAGCCCGTCAAGCCGCATACGCTCAAGCTCGAGCATATTTTTGACGTATAAATTTTGATTGCCCTGGTTTTTTAGCTTTTTGGTTTTTGCGCTCAGAGTTTGCATCTCTTGCTCAAATTTTCGCACCTGCTCCTCATCAATCTCGATTTGCATGATGAGATAAGGGATCTGCTCGATCAGCTTTTCTTTTTTATCCAAGACCGTCTTAAAAAGCACGCTTTTATCGGCGGTTTCGTTATTTTCGGCGGACTGTGCCTTGATGACGGCGATCTGGGCGTTTGCTTCGTTGATTTGATTTACGACGCTTAGGATATCGGTCGCGTTTAGATCGTCGCTTGCGGTGTTTGCGAGTAAATTTAAGCTAAAGCACAGCGCGAAAACGGCGGCTAAAATTTTTCTCATTTTTCGACTCCTAGCAGTTTAAAGCTCTTCGTTACGAAGTTGTAGTTGTAAATTTCGCCGGTTTCTATTATGTAGTGCCAGGCGTAAATTTTTAGCTCGTTATCTTTAAATTTGGCCTTGACGTCCGGATAGCTCAGTAAATTTTCAAGCGAATTTACAAGACTTAGGCGCTCCGTTAGCCACTCTCTTTTTGCGATATTATCGCCGAAAAGCTTTTGTACGCGTCTTTTTACGGGACCTAGCAGATCAAGCCAACGCTTAACGTTTGGCGTTTTGCTAAATTTATCCTCGTCCATCCATAGCGCAGCGCAGCCGCCGCAGTTACTATGTCCGCAGATGATGACGTTTTGCACGTTTAGCGTTTGCAAGGCGTACTCGATCGCCGAAGTCGTAGCTAAAAATTCCTCGCTTTTGCGATACGGCGGCACGATGTTTGCGATATTTCGCACGACTACCAGATCGCCCGGCATCGTATTTGTTATGAGGTTTGGCACTACGCGCGAGTCGATACAACCGACAAAAAGAGTGTGCGGCGTCTGCTTCTCGCCTAGGCTTTCAAAAAGCTCCTTGTGCTCCAAAAAATCCTCTTCCATAAATTTGACCGCACCGTCTAAAATCTCTCGCATCCGCTTCCCTGGTAAATTTTATAAAATATTATATCAAAAACATTTCAAAGTTCGTTAAAATTTTTTAAAATGCTTTTCGCACGTCAAATTCAGCGATCTTTTATATTTTATTTACCGATTTTTGGCTAAATTTGCCGTAAAATTTAAAAAAGGAGAAAAAATGAGTTTATACGATAGAAATTACGCAAACTCAAGGGAACGCGAGGTCGCGAGCGAATATTCGCAAAGCGCGCTTAGCACGTTTATCAAGCAAACTTACCAGCTTTTCGCGGCTTCGCTTTTAGCGGCCAGCGTCGGAGCTTACGTCGGGCTTTTTAGCTCGCTTGGAGTAGCGGTAGCGGGCAACTATTTGCTATTTGTGATATTAGAGCTCGGGCTTTTGGTGGGGCTGCATTTTGCCAAACGCAAAGCCGGTTTAAATTTGGCCTTGCTTTTTGCATTTACCTTTATCAGCGGCCTTACGCTTACGCCTATTTTGGCGCGTACTTTTGCGATGCCGGGAGGCGCGGCGATAGTGGCTCAGGCCTTTACGCTTACGACGGTGGCTTTTGGCGGACTTAGCGTATTTGCGATGAATACCAAACGCGACTTTACCGTATGGGGCAAGATGCTTTTCATCACGCTTATCGTTTTGCTCGTGGCTATGCTGATGAATTTATTTTTTCAGAGCCCGATTTTTCAGGTAGCGCTATCATGCGTAGCCGCGGTTTTGTTTAGCGCGTATATCCTTTACGATACGCAAAATATCATCCGCGGCAACTACGAAACTCCGATCGAAGGCGCGGTCGCTCTTTATCTTGATTTCGTAAATTTATTCGTTTCTTTACTTAGAATTTTAGGATTCATAAACAGTAATGACTAACAAAGAGCGGCTTTACCGCGTCATAGACGCAAATTTAAACCGCTTAAAAGAAGGGCTTAGAGTCGTCGAGGACGTCAGACGTTACGGCTTTGACGACTTAGCCCTCGCTAAAAAAATAAAAACTCTGCGCCACAAAGCAAAAATCCCGCAAAACGAATTCTTAAAATTTCGCGACGCCGCAAACGATGTGCTAAAACCGAGCCTAAAAGATGAGCAAGCTCGCCTAAATTTGGACGATTTACAAACCGCCAACATCAAACGCGCGCAAGAAAGCGCACGGGTGCTGGAGGAGTGCTTTAAGCTCATAGATGTTAAAATTTCGGAGATTTTTAAGGCCGTGCGCTACGAACTTTATGAGATAGAAAAAGAAATTTAACCCAAATTCAAAACTTTTTTAGTATAATCGCGACTAATTTTGAAATTTAAAAAGGATTTTTATGGATTCGCTTTTTTTAGTATTGCAGTTTATTTTCGCGGTAGTTTTGACGATCGCCGTTTTGCTCCAGAAAAGCTCCTCTATCGGACTAGGTGCATATAGCGGCAGCAACGAAAGCCTGTTTGGGGCAAAAGGACCGGCAGGATTTTTGGCTAAATTTACCTTTGTCGTAGGCGTTTTATTTATTTTAAATACCCTTGCTCTAAGCTACGCTTATAATACGCAAAGGAGCAAATCTTTGATCGACTCTATCGACGCATCCGCTTTGCCTAGTGCGCCTAGCGAAGTCCCCGCTGCGCCTGAGTCTAGCGCTCCGGCAGCTCCCAAAGCTCCCGCAAACGAGCAAAAGTAGGCAAATTTGTGAGAATTTTAGCCTCCGTCCTTACGGTTTTTGTATCCGTCCAGCTGGCTTTTGCCGACGCGCATATCTTTAACTATCACAGATTTGACGACGATAGGCACCCGAGCACCAACATTTCTAGCAAAAATTTACGCGAGCAGTTTGACTATTTTAAAGAAAAAGGCTACGAGATCGTGCCGCTCTCAAAGCTAGTGGATGCGATCAAAAACGGCGAGCCGGTATCGGATAACTGGGTCGTTTTAACCGTAGACGACGGCTATAAGAGCTTTTACGAAAAGGGTCTGCCGATATTTTTAGAGTACGGATATCCGTTTGCGCTGATGGTCTATGTCGAGGCTAGCGCGCGAAAATACGGCGACTTTATGACCTTTGAGCAGATCAAAGAGGTCGAAAAATACGGCGAGGTCGGCTATCATTCCTACGGACACCCGCATATGGTCGGTCTAAACGAGGAAAAGCTAAAAAACGACTTTGAGGACGGCATAAGCAAATTTGAAAAAAATATGGGCTACAAGCCGCGATATTTCGCCTATCCGTTCGGCGAATACAACGATAGGGTGCGCGATATGGCGATAGATTACGGCATCGAGGTGATACTTAGCCAAAACTCGGGTGCGGTTGCTGCAAACAGCGATCTGCACGAGCTGGACAGGATCCCTGCGATGAACGGCACCCACCTGCCCTCCGCGCTTGCAAGCAAATTTCTAAAAGCCGAATGGATACTGCCGCAAGACTATCCCAAAGATAATAAAATCAGCGAGATCGTTATAAAAACCGACGAGAACGCGACGCATGGCTACTTCTCGATGAGCGGGCAAAAAACGAAAAAAGTCAAGCTCGAAAACGGACGGATGACGCTTAAATTTAACAAGCCGATCGACCGCTATAAAGTGAGAATGAGCCTTAAGGTAAACGGAAAAACGACGACCAAAATTTTAGTAAAGGATATAAATGCTGAATGAAATTTACAAAAAACAAAAAGAGCATAGCGATAAGTGCATCGAGGGCCTAAAACGCGACTTTAGCACGCTTCGCACGGGCAAGGTAAATATAAGCATAGTCGATAATATTTACGTGGATTATTACGGTAGCCAAACTCCGCTAAACCAAGTCGCCACCATACTAACGAGCGATGCAAGTACCATAAGCATCACGCCATGGGAAAAACCGATGCTAAAAACCATCACTGCAGCCATCTCTGCGGCAAATATCGGAGTAAATCCGAACAACGACGGCGAGAGCGTGAAGCTGTTTTTCCCTCCGATGACGGTCGAGCAACGCCACGAAAACGCCAAACACGCTAAGGCATTCGGCGAAAAAGCTAAAGTCAGCATCAGAAACATCAGAAAAGACGCTAACGACGAGGTAAAAAAGCTCGAAAAAGATAAATCAATCACCGAAGACGAGAGCAAAAAAGGACAAGACGAAGTCCAAAAGATCACCGACAGCTACACGTCAAAGATCGACTCGCTCGTAAAAGAAAAAGAGAGCGAACTTTTAAAAGTTTAAATTTGCGGTAAAGGCTCGTTAAATTTAACGGGCCGCCGATTTATTAAAAATTTTCCCGCTATTTTGCATTTTTGGCACAATTTTTCCGCTATTATCTATTTTGAGTCAAATTTTATCGTTTGGTTAAATTTGTTTTTAAATGCTTAAATTTAAAACCGTTTATATTTAAAAAAGCCCGACAAATTTAGTGTTTGGCACGTCAAACCGCAAGGCTTTTTATGATTTGGTTTGCCGTTTTTAAAGCCGAATTTAGCCCGCCCACGCTATCGCCTCAAAATATGCTTACTTTTTTATCCAAATTTTATCTCTAGCCAGCATTTTGCCTGTCGCGCAAATTTTAAAATACGGCTTTTTGATATGCCAAATTTACTTTTTGCGAAAATTAGCCGACAAAACTAAAATTTTCACGCCCTTCTCGCTTTTTTGCCAAAATTTGCATTCAAATTTAAAATTACTCGCCGCTTATAGCCTGACGGCGATTTCGTTAAATTTAACGGTGATGCAAAAGTCGCAAACCGATATGTCGCCAAAAAGCTCAAGAAATAGTAGCTTAAGCGCGCTTAGGGTAAAATTCGCTCAAATTTTACAAAGGAAAACGATGGATTTAGAGAAGATTTACAAGGATGCGGGCGCGTTTTTGCAGGGGCATTTTTTGCTTAGCAGCGGCAACCACTCGCAGTTTTATCTCCAAAGCGCCAAAGTGCTCGAAGATCCGCAGTTAGCGGGCGCTCTAGCGGACGAGTTAGCCGCCGTCATCGAAAAATCGGGCGTAGAGTTTGACAGCGTCTGTTCGCCCGCTCTAGGCGGCATTTTGGCCGGCTACGAGCTAGCTCGCGCAGCGAAAAAGCGCTTTATCTTTACCGAGCGTATCGAGCGCATTATGAGCCTGCGACGCGGCTTTGAGGTAGGGGAAGGCGAGCGATTCGTCGTCTGCGAGGACATCATCACCACGGGCGGCTCGGCGCTGGAGGCCGCGCGCGTGATCGAGAGCCTAGGCGGCGAGGTCGTGGCGTTTGCCGCGCTTGCCAATCGCGGCTTTTGCAAGGTCGCAAATTTAGCGGGCAGCGTCGCTAAAGCTAGCGCCAAACTACCCGCCGACAAGCCGTTTTTCGCGCTTGGAAACTTTGAGTTTGAGATTTTTGGTCCCGCAAACTGCCCTCTCTGCGCCGACGGAAGCAAGGCGATAAAACCCGGCAGCAGAGGCAACTAAATTTGTTAAATTTCGCGGCTATGGTTGATTTAGCCCCGCAAATTTAGACTGATTTTGCAGGCGTCAATGAATGCAAACAGATCGCAAATCAAATTTGACTCGGCCATGCTGCGTTCCGCGATATTTTGGGCGATAAATTTGACGATAAAATGAGGCCCGCCGTTGCGTTTTTGTAAGTTGCGATCGGAGCGGAATTAAATTTGCGTTGCCGTCTTGTGCATTTGGCGGCGACCGTCAAATTTAGATTTAAGTAAATTTACACCCGCGAAAGCGCGTCCTAAAATTTATGAATTTAAAAACGGCGCATAGTTTCGGCATAAGATAAACGCCGTAAATTTGGAATTCGCGCTTAATGCCGATTTTTGCTTACGCCTTGATAACGATACGGAGCCGGCGATAAATCAAGCGCAAGCAGGCTTGATGAAAAAACATATGAGACGAAAATTATCGATCATCGCAAACGAGTGCGCAGCCAAAAACAAACAAAGACGGCGGAACCCTTAAAGATTGCGCCGAGAAAATAAATTAATTCGGCCGCAACCAAAGCTCCGTTTATGAGCGGAGCAAGGTCGGCCGGATAAGACGGCGCAAGCGGCGGGCGCGCGGAAACGAGGGCGCGGAAATCAGGCCGTAAATTTGCCGCAACAAAGTAAAAGTACTTAAATTTGGGCAATCGCGATCAAATTTGACGCTCAAAAATCCAAAACGAGCGCCCAAAAATAAAGCGAAAAGGAGTAAATTTGACGAAACAAAAAGCGCGGCTAGCCGGCATCGGCGCGCGAGTAAAGGCCTTTATCACCGATCTTTTCTTGATCGGGATGCCGATATACTACCTCACGACCTATGTTTTTTTGGAGGGCAAAGACGACTTTTTGCACAACCAAGCCGCGATATTTGCGGCAAATCTTGCGGTCGCTCTTATCTGCTGCGCCTTTTTTGCGATCAAAGCCCAGACGCCCGGCTACCGCTCGCAAAATATCTACCTCATCGACCTGCGTAGCGGCCGCAAGCTAGGTTTCGCGCGCGTTTTGCTCCGCTACGCGTGCTTTTTGCTCGCAGGAGTGAGTATAGTCGGGCTTTGCCTCTGTTTTTTTCGCAAGGACGCGCTAAATTTACACGATCTGCTCACGCACTCGGCCGCCGTCTGCAAAAAAACGGAATGATTTTTGTCCGTTTGAGTGCGCTTTTATCTAAATTTGATAGGTTTTTGCTCATTGGGCGGCGATTTTGTCCGAATTTAAGCCGAATTTAACCGCGATTTTATGATTTTAGCATAACCCGCATTCGTTTTATTGATACTTAAATCAAAGCGGCAACTTTCGCAAATTTAAGCTCAAATTTTACACGCATCCGCTAAATCCGACGATCTCTTGCAAAATCGCGCGCTAAAAAACCTCTAAATTTAACCCGAATCCGGCGTTTAATTTTAAAACCTCTCCGCGCTAAATTCGCCCGAGTTTTTGCGGTACAGGTTTGCAAAGGGCTAAATTTGACTGAGCTCTCTTGCTAAAATGAAATCCCCTAACCGCAAAATCCGTAAATTTACCCTAACTCGTAAAAGCGCAAAGATAATCGCTCATAGTTGCGAGTCTGCGGTCTTTGCGTTTTACCCGCACCGTGCCTTTTACGGCGAGCGATTTTAAAGTATCGCGCCAAATTTAACCCGCTCGCCGCCCCGTCAAATTTAAATCTTTAAACCAAATTTCGTTACAATCGCCCCCGATAAGGAAAAATATGCAAAAAATAATGGGATTTACGAGAACGCGGGAAAACGCGGAGAAAAAAGGCGCGCTGATACCTAGCGACTTCACGCACGCGGCCATCATCGGAGAGACGGGCAGCGGCAAGACGACGGCGATGATATATCCGAATTTGCTTGACCGCATGCAAAACGGCTACGCGGTGTTCGCCGTGGATTATAAAGGCGGCGAAAGCGCCAAGATCAAGGCTCTAGCGCGCAGAGCGGGCCGCCTAAAAGACGTCGTGAGCGTAGGTGCGAGGCTGGACGTGCCTATAAATCTCATCGCCTCGATGAAGCCGCGGGACTTTAAAAACTGCGTGAAAAAGCCGATGGAATCAAGAGAAAAGTTTTGGGAGGAGTTTGGCTCGAGCATCGCGACGGAGTTTTTTAAGGTTTTAAAGGCGCTTAAAATTTTCGCTAAAAAAATCACGCCGCTAAACGACTACTACACGGACGCATTCTACGCCGACGTGCGCACGCTCGCGCGGGATTTTACCTTTGACGTCGCTACGATACTGCGCCTCTCGCAAGACCTAGAAAAGATGCTCGAGTTTAAAGACGCGCTGAGCCTAATCTGCGACAATCTCGACTCCTCGACGCTAAATTTCACCCGCGAGACGATAATGATAAACCGAGCGTTTTTGGCCACCGCGGACGAGTTTTTGGACGCGACGAGCCGCTACAAGGACATCGGCGACGAGCGCACGAGGGATGATTTTCGCAACTACTCGATGATGATGTCGCCGTTTCTGGGCCTCATGAACGACGACTCGCTAAACGGCGACGGAGACGGCGCTGCGGGCGACGCGAGCATCGCAGGGCTGCTAAATAGCGGCAAGATCGTGATATTTAACGCCGCAAGCTGCGACAAAAGCGCGCTGAGCTTCCTGCTAAACAGCTTCCTGCCCGAGCTTTTAAAGCGCGTAACGATGAAGCAAAAAAGGCCCATTAGCCTATTTCTCGACGAGTCGGCGAAGCTGCTGAGCGAGAACACCGAGCTAAACGAAGAGATCCTGCGCGAGTGCGAGGTGGAGCTGGTGCTTGCGTTTCAAAACGAGTTTTTGCTCAAGCGCGCGATAGGCGGCACGGCGTACGAGGCGCTGATGGGCAACCTCACCAACCGCTACTTCATGCGCAACAAGGACGTCGTGAGGCTGGGCGGCAGCGAGGTAGACTGCTCGACGCTGGAGAAATTCGAGTGCGTGCTAGACGGCGACAAGATCGCACTGGAGCCTATTTTCATAGACGAGGCGGAGTGCCTGCAAGCGCAGCTAGAGTTTGAGCGCGAGAACCGCCTGCACGAGCGACTGCTGGGCAAAATTTACGAAAACCGCGTGATAGAATTTGACGAGGAGATCGTGGACGATGGCAAAATCTGGGTGCGCGACGTGGATACGGGCGAGCGCGAATGCGTGTTTTTTAGCGACGAGGTGCTGGATATCCGCCCGCAAGATATCTATAAACGCCCGCCAAATACCGGCGGCTACAACATCTCGCTCGAAGACGGCACGGACGACGCGCAGATAAGCTTTAGGTAAATTTGACGGCGACTAAGCGAGAGTGCGGGTTAAATTTGACGAATTTAAAGAAAATTTATGGCACCAAACCCTATAAACAGCGGTGATTTGAAGGCAATATAAATTTAAACGGTGACCATTGACGATTTTACAAACGCTAAAGCGCGCCGGTTTTGTGGCGCTGATTTTAGTTTTTTACGCGATAAATTTTTAAAATTTGAGCTAAAATAACAAAAAAAGGAGGCCGAATGCAAACGCAGGATAAAATCGCTGTCGATATCGGTCAAATTTCACAGGAAACTTTAAAAAGCTACGATAGATGGCGCTTTTTCAAGTATCTTTTTGCGGGGATTTTAGCGACCTTCATAGTTTTTCTCGTGTCGCTTTTGGAAGTAGACCACGATCATCCGTATTCGCTTTTTGCGTTCGGGGCGATGCTTTTCGTGTCGTTTTTGATCATACTTGCTTGTCTAGGCGCGCTTAGACGAAAACGATACAGCGTGTTTTTGTTTAGCGACGAGGGCAAAGCTTTTACGGCTTTAAGCACCGAGGTTATCGCTCTTTTTTGTCTTGTGGCAAGCGTGATAGCATTGTATTTTCAGATAAAATCAGGTACGGGGCCTAACGGAATGCTTATGATATTTTCCATCATAATAACGCCGGTCACGATAATAGCCCACAATGCCAATGACGAATTTGCTGCCGATGAGACCGTGTATCTGCCGCAAAGAGCGTTAAGGTCGAAAGAAAAAAGCGAAAAAGCGGCTGACGAAGCGACCGGCGAACAAAATTTAAGCCAAGCGGGCAACGAAACGCAAGCCGCCCAAAGCGAAGCGGCTGAATCCGAGCGCAAATTTGAGGGCGCGAACCGCGAAGTCGAGCCAAGTCAAAGCGATGAGGAAGCCGAAGCGCTGGAATACGGCAAAGCCTTAGCGCAAATCCCTGAAAATTTAAAGCGCAGATATCAGATTCATCGCTTAATCAGATTTGCCTTCGTGAGCTTTGCAGTGATGGCTTTTTTGATTTTATCTTCAAATTCCGATAAGGGATTGTACGGAGCATTTATAGTTAGCGCCGTTTGCGTGCTTGTATTTTTCTTTACAAATCGTAGATACAGCAAGCTTTTTATTGAAGATCCCGAAGGAAGCAATGCGATTTTTGGGTTAGAAAATTTTGCGATTATGACGCTGGTTTTGTATTATCCTGTCGGCTCGCTGTTTTTTATGGACAAGGCTGTGCATAGTAGTGATGCGGCAGCGACTTTTGTTTATTTGTATTTGCCGCTAATCCCGATACTGTCAATAATAACTATTGTTTGTCTGGTGCGAAATTTGAGCGTTTACGAGGAGATAAAAGAGTAAAATCGGGCTAAATTTGACTGCAAAATCTATGTTGCGAGATAAATTTAGTCAAATTCGCAATATCCGCGCCAAAACGCATTTGACTAAATTTGACCACGTCCGCTTCAGGCTCAAATTTAAGCTCTAGCGGGAAAATCCGAGTTTGGTCGCCGAAGCAGGCGCGGGTGTATGCGCGTTAGGTTTTAAATTCCAACGGAGCGAATTTATGCAACGCCGCAGAAATAAAATATACTCCCACCAACTTATTGCTTTAAATTCCGACGGATAAATTTAATCTCAGAATTTCGTCAGACATTCAAACCGCACAAATTTAAATCAAGACCGCCAAAATGCGCTATTTTCATCAAATTTAAGGGGTTTTGCGCGCACGCTTGGGCTAAATTTGGCCAAACTACCGCGCCCTTTTTCCGCTTAAATTTAACCCGAATTCGTCGCACGGTCTCAAGCTAAATTTAAAATTTAACCCCGTGATTTAGCAGTTTTCTCACGCCTAGATTCGTGTCGATGCCCGTGATTATGGCGTTGTAGATATATTCTTTGCCTTGTTGGATGGCGCTTTCTAGGCTCTCGCCGCGAGCGAGCAGGCAGGCTAGCGAGCTAGAAAACGTGCAGCCCGCGCCGATGATAACCAGCGGGTCGGCTAGCGGCGTCTCAAAGTTTTGCACGCTACCGTCCTTGCGGTAAAGCGTGTCGATGCTTTTGCCTACGACGATGTGTTTTTTCACGATCACGTCGCACGGCAAATTCGTAAAATCATCGCCGAAAAGCACGTCCGCTTCGCGCAGGTTCGGCGTCGTGACGGCGGCAAATTTCATCAGCTCTTTTAGTCGCTCGATGGCGCTATCTTTGATGAGTTTGTGCCCCATTTTCGAGACGCAGACGGGATCTAGCACCACGGGAGCGGAGTTTTTTTCTAAAAAGCTCTGCACGACGTCCATGATAGGCTCGTTAAAGAGCATGCCGATCTTAACGGCGTCGAAGCTAAACTCTGCCGCGAGCATCCCCAGCTGATCGGCGATGAATGAGGGATCTAGCGAGACGATATTTTTGATCTTGTCCGTATTTTCGGCCGTTAGCGCCGTGACCGCCGTCGCGCTATAGCAGCCAAAGTGCGCGCATGCCTTGATATCGGCTTGCAGTCCCGCGCCGCCGTTGCTGCATGAGCCCGCGATGATGAGGATTTTTTTCATTTTTTGCCTTTTTTCGTTTTTGAAAGCCGTATTATAAACGACATTGCATTAACGACGCGTTAAACATAGAAATTTATAAAATTTTAAATCTATTTGCACTACAATTTCTATAAAGATTATCAAAATAAAGGAGAAAAAGAGATGGAAAAGATCGCTTTTACCGATGCCGTTTCAGAGACTCTGCTCATAAATTTATACCTTAGAAGCCTCGAAAACAAGCACCCCGAGCCGATTTTAAAAGACGAGTTTTCAAAGGACGTCGTAAACCGCATCGAGTATGATTTCGCTAAATTTGACCGCTCAAAGCTAAGCAGGGTCGGCGTAGCCATACGGGCGAGGTTTTTCGACGATTGGATAGTAAAATTTACCCGCACGCACCCGAGCGCCGTCATCGTGCAGCTTGGCGCGGGGCTTGATACCAGACCCCTGCGGCTAGCTCCTCTTTGCCCCGAGGCGACCTTTTATGACCTTGATCTACCCGACGTCATAGCCCTTCGCGACAAGCTCGTACCCAAAGCGCCGCGAAACTACGGCCTACCCTGCTCGATGTTAGAGACTGCGTGGATGGATGAGCTGGCCGCAAAGCACGCGGGAGAGGAGTTTGTTTTCGTGCTAGAAGGCGTGTCGATGTTTTTTGAAAAGCCGATTTTTCGGGAGTTTTTCTTAAATTTGGCGGCGCGATTTAGCGGGCTGGTGCTGGTCGATCTACTCAACGACTTCGCGACAAAAATGAATACACGCAAACACGACACGCTAAAATTTATGAAAGAGGAGGTAAAAATCAAGATGGGTATCGCGGGCGCGGACGAGGTCGAGGCGTGGGATAAAGAGCGCATAAAGTGCCTGGAAATCGGCACGATGATGAATATGTACAAACACCGCTGGGGGTTAGTTGGACGCGTGATGAGCTGGATAAAACCGTTTCGCGAGGCGTGCAGGATGTTTGTTTTCGCTCTGGGTAAGCGCGGATAAATTTGCTCAAATTTAGGCTAAATTTGGCGGCAAATTTGACGGATTTGCGAGCTAACCTGCACCTTTATGACGCTAAAGTCCTTATGCACGCTCAAATTTGACGCTGCCGTAAAAACTTGACTAAATTTCAAACCTAAGTTTTAGCTTATTAAATTTTAGCTATAATCCAGGCTTCATAGATGGGTGTCCGAGCGGTTGAAGGAGCACGCCTGGAACGCGTGTAAGGTGAATAGCCTTCGAGGGTTCAAATCCCTTCCCATCTGCCACCACTTCAAGAAACACACAGACCCCCCCCCGCAAGTTACAGCAATAAAATCCCGTTTTTAACGATAATTTAAAGCATTTTTACATAAACTTACGACAATAAAAAGAAACCAAAAGAAACTCGCAGCGGCGATTTTTTGCTGACTATTTGGCCGACTATCTAAAAAAATCAGCCAAAATGATATATAGTACCCAAACTGCAAGCGAAGCAGAGCTAAAAAAATTAATAAAAAGTAGCAAAAGGGTATTTTGAGAAGAAAGCATAAGGGATTGCGCGTTTTTATGCTTTATGCATTCGTGCGCTAGAAAAAACGCGAAAATTTGCCGTATGAAACGAGATATATTTTAGAAAAAGCCCATTATATGTAAAATAAAAAATAGCAATGCCGACGAGATGTTTTTAAAAGTAGATTGCTCTTAAATTTGCCTTGTTGGCTATCATTAATCCCATTTTACTTTGTGAAAAAAATGAGTATATCGATATTATTGGGATCTTTTAAGGCTTCGTTTTTGGTTATGAAATCGTCATCCAAATTTAATCCTTTTAATGGTTCTATCTCTTGCGCAATACAATCTAGCCGTCTGATATCCGGCTTTTTATCTCGTACCTGATCTATCCAACCTTAATATATATTTTAGTTTTTGACTTCTGCAATTTTCCTTGTAATTAAATTGAAAGAAACCGCTTTGATTTTTTGCCGTAGAGTTGTTTCAACTCGAGCGCGTCGATACCGAATAATCTAATTTTGATTTGCTGTTTGCCTTGAAGTGCCGTGATCGTGTCGCCGTCGTGAATAGAGACGGCTTTGCCGGAGAAGGCGAAAAGAGGGGAGGCTATCACGAGGATAGCCGCAACAAATTTTAACACGAAAATTAAGCCACGCCTAATAGTTTTTCTAGGCTATCGTATATCTGATCTTTATCCGCAAACTGTATGGGCTCATACCCTACCTTTAAAAGGGCGTCTTTAAACATTGCGGTCTTGTTGGTAATTCTGAGCTCTGGTGTAGTAATGCCATATATGCCGCTAAAGTTAGGTATTTCTAATTGGCGGTTGAATGCGCGCCCAATATCCTCTTTGTTCTCTATGCTGCCTAAGATTGACGGGTATTCTCTGTCTTTTACTATTAGACTAAAATCAAACCCGTCTCTTTTTTTGATCTTTATGCTATTTTTAAATTCTTTATCTGCTAACTCTCTAACCGCTTCTTTTATATGCTCTCTATTGATACCTTGGGGCTTATCGCGCTTTGTTCCGAATTTGTAATAGATGTATCGATAAAATAGCTCATTTAGCTCATTCTCCATATTGTCAAAAGCGTGGAAAAACTGCGTCTGGCTAAACCTAAAATTGTCAAAATATTCTTTTGATAGTGCCTGTTCTAGCTCTTTTTCGCTTGATACCCCCGACAATAGAGCGTTAATGTAATCAACTGTATATGCAAGCACTCTTTTGTTTATAAATGGCGACACGCCCATTCTTTTTATGATTTCGTCGCTTACGAGTTCAAATTTAAAGACGGTATCGTCAAATATGACCACGCCGATATTTAAAAATTCAAGCGATAATTTATCCATATACCAATGAATAACTTTGTATTTTGCAAGTTTCATTTTATTACCCTAAAAATCATAACAAGGGCAAGCCCCTTTAAACGTATCGGTCAATATACGCATCGCGATTATTTGCTTTATCTCGTTAGCATACTGCAAAACCTCCCACTCGCTAGGGCATTGTGCCAATATGCCGTCTATCATCGTGATTATAGTATTGTAATTCTTATTAAAATTTAATTTATTTTGGTTTTTAAAAATATAATACCTATCTTTTGTAACATCTCCTGCCGTCCAATTCATATACATTTCGCCTATTTGCTCGCCATTTTTGATTTTTTCATATACCCTATGGCTCAACAACGACAGGCCAAAATCAATAGGGGAGTATTTTTTAGTTTTTGGGTTGTAAAGAATATTGGTGTTGTCCTGAGTCCTGTCAGAATTCATCATAATATTGTCGATGTTCGCAATCCTCTTTATGAGGCTTTTGGGCATCTTGCTGATGTCTGAAAAAGTAAATTTTTGAGCACCGTCAATTTTTAAGATGCCGATATTTGTTCCTAACGACCCATTAGCATTCAACTGGCTTTCTGCAGAAACTTTGCCACTAAATAACTGCAAAGACGACTCATTAATAGTGATAAAAGCAATATTATACTTGTATATTCTAAGTCCCAGCTCTCGCATAAGCATAAAAGCCAAAAATTCGTTAAAATTAGATATGTCCTTTTCGGCGTTTTGTTCGTGCCTGAATTTTAAAAGATAAATTTTATTATCACTAGCCCGCACCCATACGGGTGCAGTAGCCCCATAGTCTGCTGTTTCTAATACATCTTTTATCTCAAGCCGTTTTATCACTTGCTGTCCTTCCCTACCTCTAAAACCTCTTTGAATTTATGGAGTAGCAAAGGGCTACGCGGCCTAAAATCTCAATGCTTAAATCCTCTTCGATTTTTATCGGCTCGTAGTCTCTATTATCACTTATTAGCGCGAAATGCGGGCGTTTTTTAAATCTTTTAACCAGTAGCTCATTGTCGTATCTACAAACGTATATCGCGCCCTCTATTGCCTTTTGTCTGTCGTTTTTGTCGTCTTTTATATTGTTAATTATTTGATCGGGGGTTTCTATGTTGTCATTTACAAAATATTCAATAGGGTAGCCAGAAAATTTTGACAGAGGTGCTAAAAATTTTGTTGTATTTTTTTGCCCCAATAACCACTGGCCAACCAATGACTGCGAAACGCTTAAAATATCGGCTAGCTGTATAGTATTAATGTCTTTTTCTTTTAGCAACTCATCTATTTTTTGTGCAAATGTTTTCATTTTTTACTTCCAAAAAAATTACTTGAGGTAAGATTTTATAACTTTTTCTTAAAAAAATCAAATTACTTTAAGTAAGATTTGGTTATGAAGAAGTTAGATTACAGAGATGAATTAGAACTAGATTTAATAGACTGCACCACTATTTGTCGTTCCTCCAGTGTAGAGAGCAGAAGCGCAAGGATAAAAGAGGTTTTAGAAAAGCTAAATTTTGACCCGTCTTAGTCAAATTTGCGCTTTAAATTTACAAAGCGAATTTGGACCGCAAACCTCAAATTTGAGCCCAAATTCGGCTGTCTTTATAAAAACATCACAAACAAAAATACGCCCAAAATCATGCGGTAAATCACAAACGGCAGCATACTGGCTCGCGCGATCAGCGCCATAAACAGCCGCACGCACAGATACGCGCTAAGGCCGCTAACCGCCGCGCCGATAGCAAGGTCGCTCCAAGGCAGCGCGTCTGGGTTTTTTATTAGTTTCACCGCCTCGAGTCCGCCTGCTAGCACGATCACCGGGATCGAGAGCAAAAACGAGAAATTCGCGCTTGCTTTGTGGCTAAAGCCAAGCATAAGCGCCGCCGTCATCGTCACTCCCGAGCGCGAAACGCCCGGCACGAGCGCGATCGCCTGCGCTAGACCCACGATGAGAGCGAGCTTGATCGTCATATCGTATTCGGTTTTTAGGCCTGATTTTTTGTCCGCGACGTAGAGCGCGATACCGAAAATTATCGTCATCGCCGCGATCACGAGTCCGTTTCTAGCGTACTGCTCGATGGCGTCGTTAAACGCTAGGCCAAAAAGCCCCACCGGCACGGTCGCAAAGCCGACCGACCACACGAGCGTGCTGTCGCCGACCTTCTCGCGCTGCGCGATAGACGCGAAAAAATCTCGCATAAGCCCCGCAAGCCTGTCTTTAAAATAAAAAAGTATCGCCGCGAGCGTGCCTACGTGAACGGCAACGTCAAATGCTAGCCCTTGATCCGCCCAGCCAAGCAGCTTTGGCACGAGCACGAGATGCGCCGAGCTAGAGATCGGCAAAAACTCGCTAATGCCCTGAACTAGGGCCAAAACGATGATATGCGAAAGCTCCATCACGCGGCCTTTTGATTAAATTTAATCGCATTTTGCGCACTAAATTTGATTTTATCTTGAGCGTAAATTTGTTCGGCTGAATTTTCTACGCTAAATTTGTTTTTTACGTTTAGCTTTGCGGTAACGTCGAATTTGCTGTAAAATTTGACGAAATTTACGCTATTTTTCATGCTTAGAAGTTCATTTTTTGGTATCAAATTTACCCGCGCCGCGAACTAAATTTAAGATGAAATTTTCGTCGGCGAATCGCCCTGCCTTTTGCCTATATTTTTGCAAACTTTTCCTTTTTATAAATTTGATTTTGTCGCGAGCAAACCGCGTAAATTTGATGCGGGTCTCGCCCGTCAAGAGTCATTAAATTTGCACCCGAAACAGCGATATTGTCCTCAAATTTGACGGCCGTAGCCTTAGCCTAACCCGTCAAATTTAAGAGGCTAAATTTACTTCGCCGTTTCCTGCGCGAATTCCACAATCTTTTCAGGCGTGAAGCCGAAGTATTCGAACAATGCGCCCGCCTTGCCGCTCTCGCCGAAGCTCTTCATCGAGTAGATTTCATCCGCAAATTTATACCACTCCAGCGCGCTTGCGGCTTCGACGGCGATGATTTTGGTTTGCGGATCTAAAATTTTATCCACGTACTCGCGCGGCTGCTCGCAAAGCAGGTCAAAGCACGGCGCGGAGACGACGTTGGCGCCGATACCGCGAGCGGCTAAAATTTCAGCCGCCTTGACGCAAAGCTCCACTTCGCTACCGCTAGCTATTAGCGTGATTTTGGCGTTTTGCGCGCGTTTTAGCAGATATGCGCCGTTTTCTACGCCGCCAAATTCGCCTTTTTCAAGCGGAGCTAGGCCTTGGCGGCTTAGCACGAAGGCGCTTGGAGCGCGTAAATTTAACGCCGCCTTCCAGCAAAGCGCGTTTTCGTTGCCGTCGGCCGGGCGGAAGGTGTAAAAATTCGGCATCGCGCGAAGCGTGCTAAGCTGCTCGATAGGCTGATGCGTCGGGCCGTCCTCGCCCACGCCGATACTATCGTGCGTAAAGATAAAAAAGTGCCTAACGCTCATCAGCGAGGCGATACGCGCAGACGGCTTTAGATAGTCGCTAAAGATAAAAAACGTCGCGCTAAACGGCAAGAAAAGCCCGTATCTAGCGACCGCGTTGTTTATCGCGGCCATAGCGTGCTCGCGGATACCGTAGTGGATGTTGCGGCCGTTAGGGAAGTCGCCCATGCCCTTTAGCTCGGTTTTGTTTGACGGAGCCAGATCCGCGCTACCGCCGATAAAGCCCGGCATCGTGCGCGCGATCTCGTTCATGATGATGCCGTTACTGTCGCGCGTGGCTAGCTTTTTACCGCTAAAATCAGGGAAATTTATCTTGCTAAAATCAGGATTTAGCAGCGAATTTAGCATATTTTTGCTCTCATCGCTTAGATTTTCTATTTTTTTGTTCCACTGAGCTTCGGCTAGGTCGCCCTTTTCTAGAGCTGCGCGGAAACAAATCAGCACGTCCTCGTCAATAGCAAATTTACGCTCTGGGTCAAAGCCCGCTGCGATTTTAGCAGCCTTGATGATCTCCTCGCCAAGCGGCGCGCCGTGGCTGTGGTGACTGCCCTCTAGCTCGCCCGCGCCCTTTGCTATACGGGTGTTTGCGATGATGAGATACGGGCGTTCCTTCTCCGCGGCTTGCTCGAGCGCAAACTCGATCTGATCGTAGTCGTGGCCGTCGATACGCGCGACGTCCCAGCCCTGAGCCTCAAACCTAGCCTTCACGTCCTCGCTCCAAGCGATACTCGTGTCGCCCTCGATCGTGATGTTGTTTGAGTCGTAGATCAGCACGAGGTTGTCTAGGTGCAGGTTGCCCGCAACCGCACAGGCCTCGTAGCTGATGCCCTCCTGCAAGTCTCCGTCGCCGCAAAGGCAGTAAATTTTATGGTCGATGACGGCGTTTTCAGGCTCGTTTAGTAGATTAGCCGCGTATTTTGCCGCCATAGCAAAGCCCACCGCGTTTGCTACGCCCTGGCCTAGAGGTCCGGTCGCTACCTCGACGCCTTTGGTGTGGATCTCCGGGTGGCCGGGGGTTTTAGAGCCCAGCTGGCGGAAGTTTTTTAGATCGTCAAGGCTAAGATCATAGCCGCTAAGATGCAAAAAGCTATATACGAGCGAGCTTGCGTGGCCTCCGCTAAATACGAGCCTGTCGCGGTTTAGCCAGTTTGGATTTTTAGGATTGTGATTTAGAAATTTAGCCAGCACGACCATGACGTCCGCTAGCCCCATCGGCGCGCCCGGATGCCCGCTGTTTGCCTGCTGCACCATATCCGCGCACAAAAACCTTATCGTATCAGCCATCTTTTTTAGCATTTTTTCTCCTTAGTTTTTATGCGATTATACGAAAATTTGGCTTAAATTTTACGCTTTTAACGCCGCCGTAAATTTTAAAAACTCGGCGAAATTTTCCTTTTTCTCTTTTAGCTCAAAAGGTATCTTATGCTCTTTTTCGCCTATTATTACGGCGTCCTCTTTTACTTCGATTTGTGCGCCCCCGATCTCGTCCCACGAGCTAAAAACCGGCTCTTCCATCAGATCGCGGCTGATGAGTCCGCGCTCGTCTAGTATCACGCCAAAAGGCTTACTGAGTCCAAAAAGCGCTCTATCTAAGCTATGAAAAATCGGCGAGCTGGGCTTAAAAACGCCGAGCGATTTAGATAGTAACTTACTCTCGTCAAGCGGCGTTTTTAACGCTTCGCCAAGGCCGAGCTCTAAAAGTTTATCGGAAATTTTATCCTCGTCGTTTTGGACGCCATCCTCAAAAATAGCGTTTAAAACGGCTTTTAGCGTCCTTTTCATCGCCGCCTTTATCTCGCTCTCGATTTCAAATTCGCATTTTTCCAGCTCTTGCCACGCGAGATTTTCCAGCTCGTTTTGCAGATACTTGTCTAGCCTAAACGCCGCCGCTACCTCATCGGTATTTGCGGCCGACGCGTCAAATTTAACCAAAAGATGACGACTCGTGAGTAAAAATCCTATGCTTTTTCGCCCGATCATCTGCGCATGCACGCCGATAAACGCGAGCGGCCGGGCGCCGTAAAATTTAGGCGTTTTGCTATAGTCCACGCCCTTTTGCAGCCCCAGACTTTTATCTAAAATTTGCTCCACCGCCTTTGCGAAAACCTCGTTCGCATCGTCCCAAACGGGGTGTTTAGCGCCCTTGCCGTTTAGAAATAAAATATTTTGCGTATTTTTGTCAAAAGAGAGTAAAATTTCGTCCAAACTTTTCACGTTTTCTCCTAAATTTTAGTTTTTTAAACACTTATTAATTGACTAGCAAACCATAAGTTTTAAGGCGCGCTCTTTATCGCTCGCCACCGCATCCGGCCGCGACAACGACCCGTTCCTGACCCGCCTTACGTAATCCCGCCCGAAACTCTCCAAGCCATCCGTTCTTGCCATTTTTGCCTCCCGCGTTTAATTCTACTTCGCATTTTCCGTAAATTCTGTCAAATTTCGTTTCCAAAGACCGCTTAAGCTCTCTTTGCATCCAAAAACGGCCCGTCGTGTCCATTTCGTCAAATTTTATAAAATTTTTTATTAAACAAACGCCAAGAGCTATATTGGTGCTTTGAGGCGTAGCGCCAAACCTCCGGTTCTTCTATGCCTTCGCCTTGAAATTTTATCATTTCGGCCTCTGTTTTCGCTCGTCGCGGCTGTTTAAATTTTATCGCTTAAGTTTTGTTTGCACTCATGCGGCGCAGGTTTTGCACGCAAGATCAAACTCTCGTTGTTCGGCGCAAGCGCGCTGCGCAGACAAATTTTAAATTTAATCCGCCGCGCTTTAAATTTGCACGCCGAAGTCCGCCCGCATCCCCTCTTTGCCCCTCGGCGTAAAATAGCAAACAATGTAGCAGAGTATTCGGTCCTTGCAGTCGTATTTGGCTTCAAGGCTTTCGATAATGCTCGCAAATTCCTGCGGCGGCTTGTCCGCAAAGGCGCCTCGCAGCTCCTCTGCGGCGATATGTCGCGGGCTAAGGAGCAGATACGCCGCGCCGCCGTCCTCATCCTCGCTGATGGCGCGTAAAATTTCACCGCTCGCGCTAACCCGCCAGTGTTCCTTGCTGTCCCACTCGCGCAGGCTCAAAAACGTCGTGCCGCCATCAGCGCCCAAAGCCTTTTCGTTTGGAATTTGAGCGCGTAAGGCGCCTTCATTTAAGCTCTCCTCGCTCGCAACCTCGATAAAAACGTCCGTGCCGAGCAGATAGCCGGTCCGCTCAAACTCGCTTTCGTACTCCCAGCCGTCAAATTTAGCGGCAAATTCGCGCACCCGCTCGTCCGCTTCGCAGCCGAACATCATCGCGTCGCTATCTGAAATTTTAACGATATAAGGCTCGTTCATGAGGCTTTTCAAATTTTATTGCAGCTCGCACTTTCCGTAAACCCACTCGCGAGTTTCGTTTAGCTTAGATTCGCCGTCCTTTAGAAAATACTGCTTGCTGCTTTTGATCGCGTTTTCGCCCGCGGCTACGTAGTCGCCGATGAAGCCGCGATCCAGGACGTCGTGCGCCGAGATATCCCGCTCAAAGACGTTTATCGTCTTTTGCGTTTCGTGCCATTTGCCGCTCTCATCAGGCGCGCGCAGTGCGACGGAAATGTTGTTGCCCGCCTCGTCGTAGGCGTAAATATACTCGCGCCGCTCGTCTTCGGACGTCTCGCGATTTTTTATCACCTTGCCGCGCGCGTCGTAGCTAAGCTCGTTTTCAAACACGACCTCCCAGCGCTGCGACTCCTCGCGCCAAAGCGACGATACGGCATATTTTAGCCGCCCTTGCTCGGTCTCCTCTCGCACGTTTTTGTAGCAGCCCCTCCACTCGCTATTTGCAGCGTTCCAGCGGCATCTAAGATCGGTAAAGCGCCTAAATTCGGGCTGGGTTTTTTGCACCGCCCTCTCCCCTGGCTGCCACGCGCCTTCGCTCCACGTAAAGCTTATCTCGGTGCGCGCTCCGTCCGCAGCCGTAAAGGCCGCTCGCTTTGTCTGCGGCACCCATTTGCCGCGCCACTTATATCCTTCGGAGCTAGCATAAACGTCGCCGCTATAGTGATATATCGATTTTTCGTACGGAGTCCATTTTTTGGCTTTGGCGCTCCACTCAAAGGTCGCTATGAGCGCTGTTTTGTAGCTCTCGTCATAAAGTCTTTTGGTTAGATACGTCGGCGTCCATTTGCCGTTTTTTAGGGTGAAATTTTGAGAGATTTCCGTCGCGCCCGCTCGCTTTTCGACGGTTTTTTGACCTTGGTTTAGTTTGCCGTTTTGACCGTAGACACTGACATAGACAAACGCACCGTCCTTTGTCCTCTCGGTCCTTGAGAGCCCTACTTTTCGCCATTTGCCGGCGCTAAAGTCCCACTCGTACTCGGTGCTGCCGATTTCTCGTTCGCCTCTTTCGTCAAATTTGACCGCGCTTTTCGTTCTGCGCCTATCGTCATCGCTGATTTCGTCGTAGATTTTTTCTAGCAGGCGCGCCTTCGCATCGTAAATTTGACTTGATTCGTATTCGTAGCGCGGCACGGCGTCGCCCTGCGTTTTGTAGCTCGTCTTTTTTAGGCAAATTTTATCCGGCGCCTCGCCCGTCTCGGTCGCGCCTGCAGGCATCGCGAGCGCTAATGTCGCCGCCAAAATAGAGCCCGTCAAAATTGCCGTCCGCGATCGAAAGGCACCTGCCGAAATAATAGCCCGCAGCTTTAAATTTACCGCCGTAAAGCCGGCCGCACCATCGAGCGAAATTCTAAAAATACCTCTCATAGCCGCTCCTTTTTAAATTTAACCGTGCACCGCGATTTACAAATTTGACCGCCAAAGGACGTTAAATTCGGTGTAGTCAAGCTAAATAAAATCTTCAAATTTACAAACCCTAATTTCACGCGAAAATGAGCCGAATTTTAATACTAACCGCTTAAAATCGGCCGCAGCAAAGCAAAACAAATCCCTCTAAATTTAAATCAGAGCCGAAAAATAGGTCAGATTTACATTATAAATCGTTAAAAACGTCGTGCGTTAAACCAAATCTCGCAAAATTTACCAAAGAACAAAGTCCGCCACGCAAATTTATCCGTCAAATTCGGCTACGCATCAAGCCGAATTTGACACCCCCCAAGCACACAAAAATCTGTCAAATTTACCTCATCTTTTTATACTCCCACGTTTGCTCTTCTGCTAGCTTAAATTTACCGTCCGCGGCGACAAATCTCTTGTAGCCGGTTACCGCGTATTCGCTAGGCATATCAAAAGACATCAGCGAGCCGCCGTGACCGACGTCGTCAGCTAGGATTTTCGGATCGAAAGTCGCCTCCGAGCGCCCTTTATGCACCCATCTTTTACCGTTTTCGTCGCCGGCTAGTTCATAGACGTCGACGCTGACGTTATCGCCGCGCACGTCATAGCTATAGACGAACTTCTCGCTACCGTCTCTCGTGTCGTATCGCTGCATTAGCAGACGGGCGTTTTTGTCGTAGATATTGCGGCTGGCGTATTCCTGTGCCCACTCTTTGCGCTCTTTATCCCACAAAAATGCCGCCGTCTCGAAGTCCGCGCCATCTACGACCATAACGTCTTTGTAGTTGTTCTCCCATGCGTTTTGCTCGGCGTTCCAGATGAGATTTATCGTCACGTCCTTGCCGCTAGAGGCGTCGTAGTCGTGCTTTGACATCTCGGCGTAGCGCCACGCGCCGTTTTCAAATACGCTTCTTACCTGCTCGTATTTGCCCTTCACGTCGCCCGCTACCAGCCCTCTTTCGCGGTTTTGCCATGCGCCTTTTGCGTAATCCCAACTCTCGTAGCCGCGCGTCTGTCCGTCCGCGCCGTAGAGTAGCTGCGTTTTTGATTTAGGCTGCCACCTTTTGCCGTCCCAGACGCTAAAGACGATCAGCTCGTTGTTGCCGTGCGCGTCCTCGACGGTTTTAGTTAGCGTGGCTTTTTTCCATTTGCCTTTTACCAGCTCGTATCTCACGTCCTCGCTAGCGTTTTTTAGGCGCTTTGTCACGGTTTTGCTAGCGTTTTGCGGCAGGCCTCGGACAAATGAACTCGACTCTTGTACAAGAACGCCGTTTTTATAATCGGCTTTGTATTCGGTCGTTTTTAGCCATTTTTTTGCGGCAAAATCATAGCTGAAGGCCTCAAATTTCGTCATCTCGCCGGCTTTGTTATAGTAGCTCACCTCTTTGTGTTTGCCCTTTAGTCCGTCTGCGAGCTCGGAGCTGCTCACTAGCTCTAAGCGGCGAGTCTTGGCGTCGTAGCTTTGCTTCGTTTCGTAGCTGGAGGCCGGCTCCTCAAAGGTCTTTTGCGCGGTGCTAGCCAGCATGTAGTTATACTCTTTGGCAAACGCCGCCGCGCACAAAAGCGCAAGCGATAAGGCTATCTTTTTCATTATCTCTCCTTTTGATAAATTTAAATGATTATAGCATAAAAAGGACGCCGAATTTTGCAGTTTTTGCGGTTTTAAAGGGCCGATCTTTGATGAATAAGGCGAGATTAGCGGCGCTTTAGGGTGACGGCATCGGAGACTAGTTTAGCCGGATGCGGGCATAACCGATTTAAACGAAGCGATGGATAAAATTTGCGGCTTGATTTGCTACGATCGAGCAGGCGATGAAGCGCACGAGATTTGATAGCGGGGCCGTTCGTAACGCGCTTTAGCGGCGATGCAGCGTAGTCTGGCGACGGTATAAGAGATTTACTGCGTCTAGCGAGTTAAGCTCATTGCATACGGCTCGTTTCTCGGCGGTTTAAATTTAATCCAGATCGGACGCCGTTTAAATTTAATCCGCGCCGAGCGGGCTCAAGCCTCGCGCCGATAAAATTTCATCGCAAATTTGCTAGGCTCTGGCGTCTATTTAAAACGGCGAAATTTTGCAAACGAGCATAAATTTGCCTTCGCGCGCCTAATCGAATTTAATACAAACTCCACGCGCCGCTTTATAGGTTTTTAGCAAACATCAAGCTGCCACCAACGACGTTAAAGTCCGTCTTTTTGTCTAAAGAAATCTGAAAAACAAACCCAAAACCATCGCCGAAGCTCGCTCCGGGCTGGCAAAAGAAGGGGTAACCGCCTAGTTTCGTGCGGCCATAAAACTCCAAGGCGATGTCGTCGTAATATTCAAGCCCCGCCGTCTCCTCAAGACGTAAAATTTCATCTATGACGCCGCATCCGGCTCACCGTCGCCCCGGCTCGCAACGTCGTCCGCGACAAATTTGGGTTGCAAAGGAAATGGCTTTATCCGCGAGCGCGGATTTGCAAGCTCCTTTATGACGAGCTCCTCGTTTTTATACTTGCTGATCGTCCGTCTGCATCGCCGACTCGCGGCGACTAAGCGGCTGCGAGTGCAAGGCGCGAAATAAAGAGTCCGTCCGTCTCCTCATCAAATTTGCCGATGAGATCCTGCGAGATAAAGACCGCAAGCAGCTTGACGACGTCCAAGACCTGCGGCACATAAGGCGGCGCCGGCAGATAAAACTGAGCTAGAGGAAACAGGCGCGCCGTTTTTGTCCGCCGGCAGCTCCTCGTCCGCCACATAGGCGAGCACGCGGCCGATCCGGCACTCGTCGATCGCACCTCGCGGCTTACTCCGCCCGTCTAAAAATAGGCGATCTTGCGCTGCAACTCCTTAATCTTTTCTTGCGGATCCGCTTGCCTTTGCGTCCTTTTGGAGTAAATTTGCCCTGCCTTTGGCCTACTTTTCAGGCTTTATGGAGCATATTTTCGGCGCTTACGACGAATATTTCGGCTAGATTATGTCCGGATTAAATTTTTGAGTTAAATTTATACGAAACGATCGTGAGTTTCGGTGCAGAGATTTTTAAATTTATCTTTAATTCGAGATGCGAAGTCTAGTCTAAATTTAAGCGTTTATGACAAATGTTTGCAGGTTTAGCGCGCAAAATAAATGCGCACCAAAAACGGTGACGGATTTGATGGCGATGCGGAAGCAACAGCGCATATATCGGTCAAAAAACCAAACCCGGCGAGCAAAAAAAGCTAAATTTACGATACGAGTGGTAAAGAAACGGCTACAAATTTAACAACGAACCACAAAGATTAATAGTTAAAAAGTAGCACGAGATGACAAGCAAATTTATCGACAAGCAGTTTAAAAACCGATAAATTTGCACTAAATTTGCCTTTCAAATTCTATCATCCAAGAGGCAAATTTAATCAAATTTAGCCCGAATTTACCGCAAATGCTTGTCAATAAGACCCATCACGATAGCCCGGATACCCGCATGCACGGTGCCTAGCTCGCGCTCTATCTTTGCGATGAGCTCGTTTTTAGCCTGCACCGCGCCCTCCACGCCAAGAAGGTTGGTGAAGGAGTTTTTCGCGCCGTCGTTATGCGTCGGTTTGCCAGCCGTTTCGGCGCTTTGCGTCGCGTCGATGATGTCGTCTGCGATCTGAAACGCTAGCCCCAGATCAAGCCCGATGTCGTAAATGCGCGCAGCCTCCGTCTCGTCTAGCCCCGCCACGACGCAGCCTGCTTGCAAGCTTGCTGCGATGAGGCGCGCGGTCTTGTGGATGTGCAGAAATTTTAGCTCCTCGAGTCCTAGCTTTTGATTTTCGAAATAGCAATCCACCGCCTGCCCTAGCGCCATGCCGTAGATACCGGCGTTTCGGCTTAGAATTTCGACGCATTTTATGCGCGCATCCGCGTCCAGCGGGGCTCTTGCTATCTGATAAAAGGCATGAGTGTTTAGCGCGTCGCCCGCTAAAATCGCCGTTACTTCGTCAAATTTGACGTGCAAACTAGGCTGTCCGCGGCGCAGATCCGAGTCGTCCATCGCGGGCAGATCGTCGTGGATGAGCGAGTAGCTGTGCATCGTCTCAAATGCCAGCGCGACGTGAAACGCCGCCTCTTTGCGCTCGGGACGCACCGCCGCTACGACGCCTGCGACCAGCATCGCGCGAAAGTGCTTGCCGCCCGATTTTAGCGTGTATGAAAGCGCCTCGTCAAAGCACGGATGAAAGCTAGGGTTGCTTGGCAAGTGCGCGCCCAAAAACGCCTTAAACTCGGCCAAAAGTGCGTCCTGGTCGGCGGCGCTCGGAGCAGTTTGATTTATGCCGGGCTGTAAATTTGTGCCCGAGGTAAAACACGAGCCTTTTGCCGCGTTGAGCGAGATCGAATTTGCTCGGTTTTTCGGGCCTTGAGTCGGATTTTCGGGACCGTTTTTCGACCTGGTTTCGTTTAAAATTCGGAACCGATTTTGAGTCGCATCCGTGCGGAAATTTTGCGTGATCCGGGATTGCCCGTCCGCCACAATCCGCCCCTTAAAGTTATTTTGCGGCAAATTGCGCGTGAGATTAGACTCGTTTTGCGATAAATTTAATGCGACGCCGCACGGTAAAATTTGAATTTTAGAGCGGATTATCGGGGCTTGCGACTTTTGGAACGCATCCATGGCTCGCGGCAAAATCCGTGCGAAAAATCGAGTTTGCTTGTAGGCTTTAGCCCGCCCAACTTCTGCCTGCGGCAAACCGCATACGAAATCGGACTTTTTTTGCGGAAAAATTTTCGCTTGCGCGGCGATAAAACTAAAAGCTCGTTTTTTTATGCGAATTTGCGACGAGCCGAGTGAAAAATACGGCTTATTTTGCGATAAATTTACGACTAAATCGCGCGATAAATTTTGGTTTTTAACGCAATTTATCGGGGCTTGCGGTTTTCGTGACGGCGTCGCGGTTTGCGGCGTCTTTTTCTGCGGAGAAAACCGCGTTTGTTCGGCAAAAATTTTTGGAGTTAATTTTTTAAAACCGCATTGCAACGCAGCAAACGTAAAATCGGACTTGTTTTGCGAATTTTTATGTAGCAAATTTAAAACGATTCCGCGCTTTAAATTTTGCGGAGAATTCGCTGCTTGTCTTTGGGCTAAATTTAAAGTTTGCATCCGGACAAATCTCACCGACCGTATGCCGCTGTCCGCAAAATTAGTCGTCGATTTTTTAGGCGTTTGCGGTAAAATTTCGACTTTATTTTCGTCTAAACTCGGCGCGGGAATCTGAGCTTGATTTAAATACGCTAAATTTTGACTTTTCGGCAGGGTTTGCGACCCGCTCAAATTTGACGCTCCATCATCGTTTTTTAGAAAAATTTGTCCGTTCCTAGATTTCTTTGCTCTAAATTCGCTTATTTCATTTGCTAAATTTTTATTATTTTGCATCTATTCTCCGTTTTATTTTTGCGTCCGATTTTGCGTCGCTGGCGAGCCGGTTTGAGCGGATAAGCAACCCGGTTTCGCACCAAATTCGCACGGGTTAGCGACGTCAAATCCACACGCAAACGACGAATTTTAGCGCCCTCCGCGAAACAAAATCCGTATACCGTAAAAAGGCAAGTCAAATTTGACGCGCAAGCGTTTAATTTATGCCGTCAAAAGGCGGGTCGAATTTAGCCGGCCCGAAGCCTAACGCGCATTGTAAAAAAAGTCAAAGCCGTTTCGTCTGAAAAGTAGCGTCTGAGCGCCGTTTTTAACGAGCAGTTCGAGAGCTTCTTTACGACTTGAAACGGTTTTTTGGCCCACTTGCATCAGCTTGTCGCCGACCCTGATGCCGAATTTCGCCGCGCTAGAATCCGCATCCACGCTTTTTACGGTTAGTTTCTCGTCGAAAGTTAGCCCGTAGAGCTTTTGCGCTTTTGCGGCATCGACATTTTGCGTGGCGGACTGCATTTTTGCGCTCTTAACGGCGTTTTTATCCATTTTCATCGGCGCTTTTTCCTCTTTTTTTGGTGCGTCTTGCGAGACCGCGAGGTTAAATTTCAAAATCTCGTCGCCGCGCCTAACCTCAAATTTAAGTTTCTCGCCCTTTTTAGCAAACAAAATCCTCTCGTTTAGCTCGCGCAAGCTCTCCATTTTCTCGCCGTTTATGCTCAAAACCTCATCGCCCGTCATCAGCGCCGCGCCGCGTCCTAGCGGATCGACGCTCTTAGTATAAAATTTGCCGTCTCGCTCCTCAAAGACCGCGCCAACGTCGCCGTAATACACGTCCTTATACGCCGCAAAGTGCTTTAAATAGCGACTCGGGATAAATTTATCCCCGCCCACGGCGATACCGCGTAGCCTGCAGCAAGGGCTCAGCACTGCGCCTTTGCCGCCCGCGTCGAACGTGAGCGTATCAAGCTCGCCCAGCGCCCGAGCTTGCGCCTTCACGTGGCCGTAAGCAGTCGCGTTTAGCTCGCGCGTGACGCTGACCCAGTCGCTTTTTTTTGTCGCGTTGTCGTCGGCCATTTTGATAAATTCCAGTTTCGCGTCCGAAGCGACTAGATAAAGCTTCAGATACGGGTCGAATTTAACGTAATTTTTGACCGGCGTTTCGCCTTTAGGGACGGCGATTAGATTTGGCGTGATCGCGATGCCGTCGTTACCCGCGACGTTTATCATAGCGGGCAAATTTTTCTCGAAGCATGCGTTAAAATCGTCTTGCGTCGGGCGCGGCTCGGCTCTGAGCGAAGCGGCGAAAACGCAGATCATAAAAGCCGATAAAACAAAATTCGAGATTAAATTTGCAAAGGATTGAGTTTTTTGCGATAGAGCGCGTGAATTTGAGCCGAAATTTACCGCTTCGTTTGCGCTGCCGACCCTATAAAAGCTTGCTCGTATGGGCAAATTTGGCGTTATAAAATTCGCAAAAAAGCCGCCCTTATACTTTGCTCGCTCTGCTCCGAATCGACGGCTAAAAGCTCGAAAATGAGTAAAATTTGGCACAAAAAGCAAAACGGACAAATTTTTTAAATTTGCAAATTTTGCGGCCTTAGCGAACAAGCTCTGTCTATGCGCGTCAAATTTAGCCCCGATTTTTAACGCCTTTGCCGTTCGCCGTTCGCGAAAATTCTGAAAAAAAGCGCTAAATTTGGCCCAAGAAGCAAAATCGCGCAAATCCAAACCGCAAGAGGCGATCCGGTCGCTCGAATTTGACCGCGCAACCCCGAAAACCTCGTCCAAAAGACGCGAGAAAGCTGCGTACTTCATCGGTCCAGCCCCATACCGGCAAACCCGCCCAGCATCCTTGACGCGGCGTTTTTACGGTCGTCCTCGATCATCTTTAGCACGTCATTTACGGCGCTGATGAGCAAGATCTGCAAGCTCTCCTTGTCCTCTAGCAAGCTATCGTCGATGCTGATATCGAGCACCTCGCCCTTGCCGTTTGCCTTGACGCTAACAAGCCCGCCGCCGCTTTTTGCGCCAAACTCGCGCCTTTGGCTCTCCTGCTCGATCTCCTGCGCCTTTTTTTGCACGTCCTCGAGCATCTGCCCCATTTTTGAAAAATCGATCCCCTCAAACATAAAAATCCTTTCAAATTTCTTACTATTTTAGCGAATTTAAGCTAAATTTACTTATCAAGCTTGGCTATGCAAGTTTCATTCCCGCCTTTACGGATTTGCAAAAAACCGGATACAAAGAGGCTTTTTAAGGAAAAATTTATTTTAGAAAAAATGCTCAATTTTTTAGGCTTTCGATTATGACGACATTTGATTTTGACGATAAAATTTACGAGGAGTTTTAAAATAAACGACCGGGATACAGAGCGCGCGAAAATGGCGAAACGGCGGGTTGCCTCGCTAAATTTTAAAAGAGTAAAATTTTGATTTGTTAAAAGTAGCGGCGAGCTTTGATAAAAACGAAAACCGAGGCGAAATAAGGATGGTCGCGCGTTTTGATCTGCCTTGGCTCGCTCTTTGCGTGTTCGCAGATTTTTTGGACGAGCTGCGGCCGACCGATCTTGGAAAATACGATCGATCCGTCTGACGGCGCGTAACTTTTCTAGAAGATGCGAGAAGCTCGCCCGAGACGATAAAACAGCAAATCGCGGGACTAAAAGCAGTTTAAGATAGCGGTCAGATACGCGTTCGATTTTCTTATTTGCAACCTTGCTCGCTTTAAATTTTCTACCGTTTCGCAAACGGCGCCGTGTAATTTCTCGTAGCTCAATCTCGTCTTTTGATCAAATTTAGCACGCATTAAACGGCTAACTCGGCGGTAAATTTAATGCAAATTTGACTTGGCGCCGCAAACGTAAATTTCGCGCTTAAAACGTGCGCGAAAAAGCTAGCGCTTGTAGCCGTAAATCTTAAATTTTGTTCGCCCGGCTCCGTCTCAAATTTGCTAAGACAGCCTAGATAGCGCTTGAGCATCAAGGTCTTGACTTTTTGCTCTAGCGGCAGCAGCGCACAGGTCGCGAAATCATAAATTTTGTAAATTTGATATATCGGGTCTCGCGTAGAGGCCTTGTTTACCGGTCGCAAGGAGCTGCGAGACGTAGTTTTCGCATATGCTTTCCGCGTAGTCCGCGTTTGGCAGGTCAAATTTGATTTCATTCACGCAGGAGCTCGAAATTTCGCAAATCTCATATTGCCGCGAGGGTGCATCTTCGGCGCAGACGGCGGCAGAGAGCTTGCGCCGTTTTGCATCGCTCGTAAGGCGAAAGCGAAACTCGGCGAGCTTTTTTATCTAGCTTTTTGTTTTTCGTGGCGCTACGGTAGGGCAAAAGCCCCTCAAAACGAGGCCGCACGCTATTTTACGATCTCGTTTTGCGCATTTACCTGCACGATTTTAGGCTCGAAGTTTTTCGCTTTTTTGGCGCTGATTTGCGCGTAGGCTACGATGATGACGATGTCGCCCACGCAGACTTTGCGCGCGGCCGCGCCGTTTAGGCAGATCTCGCCCTTTTTCTCGCCGCGGATCACGTATGTGGCGAAGCGCTCGCCGTTATTGACGTTTAGGATCTCGACTTTTTGGTACTCGCAAAGCCCCGCAGCCTCGATGAGCTCGGGTCCGATCGTGACCGAGCCCACGTAGTTTAGGTTGGCATCCGTCACGCGTGCGCGGTGGATCTTGCTTGATAAAATTTCGATTTTCATCGGTTTTCCTTTGGTTTTTTTGGAGATTATACTATAAATTCGGCCTCAAAAAGCAACTTTATGTAGCCGTGCCGTATCGCGTCCGCATCGTCTTCGCTCATTTGCCGCGATGCAAATTCGGACAAAATCCGATATGCTTTCACTCCGCTCTTGGCAGCAAATGATTTTTTAAACAGCTAAATTTAGCGACGTTTGATAATTTGTGCGATTTACGCAAGCGGCGGTTTCGCGACAAATCAAGTTCGCAAAAACAATACTCAAGCGTGATTTTAGCGGGCTAGAAAAATTCCGAAGGTCGTCAATTTAAGCTCGCGATCCAAACCCAAATAGCCCGAAACTTGATTTGCCGCAAGCAAAAATTTTACCGTTAAATTTTCGGCTAAAATTTAAAATCAATAGCGTTTATTTTGAGCAAAGAAAACTGCGATAAATTTAACGCTACTTGGTAATAACCTCGGGTAAAAAAGCAAATTCGGAGCGAAATTTCGGGCGCAAACCGCTGTAAATTTAACAATAACATACGCAAAAAGCGATTCCTGATTTAACTTAATTTCGCCTTTGCTTCATCGCCGTTTTATCCGTAAATTTTCAAAAAATTAAAACGCCGAATTTAAACGCATCCGTCCAAAAGCTCGCGCACGACCTCTTTGTCGCTAAACGGATATTTTACGCCCTTGATCTCTTGATAGGTTTCGTCGCCTTTGCCTAAAATCACCAAAATTTCATCCTGTGTGAGGCTTTCAAGCGCGTATTTTATCGCTTCTTTGCGGTTTGCGATGCATTTGACGCACTCGTTCATCTCTAGGCCGCCGCAGATTTCGGCGATGATACTTTCAGGCTCTTCGCTGCGGGGATTGTCGCTGGTGACGACGAGTCTGTGTGCGTATTTTTGCGCTATCGCGCCCATTTTAGGGCGTTTGGTGCGATCTCTATCGCCTCCGGCACCGAAAACCGCGACGATCTTGCGGTGGCGCAATGCATTTAGCACCTTTTCGATACCATCTGGAGTATGCGCGAAGTCCACGATCACGAGTGGCTCGCGACTCACGACCTCCATACGCCCCTCTACGCCGTCAAATTTCGCCGCCGCGCGAGCGATCTGCTCTAGCGGTCTATCCGTCAGCGTCGCTACGCAAGAGGCGGCTGCAATGAGGTTGTAGAGGTTAAATTCGCCGTGCAAATTTGAGCTTAGCGCCATTTGCCTGCGCGGGGTCTTTAGCGTCGCGCGGATACCGCCTTCTAGCGAATATTCGCCGGGTGCAAAGTCCGCGTTCGCATGAAGCGCGTAAGTTAGGGCGTTTGCGGGGTTAAATTTGATCCCGCCGCGGTCGTCTATATTTATAAGCTTTGGCGCGTCGTCTGCGAAAAACTCGCTCTTTACGCGCGCATACTCTTCAAACGTGCCGTGATAGTCGAGGTGGTCTTGGGTTAAATTCGTAAAGATTTTCATCGCAAAGTCCAGACTTTCGATGCGTTTTTGCGCGATAGCGTGCGAGCTGACCTCCATCACGAAGTATTCGCAACCGCGCTCGCTAGCTGCTTTGAGGTAGCTAAGCGTGCGTAAAATTTCGCTCGTCGTCAGCGCCTTATCGTCGATGCGTTCATTGTTTACAAAAGCGCCGCGAGTGCCGCACAGACCGCATCCGTAGCCTAAATTTAATAGCGTAGCGCAGATAGCCGCTGCGGTCGTGGTCTTGCCGTTCGTGCCCGTGATGCCGATGATTTTGATGCTCTCATCGATGTCTAATAGCCGCTTGCACTCGGCCAAATTTATGATTTTCGCGCCTTTTGCCTCGGCGGCGGCTTCAAATTTGGCGTTTGCCGCCGTTTTAACGAAATAGCAACCCGCTTCGCAAACGCTAGAGTTATCGGTGACGAAGCCCTCTTTAACGCAAATTTTCACTTTCGGCCTTTTCGTTGATCTCGCGAACTAGAGCATTTAGCCGCTCGTCTCCGGCAAACATCGCAGCCGCGCTCTCGATGTAGTTTAGCCCCATTTCGATGAAGCCGTTTTTGATAAGATTTTGCAAAAACTCGAGAAAATCGTCGCGGTTGTCGATCATCACGCGCGTGGAAAACATAATGTCCTCGAAGGTGCTTTTAAACCCGCCGCGCTTGACCGCATCCATAAAATCGGCGTAGCTGATGGCGTTTTGCACCTCAAGATCCTCGTCCCTGTCGAATCTCGCTTCAAGCGCGCCTAAAATTTCCTCCAGATCGCCGGGGCTCATACCGAGCTTATCTTTTAGCTTAAATATCTCAAAAAGCGTCATCGCCTCATCGCGGCGAGTCTTGGCAAGCGAGCAAAGCATGATGAGAAAAAGCAGCTTTTTGTCGGGTTTTTTGTCGTAAGCGAGCGAAAAATAGCTCGCGGCGGCGTCAAATTCGCCCTTGTTAAACGCTCTTAGCCCCGCCTTTTTGTAATCAATCAAATTTAACTTCCTCGCCGATGGGGATATTTATAACCTCTAGCTCCGGGTGGATATCGATGCGCAACTGGCGCTCGATGCCGTATTTTAGGGTCGTAGTGCTAGCAGCGCAGCCGTGGCAGTGACCGGTAAGGCGGACATAAATTTTGCCGTTTTTGATGCCTAATAGCTCCATACCTCCGCCGTCGTTTTCAAGCATAGGCAAAACCTTTTGCAAACTCGCGCTAACGGGCTTTAAAAGCTCTTCATCGGTAAATGGGATCATTTTTCGCCTTTTAAATTTTTGGGATATTATAGCAAATAAAATTTTAAATACGCTATGGATCCGATATTTAGCGGTTATTTTGGCTTGGTTAAATTTAGAGCCTGAAGCGATCGGATGCGAATGGACAAATTTAAAAAAAGCAGCGGCTGTGCAAAGATGAAAAATGCGCAATGGTAGCAAGGCTGCAACCCGCGATGCAAAGCTTAAAGTAGTTATGCAAACGGTTATCGCATATTTCTAAAAACTACTTTCGGATATTATAAATTCGGTATATCGAGCGCTTACTATACAAGCAAACCTTTCAAAAGCAAATTTGCGTGTAAAACTGCGTAAAATTTAGGATAAAACTCGCTACATTTTTAAACTAGCTACTAATTTTTAGTATTTTAGCCTATATGCAAAATTGCAAACAAGAGAACAAGAGCTATATAAAACCGCGAGCAGATAAATTTGATTGAGATGAAAAATCAATGGAGTTTTGAGATAACTGAAGTAGGTAAATTTAAAAAGAAAAAATACGCCACAGATTTATTAAGGATTATATAAGTTTATATAGTCCTAAAATACGATATTCTAAGCTAATTATAACTTTTTTAGAATTATAATGCTATCGCCAAATGAGTTACTCAAAGCGGCGCAAGGATTTTAAAAAGGACTCGATCAATCAGCCTAAGCGAATACAAAAAGACGAAAATTCCAAATATATACGTGAGTAAAAATCATACGAATAAGTTTTTATTCAGAAAAAAAAGTAGCGACGGGAAGCGAGCTACCAAAGTAGTCGAAATAGCCGCAAGAGAAAAATGGACCAGGCGAGAATATTTGCAAGAAGCTATGGCGGTTTTTGCCGAATGGGCAAAAAGCAAAGATATGGCGGTATCTGCCGTTTCTAGGATCCAGCCAAACATCAAAGTTAAACAGCTTTGAGATTTATATATGGAAACTAGAGCCAAAACCAAAGCTACGACCGGGCTAGCGGCGATGTTTAACAATCATATCAAAAACAGCCTGCTAGGCTCGCTGGCTATAGAAAAGGTAACGCTTGATCATATTCAAATTTTTTATAACTCTATGCGAAGCAAAGGGCTATCACCAAAAACATACAATAAAACGATAAAGGAAATTTTACGCCCTATGTTTAAGTACGCGTTTATTCATAGGGCTCTAACTTTTGAGCCGACGTTTGGTCTAAAGCTGGATAAGATCGAGAAAAAATCAAAAGTTATCAACTGTTCGGGTAAGCTTAGGAATTTGTTTTCCGCCATTAACGAACTCTATGCCGACGATATTTTTTATTGGACGCTTTTTGCCCTGATTTTTACGGGCAGGCGAAAGTCCGAAATTTTAAACCTAAAATGGAAAAACATAAATTTCAGCAACAACACTATGCTTTTAGAGAGGACAAAGAGCTCCAACGACTATATCGTAGCCATCCCAAATTTTATAGCATCCAAGCTACAAGAGATACCGAGAATAGCCGAGTTGGTATTTGCTAGCCCCGTAAGCAGCGAAACGATAGTTAATCTAGACAGACAAGTTAAAAAAATCAGAGAACTTTCGGGTGTTGAAAATTTTCACCTGCATACGGCGCGAGATGTAGTAGTAGGCGCTCTTGCGGAAGCTAGCGCAGATATACACACGATGTCGGGCACTTTATTGCACGAGGAACTAGCGACCCTGCAACACTATCTTGGCGTCGATACTTATAGGGCAACCCAAAAGAGTTCGCAAGTGATAGAAAATTTAGTAATC
This sequence comes from Campylobacter rectus, assembly GCF_004803795.1. Classification (NCBI taxonomy): domain Bacteria; kingdom Pseudomonadati; phylum Campylobacterota; class Epsilonproteobacteria; order Campylobacterales; family Campylobacteraceae; genus Campylobacter; species Campylobacter rectus. The sequence goes on along the minus strand of NZ_CP012543.1, from coordinate 90,261 downwards.
ATAAAAGATTAGGGGTAGAAATAGTTTTCAAGTTAAAACCAGCGCTGCCTGCTTCTTGGTTTATAAATTGTGTTTGCGCGAGTCAAATTTTGACCTCGCATTTTTGTTAGTTTAGTACGATATTTAGCCGCTTTAGCCCCAATGCTTTTGCGTATTTGACTATCGTCTGAAATTTAAAATCTCCGCTTGTGCTTTCTAGTCTAGCTAGATTAGACTGTTTCATACCCATCCTCTCCGCTAGCTGCGACTGCGTTAGACCGCTTTTTATTCTAGCTTTTATCAACTCGCTCTTTAGTTCGTACTCTGGCATCAGAGCTTCATATTCGGCCCTAAATTCATCACTTTTCATAATTTCGTTAAATACGTCGTCAAATTTTACTTCAGGCATTTTTTAACTCCTTCAATCTATTTTTGGCGATATCTAGTTCTTTCTGAGGTATTTTATCGCTTTTCTTTACAAACACGTGCAATATATAAATGCGCCTACCGGTCATATAACAAAATATTCCTCTGCCTATACCTTCCGCGCCTTTAGCCTTATCTCAAAAAGTTCGTCGCCCAAACTTTTGGTTTGAGGCTCGACCACTTGGTTGCCGTAAAGACGCAAGAGCTTAAATATATGGGTCATATTGGCTGAAATTTTAGGTGGCAGAGCCCTAAACTCCTCAGCTACTCGGTCATCCAAAAATATAATTTCCCACAAAATTTATCCTTTGAACGGATTATATCATAAAAGATATTAAATTTCTTTGGAAAAAATTTTATGCGCTTTTTAAATGATTATATTATGATATTAAAATTCGCAACACGCCTTACGGCTTAGGCTTTAGGTTGCTTTCGCGAGTTTTGCATAAAAACATCTATTTTAAAAATCCAAAACTTCACTATTTTTTTCGTCTGCTTTATTTAAATCAAATTGGTTTATTTTTTGTTTAGAAAAATGAAATTTTTCCAGAATTCCAAAAAATTTTTTATTCTGCTACCAATACTACGCTATATCTTTATTTATTCCATATGGTAATTTTAATTAAAACTAGCTTAACCAGAAAAATAGAAATAAAATATTTTATCAAAAATACCTCTCAAATGCCGATATATAAGGCACTATTTTCTAAATGCATTTTTCTATTGACTTCGGAAAATGCCGGCTAGAATTGGATAAAAAAATAAAAAGGCAAAAAAAATGCAAATAACTCAATGCGAAGAGGATCTATTTGATGGAAACCAAAAGAATGAATGGAATTTGTCTTATTGGATTAATCCAGATAGAGGTAAATTATTTTTTGCTGAAAAAGTTATTTTAGTTGAAGGGCAAACTGACAAAGTGATTCTTCCTGCATTGGCAAATAAGTTGGGAGTGTTTAAGCATAGTTATACCGTCATCGATTGTGGTTCAAAACAAAATATTCCTTTATATATTAAGTTAATGAACAAATTTAAGATTCCATACGTTTCGGTATATGACAAAGATCACCAAGAAAATAAGTCAGAGCAAGCAATAGGTGCAGCAGATTCTGCAACCAAAGCAATTTTAGATGAAATAAATAATGAACTAGGCTTATCTGTAGAGCTTGTAAACGATATTGAGCAGGAGCTTGGATATGATTGTGGCAAGTCAGGCAAGCCATTTCAAGCGTTAAAACATATTAAATCTAGTGAGTTCCATATATCAGAAAGTTTCGCTGAAAAAATTAGAGTAATTTATAAATAAAAATAGCCTACCAATAATTTTGAGGTAGCCTATTTAAAATCAAGAATCGCTTAATGCGACGTCGTTTTTAGCAATCTATCAAAAAATTACAATTTAAAGTTAAAATTTAAAGGTCGGGCGGATGCCCGACCGGTATCAGAAAGGAGGGGTTAAAATATATAAACCGCACCCAGCACGATAAACGCTCTTAGGCAAAAGCCGCCTATAAGCACGCCGTATTCGTTATAAACACAGCTTTTTACCTCCTCGCCGCCGTGCGCACAGACGCTACCGTCTGTATTCACACTGCAGCTGCGAAGCATAAATTTGCTTCCGCCTAGCAGCGGCAAAGCAAGCCCAAACACGACAAAGCCTATCCAAAACATTGGCGCAAGCGAGCCGCTGACTATCTTGGTTACGCTAGCCATGCCTGCAGCCTCGCTTCTTACGCTAGCAAATAGCGCTAGTACCGCAACGATCTCAAGCGCAACTAACGCGACGTGAAATTTATGCGCACAGCGGCTTAGCCCGTGCCCTGCATTTAGCGTAGCGGCGGCGTTTGCACTAAGCCCCGTAGAGATCGCGGAGATCGTAAATAAAATCGGCAGCCACACGCTAGCCCAAAGCGGGATCGCCTTTACGACGTAAAGCAGTAGCCCCGTATATCCCATAACTCCAAGCGCCAAAATAGCTCCGAGCGTGAGCATCATATCGCAAATTTTACCGCTTTTTTTGATCTGCAAAAGCACCAAAACGCTGACTACGATAAAAAACGTAAGCAGATACGTACCTATGCTCATCATCGAAACAGGGCGCGTGTAGAGCTGTAAAATTTTAAGAGGATTTATCGCGGCGCTCGGCGCCAAGTCAAATAGCAAAAGCGCGGTTCCTATTATCACCGCAACGGGCGCTAGCAGAAAGCCGAATTTATAAAACCTCTCGTTTAATGAACCCAAAAAGCCCTTGTAAGCCAAAGCCGAGCATAAAAACGCCCCGGCACCTAAACCGCCTAGAAACAAATAGATGACTATGAGCCATCCCCAAGTCGTCTGTACCATCGTCATTCCTTTAAATTTTTAAAAATTTCAGGATCTTTTAGCGCACTTTTCAGCGCATCCATCTCGCTATTTAAGTAGAGATTTAAAAAGTTCCCGAAGCTCTTCCAAACGTCTAAATTTGCGTGCTCATCGCAGCGAGCGGCAAATTTGCAAAACCACTGCGACGGATGAGCGGCGATAAATTCCGCCTTTTTACGCAAAATTTCGTTAAATTTAGCCTCATCCTCCGCCTTTAGCGCGCTAAAACTTAGAAAATAAAGATATTGCAACTCGTACCCGATGAAATCGTCGGGAAATTTATCAAGCTGCGCATCCTCGAGCTTTAGCCCAGAGCTCTCGTAAAAGCTTCGCACCTGCATCGTCTTTGCCCCGAACATCGTTTGATAGTCGAAATACACCGACTCGTAAGGCTCGGCTTTGGGGCGCTTAGGACCTACGAAGAGCTTATTGAATTCGTAGCGAATTTCATCAATTAAGCTTGGCTCGCTTTTGCATTCGGCAAATTCGAGGATAAATTTATGCTCTTTAAGCTTAGGCGCGAAATCCTGCGTCAAATTTAAAAGCTCGTCCAAATTTTCACCGGTAAGAGGCACCAAAAATACCTGCCTCAAAAAGTCCTCGACGCAAAGGCTCTGCTTTAAATTACGCATCTTTTTATCCTTAGTGGATAAACTCGTTGCGCTTCATGCGAGGATAGAAGCGGATGTTCGGCTTCGTAAAAAATCGCTTAAAGCCCGGCATCTCTTTCTCCATCCCCGCGCTATCGCTCACGCCCGCGTCGACTAGCTTTAGCACGTCGCAAGGACAACCCGCCACGCACGCAGGCTCCTCGCCGCGCTCGAGCTTCTCGGCGCAGAGGTTGCACTTTTGTGCTTTGCCGTCTTTGCCCTTGGTTATCGATCCGTAAGGACAGGCTACGATGCAGTATCCGCAGCCGATGCATTTATCGTGCAGCGGCTGAACTATGCCGTTTTCAAGCTTAATGTAGGCTCCTACGGGGCAGACGTCCATACATGCAGGCTCGTCGCAATGGTGGCACGAGTGCGTGATGAAAATTTCCTTTTCGATCTCGTCTTCATGGATGAGCATCATATCGACGTGGCGCCAGTTGATATCGGGGTCTTGGTTGTGATAGACCTGACATGAAATTTCACACGCCTTACAACCTATACAAAAGTTGTAATCAAATAAAAATCCTTGTTTTCGTTTCATTTTTTCTTCCTTTACTTCTCGGGCGAACAAAGTCCGCCCTGCGAGCGGAAGCGCAAGCGCTCCCTGCACCCACCTAAAGCACAACACGACTTTCGGTCGCGTCGTATTTGTTTGCCTAAGCTCCGTATCGCCTAAAATTTAAACATTAGTCGTAAGACAAGCAGGCTCAACTCATCTGCTGCGCCGCTTTTCGCACTTCGCAAAAGCTTGCAGTGTAGGTCGATCCGTTGCCTAAATCACTCACTCCGTCTGAGCAAAGGATGTTTGCTCCCGTGCGAGACTTGGTGACTTTGACCCAGATATTATTCCACGCATAGACGATGCCCGGCTGCATCTGATTGGTCTCGACCGCCGTAAATATCGCCGTACCCTTTTCATTCGTGGCCTCGACCGTATCGCCCTCTTTGATACCGCGCGCCAGCATATCCTCGCGCGTCATAAATAGCTCGGCGTTGCCCTTTACGATGACGCGTTTTAGGATGTAAGGCATATTGCCCCAGTTTGAGTTATCCTGTAGCTGCGTGCCCGGCGTCATAAAATAAAGCGGATACTTTTTCAAATAATCTTTGCCGAAATTTTTATGTTTTTCGTAGTAATCCCAATCGTCGTCAAGATCGATCACCGGATGATAGCCTGCGTCCTTGAAAGCTTCGGAGTAGAGCTCGCACTTGCCGCTTTTAGTGCCGAATACCAGCTTATCCTTCGGCGCATAAGGGTAGTAAGGGAACTGATCTTTCATCGTCTCAGGCGTTCTAAACGGCTTAATCCAGCCCACGCTTTTTAGCTTTTCATAGGTGATGTTTTGCTTTTTGGCAAATTCCGTATCTAAAAACCTTCTACAAACCGTCTCGCTATCCCAGTCGAAGCACTCCTCGGTATATCCCATCGCCTTGGCTAGAGCGTTAAAAAATTCCAAATTCGTCTTGGCTTCGCCCAGCGGTTTGACGCTTTGAGCGTTGTAGCAGACGTAGCCTGAAATTTGATCGTTTTGAATATCCTCGCTCTCCATAAAGGTAACGCCCGGCAATACGTAGTCCGCGTAGTCGCAGGTGTCGATGTCGTAAGGATCGATGACTACTAAGAAAAAGTCGTCGTCCATCACGCGCTTTTTGATTAAATTTGTATTCGGCGCGGTGACCATTAAATTTGAGTTGTAGTTGATACAGGCGCGAATTACCGTATTTATCGGCTTACCCAAATAGGTCGGATTTTCCTTTTGGATGCCTTTGCCAAATTCTACGTAGCTTACCTGCTGGCGCTCTATCTTTTTGCCCTCTGCGTCTTTTGGCGAAAGATCTGGCATGCAGTTATCGAAGTTAAAGCAACCTTTTACATGCACGTAAGCCCAGAATAATCCGCCGCCAAGTTTTGTAAGGCAGCCCGTAAGCACCGGCAAGAAGGTAACCGCGCGCACCAGCCTTGCGCCGTTAAAGTGTCTTTGCCCGCCGTCGCCATGCATGATAGCCGGTGCTTTTGCGTGAGCGTATTCTCTAGCAAAGACTTTGATTTGATCTACGCTTGCTCCGCACATTTCAGATAGTTCGCCATAAGTGTAGAGTGAGCACTCATGTACTAGATCTTCAAAGCCGGTTGTATATTTTTCTACGAATTCATGATCATATAGATCTTCTTCTATCAAAAATTTGCAGACCGCTAGACAAAATGCCGGATCGCTTGAAGGCTTTAGCTGGATAAACATATCGGCCTGGTTTGCGAGCGGAATTCTGATCGTATTTATGACGATGATCTTGCCGCCTCGCTTTTTGACGCGGTGGGCAAATCTAATCCAGTGCACCGCCGTATAGGCTTCGTTTGAGCCCCAGCTGATATACATATCGCTCTCATCGACTTCCAGCGCGTCTTTTGAAAAGTCCGTACCGATGACGCTCGGCGTACCTGCATAGCGCGGCCAATCGCACGGGTTACGCACAAGCCTCGTAGCGCCGTATTTTTCAAAGAAATTTCCAGGCGCGATCGTCTTTGAGATATGTCCTTCGTTGCCTGAATAGACAAATTCCGTCAGCGCCTCGCCGCCGTATTTTGCCTTGATCTCGGTGAGCTTGGCGGCTATCTCTTTTAGCGCTTGATCCCAGCTGATACGCTCCCATTTACCCTCGCACTTTTTACCGACGCGCTTCATCGGATACATTATGCGATCGGCGTTGTATAGGTGCATTGCGTAGGTATGACCTTTGACGCAGACCGTACCTTGCGTTAGAGGGTGCTTCGGATCGCCCTTGATGCTAACCATCTTACCGTCTTTGATCTCTGCGATCATCGAACAGGCGTCGCGGCAGTTTCTAGGACAGGTAAGGTAGTGATACTCTACGCCCTGTTCGTTTTTATAGGATTTGGGTTTAAAATCCACCTCAAACTGCTCCATACCAAATAGGCTTGGAGAGGCTCCCGCCGTAGCTAGAGCCGCTCCCGCGCCTTTTAAGAAAGAACGTCTTTGCATCTCTTCTCCTTAAATGTGGGCTTTATTTCATATCGTATATGAAAACTTTATTTTCTTTGCCTTCACGCGAAAAAACATAAAATTTACCGTCCTTCACCGCAAGCGCTCTTGCGTTTGCCGCTCCGCTAAAACTATATGCATCCTCAATCTTATGAGTTTGCAAATTTAACTTTAAAATGGTCGAGAAATTTTTACTCAAAAGATAAACGGCATCAGGCTGAGCGTCGATGCCCGTGACGTAATATTCACCTAGGCTCCTGCTCTCTTTTAGTTTTAAATTTGAGCCGATTTGCGGAATAAATTCCTCCAAAATCATCTTATCGTCGCCGTCAAACACCGCCACGCTCCAATAATCCCTCACGTCATTAGGCACGGACGCAACGATAAATTTATTCGCAGCCGCGTCGTAATCCCAGCCGAGGATATACTGCTGCTTTGCTCGAAGCGTGGAGAAGCGCCCTTTGTTGCCGAGATCGTTTAGCTTCCATTTATCCCAGCCCTCGCTCAAGTGCCTCCACTGGCTGTTTTGCTCCTCTGCGCCCAGCCCATCCGTAGGCTCATAAAAGACGAAAGTCTTATTAAAACTTATCATGCCAAGCTCGTTTTTATACCACGCAGCACCCACGGTCGCTTCCATCTCCATTATAAAGTGGCGATCGTGCTTGCCGTATCTAAGCGGCTTTAAATTTTCGTCCGCAACGTAGAATTCGTTATTTTTAGAAATCAGCGCGAACTGCTTTTTATCTGCGTCGTAGTCCGCTCCCGTAATCGGCGCGTCGTTTTGTAAGCTTAGGCTCACTTCCGCACTCGGCGTACCGAGCTCTTTCACGCCCTCAAGCGCGCCTGCTTTGCTATCGAGGTTAAACTCAAACCCAAACGCCAGAGCCGCTAGCGCCGCAAAAATTATCAGCTTTTTCATCTTTTTGCTCCTCAGTTTGGCAGATCCGGAAGCTCCGGATTCCAATCAAATCTAAAATCAAGCGCACTTTGCCAGTGATCTTTTTCCCAAAACCATTTGGCGGGATCAAGACTTAGTCTAGCCGGCGTGCTAGAGCCCAGATACGGCGGCGGGCCTGAGACGATGAAAGCCTGCGCGCAGTTTGCGGCTATGATGACGATGAAGATTAAATTTGCAATCTTGCCGAGAGGCAGATATCGCAAAAACTCGCCATATTCGCCGCTCGCGCTCTTTTTCATTATCTCGCCTAAATTTTTGCTACATAAAAATATGACCGCCAAAAATGCGATCACGCAAAAATCTACGACAATGACCCAAAGCTGCGTGTGCGCGCCTAAAATTTCAAGCCCGAAGCCCTGTTTTATGTCGAGGTAGCCGCCGAACGTACCGTCAAGGCTATAATGGATAAAGCCGTTGAACATCCCCCAACAAGCCATCAGCAAAAGCGCCGCGACGTAGCCGGGTCTTAGGCCGTATCTAAGGATAAAAAGCGCGATAAGGCTGATAGCGATCATCGTGATCCTCTCCGCCCAGCACATCACGCACGGGCTATCTCCCATACCAAAGCCCAGTGCCAAACAGGCTATACCGACCGGAAGCGCCACAAGGGCGATGATGGCTAGCGACATTAGGTTAAAAAACCCTCGCTCGGCGGCGAGAATTTGATTTTGTTCTAAATTTTGCATATCGCCCCCCTAAAAGTTGCCTACCGGCACGACGACCCATAAATTTACGTAAAGCTCCAGCGCGATCAATATTACGCAGCCCGCCGCCGCACAGCCCGTAGCTAAATTTTTCCTCTGCGGCTTAAAATATAATATAAGCCCGCTGATCAAAAATAGCGTCAAAATAAGAAATTCCATTTCAAACCGTCCTTTCCTAATAAAATTTAATCCTAAGCATGCTTATTCTTAAAGAAATAATATAACTTTATTTATTAACTTTAGCTTAAAAAATAGATTTTTCTATTCGTATTAAAATTTTTTATACAAAATTTTACCGTAAAATCTATTTTTATAAATTATTTTATTATATTCAAGCTGATATTAAAAATATGATTGAAATTTTATGAATTATTTTCTCGCTGATATTTTTTATCCTTAAGATAAAATTTAAAACAACTTAAAACAAATATGGTGTAATATTTCAAAAGTATCTTGACCTAAGGCGAAATATGGAAAATATATTTTTAGAATCTTACGACGTATTTAAGGTATCGAAAAACGCGAGTAAACTAAAAATTTACAACGACTTTTTAAGAGACAACAAAAGATACTCCGTAACGCGCTGTTATTATGTCATAGTCGTGGATAATACCTTTTTGACCTACTCGCATTTGATGATTTATGAGGAGCTGCTTTATCTTCTGTATTCGCAGAACAAGCTAAAAAACGGCGATTTTTCGCTGACACTTAAAAAATCGGAGCTCGCGAAAAAATTTAAGACCGACATCACCAAAAGCGCGACCGAGACTATAAAGCGCTTTTATGAGATGCAGCAGGTCAAAATCACTATTTTTGTAAAAGACAAAGTCGAAAAACAGATGAATATCATAGAGCGCATCGACGCGCCGCAGAGCGAAAAATACGGCGACATCCCCGACGAGATCAATATCTCGCTAAATTCCGAGTTCGTGCGGCTCTACCGTTGCGCGTACCTGGACAAGATCGAGTATTTAAATAGCTTTGATATCGAGCAGGGCAGCTTCATCCGCTACTTTATGCAGCACGAGCTGGACGGCGGCGTCAAAAGCTCTGCGATCATCGATAAAATGGGCATTACGACCTATCTGCCCTTCACTTATAAAAAGCGCTTCGAACAAGAGATCGCGAGGGTGAGCTTTTACTACAAAAACGAAAAATTTTGCATAAAAGACGGCTTCGTCGTCATCGAAAACCACGAAAACAAGGCGATAGATAATCAAAATGCGTCGATTGAGCTTTTTGGCGTGATATACGAGCAGATAACGCAAAACTGCACCAAAGCCGTTACGCTAAATGAGCAAAATTTGGCGAAGTATTATGCGCGCTTCGGCAGGTTTGAGACGAGCCAGACGGTATTTAAAATTCTAAGCAACATGGAGCTCATGTTAAATCAATCGATGCAGAAAGAAAACGCGAAGATCGCCTGCTTTTCGCACTTTTTCGAAAGTATCGTTTGCAAAAACGGCAATGAATTTGAAATTTTGATCGAGCTAAATCAAAAGGGCTTTGAGTATATCGTCTCGCGCAGCGCGAATTTAGACTTTTGGAACGTTGAAGCTGCAGATTACGGACTCACGTCATATCCGATAAACAGCTGTGCGACAAACGGCAAGCTAGGATAAATTTAAAGCGGTAAATTTAAAAATTTATCCGCAAAAATACGCGAATACGCCCGCCGCAGCAAGGACAAAATATGGGCAAATTTTAAAAATTACTTCTGCGTCCTTAGCTCAGCAATGAGTCCGTCAAGCTCACCGCTATTTTGCGCACTCAAAAGCCGCTCGTTTATAAGCCACATTTGTGCTGAAAATTCGCTACCAAGCATGTCTGCGACGAAATTTTTGCTCTCGCTCTCATCCGTCACCGGATACATATCGCGCCAGATGTCGGTTATCCACCAGCCGCACTTAGAGACGCAGGCAAAGTCCTTCAAAACGCCAATCTTTAGCTTCATCATCACTTCGTCGGTTTGCTTGATCTCGCTTGCGACGAAGTCCTTGTGAATGCCGTCTAGGCAGGTGAAAATTCGGTGTCCTAGGCTTTGGACGCTGTTTTCGGAGCAAATCCTAAACTGAAAGACGCTATCTTTAAAATTTAGATCGGATAAGCAAATTGGATGCTTTTGAGTAAAATTTGGAAACGAATCAAGGCTCCTGTCGTCAATGCTAAGCATCCAGCTCGAGTTTGGATTTTTGCGGGCGAACTCGCCGAAACTAAGCCTGATAAATTCTTTATAACTTAGCTCCTCAGCCATGAAAAAGTCGTAGTTGGTGCAGTTTGCGTCTTTAAAATCTTTAAATTTCATATCTTTCTCCCGTGAAAAATACCGTTTCAAATTCTATTGAGACGGTATTGTATCATCTTGCGGGACTTATTCTTATTAATCTAAAATAATTTAATCGGGAATTTTATATCTTTGATCCTATGCTTACAAGCTTGTAGCCTTATGACAAGTAGCTTCATCTATTTATCCGGCCGAGAATACAACGTCTGTTTTACACAAAAACAACCCAGCATCCTAAAGACAGACAAAAACATCGGTGGTTCTCCATGTCTTGTATTTGTTTAAAAGCAAACATAATGTGAGGCCTAAAAACAGGAGTAAACATAAATGACAAACAAATCAGACTAGCGCAGGGGAAGTGCCACAGGCGATAGGATAATGAAAAAACTTAGTATGGTTAACAGATTTATCATTATCAACGCGGAATCAAAAACGCTATATTAGGCAGAACAGACAGCAAGCAGATAAACTCCGTTCTAAAATTTCAAGGTAACTTCTTATTTAGCTATCTAGCACCAAACGCCGACAGCAGATTCTTTTATTTATACTTCCTTTTCACCTAAAAATTTTATATAGTTGAAACTATTATTTTTACAAAACTGGTTGTTACTGCATTAGAATTCAAAGGTTTTAAATAACGTAAACAACCCACTGAAAACGAAATTTGTGAATCAGTTCTATATAATAAACGAAAAGCTAATAAGAGGTTTTTGCTTATGATATAGACACTCCGATTGGAATAAAAAATCAGCCATTTAATTTTTCTTAAATTAAGCTGATTTTTTATAATAGCCGTTAGGCTATTTGCCCGTCTGGCCAAGACCTTACTGTGCTATCGCTTGGCGATGGTGCCAAAACTTACTTTATTAAACAATAAGAATAAGATTTTAAAGACTGGGATGTTTTTTCAGGAAACATACTCTATTTTTGGAAAAATATATTAGGCTCTCTTTAACTTAAGCTCACACAAAGGAGCAGTAAGTTACGATGAGAACTATGTTCTTGAAAAGTAACGAGCGTAGCGAAGTAGAGCAGACGGGGATATGCTAATAAACATAGATTACTAAATTTAAAGGGATAAAGAAAGAGAATTTTCTGTTGTACCTAAAGGAATGCGAATTTAGATATAATACTAAAACTACACAGGAAAACCTATATCAGAAACTGTTGAAATTGATAAGAGAGAATCCGCTTAAGTTTAAGTGAGCTTTAAATATTTTTATCTCTTTTATACTTTTGCAAAAAAAGTAAACATTTTAAGAACTAAGACAATGTATCAATTTTTTAAAAAGAGGAGTTAAAAAATAATGTGGAAAAATAAAAGTAGAAGCTTGGGTTACCCATCGGGTTACCTTTTGAAAGCTTAAGTCTTGTAAAATCGTATTTTAGGGAGTTTTGGATGGTGCGGATGAAAGGACTTGAAAAAGAGAGCCGAAGCTCTCTAAAAATTATTCTTTGATTAGCTCGATATAAGCCATCTCGGCAGCATCGCCTCGGCGAACGCGAGTCTTAACGATGCGCGTATATCCGCCGTTTTTGCCTACGAATTTCGGAGCAAGCTCGGTTACTAGCTTATTCGTAGTTTCTTTATCCTGCAAGCTGGCAAAAACCGCTCTGTGAGCGTTGCTATCGCCTTTTCTCGCTCTAGTGATTAGCTTTTCGATATAGCTTCTTAACTCTTTTGCCTTAGGCAAGGTCGTCTCTATCTTTTCGCTTTTGATGATAGCGATAGCTAAATTTTTAAGTAGAGCCGAGCGGTGAGCCGACGTCCTACCTAGTTTTCTGTATCCGTGACCGTGTCTCATTTATGTTCCTTTTACTCTTTTGCACTCATTTGTGATTTTAGGTCGGCGATTTTTTTCTTGAGTTGCTCTTTGCCGCCGCCTAAGTCGCCGCCGACCGGATATCCGATCTCTTGCATAACAGCTTTGATCTCTTCGAGAGATTTTTTACCTAAATTTTTAAGCTCTTTTAGCTCGTTTTCATCCATCAAAGCAAGCTCACCGATAAATCTAATCTCGGCTTTATCGAGGCAGTTAAAGCTTCTAGCGCTCAAATTTAGCTCTTCTACGCTTTGTAGCAACTTCGCGTGCTCGCTGCCGGAAGTTTGGGCGTTTAGGCCTGCCGAAATATCGATATTTAAAACCCCTTTAAACACCGACATCTGCTGATACATCGCCTCGATAGCGTGTTTAAACGCCTCTATAGCGCCCACTTGCCCGTCCGTCGTAACCGTGAAAATAATCTTCTCATAATCGGGATTGTCCTCGACTAGAACGTTTACTAGCTCGTAAACTGCTTTTTTAACGGGCGTAAAGAACGCATCAAGAGCTATATAGCCCTCTTCGGTATCGCCTCTTATCTCTTCGCTCGGGACGTATCCGATACCCTTTTGGATGATTACGGAAAATTTAAGCTCCGCGTCCTCGTTTATGGTCGCGAGATAGGCGTCCGGATTTACGATATCTACGACATCGCTTTTTAGATCGCCGGCTTTTATCTCTTTCGGACCTTTAAACGAATACTCGACCACTTCGCGCTCAGACTCGTTTTTTAACTTAAAACGGATGTTTTTTAAATTTATAATAAACTGCGCTACGTCCTCGAGCATGCCTCTCATCGAATCAAATTCGTGAGATACGCCTTCAATCTTGACGCCCGTAGCCGCAAATCCAACCGTGCTGCTATATAAAAGTCGTCTTAGCGGATGAGCCAAAGTGACCGCATAACCCGTCTCAAACGGATACGCGGTTATTCTGGCGACATTCTCGCTTATACTCTCTACTGAAATTTCGGTAGGCATATAAGCTGATGTGGTAATTTTTCTCATCGTTATACCCCTTATTATTTCGAATAAAGCTCTACTATGAATCTTTCCTCGACAGGAATGACGACTTCTTCCCTTTCCGGAGTTCTTGTGAAAATTCCGAATTTTTTATCTTTTTCGACGTCGACCCAAGCTACGATGCCGGTTTGCGCCGTAAGATCGATCGCGCGAACGATTTGCGGATTGTTTTTAGATTTTTCGATAACCTCTACTTTAGCGCCAGCTTGAACTCTATAGGAAGGAATATCCACTCTCTTGCCGTTTACCAAAATATGTCCGTGAGTAACTAACTGGCGAGCGAAGCGGCGAGTCGTCGCAAAGCCCATCCTATAAACTACGTTATCTAGTCTTTGCTCCAAAAGCTGCACCAAAAGCGCACCGGTATTTCCCTCGCGGCGAGCGGCCTCTTGGAATAAGCGGCGGAATTGCTTCTCGCTAATGCCGTACATAAATTTAGCTTTTTGTTTTTCGCGGAGCTGCAAGCCGTATTCGCTTATCTTGCTTCTTCTTTGTCCGTGTTGTCCCGGAGCGTAAGGCCTTTTGTCAAGCGCGCTTTTACCTGCCAAGCGACGCTCGCCTTTTAGCGCCAAACTAACGCCGAGTCTTCTTTCTAATTTTTCAACGGGTCCTCTATATCTAGCCATAATAATTCTCCTAAATTTCTAATTATACGCGGCGGCGTTTCGGCGGTCTGCAACCATTATGCGGAAGCGGAGTTATATCTTTTAAAAACGTTACTTTTATGCCCTCTACCGCGCCTACGCTCTTGACTGCGGTCTCTCTGCCGCTGCCAGGACCTTGCACTTTTATGCCTACTTCTTTTATGCCGTGCTCTTTTGCTTTAGCTAGAGCGTCTTCGACTGCTTGTTGGGCTGCGTAAGGAGTTGATTTTTTACTTCCTTTAAAGCCTAGTCCGCCAGCACTGCTCCAAGCGATAGCATTTCCCATCTCATCGGTAACCGTTACCATAGTATTGTTAAAAGTCGCGCTTATATAAACGATACCTTTAGCGATACTTTTTCTTACAATTTTCTTTTTAACTACTTTTCTTTTTGCCATCGCCTATCCTTATTTAGTCGCAGCGCCGACTGTTTTGCGCTTGCCTTTTCTAGTTCTAGCGTTTGTTTTAGTCTTCTGACCGCGCACCGGAAGACCTTTTCTGTGTCTTAGGCCGCGGTAGCTTCCTAGATCCATAAGAGCCTTGATATCCATAGCGACGCTTTTTCTAAGGTCGCCTTCCACCACGTGGTTCTCTTGGATCTCTTTGCGGATAGCCGCAGCTTCATCTTCGGTTAGATCGTTTACTCTTTTATCGTAAGAAATTTTGGTAGCATCCAAAATTTGACGAGATTTGTGAAGACCGATACCGTAAATATAGGTCAAACCGTATTCGATTCTCTTTTTCTTTGGTAAATCCACACCTGCGATACGTGCCATGCTTTATCCTTGTCTTTGTTTATGTTTTGGATTTTCGCAGATTATGCGAACTACGCCTTGGCGCTTGACAATTTTGCACTTGTCACACATCTTCTTTACAGAAGGACGAACTTTCATTCTAGTCTCCTAAAAATTTATTCCACTTTTAGGCTGCATCAGGTTTAACGAAATTTTAAACCAACTATTTTCAAAACAAGTGGTGGGCTTTGAAAACAATTCTTCATACAGCAATTTGTCGCAAAGGGCTGAGTATAGCCAAATTTAGCTTTTAATTTACTTATGTCGGTAAATTATCCTACCCTTATCCAGACTGTAAGGCGTTAGTTCCACCTTTACGCGGTCCCCCGGCATTATTTTTATATAATGCATCCTCATCTTGCCCGCAATATGACACAAAATCACGTGTTTGTTGTCGAGCTCGACCTTAAACGTCGCGTTTGGCAGCGCCTCGATGACGTTGCCGTCGATCTCTATAACGTCGTCTTTTGCCACTTAACTCCTTTTTGTTAAATTTACTTTCGCCGCTCGGCGGAAGTTTGAAATTAAAATTTTAACTCACCACAAATTAAAATTTTAAAATTTACAAGCCGCGCGAACGATTTGTAAATTTTAAAACTCTACGCCAGGCTCAAAATCTCCGCACGTCCGCCTACGACCGCCATGCAGTGCTCGTAGTGGCTGGTTCTTAATCCGTCTTTGCTGGTTACCTTCCATTTGTCGTGACCGATTACGGGAGTGCCGTCTTTTTGGCAGATCATCGGCTCTACGCAAAATACCATTCCGTTTTTGATTTTCGGTCCCGATTTTGGACTGCCGCCTTCTAAATAATTTAAAATTTGCGGATCATCGTGCGGGCGTCTACCGATGCCGTGACCGCAAAACCCCGTTAGCGGAACGAATCCGCGAGCTCTTATAAATTTCTCGATTTCAAAACTAAGCTCTTTAAAGTGCATTCCCGCTTTTACGGTATCTATCGCAAAATATAGCGCGTCTTTAGCGCAAGCTATCAGCCTCTCGTCATCGCGCGAAATTTGACCTACGCCCCAAGTCCTAGCCGAGTCGCCGAAATATCCGTTCAAATTTGAACCGATATCAACGCTTACGATGTCGCCTTCTTGTAGTTTGTATTCGTTCGGGATGCCGTGGATGACTACTTCGTTTACGCTGATGCAAGCGGCGTTTGGAAAGCCGTAAAGACCCTTAAACGCAGGCTTAGCGCCTGCAGCTCTTATCATATCCTCGCAAATTTTATCTATTTCGAGTAACGAAATGCCGGGCTTGATAATCGTTTCTACGTAATCAAGGGTTTGAGCGACGATTTTATTCGCCGCTCGCATCTTCTCTATGTCGCGAGGTTGCATAATGGTTATAGCCATTACAGACCTACCGCGCTTAGAGTTTGATATTTATTCATATAAATTTGAGCCTCTATCCTTCGCATCGTATCAAGCGCGACAGAAACCACGATCAGCACCGACGTGCCGCCGAAATAAAACGGAACGCCCATAAATTTAACGAGCACCCAAGGCAGCGTCGAGATAAGTCCGAGATAAATCGCGCCGCTAAAAGTTAGTCTCGATGCCACTTCGTTTAGATACCCGGCCGTGCCCTCGCCGGGTCTAATACCGGGGATAAATCCGCCCTGTCTTTTTAAATTTTCGCTGATATCTTTTGCGTTAAACGCGATCGAAGCGTAAAAATATGCGAAAAATACGACCAGCAAGAATGTTAAAAAGTTGAAAAAATAGCTGTTTGGATTTAAAAAATCGTGAATAGCTTGGATGTAAGGATTTGTACTGGCCTGCAAAATAGTGCTTGGGAACATCAAGATCGCACTGGCGAAAATCGGAGGAATAACGCCGCTTAAATTTACTTTAATAGGTATATAGTTCATAATGCGCTTATTTTGATTTTCCATCACAACTTTGCGCGAATAGCTCACCGGCACGCGTCTCTCGCCCATCTCGACGTAGATGACGATACCTACCGTGACCAAGATAACAAGCAAAATTCCGATAACTACGAGGAAGTTCATCTCGCCCGTATTTACCAAATTTACCGTTCCGCCGATGGCCGAAGGTATGCCGCTAACGATGCCCGCAAAGATAATAAGGCTGATGCCGTTGCCGATACCGCGCTGAGTGATTTGCTCGCCTATCCACATCAAAAGCATAGTTCCCGTTAGCATTGATACCGCCGCAATCGCGATAAATAAATTCATATCTATCATTATCGCGTCCTCTCCGCCTCTGCCGTGAAGGCTCTGAAGCCCCATACTGACGCCTACTGCTTGAACGAGCGTGATAACGATAGTAGCGTAGCGGATGATCTGCATATATTTTTGCATGCCGTCGCGGTCTTTTTTCATCTTGCCTAAATTTGGAAAAGTAGCCGCTAAAAGCTCCATAATGATAGATGCCGTGATGTAGGGCATAATGCCTAGAGAGATGATGCTAAGGCGCTCTGCGGCTTTACCGCTGAACATATTAAAGAGCCCGAGCGCATTTTCGGCATTCGAGTCGAAAAATTCTTTAATAACATTGACATTGACGCCAGGAACCGGCACATATGCCAGTATCCTGTAAGCAAATAAAAATGCCAACGTGATTAAAATCTTGTTGGTCAATGTCTTATTCATTACGCACGTCCGCTAACGGTTACATTCTCGTCTTTGATTTTCGAAGCCAAATCTTTCGCACTCGTTCCGATCAATTTGATTTTCTTGACGCTGCTTGAAATTTTGTGCACGGTAGCGATAGTAGCGATGGTGATCTCGCTTAGCTCTTTTACCGCAACGATTTTTTCTACGTTGATTACGTAAGGTTTTTCAAATTTAGAAGCGAAGCCGACTTTCGGAAGGCGTCTTTGAAGCGGTTGCTGACCACCCTCGAAGCCTCTTTTCTCATTGTAGCCTTTTCTGGCTCTTTGACCTTTGTGTCCTTTGCCCGCGGTTTTACCTTGACCGCTACCTTGACCGCGACCTAATCTTTTTATCTGTCTAGTCGAGCCCTCGGCAGGTTTTAAATTTTCTAGTCCCATATCTTCTCCTTAGCCTTTAAGCATGCTTAGCGCTTTTAAAGTAGCGCGAACGACGTTTGCCGAGTTGTTTGAGCCAAGCGATTTTGTTAGGATGTCCTTGATGCCCGCAAGCTCCAAAATAGGACGAGCGCTACCGCCCGCGATCACGCCCGTACCTTCGCTAGCAGGGCGAAGCAAAACGCGGCTAGCGTTAAATTTAACCTCTACGTCGTGAGGTATGGTCGAGCCTTTTCTTTTTACCTCGATGATGTTTTTAAACGCATCGTCTACGGCTTTTCTCATAGCGTCCGGCACCTCTTTTGCCTTACCGAAGCCAAAGCCCACTAGGCCGTTTCTGTTTCCTACTACGACAAGAGCCGTAAATCTAAATCTACGACCGCCCTTTACGACCTTTGTAACGCGGCCGATATCAACCATTACTTCTTCAAATTCTTCTCTGTTATATTTTTCCATAGCGATTTTCCTTATAGTTTGATACCGTTTTCACGTAATGCGTCTGCAAAAGCCGCTATAACGCCGTGATACAAATAGCCGTTTCTGTCGAATAATGCCGTTTCTATTTTTTTAGCTTTTAGAGTTTTTGCAAATTCTTTAGCCAAAGTTACGGCGCCTTCTTTGTTTGCTTTTACACCTAGTTTTCTGCCGTCGGCTGCCGCTATAGTTACGGCTGCTACGTCGTCGATAGCTTGGACGTAAAGAGTTCTGTTTGACTTGAAGATAGAAATTCTAGGCAATACCGCAGTGCCGGAAATTTTAGCTCTGATTCTTCTTTTTCTCTTGATTCTAAGAGCGAGTTTTCTTTTTAATACATTTGCTGTCATTATCTATCCCTTACTTCTTAGATGTCTTACCGGCTTTGCGGATGATGCGCTCTTCTACGTATTTAACGCCTTTACCCTTATACGGTTCAGGCGGTCTATACGCCCTGACTTGAGCCGCGATCTGACCTACCACTTGCTTATCGTCGCCTTTAATAGTGATGATATTTTTCTCTACGCTGATTTCAACGCCTTTTGGCACTTCGTGATTTATCGGGTGAGAAAATCCTAAAGTAAGTTCAAGCACTTGGCCTTTAGCAGCGGCTTTGTAACCGACGCCGTTGATCTCAAGCTGGCGAACAAAACCTTTTGTGATGCCGATGACGATATTGTTTGCAAGCGCTCTATAAGTGCCCCAGTAGGCTCTATCTTGTCTCTCGTCGCTCTTTGGAGAAAATACTATGTGAGCATCTTCGACCTTGACGTCTACGTGCCCTTTTGTGTCAAGCTCTTTTAAATGAGCGCCTTTTTTAAATTTAAGGACGTTGCCTTCTACGCTGACCTCTACTCCGCTTGGAATAGCTATCGGCTGTTTTCCTATACGTGACATTTTTTTCCTTTTTACTTGTCTAGGGTATGTCTACTTTTACGAATGGATACCGCAATACCATAAAAATAGAAATGAATCGAAGCGATAAAAAACCGCTTCAAACACTTTAATTTTCTCGTCAAATTTGACTTGTTTTTGGGGTTACTTTCCAAAATTTAACGTCAAATTTGACATCGTCGTTTTTAAATTTAGCTTTGGCAAATTTGGGTAAATTTACAAACCGAGCTAAATTTGGGAAGCATTTTAAATTTGATGCTTTTGCAGCGTCAAATTTGAGCTTCCTATTTTTAAATTTTAAAAATTTGACGGCAGAATTTTTCGTAAATTTTATAAATTACGAAAACCTACCGAGTCAAATTTCGTTTCAAAAATGCAAAAACGATGTCGCAGTTGCAAATACAACAAGCCTATCGTTTAAGCTTCATTCCAAGGTAATCTAAAACGCTACCCCGCCGTAAATGCGACAAGCCTACCGAATTAGATTACATTTTCAAGGATGCAACAACGATGCCCCGCTGTAAATCCGGTAAGCTCACCGCTTCAAGCTTCATTTCAAGGTAATCCAAAACGCTACCCCGTAGCGTTTTGGACAATTACCACACAGAGCAGAGGATTTCGCCGCCTACGCCAGCTTTGTGGGCATCTTCGTTACTCAAAACGCCTTTGCTGGTGCTAACGATGATCGTTCCGTAGCCGTTTTTAAATCTCTTGATCTCGTCTTTTCCCTTATAAACGCGGCGACCCGGGCTTGATACGCGCTTAAGCTCGTTAATCACGCTTCTGCCGTGCTCGTCGTATTTTAAAACTACGTTTATAAATTTCTTTTTATCTTCTTCTACGACGTTGTAGCTCTCGATATAGCCTTTAGCCGCAAGGATAGATAAAGTAGCCTCGACGACGTTTGAATGAAGAAGCTTCGTAGTCTCGAGTCTTCTCATCGCGGCGTTTCTAATGCGAGTTAGTCCGTCTGAAATTAAGTCGTTTAACATTTCTCTTCCTTACCAGCTTGCTTTTTTTAGACCCGGGATTAGTCCTTCGTTGGCCATTTTTCTTAGGCATACGCGGCAAATTCCAAAATCTTTATAAACCGAATGCGGACGTCCGCAAATTTGGCATCTCGTATAGCCGCGAACCGTAAATTTAGGCTTTCTGGCAGCCTTTGCTATCATTGATTTTTTCGCCATATTACTTTCCTTTCGCAAACGGCAAACCAAATAGCTCAAGCAATTTGAATGCCTCTTTGTCGCTGTTTGTCGTCGTGACTATAACTATATTCATACCGTGAGTGCGTAGAATCTTATCATACTCGACCTCCGGGAACATTAGCTGCTCGTTAAGACCGAAGTTGTAGTTTCCGCGTCCATCAAAGCCGTCTTTAGCAAGACCCCTAAAGTCCTTAACTCTCGGTAGCGCGATAGAGATTAGTTTGTCTAAAAACGCAAACATATTCTCTTTTCTAAGCGTTACTTTTACGCCGACGGGAAATCCCTCGCGCACTTTAAAGCCTGCAACCGATTTTTTAGCATCGGTAACTACGGCTTTTTGTCCTGCGATTAGCGAAATAGTATCGGCGATGTTTTGAAGTTGCTTTTGATCTTTAGCCGATTCGCCAGCGCCTACGCTTATCACGATTTTTTCGATCGCAGGGATCAGCATAGGATTTTTGATGTCGAATTCTTTAGCCAAAGCAGGCTTTACGACCTCGTTATATTTAGCTTTTAATCTATTCATTTTCAGCCCTCAACTTTTGCAACGTTTGAGATATCTATAGGCATCTCTTTATTGATAAAGCCGCCGTTTGGGGTCTTTTCGCTAGGTTTTATAGCTTTTTTAGCTACCTTGCAGCCCTCGACGATGACTTGTCCTTTTTTGGCTAGGACGGATAAAATTTTACCTGTTTTACCTTTGTCGTCGCCTGCGATGATCTTAACGGTATCGCCTTTTTTTACTTTAAATTTAACGTTAGCCATTATAACACCTCCGGAGCAAGCGAAACGATTTTCATAAAGTTAGCGTATCTAACCTCACGGCCGACCGGTCCAAAGATACGAGTACCGATAGGCTCGCGTTTGTTATCTAGGATTACGGCTGCGTTTTCGTCGAAGCGGATTAGCGAGCCGTTATCTCTTTGGACCTCTTTTTTAGTTCTAACGACGACCGCTTTTACCACTTGACCTTTTTTGATCTTACCGTTTGGAAGCGCCTTTTTGACCGAGCAGATGATGACGTCGCCAAGCGTCGCGTATCTTCTCTTGCTGCCGCCTAAAACCTTAATGCACATTAGCTCTTTCGCGCCGCTATTGTCGGCGACTGCAAGCCTCGTAAAAGATTGTATCATTACTCAACCCCCGTCGCTAAAATAGTCTTTAAGCGGAAAGATTTTCTCGCGCTTAGCGGTCTGCATTCGATAGCTACGACCGTATCGCCAGCTTTTGTTTCGTTCTTTTCGTCGTGAATCATATATTTTTTAAAGCGTTTTACGAATTTGTGGTATCTTGGGTGCATAACGCGTCTCTCAACCAAAATCGTAGCCGTCTTATCGCCGGCCTTTTGTAAAACGACACCTTGAATTTCTCTTTTAAATGCCATTTCTCACCCCTTACTTTGAAGCGCTAATTGCAGTGTTGATTTGCGCTATTTCCTTGCGGACGGCGCTAATCTCGTTAGGGTTGCTTAGCTGCATAGTTTTTAGCTTTTGTCTTAAAGTAAATAAAAGCACCTTTTTCTCTTTCAATAACGCGTTAAGTTCTGCAACGCTTTTGTCTTTAATATCAGTATATTTCATTTTCACTCTCTCGCGTTACGATTTTAGTCTTAAACGGAAGTTTGTGGATGGCTAGAGTTAGAGCTTCTCGCGCCAATTCCTCATCTACGCCCGCCATTTCGACTATTATACGACCCGGTTTTATATTCATAACCCACTCTTCGATTCCTGCTTTACCTTTACCCATACGAGTTTGTAGAGGTTTTTTGGTTAGCGGCTTATCAGGGAAAACTCTGATCCAAGTTTTAGCCTGGCGTTTTACGTGGCGAGTTAGAGCCACACGAGCCGCTTCGATCTGGCGCGAATTTACGCGGCCGGCTTCTACGGCTTTTATCCCGATCTCGCCCATAGCAAGATTGGCGCCGCGAGTAGCTTTACCGCGGTTTCTGCCTTTCATTTGTTTGCGAAATTTAGTTCGTTTTGGCATCAACATGATTATTTACCTCTTCTTGCTCTGCGCGGTTTTTTATCGGTTTTTTCTTCTTCGTTCTTTTCAGGTTGAACGCCTTTTTGAAGAACTTCGCCTTTAAATATCCACACTTTTATACCTATGTTTCCATAAGTCGTATGCGCTTCGGCAACGCCGTAATCGATCTTGGCTCTTAGAGTATGAAGCGGAACGCGACCCTCTAAGTACCACTCTGTTCTAGCGATCTCAGCGCCGCCAAGACGTCCCGCGACTGAAATTTTGATACCTTTAGCGCCTGATTTTTGAGCGCCTTGGATCACTTTTTTCATCGCGCGTCTAAACGCAACGCGTTTTTCGAGCTGCATCGCTACGTTTTCCGCAGCTAGCTGAGCCGAAGCTTGAGCTTTTCTTTCTTCTTTGATATTTACATTTACTTCTTTGTTGATCAGCTTTTGGATGTCTTCTTTAA
This sequence comes from Campylobacter rectus, assembly GCF_004803795.1. NCBI lineage: Bacteria > Pseudomonadati > Campylobacterota > Epsilonproteobacteria > Campylobacterales > Campylobacteraceae > Campylobacter > Campylobacter rectus. The sequence goes on along the minus strand of NZ_CP012543.1, from coordinate 67,584 downwards.
GCTTCTCTACGTCAGAGCCCTTTTTGCCGATGATAATACCGGGGCGAGCCGCTACGACGGTTACGCGGATTTTCTTAGCGGTTCTTTCGATCAAAATTTGAGAAACGCCCGCGTAGTAAAGTTTCTTTTTCAAAAAAGCGCGAATTTTGTAGTCTTCGCCGATATTTTCAGCCAAATTTCCTTTAGCGGGAAACCATCTTGACTCCCAGTTACGGTTTATTCCTAGTCTTAGACCTATCGGATTTACTTTCTGACCCATATTACGCTTCCTTCTTTTCAGGTTTAGATACTTCTACTAAGATATGAGAAGTCGGTTTGCGGATTCTGCTTGCGCTTCCTCTCGCTCGCGGTCTAAATCTTTTTAATACCGGACCCGCATCCACGCGGCAGCTTTTCACGATAACCTCTTCAGGCTCGAATCCGCCGTTAGCTACCGCCGAGCTGATAGCCGTAGCGATAAATTTGGCGCCGCGGTTTGGCATAAAACTAAGGCTAGCCAGCGCAAATTCGGCGTTCATGCCTTGCACTTCTCTTGCGATTAGTCTGGCTTTAGTCGGAGATAATCTTACGAATTTAATAATTGATTTGCTCATCTTATCCCCTTACTTACCGATTTTCTTTTGCACCGAGCCTTTGTGACCCTTAAATGTGCGCGTAGGAGCAAATTCGCCTAATTTATATCCGATGTGGTTTTCCGTAACATATACTGGAATGAAGCTCTTGCCGTTGTGAACGTTAAACGTTAGGCCTATCATTTCAGGCACTATCGTGCTGCGTCTAGACCATGTTTTTATAGGCTTGTTGTCGCCCGCTTTTTTAGCGACAACGACTTTTTTCATTACATGCTCATCGACAAAAGGTCCTTTTTTGAGTGATCTTGCCATCTCTATTTACCTTTCCTTCTTGAAATTATAAGCTTATCGCTAGCCTTCTTGCGGCGAGTCTTAGCACCTTTGGTCGGTTTACCCCATGGAGTAACAGGATGACGGCCCGAGTTTTTCTTGCCCTCACCACCGCCGTGCGGGTGATCTACCGGGTTCATCGCAGAACCGCGAGTTTGAGGACGGATACCTCTGTGGCGATTACGTCCGGCTTTACCGATAGTTACGTTGGCCCAATCTTCGTTACCGACTACGCCGATACTAGCCATGCACTCTGCGAGCACTTGTCTCATTTCGCCGCTTGGCAAACGAAGCATTACGTATTTTTCCTCTTTACCCATTAACTGAGCGTAACCGCCGGCTGAACGAGCCATCTGAGCGCCCTTACCTGGCTTTAGCTCCACGTTGTGCACGATAGTACCCACCGGGATGTTTCTTAGTTTCATCGCATTGCCGGGTTTTATGTCTAGGCCCGCCTCGGCTGCCGCTACGGTATCGCCAACGTTTAGCCCGTTTGGTCTGATGATATAGCGTTTTTCGCCGTCTTTATAAGCGATAAGCGCGATGCGGCAGTTTCTGTTCGGATCATACTCGATAGCTTCGACTTTACCTTCGATACCGAATTTGCGGCGTTTAAAGTCGATGATTCTATAAAGTTTCTTCGCTCCGCCTTCTTTATGTCTGGAAGTTATTCTTCCGTTGCTATTTCTACCGCCGCTTACAGGGATCTTTACAAGCAAGCTTCTCACGCTAGGTTTAGCGGTGATATCCTCGCTCGATAAGCCCGTCATAAATCTGCGGCTAGGTGTATAAGGTTTATAGGTTTTTATCGCCATCTTACGCCTCCACATTTTCTAGGCTTGAGCCTTCAGGCAACTTAACGTAAAATTTCTTTATCTCGCTTCGTTGTCCTTCTCTTCCTTTGAAACGCTTAACTTTTCCGTCGATTCTAAGCGAATTTACGCGAAGCGGCGTTACTCCAAAATACTCTTTCAAAATTTCTTTCAGCCTGTTTTTAGTCATCTTAGGCGAAGTTTGTATGACGACCACGCCTTGCTCTTGAAGACCGAGAGTTTTTTCCGTATATAAAATCGTTTTGATATCAGTTATATCTGCCATTTCAGCCCTCTTTTATTATAGATTCAAGTGCGGCCTTCTCGATAACGATGGCACCGTAAGTCGCCACTAAATAAGCGTTTATCTCGCTCGCATCGATTAGATAGCAGTTTGATAAATTTCTAAACGCCAATAGCGTGTTGTCGTCAAGCAGATCTTTTACGACCAAAGCGTCTCTCAAATTTAACGCGCTGATTACTTTAGCAGCGTCTTTAGTCTTACCGCTTGCGATCTCTATGCTATCTACCGCGAAAATTTTACCCGCGTTAGCTTTTTCGTTTAGCGCGAACTCAAGCGCCAATCTTTTTTGCTTTTTATTGACCTTTTGGAAATAGTTTCGCTCGTTGCTCGGACCAAACGCCACTGCGCCGCCTACCCAGACGTTAGTTCTGGTTGAGCCCGCTCTAGCGCCGCCGCGACCTTTTTGTCTCCACGGTTTTTTACCGCCGCCGCTTACGAAAGCTCTGGTTTTGGTGTGAGCCGAATTTGAACGCATACCGGACAAATAAGACTTAACGTAAAGATATAGGTTGTGAGGGTTGATCTGGGCGTAATTAGCCGGCAGATCAAGCTCGCTAGCTTTTTCAAATTTTTCGTTTAATACGCAAACTTTACTCATTTTACTATCCTTATTCTGCCCATTGCGCCGTTATAGCCAGCGACGCTGCCTTTTAAAACCAAAATTCCGTTTTCGGCGTCAAAGCTTACGATCTCGTTTTTAACGGTAACTTTTTCGTTTCCGGTGTGTCCAGCCATTTTCATACCAGGCTGAACGCGTCCCGGCCACTCGCGGTTACCGATAGAGCCGTGTCTTTTGTGGAAGCGAGAACCGTGACTTTTCGGACCGCCGCCAAAGCCGTGTCTTTTCACGACGCCTTGATAGCCTTTACCTTTTGAGCTGAAGCTAACTTTTAAAATTTTAGCCGAGCTAAGCGGACTAAAATCAAGATCGCCCGCCTCTTTATTGGCGACTTGTAGGGTTGCGAATTTATTAAATTCCGCCGTTAGGCTATATTTTTTTTGCTGACCCTCTATGGCTTTATTTTTTGCTTTACCTTTAGCATAAGCTACTATAGCGCTACCGCATTCGCTCACTTCGCAAACTTTAGCGTTTACGACCTTTAGAAGCGTAACGGGGATGCTTGGGTTATTTACCGTTCTGCTCATGCCTATTTTTTCTACGATATATTCCATCTTTCACCTCGCCTTTATTTGCCCATCGCGCGGACTTCGACATTAACCTCAGGGGCTAAGTCAAGCTTTGTTAGCGAGTCGACGGTATCGGGCGTAGCCGCTACGATATCTAGCATTCTAGCGTGAATTCTCATTTCAAACTGCTCGCGTGAGTCTTTGTTGATGTGTGGTGATTTTAAGACCGTGTAGCGTTTGATCTTCGTAGGCATCGGCACCGGACCTCTGACGTCGGCGCCCGTTCGTTTGACAGCTTCTACTATGGCTGCAACTGTGCGGTCGAGAACTCTATGGTCATAAGCTTTAAGCTTAAGCCTAATTCTTTCCATTTTCTTTCCTTTAAATAGAACTTGTCGCACGATTTTGACATTCTTTTGCCGTCTTTAGCAAAGCCAAAGACCAAAGAAGCAAACCGCGACGACTTCTTACTTATGTAAGAGACTCGGATTTTATCCAAATGGCTTTTTAAAGTCAATATTTTGAGCAAATTTGGTGAAATTTAATAAAATTATTTCCTTTTTATAAGGAAGTTTTTATAAATTTGGCTGGAAATTTAAGGCAAAATTTTTCAATTTGATTTGGGATAAATTTGGACAGATAAAAATCGTGTCCAAATTTTAAATAATTACCTTGAGCCTTGCTTTAAAAGTTCGTACATTCCGCAGGTTAGTTGCCAAAGCTTAACGCCTTCTTCAAAAGATTGAACAACATTATCGGTAGCCCCGGCAGTACATGCTCTTTGATAATATTTCATTGCGTCGTTTTTCTCATTTAATTCTAAGTATACATCGCCCAAAAATCTGCAAGCAGTAAAATCCGGCGTGATGTCGCAGCTTTTTTTAACACGCCCAATTCCTTCCAAAAACGCTTGCTTCTCATTTATGCCTGAAACATGCTTATTGATATACAAAAATCCGAGATTTCTACAACCGAGCGCGTCGTTTCCGATGTCGCAAGACTTAGTATATAACTCAAACGCTTTTTTGTAGTCCCGCTTTACGCCTTTTTCATTTTCGTACATAAAGCCTAGATTATTGCACGACCTGTAGTTTCCATTATCGCAACCCTTTTTATAAAATTTCATCGCCTTGCCGTAGTCTTGCTTTACCCCGTACGCCTCAAAGGCAAAATCATAAACTCCACCCGCCACGCCGCACGCCATCTCGTCTCCGGCATTACACTTGTTTTCATAGTCCTTTAGTATATCTGCCATCGGATTGTCTATCGCCAAAGCGCTTATTAACATCAGACCAAAAACCGTAATTTTTTTCATAATATCCGCCTTTCAAATAAAAATTTAACGCATTCTACCCCCCCCCCCCTTTTTTTTTTTTTAAAAATCGTTAAATTTACCCTTGTTTTTTGGCGTCAAATTTTAATTAGCTTCCTCTTTACAAGGAAACTTCGCTATAATTTTCCAAATTTTAAAGGCTAAAAATGCAAATTCTAAACGCGCTTTATCAAAGCCCGCCGAAAAATATCAAATTTATAAATAGAAAATTTGAGATCACCGCGCTAAAAACGCTGATAAAAGGCGGCATAGGAAGCGGCAAAACATCGCTGATCACAGGCTTTTTGGCCGCATACGAGAGCAAAGAATTTTTGTATGTAAATTTAGGCGACCTTCGCATAGATGCGGATGAGATTTTATCAAATTTGCCAGAGTTTTTACGCCAAAATCCGCAGATAAAAACTCTAGCGATCGATGATTTCGAGCAGAGATTTCAGGATAAATTTGAGCTGATTTTAGAGCTAAATTTACAAAATTTTATCGTCGCCTCGCGATTTAGAGATGCAAATTTGAGCGGTTTTAGCGAGCTAAATTTGGATTTTTTAGACTACGAGGAGTTTATCGCCTTTTTTTCAAAAAAGATCGATCCAGAGACGCTTTTTAGCCACTTTTTACTTCACGGCAGGAGCCCCGCGTCGGCCTTTGGCGACGCCGAAAACGTCGCGGTAAATCTGCAAATCGCGCTAAAATCGTCTCTATCCGCCACGCAGCTAGCAGTGCTAAAAGAGTGCGCGAAGGCTCAGGCGCAAAACGTGAGCGTTTTTGAGATTTTTAGCACGTTAAAATCCGCCCGAAAAATCTCAAAAGATAGCGTTTACGGCGCGCTTAGCGAGCTAGAAAACATGAGCGCGGTTAGCCTAGTGGAAAAATTTAATGAGCCAAACGCCGCAAAGAGGCTTTATTTTAATGACTTTGCTTTTAAAAGCACGCTAAGTCTAAAAAAGGACTTCGCTAAAAATTTTAACAACACGGTTTTTTGCGAGCTAGCCAAATTTAACGAGCAGATTTTTTATACAAAAGAGCTTGATTTTTTCCTGCCAAAAAGGAAACTTGCTATCATTTGCTCGCCGTTTAGCGATGCGGATTTGGTATTTTTAAGATTTAAAAAACTGCACGCAAATTTAAAAAATTTAGGTATAAATAGGCTACAAGCAATCAGCGTGGCAAACTCTGGCGAGACGAGCATAGAGGGCATAAAATGCGAGGTCGCGCCGTTTTCGCGCTGGGCGCTGGGAATATAAGGAGCGGTTATGAGAGCGGCTATAGCGCTATTTTTAGCCTGCGTTTTGGCGCTAGGCTACGAGATAAAACACGAAAACGAGGGCAAAATTTATAAATTTGCAGGCGAGGCGGACGGGAGCAAATTTGAGCTCTACATCAGCGAGCTTGAGGCCGAGTTTGAAAATTTTAGCGACAAGGGCGCCATTTTGCCGCCCAAATTTCAAGGTCACGCCTTTTTTGAGGGCGCTAGATACGACTTCAGTAAAGGCAGCATCGAAAAATCGGGCGCTGCTATAACGGCCGTAAGTGCGGTCACCGAGTGGCTAAATCTAAGCGTGAAAGCGGATAACGGCGAACTAACGGGCAAACTAGCGATCAAGGGCAAGGCACGAAAAGCCGTGCTAAAACAGGTCGCGAGCTATGATTTTGCTGCGCTTGGACTGCAAGAGGTCGGGCGAGACGGGACGCGATTTGAAGCCGTCGCGAGCGACTTTTACGCGCCTAAATTTGCGCAAAATAACAAAAAATCCCTCGCCGCAAAACTTGCAAATTTTAAAACGCTATGGCTCAAGGATTCCTCAAACAACGCCGCAAACGCGCTAAATAATCTCGAGTATCAAAACGGCAAAATAAGAAGCGTCTGCGAACTCGGCGCGAGCAGAAAAATCTGCAAAACCGTCTGGCTAAAAAACCTAAAAAAGATAAATTTAAGCGACGTTTTTAAGGATTTAAACGATGCAAATTTGACGGCGATCTTCGCAAAAGTAAAGATAACTCCGAGCGAAAATTTTACGCTCTCGCCAAGCGGCATTACGTTTTTTGGCGGTACGGCCGGCGGCAAAAGTGGCGAAATCTCGCTGTCGCTTGAGCTCATCAAAGAGCATTTAAAGCAAAATTTCGGGCTGTTTTAGCTAATTTTTCCGCCAGAAAAGGAAACTTTAAAAAATGGAAGGCAAAATTTGATACAGAACAAGCTGAAATTTGACACAACAAAGGCGCAAGCGAAAAGTAAATTTTCAAATGCCGTAGAGAGAAAAAATCAAAAATCAAATCAAACCGAGACAAAATTTGTCAGCTTAAATTTTGCAAATTTTACGCTCGGCAAGACGGAACTCTCAAGCACAAAAATATCGCTACGCCGATAAATTTTATACTTAAAAAAGTAAAATTTAACAAGAAAGCACACCGATGAAAAACAAATCTAACGCCCAAATCTGCGGTATCGACGAGGCCGGTCGCGGTGCGCTGGCAGGGCCTTTAGCTGTAGCTGCGTGCGTGCTAAAGCGCGAGATAGCGGGACCAAACGACTCAAAAAAACTGACGGCGAAGCGACGAGAGGAGCTGTTTGGCCAGATCGCGGGAAACTCGGAATTTCTTATCGCGTATTTTTCAAACGAGCAAATCGACGAGCTGGGGCTTAGCGAGTGTCTTAGGCGCGCGCTACGGCTGTTTAAGTCGCATTTTGCAGGCTGCGAGCCGCTCTACGACGGCAACGCAAACTACGGTACGGGCGTAAAAACCATGGTCGGAGCCGACGGCAAAGTCGCGCAGGTAAGTGCAGCCAGCATCCTAGCCAAAGTAAGCCGCGACGTACTGATGAGAGCGTGGGACGGCGTGCACGGCGGCTACGGATACGCCGCGCATAAGGGCTACGGCACGAAGGCGCATCTGGACGCGATCGCGAGGCTGGGCGACTCGCCGCTGCAAAGGCGCAGCTTTCGCGTGAAAAGCTTTGAGAAAGGGCTGTTTGACGAGTGAAATTTGTTTTGGCGGTTTTTTGACGTACGTTTTTCTCCGGCAAAACGGATCGAAACATTTGGGCGATGATGTCCGAGATGCTAAATTTAAGCGGAGTCGGCTTGCTCGGCGGTTTTAGGACCCAAGGAAATAAAACGAGACAGACGTTTAAGCGCTTAAATGAACCCAAAAGCGCTTTGGCTCCGATAAAGAAGAATTAACGCCAAAGCAAGGCCAAAAACGTGAGCTTTGAGAGTTTCACCCTTCCTCCAACGGAGTAAATTTTAACCTAGCTGAAACGCCTAGCGTAAAAAGCTGTAAAAAAGTTTCAAACTCCAACGGAGTAAATTTTAACCTCAAAAGATTATAGAAGCTGCGGGAATTAGCCGGTTTCAAACTCCAACGGAGTAAATTTTAACGGTTTTAGGTGCTTCTTAGTTGTTTTGTAGTTACGTTGTTTCAAACTCCAACGGAGTAAATTTTAACAGCTACGCCTAAAAATTGGCTAGGTGCTAAGATTTTGTTTCAAACTCCAACGGAGTAAATTTTAACAGACAGCCCTTTTGCGTAGTATGCGGAAAGCCTACGGGTTTCAAACTCCAACGGAGTAAATTTTAACCAAATACCGTTTTATTGTCTGTTAATTCATCTTTGCGTTTCAAACTCCAACGGAGTAAATTTTAACGCCGCTCGTTCGATTAGATCGCAAGCTATTTCAAACGGTTTCAAACTCCAACGGAGTAAATTTTAACTACCAAGTCTACAACTCCTTCAGGAATGACGGGGAGTTTCAAACTCCAACGGAGTAAATTTTAACGCGAGGAGATCGAGGGCGAAAAGCTTTTCTACCTGTTTCAAACTCCAACGGAGTAAATTTTAACGCAATTCGATGATTGCGAGAATACTCAAGAGTATTTGTTTCAAACTCCAACGGAGTAAATTTTAACACGATATTTGGTTTATTGGCAAAATCGACTACAGCGGGTTTCAAACTCCAACGGAGTAAATTTTAACGCCAATGGGTGGAGAAACCGAGCGTTGGCGGTGTAAGTTTCAAACTCCAACGGAGTAAATTTTAACAATGCTCCGCCTATGAGGGCTCCGGCTACCGCTCCGAGTTTCAAACTCCAACGGAGTAAATTTTAACCGTCAAGGATAGTTTTGTAAATTCGTTCGCGATGTTGTTTCAAACTCCAACGGAGTAAATTTTAACAAACGCTATCTGATAGTCCGTTAGCTTTTTCATTGACGTTTCAAACTCCAACGGAGTAAATTTTAACTTTATTTTTTGGATGATAATTTTTCTTTTGTATAGTTTCAAACTCCAACGGAGTAAATTTTAACTCAAGTTTTAACACCTTGATTTACTCCTTTGTTTTGTTTCAAACTCCAACGGAGTAAATTTTAACCTGAAAGAGGGGCTGAACTATCTCCAATACCTAAGGTTTCAAACTCCAACGGAGTAAATTTTAACCCTCGGAGAGGATGAGTTGATGCGCTGTGGCGTTGTTTCAAACTCCAACGGAGTAAATTTTAACTTTGAAAAACAATAGCCAACATAAGACTAACAAGGTTTCAAACTCCAACGGAGTAAATTTTAACTAATCGCGGCCAATTCTTCAAACGTAAGTATGATGGGGTTTCAAACTCCAACGGAGTAAATTTTAACATCGCCAAACCCCCTTTGACGATAGCTGTTTTTTACGTTTCAAACTCCAACGGAGTAAATTTTAACTTATACAAGAAGGACAATTTCTATTATATTACCGAGTTTCAAACTCCAACGGAGTAAATTTTAACTCGCTGCGAAATTACAAGAACTGGGCATAAACCAGTTGTTTCAAACTCCAACGGAGTAAATTTTAACAAAGAGGCATTTGTAACGGACTTGTTTTCGGCAAGTTTCAAACTCCAACGGAGTAAATTTTAACCTTGATTTTCTAAATTTGCAGTAAAAACGCACGGATGTTTCAAACTCCAACGGAGTAAATTTTAACTACGCCCATGCCTTGTCTCGTGAAAGTTAAAATAAGTTTCAAACTCCAACGGAGTAAATTTTAACAGATTTCGACTTTTTGAGCGCGCCTCTTGTAGTCGGTTTCAAACTCCAACGGAGTAAATTTTAACGGTCTACGAGCAAATCAAACAAGCCGTGTCCGGTATCGAGTTTCAAACTCCAACGGAGTAAATTTTAACTTAAGCGTTTTAAAACTTCATTATAAGCAACGTTAGTTTCAAACTCCAACGGAGTAAATTTTAACAAAACTTTTTAAAAGCGTCGCTTTGGCTTTCTGGAGTTTCAAACTCCAACGGAGTAAATTTTAACAGCACCAAAATATGCATTTTTAGGGCTATTAAAACTCAAAGTCTATATTTTTACGCCTTAAATTTGTATAAAAAGCAAAATAGTATCGATACGAAATACCCTAAATTTCATCATTTCTAAAATCTTAGAAAAAGCTTTATCGACATAGTTTAGATTTAAAAAGGGCACCTATAGATCAAATGTCCCGTTACGGTAAGAGCAAATTAACAACATCCAACTCACCATAGCGATCAAAGCAAATTTTATAAGTCGGGTGCATTTTATATTTTATCACAAACATCCAAAGCAAAATCACAAACGCTGTTTTAGTGCAAAAACCAATACCGCAGCCAAAGGCGCATAGGTCAAATTTGACCGTAAATGCGTAGCGGTTTTTATGCCACATTTTAATGAAGTCAAGGCGCTAAAATCAAATCATCAAAATGCAACCAAGATACTTGCTGCCTCTTACAGACAAAATATCAAATTTATCCCCACCTAAATCCCTCATAAGGCGCATCTTCGCAGATACATTTTTTGATCTGATTAGCCTCGCGGCGGATCACCTGCCGCCACGTGAGGTTTTGCCCGTTTAGCAAGACCGTTTCGCCAAGCCTCGCGATCATTTTTAGCTCGATCTTTTGCACGGCGTCGTTGCTAAATTTTATCCGACCGGCGTCAAATTTAAGCTCATTTTACCTTTTAGACTTTATCTTTGCCAGCCACTCGTCCAGCGTTTTTTCAAAGCCGATACCGTTGCTCTCGTAAAATTTAAGCGGCCTTTCGAGGTATTTTTGCTCTACCCAGCCGCCGAAGCTATGCGGATACAGATAGTCCTTGGCCTCGGGTGCGGTGTTGATGAGATATGGCGGGATGGCTAGCGGCTGCTCGGTTTTTACGTAGGCTAGCGCGGCGTTTATGGCTTTGTAGCTGGAATTTGACTTTGGCGAGTGAGCCAGATACATCGCGCATTGAGCGAGGATTATGCGCGCCTCGGGGAAGCCGATCTTGCTAACGGCGGCAAGCGCGTTAGCGGCTAAATTTAACGCGTTAGGGTTAGCGTTACCGATGTCCTCGCTGGCAAATATCGCCATCCTTCGCGCGATAAAATCAGCGCTCTCGCCAGCGTCGATAAGCCGCGCTAGATAGTATATGACGGCATTTTCGTCACTTCCCCGCAGGCTTTTTATAAATGCACTCGCCAGCCCGTAATGCACGTCGTCCTCGCTAACTCCTTCGCTAACGGCGTTAGCTCGCAGTGTTTTTAAATTCGCTAACGTTATTTCTTCGCCCAGACTCACGGCAAATTCGAGCAAATTTAACAGCCCGCGCGCGTCTCCGCCGCTACTTTTTATGAGATAGGCCTTGGCTTCGTCTGAGATGTCAAATTTAACCTCGCCCCTCACGCGCTCAAGCAGTTTTTCAAAATCCTCGCTCGCAAGCGGTTTAAACTCAAATAGCATCGAACGACTGCGGATACCCGAGCTTAGCGTGAAATATGGATTTTCCGTGCTGGCTCCGATGATGGCGGCGCGGTAGTTTTCCATCGGTATCAGCAGGGCTTCTTGCTGCGTTTTGCTGAGGCGGTGGATCTCGTCGATGAAAAATAGCGGCTTAGAAAGCGCATTTTCGTGATTTTTTAGGATTTTGCGAAACTCCTCGATCTTGAGATTTCCGCCGTCAAATTCGTAAAAATCATACTCCATCGACCGCGCGACGACGCGAGCGAAGCTCGTCTTGCCACAGCCTGCAGGCCCGTAAAATATACTGTGCGGGATTTTTTTATTTTCGATAAATTTTTTAAAAACGCCCACCAGCTCGCGCTGTCCGCAGATCTCGTCTAAACTGCGCGGGCGAAATTTCAAGGCGAAATTTTGCAAATTTGCTCCTTTTAAATTTTAAAGTATTATAGTCAAATTTAAATTAAGAAGCGGATTGCGAGAGCGGGCTGGTCAAATTTGAGCCGGCAAGAAAAAGCAAATGCGGGATAAAATTTGACGCCCTAGCACCGCCTATAGCAAACGAAAAATTTAAACAAAACAGTAGTCAATTTAATGTCGTTGCGATTTGATACCCGCACAAACGAGTATCTAAAAATAGTAAAATTTGCCCTAAATTTAGGGCAAATTTAAAGGCGGATACGAACCGAATTTAAGCTAAATTTAGCTTGATTTTAGCTCGCCTACCATAATAAACTTAAAACGTCTTTTCAAAATCTACGTAGAAGTTTCTGCCTTTGCCAACTCTGCTAGTTTTCTTAAGTCCGTTTGCGAATATATATTCTTTGTTAAAGATGTTATTCACACCAAAGCTGATTTTAAGCCCTTTGTTTAGCAAATAGCTGTCGAAATTTTTAGGTTCCCATTTACCCTTGAAATTTACAATGGTAAAGGTCTCGTCTACATTTTCGTATTTTTTACCGCGTACGATGAAATATTTCTCATCGTTATTAGGCTTAAACCAATGCGTCATATCACCTCCAAGGCTCAGCCCCCATGGCTCATATCTATACATAGCACCCAAAGTTAGCTTGTCTGCATAGACGGTGAGTATTTTTTTAGTCGCTTTGTCGTAAATTTTCGTGTGGTCGTATCCGAGCGAAAACGTAAGATTGTTTATAGCGTATTTGGATTCGATCTCGATACCTCTACGCTTTGCGTTATCTACGTTTTCATACATTCCGTAGCGCCTAAATTTCGCATCCGGATCAAATGGCGGATTACTCGGCTTCGCTTTTAAATTTATCATATCCTTGACATTACCGTCGTAGTAGGTGGCCTTAAAGTATAGCTCGTCATTACCCGCAAGACCTTGTTTGTCGATAGAAAAGCCTACCTCGTACTCTTTGGCTATCTCAGGCTTTAGGCTTGGATTTGGGATATACCAGTAGTGCGGATTTAGCGGACCTGCCGACGAGGTTTCGTTCGGAGTAGGCCCTCTAAAGGTTTCGGCATATCCTGCGAGCAAATTTATACCATCAAAGATTTCATATGCAAGGCCCAGTTTCGGAGAAAATCTCGACTCGGAGTAGGAGTTACGGTCGCCGACTTTAATCCCACGTTTAAATTTATCAAATCTACCGCCGAGAGTAAATTCGAATCTGCCTATGTTAAATACGTCTTGTGTATAGATGCCGAGGTCTTTATAAAAATTCGGAAACGAACCGAAATCGTTAAGCTTGCCGTTAAACCAAAATATCGCATCCTCTTTTCTATGCTCATAGTCGATACCAGTAACTAGTCTATGCTCCAGCCAACCCGTGTTAAATAGACTTTCATTTTTAAGCCTGACGCCCCATCTGTCATCTTTGTTTTTATAGTCGATATAGACTGGAGTGCCTCTATCAAAGCCAGTTCTAATCCTATGATTTAGCGCTTTAGCGTTGTAATACTGAGCGGAAAGATTTATCCATCTGTTATTGAGCGGAGTATATTTATACGTTATGCTGTAATCTCGCTGTTTTAGCCGTCCTGAAGTAGGCAACTCTTCATCCTCACTCCAGTAAAGCGACTGCCAAGGAAAAGAGGAGAATTTTTCGTGATAATTAAATACACTGGCCTCCAAAGCGTGTTCGTCGGTTATCGCCCACTCTGTCTTAGCGAAGACGGTGTTTATCTGCTCGTCATTCGCTGCATATTTCACACCCGAACGCTTGCCGTCTTTAGCCATCTTTATTTTGCCGAAGTCCGCGTGCTTACCGTAAAGCAAAATTCCGAAATTTTCTACCGGCTTGGCTGCAATAGCAGCACGATTTGAGCTCATATGGTTGCTCTCTTGACGATGGCCGATCGTAACGCCATAGTTGCTGCCGGAGTTTATAAAGTCACTCACATCTTTAGTCCTCATGCTCACGATACCGCCAACTGCGCCGCTACCGTGCAAAACCGAGCTAGCGCCCTTTACGACCTCGACACGCTTTAGCAGGTCGTTATCCACGCGAAAGCTTGAAATTTGATTTGAAAAAAGCGAAGGCGAGCGCTTGATGCCATCTTGTTCGATGATGACGCGCGCTTCGCTTTGGTAGCCGAAACCGCGGATGTTGTAGTATTGGCCAACTTGCCTGCCGTAGTCGTTTCCAAGCATAACACCGGGCACAGAGCCCAGAGCGTCGATGACAGACGGCGATTTTATCAAGTCGCTTTGATTTAAAACACTAACCTGGCCGGCGTATTTAGCGACGTCGGTTTCGCTCCTGTTTGCCGTGACCGAAACCATATCGAGCTTTACAGATTCGGTCGCATTGCTATCGGTGCGCTTAAACTTGGCGCCCGAATCTCCCGTTTGCGCGAGAGCCGAGCACGCTCCAAACAAAACCGCAGCTGCGATAACACTAAATTTACTCATGACTTATCCTTTACATTAAGATAGAAATATTGATAGTTGGTATAATTTTAGCACTTTTTATTTAATTTAAGTTTTATTTTTAACAAAATTTTTAAATTTTACTTACAGATAAAGAAAAAATGTTATAATGCGACTCCATTTCATCTAAGGAGAACATATGAAAAAGTCATTGTTAGTAGTTGCCGCTCTTGGCATAATGGGCGTTAGCGCATCTGCGGCAGATCTTGCGCCCGCTTGCGAGGAGTATTTCAAGCTAGTTGATCAATTTGTCGAAAAAACAAAAGACAACCCGCAAATGGCAGCTATGAAATCTACTTACGAGAGCCAAAAAGCTCAGTTTGCCCAGCTTCCAAAAGATGCTCAAGAGGCGGCTTGCAAACCCGCTCTTGAACAAATGAAACAAGTTATAGCTACATTACCTAAGTGATTTTTCCCTCCTTTTGGAGGGGTTTTGTTTTTAATATACATAAATTTTCCTATTTTATTTAAATTTCAATTTTATTTGTAAATTCGGCGGTTTGACGTCTGTAAATTTGCCGCAAGCGAGATAGTCGAGCTATACGCCGCCAAAGACGCGAACCTGTTAACCGCGACTCCGTGGAAGAGACGTGAAAGCATCTGTTGCCTGGCGCAAACTCATAGGTTTATTTGGCGTATGGCCTCGCCTGAACTTATAGGTCCGTTTTTAAACCACATAATGGCGACAAATTCGCTAAAATTTGCTTGGACAATTTTAGTGGTAATTTAAGATAAATTTGAGAGGCAAAATTTCAGATATTTAAATTTGGCTCGTAAAGCCTCTGTTTTTCGCAACCATTCTCCGTGCGAATTATTAACTAAAAGCATTAACGTTAAAGCCGTTAAAATACCCCCACAAATCGCCTCGCCGGCTAAATAATGGCTATCCATCAGCTTAAGATTTAAAGATTTAATAAATTTTTAAAATTGGCTTAAAATTTTGCCCGCTCGCGCCCGGATCGATTTTTAAAATTTTAATGTCAAATTTGGCGCCGCAAGCCGTCCTGCTAAGCTAAATTTGATGCCGTAAAGCCGGCTTGCAAGTCAAATTTAACGCAGCGATGCCGTCTCATAAACGCAAAATTCAGTCCCGAATGATTTTTGCTTTCGCCGTTATGCTTTCGATTTTTAGCTCGTAGATATTCGTCGCTTTTAGTCCATGAGCCGCCGCGACGTCAAATGCGCTCATATACGCCGGCGTGTATTTTTCGCAAAGCAGCCTCAGCGCGTGCAGCCGCGCTACCTCGTCCGTCACGAGATAAGCCTTTACTTTGGCGACGGCGGATTTGTATTCGGTCGTGAAAACTTTCGCAGCAAGCGCCTTGCCGTCATCCTTGATCGCGTCCAGCTGCTCGTCCGTTAGAACCGGCACCCGCGCATAGCTAACGCAAACCAGCGTCGCCTCTTTGCCACCGTTTAGCAGCTTTGCCTTGGTGCCTGCGGGTGCGCCGTGTAAAAATAGGCTCGCGCCCTCGCGCACGACCGAAACGGGTACGCTAAATATCTCGCCGTCATCCGCGATACAAGAGATCGTGCCGTATTCGCTCGCATCGATGATCGCAAGCCCGTCTTGCGCGCTTAATTCTCTATCTTTTCGTCTCATTTTTCACCTTTAAATTTTTGAAAATTATAAAATTTAAACCCTAAAAAAGTGTATAATTTTGCAAATTTAAAGGACGACGATGAGAAAAATATTGACATTTTACGCACTCAGCGCGCTGGCTTTAGGCGCTCAAAACGCATGCGAGGAGTACGTGAATCAAAGCAAAATTTACCTAAACGAGCTTTACGAAATAAAATCTAAGCAGCTAAAAGACGATCCGCAGGCCTTTAGGCTCTTTGAGCTTAAATTTAGCGAGCTACAAAAAGCGCAGGATGGCCAAGCGGCGTTAATTATACAAAGCGGCGACGAGAAATTTTGCGAGCGCGAATCGGCCAAGATAAAATCTATGCTAGACGAGATGAGGGCGGAGAAAGCGCAAAAGTAGGCCTGCTTTATAGAAAATTTGAGCCGCTTTTGCCAAGTAAAGCTAAAAAGCTCTACGGGCAAATTTTAAATCCGCCAGAGCTAGTTTGACGAGCTTTTTATTGCAAATTTGACGTAGCCTATTTAGCCCAAATCACAAAAATGCGCTTTATCGTAGCCAAATTCAAACCATCCTAAACCGCATTGTTTAGATCCCAGTCTATCGGCGCTTTGCCGTGCTCGGCGAGATATAAATTCGCCTTTGAAAAGTGCCTGCAACCAAAAAACGCGCCGCGCGCTAACGGGCTTGGATGAGCCGCCGTTAGTACGAGATGTTTGTTGGCGTCAATGAGAGGGATTTTGGCCTTAGCGGGGTTGCCCCAGAGCATGAAAACGACGTTCTCGGCGCATTCGCTAAGCCTCCTGATAGCAGCGTCCGTGAACTCCTGCCAACCGAAATTCGAGTGCGAGTTGGCCTGCCCCGCGCTAACGCTTAGCGTCGCGTTTAGTAGTAGCACGCCCTGCCTCGCCCAGTAGCTCAGATCGCCCGAGTTTGGCTCCGCGATACCCAGATCGTCGCGGATCTCCTTATAGATGTTGGCCAGGCTCGGCGGGATTTTGACGCCGCGCGGCACGGAAAAGCTTAGCCCCATCGCCTGCCCCGCACCGTGGTATGGGTCTTGGCCCAGGATCACGACCTTGACGGCGCTAAACGGCGTGAGATTAAAGGCGTTAAATATCAGCGCATTTGGCGGATAGACCTCGCCCGCAGCCTTTGCTCGCAGGAAATTTTCCTTCACGCGGGCGAAATTTTCGCTCAAAAACTCCTCTTTTAGCGCCTCTTTCCAGCCGGCTTCGATTTGGATTTTATCGATTTGCATTTGCATGTTTTTCCTTTGTTAAATTTTGCCGATTTTGTTTGGCCGACTCTATTTTTGCCGCGCCTTTAGGCTCCAATGGCATAAATAAGTCGCCGTAAATTTGCGTTCGCAAGCCGATAAAATCAGCTAAATTTATATTTACTCGGCGGCTTAGATCCGTTTACACGGATGCGACAAACCTGCTCAAATTTGACGCTAAACCGGGGCGGCGGCGTTCCCGGCCGTTTTGTTTCAAATTTACCGCCTTGCTTAGCTTATTTTAAGACAAATTTGAGAAATAATAGCCAAAAAATATTTAAAATTTAGGGCGTTAAGATACGGTAAAAAATTTAGGGCGCACTACCCAAGCGTTTTTTGCGCAAAAACGGCTACGAATTTTAAATTTGCAAAAAGGACGAGTGCGGTAAAAAGGCGAACATTTTAAAATTTGCTGTATAATTTAAACTAAATTTTAAATAAAAGGAAAGCGATGTCGGAGCAAATTTTCGAGAAATTAAAAGAGCTGCTAAGCACGCAAAATGCGGACTTCCGCGCGGTATCTCACGCTAGCGCTAAAACCTCGGCCGAGGTCGCCGTAGCGCGCGGAACGGAGCTAGGGCAGGGGGCTAAGGCGCTCGTTTGCGTCGTAAAAGGCGGGGTCGCTAAACGATATGTTTTAGCCGTACTGCCGGCGGATTACAAGGCTGATTTACAGCTCATCGCACAGGCGCTTGGCGGCACTAGAGCAAGCCTAGCAAGCCCCGATGAGGTCATACGACTAACCGACTGCATCTTTGGTAGCGTTCCGCCGTTTAGCTTTCATGAGGAGCTAGAGCTGATCGCCGATCCGAGCCTGTTTGTGCGCTATGCAGAGCTCGCCTTTAATGCAGGCTTACTGGATCGCTCTATCATTTTAAACACGAAAGATTATGAACGCATCGCACGGCCGAGATTGGTCAAATTTGCAACGACGGAGTGAAAAATTTTGTTTAAAAAGGCTGAAATTTGATCGAAGAAATACGGCAAACAACGATAACCAAAGATGATTTTTCGAGCATAAATTTGACGGAAATACTCAAAGATACAAAATATTTTCATGATTACAGTTCTAAATTCGCGGACTTGTGCAAGGAAAATTTTAGCAATGGAAATTTAAAAGCTAGCAAAGTGTTTTATTTACTAAGAAATGCTTACTCTATGGCTTTAAAACCGGGAAGCTTAAACGAACCATATGAAGCTGGATACATCTGGGGCAATAGCAGATCAGCGATATTAGAGGATTTTACCGAGCAAGATTTGGAATTTTTCGAGAGTATTTTGGATGAAATAACCGATTGCAGATTAAAATCAAGGATGGCGGATATTTTATGGATTTTAAAAATTCCCAAAAATATAAAATTTTTAGAGATCGCCATAAATGAATACTCGAAAATATCTCTAGAGCCAAAGTCGCTAAACCAATTTAATATAGATGCGTTTGAAAGGGCTATCAGGCTATCGCTATTATCCAAAATCACAAAAAATCAATACGCCGAAATACTAAATAAAATTTTAGAATGTTTTAATAAGGCGGAGCCGACCGATCAATACTACTGCTTAAGGATGTCGTATTTATTGGATATCGCGGAGCTGAACAGAAAACTGCAACCAAGCGTAGCTGAAAAATTAGAAAATTTTGCCGATACTTTTGCCAAAGGGGAAGAATTTATAGCGGCGATAGACTATTATCAAGAGTCGCAAAAATGGTATAAGAAGCTCAAAAATAGCCCCAAAATAGCCGAAACTGCACTTAAAATAGCTAATATCTTAATAGAAAAAGCAAAAGAAAGCGGCGCTATATCGTCAAAAATATACCTAGAGCAAGCACTAAAAGAGCTCAGAAGTATTCCTGCAAAAGATAGAAATGAGCTCGGAATCGATCAAAAAATAGACGAGATACGCAAGCTGATAGAGCAAAATAACCAAGATATTAGAAGCGAAATGAGCTTGATTGCTGTCGATAAGATCGATATTTCGCGTTATCAAAATAATGCAAAGCTAGCAGTAAAAGGCAAGCAACTATCTGAAGCGGTATTATGCCTAGCTAATATCACAGCAAATCCACTATATGAAGATATCAAAAAGTCATCCGAGAACCTGCTAAAGAAACCCCCGCTTTCAAATTTTATTACTCAAACTTACGTAGATGCCGACGGAAGAAAATTGTCGCAAATAACTACAAAAGATGACCGATTAAAACATGAAATGTACCAGCAATACCATGTATATGTCGAGTTGGCGGTAGACTGCAGGATACTGCCTGCATTTTGGCAAATTTTAGAGGAACATAGAGTGTCTATGTCCTGCATTTATAATATTTGCAGAAATTCTAGCGTAGTTCCTGCTGACAGGGCAGATATCTGGGCGCAAGGTTTGTATTACGGTTTTGATAGAAACTTTTTGGTTTCAAGCCATTTGTTGATACCTCAAATAGAGCATTTGGCGAGAATTTTATTGCAACAAGAAAAAATCCCTACGACTACTATCGATAAAAACGGCGTAGAATCGGAAAAAAGCATAAACTCGCTTTTGCAAGAATCAAAAATATATGAATTGCTCGGGAGAGATTTGACGGAAGAGCTAAAATTTTTACTAACGGAGCCGATAGGCCTAAACTACAGAAATAAAATATGTCACGGACTGGTCGGCGGATCTCCAAGCGATGCCGATATTTATATTTGGTGGCTTTGTCTTAAACTGGTGGTTAATAACTGCGTTTTATTTGGAGACACTTGCCGGAATTAATCGCCTTAGCTTGCGGATAAATACGTAATAAATTTTATAATTAAGCAAAATAGTCCCAAATTTGAAACAAAAATATGGCTAAAAAATATTTAAAACATTGAAAAATGGATAATTTGAAAGGTGTTTAGATAGTGGCCGGGAGATAGGGATTCGAACCCCAGGAGGCTTTCACACCTCAACGGTTTTCAAGACCGCCGCTTTCGACCGCTCAGCCATCTCCCGTAAAAATATGCGGCTAATTATAGCCAAATTTATTCGGTTTTTTCCTTAATATAAGAAGCGCCTTTATTGACTTTTTCCTTTGACCACTCGACGGCGTTGTTTGTGTCCTCTTTGACGCCGTGCCAAGTGTTTGAGCAGCCGACCACAAAAAAAGCAGTAGATAATAGCATTAATAAATAACGCATTTTCTCTCCTTAAATTTTGGAGGCGACACCCGGATTCGAACCGGGGATCAAAGCTTTGCAGGCTCATGCCTTACCACTTGGCTATGTCGCCTAAAAGTCAATGGTGCCCGAAACCGGACTTGAACCGGTACGGTAAAAAATACCGAGGGATTTTAAGTCCCTTGCGTCTACCATTCCGCCACCCGGGCAAATTCCCTAAATTTAAAACCGATGGAGCGGGAAACGAGATTCGAACTCGCGACCCCAACCTTGGCAAGGTTGTGCTCTACCCCTGAGCTATTCCCGCATTTTTTGAAAAAGATGATTTTAGCCGATTTTTGCTTAAAATTTTATTTTATTTTATCAAATTTCAAAATTTCGTAAGATAAAAATGATATAATTCCAAAATCTTTTTCGACGATTGGGGTTATAGCTCAGCTGGGAGAGCGCTTGAATGGCATTCAAGAGGTCGGCGGTTCGATCCCGCTTAACTCCACCATTTATTTTTCCCGTTGATTTTACAGCCGAGTCGTCAAAAAACACTGATACGCCGCTCTCAGACGAATTTGCAAATTTCGATCAAATTTAGAAATTGTAATTAATATTATAACCTTCAAAACGATACTTCATACTATTTTATATAAATTTATAATAATTTCATTTTAAGCTTGCTTGTGATAGTATCGATAAAATTTAGCACGAGAAATAAAATGCAAGACTACTCCGTTTTAGACGTTTTATCCAACAAAAAAGTCCTTTGCTTGGAGGATGAGCCTTACATATTAAAAAATATGATAGACTCTCTCGAGCTGTTTTTCGCCGAAGTAAAAGGCGTAAAAGACGGTCTAGAAGCACTCGATGAAGCTATGAGCGGCTCGTACGACGCGCTCATCCTAGACGTCAGCGTCCCGCACGTGGACGGTCTTGAAGTAGCTAAAAAAATCCGCTCTACAAACCGAAAAATCCCTATCATCATCATCTCAAGCCACACCGAACAAGAGTATTTGTGGCGAGCGGTCGAGCTAAAGATCACGAGATACCTCTCAAAGCCTTACGACAAAAACGCATTTATAGAGGCGCTCAAAGACGTTGCGCTAGAGCTCATCGACCACACGCCAGTGTTTAACATAAACGATGAACTAAAATACGACTTTAGTAAAAAAATCATATATATAAAAGATGAGGCCTGTCACCTCTCCAAAAGCGAGAGCAAGCTTTTAGAGTATTTTTTAAACAACAAAAACCAAACCGTAACCTACGAGCAGTTATTTGACTATATGTGGGAATTTGAGCAACCCACTAAAGAAGCCATCAAAACCATCGTAAAAGAGCTACGCCGAAAGATCGGCAAGGGCACTATCAGAAATTTATACGGCGTAGGATATCTATGTGAAGTCCAAATTTAAATTTATCGTCCTGCTGCTAGTCGTTTTATACGCCGCCGTGACGGTTTTAGTGTTTAACTTTTACCGAGATCTCGCACTAAAAGACGCCAGACAGGAGGCCTTTTACGTGCTTGATGCTATGAACGGCGTGCGCGACTACGTCTCAACGATCCAGCGCCCGCTCATAGAAGAGCTAAAAGAAGAGGGTGCGATAGACAAAGACCTTTTTGATCCCAGACTGATGTCCTCATCCTATATCACGCGTCAAATTTACAAAATCCAGCTCGCTAAAAAAAACATAAACTACGACTACAAGCTGATCGCAACCGATCCTCTAAATCCCGAGCACGAAGGCACGGAGTTTGAAAACGAAATTTTAGAAGGGTTTAAAGAGGGCAAATATGAAGTTTACTCCGACGTCATCGAGGATGAAAACGCCTCGTATTTTTTCGTCGGCCTTCCTATAAAAAATTCTCAGCCCTCTTGCATCGAGTGTCACAACATAAACAGCGCGCCCAAAAAAATGCTCGAACAATACGGAAATTTGAGCGATTTTAGAGGCAAGGTCGGCGACACGATAGCGATGATTAGCTTTAAAATTCCTATAAAAAGTATTTTACTTTATCATAAACAAGAATTTATCGTTAGCGGTATCGCGATCACGGCGATATTTGCGGCTTTTTTATTTTTCGTTTATAAAATTCACAAAAGTAACGAAAAAACCAAATTTCAAACCGAGCTTTTGATGATAAATCAAAGCCGCCTAGCCTCTATGGGCGAGATGATCGGCAATATCTCGCACCAGTGGCGCCAACCTCTAGCGCAGATTAGCTCGGCTCTAGTAAATTTAGAGCTTTATTCCGAGCGAGGAAAGCTAAGTCCCGAAAAGCTAAAAGAGGCCATCGAAGAAGCGGGTGAGCAAGTCAAATTTATGTCCGGCACGATCGAAGATTTTAAAAATTTCTTTAATCCGAATATGCCAAAGAGCGAATTTACCGCGTGTCAAGCGATCGATCAGGCTTATAAAATTTTAAACGCTTCTCTTAAAAAGCATGTCATAGATATAAAGGTAGAGATAAAAGAAAATTTCGTGCTTTACGGAAATATAAACGAGCTTATTCAAATTTTAATAAACATCATAAATAACGCCAAAGAGGCCTTTTTGGGCGCGCCCAAAGAAAATAGGCGAATTTTGATCACGGCGTTTAAGCAAGGCGGCGAGCAAGCGATCACCCTAGAAAACAACGCCGGGAACATCGACGAAGCACTCATCGCCAAAATTTTTGAGCCGCATTTTACGACGAAAAAATCGGGTAGCGGCCTTGGGCTATATATGAGCAAGATCATAGCCGAAAAAAACAATGCGACGATAAAAGCCAAAAACATAAATCAAGGTGTAATATTTACAATTAGTTTCAAAAATTCATAATTTATTAATTTTCCCCTTTTTTTGCCCTTTTTTCTCGGTAATATTCTCAATACGAAATCGTTTTGATTTTAGACCCACATTTTAAAGGAGGACACATGAGAAATTTCAGTAATGTCTTACTCGGTTTACTCATGGGCGTTAGCATCTTCGCATCGCAAGCCTGTTGTGAAGAGCATAACATGCAGATGTCCCAAAGCGCGCGAGATGTAATCGCGAACCCCAAGGGCACACTGCAAAGCAGAGGCGTCATATCCTTGCAAGACTATATCTTGGAAGAGCAAGAGATGTATGACTGGTTATTTAAAAACCACCCTATTTTTACAAAATACGGCGGTAAAACGGTCGGTAAGCTTAGCGTTCACGACCGCGGACTGGAGTGGCTTGCCGAAGGACATGGCTTTGATATGTCAAAGGCCAGTAAAAGAGAGGGCGGTAAAGGCCTCAGCTCTATGATGTATAGGATACCTGCAGCTTCTTCGCTTCAGTTTCCGAATAAATTCATAGGTCCCGAAAAGTGCGGCGAGTGTCACCCGGCTCAATACGAAGTATGGAGCAGATCGCGCCACGCCACCACTATCCGCTTTCCGGGCGAGCACCCGGAGGTTAATAACAACTTAACCGATCCGGTATTTAGTCCGGACACCGCGTCTATCTTGCCTCAAGGCATTACTCCGGACGTCATTTACGCAACCGTCGGACACTTAAGAACCAAATTAGGCTTTGTCGATGCATGGCTACTACGCGGTACTTACCACATCGAAGGCGGTAATCTAAAAGACGGTACCGGTAAAGTCGTAGCCGGCGGTAACCAATTCCAAAGAACATGGGCGTTAAATTTAACCCCTGAAGTCGTCAAGAAAATCAAAGAATTCGTCCCGGAATTCCCCGAAACTCTTGAAGAATACGGCGATAACGGCGGTTACGTAAGAGGTCTAGCCTCATACGCCGCTAAATACAAAAAGTCGATGTTTTTCCAAGCAAACGGCTCTTACTGCGAGGTTTGCCACCCGTTCAAATTCGACTTTAAAACCAAGAAAGAATTTTATGCCGCTCTCGGTAATGCTAAAGAGCTTCGAAAGCACACGATCTCTAAAGGCATAAGCTGCGAGGAGTGTCACGGAGCCGGCGGTCACCTTGACGGTGCTACGAGTTTTAGAACCTCAAACTGCGAACGCTGCCACCAAAGATTTAACTATAGCCCTGATCTTGCTCGCGCTAATCCGCTAAACAACGGTAAGCCCGACCTATCTCTAAGCTCTAAATTTAAATCAATGGGACCGGGATGCGGATCAGAGGGTTCTCAATCATACTTCACCGCTCACTATGATAAAGGTATGCGCTGCACCACTTGCCACGATCCTCACGACAACACAGGTCCGGTCGTAGGCGATAAGACGATTAAAGGCGTAAACTACAACTCAGAGCAAGGCTATCTAAGTGCGCTTTACACTAAACCAAAGATTAGAAAAGACTGCAAAGATTGCCACAAAGAGCAAGCTTATATCGCCGCAAGAGCCGATACGCATAAGGACAACACTTGCGCATCTTGCCATATGCCGTTTATGATGAGCTGCGAAAACTTCTACGCTATCCAGTTCCAAGACAACGCGGGATTTGATACTCAAAGAAGATCTCACATCTGGAAGATCGATATCGATCCTACTCGCAAAACTCTAGTCCCGGGCGACGCTGCTAAAGGACCGAGAGATACGAAAGATTGGCACTTCCAAAGAGATAAAAACGGACACAACTTCGTCGATCTTATGTGGGCGTGCGCTAGAACATCTTGGGCGGATAAAGATATGCAAGATACAAAAGGTTGCCACAGCCCTGTCGTTTCAGAGCTAAAACCTACCCTTCACTTCAAGAACCAAAAACAGGTTTATGACGAAGTAATGGGATGGCAAAATCCTGTTAAAAACGACTTCTCTCAAGTCAAGATCGGCATCGAGGGAATTTACGCTATCTTAGAGACTAAGAAACTAGGTTCTACCGATAAGACAAGAGTCTATGAGCTAATCGAAAAAGCGCAAGACACTATCGACTTGTTACAAAAAGACGGCTCATGGGGTATGCACGGCTTTAAATACACCAAACAAAGACTTGACGCTTCTAAAGAATACATCAAAGAAGCTCAAAGAATCATAAACAACAATTTATGATAAATTCGCAGGGGTCGCGTTCGCGCGACTCCTTCTAAATTTAAAAGGTAAAAGCTATGCAATTTAAATTTTATAAACGTCTATTTCCTGCCATTTGTATCGCGGCCAGTTGCGCTTTGTGCGTAAGTGCCGCCGAAAAAGAGGCGATGACGCAAACTCAAAAAGAATCATACGGTATCGGATTTTCAACGGGAACTTATATCGCAAATCAACTGGTAAAACAAGAGAAACTAGGCGTCAAATTTGACGCAAATTCCTTGATTGAAGGCTTTATGGACGCCTTTAGAAAAGAGCAAAAACTAAAAGACGAAGATATTATTTCGCTTTTAAACGAGCGCGACGAGAGATTAGACAAGCTAACCCAGATCGCTCAAAAACAAGCGCTTGAGACAAATTTAAAAAACGGTAAAGAATTTATGGCCAAAAATGCCAAAAACAAAAAGGTCAAAACGACCAAATCCGGACTTCAATACGAAGTTCTAGCCCTCGGCGACGGCGATAAGCCAAAGCGCGAGAGCATCATAGTAGCGAACTACAAAGCGTATTTGATAGACGGCACGGTGTTTGAGGACACCGGCGACAACAAAACGCCGGCCCATCTATCTATGATAAATTTAATAGACGGCTTACAAGAAGGGTTACTTATGATGAACGGCAACTCAAAATACAAATTCGTCATCCCGCCGGAGCTTGGATATGGAGATGAGGATATAGAGAGCGTGCCTCCGGGCTCGACGCTCGTGTTTGAAATCGAGCTGATAAAAGCATTAAAGCCGGGCGAACTAGCCGGCGAAGCAAAGAAGCTAAGCGAAACTCAGCCGCGAAATTTTCACGGCGCGCATAGCCACGGAAACAGCGTAAGCAGATGAGGTAAAATCCATACAAATGGAGAAAATAAAATGAAAGAGCAAAATTCAAGAAGGACGTTTTTTAAATACCTAGCCTCGGGCACAGCCGCACTCGGCGCGGCTAGCGCGTTTGGCAAGAGTATAAATTTAGACGCCGAAGCGAAAGAAGGCGGGAAAAAGCCGCACTACGGTATGATATTCGATCAAAACAAATGCGTGGGCTGTACCGACTGCGAGATTGCGTGCAGGAAGGTAAATTTGGTCCCGAAAGGCCAGATGAGGCTTTTTATCCAGGACAAAACCGATCCGCTAAATTTGAAAGAAAAGCGCTATGTCAGGGTATCTTGTCAGCAGTGCCAGGACGCACCGTGCGTGAGCGTGTGCCCGACTAAAGCCTGTCACAAGGACGAAAAAACCGGCATCACGACGATGAACACCGATGATTGCATCGCCTGTAAATACTGCATCGTCGCCTGTCCTTACGACGTGCGCTTTATAAATCACGAAACAAGAGCCGCAGAGAGCTGCAACTTCTGCTTGGATACGAATTTAAAGGACGGTCACGAGCCGGCCTGCATCGAGGCGTGCAGATACGAGGCGATCGTGTTTGGCGATCTAAACGACGAAGAGTCGCACATCAGCAAGCTACTTCGCGTAAAAGATAGCCTGCGCATGCATCCTGAGTGCGGCACGAAGCCTAGCCTGCGCTATATTCCTGCGGTTAGATTGGGGGTGTGATATGAACGGAGCCATAAATTTCACTGCGACCTTCTCGCACGGCGTGGAGTGGGGCTGGCCGATCGCAGTTTATCTTTTGCTAGCGGGTATGAGCGGCGGCGCTTTAGTAGTTGCGATCCTTGTTAAGCTTTATAAAAAGCAAACCGAAAGCACGCCGCTGTTTAAGGCTGCGTCGTTGCTTTCATTGGTCACTATTTTGCTCGGTATGGTTTGCCTCGTAGCCGATTTGGAGCGGCCGCTACTTTTTTGGAAAATTTTGATCAATTACAACTTCACCTCGGTTATGTCCGTGGGCGTGGCGGCGCTTTGCGTTTATATCCCGCTTAGCTTCGTAGCCTGTCTTTACGCGCTTGAGAGCGAGTTAGGGGAGTTTTTGACGCATAAATTTACGTTTTTAAAAGGGCTTTTTGCGCTTGTGATGAAAATTTTAAACGCGCTTCGCCTGCCGCTTCTTGCGCTCACGCTTGTTTTTGCGATTGCGATCTGCGCCTATACGGGATTTTTGATCTCGGTTTTAGTTAGATTTCCTATCCTAAATACCGCCGTTTTGCCGGCGCTTTTCGTGGCATCGGGCTTATCGGCGGGGATTGCGGGCTCAAGCTTAATAGCCGCATTTTTCTTTAAAGAAGACTTGCACGGCGGCGATCTTAAAATTTTACACGCCGTCGAGTGGCCGGTTTTAGCGATGGAAATTTTACTTATCGGTATGATTTTCGTTTCGCTAGTAACGGGCAGCGACGTGCAAAAAGCCGCCAGCATCGCCTTTAAGAGCGGATTTTATGCGAAAATGT
This sequence comes from Campylobacter rectus, assembly GCF_004803795.1. NCBI lineage: Bacteria > Pseudomonadati > Campylobacterota > Epsilonproteobacteria > Campylobacterales > Campylobacteraceae > Campylobacter > Campylobacter rectus. The sequence goes on along the minus strand of NZ_CP012543.1, from coordinate 40,131 downwards.
TTTGGCTAGGCGTCGTTGGCATAGGCTTTTGCGTGCCGCTCGTTTTAAATTTTATGCTCGGCAAAAAGGTCGCGCATTCGCCGTTTGCATTTTATGCGAGCGCGCTAGCTAGCGTCATAGGCGTGCTGCTTCTTAGGATGTTTATTTTGTATGCAGGACAAACTTACGATATAATTATGTAAAATTGCGGAGGGTCAATGAGAGCGCTAAATTTATTAAATTTTTTTATATCTTATAAATTTGCGCTCTTGTTGCTCTTCATTTTGGCCGCCGGTGCCGGCGTCGCAACCTTTCTAGAGAGCATTTACGACACTCCGACGGCTAAAATTTTAGTCTATGAGGCGCTTTGGTACGAGATCGTTATGAGCGCGCTTGCGCTTTGTCTGCTCGGCATAATCATAAAAGCAAAGATGTGGCGCCGTTTTGGCTCATTTGTTCTGCACGCGGCATTTATCGTCATCTTTATCGGAGCGGCTCTGACGCGATATCTGGGCACCGAGGGCATCATCCACGTCAGGCAGGGAGAGAGCAAAAACGAGATGGTGAGCGTAAAGCCCTATCTGCAGATCCGCACTAAAGACGCATTTTTCGAATATCCACTAAATTTATCCCAAATCGGCGATAATAACTTCAGCTTTACGCAAAACATAAATTCCAAAAGCTTTACCGTCAAATTTGACTCCTACAAACCCGCTCCAAAGGGCGAGCAAGGCACTCTCGCGATAAAAGCGGGCTTTGAAGGCGGGCGCGAGCAGTCGGCTAAAATCCACGGCGGCGTGGGCTGGCTGGGCGAGCCTAGCGTGCTAAATTTCGACGGCGAGGAAATAATGCTAAGCTGGGGCTCAAAGCTAGTTAGCTTGCCTTTTTCGATAAAACTTATTAAATTTGAGCTTGAGCGCTACCCCGGCTCGCAAAGTCCGTCATCCTACGCCAGCGACGTCGAGGCGGTCTCGGATGCGGGCGAGATTTTAAAAAGATATAAAATTTATATGAATCATCCGCTAAATTTCGAAGGTTTTAAATTTTTCCAGTCTTCTTACGATACGGATGAGCTAGGCAGCGTGCTAGAGGTCAATCGCGACCCGGGCAAAATTCCGACTTATATCGGCTATTTCTTGCTTTGCGTCGGCGTAGTGGGAAATTTTTTCACCAGGCAAAGCAGATTTTTACGGCTCATAAATTTTATCAAAAACAGCCGCTTTTCGCTCATCGCGGCTTTTGTCACACTTACTTTTTTAAATTTTAATGCAAACGCGCAGGAGCGAAACGAGAGCGAGATTTTAAAAACTTTTGCCACAAACACCGCCGTTCATACAAAAGGCGCATTTGCCGAGCTTCTCGTGCAAGACTATATGGGTAGGATAAAGCCCCTTAGCACCGAGGCAAGCGAGATCGTAAATAAAATCTCGGGCGCAGACTCGCTTTATGGCCTAAGCGCCGAGCAAATGGTGCTGGGGATGAACATAAACCCTGCGTTTTGGCAAGAGCTAAAAATCATCAAGGTAAAAAATGCGCAGATAAAAAAGCTCTTAAATTTAGACGGCGATTATGCGAGTTTTAGAAGCGTATTTGACGCAAACGGCGAGTACAAGCTAGCCGCGCGGGTCGAGGCCGCGAACGAAAAACCGCTCCGGGAACGAGGCACGCTCGATAACGATCTCATCAAATTCGACGAACGGTTAAATATCGCCTATCTTACGTTTAAGGGCGCGTTTTTTAAATTTATCCCGATCCCAAACGACCCGCAAAACGCGTGGCTCTCGCCAAACGACGCCTTTAACAACGAAAAAGTGGGCATCGACGTAAAAAGTGCGCTAAACGACTATCTGACGGGTCTGCAAGAGGGCATAGCGGACAACGACTGGAGCAAGGCCGACGCTGCACTAGCAGAGCTAAAAAACTACCAGCGAGCGGCCTCGGGCGAAATTTTACCAAGCGAGCGTAGAATAGAAGCCGAGGTTTTTTACAACCACGTTTCGATATTTAAAAAGTTAGTTTATTTTTATTGGATTTTAGGCTTTAGCGCGCTGGGCCTAGGGCTTGCCTCGATATTTTTATCGCGCAGGATTTTATCGCTCGAGAGGGCTATATTTGCCGCATTTACGATAGGCTTTGCGGTGCACACGGCGGCTCTAGCTCTTCGCTGGTATATCTCGGGACACGCGCCTTGGAGCGACTCGTATGAATCGATGATCTATATCGGCTGGTCAGGAGCGCTAGCCGGGATGATATTTTTTAGGCGTTCATTGCTGGCTCTAGCGGCGGCAGCGCTACTGGCGGGCATCGTGATGCTCGTGGCTCATATGAGCTTTGTAAATCCTCAAATCACAAATTTAGTGCCCGTGTTAAAGTCGTATTGGCTTAGCATCCACGTCTCGGTCATCACTGCCAGTTACGGATTTTTAGGGCTTGGTTGCTTGCTGGGGTTAATCGCGCTAGGGCTAATGGCGTTTAAAAACAAAGCCAACGAAGTCCGCCTAAACGAGCAGATAAGATATATCGCCGCGATCGATGAAGCGAGCCTGATTATCGGCATTTGCCTACTGACGCTGGGGAATTTCTTCGGCGGGATCTGGGCAAACGAGAGCTGGGGGCGCTACTGGGGCTGGGATAGCAAGGAGACTTGGTCTTACGTCTCGATCCTGGTTTATGCGATAGTATTACATCTACGCTTGATACCTAGGCTAAATTCGCTCTATGTCTTTTTGACGGCTTCGGTGTTTGCCTACGCCTCGATCGTGATGACGTATTTTGGCGTAAATTTTTACCTAACAGGTATGCACTCTTACGCCGGCGGAGATCAACCGCAAATGTCAAATTTAGTCTATCTCGCGCTTGGCTTCGTGCTTTTGGCAACGGCGCTAGCCTTTAAAGGGCGCAACGTAAAAACAATATGAAAAGGAAAAAAATGTTTAAAAACTACGCTAAAGCCGCAAATACCGGCAAATTTAAGAAAATTTTGCTAGCTGCGAGTCTTTTGTTTACCGGCGCTAATGCGGGCTTCATCCAAGAGGGCATACAAGCTCAGCAAAGCGGCGATCACAAAAAGCTGATAGAGATCTACGAAAAAGCCTGCCACGAGGAAAATAAAGCTTCGGGCTGCTATAATCTTGCCGTGGTGTATTTCGAAGGCACGGGCGGCGTGGAGAAAAACTACGAAAAGGCGATAAAGTTATACCAAAAAGCCTGCAATGCCAAATTTGCGCTTGCTTGCAACAACCTAGGCTATATCTACGAGAGCGGCAACGGCATAGATCAAAATTTCACCAAAGCCGCAGCTTATTACGAAAAAGCATGCCAAGATAACGAAGGCTGCACTTCGCTAGGGCTTTTATACGCAAACGGCGCAGGAGTCAAAACCGATATCAAAAAGGCGATCTCGCTCTATACCAAAGCCTGCGACTACGGCGATATGATGGGCTGCAATAACCTAGGCTACCTCCACCTTGAGGGTATGGGAGTAGAAAAAGACTATGGCAAGGCTAAAGCCTTTTACGAAAAAGCCTGCGCCGGCGGCATAGGTATCGGCTGCGACAATCTAGGCTTTTTATACGCATTCGGACAAGGCACGGAGCAAGACTACGGCAAAGCTAAAGAATTTTACGAAAAAGCCTGCGCTCTAAGCTATGACAAAGGTTGCAACAACCTAGCCATAATGTACGCCGAGGGCAAGGGCGTCAAAGCCGATAACGCAAAAGCCAAAGAGCTCTTTGAAAAAAGTTGCGAAAAAGGGCTAAAAATCGCATGCGAAAATGCGGAGTTTTTAAAATCGATAAGTAAATAAGGTTTAAAAAACCAAATTTTATTTTAAGGAGACAATATGATTTTACGTTCTGTTTTAGGTTCTGCGCTACTGGCGGCGCTACTTTTCGGTGCCGGAGCAAATGAACAAGCCGGCAAAATGAAACCGATGTTTCAAAGCGTAGATCCGAGCAAGGCTACGCTTGTAGGAAGTGGCGAAGATAAAGAATACTGCGCCGTTTGCGGAATGAATTTGGTAAAATTTTATAAAACCAACCACGTTTGGAACGGCAAGCAAGTAGCTTCTCTGCACTGCTTGTACGAGCTAACTGAGGGAAAAATTCCAAGCGATGCGCAAGTCGTCGATACGAAAAATCTAAATTTGATCGATGCAAATAACGCCTTTTACGTCGTGGGCAGCAAGATCGGCGGCACTATGACGCGCAATAGCAAATACGCCTTTTCAACCGAGGCCGACGCGAAAGAATTCCAAGCCGAAAACGGCGGCGAGATAATGAGCTTTGCCAAAGCCTACGAGATCGCGGGGCAGGACTTTGAGGGCGACAATAAAATGATAAAAGCCAAGCGCGAGGGCGGCGTTTACGCGCACGGTAAAGAATTTTACGAAACAAACTGCGCTAAAACCGAAGCGAAAAATTTCAAAGCCATCTCCGAGCTTAAGGCTCATCTCAAAAAAACTTGCGACGCAAAGGGCGCAAGCAAGGCGCCTGATTACGACAAGCACATACAAGCTGCGGCGCTGTATCTATGGGATGCGCCGGCTAGCTTAGGCGCGGGCGATCAAAGCTCAAAATCTAAGCAAAAAATGCAAAAATCCGAAAGAATCGTCGTTCCAAAAGGCGCACGCTGCCCGGTCTGCGGCATGTTAGTGGGCAAAAACCCAAACTGGGCGACGATGATAAAAACGGATAAAGAGGAGTTTTACTTCGACGGCGTCAAGGATATGATGAAGTATTATTTTGAAAAAGGCGGCCAATTTGAACAAATTTACGTCAGCGACTACTACAAGCTAACTAAAATCGACGCCAAAAGCGCTTTTTACGTCTCGGGCTCAAACGTGTTCGGACCGATGGGCAACGAACTTATACCGTTTGCCAGCGAAGAGGATGCTAAAACCTTCGCCAGAGATCACGGCGGCAAAAAGATTGTTAAATTTGACGAAATAACGGCGCTTATGCTCGAAGGGCTGATGTGAAATTTATCTGTGTTTTAGCAGGCTTTTTTGCAGCTCTTTACGTTTTTATCGCGGTGCACTATTTAAGCTTTGATAGAGCGGGCAAAGAAGCCGGGCTAAATTTGATCCAAAAATCCGTCAAAGACGCGCAAATTTCAACGAATTTTATTTCAAAAGAATACGGGAAATTCGTCTATGCTAAGTAAAAATTTTATCGATTACGCCGTAGCGCTACTTTACAAAGACCGTGCCGATCACGCTTTTAGTTTTTTTATTTTCGCTTTTATCGTTTTTATTTTGAGCTCCGTTCTTCTTGTCTCAAGCTCCATCCAAAGCGATCTTATAAATTTAACCAACTCAAAACCCGAGGTTGTCGTCGAGGCTCTGCGCGCGGGCAAACGCGACCTGATGCACGACGGCTATATCTACGACGCCTCGAAGATCACGGGCGTAGCTAGCGTAGAGGGCGCGGTCGAGGGAGAGTATTATTTCGGACAAAAGAGGATATGGTTTCGCATCGTGGGCGATGAAAATTTAGACGAAAACGAGATGATCGTGGGCGAGGGCGTGAAAAAAGAGATGGCGGAGCTTTATTACGAGGACGTTTTCAACTTTCTAACGGAAGAAAAAATGATCTCTATTAAAATAAACAAAACCGCGCCGCATGAGACGGGCATCGTCTCAAACGATGTCATTTATATGAATCCGGTCACCGCGCGTGAGGTGCTAAGCCTAAAAGAGGGCGAATACACAAGGCTCTACGTCGAGGTGCCAAATCCTAATGAAATCAGCGAAGTGGCTCTAAAGATCCAAAATCTCTACCCAAATACCGAAGTTACCAGTATCGAGGACGGAGTAGCGAAAATAAGGCATCTTTACTACTACAAAGGCGGCATTTTTATGGTGCTTTACGTCGTGGCGATGGTTTCGTTTTTTATCCTACTGAAAAATCAAATTTCGCTCGCTTACGGCGAGAAGAAAAAGGAGATCGCGATACTTCGCAGTATCGGCTATTGCGTCAGAGACATCATCGCGCTTAAATTTATCCAAAACATCGTCGTCTCTTTTAGCGCGTATTTGCTAGGAGTCGCAGGAGCTTATATCTACGTGTTTTTGTTTGGCGCGCCGTTTTTGCGTGGTATTTTTCTAGGAGGCGAAATGGCGAATTTTACCGAATTTACTCCGGTGATAGACTTTAATATGCTATTTTTGCTCTTCGTTTTCAGCGTGATTCCATTTTTGGCATTTGTCATCATCCCGTCGTGGCGTATTGCCGTTAATGATATGAGCGAGGCGGTAAAATGAACGCGATAGAAGTAAAAAATCTCTGCAAAATTTATAATCAAAACAAACCCAACGAATTTTGCGCACTGAAAAATATAAATTTAAGCGTCAAAAGCGGCGAGCTAGTTATCCTAAAAGGCGTTAGCGGCAGCGGCAAAAGCACGCTACTTGGAATACTCGGCGCTCTTAGCAAGCCAAGCAGCGGCGAAGCGCTAATCAACGGGCGCAACGTCTCAAAGCTGCCCGATATAATGAGCTCAAATTTCAGGCACAGCGAGGTCGGATTTATATTTCAGTCCTTTAACCTGCTTGAGGGTCTTAGCGTCTATCAAAACGTGCTGGCGCCGCTTAGCCTAACCGGTCTTAAAAAGGCCAAGCTAAATTCGCAGATAGAGCGAGTGCTAAATCTCGCCAACATCGCGCACAAAAAAGATCAAATCGTCTCCAAACTAAGTGGAGGCGAAAAGCAACGATGCGCGATAGCAAGGGCGCTGGCGATGGATCCCGGTATCATCCTGGCCGACGAGCCGACGGCAAATTTAGACAAGCAAAACTCACTCATTTTCATCGAAATGTTACAAAAATTTAAGGAGCTAAAAAAGACCGTCGTCGTCGCTACGCACGATATTTTATTTGACGAGCTGGGCTTCGTAGACGGCTACATCAAAATGCAAAACGGAGAGATATCGTGAGTGTATTTTTATCCGACGAAGTCATCGCGTTTTTGCTGATCGAGCTTATTATCATCGTGCTGATGGGTATTTCGCAGTATTTTGTCGTGCGCATTATGCGCCGCTGGGACTTTAACTCGACGTCTGTTTTACAATACGACCTTGAAAAGCGCAACTATCTCGTAAATACGATTTTGTTTTTCACCGTAGTTTGCAAGATCGTTTTGTTCGTATTTTTCGCACTCTCTTTAAACGAGCTCGCAGACGTCGTGCCCGGCGCTATGTGCTCGGCCGGCGTCATCGGCTCAAATGAATTCGGCGGCATATTGCTGCTACTAAAACTGCTGCTCATTTTTGGTTTCGGACTGTGGCTTATTATAAATTCGCTTGATCTAAAGGCGACGAATTTTCCGTATTTAAAGCGAAAATACGTGATATTTACCGCGCTTTTTATCGGCGTTTTGATCGAATTTGCAGCAGAAGTTCTGTTTTTTAGCAACGTGCCTTTAAAGGTGCCCGTCTTTTGCTGCTCGGTCGTTTTTCAGGCGCCAAAGCTGCCTTTTGGCTATACGAAGTTAAATTTAGTCATCTTTTACTACGCCGTTTTTGCGGTCATTTTAACGCTAAATTTGCTCAAACAGACGATGGCGAGCTTTGTTTGCAACCTGCTGTTTTTATTTATCGCATACTACGCGATTACTTATTTTTTCGGGCTTTACGTTTATGAACAGCCAAATCACAAATGCCCTTACTGTATGCTAAAGGGCGAATATTTTTACATCGGCTATCTCATCTGGGGCTCGCTATTTTTGGGCATTTTTTACGGTATTGCGGCATTTTTAGTCGAGCTTATAACGAAAAATCCTTACGAGCATTTGCTTAAATTTTCCTCTTTTTGGCTGGCGGTAAATGCTCTTGTTTGTAGCCTTTTCGTCGCCAAATACTACCTTTTACGAGGAGTTTTATTATGATAAAGCAAATTTTCGCCGCGGCGCTGCTTATCGGCGTGGTGGCGCTACTTGCGTTTTCAGTCGATACCAGCGAGGGTAAAATCGTCGTTCGCCACGACAATGTAGAAAAAAAGCCGCTTGAAATCGAGCTTGGCAAATACCTCTGTTTTGAGAGCAAAGCCCTCATTACCGACCTAAACAACACGGCTCAAGCAGTGATGCCAAACGGCGATACATACTTTTTCTACGACATAGCAAACTCGTTTACGTGGCTGATGCGGCAAAAAAACAAAGACGACGTCGTATTGTGGGTCTATTCTCAAGACACCAGCCGCTATATCCTCGCTAAAAACGCCTGGTATTCACGCGTAGACATCACGCCGATGGGATATGGATTTGGCGCATACGAATTTCATACTTATAGCGTAAATGACAACTATTTTGAGGATGTTTTACTCTATGCGGCGCGCGGCGAAACATTGATAAATCCGCTTATTTTTATTTTGCTTTCGGAGAATAAAATTTAGCCTCGCTCTTTGCTTTAAAATATACGGAAAAATAGCAAAATTTAAGCGTTATTTATGGCATTTAGAGTATCATTATAGCAAGTTGACGCATGGGCGTTTTGCCTGTTTGTAATGCTTAAGCCTATAGCTTCGCTACACACTCGGCGCAATCACTACGCGCCGTGAAATCTCTCTAAATAATTTAAAATACCGAAAAAGGAACAGCGATGAGCGATAAAAATATTGTTAAAAAGGTCTGTGCCGAGCTTGAAATCACGCAAAAAGAGCTTGCCGTAAAACTAGGAGTGCACATAACCGCCGTGCAAAAATGGGTGGCGAACGCACAAAATTTACCGCTGCAAACGCAAAAGACGCTTGAGCTCGTGCTGGAAAATCATAAGCTAAAACAAAAAACCGAAAAAATCGATCAAATTTTACGGCTAATAGACGAGCTAAAAAGCTAATAAATTTTATTTTATAAATTTTAATTCATACAATCATTAATCTTTTTTATATTTTTAAATCTACGTTTAAGTTTTTACTAAAGAATTAATCTATATAATACCAGCCTTAATACATAATTAATATGTATTAAAAGTAAAAAATACCGCAAAAATTTTACTACTATTTGCGAGCTAATTTTCAAAAGGGGGCAAAAATGAAAATTTGTAAATTCGAAGAAGCCATTGCGCGACTTGGCAAACACTATGAATTTAAAAAAGAGTATGAGATATTTGAATATGAAATTTTAATGATAAAACAAAAAATAAGGATAAATTTTGGACTTGTAAAAGCCAAAAGAAAATGCGAGATAGTAAAGATAAGAGCAGTCAAGAAATAAATCGGGGAAGCTAAATTTCACGGATTTATTAAATTTACCCGCATTTTGGGAATTTTGTACGACAAGTGCAAAGCCACGAATCTCGCCTTGCGCTTAAAGTAGAGTAAAAAATTATGGCTCTCTTTAACTTAAGCTCACACAAAGGAGTAGTAAGTTACGATGAGAACTATGAAAAATAAGTATATAGTCCGTTCCCGAATTTCAGAGAAGAAATTTAGAGAAATTTTAAAGTATTTTGCGCAAGATATAGAAGCTACTAAAATAGCAAATTTAACCGGGATTTCTAGAATTTCCGTCAACAAAATTCTAAAAAATATCAGAATTTTAATGGCTAGTGAGTGTGAAAAAATTAGCAAGTTTAGTGGTGAGATTTCCAGCTCGCAAGCTCGCCTAGAAGCTTCGCTTTGAGATTGACGAAAGTTACTTCGGATCTAAAAGAGTAAGAGGAAAAAGAGGTAGAGGCGCAGCAAATAAAACACCGGTATTCGGTATGCTAAAGCGTGATGGTAAGGTCTATACCCAAATAGTTAAAAACTGCTCTGCTAGCGAGTTGATACCTATATTATCGCAATTTAGCGAATTAGACGAGAGCGTTAAATATTTAGATTGTTGGAAGGCCTATGATGGCTTGGTAGATTATGGAGCCAAAGCACACTACAGGGTAAAACACTCAAAGAATGAATTCGCTAACGGTAAAAATCATATAAACGGTATAGAAAACTTCTGGGGATATGCTAAACATAGATTATCTAAATTTAAAGGCATTAAGAAAGAGAATTTTTTGCTTCATTTAAAGGAATGCGAATTTAGATATAATACTAAAACTACACAGGAAAACTTATATCAGAAACTGTTGAAATTGATAAGAGAAAATCCGCTTAAGTTTAATTGAGCCAAAATTTATTATGCATTTAATATTTGCGCCGCCGATCAAATTTGCAAATCAATGCTCGTTCGCGCCGTCTCAAGTCTGTGTTTCCCGCCTAAAACGCCCAAATTTGCCGAATAAATTTAGCTCTCTACGCCGATTAAAACCACGCTTTTTAGCGGATTTACGCTGTTTTATACGTCTGCCGGCTAGAAATTTCGGCAAGATTGCGGCTGATGCTGTCTTCCGAGACGACAAAATCGTCATCGCAGAGCAAAACCAGCCTATGCGTAGAAGCGCATCCAACATCGCTTGACGCGGTTTTAAGACCAAGCTTGACGGCGCAGCCTATAAAACAGTCAAATTTACAAGTCTTATTTCGCATATAGCGCTATGCCAAACGCGCATAGCATCCAAATGCCGACCGTCTCGGTGCGTGGGTAGCTAACTACTAACTCCTTGCGAGGTTAGTATCTAACGTTATTAACCTTCAAAAAATCCCTCAACGCTTCGTATTCGCCGTTTTCAAAATATCGCCATTTGCCGGGCTTTAGCATGCCAAGATCTACGCGACCGAAACTAACGCGTTTTAGATCCATCACCTCAAGGTCGAAATATCCGAAAAAGCGGCGTAGTTCGCGGTTTTGTCCCTCGTTTATCACGACTTTTAGCTTCGTAAAACCGCCGCTTGAGCCAAAAATTTTATAGTCCAAAAACGGCCTAAATTCCATTGATTTTATTGCGGTTTTAGCATGCGCGCCCTTGGTGGCATCCGCAGCGAAAAAGCCCTCGTTCATCGCCGTTATCACCTCCGGCGTTATCTCGCCTTTTACCTTTAGATAATATTCGCGCTCTACGTCGCTGTTCATAAGCGCAGTTGCGATCGCCGGGGCGTCCGTTAGTAAAAGTAGCCCCTCGCTAGCATAGTCAAGTCGCCCGATACTAACAAATTTAGCAAACTGTCGGTCCAAACTATCATAGATCGTTTTGCGTCCGCGGTCGTCTTTTTTACTAACCAGCTCGCCTTTTTGTTTGTGATATACGATCACGGTAAATTCTTTTTTTAGCCTCACTATGCGGCCGTTTATTTTTACTTTATCCTCATCACTAACGCTAGTAGCCAGCTCGCTAACGACGCGGCCGTTTATGCTAACTTTGCCCTGCTTTATGAGCTCGTCGGCCTCTCTACGCGAATAACTCGTGTTATGCGATATAAATTTATTTAGTCTGCTTTTTTGCATTTTATAGTCCTAAATTTGCAAGGTCGTGGATGTGCAGAACGCCGACGGGCACGCCGTTTTCTACGATGGCCAGGAGCTGTATCTTGTGCCGCTCGATGAGCGCTAACGCATCGATCGCCAACATCTCTTTATCGTTTAACTCTTTTGGCTTTAGCGTCGCGTATTTGATCGCAGCGTCGTTTAGATCAAAGTCCTCTCTCATCAGCGCGCGCCTAAGGTCTCCGTCGCTTAAGATCGCGTCTAAAACCCCGTCTTTATCGACGATGAGGACGGTACCGAGTTTGCCGTGCGTCATAGTGTCGATCGCCTGCTTTAAGCTCGCATTCCAGCGAACTATCGGTAATTTTTCGCTTCTCATCACGTCTTTTACTTTTAAAAATAGCCGCTTGCCGAGGCTTCCGCCGGGATGAAAATTTGCAAAATCCTCTTTTTTAAATCCGCGCTTTTCCATCAGACAAACGGCTAACGCATCGCCCAAGGCTAACGTTAGCGTAGTCGAGCTAGTCGGTGCAGCGTCTAGCGGGCAAGCCTCCTTACTAACGTCAAGCTTCACAAAGGCGTCGCTAAATTTACCCAGCGTGCTAAATTTATCCCTCGCCATAGCAACTATCGGTACGCCGAAACGCTGCACGTGAGGTAGGATTTTGGTTAGCTCCTCGCTCTCGCCGCTAAAGCTGATAGCTAGCAGCGTATCGTCCTTGCCGATCATACCCAGATCGCCATGCATCGCCTCGGTCGGATGCATGAAAAAGCTAGGCGTGCCCGTGCTAGCAAGCGTCGCGGCTATCTTGGCGCCCACGTGTCCGCTCTTGCCCACGCCCGTGACTACGACTTTGCCTTTGGTTTTGTATAAAACCTCAACCGCTTTTTCAAATTCGCCGTCTAAAATCTCAGCATTTCTCGTTAGCTCGTTAGCTTCCGTTTTTAGCACGTTAGCGGCTATTTTGATTGTATCGCTCATTTTGCGCCCTTACATCAGGTAAATGATCGGCACGATGGTCGGATACTTTTTAACTTTTCTAAAGATATGTTTTCGGATGACCTGGCGCACCTGCCCCTCGAGCATCCTGCCGTCTTTTAAAAGCTCCTCCTTGACGTTGCTTAGATACTGCTCCAGCACGCCCTCCATCTCTTTTCTAAACTCGCCGTCTTGCTTATCGCCCACGAGTCCGTAGCTGATGACGCGAGGCTTGTTTATAAGCTTAGCGCCGTGACGGGAAATTTGCGCGATGATCATCACGACGCCCGCTTCGGCCAAATTTTGCCTATCGATCACAACGTCGTCTGAAATTTGCTTGTTAATTTGGTTATCGATAAAGACCTTGCCCGTTTTTACCGTCTTGGCGCGCTTCATATATTTTTGGCAAATTTCTATCTGATCGCCGTCGCTCATCAGGTAGATGTTTCGCTCGTCCACGCCGCAGGCTACGGCCGTTTCTTTATGCTTTGCGATGTGGTTGTATTCGCCGTGGACCGGGAGGAAAAATTTAGGCTTTATTAGGCGCAGCATCAGCTTTTGCTCTTCCTGTGCGGCGTGACCGCTCACGTGTATCTCGCTAAAGTCCTGATACGCGACGCTAGCGCCTGATTTGATGAGGAAATTTAGCACCGTCGAGACGCTGCTTTCGTTACCCGGGATCGCCTTTGAGCTGATGATGATCTGATCGGTCGGCTTTATTTTTATATATTTGTGCTCGTCGGTAGCCATTCGGTATAGCGCGCTCATCGTCTCGCCCTGAGAGCCGGTGGTGACGATCAGCACTTCGTTATCTTTAAATTTGCCGACTTCGTTTGCGTCGATGAAAATTTTCTTATCAAGCTTGATATAGCCAAGCTCCATCGCCGTGTAGAGGTTACGCTCCATGCTACGGCCGATGACGCAGACCTTGCGGTTGTATTTTAGTCCCCAATCAATCGCCTGATAGACGCGGTGGATGTTGGAGCTAAACGTGCTCATTATCACGCGGCCTTTGGCTTTGGAAAATATCGCGTCAAAGGTCTTGCCCACGCTGCTTTCGCTTTTAGTAAAGCCCTCTCTATAGCTGTTCGTGCTATCGCTCATGAGGCACAGCACGCCGCGCTCGCCGTAGTATGCGAGTCTACCAAGATCTGTTGGGTAGCCGTCGATCGGCGTGTGGTCGATCTTAAAGTCGCCCGTATGGATGATGGTGCCCGCCTTTGTCGTGATAGCAAGCGCGCTAGCGTCGATGATAGAGTGAGTGATATGTATCCACTCGACCTCAAAATCCCCTATCAAATACGGCTTGCGCTTTTCGACCGAGCGGAAAAGCGAACGCTCCTGCTTTAGCCCATGCTCTTCAAATTTGTTATTTATCATACCGAGCGGTAACGGCGTGGCGTAAATCGGAAATTTAAACTCTTTGTAAAAGTAGGGCACCGCGCCGATATGATCCTCGTGGGCGTGCGTGATGATGACGCCTTTTATCTTGTCTTTTATCTTGCGAACGTAGTCAAAGTCGGGGATCAGGATATCCACGCCGTGCATACTCTCGCTAGGAAAGCTCATACCGATATCCACGATGATCGCGCTCGTGTCGGTCTCAAATATCGTCATATTTCCGCCGATCTCGCCTAGTCCGCCAAGAGGCGTGACGCGGATCCTGTGATCGGTCGAGTTTAGGTATTTCATCGGCTCGAGACGCAGTTCATGGACGGCTTTGTTCGCCTCCATAGCGCTAGCTATATCTTGCTGCCACTGCTCGTTGCCGCTTAGCTTAGCGGGTAAATTTTTCTTCGGTTTTTTTTGCTTTTTTTGTTTAGCTTCGCCTGTTTGATTTTCGGCGTTAGCGGCTTGTTTGTTAGTGTTTTTATTTTCACTTTGCGCACTATTTTGGGTGTTTTGTTTGTTGTTTTTGCCACGATTTTTCTTGCCGTTTTGTTTGTTAGCGTTAGTTTGTTCGCCGTTTTGCGCGTGCTGTTCGCCGCCGTCAAAAGGTTCTAAAAAGAAATTATCTATCACGCTTTGGCTGGCTTTTTGCTCGCCGTTTTGCATATTTTGGTCTAAATCTTCTTGTTTATTTTTATTTTTCGGGCGAAATCTGCGCTTTTTATTGCTCTTGCCCTGAGAGACCACCGCTTTTTCTTCGTTTTTGTCGTTCATTATCTTCCTTTAAATTTTTAAATATTTCTAGATAAAGATCGACATTTAGCTCGTGCGGACGGATATTTGCGCTCAAATTTAGTAGGCTAAAAATCCGCTCTATTTTAGGTTTTTCAAAGCCTTGGCTTAAATTTCTCATCAGCGTTTTTCTAGGCGCATTAAAGGCAATTTTGAGATAAATTTTAAATTTTTCGTATTCGAATTCGCTCTTAAATACGCCTGTTTCGCCTATCAAATTTTTACTTTTTTGCAGTTTTATGACCGAGGAAGTTACCTTCGGCGGCGGGTTAAAGCAGCTCGCATCCACGTCAAAAAGTAGTTCGCAACTGCCTTGAAGCGAGGCCAAAATCGCCAAAGAGCTAAAATCTCTATCGCCGCTTTTTGCGCTAAATTTAAGCGCGACTTCTTTTTGTATCATCACGACCATGCCGCGACATCTCTCGTCTTCGACCGCGCTTAGGATCATCTTCGTAGCGACGTAATAGGGCAGGTTTGCCGCTAAAAAATACGGCTCATCGCTTAGGCCGCTTTCATCCCACTGCACTAACGCGTCTTTGCAAAAAAGTTTCAATCGTCCGTTTTGAATTTCGTTTGCGAATTTTTTCTGCAGCAACGCAAAAAGCTCGGTATCTATCTCGTAGCTAGTTACGCCGCAAATCCGCAAAATTCTAAATGTCAAATCACCTAAGCCAGCCCCAATCTCGACTATATTTTGCGTATCTTTGGGGATCGCTTGGATGATTTTGTTTAACGTCGCCTCGTCTTGTAAAAAATTTTGTCCGAAGCGCTTTTTTGCTTTAATGCTTTCCATTTTTATTCCATAAGAGCGACAAAGCTTTTTCGCCGCCATAAGCCGTCCAGCTCTACTTCGTTGTTACTACTGCCGCTTATTTGGCTTTACACGGCCGCTTTTTAGGTATGCAACGAGGAGTTAAACACATCCGTTTTGGGCGCAATTTTGCTTTATTTTTCCTAAAATTTCGCCGATTTTACCCAAAAATATCTTACGTAATGATTAGATAAGTCAAATTTAGCTAAAATCAAGCCAAATTTTAGCTAAAGAAAGAGCGATGAATCATTTTGCAAAACGTATAATCCCGTGCCTCGACGTCAAAGACGGGCGCGTCGTAAAGGGCGTAAATTTCGTAGGTCTCGTGGATGCGGGCGATCCGGTGCAAGTCGCCAAACGCTACAACGAGGAGGGCGCGGACGAGCTGTGCTTCCTCGACATCACGGCGTCGCATCTGGGGCGCGATACGATCGTGGACGTCGTGGAACGGGTCGCGCGCGAGCTTTTTATCCCGCTGACCGTGGGCGGCGGCATCCGCACGATCGATGACATCTCTCGCCTGCTAAACGTCGGCTGCGACAAAATAAGCCTCAACTCCGCCGCGATAAAAAATCCGAATTTGATAGACGAGGCGGCGAATAAATTCGGCTCGCAATGCGTCGTCGTCGCAATCGACGCGAAACGAAATTCAAGCGGCAATTTACGCGACGCGACACGGAATTTGAACGCAAATTTACGCAATAAAGCACAGAATTTTGGAGAGACTTCACGCAGCTTGCAGGATGAAATTTTAACTGAAAACAGCGAGCCTTGCGGCTATAGCGTGTTTATAAACGGCGGTAGGCTGGACACCGGCAGGGACGCGCTTGCTTGGGCGAAAGAGGCGCAGGAGCGTGGCGCGGGCGAAATTTTACTCACATCGATGGACTGCGACGGCGTTAAAAACGGCTTTGAGTTAAATTTGACGCATATTTTTAGCACGCTTGACATCCCCGTCATCGCAAGCGGCGGCGCGGGCAAAATGGAGCACTTCAAGGACGCATTTTTAGCAGGTGCGGACGCATGCCTAGCGGCGTCGATCTTTCACTTTAGAGAGATTGAGATTAAAGCGCTTAAAACCTATCTCAGACAAAACGGTATCGAGGTCAGACTATGAATTTGAGCTCAAATTTAGCGAACAAAAAGAGCAAATCGTGATTATTTCAGCGGGGCAAAACGAGATATTTCCTTTCGCGCTACCAATGGGCGTAGGGCTGGTGGATATGAGCATGAATTTAACTGCACTTTTGCAAAAACGAGCTATGACGAGCGGATACGGCAGCGATAGATACGGCCGGGATTTTATGAGCGAGCGTGGATTAAATCAATCAAATTTTACGGCAGATAGGCAGCCTGAGGGAGAGCTAAATTTACCGACTTTAACGGCAACGGCACAGGCCGATAAAAGGCTAAATTTGATAAATTTGCCCGTTTTACAAAGCGTGAAATCCTCTCAAAATCCGGATAAAATTTTAAACGCACTGCCGAGCGAAATCATTTTTGTAGGCTCGGCGGGGCTATATAAAGAGGGCGAAATTTTTGAAATTTACGAGAGCTCGATCGCAGCAAATATCGAAATTTCAAGCCTAGAAAACAGAAGCTATTCACCGATAGAATGGGAGATTGATTCGAGTGTTCCACGTGGAACATACAAGGTAAATTCCTCAAATTTCATCACCACCGATCAAAATTTAGCCCACAGGCTTTTTGCGCGTGGATATTTTTTAGAAAATATGGAATTTTTCGCGGTCCTTAAAGTCGCGCAAAAATTTCAAATCCCCGCTTACGGCGTATTTGTAGCGACGAATTTTTGCGACGAAAACGCGCATACCGATTTTGTTAAAAACCACGAGCGAGCCAAAAAAGAGCTCGAAAAATATTTAAAACAAAAGGAAATCATTTGAAAAATTTGCTTGATTTTACGCTAAATGAGCTAAAAGAGCAGCTCTCGCCGCCGTTTCGCGCAAAGCAAATTTTCGAGTGGCTATATAAGAAAAACGCAACTAGTTTTGATGAGATGCTAAATTTGCCGAAGGATTTGCGCGCAAATTTGGTGCAAGAGTTTTACTTCGACCCGCTAAAATGCGTCAAATTTGAGCAGAGCGCAGACGGCTCGATCAAATATCTTTTCGAGCTCAAAGATGGACTGCGGATCGAAAGCGTGCTGCTGCCGATGAAGGAGGAGCAGACGAACGAGCAGGGCAAAATCAGCCGCCATGCGCGCTACACAGTGTGCGTGAGCTCGCAGGTGGGCTGTAAGATGGGCTGTGCGTTTTGCCTCACGGCCAAGGGCGGACTGGTGCGAAACCTCACTGCAGGCGAGATCGTGGGTCAAATTTTATGGATAAAAAGAGAGAACAAAATCCCCTACGAGCGGCGTATAAACGTCGTGTATATGGGTATGGGCGAGCCGCTTGACAACCTCGCTAGCGTCAGCAAAGCGGTTAAAATTTTGACCGAAAACGACGGACTGGCTATCTCGCCACGCCGCCAAACCGTCAGCACGAGCGGGCTCGGCAACCAGATAAAAAAGCTCGGCGAAATGGATCTGGGAGTGCTGCTCGCTATCTCGCTACACGCCGTCACGGACGAGCTGCGCAGCCGTCTGATGCCGATAAACAAGGCCTATAACATCGAGGCGGTGATGGACGCGGTGCGGGGCTTTCCGATCGATATGCGAAAGCGCGTGATGTTCGAGTATCTCGTGATCCGCGGGCTAAACGATAGCCTCGCCGATGCAAAAAAGCTCGTGCGGCTACTGCACGGCATCAGGGCGAAGGTAAATTTAATCTACTTTAACCCGCATGAGGGCAGTGAATTCGAGCGCCCGGAGCTTAGCGATATGGTGAAATTCCAAGACTATCTTTGCGCTCACGGCATAACATGCACGATCCGCCAGAGCAAGGGGCTCGATATCAGTGCGGCATGCGGACAGCTCAAGCAAAGAAGCGAAAAAATAAATTCAAGGCAGGATGGAACTAACATGAGTAAAATTTCAAGCTCGAAAGCACAAAAAACGACTAACATAAACTTGCTAACAAACAAAACCAACGACAGAAAAAATCAAATTTCGCTAACTAATCTCGGCCGTAACACCAGCCCTGAGAGCGCGGCTGCAACGCAAAATTTAACTAACGCCGAGAAAAAATGACCGCACTTGATATCGCTCAAATTATTTTTGTTAGCATTGTCGTATTGCTCGGGCTTGGACTATTCATAAAGGTGGCTTTTAACGACGAACACAAGCGATGATAGCCTTTTTAAGAGCGCAGGTAGATAGAGGCAACGACGGCTCGTTTTTCGTTTTTGCTCTATGATTTTTGCTATTTCTATAAGAAATTTTCAAAAAATTCTAAAAATTTGCCTACAAACCAAGATCGAGGATAGAAATTTGAGGGCCGAAATTTTAGATATTTTACACTTTACAACCTATTTAATGCTCTGTCATCGCGATAAAAAGGATGCGTATAAGATAAAAATTTCAAAAATAGAGAAAAATTCGGCGATTATTTTTAGATCATAAGGCAGATCGGCAAAAATTTATAAAGGAGTAGCAATGAACGCGCAAAAAATAATGGATGAGATCGGCATCTTCCTGGACAGATCGCTGCTTAAAAAATCCAAGATTACAAAGGCGGAGATTATCCGCTTTATCGAGGCAAAATGGGCGGGGGCGGACGATGAGAAATACCGCATCTACGCCTCATACATCTATGCGGCGCGCATGGTGAATGAGTACAAATGGGCGGGCGACACCCCAAATATGCTGCGCTGGCTAGGCGAGATGGACAAGCACGCCAGAAGCAATGAAAATCCGCCCTACGTGAGCGATTATTACAAGGGCGAGTGCTGCTTGGAGTGCGGCGCAGAGCAGGAGGCGCTTAAATTTTTGCACAAAAGTTACGAAGCGAATGAGGAGTATCTTTTCACCCGCAGCCCAAAGGTCGCGGAGTTTTTTAATGCACATCTTGCGGAGCCTAAAATTTTGCCTAAATTTGAAGATGAGGAATACGAGGACTTTAGTTTTCCGCTGCGGCTGGAGTATTTCGGTAAAACTTTAGAGCAAGAGGGCGAGTTTCGCTGCGCGTTTTTAGATGAAGACGGCGAGGAGACGGACGAGCCAAGCCAGGCGCAATCGGACGCGCTAGAGTTTCTAAAGCAAAATCAGGAAGAAATTTTAACGGGCATCTTAGCTGAAATTTTAAAAAACTACCCAAAATGGCAGAAAATTTACGACTATCCGAGCGAGACGAAAAGCGATTTCATGCCAGGCATCTGCACGCCGCAGGAGCTTAGCGAACTATTGGAGCTGCAAAATATCTATATCCTAGGCGACACAGCGAAAATCGGCTTTGAGTTTAGCTGCTCGTGGGACATAGAACACGGCTTGGGCGTGATGACGCGCAAAGGCAAGGTCGTAAAAATCGGCGAAGCAGAGACGGCGTTTGTTTTTTAACGTTTTGAGCGCAAATTTATCTTGCCGTCCGTCCGCAAACAAAGCTACTCGTCGAAAGTTTTATTTTTCGTGTGATAAAAATATAGATAAATAAGCCCAAGCGGCGCGATAAAAACGGCGAAGCTCCAGCAAATAAGCATCGTCATAAATTTAGCAACCAGTAGATAAACGGCATTTACGAAAAAGACGTTGTCGCCAAAGATGAAGCTCACGATACTCTCATAAACAAAGCGAGAATACGGATACAAAAAGGTATTTCCTATCAAGAGAAGATAAGTAAAAACCCGCTTATCGCCCATACTATAAAAAGTGCAATATATAAAGCCATAAAAATCGCGCCGAAAAATAGATGTCTCCTATAATAAGACGCGCTAAGCCCGCCAAAAGTCTTCTTGATAAATTCCATAAATACCCCTTAAATAAAATTTAAGGCATTTTACCCCCCCCCCCCCCTAAATTTTGACTTAATTTAGTTGGTCTGCAATAAAATTTTGTATATTTAATCGGTTTTTTCCTAATTTCAACCGCACATATAATTTTATTTATCGCTTTTTACCGACTGATAAAATTCATTTCGCGCGTCAAATTCGGACCTAATCTCATACTCTATGCCGTCAAATTTAAAGCGAATTTCATCCGCATGCAGCAGCAGTCTAGGCGCTCCCGTCGTCAAAATTCGCTCGGCTTCGCTCATCTCTTTATCTAAAATTTTCTCGATTTGCGATCGCATTAGACCGTAGAGCGGTTCGCCTAAAATCTTATGTTCCACGTGGAACAAATGTAAGCGAATTTGATGCTGTCTGCCCGTGAGCGGTACGGCTTGCACCAGCGTCGCATCGATATCGGCAAAATACTCTATCGGCGAAATCTCCGTCACTGCGCTTTTGCCGTCCTCGCAAATTCGCATTCGCATTTTTACGTCGTCGTAATCGTTTGCCAGATCCATATTTGCCTCGATACGCAAATTTTCGCTTATCTTTCCCTGCGCGAGCGCGACGTAGCTTTTATAAACCTGCCGATTTTCAAAAAGTTTTTTCAAATTTACGACCGTATTTTTGTCTTTGCCTACGACGATGAGTCCGCTCGTTTCGCAGTCTAGACGGTGCGCGACCGACGCTTCGCGACCGTAGAGCGACCAAATTTCGTCATTTAGCGAGTACTCGCAGTGCCTGCCGTTTGGGTGACTGAGCACGCCGTTTGGCTTATCAAAAACTGCAAATTTCTCGCACTCAAAAATCGGCCTTAAACCTCGTGGATTTGTCTCATACTCTATCAGACAAATTTCACCGCTTAGCAAAGCATTTTTCTCGCCAACGACCGCGCCATCGCAGGTAAGCCGCCCCTTGTCGATGAGGCGCTGGGTTTCGCGCATCTTATAGCCGTTTTGCAATAAAATTTCATACGCTTTTTGTCCTTTGGCATGCGCAATAAATTTATGAATATAAGGCAATTTTCACTCTTTAAATCTAAAATTTAAGGGCAAATTTAGCGGATACTAACCGCCTTTTCAGCCCAGTTTTTATATAATCTTTCCTTAAAAAATTATACAAAAATTCGCATAAAAAAGGCTAAAGAGATGGTAGAGAGATATTCGCGCGAGCAAATGGCGCAGAAGTGGGATATGCAGGCAAAATACGGTGCGTGGCTGGAGGTCGAGCTGGCCGCGGTCAAGGCATGGAATAAGCTTGGCTTTATCAGCGATGCGGACTGCGAGAAAATTTGCAAAAACGCGAAATTTGACGTAGCGCGTATCGATGAGATCGAAAAGACGACCAAGCACGACGTGATCGCGTTTCTAACGAGCGTGAGCGAGAGCCTGGGCGATGAGAGCCGCTTCGTGCACTACGGCATGACTAGTAGCGACTGCATCGACACCGCCGTCGCGCTTCAGATCAAAAGCAGCATGGAGCTCATCATAGAAGACGTAAAAGGCCTAATGAGCGCGATCAAAACCAGAGCGCAGGAGCACAAAAACACGATGATGGTCGGCCGCAGCCACGGTATCCACGGCGAACCGATCACCTTCGGACTCGTGCTTGCGGTCTGGTACGACGAGGTGGCGCGCGCGCTAAAGTTGCTACAAGACGCCAAAGAGGTCGCCGCCTACGGCAAACTAAGCGGCGCGATGGGAAATTTCGCTCATGCGCCGCTCGAGTTTGAGGAGCTAACCTGCGAGCAGCTCGGTCTAAAACCCGCTCCCGCGTCAAATCAAGTCATCCAGCGCGATCGCTACGCCCACGTCATCAGCGCGATCGCCGTTCTAGCCGCTACCTGCGAAAAGATCGCCGTCGCCGTGCGCCACTTCCAAAGGACGGAAGTTTACGAGGCCGAGGAGTACTTCAGCCCAGGCCAAAAGGGCTCCAGCGCGATGCCGCACAAGCGCAATCCCGTACTTAGCGAAAACATCACCGGTCTTTGTAGGATGCTGCGCTCATACGTGACGCCTGCGCTCGAAAACGTCGCGCTCTGGCACGAACGCGATATCAGCCACAGCTCGGTCGAGCGATTTATCTTACCGGACGCTTTCATTACGGCCAATTTCATGCTCGCGCGCATTGCGAATTTGATCGCAAATTTGGTAGTTTATCCGGAAAATATGATGAAAAATCTAAATTTGACCGGCGGGCTCGTCTTTTCTCAGCGCGTGCTTTTACAGCTTCCGCAGCGCGGAATTTCACGCGAGGACGCGTATAAAATCGTACAGCGCAACGCGATGAAGGTCTGGGCGGATCTGCAAGAGGGCAAAAAAGCGATAAACGAAAACGGCGAGAGCCTATTTTTGCAAAATTTGCTCGCCGACGAGGAACTGCGCGCAAGCCTAGGCGAAGCAGAGATAAAAGAGTGCTTTGATTATGCGTATTACGCCAGGCACGTGGATGGGATATTTGCGAGAGTATTCGGAAAGTAAACAATTTAGAGGTAAAAATGGCAAATCAAAACCAAGTTAAAATAATAAAAAAAGATATTGAGATAGCACAAAAAATACTGGATAAAAAAAATATTGATGAAATTTACGAATATTTCATTAAACTAGAAGGTAAATACGAAGGTATTAAAGTTTATACCTCTGGGGCCTATGATTATAATATGAGAGAAATTGATTATAGTAAATTTATAAAATTTCTAGAATTATTTATTGAAAAATTAGAACAACTAGCAGCCAAATTGCAAGATGAAGACGAGAGATTAGTAAATACAAATCCATCAAATTCCGTTACAATAAATAATAACAATACAAATACAGCTAAGTCGAATATCACTCAAAATATTAGCATTAAAAGCGCGATGGAAAAAATAGATCAAATTCCAGATGAGATTTTTGCTAAAAATTTGAAGTATGAATTAAAAGGAATACTTAGTGAGCTTGAATATTGCAAAGATGATCAAGAAAAAAAATCAAAGCTAATGGAAGTTATTAAATGGCTTGGAGATAAAACAGCTGATGCTTTTATCGCTTGTTTGCCGTATTTTGCCGGACTTGGTTTATAAAATATACATAAGGAACAAAATTTGAAAGTAATCAAACGAAACGGACGCACCGAGGAGCTTGACGTAAGCAAGATCAAAAAATACACGAGCGAAGCGGTCGCGGGGCTAGCAAACGTGAGCCTAAGCGAGCTTGAGGTGGACGCGAAAATTCAATTTCGCGATATGATAACGACCGAGGAGATCCAGCAAACCCTCATCAAAACGGCCGTCGAAAAGATCGACATCGACCGCCCAAACTGGACCTTCGTAGCGGCAAGGCTGTTTTTATACGACCTTTATCACAAGGTCACGGGCTTTAGCGGCTACAACCACCTACGCGACTATCTGCAAAAGGGCGAAAAAGCAGGCCGTATCATCCCTGGACTAAAAGAAAAATACGATCTAGATGATCTAAACGACTACATCAGGCCCGAGCGCGACTTGCAGTTTGCATATCTAGGCATCAAAACGCTATATGACCGCTACCTCATCAAAGACCGCAGCGGCGCGCCGATAGAGCTGCCGCAGCAGATGTTTATGGCCATAGCGATGTTCCTAGCGCAAAACGAACTAGACTGCCAAGGCTGGGCGAAGAAATTTTACGACCTCGTATCTAAATTTGAAGTCATGCTCGCTACTCCGACGCTCTCAAACGCTCGCACGACGCGCCATCAGCTAAGCTCTTGCTACGTGGGAAGTACGCCCGATAATATCGAGGGGATTTTCGATAGCTACAAAGAGATGGCGTTACTTAGCAAATTTGGCGGCGGTATCGGCTGGGACTGGTGCAAAGTGCGCGCTATGGGCGGCAGCATCGACGGACATAAAAACGCGGCCGGCGGCATCATCCCGTTTCTAAAAGTCACGAACGACATCGCCGTCGCCGTCGATCAGCTAGGCACGAGAAAGGGTGCGATAGCCGTCTACGTCGAGCCGTGGCACATGGACGTGAGCGACTTCCTGGATCTGCGCAAAAACTCGGGCGAAGAGCGCCGCAGAGCGCATGAGCTATTCCCTGCGCTTTGGATAAACGACCTTTTCATGAAACGCGTCAAAGAAAACGCGCGCTGGAGCCTATTTGACCCCGCAGAGGTCGCCGATCTGTGCGATCTATACGGCGATGAGTTTGAGGCTCGCTACATAGCATACGAAAACGACGAAAAGATCCAAAAAAACGTCGTCATGGCAAAGGAACTGTGGAAGAAAATTTTAACTAGCTATTTTGAATCGGGCATGCCGTTTTTGTGCTTTAAAGATAACGCAAACAAAACCAATCCAAACGACCACGACGGCATAATCAGAAGCTCAAATTTATGCACCGAAATTTTCCAAAATACGCAGCCCAACTACTACAAGATCAAGATCACGTTTGAGGGCGGCTCCGAGCGGTTATTTGACGAAGAAGAGGACGTGCGCGTAGATAGCGGTATCGTAAAAAAGGCCAAAAAATTAAGCGCGCTAGATAGCATCGGCGGCGAGCAAATTTTCATCGTCGAAAAAGAAAGCCTCGAGGGCAAAACCGCCGTATGCAACCTCGCGAGCATAAATTTAAGCAAAATCAACAAAAAAGAGGACATCGAGCGCGTCGTGCCGATCGCCGTACGCATGCTAGACAACGTCATCGATCTAAATTTCTACCCGCACAAAAAGGTCAAACACACCAACCTAGCCTCCCGCTCGATCGGCCTTGGCGTCATGGGCGAGGCACAGATGCTAGCCGAA
The DNA here is from genome assembly GCF_004803795.1 of Campylobacter rectus. Lineage (NCBI taxonomy): Bacteria > Pseudomonadati > Campylobacterota > Epsilonproteobacteria > Campylobacterales > Campylobacteraceae > Campylobacter > Campylobacter rectus. The sequence continues at coordinate 15,238 of NZ_CP012543.1, read as the reverse complement.
CGCGGCGTAAAATGGGGCAGCTACGAGCACCTAGCGCTGATCGATAGCGTGATGGAAAATATTAGCTTTAACGCCATCTACGCCAGCTCAAATTTGGCGGTAGAAAAGGGCGTGTATCCGCTTTTTGAAGGCTCAAAGTGGAGCAGGGGAGTGATGCCTATCGACACGGCAAACGCAAACGCCAAAGCGCTTCTAAACGACAGAGGCGGGCTATTTGACGAGAACGCCTGCGACTGGAGCAAACTGCGCGAAAAGGTCAAAAGAGACGGTATGCGAAACGGTTATCTGATGGCGATCGCGCCGACGTCGAGCATCAGCATACTCGTTGGCACCACGCAGACGATCGAGCCCGTGTATAAGCGCAAGTGGTTCGAGCACAACTTAAGCGGTATGATACCAAACGTCGTGCCGAATCTAAGCCCTGAGACGTGGCAGTTCTACACGCCTGCCTATGAGCTAGATCAGCGCGTACTCGTGCGTGCCGGCGCCATCCGCCAAAAGTGGATCGACCAGGGACAGAGCCTAAATATTTTCATGAGTCTAGACAAAGCTAGCGGCGGCTATCTGAGCGAAATTTACATGCTTGCGTGGGAGCTGGGACTAAAATCGACCTACTATCTACGCTCCGAAAGCCCGGATAGCGAAAAGCTAAACAACGTCGCCGATCGCTCGATCGAGTGCGAAGGGTGTCAGTAAAATTTATGAATCCTACTTTTACTAATTATAGTGAGCCGGAGTTTGAAGTAATTACTGATGAGTGTTTGTCTTGTAATGGAGATATTATAGATAAACACTATTTTTTAATAATAGCGAATGATTATGAAAGCTATAAATGGAGATACGATAAATTCATTGATTTTTTACTTGATTATATTTCACACGATGCTCTTAGCGCAAAAGAAAGAGAAGCATGCATTAATAAGCCCGGTAGCATGCTTAGAAAATCCCTTAGAAATCTAAGAACTGTTCAAAAAAATCAACAGGATGAAATAGATGAAAAAGGTGGTGAAATTGGTGAAATTTTATTATACGGCATAATGAAAAAATACTATAACGCTCTTCCGGTCGTTCCAAAGATTTTTTATAAACAGAATAAAAATGATTATGCAAAAGGTGCCGATAGTGTACACATTGTAATTGAAGATAACGACAAATTTAGTCTATGGCTCGGAGAATCTAAATTTTATAAAAATATAGATGATGCAATAAACAATGCCATTCAATCAGTAAATAATGGTTTGCAAGATGATAAGCTAAAAAAAGAAAAAAGTATAATTACAAATATAAGCGATTTGGATGAGTTATTAAAAGATAATACAAATTTACTGGAACAAATTAAGACCAAGCTTAATGACAATAGATCACTGGACGAATTAAAGCCATTTTTGCATATTCCAATATTTTTGTTATATGAGTGTAGCTTAACTAAACAAAATAAGGAATTTAACAAGGAATATCAGGATAAGATAATTGAAAATACCAAAAAAAATACTAAAAAAATATATAAGCGTCTAAAAGATGAACTAAAAAACATATCGTATATTGATAGAATATATTTTCATATAATATTTTTTCCAATCCCAGATAAAAATAAGATAATAGAAGATGTAAATAAATCTATGGAAGGTTTTAATGACTGAAGAAAATATTTTTAATAAGTGTGCTAGAATATTTCAAATAAATAATAAAACAGAACAAAGAAATGAAACTATTAAATTACTCAATGAAATAGATCAAAGCCAATATATGCCAATTGTAAATCACCTAATAAGAGAGGTGGGGCTTTATCCATATATGCAATATGATAGTTGTAAATGGTTTGATAAAATCCTAATAAATAGTTTCACAATAAATATAGGAGAAAAAGAACCTGTTACTCTACACTTAAAACAATCCGAAATTTTAAAACAACTTATAGAAGGTAACGATTTGATACTAAGCGCACCAACTAGTTTTGGTAAAAGCTTTATAATCGATGCACTGATAAATTTTAAAAAACCAGATAATGTTTTAATTATAGTTCCTACTATTTCACTTATGGATGAAACAAGGAGAAGACTTAATAAATTTAGTAAACAATACAATATTATCACAACGTCAAACGCAGATATTAAAGATAAAAATATTTTTGTCTTTCCACAAGAAAGAGCTGTCGGATATATCGATAAAATTAAGGAAATTGGATTAGATTTATTCATAGTCGATGAGTTTTATAAAATTTTATCTAGTGATAATAGAGCATTAACTCTAAAAATAGTTATATCAAAGCTATCAAAAATTTCTAAACAAAAATACTATTTATGTCCAAATATAAGTAAAATAAATCTTTCACTCTTTGGAATTAATAGAATGAAATACGTAAAATTGGATTTCAATACTGTATTTTTAAATATAAAGAAGGAAATATGCAAAAGTAAAAAAAATAAGGATAATCTAGTATTAAATATTATCAATAATAATAAAAATAAACAAAATTTGATTTATGTAAACCAGCCGAGTACAGCAGATAAACTAGCAACATTTTTATCAAGTGGTTTTAAAAAGAGCGATTCTAAAATTCTACAAAACTATGAGAAATGGTTGATCAAAAATTATTTTAAGGATTGGCCTTTGGCCGATAGTGTATCAAAGGGCATTTGTATACACTATGGAAAAATACATAGAACAATTACTCAAATGAATGTTAAATTATTTAATGAAAATCAAATATTCACTACAATATGTACCTCATCCTTAATAGAAGGCGTAAACACAAGTGCAGAAAATTTAATAATTTATAGCAACAAGATTGATCGAAAAGATCCATTTGATAACTTTACTTATAAAAATATTATTGGTAGAAGTGGTAGAATGTTTAAATACTTTATCGGCAATGTATATATTTTAGAAGATACACCAAAAGAAGAAGAAAAGAATTTAGAATTATCTCCAATTGTCGATGATATCTTTAAAATGGATGAAGAGTTACAAATTACGGAAGAGTTAAACACTAAAGCAAATAAAATTAAAGATGAAATTTATAATTGTGTAGAGGATAAAAATAAAGTAGACTTAATATTAAAACTTATTAAATCTGGAAAAATAAACTCAAATATGGAAGATGTTGTTTACATTTTAAAAAAGTTAATTAACCTGGATCCTAATGCCTTTAATTACTTAAAAACCAATGAAATATCACAATGGAGTGCTTTTAAATATTTCATGAGCAGCAAACACCATATTGACTTTAACCATCTTGAAATTATAATGAAAAGTTGGAATAAAACAATACCAGAACTCATAAAAGAGCTTAAAATAGACAATATCTTAAAGTATTTCGAACTAGAAAATAAAGTAACATACAATCTATCGGCATATTTTTCTGACATTAATGAACTGCAAAAAATTATATTTAGTAAGCAAAATATTGATATTTCAGATTTTGTAAATAGACTTTCCAGTCTTTTTATGCCGGCAAAAGTTTTGCAGCTAGAAGAATATGGATTGCCAAGAATGATTTCCAAAAAAATTAGTAACCTTAAATTGCTACCTATTGATAATAATGAAATCACAATAACTGAACTTTTAGATCATTTTAGATGTATTAGTAAGGAAAAATTAATAAACAAACTAATAGAAGCTGAATTATTAGAACCTTTCGATCAAAATTTCATAGATTATTTTTATGATGGTATTATGATTATGTAGTAGAGGTTAAAATTTGAGATAAAATCAATTACTTTTTTAAGTAAAATGTAAATTTAAGTCCAAGATTTTACTGTTTTTTAAAATACAAATTTTATAGATTTACAAAAAAGACCGCTCTCGCGGTCTTTAAAATTAGCGGCTCATATGCACCCGCAGCTGCAACCTCCGCTTGATTTTATCGCGTCAAATACCGCGTCGTAGTTTGGCTCGTCGGCAATATCTTGAACGATTTGCTTGTGGATGACGATGCCGTCTTTGATGACGAAAACGGCTCTGGCTAAAAGCCCCGCAAGCGGCCCTTCGCCGATGATTACGCCGTATTTTTCGCCGAACTCTTTAGCTCTAAAGTCGCTGCCGACTTTTAAATTTTTGATACCCTCCGTGGAGCAAAATCTACCCATCGCAAACGGCAGATCCATCGAGATCACGCTTAGCTTGATCGCCTCTTTCGCCGCCATTTTTTCGTTAAATTTACGCGTTTCCGTCGCGCAAACGCTAGTATCCAGAGACGGGACGGTGACTAGTATCTCGATGCCGTTGTTGCCGCCGACCTTAAACTCGCCAAGATCCTGCCCTACAAGTGCAACTTCGGGCGCATATGAGCCCACGAATACCTCTTCGCCTTTTAGCGCGACGTCCGCGCCGTGAAATTTGACTTTCGCCATGTTTTTCCTTTGTTTTAAATTTAATCGTAACGCGGATATTACCATACTTTTAACAACGGCTGAAAAACAAAAGTAGGTCGCGGAATTTAAGACGGCAGTTATATACAAAGTGCTATACTATTTAATATTTATTATTAAGGAGTGACAAATGAGCGACAAAAATATCCTCGAAAAACTACAAGAAAAGCGCACTAAATGCGTCATTTACACGCGCGTGATGGGTTATCACCGCCCGGTAGAGAGCTTTAACCTCGGTAAAAAAGGCGAGCACAAAGAGCGCGTCAAATTTTGCGAGCCCAAGGCCCGCTAAACTCCTGCGAGTAAAACGTGAGAGACGCCGATTTTCCGCTTTACTCGCTCACTCCATTTACGACCCTAGACTACCCTGATAAAACAGCCTGTATAGCGTGGTTTGCGGGCTGCAACATGCGCTGCGCCTACTGCTACAACGTCCCTATCGTCACGGGTGCCGGACAGATCAGCTGCGCCGAGTTTATCAAATTTTTAGACAAGCGCAAAGGCAAGCTTAGCGGCGTAGTTTTTAGCGGCGGCGAATGCACGCTTAGCCCCGCGTTTTTGCCGCTAGCTAGCGAAGTAAAGTCGCGCGGATTTTTGCTCAAAGTCGATACCAACGGCTCAAATTTGACCATCATTGGGCAGGCTATCTCGCTAAATTTGATCGACTATATCGCGCTTGATTTTAAAGCTACGAAGGAAAAATTTCTAAAGGTTAGCGGCTCGAATTTGTATAAAAATTTCTTGCAAACGCTTGAGTTTTTGCTGCAAACCGGCTTTAAATTTGAGGTTAGAACGACGGTGCACACGGACTTGCTAAACGAGGCCGATATCTCAGAGATGAGCGAGATTTTATACGAGCACGGATATAGAGGCGTTTACTATCTACAAAATTTCCTCGACACGGGCGAAAATTTTGGAAATTTGACGCAGGCGAAGGCTAAATTTGATCCAAATTTGATCCGTTCAAATTTAGAAATAGGACTTAGGAATTTTTAGTAAATTTTATAAAAAATAGCGGAATTATTAAAGCCGCTACTAAATTTAAAGCATTTAAAATCCCGTTAAATTCCCTTCTATCGCTATAAACAACTTCAAAAAACAAATTTTCGATTAGAAAGATCACGATACCGACGCAAAAAATATACGCTACAATAGGTTTTGGCGATCTTTTTTCAAAGATGCACAGCGTAAAATGGATGCCGGCAACAAAGGATATAATCGGAATTACAAACATTGAAAAAACAAGGATAAATCCGTTATTATTGGGATTAAACCCGCCTAAATCAAATACAAAAAAATACACTCCGCTTATACAAAAAGATAGGTTCATTATAGATGCGGCGATACAAACGTAAAATACAATAAATAAAGAAAATTTTAAAATAATATTCATTTAATTGTCCGTCATTTTCAGTTGTAATATTTGCTAATTTTAATAAACGTCGCGATTTTTAGCTCTGGCAGGTCGCTTAGAGCCTGCGCTTTTGCGTTATATTCGCCTTTTTAGCTCTGCGCGGAGTAAAATTTTACCGTGCAAAGCCTCCGTTTGGTGTGCCGTATCATAAAGCGGCCGCCGTATTTTGATAGATCAAACGTTTCTGTTATAGCACTCAAATTTTGCTTTAGCTAGTTCATTTCACCGCCTTTTACGTAGTTTATTTACGGTTTTATAAAGATTTCGGCGCGACTTTTAACAAGATTTTTTTGCCGGTGCAGGTCACTTTTTCCTTTTCGCTCGTGCCTATGGGCGCAGGAACGCCTTTTACATAGGCGTATGCTCGACTAGCTTAGCAACCGTAGCTTTCTCGCAAAACCACTTCGTAAATCCATCGCTGCCGTATCCGGGGAAGGCCTCCTCGCTGAGTTTTTTGCTTTTTGTGGATCTTTTGCGCGTAGATGAAACTTATCTCGTAGATACCGTCTTTTTGACGGTGAAATTTATATCCGTAGCGCTGCCGGCCTCCGACTATCGACCTCTTCATAAATGCCGTCATCAAGTGCATCGCCTGCAAAGAAATCAAACATCAAACAAGAAGCCGCAAAAAACGCCGCTAAAAAGCAGTAAAAATAGGCAAAATTTGACCTTCAAATTTGACGTTTTATCTGTTTGGCGCGTAGGTTTTTACCTCGTAGAGTAAAAAATCATACACGCGCTGCTGCACGAGACCTTCGTATTCGTCGGCGTCAATGAGTCTGCGCAAGTGCTCGAAATCGATCTTTAGCGCGTAGTTTTTATTCGCTTTGATAGCCTGATCGATCGCTAAGAGCAAGCTATCAAGAGTCAGCGGGTCTTTGCGCTTGATGCGGGAGACGTATTCTTTGGTCGTTTCGATGAGTACGCGTTTGCGGTTCTCGTCACTAGCGTAAATTTCGCTCGAGATGTCGTATAAATTCGCAAAATCGTCCTCTTCTGGATTGAGTTTGGCCGAGATGACGGCCGCAAAGACCTTCGCGCGAAACTCCAGCGAGCGGTGGTGATAGACCAAAAACTCCCTAAACAACGACAAAAATTTACATTTTATATCAAATTCCATGTTGCCGCCTAAAATATATTTAAGTAAAATTTGAGTAAAATCGCTCTTGCCCTTTCTTAGACCTGTGCAACGTCTCTTCTAGGCACCGCTTCAGGGTGGGAACACAGCAGAGCACTTAGGCTAGGCGTGTGCCGCAGTCATCTGAGAGAGGGTTTTTAAACCTGCAAAAGCGAAAAATACTCCTTAAAATCATCGCAAATTTTTAAAAAATTCACTCCGTCCAAGCTCTGATTTTTCTGAAAAAATTTATCCATATTATTAAAGCCTTCAATTAGTTCGTTTGACTTCACGCCGTAGCTGATCGAGATCCCAGCCTCAAAAAACGCAGCGAGCTTGTCGCAAAATTTGAGCGCTTTGCCGTCGATGGCGTTAAATTTATCCTCGTTTACGTTCTCCATCGTGCCCTCGTGATGCAGAGGCTTTTTCTCGCAGATCCTGTTTTCAAACTCGTTTTTGATAAATTTGCCCTCTTTCATACGGATGCCCAGGATATAGCTAAACTCGTCTCTAAAATTTTCAGGCACGAAAGGCAAAATTTTCTCATCTATCAGGCGCATTTCGTATTCGCTAATTATCTCGTTTAGCCCTTCGATACCGTATTTTACGGGGCTAATGATATCGCGCGTTAGCGACTCGGGTAGGTCGTGAAAAAGCGCGCAAAAGAAGTTATTTTCTAGCCTTGATTTGCAGGCCTTAACCTCAAGCGAGTAAAAATAACTCAAAATCGCAACGACTAACATATGGCCTAAAACCGCCGTTTCAGGGATACGCGGCGTCTGCGCCCAGCGCTTTTGAAAGCGCAGTCTGCCGGCTAGATCGACTAGCTTTGCTAGCTTTTGATTCATCACGATTTTACGCACGCCTATTAGCTCGTAATAATCCTCCAACTCCTCCTCCACGCGCGCTTTTAGCTCGTCTATGTCGCTTAGAAATTTGCTCGTTTGATAAACGATCGAGAACTCCCAGCGCGTCGCGAGATAGCTAGCGGCTTTTAGGATCAGGCGCTCTTTGGCGTGAGCTTTGTCTTTGTGCGTGAGATAGCGGCGCATCCGCTCTAAAAATTTACCGCCCTCTACGTCTTTTACGAGCCCTTCTAAGACCTCAAGCACCCAGGCGTTTATCTGCTCGTTTTTGGTTTTTTGCATCTGATGAAACACGTCCGGGCGTATATCCGTGACCACGACGCGCGCGAGAAACTCGAAAATACCGGCCTCGATGATGTAGTTCATATCGACGTCCCGCTCGAGCTTTGCGATGAAATACGCGATGATAAATTTATGCGCTTGCTTATCAAGCTCGACTAAATTCGTCATCTTCGGATAGTCGTTCCAACGCGAGATGGATGCGGCTTTAAAGATATGTTCGATCAGCTGCGCGCTTATCATTTATCTTCCGATGATTTTTTCACGATGCGAGCGCGCTTTTCGCCGGCAAATTCAGGCTTTTTAAAGCCCTCTTTACTGCCCGTTCTTCGCGGTTTGTCGTCAAATTTATCTTTACTCGCGCGAGGTTTTCTATCGCCGGTTTTTGCGTCTCTTTTATCGGCTCCGAAACTCTTACCGCGAGAGCCGTCTTTGCTAAATTTAGACTCGCGTGCTCCGTAACCGCCTCTATCGAAACTTCGCTCGCTATCTCGCGCAAATTTCTCAAATTTCGGCGTTTCAAAGCTTTGTTCTTGCGTTTTTTTGATTATCTCGTCCGAGCAAATTTCGATTACCGTATGGACGTTGCCGCGCGGGTTAAAGTCGCCCGTGATCTTCATCCATTTTGGCGCCAGTTTTCGCTCTAAAACGTCGTAAATTTCGTTTATACTGTCTTCGTGGCTGATGTTACGAGTCATGAAACTGTTGATATAGAGTTTAATCGCTTTTAGCTCGACGACGAATTTAGCCGGCACATACTCGAGATAAATCGTCGCAAAATCAGGATACCCCGAGCGCGGACATAGGCAGCAAAACTCCGGCAGCGTGATCTTGATCTTATAGTCGCGTTCGTGCTTGTTTTCCCAGATTTCCAGGTCTTTTTCTATGTCAAATTCGCTTATTATTTTCTCGCCGTATTTTGGCTCGCTGACTTCATTTTCTTGCATTTTTTTCCTTTAAATTTCTTTTGGTTTTTCTATGAAAAAGCCCTGCGCGAAGTCGGTCTGATAGCGCTCTGCAATGTTGTAAAATTCTTCGTCTTCAACGAATCTGATGATTGATTTTACCCCTACTCTTTTTGCGGTCAAATTTAGATTTTCAAACAGCGTCTTAAATTTGTCGTTTTTGATATTTTTGTTAAATTCGATATCGTAAATAACAAAATCTATCGGCAAATATTTAAAATATTCAAAGCCCGCGTTGTTGCCGCCGAATTTATTAAGCGCGAAACGAAAACCTAGATTTTTATACTCCGTCAAAATTTCCCTAAATCTATTTATCTCGTCATATACTAGTTTCTCGCTAAATTCGAAAATAATATGACTTGGATCTATTTTATCCAGTCCGACGAACTCTTTTATAAAGTTTATAAATTTTAAATTCCTAATCGAAACCGACGAAATTTCGATCACAAACGGCTCTTCGTCTTTAAAATTAAGCTCGGATAGCTTTTTGATGACGTTTATGTCAAAAAGCACTTCATAGCCGTTTTTGTTTGCGATATTTTGCACTTTGGTTTTCGAGACGAGACCTTGTTTGTCGGTATAAATTTTGACAAAAATATTTTTCAAATTTTGTCCGAAACGAAGGCTTTTTACGGTCTGAGCTTGAAAAATAAATCTTTGCATATCGATGCAGTTACAGATATCTTTTTCCATATCGTCGGTGATGTCTATTTTGTCGTCATTCTCATCTAAATTTAGCTTTTGGATGAGATAAGAGATCGAATTTTTAAGGCTCGCCGAGTGATTTATGTCTATGGCGTCAAATTTAATCTTTAGTTCGATATTATAAATTCCGTCGTTTAAAATACTTTTTTCAAAAATATTTAAAAGGTGGATGAGTTCGGTGCTTTTACTCTCGCAAAAGATTAAAAAATATTCGTTTGAATATCTGCCGATGAGAGTATTTTTGGAGACTTTTTCGTTTAGAAATTTTTCCAACCTCTCGACTAATCGTTTGAGCAAAATATCGGTACTAACAAAGCTGTAACGCTCATTTAGATCGTTTAAATTTTCGATCTTTAACATCACCATATTGCCGCTGCTTTTACCTTTAAATTTGGAAGCTTGTTTTGAAAAAAGCCTTAAAATTTCATCTCTATTATAGACTTTCGTAACCTGATCAAGGATACTTGTTTTAAAGCTTTGATAAATTTTATATGCCGTAAAATAAACCTGACACAAAACCAAAATCGTGATCAAAATAACATCGTCAACGTCAAATTCTATTTCGTCTTTTTTAACGAAAATATAAACTAAAATGATAATACTAAAAATGAATGTCGAAGAAATCTCAAGAGCGGTTTTAAATCTGTTTGATCTTTCTTTCAGCTCTGATTTTAGCATCTTACACGTCCAAATGTTTCACGTCTTTTGCGTGCTCTTGTATGTAGTTTCTTCGCGGTTCGACTTCGTCGCCCATAAAGAGATTAAACGTATCCGAGGCGCTGATAGCGTCGTTTATATTTATTTTTAGTAAACGGCGATTTTCTGGATTCATCGTCGTTTCCCACAGTTGATCCGGATTCATCTCACCAAGACCTTTATAACGCTGTATATAGGCGCCTTTTTTGGCATTTTTTTCGATCTCTTCGAGCACGTCTATCACGTCGCCTTTTAGCTCGACGCCGCGCTCTTTTATCTTTTGGCTGATATAAAGTGCCTCTTCATAGAGCGGATTTGTAAATAAATTTTCATTTACCAAAAGCTCTTCCAGACCGCTTTCGGTTTGTACGTAAATTCGCGCTTCTTCTTCGCTGACGTAAGAATTTAAAATATTGTGCCCCTGAGCCTGTAAATAATCCCTTAAAATTTCAAAAATTTCAACATAGCTTTTAGAAATAATATCTGGATTTTCTATCATATAACGAATAGCCGAAATCACGTTAAAGCGTTTTTCAAGCTCTTTTAATACGCTTCTATAAGCTGCGACTATCTTTAAAAAGTCTATGAGATCAGCGTTTCCGATGCCTTCAAACTCAACCCCTTCGATGCCAGTTTCTATTAGAAATTCATTTAGCGCTCTTTCGTCTTTTAGATAAATCTCTTTTTTACCCTTTTTATAGCGGTAAAGCGGCGGTTGGGCTAGATAGATATGACCGTTTTCCACGACTTTGTGTAAAAATCTAAAGAAAAACGTTAAAAGCAGCGTCTGGATGTGACTGCCGTCTACGTCGGCGTCGGTCATAATGATAATCTTGTGATAGCGAAGCCTCTCGGAGTCAAATTCGTCGCCGATACCGCAACCTAACGCGGTTATCATATTTTTTATTTCGTCCGATTTTAAAATTTTATCTAAACGCGATTTTTCGACGTTTAAAATTTTACCTTTTAACGGCAAAATCGCCTGAAATACTCTATCGCGTCCTTGCTTGGCCGAGCCGCCCGCTGAGTCGCCCTCCACCAGATAAAGCTCGCTGATAGTAGGATCTTTGCTTTGACAGTCGGCTAGTTTGCCAGGTAGCGTTCCTATGCTTAGACCCTCTTTTTTACGCGTTAGATCGCGAGCTTTTTTAGCAGCTTCGCGTCCGCGCGCCGCCATAAGCGCTTTTTCCATTATCGCGCGAGCTTCGATCGGATTTTCTTCAAAATACTTGCTAAGTACCTCAAAAACCATCTTTTGAACGATCGGTTTTACGTAGCTTGAGCCTAGTTTTCCTTTCGTTTGGCCCTCAAATTGCGGCTCTGGTACCTTTACGCTGATAACTGCAATGAGGCCTTCGCGGATATCTTCGCCCGTGATTTTGGTATCTTTTTCACGTGCTGCGGCGTTTGCGGCGATATAGTTTGTTATCACGCGAGTTAAACCGGCGCGAAAACCAGCCTCGTGCGTACCGCCGTCAGGAGTCTTGATGTTATTTACGAAGCTTAGTAAATTTTCACTATAAGTATCGTTGTACATCAACGCAAAATCGACTAAAACGTCCTCTTCGCCGCCGCTAAATGATACGGCTTTGCTAACTGCTTCGTTTTTATTTAAATCGGTTACAAAGCTCTCAAGTCCGCCCTCATAGTGAAAGCTCTCATTTCTACCGTTTCTTTGATCTTTAAAATTTATCGTGATTTTCGGGCTTAGATAGGCTAGCTCTCTAAAGCGTTTGGTTAAAATTTCATCATCAAATTCCATAACTTCAAAAATGCTGTCATCCGGCCAAAACTCTACCTGCGTGCCTGTTCTATTGGTCGTTTTTATGATCTCAAGATCGCTTTGCGGGATACCTTTTGAAAACTCTTGCCTGTGCAGTTTACCGTCGCGTTTGATATTTACGACCAATTTTTTAGAAAGAGCGTTTACGACGCTAACGCCTACGCCGTGCAGACCGCCTGATACTTTATAAGTATCTTTGTCAAATTTACCGCCTGCGTGAAGTACCGTTAAAACGACCGTTGCGGCTGAAATTTTCTCCGTAGGATGCATATCGACCGGTATACCGCGGCCGTTATCGCTGATGATCGCCGAGCCTTCGCGCGTTAGCTCGATATCGATCGTATCGCAGTAGCCGGCCATAGCCTCGTCTATGGAATTATCGACGACTTCGTAGATCATGTGATGTAGACCGCTTATGTTAGTGTCGCCGATATACATACCCGGGCGTTTTCTGACCGCTTCGAGCCCTTTTAAAACTTTAATATTTTCCGCGCCGTAATTTTGCTGCATTATTTACCTTTTTATTTTATAAATTTATCGGCATTATGACCGTTTTTAGCTCGTTTGAGCTCACCGTAAAGGCTAAATTCGAGTCGTTAAAGCCAAATTCGAAATGATCCTCTTCGATGCTTTGTAAGAAATCAAGCAAATATCTATTTTTCACGCCGACGTAAATTTCCTCTTCGAGTCCGGTTGCAAATTCTATCGTAGTTTTAGCCTCTGAGTTATCCTCGACGATGCTTTCAAAGCTTATGGTTTGAGGCGCAAATACGATTTTCGTGCTCTCGGAGATGATTGAGACGGTTTTGATGCCCTCTATCATTTTATCTCTGCTTAGTCTTAGTCTTCGCTTTATCTCTTGCGGGATTACTCTGTTGTAGTCGGGGAATCTTCCGTTTATCAGCTTTGTGAAAAACTCAAAATTTGCGCTTTGAGCGATCAGAGTCGTATCGTCGTAATAAATTTCGATCTTGTCAAAAAATAGTTTTTGTATCTCGCTAATGGCTTTTTTCGGGATTATCAGCGAAAATTCGCTCTGAGTCGGCGTTTCAAATCTAAATACGCTAAGCCTTTTAGTGTCGGTACCTACGATATTTATGTAGTTTTGCTTGATGTCGATGAGTGCGCCGTTTAGCTCAAATTTAGGGTTGTTATTATCGATGCTCGTGAAAATTTTCTTTAAACTTCGCCCGAGCATTACGGCGTCGATTTCAAATTTGTTTTTATTTTCTATGGCCGGGAAATTTGGAAAATCCTCAAATTTATACATCGGGAGTTTATATTTTGAGTTTTTTTGTTTTATGTAGAGGTAATTATTTACCGTCTCTAGCGTGACTTCCTCGTCTTTTAGACTCCTTATGATATCAAGCAGCTTTTTACCGTTTGCCGTCGCGTTTCCCTCGTCCATTATTTTGACATTTGAGAGTTTATAGGCTAGACCGATCTCGTGGTCGGTAGCTTTGATATTTAAGATACCGTCTTTTGCGCTAATAAAAATATGCGAAGTTATAGCGCTTAGATCCTTTTTTTCTAGGTAAGGATTTGTATTTGTTACGATGCTCTCAAGAGCGTTTTTGTTAATCGCGACTTTCATTTTTTTTCCTTTATTTTTAAATTTCTTTTAGTAGCATTAGTAGGTGGTGTGAAAAGTTTAAAACTGTTTTCGTTTGCTTTAGTTAGGGCATTTGCGGCGTTAAAAAACTGGTTTATTTTTTCACATTTATTCACGGTTTTATTCTTTGGTTAAAATTTTGTTCTTTAGCTCTTCGACGCGGATTTTAAAGTATTCGTTCGTTTCTATTAGCTCGTTTATTTTTTTGATGCTGTGGCTCACGGCGGAGTGATCTTTCATATTAAAAAACTGTGCGATTTGCGGCATCGAATTCGGCGTTAAATTTTTAGCCAGATATATCACGATGCGCCTGGCTTCTACGATATTTTTCGAGCGGGATTTGCTTTTCATCTCGCTTGGCTTTACGTTTAGCTCTTTACTCACGATTTCGACGATGCTTTCTAGATTTATATTTTCGCGCTTTTCTTTTATCTGATCGCGCAGGATGTTTTTTGCAAACTCGAGCGTGATCTCTTGTCTCATCAGCCTTGCATAAGCGTTTAAATTTATTATCGCGCTTTCGATTTCTCGGATATTATCTCCCATGTTGGTTGCGATGTAGTTTATCACTTCTATACCGAGATAAATTTTATCAAATTCGCATTTTTTTTTGATGATGGCGATTTTGGTATCGAGCTCCGGCGGCGTGATATCTGCGATGATACCCCACTCAAAACGCGTTCTAAGCCTATCTTCAAATCCTTTTAGCAGCTTTGGCTGACGGTCGGATGTCATCACTATCTGGCCGTTTTTGGCGTGAAGTTCGTTAAAGGTGTGAAAAAATTCTTCTTGGATTTTATCCGTTTTGCCTAAAAACTGCACGTCATCGATGAGCAAAACGTCGCAGTTTCGGTATTTTTCGCGAAAACGCTCCATCGAGTGGTTGTTGAGATTATAGGTAAAGTCCGTGATAAACTGCTCGCTCGTGACGCAAATGACCATTTTGCCGCCGTTTAGACAAAAATTTCCGACCGATTGCAAAAGGTGCGTTTTGCCAAGTCCCGTTGGACCGTAGATAAAAAGCGGATTGTAAATTTTACCCAGCTGCTCGGATACGGCTTTCGCGCTTAAAAATGCAAATTGATTCGAGTCGCCGACGACGAAATTTTCAAACGTATAGCTTGGATTTAGCAGGCTGCTTTGCGCTTTTATCTCTTTTACGTCCACTTTTTTAGCTGGTTTGCTTTGCGTTTTGCTCGCGGCTTGGACGTTGATTACGGGTTTTTGTCCGGTTTTTACTTCAAAAAGATGAGCGATTTTGGAGGCGTATTTGGTTTGGATAAATTTGGCGATTATTTCGTTTGGCGCGTTAAATACGACATTTGTCGAATTTGAGTTTTTTTCGTTAAATTTAAGCTGCTTGATATAGCATTCAAATTCCGACGGTAAAATTTCTTTGGAAAGTAGCTCCAAAACCTCGTTTGCGACCAA